>NZ_AZWO01000101.1 GCF_000514775.1 Salinispora pacifica CNR114 | reverse complement strand
TGGTGGTGTGTGGCGGGTTGGGGGCACGGTGTTGGTTACTGGTGGTACTGGTGTGTTGGGTGCGTTGGTTGCTCGGCATTTGGTGGCTGTGCATGGGGTTCGGGATTTGGTGTTGGTTTCTCGGCGGGGTTTGGCGGCGCCGGGTGCGGTGGAGTTGCGTGATGAGTTGATCGGGTGTGGTGCGGTGGTGGAGGTGGTTGCTTGTGATGTGGCTGATCGGGATGCTGTTGCTGTTTTGTTGGATGGTGTTCCGGGGTTGAGTGCGGTGGTGCATACCGCTGGTGTGTTGGATGACGGTACGGTGGCTGGTTTTACTGAGGCGCAGTTGGATGTGGTGTGGCGGGCTAAGGCGGCGCCGGCGTGGCATTTGCATGAGTTGACTCGTGATCGGGGGTTGGCGGCGTTTGTTTTGTTTTCTTCGGCTGCGGGGGTGGTGGATGGTTCTGGTCAGGGTAATTATGCTGCGGCGAATGTGTTTTTGGATGCGTTGGCTGGGTTGCGGCGGGCTCTTGGTTTGCCGGGGGTGTCGTTGGCGTGGGGGTTCTGGGAGCAGCGTAGTGGGATGACGGCGCATTTGGGTGATGCCGAGGTGGCTCGGATGGCGCGTTCTGGTGTTTTGCCGCTTGGTGCGGAGCGGGGTTTGGCGTTGTTTGATGCGGCGGTGGGGGCCGACGAGTCGGTGTTGGTGCCGATTCGGTTGGATTTGGCTGCGTTGCGTGTTCAGGGTCAGCAGATGCCGGCGCTCTTCCGGGGCTTGGTGCGGCTGCCGGCTCGTCGGGCGGCGGGTGGTGGGGTCGTTCCGGTCGGTGGTTCTGCTCTTCAGCGGCAGTTGGCTGTTCTCGGTGTGGATGATCAGCATCGGATGCTGCTGGATTTGGTGCGGGCCAATGTGGCTGGGGTTCTTGGTCATGACAGTGCTGCCACTGTGGAGCCGGAGCGGGCGTTTCGGGACTTTGGTTTTGATTCTCTTGCGGCGGTGGAGTTGCGTAATCGGCTTAACGCCGCTACCGGGCTGCGGCTGCCGGCGACCCTGGT
>NZ_AZWO01000100.1 GCF_000514775.1 Salinispora pacifica CNR114 | reverse complement strand
GGGTGTCGGGTGTGGATTTGGATTGGGGTGTGGTGTGTGGGGGTGGGCGGCGGGTGGATTTGCCGACGTATGCCTTCCAACACCAGCACTACTGGATCGAGCCCGACCGCACCGTCGGCGCCGCCACCAACGGCACCGACGGCGGGTTCTGGGACGCCGTCGGCCGGGGTGACACCAGCCGGCTCGCCGACGGTCTCGGCGTCGCCCCCGACATCGTCAACGAGGTCCTGCCCGGCCTCACCGCCTGGCACTCGCGGCACCGGGACGCGTCCACCCTCGATGGCTGGCGCTACCGAGTGGTGTGGCGCTCCACCGACGTGCCCACCGGCGGGGAGCTGACCGGTGCCTGGTGGCTCGTCGTGCCGGCGACGTTGACCGACGACGCGCGGGTTGGGGCCGTCGCCGGCGGGCTGGCTGCCCGGGGCGCTGACGTCGTCACCGTTGCCGGCACCGACCTGCCCGCCGGGGACAGCCCGGCCGGGGTGGTGTCCCTGCTCGCCCTCGATGACACCGCCGACGACACCGACGCCGGTCTCTCCGTCGGGGTCACCGACACCGTGACGCTGCTGCAAGCGCTCACCACCACCGGCTTCGTGGGGCGGATCTGGTGCCTCACCTCTGGTGGCGCCGCCATCGATCGGTTCGAGGACCTGCCGCACCCCGCGCAGGGCGCCCTCTGGGGCCTCGGCACCGTCCTGTCCCTGGAGAGCCCGCACTCCTGGGGCGGCCTGGTCGACCTGCCCACCGACTGGACCGACGACCAGGTCGAGCGGCTCGTGGACGTGCTCGCCGACGGCCGCGAGGATCAGGTCGCCATCCGTACTGCCGGAGTGCTGGCCCGGCGGATGGTCCGCTGGCCCGCCGTCGGCATCCCCGAACGCCGTTGGCGGCCTACCGGCACGGTCCTGGTGACCGGTGGTACCGGTGGTATTGGCGGGCATGTCGCGGAGTGGTTGCTCGCCGATGGCGCGGATCGGGTGGTGTTGGCCAGTCGGCGGGGGATGGACGCTCCGGGTGCGGCGGATGTGGTGTCCCGGCTTCCAGGTGTTGAGGTTGTTGCTTGTGATGTGGCTGATCGCGAGGCGGTTGCTGGGTTGTTGGCCGATCTGGGTGAGGACCTGACCGCGGTCTTCCACGCTGCCGGCGTGTTGCGTCCGGAGGTGCCGTTGGGTGAGACCGGTCTCGATG
>NZ_AZWO01000099.1 GCF_000514775.1 Salinispora pacifica CNR114 | reverse complement strand
TGCCCAGTCCTCCACGCTCAGCACCTCCCGATGCTTCAGGAGGTGATCCCGATTCAGCCGGAACCACGTGGTCAGTTTTCAGGCGGAGCCGACACACTGGGGCTGGTGCTCTCCGGCGGCGCACTTGCCGGCCTGACGCTGCCGCACGCGTACACGCGGCTGGCGACCAAGCCGGCGGTGACCGCGGGCCCGTCGAAGTTGGGCGCGGCCGAAGGGGACACCTCGGCGGCGGCCAGGAACGTGCGAACAACGGTGTCCGCGCTGTGCGGTATCGGGATGGCTGTCGCCTCCGGCGGCCTCGCTTGGCTCCTGCGCGACGCCCGCGGCGGCCTGCCCCTGCTCGCGGTGTGGTTGGTGGTGATGCACAACGGCGTGCTGCTCGCCGCCGTTGACGTCGCGATCCGCAGGCTGCCTACGCTCGTGATAAGCATCGCCGCTCTCGCCGTCGGCACTGTGCTGGCCGGTGAGGCAGCGATCACGGGCCAGGCTCAAATGCTGGTCACCGCCACGCTCGCCGCGGCTGCGCTTGGCGGCCTATACCTGGCCTTGGTCATCGTGGCGGGCAGCGGAATGGGCCTGGGCGACGTGCGGCTGGCCGCGCTGCTCGGTGCGGCATTGGGTGCCATCAGCTGGCCTGCGGTGTTCCTCGGCGGCCTACTGCCCTTCGTGCTCGCCGTACCCGAAGCGCTAGCACGCCTGGCGCTGCGCCGTGCGCACAGCATTGCCTTTGGTCCGTACCTGGTCGCCGGGGCGCTGATAGCGGCTGTGTTCTGTAGTTGATCGAACGCCCTGACCAGACTCCGTGCAGACCCGCGGCACCCGTGCCTATGTCCAGCGACCAACCACCGAAGGCCGAACGAAACGCGAGATCCTCCGCTGCCTGAAGCGCTACCTCGCCCGCGAAATCTTCAGGACTATAATCGGGGTCGTCGGGCCAACGCTTGCTTGACCAAACACAGGGGCGTCGAGCAGGCCGCGTTGAAGTGTCTGTACCTGGTGACTCGCTCCCTGGACCCTACCGGAGCAGGCAGAACCCGATGGACGATGCGCTGGAAGCCCGTGTTGAACGCCTTCGCCTTGACCTTCAGCGACCGTTCCCAGCCGCTGAAACCTACATACCAAGTTGCCGGAACGTCCGACGGTGGACCGTCAGCGCTGGCCGAGAAAGACCCGCAAGCGTGGGGTGAAGTGGAAGTTTAGATCCTCGCCGACGGTGGACCGCCGGCGCTGG
>NZ_AZWO01000098.1 GCF_000514775.1 Salinispora pacifica CNR114 | reverse complement strand
GTGTCAACACCGCCCCAAACTTGACCACCGTGGTCCGGCTGAAGCTGGACCACCTTGGTTTGGTTGATCTTTAGTTGTTGGTCTTGGTGGCTGCGGGGACGCGGCCGAGGTCGCGGTCTTTGAGTCGGTAGCTGTCGCCTTTGAGGGAGATGACTTCGGCGTGGTGGACGAGGCGGTCGATCATGGCTGCGGCGACGACGTCGTCGCCGAAGACCTCGCCCCACCTGCCGAAGGGTTTGTTGCTGGTGACGATCAGTGAGGCTCGTTCGTAGCGGTTGGACACGAGTTGGAAGAACAGGTTCGCGGCTTCGGCTTCGAAGGGGATGTAGCCGACTTCGTCGACGATCAGTAGCGGGATCCGGGCGAGTTTGACGAGTTCGTCTTGCAGGCGGCCGGCGTGGTGGGCGTCGGCGAGGCGGGACACCCATCCGGCGGCGGTGGCGAACGCGACCCGGTGTCCGGCCTGGCAGGCCCGGATCCCCAGGCCGATGGACAGGTGCGTCTTGCCGGTGCCGGGCGGGCCCAGGAACACCACGTTCTCCCGGCCGGTGATGAAGTCGAGAGTGCCGAGGTGGGCGATCGTTTCTCGCTTCAGAGAGCGTTGGTGCTCGAAGTCGAACTCCTCCAGGCTCTTGCGGGCCGGGAAGCGGGCGGCCCGGATACGGCCCTCACCGCCATGAGCCTCCCGGGCGGCGACTTCGCGTTGCAGGCAGGCGGCGAGGAACTCCTCATGCGTCCACGATTCCGCTCGGGCTCGCTCCGCCAACCTCTCGACGGAGGCAGCGAGAGACGGCGCCTTGAGTGCGCGGGTGAGGAACGTGATCTCCGATGCGACGTTGCGGCTGGTTTTGGTGGCCATCAGGCGGCCACCTCAACATCGAGGCCGAACATGCGGTCGTAATCGGCCAACTGGCGGTGCTCCACCTGCATGCTGCCCGCCGCCGCTGGTGTCTGCCGGGCTGCTGTTCGCAGATCGGCGGCGGCCTGGCGGTGAGCGGGATCGGTGATGCTCTGATGCTTGGCCCAGCACCGGTCATGCCGGGCGACGAGGCGGTTCTCGCAGAACACCTGCACCCGGTCGGCGTCGGCGACGGTGTGCACCCGTCGGCCCACCGCCGCCGGGTGCACCGAGTAGTCGTTGCTGTCCAACCGGACGTAATGATCCCGGGGCAGCCGGGTGCTCTGCCGCCAGCCAACCATCGGCGCGACCGGCGGCAGCGACAGCATCGCGGCCCGATCGGCGTCCCACCGGTCCACGGGTCGGCAGCCCAACGCCCGGTGTTGGCGGTTGTTCGCCCGC
>NZ_AZWO01000097.1 GCF_000514775.1 Salinispora pacifica CNR114 | reverse complement strand
CCAACAACAGCTACCGGACTTCCCTCGGGATCAGCCAGGTGCAAGGTAGCCGCCTCCGGACCGGCCGAGGTGATCTTCACCCGCAGGGCGGTGGCACCGGTGGCAAAAAGTGCGACATCCGCCCACGCAAACGGCAGGTACGGCCCGCGATCCGCCGGCACCGGCTCACCAATCCCCACCGCCTGCAACGCCGCATCCAACAACGCCGGATGCACACCGAACCGACCCGCCTCCACAAACGCCTCCTGCGGAAGAGCAACCTCCGCATACACCACCTCACCGACCCGCCACGCGGCCTGCACACCCTGAAACACCGGACCATACTCATAACCCTGAGCCACCAGATCGTCATACAACCCCGCCGTCGACACCGGCACCGCCCCCAACGGCGGCCACACAGTCAGGTCAAAACCTGGATCGATGACCTCAGCCGAGAGGATGCCGGCCGCATGCCGGGTCCACGGCAGGTCCGGATCCGCGTGCTCCGACCGGGCGTGCACACTGACCGGACGACGGCCGGCGTCGTCAGCCACACCGAGCAGCAACTGCACCTGGACGGCACCCTGCTCAGGCAGGAACAACGGCGCGTGCAGCGTCAACTCCTCCACACGACCACAACCGACATGGTCACCCGCATGCAGAACCAGCTCAACAAAACCAGCACCCGGCAGCAACACCCTGCCCGAAACAGCATGGTCGGCCAACCACGGATGCGCATCCAACGACAACCGACCAGTGAACAACACCTCCCCCGACTCCGCCATGGTCACCGCAGCCCCCCACAACGGGTGCCCAGCGGAGCCCAGACCAGCCAAGCCAAGATCCGCAACACCACCAGTAGCGTTGATCCAATAACGCCGACGCTGGAACGGATACGTAGGCAACAACACCTCACCACGCGGCCGGACCGGCAACGCCGACGACCAGTCCACCCCCACCCCCCGCACAAACGCCTCACCCACCGAGACAAGCCACCGACGCCACCCACCCTCACCCCGACGCAACGAACCCACCGCCGCGACCTCAACACCCACATCCGCAGCAGTCTCCTCAATACCCACCGTCAACACCGGATGCGCACTGCACTCCAGAAACACCCGCATCCCCGCCCCGAGCAACACCCGGGTCGCCTCCTCAAACCGCACCCTCCGCCGCAAATTCGCAAACCAATAACCGGCATCCAACCCCACGGTGTCCACCACACCCCCGGTCACCGTCGAATAGAACGGCACACTCGACGACCGAGGCGCCACCCCCGCCAACACCTCCAACAACCGCTGCTCAATCAACTCCACCTGCGCCGAATGCGACGCATA
>NZ_AZWO01000096.1 GCF_000514775.1 Salinispora pacifica CNR114 | reverse complement strand
GGGTGTCGGGTGTGGATTTGGATTGGGGTGTGGTGTGTGGGGGTGGGCGGCGGGTGGATTTGCCGACGTATGCCTTCCAACACCAGCACTACTGGCTCTACGACCCGGCCCTTGTCGGCGCTGGGCTGCTTGCCGCCACCCACCCCCTGCTCGACGCCGCGGTGCCGTTGGCCAACACTGACGGCGTCGTCTTCACCGGCCGCTGGTCCCTGGCCACCCACCCATGGCTCGCCGACCACTCGGTCGGCGGCACCGTCGTGTTCCCCGGCACCGGGCTGGTCGAACTCGCCCTCCACGCCGGCGACCAGGTCGGCGTCGACCTGCTCGACGAGCTGACCCTGCACGCGCCGCTCGTCGTACCGGACAGCGGCAGCGTCGAGGTCCAGCTCGCGGTGGAGGCGCCCGACCCGACCGGCAGCCGCGCCGTCGGGGTGCACTCCCGCGAACACGACGACGCCCCGTGGACCCGGCACGCGACCGGAGTCCTGACCGCCAGCGACAACCCCGGCGTCGACCTCACCGAGTGGCCGCCCGCCGATGCCGAACCGCTGCCCCTGACCGGGCTCTATGACGACCTCGCGGCTGGCGGACTCGACTACGGCCACACCTTCCAGGGCCTGCGCCGCGCCTGGCGGACCGGCGACGAACTCTACGCCGAGGTCGATCTCCCCGACGGTGCGGAGACCGACGGCTACGGTCTGCACCCGGCGCTCTTCGACGCCGGCCTGCACGCCCTCACCCGAGCTGACCAGGACACCCACCGAGGTCTGCCGTTCGCCTGGTCGGGCGTGGCACTGCACGCCACCGGTGCCACCAGTCTCCGGGTACGGCTCACCCTGTCTGACACCGGCATCCGGATCGCGGTCGCCGATGCCGTCGGTGCACCTGTCGCGAGCGTGCGGTCGCTGGTGCTCCGCCCGGTGCAGGTCACTACGGCCACCGGTGTCTCCGACGCGCTCTTCGGTCTCGACTGGCGTCCCCTCAGCCGCACCGCGACCGGAACCACCCCTACGTGGACCTGGCACCGTGACACCGCCCCGGCCCCCACCGACGACGGCCTCACTCCGACCACCGGCCCGGGGAACGGCGATGGCCCGACCGAGCTGGTGGTGCTGCCGGCGGGGGGCACCGACGACGTGCACGCCGAGGTGAACCGGGTGTTGGCGATCGCCCAGCGCTGGCTGGCCGAGACCACGACCGCCCCGCTCGTCGTCCTCACCCGGCATGCCGTCGGCGATGATGTGACCGACCTGGCCGGCGCGGCGGTGTGGGGGCTGCTCCGCTCGGCGCAGGCCGAGAACCCGGACCGGCTGTTGTTGGTTGA
>NZ_AZWO01000095.1 GCF_000514775.1 Salinispora pacifica CNR114 | reverse complement strand
CATTCCGGGCGGGTTGACGTGATCACCTGCACCCCGAACATCCTGCACGACTGTCCCTAACAGACGGACATCAGGGTTACGAGACATCCCTTAGTGGACGGCCTGGTGGACATCGGCGATGCCGGCACACCGCCGAAATGACACGGCGACGGTCGGTCCAGCCGGCCCTGACCGGCGGCAACCGCCACGACGTCCGCTAAGGCACCACCGCCGACTTCGACACAGGCCCTGGTAGCGCTAGTGACGCAGGTCGACGTCCTCCGGTGCGTGAAGGCACTCCGCCAGCCGGGCCACGATGTCGAGCCAGGCCCGCTGCGCGTACCGCTGGTGGTACCCGACGCCGGGAAGCACAGTCTGGTCAGCCCCCATCGGTGGGTGGTGGAAGGCGTGCAGGGCACCGCCGTAGACAACAAGCCGCCAATCGACGTCCGCGGCCTAACCCGACAACTCGGAGCCGACACACCGTCACAGCCCCACGATTCGGCCAAGCCGATGATCTCGGGAAGTGCTCCGTGGGTGCTCGGACGTCGGGGTACTGACACGGAGGTACAGGGATCCAGCCGAATTTGAGGGCCCCAGCGAGGTCGTCCAACAAATCAAGCAGCACGGAGGCATGAGGGCTGCGGTGGCTCGGCGGCAAGGACAACTTCGAGGCTGACTGTGTCGTGGGAACGCGGGTGCGGGACATGTTCCCAGACATCGTCGCGGTAGCCCGGGCGGACCGGGAGTTCCTCGCCCGGGTGGCGCGGTTCCTCGTTGACGCCGGCGTCCACCAGTTCCTTAACATCGGCACCGGACTCCCGACCGCGAACAACACCCACAGCGTGGCGCAGGAGCGCGTACCCGAGTCCCGGGTCGTGTACGTGGACAACGACCCGCTCGTCCTCGTGCACGCCCGTGCGCTGCTGACCGGCGGGCCCCGGGGAGCCGGTCGGCTACGTCGAGGCCGACATTCGGGACCCGGACCGAATTCTGCACGCCGCCGCGGCTACGCTCGACTTCCATAGGCCGGTCGGGGTCCTGATGCTCGGCATTCTGAACTTTGTCCTCGACGATGCCTAGGCACAGCGGATTGTGCGCCGGGGGATGGGGGCTCTGCCGTCAGGCAGCTACCTCATGGTGACCCATCCGACCTACGAACTCAGCGGTGATGTCAACCGCACGGCCATGGAGTATTGGGTGTTCGCGGTAGGGGTCGACGAGGCTGGCACGGTATTTAGGTACGCGGAGCATCCGTTCGGGCCGGTCGGCTCGCGCGTAGCGTTTGACGGTGTTCAGGGATAGCTGCAGGCGGCGGGCGCATTCCAGCAGGCCCACGCCTTGGTCGAGCAG
>NZ_AZWO01000094.1 GCF_000514775.1 Salinispora pacifica CNR114 | reverse complement strand
GTGTCGGGTGTGGATTTGGATTGGGGTGTGGTGTGTGGGGGTGGGCGGCGGGTGGATTTGCCGACGTATGCCTTCCAACACCAGCGCTACTGGCTCGATGCTCCGGCTGATCCTGGTGATGTCACCGCGATGGGTCTGGACTCCGCCGACCACCCGCTGCTCGGCGCGGCGGTCACCCTCGCCAACGCCGACGGCGCCGTCCTCACCGGACGGCTCTCCCTCGACCGGCACCCCTGGCTCGCCGACCACGTCGTCAACAGCGCGGTGATCTTCCCCGGCACCGGCTACGTCGAGCTCGCGCTGCACGCCGGTGCCCAGGTCGGCGCCGAAACCGTCGATGAGTTGACCATTGAGACCCCGCTGGTGCTGCCCGAACGCGGCGCCGTCCAACTCCAGGTCGTCGTCGGTGCCGCCGACGCCGGCCCGGCCCGCTCCGTCCAGGTGTACGCCCGCAGCGCCGACACCGACGCCCAGTGGACCCGGCACGCCAGCGGCCTGCTCACCACCGGCCGCCGTAGCGCCGGAACCGTCCTAGCCGAATGGCCGCCCACCGGTGCCGAACCGGTGTCCACCGACGACCTCTACCACCACCTCGCCACCGGCGGCCTGGCCTACGGCCCGGTCTTCCGAGGTCTGCGCCGGGTGTGGCGACGCGACGACGAGTTCTACGCCGAGGTGAACCTCCCCGAGAACGTGGAGGCCGACGACTTCGGCCTGCACCCCGCGGTGCTCGACGCCGGTCTGCACACCCTCGGCCTCGCCGACGGTGACACCTTCCGCGGGCTGCCGTTCGCCTGGTCGGGCATCACCCTGCACGCCACTGGCGCGGCCGGTGTACGGATCCGGCTCACCCCGGTCGGCTCCGGGGTCCGGGTGGTGGTCGCCGACGCGGTCGGCGCCCCCGTCGCCACGATTGATTCGCTGGTCCTGCGGCCGGTCCAGGCGCACCAGACCGGTGGCACCTCCGACGCGCTGTTCGACCTCACCTGGCAGGAGATCGACACGTCCGCGGCGCTGACCGATCCTGACTGGGCCTACCACCCGGCCGTTCGGCCCGAGCTCGCCCCCACCGGCGCCGCCCAGGGGGTGCCCATCGCCGACCCACTCGCCCGGGACGGAGCGACCGCCGCCGCACTGCTGGTGCTGACCGCCGGACTCGGCGGGGACGTCGCCGGCCCGTCGGCGGTGCACGACGAGGTGAATCGGGTGCTCGGCCTGGTACAGGAGTGGTTGGCCGGCTCGAACACCCACCGGCTGGCGGTGCTCACCCGACACGCTGTCGGCGATGATGTGACCGACCTGGCCGGCGCGGCGGTGTGGGGGCTGCTCCGCTCGGCGCAGGCCGAGAACCCGGACCGGCTGTTGTTGGTTGA
>NZ_AZWO01000093.1 GCF_000514775.1 Salinispora pacifica CNR114 | reverse complement strand
CGAGCACCTTCGCACTGGCCTGCACGGATTGCCGCCGTACGCGAAAGGTGCGGCATGGACCGTCCCCTACAGATTTGACCTCGCGGCGACGTTGGCCGAACTCGGCGACGTCAGCGCCGCACTTGAGGCGTACGAAGGCGTACAGGCCATCGCGGAGACGACCGGAACAGAACAGAACACCTGGCTAGGCGTGTCGAGTTCGCCGTCCGCAGCCTGTCCGCAGGAAACCTGCGGACATCCACCACCTAGCAGTAGTCTCCCCCTTGCGCAAAGCTTCCCAATGGGGATGGCCACAGCCAGCGAATGGGCCGTCTCACCTCCACACCTGCGGATCGGCGGCGGCTGGCGCACCCCCAATCAAGGATGAACCTAGCGATGCAACCAATGTCATTGTTGCTATCACAAGAGGCTTCCGAAGTATGTCTATCCCAAGTTTAGAAACATTTCCGCGCTATTGGCGCCCGCTACGCCCATCTTTGAATTTTTTTACTAGCCAAAGTATGGACACGACCAAGATGGCAACGACCACTAGGGCCGAAGCGTGCCAGGGTTTCATATCTAAAGCACCTACTTCCTTTCCTTAGTGACGAGGTTGCGCCATATTGGACCGTAAGGGGCGCCAGCGCCCTGCGAGAAAGGACGCTACTCAGGCAACCCGCGACCAATCGTAACAGAAACTTACTTTCGGTAACAAGGGGTAGATCCTGCGACATCAACGACTCGACCCCTGCAGGGCATCACCGCTGATGCACCACGCTGCCAATACTCACATTGAGTAGTTAACTTTTTCTATTCTTTCACGAACAGTAGCAACACGTAGTCGCGTGCCAGTAAACCTAGAGGTCAGGGCGATTCGCCTAATCACGCGCTGTGATCCTAAATTCATATGTGATGTGACTCTCTAGCCTCGATGATTCGTGCGTCAGCGGACCTGGAGGTGTGAGTGTGTAGCTCATCTGGAGTCGTAAGCTCGTCGTCGCCTGCCGGTGTGAGTCCGGTCCGGGTAGCTGCCAGGCCCTGTTTTCTGCCTGAGCCCAGCTAAAGAGCGTGTCTCGGATGGCCCGACACGACGAAACGCCCCGCCTGGCCTCACAGCCGGGCGGGGCGCACATGTTTGGTGGTCGGCGCCGGCCGGGACGTCACCGGCGGCACCGCATCGACGACCCTACCGCCCCGGCGCCTCGTACGTGGGTGCTGCCGGTGTGCCCAGCAGCACGCCCAGCCGTGGCCAGCGTGCCTCGGCGACTCGGACGAGGGCGTAGTAGCCGGCCATCGCCAGCGCCACCGCCCCGGCAGTGAGGGCGGTGGACGAGTCGGCGTCGAGGACGATGCCCGCCGTCGAGGCCAGCCAGGCGAGCAGCGCGCCGGCAGCCGCGGGGCCGCGGTGCGGATGAGCGAGATCAGGTAGTCGT
>NZ_AZWO01000012.1 GCF_000514775.1 Salinispora pacifica CNR114 | reverse complement strand
TGAACACCGAAACCGGCAGCGACGTGTACCGCAGCGTCGAGATCTCCACCCCCGAGGCCGACACCACACAGACCGACACCCTGCGCGAAGACATCATCCGCACCGTCGACGACGGCCGCGCCGTCGTGGCCAACATCGCCGGCACCGCCACCGACACCAACGGCGAGAGCCACTCCTTCGCCGGCGGCCACTACATCGCCGTCAACGGCTACCGCGACGCCGGCGACCAGGTGAAGATCGCCGACTCGGCGAACCCGAACACCGCCGAGTACTGGATCACCACCGAAGCCCTCGCCGACTGGATCGCCACCCGCGGCTACTCCACCAGCTGACCCCCAACCAACCGACGAGGGCCGGCCCCACCAGGGGCCGGCCCTCGTCGTCGTCCACGGCTCGACGGATGCGGGCCCGGGGCCGGACCGGTAGTCTGAGCCACCGTGACCGGTTACCTGGGCTCCTACGCGACGCTCGGGCTCCTGCTCCTCGCCAGTCTGCTCTTCTTCGTGACGGCCTTCTCGGCCAACCGGGTGTTGCGCCCCGCCCGCCCTGCCGAGCCACCTGGCAAGCGCGCTGCCTACGAGTGCGGGCTGGACCCGGTCGGCGGTGACTGGGCCCAGGCCCAGATCCGTTACTACGTGTACGCCTACCTGTATGTGCTGTTCGCGGTCGAGGCGGTGTTCCTCTTCCCCTGGGCTGTGATCTTCAACCGGCGTGGCTACGGGCTGGTCACCGTCGTGGAGATGGCGATCTTCGTGGCGGTGCTGGCGCTGGGCATCCTCTACGCGTGGCGGAAGAACATCCTGCGCTGGACCTGACCGTCCGGCGACGCCAAGTCGGGGCCCACGGTGAGCGTTACGCCAGGCCGCGCCGGGTGGACGCGGGCGGGCGGTCGCCGCGGATGGTGGCCACCATGTCCAGGACCCGGCGGGTCGCCTGGACCTGGTGCGCCCGGAACACCCGGGCGCCCAGCCAGGCGGAGATCGCGGTGGCGGCGAGGGTGCCTTCCAACCGTTCGACGGCTGGCAGGTCCAGGGTCTCGCCGATGAAGTCCTTGTTCGACAGGGCGACCAGCAGCGGCCAGCCGGTCCCGGCGAGTTCGTCGAGGCGGCGGGTGAGCTCCAGGGAGTGGTGGGTGTTCTTACCGAAGTCGTGGGCCGGGTCGATCAGAATGCCGTCGGGCCGTACCCCCAGCGACACCGCCCGCTCGGCGAGGCCGGTCACGGTCGCCACCACGTCCGCCAGCACGTCGTCGTAGCCGACCCGGTGCGGCCGGGTACGCGGGGTCAGCCCGCCCGCGTGCGAGCAGACCAGCCCGGCGCCGGTCTCCGCCGCGACCCGAGCCAGCGCTGGATCGGTGCCGGACCACGTGTCGTTCAGTAGGTCCGCACCGGCGGCCACCGCCGCCACGGCCACCTCGGCCCGCCAGGTGTCGATCGAGATGACCACGTCGGGGAAGGCGGCGCGGACCGCGGCGATGGTGGCCACGGTCCGGCGGATCTCCTCGGCCACATCGACCTCGGCGCCGGGGCCGGCCTTGACCCCGCCGATGTCGATGATGTCGGCGCCCTCGGCGACCGCGCGTTCCACCGCGCGCAGCGCGCTCTCCTGCCCGAAGGTCGCGCCCCGGTCGAAGAACGAGTCCGGGGTGCGGTTGACGATCGCCATGACTCCGAGCTCACCTGGGCCGAAGGTACGTCGGCCGAGCCGCAGCGCGTTCGCCATCCCGCCTCCTGAGGGTGTCGCCGGACCTCCCGGCCGTCCCGACGCTAGTCGGTGCCCACCGAGTCGGCCGGACCGGTGGTCGATTCGCCTGCTCACCGGGGATCCGGGGTGGTGGGGTCGCCCCCGCCCGGTTGACATGCCACGATCTGGTGCATGGGTCAGGTTCTGCTCCTGTTGGTCGCGGCGCTCACCGTCGCGGCGGTGGTCTTCGGCGTGGCGGTGCTGGTCACCGACCGGGATTCGGGTCTTGCGCCAGTCGAGCCGGACGGGGCAGCGGTGCCCCTGCCCAGCACTCGCCCGCTGTGCGAGTCCGATATTGGCCAGGTGCGGTTCGACACCGCGTTGCGCGGGTACCGCATGGCTCAGGTCGACCAGGCGTTGCGCCGGGCGGCGTACGACATTGGCTACAAGACGGAGCTGATCGGGGTGCTGGAGGCAGAGGTCACCGCGTTGCGTGAGGGGCGCAACGCCGATGCGGAGACGCTGCTGCGCGCCCGCAGGCAGGCCGCCGGAGCGCACTCCGGGGCCACCGCTGACCCGCCCGATGGCGTGGCGCAGCGGTCCCGACCACCGGCTGCCGAGACCGCTGACGAGTCGGCGGACGAGGCCCGCCTCGGTGGCGAGGTCGGGCGACGTTCCGAAGCGCAAACCGTTGACGAGACCCAGTCCGGTCCCGAGGCTCGGTCCGGCGGCGAGAGCACGGCTGGCTCGGCGGACCGGACCGGGCCGGGCGCGGCGGACTCGGCAGCCCGCTCGGAGTCGGTGTGACGGTGGGGGACGGCGCCGAGGAGCGGGCCACCCCGGACCGCGCTGACCTGCGCGAGGTGGCGCGGCCGGGAGCCGGCGAGGTTACCGCCGCGGTGATCGTCAACGCTTCGGCCGAGCGGGTCTTCGCGGCGCTCGTCTCCTGGGAACGACAGAGCGAGTGGATCCCC
Source organism: Salinispora pacifica CNR114 (assembly GCF_000514775.1). Classification (GTDB taxonomy): domain Bacteria; phylum Actinomycetota; class Actinomycetes; order Mycobacteriales; family Micromonosporaceae; genus Micromonospora; species Micromonospora pacifica. The sequence goes on along the minus strand of NZ_AZWO01000012.1, from coordinate 167,705 downwards.
TTCACCCAGGTCCGGGTGGTCGAGGGGGACGGTGGCGAGGGCAGCCTGGTCGAGGCGGTCACCGCGGTCGGGCCGGCCACCCTCCGCGACGAGATGCGGGTGGTCCGGGTAGACGCACCGTACGAGGTGCGCGTGGTTCACTGCGGGAAGCTACTGCGCGGCCCCGGCGTGCTGCGGTGCACCCCGTTGGCCGGAGAGCGGACCCAGGTCGTCTGGCACGAGTGGTTCCAACTGCCGGGCGGGGCGGCCGGACGGGTGGTGTGGCCCTTCCTGTGGCCGGGATCGAAGGTCGGCCTGACGCGGGCCCTCCGGCGATTCGGGCGGCGGGTGGAACAGGGCCGTCTTCCCTGATCTGCCCCGGCCGGGCGTGTCGGTGCGTCGGTGGGGTGCCGTAGCGTTGACGCGTGACTGACCTCGTGATCGGCGCTGACGGTTCGCCTCGCTGTGCCTGGGGGGCGGGCACGCCCGACTACGCCGTCTACCACGACACCGAGTGGGGCCGCCCGCTGCATGGCGACGACGCCCTCTACGAGCGGGTGACGCTGGAGGCGTTCCAGTCCGGGCTGTCGTGGCTGACCATCCTGCGGAAGCGGGCCGCGTTTCGGGAGGCGTTCGACGGGTTTCGGATCGAGTCGGTAGCCGCGTTCTCCGCGGCGGACGTCGCCCGGCTGCTCGGTGACACCGGCATCGTCCGCAACCGGGCCAAGATCGAGGCGGCGATCTCCAACGCGCGGGTCGCGCTGGAACTTCCGGCCGGTCTCTCCGCCCTGCTCTGGTCGTACGCGCCGCCACCGCGGCGCTCCCGACCGGCCTCGTTCGCGCAGGTGCCGGCGCTGACCGTGGAGTCCACCACGATGGCGAAGGCGTTGAAGAAGCGGGGCTTCCGGTTCGTTGGCCCGACCACCGCGTACGCACTGATGCAGGCCACCGGCATGGTCGACGACCATCTCGTTGGTTGCCACGTGCCAGCTGGCGGTGGCGACGTGATGGGATGGAGTGCATGACGACGGACACCGCGGACCGGACCGACCGGACACCCCGTACCGACGGCGCGGACACCTGGGCGGTGCTGCTGCCACCGGGGCGGTACGAGGCCGAGCGGCTCGTGCACCATGACACGTTCGAGCTAGTCGGTGCCGAGGGAACCCGGCCGCGCCTCGGCGACCAGGTCGCGGTGCTCGCCGATGCGCCGTCGAGGCTGGTCGCGCTGGGTCGGGTCACCGACATCGGCGACCTGCGCCCGGAGGGCCCGCGCACGGATCAGGTCGAGCCGCGGCTGGTGATCACCTACACCCGACGGTCTTTCGACACGCCGGTGTCGGCCGAATCCCTGATGGTCGATGGGCCGGTCACCCCGCTGGACCCGATGGCCTTCCAGGCGCTGGCCGACCAACTCGGCCCGCCCCCGCCGCGGCAGTCCTGGATGGTCAGTCTCAACCTGCCGATCGAGGCCGTGTCGCCGGCGGAGGCGGTTCGGGAGTTCTGGGCCTACGTGCAGGAACTGGGCCCCGGCGAGCTACCCGCATTCGTCTGGCCGTCCGGTGACGAGCTGGCCATGCAGGCGTTCGTCCTCGGTGCGGAGGCCAACCAGGACCCGGAGGAGGACGACTGACCGGGGGCGGAGCCCGGCACTGTCAGCGGCCCTCGAAGACCGGCTTCTGCTTGGCGACGAAGGCCATGGTGGCAGACCGGTGGTCGGCGGTGGCGCCGCAGATCGACTGAGCCTGCGCCTCGGCGGCCAGGGCGTCGGCGAGAGTGCCCGCGTCCGCGATGGAGAGCTGTCGTTTGATTGCCCCGTACGCGACGGTCGGGCCAGCCGCCAGTCGGGCGGCCAACTCCTGTGCCGCCGGGAGTACCTCCTCGTCGGTCGCGACCAGCCGGTTGAGTAGGCCGAGCTGGTGAGCCTCCGCCGCCCGTACCGGCTCGGCGAGCATCAGCAGCTCGACAGCCTTGGCGTGGCCGACGAGCCGGGGCAGTGTCCACGAGGCGCCGGTGTCGGCGGCGAGCCCAACCTTCGCGAACGCCATGAGGAAGCTGGTGGAGGGTCCACCGACGCGGATGTCGGCGAGGAAGGCTAGCGAGGCACCCGCCCCGGCGGCCATGCCGCCGACGGCGGCGACGACGGGTTTGGCCAGTCCCGCCAGCCGGGCGACGATCGGGTTGTAGTGCGTTCCCACGGTGTCGAGCGGGTTGCCCTCGCCGGACTCCAGCGTCCGCACGTGCTCGCGCAGGTCCTGACCAGCACTGAACGAACCGCCCGCCCCGGCCAGCACCACCGCTCGGCAGCTCCGGTCGTTCTCCAGCTCGGCCAGGGTGTCCCGGAGCGCCTCCTTCAGCGCCGTGTCGAACGCGTTCATGGCTTTGGGGCGGTTCAGGGTGAGGGTTACGACGGCGTCGGTACGGTCGATGAGGAGTGGCTCGGTCATGGTGTCAAATGACCCTTCTGTCCAGTGATGCGGTTACCGGCGTCGAGACAGGCCTCGACGTAGCGGTCGGCGGCCGGCCGAAGCCGGGCCGCGTGGCGGTCGAAGAAGCTGCCGGCGGCGGTGCCCGGCCAGCGCTCGGGAAGCAGCGCCAGCGGCAGCTGTGGGTCCCGGAACAGGAACGTGCGCCAGGCGTGCACGAGTCGGAACCGGGCGGCGTACGCCTCCTCGTCGGGACTGCGTACGGTGACTCCGGCGAGCAGCGCCCGTTGTTCGGTGACGAACTGCTCGTATGCCCGGCCGATCTCGGCCAGGTCCCAGGCGCGGCGGACGATGCCCATCGCCCCCGGGGTGCCGGCGGCGTGCGCGGCGGTGAACCGCTCGTAGCGCACACCTGCCTCGTCAAGGAGCAGGTCCACGCCCTCGCCCGGTCGGGTGGCCACCCAGGTGCACTCGTCAAGCGTGCCGTAGCCGAGGAAGCTCAGGTTCGCGGCGAGGCGCTGCCGTTCCCGGCGGGCGGTCGGTGGCGCCAGGACGAGCAGGTCGAAGCGCCCGTCCCAGCCAGTTTTGCCGGTGCGGTAGATCCGCGTGGCCGCCTCGTCCAACCGGCGTGCGGCTTTCGGCGTGATCGCGTAGCCCGGCCCGGTGACCATTCGGAGGGGTTCGAGCCAGCCCTGGCGCACCATCCGGGAGACCGCCGTCCGTACTGCTGGCGGTGCGATGCCCAGGGGTGCCAGCAGCTTGACCAGGGCAGCGACCTGTGCGCGGCCACCACGGGGCCGGAGGTGGTCACCGTACAGGTCGAAGAGTGCTGACCGTGCCTGCATGACCGCACATTGTGACAGGCCTTCTCGGGATAAGCTAGGTTCTGTTACATCAATACTGCCTCGGTTTGGGTCCGGCGGTGTTCATCAGGGAAAATCGTTGGTCGACACCCCGGTGAAGGTGCGGGTGGTCGTGGCGAAGTGGCTGTGGGGCAACCCACCGACCCTGGTTCAGGTCTGAGGGGAGACAACATGGCGGCGATGAAGCCGCGGACGGGCGACGGTCCGCTGGAAGTCACCAAGGAGGGCCGGGGCATCGTCATGCGAGTCCCGCTGGAGGGCGGTGGCCGGCTCGTCGTCGAGATGACTCCGGACGAGGCCAACGCGCTCGGTGATGCGCTGAGGGCGGCTGCCGGCTGAGTACGGACCGTCCGCGCCTCGCGTGGACGGTCCGTCCGCCTCCTGATCCACCGGTGTTCGCTCGCCGGTGGTCGTAGGCATGCTGAAAACGGGACGGCGAGTCGGTGGCCACCCGGGACTCCGGGCGGCCACCGCTGGTCGTCAGGTGACCCACCGACCCGGCAGCCGCCTGCGGAATTTTTCCTGTCCTGCGGACGTCGCTCCGCAGGCTTCTCCTGGAAGGTACGGCGTCGCGTGCTCGCCATCCGTCTCATCGCTGAGCCCGAGCGGCTCGATGTCCTGGCCCTGCCCGTCCGACCCGCTGGCGAGGCGGAACCGTCAGCTCAGCCGGTGCCCGTCGCGGCGGCCCTGCCGGACGGGGTCGCCGACGAACTCGCCGCGCTGCTGCCGGTCGCGCGACTGCGCGGCGATGCCGGTCAGACCTGGACCCAGCTTCGACCCGAACGGGTGCCGGCCCGCCTGCTCCCGTTCGGGATCGGGGCCGGGGACGAGGCGGCCTGGCGGACGGCCGGGGCCACCCTCGCCCGAGCGGCGGCCGGCGGGGAGCACGTCACGCTCCCGCTACCTACGGCTACCAACCCAGCAGCCGTACGGGGGCTGGTGGAGGGGCTGCTGCTGGCGTCGTACCGGTTCCGACTCGGCGCCGACGAGGCCGCGCCCGCCCTGGCCGCGGTTGACCTGGTGGTGCCGGATCCAGCGGAGTACGCCGACGTGGTCGCGGGCGCCCGCACCACCGCGGAGATGACCCGACTCGCCCGCGACCTGGTGAACATGCCCTCGTCGGTGAAGAACCCGGGCTGGTTCGCCGGGCAGGTGGCCGACGCCGCGGCCGACCTCCCCGACCTGCACCTGCGGGTCCGGGAACCGGATGAGCTGGCCGCCGAGGGCTTCGGTGGGATCGTCGCGGTGGGCAGCGGCTCCGCCAACGGTCCCCGGCTGGTCGAGCTGGACTGGCGGCCGGCCGGGGCGCGGATGCACGTCGTGCTGGTCGGCAAGGGGATCACCTTCGACACCGGGGGGATCTCGATCAAATCCCGGGACGGCATGAAGCTCATGCGCAAGGACATGGCCGGCGCGGCGGCGGTGGTGGCGGCCACGCTGGGGGCGGCCATGCGGCGGCTGCCGGTCCGGGTCACCACCCTCGCCCCGCTCGCCGAGAACATGGTCAGCGGCGCCGCGTTCCGACCCGGCGACATCATCCGTCACTACGGCGGCGTTACCAGCGAGACCACCAACTCCGACGCCGAGGGCCGGCTGGTCCTCGCCGATGCGCTCGCCTACGCCGTACGGGAACACCAGCCCGACCTGGTTGTCGATCTGGCCACGCTGACCGGTGCGAACGCGGTGGCGCTGGGCAAGCGCACCGGCGCCCTGTACAGCGAGAACGACCGTCTCGCCGGGGACCTGTTGGCGGCGGTCAACGCCGCCGGTGAAGCGGCGTGGCGGATGCCGTTGCCGACCGACTATGTCGACTACCTCAGCAGCGATCTCGCCGATCTCTACAGCGCGCCGGCCCAGGGAGCTGGGTCGGTGGTGGCGGCGCTCTACCTGCGCGAGTTCCTCGGCGAGCTGCGGGACAGGTGGGTGCACGTCGACATGTCGGCGCCGTCCTGGTCGGAAGGGGCGGACGCGGAGTTGACCCCGGGCGCCACGGGCTGGGGTGTCCGTTCGCTCCTGCGCTGGCTGGACACGCTCGGCTGACGTGGGTCGATGGCGATCCGGGCGTCCGGATGCCTAGCTGCGCACCGCGGTGAGTAGCCCGTGGCCGACCGGGAGCAGGGCGGGAATCCAGTACTCGGACTCCCGGATCGCCTTGATCGTCTCCCGGGTGGTCACCGTCTCCACATCCCGGGCGGCGGGGTCGGCGATCCGGCCGTCGGCCAGGGCGCCGTTGAGGGCGAGTACTCCACCCGGTCGGAGTAGCCGGTGGGCGGCCTCCACGCAGGTGGCGAAGCCAGTCGCCTCGGTGTCAACGAACACCAGGTCGTACGCGCCGTCGGCGAGGCGTGGCAGCACGTCCAGCGCCCGGCCGGTGATGATCCGGCTCCGCCCGGCGGGGAAACCGGCCTCGGTGAAGATCCGGCGGGCGATGCGCTGATGCTCGATCTCACCGTCGATCGTGGTCAGTACCCCGTCGGGGCGCATTCCGCGCAGCAGCCAGACACCGCTGACGCCGGTGCCGGTGCCGATCTCCACCACCGCGCGGGCGTTGCCCGCGGCGGCCAGCAGCCGCAGGGCGGCACCCGCACCGGGGGTCACCGCCTCCAGGCCGATCTCGTGGGCGAGGGCGCGGGCGGTGCGCAGTACGAGATCCTCGGTCACGTATGACTCGGCGAGTTGCAGAGCCTGGGCCGAAGAGCCGGAATTGGCGACCGTGGCGATGGGACACCTCCGGACGGCGTTCGGGTCAGAGCGGGCTCCGGGTGCTGCGGCAGCATGACCGGAACGCGCCCCGCAGGGGTGAGTGGGGCACTGTGAGCCTAGAGGCGATGTGCACGGGGCGCAGCCGCGCGTCCCACACATCGACGATCACGGTGGGTAGCCATGACTCCACCCGTGGCTTCCGTGCAATCCTGGAGGCGGTGTCCGAACGAGTGCGACCGGTCGAGCGTGGCTGGCACGGATGGGCCCGGGACGAGTGGGAGGCAGCGACGTGACCGATGGCTGGGACCGGCGCCAGCCCGGGACGGGTGCCACAGCGGCGGGCTCGTCGTCGGCTCCTCCTCCGCCGGGCGGCCCGGGTTCGCCCTGGTGGTCTGACGCGTTGGCCGACCCGTGGCGGGATCCGATGGCACCGGCGGCGGTGGTCGTGCCCGCCGCGCCGGTTCCCGGCGCCGAGCCGGAGCCGGTCACCGACCCGGATTCGGCCCGTCCCAGACTGCGGCACCTGCTGATCATTCCGTTGGTGACGGCCCTGCTCGCCGGTGCGCTGGGGGGTGCGCTCGGTTACGCGTTCGCGATCCGCGGTGGCACCGCCCCGGTCCTCGGTGGTGCCCCGATCCAGCCGCCGGAGCTGGCCCAGCGCCGGCCGGAGTCGCTCGCCGGGGTGGCCGAGCGGGTGCTGCCGAGCGTGGTCACGGTTCGGGTGGCGGTGCCCGACGGGACGAGCGAGGGTTCCGGCTTCATCGCCACCACCGACGGCTACGTGATCACCAACGACCATGTGGTGGCGGGCGCGACCGGGCCGGCCACGGTGGTCTTCAACGATGGCAGCTCCGCCTCGGCCACCCTCGTCGGTCAGGATCCGGAGTCCGATATCGCGGTCATCAAGGTCGCGAAGGAAGGGCTCCGTCCGGTGGCGTTCGGTGACTCGGAAGCGCTCGCGGTCGGTGATCCGGTGTTGGCCATCGGGTCGCCGCTCTCCCTGGCCAACACGGTCACCGCCGGCATCATCAGCGCCCTCGACCGGACGATGCAGGCGGGCGAACCGGGCGGCCCCACCCGCTACTACGCGGCGATCCAGACCGACGCGGCGGTCAACCACGGCAACTCCGGCGGCCCCCTCGTGGACGGTGCCGGCCGGGTGGTCGGGGTCAACTCCACGATCAAGTCGCTGGTCGCCGAGGGGCAGGAGGCCGGCAACATCGGGCTCGCCTTCGCGATTCCGATCAACCAGGCCAAGCGGATCACCCAGGACATCATCGGCACCGGCAAGGCCCGTCGTACGGTGATCGGCGCCCAGGTGGGCGGCGGGGGTGTGGGTGCCGGGGTGGGGGTGCGGTTGGTCTCGGTGGAGCCCTCCGGTCCGGCGGCCAGCGCCGGGCTGCGGGCGAATGACGTGATCGTCACGCTCAACGGGCGGCCGACGAACGGGCCGACGGACCTGATCGCCCTGGTCCGCAAGTTCGCACCCGGTTCCGTGGTGGTGGTGGAGTACCGGCGTGGCACGTCGCGGCGGAACGCCTCGGTGACCCTGGTCGCGGATGCGAAGTGAGCCGCTCGGCCCCCTGCCGAGCTAGCCTGTGACGTGCGTAGGCTTGCGCTGAGGCCGAAGGGAGGGTCGTGCGGTGTTCGACAACCTGAACTGGTGGGAGATCGGTGCGCTGTTGCTCCTGGCGCTGTTGATCTTCGGTGACCGGCTGCCCTCGGTCATCAGTGACGGTCTGCGGATGGTGCGTAACCTGCGCCGGATGGCGACCAACGCCACCACTGACCTGAGTCGGGAACTGGGCACCGACATCCAGCTCCAGGACCTGCATCCGAAGGCGTTCGTTCGTAAGCACCTGCTCAGCGAGGAGGATGAGGCGGCGATTCGGAAGCCGCTGCAGGGGGTCTACGACAACCTGCGGGCCGATGTCACCAGCGTGCGCGAGGAGTTGAAGGACGTCGCCACCGCCGTTGACCCGACAAGCCGTCCAGCCAGCCCCCCGGCCCGGACGACCGGCGGTACCCTGCCCGCGCCCACTCCTCGGGTCAGCTACGACGACGCGACCTGACCCGACGACGCGACCAGTAGCGGCGGCGCGACCGGCAACTGACGGCGCGACCTGACGGACGCCTCGCCGGGGTTTGGTGGTGGGGTCGAGCTATGGTGCCGTGGCATGACTAGCATCGACTGTGGATCGACGCCGCTCGTCCGTGCCGACGGCGATGACCCGACGGCGGCGCGGGGCAGGGAGCTCTTCTGGGACGGTTGTCTCAACGCTCGGGAATTGGGCGGGCTCGGGCGGGTACGGCCGGGCGCGGTGGTCCGGATGGCGGAGCCGAACCACCTGAGCGCGGCGGGGTGGGCGGCCGCCTGGGCGTACGGGGTTCGCACGGTCGTCGATTTGCGAAACGCCGACGAGTACGGGCCGGACAGCGCGCCCAGACCAGCGGGGATCACGACGGTGCGGGTGCCGCTCGAACCGGTCGGCACACCCTTCTACGCGCACTGGGAGAAGATCGATAACCTGGCGTCACCGTTGTACTACCCGGCGATGCTGACCGAGCAGTCGGAGCGGGTGACAGCCGCCGTCCGGGCGATCAGCACCGCCGCACCGGGCTGCGTGCTGTTTCACTGCTCCGGCGGCAAGGACCGGACCGGGCTGCTCGCGCTGGTGCTGCTGACCTTGGCGGAGGCGACGCCGGAGGAGATCGTCGCCGACTACCTGCTCTCCTACGAGCGGATGCGGCAGCGCTACGCCGAGCTTGGTCACCCAGACCAACTCGTCGCGGTGACGGAGTTCCTGGCGACTCGGAACACCACCATCGAGGCATCGCTGAGCTCGACGGTCGCCGCCCTGACGATGCCCGACTACCTCCTCAAGAACGGCCTGACCGCAGCCGAGGTCGGCGACCTACGGGCTCGCCTGATCACCTGACCGGCGGGCCCAGCCACCCGCCTGACCGACTGACCGGCGGGCCGCCCGGCAAGAGGCCCGCCGGGTGTTGCCGAGCGGCCCGACCAGGTCGAGCTAGCTGCCAGCCGGCTTGAGGCCCAGCGGTTTGCCGAGCAGTGACTCGCGTCGTACCGCGAGCCGGTCGGCGACCTGGCCCAGCGCCGCAGCGGCGGGGGCGGTCGGCTCGGCGAGTACGACCGGGTTGCCCTCGTCGCCGGCCTCGCGGACCCGGGTGTCGAGCGGGACCTGACCGAGTAGCGGCACCTGCGCACCAACGGCCTTCGTCAACGAATCGGCGACCGCCTGGCCGCCGCCGGCCCCGAAAACCTCCATTCGGGTGCCGTCCGGCAGCTCCAGCCACGACATGTTCTCGATGACGCCGACCACCCGCTGGTGGGTCTGCAACGCGATCGCGCCGGCCCGCTCCGCCACCTCGGCGGCGGCGGTCTGCGGCGTGGTGACCACCAGGATCTCGGCGTTGGGCAGCAGCTGGGCCAGCGAGATCGCCACGTCTCCGGTGCCCGGGGGCAGGTCGAGCAGGAGCACGTCCAGGTCGCCCCAGTACACGTCGGCGAGGAACTGCTGTAGGGCCCGGTGCAGCATCGGGCCCCGCCACACCACTGCGGCGTTGCCGGGGGTGAACATCCCGATCGAGATGACCTTCACCCCGTGCGACTCGGGCGGCATGATCATGTCCTCGACGCGGGTGGGTCGCCCCTCGGCCCCGAGCATCCGCGGCACCGAGTGGCCGTAGATGTCCGCGTCAACCACCCCGACGGAGAGCCCCCGGGCGGCCAGCGCCGCCGCCAGGTTGACCGTCACGCTGGACTTGCCGACGCCGCCCTTACCGCTGGCCACCGCGTAAACCCGGGTACGGGAGCCGGGCTGGGCGAACGGGATCACCGGCTCCTGGTCGGTGCCGCCGCCGCGTAGCCTGGTCTGGAGTTCCTTGCGTTGCTCGGGGCTCATCACGCCGAACTCGATCTCCACCCCCGTCACCCCCGGCACCGTGCCCACGGCGGCCGTGATGTCCGAGCGCAGCTTCTCCTTCAGCGGGCAGCCGGCGACGGTGAGCAGCAGCTCAACCTGAACCACGCCGTCGTCGCCGATCGCCGCGGAGCGGACCATCCCCAACTCCGTGATGGGACGGCGGATCTCCGGGTCGTTGACAGTGGCCAGGGCGGCCTGAATCGCGTCGGAGACGGTATTGGCTGGTGCAGACATGACGGCAATGCTACGTCGGCGACGATGCGGCGCCGCCCTGGGTGGCAGCGACGACGGTCACCCGTTCCCGGCACCGGTGCGGCCGTCGCCGGCCGGATCGGTCTCCACCTCATCCCGGGGTTCGTCGAGCCCGTCCCCGTCAACCGGCTGCCCCGGGGCCCGGTGTTGCCGGCGCAACCGGCGTTGGGCGGCGTCGTCCAGCTCCTCGGCGAGCCGGGCCAGCTCGGAGCGGAGGAAGTCGCGGGTGGCGACCTCACCCATCGCGTTCCGGAGCGCGGCGATCTCCCGGGCCAGGTACTCGGTGTCGGCCTTCTGGGCGGTAGCCCGACGCCGGTCCTCCTCCAGCGCCAGCCGGTCCCGGTCCGCCTGGCGGTTCTGCGCGAGCAGGATCAACGGAGCCGCGTAGCTCGCCTGCAACGACAACATCAGGGTCAGGAACGTGAAGGTGTACGGGTCGAACCGAAGATGCGTGGGGGCGAGCGTGTTCCAGCTGAACCAGGCGGCGATCACCACCGTCATGTAGACGATGAAGTGGGCGGTGCCCATCCCCCGGGCGATCGCCTCCGACCATCGGCCGAAAGCCTCCGGGTCGAACCGGGGCAGCTGGACGCGCCGGACCTCGCGTGGCTGATCCAACCGCTCCGGCCGCCGCCGCTCAACCATCCGTACCGTCCGACGACTCGCCGGTGCCGACCGGGGTGGACGGCCGCGCGTCCCGGTCCCGCCAGTCCCGAGGCAGCAGATGGTCCAGCACGTCGTCCACGGTGACCGCGCCCACCAACCGGCTGCTGCGGTCGATTACCGGCATGGCGACCAGGTCGTAGGTGGCCATCCGGCGGGTGATCTCAGGTAGCGGGGTGACCGGCCGCAGCGGGTCGATGTCGTTGACCACCACTCCGCCCAACAAGTCAGCCGGCGGCTCCCGCAGCAGCCGTTGGAAGTGCACGATTCCGAGGTAGCGGCCGGTCGGTGTGGTCAGCGGCGCCCGGGTGACGAAGACCTGGGCGGCTACCGCGGGGGAGAGCTGGGGCTCGCGGATCCGGGCCAGCGCCTCGGCCACCGTGGCGTCCGGGGGCAGAATCACCGGTTCGGAGGTCATCACCGACCCGGCCGTGCCCGGCGTGTACTTGAGGAGCTGGCGTACGGGATCGGCCTCGTCCGGCTCCATCAGGTCGAGCAGGACATCCTGCTCCGGTGGCGGTAACGCGCCGAGCAGGTCGGCGGCGTCGTCCGGGTCCATCTGCTCCAGTACGTCCGCGGCCCGCTCTCGGTCCAGTGCGGCCAGGACCTCCACCTGGTCGTGCTCCGGCAACTCGCTGAGCACGTTGGCCAGCCGTTCGTCGTCGAAGGCGGCAGCGATCTCGTTGCGCCGTTCGTCGGGCAGGTCCTGCAGGGCGTTCGCCAGGTCCGCGGGGCGCATCTCCTCCAGGACCGCCAGCAGGTTGGCGGTGCCCCGGTTGTCGGCGATCCCGCTCAACCCGCGAACCCGGTCCCACTCGAGCTGGCGCAGGTTGCCGCGGCGGGTGAGCCGGCCGGTGTGCTCGCGGATCGCGACTCGCGTCAACGTCCACTCGTCGCGGGTCGCCTCCATGGCGACATCCACCACGACCCCGGCCACCCCGTCCGGGTGGATCTGCACCCGGCGGTCGAGCAGTTCCTGGAGAACGAGCAGCTCGTTCGGGCGCTTCTCGAACCGGCGTAGGTTGAGGGTGCCGGTGCCGAGAACCACGGCGTCCGGATCGATCGAGGTGATCCGGTTGATCGAGAGGAAGATCCGCCGCCGCATCGGCATCTCAGCGACTAGGCCGACCACCTCCGGCGGGTGCTTCGTGGCCCGTAGCCGAGCTACCGCGTCGCGGACCCGGCCCACCTGGTCGCCGTTGGGGTCGTAGACGGCGACTCCGGCGAGCCGGGCGATGTAGACCCGGGTCGGCGTACTCACGCAGACCAGCCTAGGTGCCTATTGTCTATCAGCATGTCGACCCTGGATTACGAGATCGTGGACGTCTTCACCGATCGCCCCTTCGCCGGTAACCCACTGGCGGTGGTGTTTGGCGCCCAGGGGTTGGCCACGGAGCAGATGCAGGCACTCGCACTGGAGTTCAACCTCTCCGAGACGGTGTTCGTGCTCCCACCAACCCGGGCAGACGCCACCTATCGGGCGCGGATCTTCACCCCGGCTGCCGAGTTGCCGTTCGCCGGTCATCCAAGTGTTGGCGCGGCGGTCACCGCCAGCCGGCGTGGTCTCTTCGCCACCGGCTCGGTCCGGCAGGAGTGCGGCGCCGGTGTGCTGCCGATCGAGGTGGATGCGACCGGCGCGACGCTGACCGGAGGCACGCCGACGCTCGGCCCCGAGCTGGATCCGGGACCGCTGCTGGAACTGGTTGGCCTCACCGCGGTTAACCAGGCCGGGCCGGCGCCCCGGGTGGCCGGCTGCGGTCTGGAGTTTCCGTTCCTTCCGGTGCGTCGGGACGCGGTGCCCCGCGCCCAGCTGAATTCGGGGGCCGCACAGCGGTACGGCGTGGAGCACGTCGCGGTCTTCTCCTGGGATGCCGAGTCGCGGACCGCGCACACCCGGGTCTTCGTCCCCGGGCTGGGGGGGCCGGAGGATCCAGCGACCGGGTCGGCCGCCCTGGGACTGGGGGTGTGGCTGGTGGCCAGTGGGCTGCTACCCGGTACTGGCCGGACCGGTTACGCCGTCCGCCAGGGCAGCGAGATCAACCGACCATCCGCGCTGACCTGCACGGTTACCGCGACGGATGGGGCCGCCCTCGGTGCCACCGTCAGCGGCCGGGTGGTACCGGTGGCCCGGGGTGAGATTGTGATCCCGCCGTTCGTCGGCTGAGCGGCGCGGGCGGCGCGGTCGCTGCGGGCGGTGCGGTCGCTGCCGCGACGGCGAACCGGGGCTGCGTCAACCCCCGACCACGGGTGCGGACCAGCGGTCGGTGCGGGAGGATGCGGGGGTGAGTGACGCGGTACGACGCAGCAACCTGCTGGTTGACGAGGCGCTGAAGAAGGCGGGCATCGCCTGGGTCGGCGTCGCCGACGCCCCGGCATCCGCGCTCTGGTGTGTGCCCCTGGCGGGCGCGCTCCTCGTGGTCAGCGGGCCGGGGGAGCAGTCCGCTCCCGGGCTCGCCGACGCGCGGCGGGCGGAGGTCACGCTGCGGGGCGATCACGGCGGCCGGATCGTCACCTGGCCGGCGGAGGTGACCCGGTTGCTGCCCGGTACCGAAGACTGGGAGACCAGCGCGCCGCTGGTTGCGGCGAAGCGGTTGAACGCACCAGGTTCGGCTGCCGACCTCGTGGCCCGCTGGGCGGCGGTCGGTTGCGCGCTCAACCGCCTCGTTCCCGCTGGCGATCCGCTGGCCGGCCCGGCACTCCCCACCGATTCACTGGCCCAGCCACCCCGCCCGGCAGCGGTGGTGCGGGCCACCCGCAAGCCGTTCCGGCTGCACCGCGTCCGCCGACGCTGACCTCCGCCGGCTGGTGCTGCCCAGCGGGGGCCGACCACGCCGGGCAGCGTGCCAAACAAGAGCACCGCCCGGAACCTGGGCATGGGGCCCTCGGCGCTGAAGGTCGGCGGTGCGTCGCGGACGATCGTGATCGAAGGCTGATCGAATCGGCTTCGGATACGTGGGACTATTACTCTTTGTGCCCGCCCTGCCGTACCGGCTGCCGTCGGAGCCGTTGACCGGCGGCGCGCTCGTCCTCGCCGTGCTCGCCGTGTCGTCCTCCGCGCCGCTGGTCGCCTTCGCCGCCGCACCGGCCCTGGCGGTCGCCTTCTGGCGCAACCTGCTCTCGACCGCCGTGCTCGGTCCGGCCACTCTGCTCCTGCGGCGGGCCGAGCTGCGGGCGTTGGCCGCTCCGGCCGGACGACGCGCCGGTCGATACTGCGTCTTCTCCGGGTTAGCGCTCGCCGCGCACTTCGCCACCTGGATGCCGAGCGTCAAACTCACCACGGTGGCGGCGGCCACCGCACTGGTCGCCACCCAACCCGTCTGGCAGGGGCTGATCGCGCAGGCCCAGGGGCGGCGACTGCCGAGGGCGGTGTGGGTCGGCGTCGGCGTGGCGGTCGCCGGCGCGGCACTGGCCACCGGAGCCGACTTCGCGCTCTCCGGGCCGGCCTTCCTCGGTGATCTGCTCGCGATCCTCGGCGGAATGTTCGCCGCGGTCTACACCGCCCTGGGGGAGCAGGTCCGTCGAACGGTCAGTACCACCACGTACACCACCGTCTGCTATGGCGTCTGCGCTCTGGTCCTACTCGTGGTCTGTTGGATCGGTGGGGTGCGGCTGTCCGGCTTCGACACCCGTACCTGGCTCGCGGTGCTGGCCCTGGTGGTCGGTGCCCAACTGCTTGGTCATTCGATGTTCACCTACGCGCTGCGCCGGGTCTCGGCCACCACGGTCAGTCTGCTGATTCTGTTGGAGGCTCCGGGTGCGGCGCTGCTCGGCTGGGTCTGGCTGGGCCAGCTGCCACCGCCGCTGGCGTTGCCGGGCCTGGCGTTGCTGCTGGTGGGCGTCGCGGTGGTGATCCACAGCAGCGCGCGGGGTCAGCGCGCCTGACCCTCCCCGGACCCCTGGCTCCCGTCGATGCCGACCGCCTTCGCGCTGGTTTCCCAGAGCTGGGCGGCCGATTCCGGATCAGTTGCCTTCTGGGCTGGTTGGCGGAGCCGTAGATCCTGGTAGTACCCGCCGCTGTGGAGCCGTTCCGGAGCCTGGTTGGCGAGCCAGACCAGGGTCTCGGCCCCCTTCTCCGCCCGGCGGGCCGGCATCAGGCGCATGGCGAAGGTGATCAACCGGCTGTCACCGCCGAACCGGGTCCGCACCACGCCTGGGTGGAAGCAGTACGTCGGCAGGTCCGGCCAGCGTCGGGCTGCCTCCGTGGTGAACAGGATATTCGCCTGTTTACTGGTGCCGTAGGCGCTCATCGCGCGGTACCGGCGCAGCGGCTGGTTGAGATCGTTCGGGTTGAGCGAACCGCTGCGGTGGGCGCCGGAGGCGGTCACCACGACCCGGCCGAGTCGATCCCGCAGGAGATTGGTCAACAGGAACGGTGCGAGATGGTTGGTCTGCATCGACAGCTCGTAGCCATCAACGGTGGTGGTCGGCGCGAGCACGATCCCCCCAGCGTTGTTGGCCAGCACGTCGATCCGGTCGTACGCGGCGCGCAGCTGCTCTGCCAGGGCACGGACGTTGTCGAGGACGGCGAAGTCCGCGCGGAACACCGCCGGCAGTTCGCCAGCCGCCTCCCGGACCTGCTCGGCGGCGGCGTGGAGGCGGGCCGAGTCGCGTCCGACGAGTACCACCCGGTCGCCGCGGCAGGCCAGGTCAACGGCGGCGGCGAGGCCGATGCCGGAGCTGGCTCCGGTCACCACCACCAGTCGACGCCCAGTGAGATCTTCCACAGGTTCGTTCACCCCAGTCACGGCACGAGGTTACCGTGACCTCCCCATTACTTTGGCTTCGTCAAGCCGCCTGTTTGGGTCGCCAAGTCCATATACGTCTGCATGGTTGAGGTGGCGCCGGCCTGTCGCCGGACGCTGGAAGGAGCGCTTTATGACCGCAGTCGGTCGCCCCCGTCGGTCCTGCCTCGCGGTACCGGGTTCCAGCCTCAAGATGTTGGGGAAGGCGCAGGGCCTCCCCGCCGACCAGGTCTTCCTTGATCTGGAGGACGCGGTCGCCCCGCTCGCGAAGCCGGACGCGCGGAAGAACATCGTCGCCGCCCTCAACGAGGGCGACTGGACCGGCAAGACCCGGGTGGTCCGGGTGAACGACCTGACCACCCCATGGACCTACCGGGACGTCATCGATGTGGTCGAGGGCGCCGGCGCCAACCTGGACTGCATCATGCTCCCGAAGGTGCAGGACGCCGGCCAGGTGCGGTGGCTGGACCTCACCCTCACCCAGGTGGAGAAGACCCTCGGCCTCCAGGTCGGGCGGATCGGGATCGAGACGCAGATCGAGAACGCGGCTGGCCTGGTGAACGTCGATGCGATCGCCGCGGCGTCGCCCCGGGTGGAGGCCATCATCTTCGGCCCTGCTGACTTCATGGCGTCGATCAATATGAAGTCGTTGGCGGTCGGGGCGCTGATTCCGGACTACCCGGGCGATCCCTACCACTACATTCTGATGCGCATCCTGATGGCTGCCCGGATGCATGACAAGCAGGCGATCGACGGCCCGTTCCTGCAGATCCGGGACGTTGATGGGTTCCGCGACGTGGCCAAGCGGTCGGCCGCGCTCGGCTTCGATGGGAAGTGGGTGCTGCACCCGGGCCAGTTGGAGGCCGCAAACGAGGTCTACTCCCCAGCCCAGGACGACTACGACCACGCCGAGCTGATCCTCGACGCCTACCAGCACTACACCTCCGAGGCTGGCGGCAAGCTCGGTGCGGTGATGCTCGGCGACGAGATGATTGACGAGGCGTCGCGCAAGATGGCGTTGGTAATCGCGGCGAAGGGCCGAGCGGCCGGGATGGTTCGTACCTCTTCCTTCACCCCGCCCGCGCAGTAGCCGGCCGGCGGTCGGGGCGGTCAGCCGATTCCGGCCCGCCGGGCCTGGCCCCGGTTTCCCGGGGCGGCCCGCTGCGGCCGGTTGGCTCAGACGGTGCTCGCGGATTCGGTGGCGATAATGACGAACGCCACCACGTAGAAGACGATCAGGAGCGCTACCAGGCCGGTCAGGATCCAGCCGACGATGATCGCGGCCTTCGCCATACCCTCGCCGCGCTCGCCGGTTTCCCGGATCTGCTTCTGCGCGATGTGGCCGAGGACTGCCCCGACCGGCGCGGTGATGCAGGACATCAGCCCGAACAGCGACAACACCAGGGCGACGATGGCCATACTGTTCGTCTGCGGCTGGGGGTAGCCGTAGCCCGGGTACGCGCCCGTCGGGTACGCCCCCGGTGGGTTGGCGCCCGGCGGGTACGCGCCCGCCGGGTACGTGCCCGGTGGGTTGGCGCCCGGCGGGTACGCCCCCGGTGGGTACGTGCCCGGTGGGTTGGCGCCCGCCGGGTAGCCGCCCGGGTACGGGTCGGTCGGGGGGTAGGGAACGCCCCCGGCTGGCTGCCCGAGCCCGGGTTGGTCGCCTACCGGGGCGGAAGGAGCGGACTGCTGCCCGGGCTGCTGACTGTCGTCCGGCAACCCGCCAAGTGGTCTGGTGGGGTCCTGCCAGTCGCCGGAGGAGGGGGGGTAGGTCATGGTCTGGTTCTGCTCTCCGTTTGGGTAATGGTGAGCCGCCAGCGTAGTCAGCCGAATGAAATTCGGGGCACTGCCACCGCGCCGCGTTGCTCGGGCCGGGGCAAACAGGCAGGATTCTGGCATGGCGATTGACGCGAGTGCCGGGAGCCGACCGAAACGAGACGCGAGTCGGCGCGGTGTGGCCCGCCGCAGCCGGGCGACGGGCGGCAGTCTGGCCGGGCCCGGCGGGCAGGACGAGCAGGTACCCCTGCCGGAGCTGGTCACCATGCGGCTAGACGGGCGGGTGGCGTTGGTGACCGGAGCCGGCAGCCCGGACGGTATCGGGTACGCGACCGCGCGTCGCCTCGCCGACCTGGGCGCGCGGGTCGCCATCGTCTCCACCACTCGCCGCATCCACGAGCGGGCCGGCGAACTGGGGGTCACCGGGTTCGTGGCTGACCTCACCGACGAGTCGGAGGTCGGTGCGTTGGCAGATGCGGTCACCGAGCAGCTCGGTGAGGTGGAGGTGTTGGTCAACAACGCCGGCTTGGCGAGTCGGGCGAGCCCGGAGGTGCTGCGGCCGGTCGCCCAGCTCAGCTACGAGGAGTGGCGCGGTGAGATCGATCGCAACCTGACCACGGCCTTCCTGTGCAGCCGGGCGTTCATCGGCGGGATGGCCGAGCGGGGTTGGGGCCGGATCGTGAGCCTGGCGGCGACCGCCGGCCCGGTCAATGCCTTGCCAACGGAGGCCGCCTACGCGGCGGCCAAGGCCGGAGTCGTCGGGCTGACCCGGGCGTTGGCGATGGAGATGATTGCGGACGGGGTGACCGTCAACGCGGTGGCCCCGGGGACCATCCACACCGCCGCATCAACGGTGGCCGAGCTCAAACAAGGTCTGGGGACGCCGGTGGGCCGGCCGGGCACGCCGGATGAGGTGGCGGCGTCCATCGCGTTTCTCTGCTCGCCGGCCGCCTCCTACATCACCGGTCAGATGCTGGTCGTGGACGGCGGCAACAGCGTGCGCGAGGCGCAGTTTCGCTGACCCGACGGCGCTCAACACCCGGTCACCACGCCACGGGCCAGGGCGCTTCGATTCAGTACGTGCCGCTGTCGTTGCCGCCGACGGCGGCCAGGACCGCCCAACCGCAGCAGGCCAACAGGCCGAGCGCGGTGAAGATGTAGCTGAGGATCAGGCCCGCGGTGGCGAGTTGGCCACCGGACTCGCCGCTGGTGCGCAGCTGTCGGCGGGCCAGGTGGCCGAGGACGATGCCAGCGGGTGCGAAGACGAAGGCGAAGACTAGGCAGAGCACGGCCAGGACGTTCGTCGCCGAGCTTCTGGGCGAATCATAGAGCTGGTGCTGCTGCCCCCACTGTGGCTGTTGCGCCCACGGTTGTTGCTGCTGTTCCCATTGTTGCTGTTGTTCCCACTGCTGCTGCCCCCACTGGGGCTGGCCGCCCTGCGCCGCACCGTGCTCCGGCGGCTGGTTCGGGTCTGTTCGGTGTGAAGGGGGCGGCTCCGGGCCGGCGGCGGGCTGTTCCCAGGGGGACGCGGGCCGGTCGGGATCCGGTGGATCGGGCGACGGTGGCTGGCTCACGGTTTTCTCCTCCTGCCGAGGTCCCTATGGCCGGACGCTACCCCGGCTGGTGAAACTTTTCACAGCGGTTGGGGGGACCGGTCACCTTGGCGGCACCGCCCGCGCCGCCGATACTGGCCGGGCATCTGGTTACCCCCGAGTAGCACAACGACCCGGAGGCGGATATGGCTCGNCNCGCCCAGACACCCGGCCTGACCGACGTGCAACAGTCGATTCTGGAAACCGTCCGGGAGTTCGCGAACAAGGAGATCATCCCGCACGCGCAGCGGTTGGAGCACGCCGACGAGTACCCGGCCGACATCCTGGACGGGATGCGTGAGATGGGGCTGTTCGGCCTGACCATCGGCGAGGAGTACGGCGGTCTGGGCGAGTCGCTGCTGACCTACGCGTTGGTGGTGGAGGAGCTGTCCCGGGGCTGGATGTCGATCTCTGGCATCGTTAACACCCACTTCATCGTGGCGTACCTGATCTCTCAGCACGGCTCGGTCGACCAGCGGGCTCGGTTGCTGCCGAAGATGGCCACCGGCGAGGTACGTGGGGCCTTCTCGATGTCCGAGCCGGAGTGCGGCTCCGATGTCTCGGCGATCACCTCGCGGGCGGTCCGGGACGGCGCGGACTACGTCCTCAACGGCCAGAAGATGTGGCTGACCAACGGGGCGTATGCGTCGGTGGTCGCCACCCTGGTCAAGACCGACACCGGCGCCGATTCGGTGTACGGGAACATGAGCACCTTCCTGCTGGAGAAGGAGCCGGGCTTTGGGGAGACCGCTCCGGGCCTCACCATCCCCGGCAAGATCGACAAGATGGGCTACAAGGGGGTCGAGACCACCGAGATGGTTCTCGACGGCGTGACTGTCCCCGAGTCCGCGGTGCTCGGCGGAGTGGAACAGGTCGGTCGCGGTTTCTACCAGATGATGGACGGGATCGAGGTGGGCCGGGTGAACGTGGCGGCCCGGGCCTGCGGCATCTCGATCCGCGCCTTCGAGCTGGCCGCCGCGTACGCGCAGCAGCGTCGCACCTTCGGCCAGCCGCTCGCCAAACACCAGGCCATCGCGTTCAAGCTGGCCGAGATGGGGACGAAGATCGAGGCCGCGCACGCGTTGATGGTCAACGCCGCCCGGCTCAAGGACGCCGGTCAGCGCAACGATGTCGAGGCCGGCATGGCCAAGCTACTCGCCTCCGAGTACTGCGCGGAGGTGGTCCAGGAGGCGTTCCGGATCCACGGTGGCTACGGCTACTCCAAGGAGTACGAGATCGAGCGTCTGATGCGGGAGGCCCCGTTCCTGCTCATCGGGGAGGGCACCTCGGAGATCCAGAAGACCATCATCTCTCGTGGTCTGCTCCGGGAGTACCGGCTCTGACGCGTCCGGTCAGCCCCGGCGGCTCAGGCCGGCGGCGGCGCGTTCGACGCCGAGGCAACGGTCCTCGACGTAGTCGATGCCAGCGTCGGCGGCGATCCGTCGGGCCGCTGGGGAGACGATGCCGAGTTGCAGCCAGACCGCCGGTGCGCCGATTGCGACGGCCGAGCGGACGACCTCCACCGCGTCGTCGGCCGGCCGGAATACGTTCACCAGGTCGACCGGGTGCGGGATGTCGGCGAGGGACGGGTGGGCGCGCTCGCCGAACAACTCGTCCACGGCCGGGTTGACCGGGATGATCCGCCAGCCGTGTTGTTGCAGCTGTAGCGGCACGGTGTGCGCGAATTTTCGCGGATCCCGGGACGCGCCGACAACAGCGATCACGGTGGCGTCGGCGAGGATCTGCTGGGGTCCGCGCATCCATCGACTCTAACGTCCCCGTCGGGATCTGGTGGGGCGGAGAGTCGGGGGATCCGGTGGGGGCGGCTAGAGCAGGCTGAGCTGCTCGGCGTGCGGCCGGTCGGGGGGCCGCGGGGCGTCCCGGGGAGCGCCGGGATGTAGGCCGTGCCGGCGGGCCGCGATCCGGACCCGGGCGGTCAGCTCCCGCTGGTACGACTGCGGGGAGTACGCGCCGGCCCCGTACAGCTCACGGTAGCGGGGGACCAGGTGCGGAAAGGCGCGACCGAGCCAGCGGGCATACCAGTCCCGGGCGCCGGCGCGCAGGTGTAGCGCGATCGGGGTCACGCCGGTGGCCCCGGCATCGACGATCGCCGCCACGGTCGCTTCGATGGACTCGTCGTCGTCACTGAGGCCGGGCAGGATCGGTGCCATCAGCACCTCGACGGCGAAGCCGGCTTCGGTGAGTTGGCGGACCACGTGTAGCCGGCGACCCGGGCTCGGCGTGCCCGGCTCGACCGCCCGCCAGAGCCGTTCGTCCACGAAGCCCAGCGAGCAGGCCAGGTTGACCCGGGTCACCTGGGCGGCCTGGCGGAGCAGGGGAAGGTCACGCAGGATGAGGGTGCCTTTGGTGAGGATCGAGAAGGGGTTGGCGAAATCCCGTAGCGCGCTGATGATCCCCGGTAGGAGTTGGTAGCGCCCCTCTGCTCGCTGGTAGCAGTCCACGTTGGTGCCCATCGCGATCTGCCCGCCCCGCCAGCTGGGTGCTGCCAGTTCTCGGCGGAGCAACTCGCCGGCATTGGTTTTGACGATCACTCTGCGGTCGAAGTCGGCACCGGCGTCGAGGCCGAGGTAGGTGTGCGTGTTGCGGGCGAAGCAGTACACGCACGCGTGGCTGCAACCCCGATACGGGTTGATGGTCCACTCGAAGGGGACCCGGGAGGTGCTGGGGACTCGGTTGATGATCGACTTTGCCTGGATTTCATAGAAGGTCATGCCGGCGAAGTCGGGCGTGGGAAAGCTGCGGACGGTGGCGCCGGTGAGCGCCAGCGGCAGGGGTGGCGCCGCTGGCGCTGACCCGTCGAGGCCGATCGTGCTCGGATCGGCGGCGAGGTTGTCCCAGCGCATGACTGGTATTCGAACACAGGTACGAACAGGTGGGCAAGCGTTGTGGGGTGTGCCGGCCCGGCCCGGGGTGGGTCAGTGGGGGTGCTCGGCGAGCTTCTTGCGGACGTCGTCCATGTCCAGCGCCTCGACCTGCTCGATCAGGTTCTCGAGGGCCGACTCGGGCAGCGCGCCGGGCTGGGCGAAGACGATGACCCCGTCGCGGATCGCCATGATCGTCGGGATGGAGCGGATGTCGAACTTTGCACCCAGCTCCTGCTGTGCCTCGGTGTCGACCTTGCCGAAGACGATGTCTGGGTGCTTCTCCGAGGAGCGCTCGTACACCGGGGCGAACCGCTTGCAGGGGCCACACCAGTCGGCCCAGAAGTCGACCAGCACGATTCCGTCGCCACCGGTCAACTCGTCGAAGTTCGCCGTGGTCAGCTCAACGGTTGCCATCTCAATCTCTCCGATCACGTGGAACAGCTACCTCTGGTCGAACCAGAGCACGCCGCGGGGAATTCCCGGGGCCCTGATGGCCGAAACGCCGCCGCCGTGGGTTGGTTACGGCGAGGGGTCACGCATCATCGATGTCTATCGGTGTCGAGTGGGTGCTGCAATACGCAAGTGCATGTCGCATTTGCGTTACCATCGGTAGTGGGAGCGCTCTCAGGGTGGGTGGGCGGCACTGTGGGTACGTGTCGGTAACTTTAGTCATGACAAGGGGCTATCGGATTCACCGTGATCACTTGCAGCAGGGCTGTGGATTACGCTGAGTGATGTAACAAAAAGGAAACTGTGATCCCCGTCTCTGTTGGAAAGTGGTTGCCGTGCGGCAGAATCTGTCGCATCAGAGCGTGGGCGGCGGGTGCCGGGGAGGGCCCCGCCGCTCATTGCGTCCGGCCTCGGTTGGCACTGGTGTGACTTTTCCCGGCCACCGTCGTCCCCTGGCCCACCTTTACGATCGGTAAGGCATGCTGTGCCGAACTCATCACCGCCCGTCGAAGGGGGACCAGGATGCAGTTCGGCCGCTACTACGAGGATTTCGAGGTTGACGCGGTCTACCGGCACTGGCCGGGCAAGACGGTCACCGAGTACGACGACCATCTCTTCTGCCTGCTCACGATGAACCACCACCCGCTCCATCTGGACGCGCACTACGCCGAGACCGCGAGCCAGTTCAAGCGCAACGTCGTGGTCGGCAACTACGTCTACTCCCTGCTGCTCGGCATGTCGGTGCCCGATGTCAGCGGCAAGGCGATCGCGAACCTGGAGATCGAATCCCTGCGCCATGTCGCCCCGACGTTCCACGGCGACACGATCTACGGCGAGACCACTGTCCTGGACAAGCGGGAGTCCTCCTCGAAGCCGGACCGCGGCGTGGTCGCCGTCGAGACCCGTGGCTACAACCAGGACGGCACGCTGGTGTGTGTGTTCCGGCGCAAGGTCATGGTGCCGAAGAGGGCGTACGCCGAGGCCGCGGCCGCC
Organism: Salinispora pacifica CNR114; assembly: GCF_000514775.1. GTDB lineage: Bacteria > Actinomycetota > Actinomycetes > Mycobacteriales > Micromonosporaceae > Micromonospora > Micromonospora pacifica. The sequence continues at coordinate 144,434 of NZ_AZWO01000012.1, read as the reverse complement.
GACGGGGTGGATCTGGAGCGGCCGAGTTTCCCCACGCCGCGCTGACGGCGTTGCCGCGCCGGAGGCTCCGGAAGGCTTCCGGCGTGGTCCATCCTTCGCGCTATTACAGATTTATCCGGTACTCCTCGTTTTGTTGGTCTTTTATCGGTAATCGGGGCTTATGCTGGCGCCGGAGGTTCCGATGAGCCACTCCGTCGCCGGCGAGCCGCCCGTCACTGGCCGCCACGCCGTACCGCTGACCGCTGCTGCCTACTCCGCCGCGGAGTGGGACCTGCTCTCCAGCCTGCCCAGCTGGACCGTCGTCGTTACCGCCACCCAGGTACCCGTGCGGGGGGTCGCCGCTGGGCTGGCCGGCCTCGACGCCGTTGCCGCCGGTCGGTCCTTCGACAGCGATTTGGTCCGCGCGGTGGTGGCCACGATCTACGCCCGGCACGACGGTTCGGCGAGCGCGCCGAGGGGGCGGCTCGCCGACGACGCCGAACTGCTCGCGGTCGCCCGTGCGGTGGCCCGACTGCTCGAGCGGCGGGCCGATCCAGCGGACTCGGCCGCCTACCGGCAGTGGGTGCAGTCGGTCGCCGCCCGGGTCTGCCGGGCCGAGCCGAGCCGGGGCGGGCCGGTTGCCCGCAGCGACCGCCGGTTCCTCGATCGGCTCGGGAATGCCCTGGGGCTGGGCTGAGTGGCGCGTCCGACTGGCCGTACCCTCTAGGACCCGTGACCGGTGAGCAGTTTGAGGTCGGGGTGGGTCCGTGGCAGGGCACCCCGCCCGACGACCCGCACTATGACCCAGACCTGCTGGCGCACGGTGACCGACGCAATGTCGTTGACCGGTACCGCTACTGGCGACAGGAGGCGGTCGTCGCGGACCTGGACCAGCGGCGGCACGACTTCCACGTGGCGATCGAGAACTGGCAGCACGATCTGAACATCGGCACCGTGGTCCGCAACGCCAACGCGTTCCTCGCCGCCGAGGTCCATATTGTTGGCCGCCGCCGGTGGAATCGACGCGGCGCGATGGTGACCGACCGCTACCAACATGTGCGGCACCACGAGACGATCGAGGGCTTCGTCGGCTGGGCGGCGGGTGCCGGGCTTTCGGTGGTTGGCATCGACAACCTGCCGGGTTGTCAACCGCTGGAGACGGCCACGCTGCCCCGGCGATGCGTACTGCTCTTTGGTCAGGAGGGCCCGGGTCTGTCCGAACCTGCTCGGGCCGCCTGCGACCAGCTCTTCTCGATTGCCCAGTACGGCTCGACCCGTTCGATCAACGCCGGCGTGGCCAGTGGCATCGCGATGCACGCCTGGATCCGGTCCTACGGCGGGCCAGCTCCGGCCTGAGGCGGTGCCGCCCCTCCACTGTGTCGTGTGAGATCACCGACGGATCGAAGCGCGTCGGCCGGTGAGGCTCGGGGATTGTGGCTGCATGCGATAGCCTGGCCGGCGAGTGCGGGGCGTTGCTCGTGGGTCGTCAAGCGCGACCTCTCGAGGTTGACGCGCCTTGGGCTCAGGCACGGTGCACCCCCTCCGGATCTTGCGATGGGCTTGACAAGTCCCTCGGAATGTCGGAGAACGGACACAGTCAAATAACTGTACGGCATCACGCTGATACTCTGAGTGTCGCTGCGGTAATCGGACCCGGCGCCCGCGCGAGAGGATGGCCCGTCATGGTCAAGAAGGTCCTCACCTGGGCCGGTATCGCATTTTTGATCTTTTTCGTGGCCTACCGGCCGAACTCCGCGGCGGACGTCTTCAAGTCGCTTGGCGGCGGTCTCGTGGACATCGCCCAGGGGTTTGGCGAGTTCGTCACCAACATCGTCGCCTAGTCGACGATGGGTAGCCCCTCCGATCCCCCCTTCGACCCCGACGACCCCGACCGGGAGCGCCGGGAGCGCGACACGGAATCGATTCCCCGGATCGAACCAGAGGACGGATCCGGCTATGGATCCGGTCCACCCCCGTTCCAGGGCCCCGGGCCGTTCGACGAGGCGAGGTTGGGCGAGGGGCCCGGGTTCGCCGACGACAGCAGGTCGGGGCGGAGCTGGATTTCCGACCCCGAGGGCGACTACCAGCCGCCGCAGATCTCCGAGGACGAGATCGCCGGCCTGCGGGCGGACGCGGCCGGCATGGCGCCGCGCCGGGTCCTGCCGTTGGAGGATGAGCCCAGTTCCCTCGTCGCCCGTTACCTCTTCCCCACCGAGCGGTACCGGGGTGAGTGGAAGCGGCACTGGGTTCACCTCGTCACCCCGCTGCTCATCGGCGTGGTGGCCACCTTCGTGCTGGGGTACCTCTCCGGCTTCCTCGCCGGCCGAGATGTCGGTGGGCTGACCACCGTCGCCGTGCTGGCCTGGTTTGCCGTGATGGGTTGGGTGGCGTGGCGGGTCGCTGACTGGTGGTACGACCGGTTCATCCTGACCAACAAGCGGGTGATGGTGGTCAACGGCATCATTACCCGCCAGGTGGCGATGATGCCGTTGGTTCGGGTAACCGACATGAAATACGAGCAGACTCCAGCCGGGCGAGCGCTCAACTACGGCACGTTCGTCCTCGAGTCCGCCGGTCAGGAACAGGCGCTGCGCGAGATCAAGAATCTGCCCAACCCGAACGAGCTTTACCTGCGTGTCGTCGAGGAGATGTACGAGCCGCAGGCGGTCGAGGCGCGGCTGGGCAAGGAAGCCGACGAGGCAAAGGCCGACGACGGCGCCTGAGACAACGCCGGAGCCGGCGTGACCAGCGTCCCTTCTGGGGGAGGCGACGTGACGTCCGCGCCGGCGCCGCTAGGTTGATCCGGTGGATATCAAGCTCTTCGGCGAGGTCTTCGTAACCCTGCTCGTGATCGTCGACCCGCCGGGCATGATGCCCATCTTTCTGGCGCTGACCGGACCGCTGTCCGCCCGGGACCGGCATCGGGCGGCCTGGCAGGCGGTGGCGCTGGCGCTCGGGGTGATCGCGATCTTCGCGGTGGCGGGCTCGACCCTGCTCGACTACCTGCACGTGGACCTGCCCGCACTGCAGGCCGCCGGTGGCCTGCTGCTCGTACTGGTCGCCCTGGAACTGCTGACCGGTAAAGCGGACGACCCCAGCCAGCAGGTCACCTCGAACATCGCGCTGGTGCCGCTGGGCACCCCGCTGCTCGCCGGTCCCGGTGCGATCGTGGCCACGATGCTCTTCATGCAGCAGGCCGATGGCGCGAAGGACATCACCGCGNTCGCCGGCGCGATCGTCGCCGTGTTGCTCGCCGTCTGGGTGGTCCTTCGCTTCTCCGGCGGAATCGTCAAGATCCTGCGTCCGGGTGGAATCGAGGTGCTGACCCGGATCGCCGGACTGCTACTGGCGGCGATCGCGGTGCAGTTGATCGCCGACGCGGTGGCCGCCTTCGTCACCCAGTACACGACCGCGGGCTGACTTCTGTCGGGGGCGGATGGCAGGATCGCGGTGTGCGACGAGCTGGCCGACCTTCCACCACCCCGCCGCGACCCCGCGCCGCCGAGCCCGAACAGCTCGGCTTCGAGGGCATGCCGGAGCGGCTCTTCGTCTGCACCCCCAGCAAACTCGGCGCCTACGCGGACTGCCCACGGCGCTACCGCTACACCTACTTGGACCGTCCCGCCCCGCAGAAGGGGCCGCCCTGGGCACACAACTCACTCGGGGCCAGCCTGCACACCGCGTTGAAGAACTGGTATGCGCTCCCCGTTGACCGGCGACGGTCGGCGGCGCTGGCGACGCTGCTCAAGGGCACCTGGGTGCGCGACGGCTACCGGGATCACGAGCAGGAGCGAGCCGCGTTCCGAAAGGCGCTGGGCTGGCTTGAGGCATACGTGGCGACGCTTGACCCGGAGACCGAACCGCTGGGGGTGGAGCGGGTGGTCGCGGTGAAAACCGGGGTACTGGCGTTCAACGGCCGCGCCGACCGGATCGACTCCCGGGTCGGGCCGGCGGGGGCGGAGCTCGCCATCGTGGACTACAAGACCGGCCGAGCTGGGCTGGACACCGACGATGCCCGCGGCTCGCAGGCGCTGGCGCTCTACGCGTACGCCGCGGAGCGGGTCTTCCGCAAACCGTGTCGCCGGGTGGAGCTACACCACCTGCCGACCGGGACCATCGCCGCGCACGAGCACAGCCCGGAGTCACTCGCGCGGCAGGTGTCCCGGGCTGAGGAGACCGCCCGGGACATCATTGCGGGTGAGCGCTCGGTCGCCGCTGGCGGTGACCCGGAGCAAGCCTTCCCCACCGCTCCGGGGCCGCGCTGCGGCTGGTGTGACTTCCGGCGGCACTGTCCGGCCGGTGCGCAGACGCCGGGGAAGGATCCGTGGGCCGCCGTGGAGCGGGTGACCGACAACGGGTGACGGTCGACGCCCCAACCGCCCACGGGAGGGCGGCGCGTTGTCGTCCCCGGCGCAACGGCGGAGCCGGGTCGGTGGTCAATCGTCGGCGCGGCGGCGGGCCTGGCAGCGGGGGCAGAGACCCCAGAAGGTCACGTCGGCCTCGTCCACCTCGAAACCGTGGGCGATGTTCGGGTCGAGGCAGGGAGCGTCGCCGACGGCGCAGTCCACGTCGGCGATGTCGCCGCAGCCCCGACAGACAACGTGGTGGTGATTGTCGCCAACGCGGGCCTCGTAGCGGGCGGGGCTGCCGGCCGGCTCGATCCGGCGGGACAGCCCGGCCCGGGACAGTGCGCCGAGCACGTCGTAGACCGCCTGGGTGGAGACCGAGTTGAGGCGCTCTCGGACCCGCCGGGCGATCTCGTCCACCTCCAGGTGGCCCCCGGCGGCGAGCACGTCGAGGACAGCGAGGCGGGGACGGGTTACCCGCAGACCCTTCGACCGGAGTAGCTCCTCACTACTGGACATGCGCCAATGACAGCACGCGACGACCGAGAGCGACAACCGAGCGGCGAACCGAACGGATCACGACTGCGTGTAACTCGGGCGCGGGTCGTAGGTGGGTGGGTCAGGTGACCGTAGGCTGGCCGTCCCGTGCCGGCACTCACCCGGAGGTGTCCATGTTCAAGGAGTTCATGGGGCTGCCCGCCCACGTGCTTGTGGTGCACGCTGTGGTCGTCTTCGTGCCACTGCTCGCGCTGGTGGCGATCGCCTATGTCGCGTTGCCGCGCTTCCGGCCCCGGATCGACTGGGCACTCGTCCTGCTGGCGGTGACGGCGCCGGCCACCGCCTGGGTCGCGGTGCAGTCCGGCGAGGAGCTGAACGACCTCTTCACCGCCCGCGGGATACAGGGGCCGATCGTCGACCAGATCGCTGAGCACTCTCGGTACGGCGCCCTGACTTTCCGATATGTACTGGCGTTGGCTGTCGCCGTGATCGTGCTGCTCGTGGTGACCAGCGGTCACCCCCGTGCGCCGAAAACGCCGCCCTGGGTGATTCGCGTGCTGTCAGTGGTGGTGGTCGCGCTCGCCGTGGTCAGTCTCATCTACGTCTCGCTCACCGGACATACCGGCGCCGAGGCGGTCTGGGGGAACACCCTCTGACCCTCAGCGCACCAGCCGGACGCAGAACGCACAGCTGAGCGCCAACAGGATCACGACGACGACCGCGCCGACGGTCCAGGTCAGGTGCTGCGCTCGCTGCTCGGCCCGGTCCAGCGCCGTCAGGTCCTGTCCGGGGAGCTGTCGTGGTGGTGGCGGCTGGACGTGGAGCGGCGGATGCCAGTCGGCCGGCGGCGGGATGGTCGGCGGCGGGCCGGTGTATCCGCCGGGCGGAGCCGTCGGCGGCGGGTCGGGCTCGCCGGACGGAGCACCGGCCGGGTCGGGCTCGCCGGGCGGAGCACCGGCTGGGTCAGGCTCCGCACGCGGAGCACCGACGCCGGGGGATCGCCAGTAGTCGTCCGCGGAGCTGCCGGGAGTCGTCACGTCCGCTGACGCTACCAACGGCCGCTCCGCGCCACCGTCCGGTCGTCGACGCGCATCGTGACCTCGTTCTCCCCTCGGCCGGCTGGGCTAGGGTTGGTGCTCGTGAACCACCAGGAGCCGGGGAGATCCGGGGTGCGTGCCGAGGACCGGCCGAGCGAGCGGCGCGATGACGGCTACTCGATGCTGCCGGAGCGGGCCGGTGACGACACCGACCAGGGGTGGGGGGAAGCCACCGGCGGTAACGACGCCTGGCTGCTCGAGCAACGCCCGCCGCACTGGGACTGAGTACGCGGGCCTGGCCGGCTCTGTCGTCGCCGCACCCTGCCCAAACCGTCGCGTGGCGAAGCCGGGGTTGATCGCTACCCCGGCTTGTTGGCGCATGCGAATGTTTTCCCACTGTCGGTTCTGGCGGGAGAACGGGTTGCTCGTCAGGAGACTGATCTCCGCCATCTTGGTCCCACTTGCGCTGATACTCGGTTCGGGTACGCGCTTGGGGTGACCGTCATTCTCGCTGGCGATCTCAACAATCAGCCCGACTACGCGCGGTTGGACAAGTGGTACTCGTCCAGTCTGAACACTCCGTACAACTCCGCGAACTATGGCAGTTATCGGGAGCTGGACGACACGGATACCCGTTGTGCCGGGTACGGCGAGGTCACCGTCGACAACGGTGGCCCGTGTGGGCTGGGTCGCAAAATTGACCTCATCTTCGTACGAGAGAATCGCCTTGCCGGGTCGTACCCCGGTGACTCGCTCTCCATCTCCACCGTGTGTGACGGCTACTGTTCCGACCATCGGATCGTGATCGGCGCCGCCACGGTCGACGTGAACCTCTGACCCGGTCGGTCCGCTTCCTGCCATCGGGCTGAACCCCGAGCGACTACGGACGACCCCGGCGTGTTGACGGTTCCGCTGAAGGACCGTTTCCCGACCGGGTGCTGCCCGTGATCGACGTGCCGGAAGCCGCGGGGTGGGGCGGGGCCACCCCGCCCCACGCTCAGCTGGTGCCGCTGGCGGCGGGGGTCTTCTTGCCGCCGGAGTTGGCAGCGGTGCCCGTGCTCTTCGAGGAGGTTGCGCCGCCCGCCGCGGAGCCGTTCGAGGCCGATCCGCTCGAGGCCGAGTCCTTCGAGGTCGAGTCGCTCGACGAGCCGGACTCGTTGCTCGCGGCGGCGGGCTTGCTGGCCGCGCCACCCGAGCCCGAGCCGGAGTCGGTGCGGGAGTCGGTGCGGTAGAAGCCCGACCCCTTGAACACGATGCCGACCGAGTTGAACAGTTTCCGCAACCGCCCCGCACAGGTCGGGCACTCGGTCAGCGGCTCGTCGGTGAAGGACTGCACCGCCTCGAGCTGGTGGCCGCACGCGGTGCAGGCGTACTGGTACGTGGGCACGTTCTCCTCCGGAACTGGCACTGTCGGTTGGCACTCAAGATATTCGAGTGCCAATGGTGCGTCATCGCCCCGGATTCGTCCAGCGGACGTGTGGGGCGCGACACCACCGCGGGTTCAGCGCGGTAGGGCATCGTCCAGCGTACGCAGGCCGTCAGCCGGGGTGACCACAGCGTGGACCGGACGGTCATGCGGCTCCACCGGTAGCGTGTGCACCAGCTCACCATCGTGCAGCGGCACCACGGTCAGGATGGTCGTCGGGACCCGGGCGAGCGCCCGGTCGTACGAGCCGCCACCCCGCCCCAGGCGCACCCCCCGCCGGTCCACCGCCAGCGCCGGCAGCACCACCAGGTCGGCCGTCGTGACCGCGGCCCGCCCCAGTGAGGGCGCGGTCGGCTCCCGCATCCCCCGCCCGGCGGCTGCCAGGTCGTCGGGTCCGGTCCATGGCGCCCAGTCCAGGTCGAGGTCGGCCCGGAGCACCGGCAGCAGCAGTTCGGCTCCCTCCGGCAGCGCGGCGTGCAGCACCGCCGGTAGATCCGGGCCTCCGGGTTCGGTGGCGACCGGCACGTACGCGGTCACCCGGCGCGGGCGCAGTCGGCGCACCAGGGCGACCAGGCCGGCCTGGACCTGCCGGGCGGCGGCGGCGCGCTCGGCGTCGCCGAGCCGCCGACGGTGGGCGAGCAGTCTGGTTCGCGCCGCAAACTTCGCATCGCGGGTCAGTTCCGCCCGATCAGAAAAATCTGGCACGCAACACTCCTGACGCAGGGCTCACCCGGGAGTGACTCTGTGTCAGCATCGCAGGCATCGGCCGGCGAAGTCCCGGGGGGACCGAGTGACACTACGGGCACGCTTAACCGCAGTCCTCCTCACGGTGGTGCTCGGCCCGGTGCTGGTCGGGGCGTACTTCGTGGGGTCGGCGGTGAACAGCATCGATCGAAGTCGGTCCGCCGACCGGCTCGCGGTTGCCACGACCGCCGTCCGAACCGCGGTCAACGTGCTCTGCCAGCAGCTGCGGGCCGCCGCGGAGGTGGTGGCCCTCGCCGCCGACCGGGCGGTCGCCGTGGGGCAGGTGGTCGATCGGGGTCTCGCCGCCGCCGTGCGGGTCACCGATGGTGAGGGGCAGGTGCTCCATGCCACCGCGCCGCTGCCCGCCGCGCCCTGGTGGGACTGCGCGGCTCGTACCCCGGCCGACGCTCCGCCCGGTGCCCTGGCCGTTCGGGTGGAACTACGGGGCGCCACCGGGGTCGCGCAGGGCGCGGTCACCGCGGTGCAGCCGGTCAACCCTGCATTCGTGGCGCGGCTGGCGGTGCTCACCGGGGCAGCGGTCACCCTGCTCGACGGCGCGGACCACCCGGCCGGCCGGTTCCAGCGCACCACCGAGTCGGCGGGAGTGCGCGAGGCGGTGCTCGGGGCTACCGGTGAATTGGACGGGGAGCAGGTGGTGGGCACCAACGACGGTCGGTACATGCGGCGGGTCGGTCCGTCCGACGGGCAGCCACTGTCGTTGGTGCTCTCCGTTCCGAGCGACCAGCCCTCCAGTCTGTACGTCGCTCTGGCCGCCGCCGTGCTGTTGACCGTGCTGTTGGTGGTCGTTGTCGCCGGGCGGCTGGCCCGGGCCGCCAGCCGACCCCTGGTCGAACTGGCGGGGGCGGTGGACCGGGTGGCCCGGGGTGATCTGACCGCGCGGGTGCCGGTGCGCGGTCGGGACGAGATCGGGCGGCTGGCCGCGGCGTTCAACCGGATGACCCGGGAGACCGGCACCTACGTCGCCGCGCTGACCAGCAGCCGGGACCAGCTGCGGGGACACCTGGAGGTACTGGGGGACACCCTGGCCAGTACCCATGATCTGCAGCGGATCCTGCGGGTCATTCTGCACAGCGCGATCGCGGCGACCGGCGCCCGAGCGGGGGCGGTACTCCTCGTCGATTCGGCGGGGCTGCTGGTCGCGCAGGCGACCGAAGGGCTCGAGGCGCCGGCCGGTGGGCCGGGGCCGATCCGGGTGCCGCTGGGCGACCTGGTGGGCGCGGTTACGGTCAGCGGAGAGGCACGCCGCGGCCGGGTGGAGCCATCCGTGGCGCCGCCGGGGGAGCCCCCTTGTCGGACGTACATCGCGGTGCCCTTCGCGGCTCCGCGGGCTGATGGTGCTCCGCGGGATGGCGGCCCATCCCCCCGCGCGGGTGGCCCGCCGGACGGTGCGGCGCCGGCGACGTTCGGCGTGCTCGCCCTCTACGACCGGCTCGGCGGGGAGGAGTTCGACGACGACGACCTGGTCACGCTGCGCACCTTCGCCGGGCACGCCGCGGTGGCGGTGGACAACGTCCGGGTGCACGAGGAGACCCGGCGGCTGTCGCTGACCGATCCGCTCACCGGTCTCTGGAACTACCGCTACCTGCGCCAGTCGCTTCGCCGTGAGGTGGAACGGGCCACCCGGTTCGGCCGAATGCTCAGCGTCCTCGCCCTCGATCTGGACCGCTTCAAACACGTCAACGACACCCACGGACACGCCGCCGGGGACCGGGTGCTGGTTGAGTTCGCCCGGCGGATCCGCGGCGAGATCCGCGAGGTCGACCTTGCCTTCCGACTGGGAGGAGAGGAGTTCGTGGTGCTGCTACCGGAGACCGACGTCACGGGTGCGACCATCGTCGCGGAACGGCTCGGTGCGGCGGTACGGGACACCCCGATCACCGTCGACGGGTTGGCTGCCCCGACCCTGGTGCCGGTGACCGTCTCTATTGGTGTCGCTGTCCACCCCCACCACGGCGGCACCGGCCAGGAGGTGCTCAATGCCGCTGATGAAGCCCTGTACGTGGCGAAAGCCAGCGGTCGCGACACCTGCCGGGTCGCCGGGGCGGCGAAGGCGCCCGCGCCCGGGCTACCGGCGCCGGCCGGCACGGCCGAGGGGACGCCCCGAGCCGGGACGCGGCGCGAGCCGCCGGCGCAGCCCCGTGTCGGTGGGAACGGGTCGGAGACCGAGGCAGCGCCGGGGTCGGGGACGGTTCCGCCCCGTGGCGCGACTTCCGGTCCTCACCCGCCACGGCAGAGCCGCGGCCGATAGTCTCGCGGCATGTCGGAGCACGCAGCGAAACCTCCATCGACGGCCACCGGGACCGGCGGTCCCCGCGCGGTCAAGGCGGTCATTCCGGCCGCCGGGCTCGCCACCCGCTTCCTGCCCGCCACCAAAGCGGTGCCCAAGGAGTTGCTCCCCGTGGTTGACCGGCCGGTGTTGCAGTACATCGTCGAGGAGGCCACCCAGGCCGGGATCACCGACGTCCTGCTGATCACCGGGCGAGGCAAGACCTCCATGGTCGATCACTTCGACCGCCGCCCCGACCTGGAAGAGCGGCTCGCGAAGAAGCCCGAGTTGCTGGCCGCGGTCAAACGGACCGAGGACCTGGCCGCCATCTACACCTGCCGGCAGCCGGATCAGCTCGGGCTCGGCCACGCCGTCGGCTACGCCGAGTCCCACATCGGGGACCAGCCCTTCGCGGTGCTGCTCGGGGACGAGTTCGTGAAGCCGACCGAGCCGCTGCTGCCGGCCATGTTGGAGCTGCAGGCCCGGACGGGCGGGGTCGTGCTGGCCTTCTTCGAGGTCGACCCCGACCAGACCACCCGTTACGGCATCGCCTCGGTGGCTCCAGCCGAGGCGGAGTTCGCCGACATCGGCGACGTGGTTCGGGTGACCGGCATGGTGGAGAAGCCGGAGCCGGAGGAAGCCCCCAGCAATCTCGCCGTGTTGGGCCGCTACGTTCTTCCTGGCCGAATCTTCGACGCGATCCGCCGTACCGATCCGGGTAGCGGTGGCGAGATCCAACTGACCGATGCGATGGAACGCCTGCGCACCGAGGGGGTGCCGGTGCACGCCATCGTCTACCGGGGCACCCGGTACGACACGGGCATGCCGTTGGGCTATCTCCAGACCGTCGTGCAGATCGCCGCGGAACGCGACGACCTTGGCGCAGAGTTCCGTAAGTGGCTCGCCGACTTCGTCAACGCGGGCTCCTCGGGTGGTCCGCGTACATGACGGGGACGGCCGACGCCGAGGCGGCCGTGAACGAGTTGACGCCGCTCGCCGACTACCTGGGCAGTGTGCTGCGCAGGTTACGCGCACTGCCGCCACTCGACCTCGACCTCACCCAGGCGTACGGAAACGTCCTCGCTGAGGATGTCGTCGCGACACACTCCGTCCCCGCCTTCGACCAGGCGGCCGTGGACGGGTACGCGGCGTGCTGGGAGGACATCGTCGCCGGTGGCCGGGGCATCGTGTCCCTACCGGCCCAGGCCGGCTCGCCCGGCGGGCGGGTCGTGCAGCTCAACGTCGTCGGTGACCTGGGTGCCGCTAGTTGGCGTCCGGTCCGGCTCACCCCGGGGACCTGCTTCTCGGTGGCCGCCGGGGCGCCGCTGCCGATCGGTGCGGACGTGGTGGTTCCGGTCGAGTGGACCGACCAGGGAATGGCATCGGTGGAGATCTACCGGGTGCCGAAGCGGGGGTACAGCGTCCGCAAGGCCGGCGAGGAACTCCCGGCCGGCACGTTGCTCGCCCGGGTCGGTACCTATGTCTCGCCGGCGCTGGTCGCGGTGCTCGCCGCTACCGGAATCGGCCATGTGGTGGTCCGGCCCAGCCCGCGCGTGGTGGTCGTGGCCACCGGTGACGAACTCGTCGAGGTGGGGCGGGGCAGCCAACCCGGCCAGGTGGTGGATGTGAACTCGCACGCGTTGACCGCGGCGGCGGCTGAGGCCGGCGCTCTCGCGTACCGGGTGGGCATCTGCGACGACGACCCGGAGGGGCTACGTGGCTTGCTGGAGGACCAGACCCTGCGCGCCGACCTGATCATCACCACCGGTGGTACCGGCACCGGGCCGGGCGACATGGTCCGGCGGATTCTCTCCCGTCGGGAGGGGAGCCGGACCGGATCGGTGGCCTTCACCGAGGTGGCGCTCTACCCCGGCACCGCCCTCGGGTTCGGTACGGTCGGCCCCGAGGAGGTACCGGTGGTCTGCCTGCCAGGTGACCCGGGGGCGGCGCTGATCGGTTTCGAGGTGCTGGCCCGACCGGTGATCAATATGTTGGCCGGGGCGGAGCCGGTTTTTCGCCCCGGTGTTCGGGGACATCTACTGGAGACGATATCGTCGCCAGCGGGGTTGCGTGAGTTTCGACCGGCGCAGGTCGCGGAACGGCGTGGCGGCGGCTACACCGTCCAGCCGTTGCGGGGCGGCCCACTGGCCCTTTCCGGGCTGGCCGAGGCGAACGGGTTGCTGGTGCTCGGTGAGCGGGTGACCACCGCCGCGGCGGGTTCCACCGTGGACGTGTTGCTGCTGGACCGACGTCGGTGAGGGTGCTTGCCCCGGCCGGCGCCGAGGGCGGAGGATCGGCCGGTGAGCCTTCTGGGACGACGTCCGCCGGGCTGGCCCGCCGTGTTGGTGGATGGTCCGGTGTTGGTGCGGCCCTACCGGCGTTCCGACGCCGTGGCCTGGTCTGAGGTGCGCCGCGCCAACGAGGCGTGGCTTGCTCCCTGGGAGGCGTCGCTCCCAGGTGCCTGGGCGGACCTGAACTCACCCGACGCCTTTCGCTGGGTGTATCGGGAGCAGCGCCGCTCGGCCCGGATCGGCGAGAGCATGCCGTTTGTGGTCTGTCTCCGCGAGGGAGGACGGGAACGCCTGGTCGGGCATCTGAATGTCGGCAGCATCGTGCGCCAGGCGTTCTGCTCGGGCTCTGTCGGCTACTGGGTGGATTCCCGGGTGGCCGGGCGAGGCATCATCCCTACCGCGCTTGCCCTGGCGGTGGACCACGCCTTCGGGCCGGGCGGGCTGCACCGGGTCGAGATCAGCATCCGCCCGGAGAATCAGCCGTCGCGTCGGGTGATGGAGAAGCTGGGCTTTCGCGAGGAGGCGTACCACGTGCGCTACATGCACATCGACGGCGCCTGGCGTGACCACATCGGGTATGCCCTGACCAGCGAGGACGTGGCGGCCGAGGGGGGCCTGCTGGCCCGTTGGTACCGGCTACGGGCAACGACCGGCTGAACGGGTCCCGGCCGAGACGATCGGCGCGGCGTGCCGGCATCCGGTGCCTCCGCCCGTAACCTCAGGTAACTGCAAGCTACGGCATTTGCAGCCGCCCGTAGGATCTTCGGCTTCAGGCCGAAACGTGAAAGATCGTCCGGTGTTGGCCTGTGCTTGCCCGAAATTCGGTGAACGGGAGGGGTGCGGGTGCCGACCTCGGTGCTCCTCGCCGTCCTCGCCGCCGCCGGCCTGCTCGCCCTGGCGCCGGCCCTGGTCCGCCGGTACGACGCGACCGAGCGGCTGGTGGCGGAGCGGGCGAAGTCGACGGCGCGGGTGCTCCAGCGCCGTCGACGACGCCGCACTGTCCCAGGTCGCCGACCGATAAATCCGCCACGTTCCCTTTCGGTTACGTTAAGCGAAAATGGGGGCTCCGCTACCGGCGGTGCCGAATCGGCACCAGAGTCCCGTCGGTCGGACCAGCTGCGCGCGGTCCCGGCCAACCCCAAACGGCAGCGCCGGCTCGGCGGGCGCCCGGGCGCCCACCCACGCCGACCCCAGCCGCGCCGCCGCCCGGGCCCCCCAGCCATCTACCGCCGGCGGCGAGTGCTTGCCGCGCTGTTCTTGCTCAACGCCGTCGAACTGGTCGGGGTGCTGTTCGTCGGCCCCGGATTCTGGATCAGCTTCGCGGTCACCGCCGCCCTGCTCCTGGCCTACGTCGCCCACCTGCGCTCCCGTGCCCTCGCGGACCAGCGCCGCCGACGGGCCCAGGCCCGCGAGGCAGCCTGGCTGGCCGCCCGTCAAGCCGAGGTGCGGCGCGAGCAGGCACGCCGGGCCGCGGCCCGGCGTGAGGCACAGCGCCGCCTGGCGGCCCAACGGGAGTCGGTACGCCGTACCGCGATGGGTCTGGACCGGCCGGCGGACCTGCCGGCGGCGGCGAACGGCGGGACCGTCTCCTACCGGCGGGCCGGCGGCCTACGCGGGCGCCCGTACCAGTCCGGCCGCGGTGCCCACCCGGCTTGACCTCGGAGCGCACACCCGGCCGGAACCGGGCGTTCCACCCGCTTGGTTCGCGGCGCACCCCTTCGCCGCGTCGGGGGCAATTCGCCGGGCGGCCAGCGACCTGTTAGCCTTAGCGCCGGCCCGCTCGGTGAACGCCGAGTGGGACCTACGCCGGTACACCGGCGGAGGGGCTGTGGCGCAGACCGGTAGCGCACCTCGTTCGCATCGAGGGGGTCAGGGGTTCAAATCCCCTCAGCTCCACATCAATAAGGCCCTGACCAGCAATTCCGGTCGGGGCCTTAACGTTTGGCTGTGCGAGTGTGATCACCCCGGGACGCCACCGGGATAGGTCGTTGTCTTCGACGCGCCTCGTCGTGGGGTTGACCATGGCCAGGAAGTTGCGGATGTCTTTCTGGTGCCTGGGAGATCAGCGTCCCCCGCAGAATGGCCGACGCCATGCCGGACCGGGAGCCGCTCGACCAGTTCGATGGCACAGCGTGGATCATCAACCTGTTTGTGCTTTTCGATTCGAGACCGCCCATGCCGCCGACGGAATCCGCGAGGACTGGCCGAAACGACGGGGGGCTATCCGACGAAAGTCGGATAGCCCCCCGGGCGTCACAGGCTAGCGGGTGGTGTCGGCGCCTTGCCGCGCGCCGCTCAGGGCGACCTCCTCGGCTTCCAGCACTGCCGTCGCCGGCTCGTCGTGTCCTTCCCCGATTCCGGCGGCCTCGGCCTCGGCGGCGAGGGAGCTGTCGTAGTGCGCGTACGACCTGGTCGACAGCCAGAGCTTGAAGATGAGCGCGAACTCGAACACCAGCAGCAGCGCCCCGGCCCCGATGGACACGGCGAGCACCGCCCCGGTGAGTGGGCCGATGATGAAGACCGCCATGTGGAACTCGATGCCGCTGAATACGTGCGCCCGTACTCGGGAGCGGATGAGTAGGTCGCGGAGGCGGGTGAAACCGGTGAAGCGCGAACGGAATTCTCGCTCCATCACCAGCTCAGGGCGTTGCATGACAGCGGCCACGCTGGGCTCGACGCCTTCCAGGTCGGCCTCTTCGTAATCCGGCGTGGTCACGCTCGTCTGGTCCGGCGAGGCCTTGATCCGCTTGCGCAGGGTCCGGCGCATCTTGCGCTTGACCTTCGACAACTGGAGGGCGTTGAGGTAGCGGAACATGTCCAGGAAGACGATCGCGCCACCGACGACCAGGAAGGTCACGTCGTCGGTTCGCGCGTACTGCCCGCCCATCAGCGCGATGGTGCAGATCAGAACGCGGACGCGGTCAAGGATGTAGTCCAGCCAGGCCCCGAACAGGCTGCCGGTGCCGTTGAGGCGGGCTACCTTGCCGTCCATGCAGTCGATGACGAAGCTCAGGTGGAAGAGCACCGCGCCCAGGATCAGCCACCCCGGTGTCGCTGCGGCGAAGGCCGCTGCGGAGCCGAACCCGAGTATGAGTGCGGCGATGGAGAGCCGGTTGGGGGTCACCCAGGGATAGCGGGCGACGAGCCAGACCAGCCGTGACGCGAGCGGATCGACAAGGAAGACGGTCCACCAAGAATCGCGTTCCTTGTATGTCCTTGCCTGCACGTCCGCAACAGTCATGCCGCTAGTCATCGTCCCGCCTCCGTACCGAGCTCAAATCCGGCAAGAGGCTACCCCAAGTTCGCCTCGCAGTTGAAACTACGTCAACTACCGGTGGTGCCCGCGTATCCTAGTAGACGTCTGGGTTTATTGCAATCTTTCACTCTTGGAATCTGTCGAGATGAAGGCAGTTGGGCGGCCGGTGGCGCGCGGTGTCGCGGTGCCGCGGTGCCGCGGTTGAAGGCCATCCCTGTTTCGGGCAGTTTTCCCCTCGATCGGAGACTTCGGAATCCTCGGGAGAAGGGAAGAGAGTGCCGGTTCTCCGGACGCTGGCGACGGGGGTGAAACCGGCCTCTTGCCCGGTCAAACGATCAGGCGGGTGAGGTCCGGTCGGGGAAGGTGCTGGCGTTTCAGGCATCGGGACCACGCACCGCCGCCACGGCCGGGTCCGACAGTGCCGCCTCGCGC
Source organism: Salinispora pacifica CNR114 (assembly GCF_000514775.1). Taxonomy (GTDB): domain Bacteria; phylum Actinomycetota; class Actinomycetes; order Mycobacteriales; family Micromonosporaceae; genus Micromonospora; species Micromonospora pacifica. The sequence goes on along the minus strand of NZ_AZWO01000012.1, from coordinate 128,138 downwards.
CCCACGGTCCCTGCGGAGCGCTGCTCGGCAGTGGGACGACGGGAGCGCGACCTGGTAAGACGGAGAGCAATGGTGTGACTACCCTTGCGGTCGCGGGGTGGGTTCTTTACCCATGGTTCTGGAGATCAACAAGGGTATCTCGTTCACCTCGACCGGGAAGATCAACGTTTCGAGCCCGGTGGGGGCGCGAAGGATGACTGCGGCATAACGAGCTCTATTCAAGGGAAGGCGATCATGACTGCCAGGCAACGTCACTGTCAAAACTGATCTTGTCCGGTGCGTCCTCGCGCCCGACATATGGTTGCAGCGTGTGCCCGGTCTTTGACGCGCTACGGATTGCTACTGCCTGATTCCTGGCAGTCCGGCTGGACGGCCATCAGTGTGTCAGCCTCCGGCAACTGGTGTGCAGTCCCAGAAGTTGAGCAGCGGTTCGTCGACGGTGGCCGGTCTCCAGTAGTTGATTTGACAGTGTTCGTGTCGGTTGAGGGCGCTTAGGTCGACCTTTGCGAGCTGGGTTTGTAGTTGCTCGGCGGTGAGGGCTTGGGCGTCGGTGAGATTGTGCGGCGGCCGCGAGGTCGGGGTGGTCTGTGAACGTCACCCTGGCGTCGCCGTTGGCGTGAGAGCGGGCGAAGGCGATGAACGGCAGGGCGGTGTGTAGCGGCGCCGAGATGTGGTACCGGGCATGGGCGATGTCGACGGTGTGGAAGCTGGGTGTGACGCCGGCGGCAGTGACGCGGGTGACGGTGGGCGGCTTGTGGTGACGCTGGACGTGCTGTCGGTCCTGGATGCGGCGTCAGTCTTGACGCGGGTAGAGCGTCGCGGCTTGCTTGCCGGCGTGGATGGTATCGACGGTCAGCAGATCGGCTGCCGCCTCGACGGCGGCCACGAATTTCGAGACCGGCGTACGCGCTGATGTTGTCGACGGTCTCGCCCACCCGCATGAACCAGAATTGCTCCCGGAGTACCACCTCGTCTGCGTGGCGCAGCCGGAAGATCTCCTCCGGTGCACGGCCCGAGAAGGAACCGGGCTTGACGTCGCGTCGGCGCACCCGCGCGCTCGACCGCACCGCGCGCTGGGCGTCATCAGTACCATGTGGAGGTGGACCTGGCTGGCGCGCTCGGATGTCTGATCGGGGCCGTTTTTCTGGCGGCCGTGTTACTTGCGGGGAGGTGGAGGGGTAAGCGGATTCGGGCGATGGTCGAGAATTCTCCCCAGATTCCTCCTCGTCGGCTACACGCCCTGAGTTTTTCGGTATTGCTCAAGCTTGTCGAGGGTGATTCAGGCAAGGATGGCTGTGTCTCAGTGGTGCCCGCGCTCAAGTCCTTGGGGATTCGTCCCATGTCTCGGGTACACATTGATATCACCACGTACCTGGTTGGGCGGGGGTTCGTTGTAGAGAAGTCGGGAGCGAAGATCTTGTTAAATGTGATGGTCACCGATGCCGGCCGCACTGCTCTTGACTCCGAGTTTCCTCCGACGACTGAATGAGACTGATTTGGTCACCCCCTTTTCGGAGTGGAAGTAGTGCCCATTGAACTGTGCTGCCCGCCGGTCCTGCCAATTAGGATCTGACGCCCTGTCATTCGGTGGACTATTAATCACTCCTGCCTGAGCTGAAGTGTCGTTACCAGCGGATGTGGCGGGTGCTGGGCACGGAGTGCGCGGACGCTCCGGTGTCGCGGGCGCGCTGACCAACAGCCGTAGAGACGGTCAGGCATGGTTGGTGCGGTCATCCCGGACCGGCTTCGCGGAATCATGACGCGTCCGTTGTCGGGGTACGGACCTCGTCCCCGACCGAACAACTCGCCCACCTGCTCGGTCACCGGAGAGACCGGCGATGAGGCGTACGGCGGCCGGGCCTCGTCAGATGTCCGCGGCGGTGCTGCTTCGGCGCAGCAGGGCGAGTAGCTCGTTGCCATCCTCGACCCGAGCGTCCGGCCGTATGTCGGGATGTGGGGGTTCTCGGTCGGTGCGGGGCGAGCGCATCAGGATGGCCGCGCCGGTACCGGCACGGCGGGCGCACACGATGTCCCGGTGCACGCTGTCGCCGATGAACCAGCAGCCCCGGATCGGTACGCCTAGGGCGTCGGCGGCGAGGTGGGCGAGGCGGGGGTTGGGCTTGCGGGGCCCGGCTTCGTCGCTGTAGAACTCGGCGGTGAAGCGCTCGGACAGGCCAGCGGTGGCGAGGAAGTCCCGGTGTGCGGCGCCGCAGAGGGCGTTGCTGACCACGGCCATCGGTAGGCCCGCCTCGGCAGCGGCCTGTAGTGCTTCGGGGATGCCGGGGCGGACCTGCCACTCGGCCCGCCAGGTCCAGGCGTACGCCAGCGATGTGGCCTCCCGTTCGACGGCCTCGCGGGCGGGCTGCGGCCAGGTGTGGGTGACGAAGTCCGCCCAGACCCGGGTGTGTGGTAGCTCCGTCGGCTCGCCACCCCGGCCGACCTCGTCGCGCCAGGCGGCGTAGGAGCGGGTGCCTCTGGCCAGGTCGTTGGCGATCCGCTCGGTGGAGACTGCGCCGTTCACCAGGGTGAACAGTCGGCGGACCACTGCTGCCGGTGCCGGTGACTGTCGCGGAGCGTCCGCGAGGACACCACCGAAGTCCCACAACAGGGCGTACGGCATCCGCAGCATGCCGTCCATGATGCGACACGGCACTGTCGATGGCTAACCCCTGCTACCGCGTCGACCGGGCGGCGAACCGTTTGGCGGCGGATCGGGCGCGGACAACGGCGCAGCCGAGCCCGGCAGCCGGGCTGCGGTCAGAAAGCGCCGGTTGACCCGTCGGTCAGCTCGCGAAGGATGTCCGCGTGGCCGGCGTGCCGGGCTGTCTCCTGGATCATGTGCACCAGGATCCAGCGGAGTGAGACCTCGCCGAGCTGCGGCTGCGGCTGCGGCACCACATGATCGAGGTCGAACCGGGCGGCAACCGTTCGGGACCGGACGCACTCTGCCTCGTAGGCCGTCGCAAGCCGCTCGACGGTGTCCTCGTCGGTCAGGGTGAAGCTGGCCAGCGCGCTCTCCGCGGTGGCCAGCACGACCTCCCCGGCACGGGGGTCGAGTAGCGCGGAGAACCAGTTTCGCTCGACGAGCGTGAGGTGTTTAACCAGGCCGGCGACCGTGGTGGTGGACGGCACCAGGCGGCGGGCGGCATCGGTTTCGGAGAGTCCACGCAGCTTGCGCAGCGCCACGCCGCGGTGGAAGTCGAGGAAGGATTCGAGCACCGCGCGTTCACTGTCCGTGCGTACCTGCACCAGACCTACCGTGGGATCAACGTTCCTCGTAAGCATGCCGGGACCCTAACCGACTGCTGGTGCCGGCACTGCCCCGAGCACCGCGGGTCCCTTCGGCCGGGGGCGGAAAGCGGTCAGGAGCGGGTCTCGGTGGCCTGAGTACCCGCCCCTGATCGGTTGCGGAGCGCGATAGCCGGGGAAGTTTCGGCGTCGGGCTGCCGTGTGACGGCTTTCGGACGTACGAACTGGACGGTGGTGCCGTGCCGGTCAGGCGATGAAGTCTCGGACCTTGGTGTAGTTACTGGAGTCGTCATTCATGTCGGTGTGCCCCTTGCAGCCCACGGAGGTGTTCACCGCACCGTCGAGCTTCGCCGAACTGTCGGGGTTGATCAGTGCGTCACACGTCGACCACAGGGTGGCGTAGTTTACGTTTCCGGGGGTTTCGTCACCGGAGTTCAGGGAGTCGAGGAAGCTACTGCCTCGAATCATCTCCCGGCACGAGATGTAGAAGAAGCAGAACAAGGAGACGTCGGTGCCGTGGTTTACCCCGGCCACGGAGACGAAGTCGTCCACGGTGGCGGTCCCGCCGCCGTTCTTGAGGTACCAGCGGGAGCTCAGTGCTCCCATCGAGTGGGCGACGATATCAACCTTCGTGGCGCCGCTCGCGTCGAGCACCTCCTGCACCTTGGTGATGAGCTTCGAGCCGGTGGTCGCGTTGGACTGTTTCCAGTCGTAGGACCAGGTGTACAGCTCGGAGGCCTGGTAGCCGTCCGCCTTGAACTTGTTGATCCAGGCGTTCCAGGTGCTGGCGGAACTGCTCAGACCATGGACGAAGAGGACGGGATTGCGGTCTGCGGCCTGCGCGGCCGACGGGGCGACCAGTGCCACCGTCGCCACCAGGGCGGCGACGATGGCGGTGCGGACGAAGCGTCTCATGGGGGTCTCTTTCGATCCAGGCGGCCCAGAGTTCGGACCTGACGGTGGTGGGTGGGAGACAATCCAGTGACGAACGTCAATGTGACATGAAGGTGTTGGAGGGTGCTAGTGGCGTTATGTTTCGATCAGGTAACACCGTTCGGTGCCTGGTGGGATTGCGGGTCAGGTTAAGGGTGAATGCTCCTCGCGTAGCTTCGCCGACCCGGCGCCGACCGACCAGCCGGCGACCCACTGGCTGGATGTGGTCGGCTTGGTCCGGTCCGCCAGGTGGTACCAGTCCATTCGGCACGAGGCCCGCGTCACCTCCAACACGCCGTAGCCGTGTCCGTCCAGTTCGGTCCAGCGCACGTGTGGATTCGTCGCGCGGATCAGGCTCGCGCCGAGCTTGCTGATGGCGTTGTTGGGCCGTAGTCGCAGGAAGTCGTCCACGTTGTCGGTGGTCACCGATGGCACCACGAATTCGGCGGCGGCCGGCGACCAGGGGCCGGTGGCCTTCGTCGTCAGTTCGTTGGCCCACGAGGTGTGGATATCCCCGGTGAGGAAGACGACGTCGCGGGTACCGGTGGCGCGGAGGTGGTCGACCAGTTCGTTGCGGTCGGCGTTGTAGCCGTCCCACTGGTCGGCGTTCAGCACCAAGCCGTTCTGTGGCACGCCCAGCAGTTCGCCCAGCGGGCCGAGGAGCCAGGCGGGCAGCGTGCCGACATCGAGGCGAGAGATCATCACCGAGCTACCGACCAGCTTCCATCGCGCGTCGGAGGCGGCCAGACCGCTCTTCAGCCAGGTCATCTGGTCTTCGCCGGTGATTGTCCGGTCGGCGTCGTCGACCTCGCCCCAGTCCTGCTCTGACCGGTACGTCCGCAGGTCCAGCATGGAGAGATCAGCCAGGCGCCCGAAGCGGAGTCGGCGGTAGATGGCGCCGTCCACTCCCGCGCGTACGGGCATCCATTCCAGGTATGCCTGCCGCGCCGCGGCCAACCGGGCCGCGTAGTCACCCTCATCGCCCGGGGTGTGGTTCTCCGCGCCGCCGGACCACGAGTTGTTGGCGACCTCGTGGTCGTCCCAGGTGATCGCCCACGGCAGCGCGGCGTGCAGGGACTGCAGGTCTGGGTCGGTCTTGTAGGTGGCGTGCCGGATGCGGTAGTCGGTCAGGGTGAGTGTCTCGTGCGGTGGGCTGACCGGACGGATGACCTCGCCCCCGGTGCCGAGCTCTCCGGTGCCGTACTCGTAGAGGTAGTCGCCGAGGTGCACGATGAGGTTCAGGTCGCCCCGCTCGGCCAGGTACCGGTAGGCCGCGAAATAGCCGCCCTCCCAGTTCGAGCAGGAGACTACTCCCAGTCGCAGGCGATCGATCTCGGCGTCCAGGTCCGGTGCCGTCATCGTTCGCCCGGTCGGAGACCAGCCGCCGTCGTAGCCGAAGCGGTACCAGTACGTGGTGGCTGGCTCGAGCCCGGTTGCCTCGACGCGAACGGTGTGGTCCCGCGCGGGCCCGGTGGGGATCGTCCCCTGTGCCAGCAGCGTGGTGAAGTCTGGGTCGGCGGAGATCTGCCAGGACACCTGCGCCTCGGGGCCGAGCCCGGAGCCGGGCTGGGCCTCCTCGGTCGGGGTCAGGCGGGTCCAGAGTAGGACTCCGTTGGGGAGGGGGTCACCGGAGGCGACGCCGTGCCGGAAGGCGCCGCCGGCGGCCTGCGCGGGATTGCCGCTGGCGACGGTGGCACTGGCGAGGGCGGCGGTGCCAGCGGATGCACCGGCCACCCGGAGTAAGGTCCGGCGATCAATTCCATTCATCATGGACTATGTCTACCGGATCCGGTGTCGGGTTCGCTACCGCTGGCTGTGGCGGCGGCGGTGCCCCGTCCGGGCGTCGAGAGATTGCGGGGGCGGCGCCGGGGATGAACCTCAAACGGGTGAGGAGGCCCGCCATCCGGGTGGAAAGTCCCGTTCGGTTCCTAATGTGATAGCGCGCCCTCGCGGGTGGGGCAGGGCGGGGTGAGGCGTGATGTACGCAGGGGCGGCGGGTATGGCGCTGGTCGCCGTAGTGGTCGTGGCGGGCTGCTACCTGGCGCATCGTGCGCTGGCGATCGCTCGTCGGCCGCTGCTGGTCTCGCCCTTCCAGTCCGGCTGGCCCCCAACGGAGCACGCCCTGTCTCGGTACCACGTCCGTTGGTACCTGGTGACGGTGTTGTTCCTGGCGTTCGACGTGGAGATGCTCTTCATGTACCCGTGGGCGGTCGTCGTCGCCGACCTGGGTGTCACCGCCGTGGTGGAGATGTTCGTCTTCCTGGCGGGTGTGCTCGTCGCGGTGGTGTGGGCCTGGCGGGAAGGCGCGCTGCGATGGGTGTGAGCAGTGCGCTGGCGGGGCTCGCCCTCCGGCACGCCCACCTGCTGCTCATCGAGGTGCCCGGGTACTGGCTGACCCGGGTCGCCGTTGAGCGGCTCGCGGGCGTCCGGGGGTGGCGGCTGGCGGTGTCACCGGCGGACGCCGACATTCTGGCGGTGTGTGGGGCGCCCGGACCGGAGCTGGCGCTGGTGGTGGCGCGCCTGTGGGAGCAACTGCCCGGGCCGCGAGCCCGGATCGACGTCACTGGGCCGGAGCTGGTGGCCGCCGCCCTGGACCAGGCGGAGGCAACCCTGCGGGACACGCCCCGCCAGCGGAGGGACAGCACCGCCCGCGACGGGCGTGGGCCCGACGACGCCCCGGACGGCGACATCGCCCTGGCACACGGCAGCGAGGATCGCGACGGGCTGGAGATGGACGTGTTGCACGTGCGACTCGGCCCGGTGCTGCCGGACTGGCCAGCCGGCCTGGTCCTCCACGCCCATCTGCACGGCGACCTCATCGCCGAGGCGCAGGCGGGTGTCGTTGACGCTGGGCACGGGCCTGCCGGCGGTGCGCAGGTGGTCGGTGGTGATTCATCCGGCGAGGTCAGGCCGGCAGACGCCGCAGAGCTCGCTGCCCAACGCTGCGACAACGCGGCTCGGCTGCTGGCCCTGGCGGGCTGGCAGGACGCGGCCCAGCGGGCCCGCGTTGTCCGCGATCGGCTCCTGGTCGGTGAACGGCCGGCGGCGACCACGGAGTTGGCGCGGCTACGGCGCCGGGTGCGCCGCTCACGGCTGCTGCACTGGTCGCTGCGGCGGGTGGGGCCACTGCCGCCCGACGAACTGGCCCGCTTGGGGCTCGCCCCGGATCTCACCGGCGATGTGTGGGATCGACTCAACGGCATGCTCGACCGGGCTGCCCTCGCGGCCGGTGGTCCCGTCGGCGTCGCGGTCGGTGGTCCCGTCGGCGTTGCGGTCGGCGTGCCGGTCACCCCGCCCGCGGCGGTCGCCCGCGTGGTGTCCGGGTGGGACCTGGCCACCGCCCGGCTCATCGTGGCCAGCCTCGACATTGCTGCGCTGGGTGTGGTTACCGATGGCTGAAACACCGGTAGCCGTCTCCGGTGGCTGGGCGCCGGTCGCGGCGGGGCTGCTGGGGACGCTCGTGGTCGCCGCGGCGCTCCTCGACGGCGCCCTGGCCGGCCGGGCCGCCGGTGCCCGGTCCAGGATGGGGCGGCCGGTGGGTGAGGTGGCGCGGTTGCTGCGGCAGCGCCGGCGAACCACCGTCGCCGCGGACCGCCTGCTGTGGCGGGTCGGCGGGGCCGGGTTGCTCGGGATGGCGCTGATGATCGTCACAGTGGTGCCGCTCGGGCGGTGGACCCTGTTCGACCTGGCTGTCGGGGTGGTGTGGGTAAACGCACTCGATGTCCTGGCCTGGGCGTTCGTCTGGCTGACCGGGTGGGGCGCCAACTCCGCGTACGCGATGATCGGCGGGTACCGGTTCCTCGCGCACGGGCTGGCGTACGAGTTGCCGTTGATGTTCGCGTTGGTGGCGCCGGCGGTTGCGGCGTCCAGTCTGCGGGTCGGGGAGGTCGCCGCCGCGCAGCAGGGGTTGTGGTTTGTGGTGTGGATGCCGGTGGCCTTTGTCGTCTACTGCCTCGGCGTGGTGGCGATCGCGGTGTGGGGGCCCTTCTCGCCGGCGCTCGGTCGCGACGTGGCGGGTGGGGTGACGGCGGAGCTCTCCGGTGTGGATCGGCTGTTGTTTCTGGCCGGGCGGTACGCGCTGCTGGCGGCAGGTGCCGCCTTCGCCGTACCGATGTTCCTCGGTGGTGGGGGCGGGCCGCTGCTGCCCGCCTGGGCCTGGGTGCTGGTGAAGGCCACGGTGCTACTGGCGGGGTTGGTGTGGCTGCGCCGGCGAGTGCCCGCGCTGCGTCCGGACATGTTCATGGAGGTGGGCTGGCTGGTGCTGCTGCCGGCGGTGCTGCTGCAGGACCTCCTCGTCGCCGTCATCGTGATCGGGGGCTGAGGCATGCTCGCCCACCTCGTCTTCTGGGGCCTCGCGGTCGTCGCGGTGCTCGCCGGGGTCGCCGTCTTCGTCGTCAACTCGATGGCCCGGGCCAGCTACTCCCTGGCGCTGTCCTTCATCGCGGTCGGTCTTCAGGTGCTCCTGCTGCAGCAGCTCTACGTCGGCGTGTTGGTCATTCTGATGATGGTGATGGAGATGGCGATCATGGCCGTCTACATGAACATGTTCATGGGAATGAATCCGGCGATGATGTCGATGAACATGGTCCACGGTGCTCGTCATGCCCTGCCGGTGTCGGTCGGGGTGTTTCTGCTCCTGGCCGCCGGGGCGCTGTTCGCGCCGTGGCCGAGCCGTCGCGGCAGCCCACCGGCGGATGTCACCGCCGCCCTCGGCACGGAGCTGATGGGTCCGAAGATGTTGACCATGGCGACGGTGGGCGTGGTCATGGCGGCCACCATCGTCAGTGGGGTCGTTCTGGCCGCGCACCGCACCCGCTACGACCGGCTCGGGGACGACCTTCGTCGGCCTCGGGCGGCCGATCCGCAGCCGGGGGGAGTCAGCCGGTGACAGTACGGACTGTGCTGCTGGTGGCCGCGGCCCTGATCTCCGTCGGTTTGTACGGCGCCCTGTCCCAACAGGTCGTGGTGATGGTGATGATGGGCCTGGAGTTGATGCTCAACGGCCTGATCCTGGCCGTGGCCGGGCTGTGGTGGTTCTGCGCCCCCGACCCGTCCGGGCAGGTGCTGCTTCTGGTCATCCTCGCGGCGATGACGGTGGAGATGGCGATGGGCTTCGCCGTCGCCACGTCACTGCACCGGATCCGGCGGTCGGACCTGACCGACACGGCCGCGGACCTGTCCGGATGACCGCGCTCGGGATGGCAGCGTTGTGGGCGGTGGTCGGCCTGCCCGCCACCGCCGGTGCCGTGCTGGTCGTCGCCCGGCCCAGGGATCGGGTCGCGGTGCGGGTCGCGTTGGCGGTCGCTGCCACGGCCGTGCTGCTGTCAGCACTGGTCGCCGTCGCCCGGCCGACGGTGGCGGTGCCGTTCCTGGCCGGCGCGGATCTCGTCCTGACGGTGGATGGGCTGGCCGCGCTGGTCCTGCCGACGGTGCTGGCGGTGACGCTGCTGGTGCTGGTGGCCGCCGCCGGCGAGGCGCTCACCCCGGCGGCGCGGTTCCACGGCCTGATGCTGTTGTTCGCTGCCGCTGCCGTGCTCACCGTCACGGCGGGCACCCTGCCGACGTTGCTCTTCGCCTGGGAGCTGATGGGCGCCGCATCGTACGCCTTGATCGGGTTCTGGTGGTGGGACGAGGCCCGAGTCGCCGCCGGCCGCACAGCATTCGTCACCACCCGTACTGCGGATCTTGGCCTCTACCTGGCGGCCGGGGCGGCGCTGGCCGGTGGTGCGGGCCTGGCCCTGGCCGACCTCGCCGCCAGCAGCCCGGGGTGGCGGCACGTGTTGGCGGCGGGTGTCCTGGTCGCGGCGCTCGGCAAGGCCGCGCAGCTACCGTTCTCCTTCTGGCTGTCCCGGGCGATGGCCGGGCCGAGCCCGGTCAGCGCGCTGCTGCACTCCGCGGCGATGGTGGCGTTGGGCGGCTACCTGCTCCTGCGGACGCAGCCGCTGCTGGCCGCCACCGGCTGGGCCCCGTGGGTGGCCATGTGGGTGGGTGCGGGGACCGCGCTGCTGCTCGGCGCGGTCGCGCTCACCCAGCCCGACCTCAAGCAACTCCTCGCCGCTTCCACCTGTGCTCAACTCGGTTTCGTGGTGTTGGCCGCCGGGGCCGGCGCGGTAGCGGGTGGGACCGCGCATCTGGTGGCGCACGCCGCGGTCAAGGCGCTGTTGTTCCTCGCCGCCGGGGCGTGGCTTGCCGCGCTGGGCACCAAACAGCTCGCCGGTCTGGCCGGGGTAGCCCGGCGGTGGTCGCTGGTCGGTTGGTCGGCCACGGTCGCGCTGTTGGCGTTGGCCGGGATCCCGCCGCTGTCGCTCTGGGCGACCAAGGACGCCATCCTCGTTGCCGTCCGCGCGGAGTCACCGGCGCTGTACGCGGTGGGCCTCGCGGCCGCAGCGCTCTCCGCCGCCTACGCGGGGAAGGTTCTCGTCGTGCTCTGGCGGCGGGTCCCCGCCGAGCAGCAGGGCGCGGTGGACGCGTACCGGAACCAGGAGGGGACCGGCACCGGGCGGATTCCCCGGGCCGGGTGGTTGCCGCTGCTGGTGCTGGCGGTCGCCGCCGCGGGCGCCGGGCTGCTGGCGCTGCCCCCGACCGGTGCCGTGGTCGCGCACGCCGTCGGTCAACCCGGCGGCTACCACCCGGTTCCGGTACCGGAACTGGCCGCGTCGGCGTTGATCGCCCTGGCGGCCCTCGTCGTCGTGGCGCGGTGGCGGGCGCCGGCACCACGCTGGGCGCGGCGGTGGCTGGGCCTCCGACAGGTGGCTTCGGTGCTGGTGACGCGTCCGACCCTGGCGCTCGGTGCGGCGGCGGCTCGGTTCGACGACCGGGTGCTGGACCGGGGCGTCGCGCAGGCGGCGCGGGCCACGGTCGTCCTCGCCCGGCGGGCCGCTCGGGTCGACGAGCGCCGAGTCGACCGGACGGTGGAGGTTGTCGCGGCCGGGCTGCGGCGGCTGGGGCACCTCGCGCGCCGGCCGCAGACCGGGCAACTGCACCAGTACTACCTCCAGGCTGTGGTGGTGCTCGTCGTCGGTGCCGTCGTTCTCGTGGTGCTGGGGTAGCCGGATGCTGACCGCGATCGTCTTCCTGCCCCTGCTCGTCGCGGTGCTGCTGGCCGCCGTCCCCCGGTGTGGCGACGCCACCGCACGCTGGGTCTGGGTGGGTGCGGCGACGATCGAGCTGGCGCTGGTCGGTGTCGTCTGGGCGGGGTACGAGACGCCGCCGCCGGGAGAGTTGGCCTTCGCCGAACGGGCGGCCTGGATCCCGGGGGTGGGCAGTAGCTACCACCTCGGCGTGGACGGGCTCTCCCTGCCCCTGATGGCGATGACCGCGGTGGTCTTCCTCGCCTGCGCGGTGTACGCGCTGCGGGAGCGGCACCGCCCCCGCGTACAGGCGTCGCTCTTCCTGTTCTTACAGAGCGTGTGCCTCGGGGTCTTCGCCGCGGCCGACCTGATCCTCTTCTTCGTCTTCTTCGACCTGTCCATCGTCGGGATGTACGTGGTGATCGCCGGCTGGGGGCACGGCGACCGGGCCCGGTCGGCGCTGAAGTTCTTCCTCTACACGTTCCTCGGCTCGCTGGCACTGCTCACCGGGTTCATCGGCCTGTACGCGGCCGCCGACCCGCACACCTTCGACATGCCGACCCTCACCGCGGAGAACCCGCTCGCGGGGCGCCCCCTGGCCGGCGGCGTGGTGCTCGCCGCGATCCTGATCGGCCTGGCGGTGAAGACCCCCACCGTGCCGTTTCACACCTGGTTGCCGCCGGCGCACACCGACGCTCCCGCGGTCGGCTCCGCTGTTCTGGCCGGGGTGCTGTTGAAGCTGGGTACCTACGGCTTCGTGCGGATCGCCGCGCCGATGCTGCCCCAGGCGTGGCGGGGCTGGGCGTGGGTGATCGTCGCCGTCGGGGTGGTGTCGGTCCTCTACGGCGCGCTGGTCGCCCTGGCCCAGACCAACCTCAAGCGGATGATCGCCTACACCTCGATCAATCACATGGGTTACGTCGTGCTCGCCGTTGGCGTCGCCGGTCTGGTCAGCGTGGACACCGTCGAACCGCGGGTGGTGGCGGTGACCGGTGCGGTCACCCAGATGGTCAGCCACGGTCTGATCACCGCTGCCCTGTTCCTGCTCGCCGGCGTCCTGTACGAGCGGGCCGGCAGTTATGACCTGCACGCGTACGGCGGTCTCGCCGCCCCGGCGCCGGCGTTCGCCGCGTTCTTCGCCGTCGGCGCCTTCGCCTCCCTCGGCCTGCCGGCCTTCTCCGGCTTCATCGCTGAGTTCCAGGTCTTCGCCGGCAGCATCGCCACCGCCCCCGTGACGGCGGTGGCGCTGCTCGGCATCCTCGTCACGGCCGCGTTGTTCCTCCGCGCCGGGCAGACGTTGCTGACCGGCCCCACCGCCGGCTGTGCGAAGGGCTTCGGTGACCTGCGCGCTACCGAGCTGTGGTCGGTGGGGCCACTTCTGGCACTGTCCCTGCTCATTGGGGTGCTGCCGCGCCCGCTGCTCGATCTCGTCGAGCCCGCTGCCCGTACCGTCGTTGACCTGCTTGGCCGGTGACCGGGTGGCGTCGGAGATGATGCGCGCCGAGCTGCTGTTGCCGGAGATGCTCCTCGCCGGCGGTGCCCTCGTGGTCCTGCTCGGCGGCTCGTTCACGCCCCGCCACCGGCAGTGGATCCTGCGAGGGGTCGCCGCCGCTGTCTGCGGCACAGTGATCATCACCGCGGCGGTCGCGCTCTCCGCTCCGGCCAACACCGCCTTCGACGGCACCTACGCGGTCGACACCGGCACCGGCGTCGCCCGGATCCTCGCCGCCACCGGCTGCCTCCTCGTCCTCGCCCTCGCCGGGGACGAACTCGCCGGATCCGCCCGGGAGAGCGAGGCCTACGCGCTGCTGCTCTTCGCCACCGCCGGGGCGGTGCTGCTCGCCGGCGCCACCGACCTGCTCGCCCTGGTAGTGGGCTTTCTGCTGGCCAGCATCCCGCTGTACGCGCTGATCGGTCTGGCCGGCGCCGGCGCCGGCGCCGAAGCGGTGCTCAAGACCTACCTTCTCGGCGCCCTCTTCGGCATCCTGCTGCTGCTCGGTGTCACGCTGCTCGCCGGGACCACCGGCACCACGGCCTACGCCGACCTCGCCGCTCGGCTGCCGGACGCGCCGCGGTCGGTGGTGACCGCCGCCGTCGTCGCGGTGATCGGCGGGTTGATGTTCAAAGCCGGTGGATTCCCCGCGCACTTCTGGGTTCCCGACGCGGCCCAGGGCGGTACGGCCACGGCGGCGACGTTCCTCACCACCGTGCCCAAGATCGGTGCGTTGCTCGCGGTCCACCGGCTCGCCGAGGTCCTCCCCGGCTCCTCGAACTGGCCGACGGTGGTGGCCACGCTGGCCGTGGCGTCCATGCTGTTGGGTAACCTCGCCGCGTACTGGCAGACCGACGTGCGGCGGCTACTCGGCTGGTCAACGGTGAGCCAGGTCGGCTACCTGCTGGTGCCGGTGGTCGCCACCGGACGCAGCGACCTCGCCCAGCCATCGTTGTTGGTCTATCTCGCCGGCTACACCGTCACCAACGTCGCCGCCTTCGCGGTCACCGCCGCGCTACCACGGCACCGCGGCCGTACGTCCTGGCGCGGGGTGGCGGCGGCCGCGCCGTGGCTGGCCGCCGCCCTGGTGGTGGCGCTGCTCGGTTTGGTCGGCACGCCGCCGACAGCGGTCTTCGTCGGGAAACTGACCGCCGCGAGCGCCGCCTGGGACGGCGGGTACGCGTGGCTGGCGGTCGTCGTCTTCATCAACTCCGCGCTCAGCCTCTTCTACTACCTGCGGTGGCTGATTCCGCTCTATCAGCCCTGGGCGGTCGCCCCGCCCGACCGCCCAGGGCGATGGAGTACGACGGTGGCCGTCGTGGCGGCCGTGCTCAGCCTCGCCGTCGGGATCGCCGCCGGCCTGGTGTGGCGGGCCGCCGGCGGATAGCGAGCCGGAGCACGAGGTCAGCGGCAGAATTCACCGGGCACCTACCGACGGGTTCGGCGCAAACCGAGGCGTTCACCGGGCGCCTACCGACCGGTGAACCGTGGCGCCCGCTTGTCGAGGAAGGCCTGCATCCCCTCCCGCTGGTCGGCGGTGCCGAACAGGGAATGGAAGCTGCGTCGCTCAAAGCGGACCCCCTCCCGCAGGCCGGTCTCCAGCGCGCGGTCGACCGCCTCGCAGGCGGCCGTGGTGGCCACCTTGCCGTATCCGGCCACTGTCCGGGCCACCGCCTCCGCCTCCGCCAGCAACTGGTCGGCCGGAACGACCCGGGAGACCAGGCCGCCGCGCTCGGCCTCCTCGGCAGTCATGAGCCGGCCGGTCAGAATCAGGTCCATGGCTTTGGCCTTGCCCACCAGCCGGGTCAGCCGCTGGGTGCCACCGATGCCGGGGATCACGCCGAGTTTGATCTCCGGCTGCCCGAAGCGAGCCGTGTCGGCGGCGACGATGATGTCGCACATCATGGCCAGCTCACAGCCGCCGCCGAGGGCGTAGCCGGCGACCGCCGCCACGGTGGGCGTACGAAGCGCGGCGAACGCCTCCCAGCCGGCGAAGAAGTCCTCGACCACCATCTCCGCGGCCGACTTCGCCGCCATCTCCCGGATGTCCGCACCCGCCGCGAAAAACTGGTCGGTGCCGGTGAGGACGAAGCATCCGACGCCCGGGTCAGCATCCAGCGGCTGCAGCGTTGCCAGTAGTTCGGTCAGCAGTGCGGTGTTGAGCGCGTTGCGGGCGGCGGGCCGGTTCAGCCGTACGGTGACGACTCGGTCGGTCCGCTCCACGATGAGATTCACAGTCTTCTCTCCTTGTCGCTCAGGAGTCCCAGATGGCGCCGTAGGCGGGGATGCCCCGTTGCTCCAGCCCGTGGACGACCTGCCAGGTCAGCTTCTTGTTGGAGATGCAGATGACGGCTTCGGCGCCGTGTTCGCGGTAGGCGCGGTAGGCCAGGGCCACCATGTCGGGCTTACCGTCGGTGGCGGTGTCCCAGATCAGGGCGTCGGGCCGGGCGGTGCGAATCTCGTCGATCAACGCGTCTCCGTAGGTGGTCCGGGGGCTACGGACCGCCCAGACCAGGTGCGAGGGGACCGCATCTGCCAGCAGGTGGGGCAGCACCGGCCCGATCCCGCTGCCGGTGGCGACGTAGACGACCTTGGTGAAGAGCGTCTCGATGTTGGCCACCCCGGCGGTGGTGATGCCCTTGACCCACAGGTGGGACGGGGGGTCGTCAACGAGGGCACCGGTCCAGTCGCCCGCGCGGGAGATGGTGATGCGGAAGTGTCGTTGTCCTGGTGCGGGCACGTTGGCGAACGAGTGCCACTCCAGCAGCGGGCTACGGCTGACCGCGGTGGAGGAGCCGGGGAAGGGAACCCGGCGTCGCTTAAGCTGGACCAGCGCGACGTGGGTGGATGGTCGTTCGACGGCCACGGGCACCCTGCGCAGGCGGAGCCACGGCAGGGCGACGCTGAACGTCATCAGGGCGAGCGCCCAACTGCTCGGCGCGGTCAGCAGCGCGGTGGCGAGCGGTCGGGAACCGGATTCTGCGGCGATCATCAGTACCGTCAGCGCCCAGAACAGCGTCAGCGCCAGCCACCCGCCGAAGCGGTGGACCCGCTCGAACAGGTCGTGGCGCCGGGCGCGTACCGGTGGCAGGGCGGTGCCGCAGACGGTGAGGAGCAGCGCGGCCAACAGGTAGGTCACGACCAGGTTCGCGGGCAGGCCCGAGCCGGCTCGGCGGGCCTCGACGGTGGCTGTCGCGGTGAGGGCGAGGAACCACAGGGTCCCGGCGAGCGCACCGCCGACATGTAGCCCACCGAAGTGGTAGACCTTGCCGAGGGTCCGGCGGATGCGCAGGGGCCAACTCGGTCGGGCCCGGGTGGCCAGCCAGAAGAAGAGGTTGATGACGTACTGCTGTCGGACGATGACGGCGAGGGTGAAGTTCGCCAAGGTCAGGTCGGCGAGTGGGGAGGTCGGTAGCTCGGCGGTGGACCATCCGCCGGGGCCGAGCCCATACCCGGCCAGGCCGAGGTTCACGACCAGCACCACCGCGGCCAGCCGGTGATGGTGCATCAGGGCCGGGTGCGTGAAGATTCGCCGCGGTAGCGGAAGCCGTGGCGGTAGCGTGCCGCCGCGGGCGGAGCGCTCCGAGTCCAGGGCTGCGCTGGTCGATGGGGCGGGCGGCGTTTCGGCCAGCGGGGTGGTGGTCATCGCGTCGCCTCTCGCTCGTGGTCGGTTACGAGCTGGCGGAGGGCGGTCTTGTCGATTTTTCCTCGGCTGGTCATCGGGAGTTCCGGCAGGGTGTGCACGGTCTCGGGCACGCAGTAGTACGGCAGCGCCTCGGAGACGGCCATCCGGGCGAGCCCGGGATCCACCTGGGTGGGTGCCACGAATGAGATGAGAGTGCGGTCGTCCAGTTTGATGGTCGCCGCTCGGGTGCATCCCGGTACCGCCTCCAGGATCGCCGACACCGAGTCCAACTCCACCCGAAAGCCGCGGACCTTCACCTGGTCGTCAGTCCGTCCGAAGTGTTCCAACTCCCCGTCGGGGGTCCAGCGCCCCAGATCCCGGGTACGGAACATTCGGCGCCCACCGCCGAGGAACGGGTCGTGGGCGTACCGTTCGGCGGTGAGCTGGGGGTTTCCGAGGTATCCCGCCGAGACACCGGCACCACCGGCCCACATCTCACCGACCGTGCCGATCGGGCAGGGTCGGAGGTCGGCGTCGAGCACGTACACGGTGTTGTTGGGGGTTGGCCGGCCGATGGTGAGTCGTTCGGTGGTCGGGTGGTGTCGACTCATCGTGTTGACGATTGTGGTTTCGGTGGGGCCGCAGGAGTTGTAGAAGGAACAGACCGCGGACCAGGTGTCCGCGAGTGAGCGGGGGCAGGGCTCACCGGCGACCGCCACGACCTTGACCCGGTGGCACCGGTGTGGGTCGATCCGGCTGAGCACCGTCGGGGTCGCCACAATGACGTCGACGCGGGACATCGTCTCGGCGATGTCCCGGCCACGAACGACGAGCGTTGCACCGTGGCTGAGCGCCCCCAGGATCTCCCAGGCGGCCATGTCGAAGGCGATGTTGAGGATCTGGCCGACCCGCCATCCCGGCTGGATACCGAGGTCGCCGGGGGAGGTCAGCAGGATGTTGCAGAGGTTGCGGTGGGTCACGACCACCCCGTTGGGTCGGCCGGTGCTACCAGAGGTGAACAGCACATAGCAGGGGTCGTCGGGCTGAAGCGGCCTGGTCGGGGTGAAGCGACGGACCGGGCGGTCGCCGGGCTCCGCAGCCGGACTGTCCAGGGTGATCACGACGTGGCCGTGGGGAGTCGGAATGCGGTCGGCGGTGGCGGTGAGCGTCAGGATCACCCGGGTCCCGGCGGCCTGGATGACATGCTGCAACTGCGCCGTGGGCACGGAGTCGACGTGTTGCGGTACGTAGGCCGCGCCGGACTTCAAGGCCGCGATCAGGCCGACGACCATGGGGATCGACCGCCGGACGAAGAGCGCGACCCGGTCGCCGGGACGGACACCGGCGGCGGCGAGCCGGGCCGCCAACTGGTCTGCTCGCCGGTCCAACTCGCGATAGGTGATGGTCTCGTCGCCGTGTTCGACGGCGACGGCGTCCGGAGTCACGGTGGCCCAGTACTCGAAGGCGTGGTGGATGTGGGAGTGCGCGACGGGTTCGGTGGGACCGTAACCGAAGCGTATGAATAGCTCGCGGTCGTGGGGCGGCAGTGTGGCCAGTGGTTCCAGAAGTTGGCGGGGCGGGGTGGGCACGTTCGGGTGGCTGGTCGTTCGGGTCGAAGCGGTTGTCTCTCCGGTTGGGGCAGTCGAGCTGCGCTGCATGGGGTCCTACTTCCTGGCGTGGGTTCCAGACCGATGGCGACAGCGCGGGTCGCCGCTTTCCAGAGAAGCGGACGAATCCTGAATGGTCAGCGTTCATGTCATTTACGTAAGTAAATGGTAATGTATTTCGATATGTCTGGGTATGGCTGGCTTGGGACGGCTCAGGGTGGTTCTGGTGCTGGCTCTGTGGCTCGGGCGGGCCCTCTGATGGCAGGGTGGTGCCGCCCCCGACCGGCGCCGGTGGTCCGGGTGCTACGCCGGAAGCAGCACCGCCGCGGTGCGGACCAGACCGTCAACGACGGTGAATCGTCCGGACACTGTGGCTGGTGGAGCGGGCACGGGGGCGGCGGCAACTCGCGCGGGGGCGATCCGGGCGGTGAATCGACCCGCCTCTGGATCCAGCGTCACGGTCGCGTCCTGGAAGTCCAACCAGGTGCCGACGACCGGGTGCCAGACCTTGTAGACCGTCTCCTTCGCGCTGAACACCACGGTCGGCCAGGAGACGCCGCTGGGCAACCGCGGAAACAGCGCTTCCTCCTCCGGCAGGCAGATCGCCGATACCACCCCCGGGCTCAGCGGCCGGTGCTGCTCGGCGTCGAGGCCGACCGAGCGGATCTCGTCGGCCCGGGCGACGGCGGCGGCGCAGTAGCCGCGGGTGTGGGTGATCGCCCCGACCACCCCGGCCGGCCAGACCGGCGCCCGGTTGGCGGCGGTGGGGACGGCGACCGGCGACCGGCCGAGTACGGAGATGGCGCGGCGGGCGCAGACGCGACCAGCGGTGAATTCACGCCGGCGGCTGGCCACAACTCGATCGCCGAGGCCCGCCTGCTCCTCCGGCAACAGCACGCCCTCCCAGTCGGGCGGCTCCGCGACCACGACGGCGACGGTGGCAGGCAGCAGGTCACGCATCGACTACTCCGGTGCGGCTTCGTCGGCGGAGGGTTTGCGCGGCGCAGCCGGCGTCTGCGGGACGGCCATGGCTGCCCAAGGTAGCGCATTCGCGGTGATGCTGCTGGAGCCCGACCCCCGCGCGGAGACTCGAACCCCACGCGAAACCCCCGCCTCGACTCGGGCGCGGGTTGCTAGCGGCTCATTCGCCTCGGCCGCAACGACGGATCGGCGTGGCGATCGTCGTATATCTGACCCAACCCGGCCAGTTGTGCCATCGCTGTAAGCTGGTTAAGCTTTTCCTGCGCGCTCCAATCGCCCGCTTCCCCCGTGGCAGGCGATCGGGGCGCGCTTTTCATGGCAGGGCCCGCACGCCGCGCGTGCGGGCCCTTTCCGTTGTCACGGGTGCCAGAGACGGAGTCGGCCTGATCCAACCGGAGCCGGTCAGATCCATCGGCTGTCCAGCCACATCCGGTTAGACCAGCTGTCGTATGGAATCGGCTCGCCGACGAAGATCGGATAGAAGTAGGCGAAGTTGAGCGCCACCAGCAGCACGAACCCTCCGGCGACGACGGCGCCGACGAGTCGTTGCCCCCCGTTGCCTGCTGCCGGGGTCTCCGTCGCGCGCTCCGAAGCGGTCGCCGCCGGCGGGCCGATGATCACACCCAGCACGTAGGTCACGGCGAGCACCAGGAACGGGAGCGCCGGGGCGGTATAGAAGGAGAACATGGTGCGCCCGCTGTCCGTCGCGTACCAGAACCAGGGCAGCAACCCGGCCGCCACACAGAGCAGGATCGCCCCGGCCCGCCAGTCCCGTCGGGCGAGGCCCAGCCAGGCGAGCGCGGCCAGGGCGGGTAGGAAAGACCACCAGAGCAGCGGCGTGCCCAGCAGCAGCACCTCAGTGGCGCAGTTCGCCGCAGCGCAGGGTCCCTCGCCCGACCAGTAGAACGCGACCGGCCGCGCCAGGAGGAGCCACTGCCAGGGCCAGGACTGGTATGTGTGCGCGCTGTCGAGTTGCCGGTGGAAGCCGTACGCCTGCCGGTGGTACTCGATCAGGTTCTGTAGCGGCCCGATGACGGGGGTGTCGCTCAGCGCGGCCTGCGGCCATCGCTGTGCGTCGGGCACCCGGTAGAACCCCTCGTCGCCCAGCAGCCACCCGGACCAGGTGGCGAGGTAGGTGACCACCACCAGCAGCCCGGCCAGCAGCAGCCAGGGTGTCTCTTCGAGCAGGGTGCGCCGCCACGGTCGGCGTACCCGGGCGGAGCGGCGGGCGCCGACCTCCCAGAAGATCACCAGGAGCGCGAACACCGGGAGGAAGTACAGCGCACTCCATTTCACCGCGCAGGCACAGCCGAACAGCACCCCGGCGGCCAGCCGCCACCACGGCCACGTCCGCCAGCCGCCGGCCGGTCGGTCGGCGGCTGGCGGGTGGCCCGGATTCAGTCCGGCGGTGAGGGTCTCCGCCCAGCGGCGGCGCCGGGCGTCCCGGTCGAGAATCAGCGCGCCAAACGACGCCAGCACGAAGAAGAGCAGGAAGATGTCGAGCAGTGCGGTGCGGGACAGCACCAGGTGGAAGCCGTCCAGGGCCAGCAGCAGCCCGGCGGCGCAGCCCAGCACGGTGGAGCCGAACAGTCGGCGTGCGATGCGGACCAGCAGCAGTACCGAGAGGGTGCCGATCAGTGCCGCCGAGAACCGCCAGCCCACCTCGGGGGCGGTGGTGATCAGGTGCCCGGCGGCGGCGACCCCCTGTTCGGTGTCGCTGTAACCGAAGGCCCACTCGCCGAGCCCGATGAGCCACTTGCCCAGGGGTGGGTGGACCACGTACGACGGGCCGTCGTCCTGGTAGTTCCACTCGACGCCCCGGTCGACCAGAGCCCAGCCCTCGCGGGCGTAGTAGACCTCGTCGAAGATCTTGCCGGGCGGGTTTCCGAGGTTGACGAAGCGCAGGACCGCCGCGATCGTGACGATCACCGCGGTGGCCAGCCAGGACCGCCGGTCGAGCCGGTTGTCAACGGTGGCCAGCCGGCGGCGGACGAGGTCGGGAAGGCCCTTGCCGGGGGGCAGGTTCCGGCCCGTCGGCTCGGGCTGTTCCGGCCCGGCCTGGCCGGCGGGGTGCGCTGTTGACGCCTGGGTCACCCCGTGATCGTAGGCTGCGAAGGTGGGCCGGCGTGCCCACTGCCCCAAGCCAGACTTGTAACCGTCGATGAAGGAGCGTCCTTTCGTGGATGCGAAGTCCGATGTCGGGCGCTTGGTCCTGCTCGGCGCGCCGCTCGGAAATCCGGCCGACGCCTCCGCCCGGCTCCGTGAGGTGCTCGCGACCGCTGACCTGGTGGCGGCCGAGGACACCCGGCGCCTGGCCCGGTTGGCCCGGGAGCTCGAGGTGACCGTTTCCGGGCGAATCGTCTCATATTTTGAGGGGAACGAGGAACGCCGTACGCCGGAACTTGTCGAGGCGCTCCGCACCGGCCTCAGCGTGGCCCTGATCACCGACGGCGGCATGCCCAGCGTCTCGGACCCGGGCTACCGGCTGGTCCGGGCGGCGGTGGACGCCGGGATACCGGTCACCGCCGCCCCCGGCCCCAGCGCGGTCACCACCGCCCTCACCCTCTCCGGCCTGGCCAGCGACCGGTTCTGCTTCGAGGGCTTCCTGCCCCGCAGCCCAGGCTCGCGCCGCGCCCGGCTGGCCGCGCTCGCCACCGAGGAACGCACCCTGGTCTTCTTCGAGGCGCCGCACCGGGTCGCCGTGGCCCTCGCCGACCTGGCCGCGGCGTTCGGCGCGCACCGGCCGGCGGCGCTCTGCCGGGAGCTGACCAAGACCTACGAAGAGGTGCTCCGACGTCCGCTCGGTGAATTGGCGAGTTGGGCCGCCGAGGAGCCGGCGCGTGGCGAGATCACGCTGGTGGTGGCGGGGGCCTCGGGTCCGGCCCGGCAACGGCCGGACGACGAGACGTTGCGGGCGGCGGTCGCGACCCGGGAAGCGACCGGCCGTTCCCGTCGGGACGCGGTGACCGAGGTCGCCGTCGAGTACGGGCTACGCCGACGTGAGGTCTACGACATCGTCCACCGGTGAGGTGGGGTCCACGGAAGAGAAGTGACCAGGGCCGCCCGGTCGGGCCTGTTGGTTCGCGGCCCCGCGGCCGGGGTCACTAGGCTTGCTGGTCATGAGTCACGTTCTCGCGGCGGTTGCCTGGCCTTACGCCAACGGCCCGCGCCACATCGGCCACGTCTCCGGCTTCGGCGTTCCCTCCGACGTCTTCGCCCGGTACATGCGGATGGCCGGCCACGACGTGCTCATGGTCTCCGGCACCGACGAGCACGGCACGCCGATCCAGGTGCAGGCCGACGCGGAGGGGGTCACCCCCCGTGAGTTGGCCGACCGCTACAACCGGGTGATCGTGGCGGACCTGCACGGGCTCGGGCTCTCCTACGACCTGTTCACCCGCACCACCACCCGCAACCACTACGCCGTGGTGCAGGAGCTGTTCGAGGGGATGTACCGCAACGGCTACATCGTGCCGAAGACCACCATGGGTGCCATCTCCCCGTCCACCGGTCGGACCCTGCCCGATCGCTACATCGAGGGCACCTGCCCGATCTGCGGCTACGAGAGCGCCCGCGGCGACCAGTGCGACAGCTGCGGCAACCAGCTTGACCCGATCGACCTGCGAAACCCGAGGTCGAAGATCAACGGAGAGACGCCGAAGTTCGTCGAGACCGAACACTTCTTCCTCGACCTGCCGGCGCTCGCCGACGTCCTGGGGCAGTGGCTGGACTCCCGGGAGGGCTGGCGGCCGAACGTGCTGCGCTTCTCCAGGAACCTGTTGGACGACCTCCAGCCCCGGGCGATCACCCGGGACCTGGAGTGGGGTGTGCCGGTCCCGCTCGACGGCTGGCGGGAGCGCGGCGACAAGCGCATCTACGTGTGGTTCGACGCGGTGATCGGCTACCTCTCCGCCTCGATCGAGTGGGCCCGCCGCTCCGGTGACCCACAGGCGTGGCGCCGGTGGTGGTCGGCGGACGGGCCGGGCAAGGATGCCCCCAGTCACTACTTCATGGGTAAGGACAACATCGTCTTCCACTCGGTGATCTGGCCGGCGCTGCTCGCCGGCTACTCCGGCGAAGGCTCCCACGACGGGCAGCCGGGCGAGTTGGGTCGGCTGAACCTGCCCACCGAGGTGGTCTCCAGCGAGTTCCTGACCATGGAGGGGCGGAAGTTCTCCTCGTCGCGGCGCGTGGTCATCTACGTCCGCGACTTCCTGGAGCGCTACGACGCCGACGCGTTGCGCTACTTCATCGCGGTGGCCGGCCCGGAGAGCAACGACACCGACTTCACCTGGGCGGAGTTCCTCCGGCGCAACAACGACGAGCTGGTCGCCGGCTGGGGCAACCTGGTCAACCGCTCCATCTCGATGGCCGCGAAGAACTTCGGCGCGATCCCGCCGGTCGACCCGGCCGGGCTCACCGAAGCCGACGAGGCGTTGCTCGCGGTGGCCCGGTCCGGCTTCGACACGGTCGGCGAGCTGATCGGCCGGCACCGGCAGAAGCAGGCGATCGGCGAGGCGATGAAGGTGGTGGCCGAGGCTAACCGCTACCTCTCCGAGCAGGCGCCGTGGAAGCTCAAGGGCGAGGCGGACCGGCCGCGGATGGGCACCGTCCTGCACGTCGCCCTGCAGGTGGTCAGCGACGCGAACACGCTGCTCACCCCCTTCCTGCCGCACTCCGCGCAGAAGATCCACCAGCTGCTCGGCGGCACCGGGGTGCACGCGCCGATGCCGGTGATCGAGGAGGTTGAGGACCTCGACGGTGGGCCGGCCTACCCGGTGCTGACCGGCGACTACACGGTCGGTGCCCGGTGGGAGTCGGTGCCGTTGGAGGTGGGGCGGGCACTCGAACCGCCCAAGCCGGTGTTCCGCAAACTCGACCCGTCGATCGTGGACGAGGAACTGGCCCGCCTGGCGGGCTGAGCGCTGGTGGCCGCGCCGCTCGCCGCAGCGGAGCCACCGCTCGGCGCAGCGGCCCACCGGCGGCAGGTGATGGTGATCATGCGGTCGTAGTCTCGGCCGGCACACCCAATCACCCGCACCGGAGGTGGGCCGATGGCGACACCCGAACCCAAGACGCCGGCCGCCGCGAAGACCCGGGCGAAGGACAAGAGTCCCTGGAACTGGCTGCTCTTCGTGCCGGTCGTCGTGCCGCTGATCCCAGCGTTCTACAACTCCGACTCGCCCCGGGTTCTCGGCTTCCCACGGTTCTACTGGCTCCAGCTGGCGTACATTCTGCTCGGCGTCGCGGTCACCACGCTCGTGTACCAGCTCACGAAGAGGCGGGGTGACCGCTGATGTGGCGTGATCACGTCACCGAGATCAGCATCTTTACCGCGCTCTTCCTACTGGTGAGCGTCATGGGATTCATCGCATCCCGCTGGCGCGCGCCGAAGGACATGGCCCACCTCGACGAGTGGGGGCTGGGCGGGCGCAACTTCGGCGGCTGGATCACCTGGTTCCTGATCGGCGGCGACCTGTACACCGCGTACACCTTCGTGGCCGTGCCGGCGTTGGTATTCGGTGCCGGTGCGATGGGCTTCTTCGCGGTGCCGTACACCGTCGTCATCTACCCGATGGTCTTCCTGGTGCTCTGTCGACTCTGGTCGGTGTCGCACCGGCACGGCTTTGTCACTCCGGCGGACTTCGTCCGTAGCCGGTTTGACTCGCCGGTCCTTGCACTACTTGTGGCGATCACCGGGATTGTGGCCACGATGCCGTACATCGCGTTGCAGCTCGTCGGGATCGAGGCGGTGCTCAAGGCCATGGGCGTGACCGGGGAGACTAGCCTGGCTCGGCACCTGCCCATCATCATCGCGTTCGCGATCCTGGCGGCGTACACGTACCAGTCCGGGCTCCGTGCGCCGGCGCTGATCGCCTTCGTCAAGGACGCCCTGATCTACGTGGTGATCCTGGCGGCGGTGCTGTACCTGCCGTACAAGCTGGGGGGCTGGGGAGAGATCTTCGACGCTGCCGACGCGAAGTTCGCGGCATCCCCGAATCCCAACGACGGGATTCTGCTCAACGCCAACAACCAGGTCCAGTACGTCACCCTGGCCTTCGGCTCGGCGCTGGCGCTCTTCCTGTACCCGCACAGCATCACCGGTGTGCTGGCCAGCCGGAACCGGGACGTCATCAAACGGAACATGTCGGCGTTGCCCGCCTACAGTGTGCTGCTGGGGCTCATCGCGCTGCTCGGCTTCATGGCGATCGCGGCCGACGTGCAGCCGCTGCCTGGGGCGACCGCGGGCACGGTGGACAACAACACCATTGTTCCGGTGCTCTTCGATCAGCAGTTCCCGAGCTGGTTCACCGGCGTCGCCTACGCAGCCATCGGCATCGGGGCGCTGGTGCCCGCGGCGATCATGTCGATCGCGGCAGCGAATCTGTTCACCCGCAACATCTACAAGGAGTATCTGCGGCGGGACGCCACTCCGGCCCAGGAGGCGAAGGTCTCCAAGCTCACCTCGTTGGTGGTGAAGATCGGCGCAGTAGCCTGCATCGTCTTCCTCGACCCCCAGTTCTCCATCGATCTGCAGCTGATCGGCGGCGTGATCATCCTGCAGACGCTGCCGGCGGTGGCCCTCGGCCTCTACACCCGCTGGTTCCACCGCGGTGCGCTGATCGCCGGTTGGGCAGTGGGCATGTCCCTGGGAATGTGGATGCTCTACCAGGTGTCCAGCCCGACCCGGAGTCACTTCGGCGGTTCCGCGTTCCCCCTGGAGAGGTTCGGCTTCGACACGACGATGACCATCTACGCCGGATTCGTGGCCGTGCTGGCCAACCTGTTGGTCGCGGCAGCGCTGACGCTGGTGCTGCGGACCGCGCAGGTGGCCGACGGGGGCGACCGGACCAGCCCGGACGACTACTTCGCCGACGAGGGGGACCCGCGGGTGAGCCTGGGTGATCGCCGGGGCGTCGACGCGGCCCCGGAGTCGGTGGCGGGCGCGAGTGCCGGGTAGCCGATGGTCCGGGTGAACACCGGGTAGCGGGAGACTGCCGGCACTGGTGTGTGATGCTTGCGCCGATGACCGAGCAGACCGAAACCCGTAAGCAGCGCGCGGCTCGGCGGGCCGGGGAGTTCCCGCCCGCGCCCGCGTCGTTGCCCCGACCGGTGCCCGACAGCCACACCCACCTCGACATCACGATCAGTGCGGCCGGGGTCCCGCCGCGCCGGGAAACGGCGGTGTCGGCCGCCGACCCGGGGGCCGACACCGGCCGGGCGGTCGACCCGGTCCAGGCCGCGGTCGAGGCGGCCACGGAGGTCGGGGTGGACCGGTTGGTGCAGGTGGGGGTCGACGTCGACTCGTCACGGTGGGGGGTGGAGGTGGCCCAGCGCTATCCGGCGGTCGTCGCCACCGTCGCGCTGCACCCCAACGAGGCGCCCCGGTTGGCGGAGCTGGACGAGGCGCTGCGGGTCGTCGAGTCGCTGGCCGGCCAGGACCGGGTACGGGGCGTCGGCGAGACCGGGATGGACTTCTTCCGCACCGGCGAGGACGGGCGGGCCGCGCAGGAGGCCAGCTTCCGGGCACACATCGACATCGCCAAGCGGTACGGCCGGACCCTGGTGGTCCACGATCGCGACGCGCACGCCGACGTGTTGCGGATCCTGGACGACGCGGGCGCCCCGGAGACGGTGGTGATGCACTGTTTCTCGGGCGACGCCGAGTTCGCCCGCGCGTGCGTGCGCCGCGGCTACCTACTCAGCTTCGCCGGCACCGTCACCTTCAGCAGCGCCGCGGCACTGCGGGAGGCCGCCGCGGTGACCCCGCTGGATCACCTCCTCGTGGAGACGGACGCGCCGTATCTCACTCCGGTGCCGCACCGGGGGCGGCCCAACGCGTCGTACCTGATCCCGCTCACCGTCCGCGCGCTCGCCGCCGCCACCGGCAGTGACCTGGACGAGCTCTGCGCTGCCCTCTCCCGTACCGGCGAGCGGGCCTTCGGTCCTTGGTGACGGCGGGGCTGACGGGATTTCGGCGGGAGGTGGCGGGCCCCTGCCCGGGGCGCGCCGGCGTCCACCTACGCTAGCGGGCGTGACCGGTCTCCTCGGCCCGGCGGAAATCCGGGACCTCGCCGCCCGCCTCGGCGTCGCTCCCACCAAGCGGCTCGGCCAGAACTTCGTGCATGACCCCAACACGGTGCGGCGGATCGTCACCACCGCTGGCCTGACCGCCGAGGACGTGGTGGTGGAGGTCGGGCCGGGACTCGGCTCGCTCACCCTCGCGCTGCTGCCGGCCGCCGCGCACGTGCACGCTGTCGAGATCGACCCGGTCCTCGCCGCCGCCCTACCGGAGACCGCCGCCCGGCACGCCGGTCCCGCCGCCGGTCGGCTCTCGGTGCACCGCGCCGACGCGCTTCGGGTCACCGCCGGGCAGCTCGCCGATCCCGCGCCGACCGCGCTGGTCGCCAACCTGCCGTACAACGTCGCCGTGCCGGTGGTGCTGCACCTGCTCGCCGAGTTGCCGACGCTGCGGCATGGCCTGGTCATGGTGCAGAAGGAGGTCGCCGATCGGCTCGTCGCCGGTCCCGGTTCCCGGGTGTACGGCGTGCCGTCGGTCAAACTCGCCTGGTACGCCCACGTTCAGGCGGCCGGGAAGGTGCCGCCGAACGTGTTCTGGCCGGTGCCGAACGTCGACTCCGGGCTGGTCGCCTTCACCCGTCGTGAGCCGCCGGGCGCGGGTGGTTCCCGGGAACGGGTCTTCGCGGTGGTGGACGCCGCGTTCGCCCAGCGTCGCAAAACCCTTCGCGCGGCCCTGGCCGGCTGGGCCGGCGGTGCGGACCGGGCGGCCGCGGTGCTCACCGCCGCCGGAGTGGACCCCGGCGCCCGGGGGGAGGCGCTCCCGGTCGAGCAGTTCGCCGCGATCGCCGCGTCGGCCCCGGCTGCCACTCCCACCGGGCAGTAGGCTGACGCCGTGCCCGTCAAGGAAGTTGGAAAAGCCACGCCGTTGTCCCCGCCCGTCGCGCCGGGGACGGTGAGCCGGGGCTCGGTCTGGGGCGCCATCCCGTGACCGAGGCATGGCGACCGGAGGATGACGAACCGCGAGGTGTCAGCGGGCCGGTCCGGGTACGAGTCCCCGCCAAGATCAATCTGCATCTGGGGGTGGGCCCGCTACGCCGGGACGGTTATCACGAGCTGAACACCGTCTACCACGCGATCTCTGTGCACGACGAGTTGACCGCCCGCCGGGGCGACACCCTCAGCCTGACGATGGCGGGCGAGGGGACCGGCGAACTTGCCCTGGACGAGTCGAACCTGGTTATTCGCGCTGCCCGCGCCCTCGCCAGCTCCGCCGGGGTGCCGCCGCACGCCCGGCTGCACCTGCGTAAGCAGATTCCCCTGGCCGGTGGGCTCGCCGGAGGCAGCGCCGATGCCGCCGCCGCGCTGGTCGCCTGCGACGCGCTGTGGGGGACCGGGCTGTCGCGGGACGAGTTGGCGGAGATCGCCGCCGACCTCGGTTCCGACGTGCCGTTCCTGATCCACGGTGGCACCGCGCTCGGCACCGGCCGGGGTGAGGCGGTCAGCCCGGTACTGGCCCGGCCGACCATCTGGCACTGGGTCGTCGCGGTCGCCGACGGCGGCCTCTCCACGCCGGTCGCGTACCGGGAACTCGATCGGCTCCGCGAGGCCGGGGCCGCCGGCCCCCCACTCGGCAGCACCGACACCCTCCTCGCCGCCCTCCGGCAGTCTGACCCCCGGGTGCTCGCCGCGGCCCTCGGCAACGATCTTCAGGACGCCGCACTCGCCCTGCGGCCGTCCCTGGCCGCCACTCTGAAGGCGGGCGAGGCGGCGGGGGCGCTCGCGGGTATCGTCTCCGGCTCCGGGCCGACCTGCGTCTTCCTGGCCACCGGAGCGGCCGACGCGGAGCGCATCGCCGCCGAACTGGGCGCCCTCGACGTGTGCCGACACGCGCGCACCGCACACGGCCCGGTCGCCGGGGCCCGGATCGGCTGACCGTCCCCGGCGTCGGCCGCCCGGCGTCCGCGTACCCTTGCTTCGGGCGTCCTTGGCTGCCGATCCGGTGCCGGGCGCCCTGACCATGGAAGGGGTGTAGTGGCCAACATCGTCAACCTGGACCGGGTGTCCAAGGGCTACGGCGCTGCCGGGCCGCTGCTCACCGATGTTTCGCTCGGTCTCGACGACGCCGACCGGATCGGTGTGGTGGGGCTCAACGGCGCCGGCAAATCCACCCTGCTGCGCCTGCTCACTCGGCAGGAGGAGCCGGACGACGGCCGGGTGACCCACCGGCGCGACCTGCGCGTCGCCGGGTTGCCGCAGAACCTGCAGCTCGCGCCCGACGCGACCGTCCGAGACGTGGTCCTGGGCACCGCGTGGCTGGCCGAGGGGATGGGCGCCGAGCACGAGTGGGCCGGCGACGCCGGCGTCCGGGCGGTCCTCGACGGCCTCGGGATGCCGCACCTCGGCCTCGACGCTCCGGTCGGCCCGATGTCCGGCGGCGAGCGCCGCCGAGTCGCCCTGGCCGCGCTGCTGGTCCGCGACGCCGACCTGCTGATCCTCGACGAGCCGACCAACCAC
This sequence comes from Salinispora pacifica CNR114, assembly GCF_000514775.1. GTDB lineage: Bacteria > Actinomycetota > Actinomycetes > Mycobacteriales > Micromonosporaceae > Micromonospora > Micromonospora pacifica. The sequence continues at coordinate 98,645 of NZ_AZWO01000012.1, read as the reverse complement.
CTTGATGTCGGCGGCATCGACTGGCTGGCCCGGCACCTGCTCGCCCGCCGAGGTGCGCTCGTCGTGGTCACCCACGACCGGTGGTTCCTCGACGCCGTCTGTACCACCACCTGGGAGGTCGCCGACCAGACCGTCCGGGCGTACGAGGGTGGGTTCGCCGCCTGGACCCTCGCCCGGGCCGAACGGGAACGGGTCGCCGCCGCCACCGAGGCGCGCCGCCAGAACCTGCTCCGCAAGGAGATCGCCTGGCTGCGGCGCGGCGCGCCGGCCCGTACCGCCAAGCCGAAGTTCCGCATCGACGCGGCGAACGCGCTGATCGCCGACGTTCCGCCACCGCGGGACAGCATGTCGCTGCAGCGGCTCGCCACCGCCCGGCTCGGCAAGCAGGTGTACGACCTGGAGCACGTCCGGTTGGACGCGGGGCCGAAGGAGATCCTGCGCGACCTCACCTGGCAGGTCGGTCCCGGGGATCGGATCGCCGTCCTCGGCCGCAACGGCGCCGGCAAGACCACGCTGTTGCGGATGCTCGCCGGCGTCACCCGACCGGAGCACGGCCGGTTCGTGGCCGGTTCCACCGTGCGTCCCGCGTTCCTCTCCCAGGAACTCGCCGAACTCCCCGGCCAACTGCGCGTTCTTGAGGCGGTCGAGGAGATCGCCCGCCGGGTCCGGCTGGGTGACCGGGAGATCTCCGCCGCCCAGCTCGCCGAGGTCTTCGGCTTCGACGACCGCCGGCTCTGGACCCCGGTGGCTGATCTCTCCGGTGGCGAGCGGCGGCGGCTGCAGCTGCTACGCCTGCTCGCCGGTGAGCCGAATGTGCTCCTGCTGGACGAGCCCACCAACGACCTGGATACCGACACCCTCGCCGCGCTCGAGGATCTGCTCGACTCCTGGCCTGGCGTGATCATCGTGGCCAGCCACGACCGGTACCTGGTGGAACGGGTCGCCGACACCGTGTACGGCATGTTCGGCGATGGCCAGTTGGTGCACCTGCCCGGCGGGGTTGACGAGTACCTGGCGCGGGCCACCGACGGCGGCCGTCCGGTACCGGCGTCCGGTGGTGGGCCAGCGCCGGCGAAGGCGAGTGGGATGTCTGCGGCGCAGGTCCGCCAGGCCCGTAAGGAACTGGCCCGGCTGGAGCGGCAGGTGGGCCGGCTGGAGCAGCGGGAGGCGGAGCTGCTCGACCAGTTGGCCGCGAACGCGACCGACTACGCCCGGGTGGCTGAGCTGGATGCCCAGCTCAAGGAGGTCCGGGGCGAGCGGGAACAGGTCGAACAGGCCTGGCTGACGCTGGCTGAGGAGATCCCGGCCGGCTGACCGCCGCCGCGCCGCGGCGTGGTCGCCCCGGGACCGTGTGCGGCGTCACACCGGCCGGTACGGGACAATCGGCGCCGACCCTCACCGTAACGTCGTTGGAGACTCAGCCATGGCCCACACCCCCGTGAACCACCCCGCGCGGCCGATCTACCGGGCGATCGGCGGGCTGACCGGCCTGTACCTGGTCGTCTTCGGCGTGCTCGGTCTCATCGCGACCGTCGGTGACGAGCTCTGGGCCCAGGGCGACACCGCGGTACTCGGTCAGGGCACGAACCTTGGCTTCTCGTTGCTCAGCGTGCTGCTCGGTGGCGCCGTGCTGGCCGGTACGGCGATCGGCCGCAACGTCGACGTGTTGATCAATCAGGGGCTGGGGTACGCGGGTATCGTGCTCAGCCTCGCCGGCCTCGCCTTCCTCCGCACCGAGGCGAACTTCTTCAACTTCAACATCGCCACCGTCCTCGTGCTGATGGTGACCGGCCTGGTCCTGCTGATGGTCGGGATGTACGGCAAGGTCGGCACCGACGCGGAGCAGGAGGCCTGGCAGAAGGCACGGCTGGTGCTCTGACCGTCGTCCTCGGCCACGGAGCCCGCCGCACCCATGGGGCCGCGGCGGGCTCCGTGCCGCCTGCCGGCTACCCGGCCGATTCGCCGTACGCGCGGCCCCGGCCTGGGTGACAATGGCCCCTGGCTGTCGTCGAGTGGTCGGAGGCGTCATGGCGCACATCCCACTGAACCATCCGGCGCGGCCGATCTACCGGGTCCTCGCCGGGCTGATCGGTCTCTACATCCTGGTTTTCGGTGTCTGGGGCGCCGCGCAGACGCTGGGTGACCCGCTCTTCGACCGGGACGGAGAATGGGTGCTCGGTCTCCGCACCAACCTCGCGTTCGCGCTGGCCTCGGTGGTCTTCGGCGCCTTCCTCCTGGTGGGGGCGTCTCGGCGGGGCAATCTCGGCCACTACATGAACCTGATCGCCGGGGTCGTCTTTCTGGTGACCAGCATCCTGATGATGTCGGTGCTGCAGACCTCGGCCAATGTCCTCAGCTTCTCGATGTCGACCGTGATCGTGTCGATGCTCTTCGGGCTGATCCTGCTCGGCACCGGCCTCTACGACAAGGTCGGGCCGGTGGAGCCCGCCGAGACGGAGTAGGCCGCCGCCCGGAACCGGTCGATGACTCAGCGTCTCCGGACGGTGATCAGGCCGGGCTTCGGCTCGAGGTGGGACAGGCCGTTCCAGGCCAGGTTCACCAGGTGCGCCGCCACCGTCTCCTTGCCCGGCCGGCGTACCTCCAGCCACCAGCGGCCGGTCAGCGCCACCATTCCCACCAGGGCCTGGGCGTAGAGTTCGGCCAGTTTCGGGTCGTACCCGCGGCTGGAGAACTCGGCGCCGAGGATGTGCTCCACCTGGTGCGCGACGTCGTTCATGACGCTGCTGAAACTACCCGTTGACGACATCAGGGGTGACTCCCGGACCAACACCCGGAACCCGCTGTTCTCCTCCTCGATGTACGTGAGCAGGGTCAGCGCGGCCTGTTCGAGCAGTTCCCGCGGGTGGCCGGCGGTCAGGGCGGTGGTGATCCGGTCGAGCAGGCTGCGGACCTCCCGGTCCACCACCACCGCGTACAGCCCCTCCTTGCCGCCGAAGTGCTCGTACACCACCGGTTTGGAGACCTTCGCCCGAGCCGCCACCTCCTCGATCGAGGTGGCGTCGAAGCCGCGTTCGGCGAAGAGCTGGCGCGCGGTCGCGATGAGTTGTTCGCGCCGCTGTGCCGCCGACATGCGTACCCGTGCGGTTTTGCCGGCCGCTGCGGCTCCCCGGCGCCGACCGGGGTTGTGGTCGCTGCCCAGGCCATCCATTATGTCGTCACCTCATCGGGGCTCGGTGCCGTCCAGTCTTGGGGTCGAGTCGGTCACCGGCCATCCGGTCGTGCGTCGAGCCCGTTACCGGCCATCCTGTCAGGTCGGCTCGGGCGCGGCGCTCGACGGCGGTCGGGTCCGGTGCCGCGGCGCGGCACAGACCCGCGCTGACCCCACCACCCGGTTGGCCCTAAGTTGGCGGGGACTATCGTGGTTGTCGGTAATTCGGCCTGCGGCCGGGCGCTGTCCGGACGGATCGCAGGTATGATCACCGAGCTGTTCCGGATCGTGGGTCTGCCCGACCACGCGTCCGGACGACATGGCGATGGGGTGTGGGGTAACGGCAACCCGCAGGCCTTTGGAGCCTTGAGCTCCTGGTTCGAATCCAGGCACCCCAGCTCCTGCCACCGGTCAGCATTGTGCAGGCCCCGCCGATGCCGGGTTGATCTGGTTAGCATGACCGCGAGACTGTCGCCGCACCGACGGGAGCCCTTCCGTGTCCCAGCAGCCCTCTCCCCGTACCGTCGTGGTGCTCGCCGCCGGTGCGGGTAAGCGGATGAAGTCCGGGCTTCCGAAGGTGCTGCACCCACTACTTGGCCGCACGCTCGTCGGCCACGTGCTCGGCGCTGCCGAGCCGCTCGCCGCCGACCGCACGGTGGTCGTGGTCGGCCACGGCGCCGACCAGGTCCGGGCCCATCTGGCGGAGATCGTCCCGCAGGCCACCCCGGTGCTTCAGGCCGAACAGCTCGGCACCGGGCACGCGGTACGGGTCGCGTTGGCCGCCGTCCCGGAGAGCAGCGGCACCGTGGTGGTGCTCAACGGTGACGTGCCGCTGCTCCGCCCGGAGACCCTCGGCGGGTTGGTCGAGGCGCACGAGCGGGTGGGCGCCGCGGCGACGGTGCTGGCCGCTGAGGTACCCGACCCGACCGGGCTCGGCCGGATCGTGCGCGACGCCGACGGTCAGCTCCAGCAGATCGTGGAGCAGCGCGACACGACCCCCGACCAGCGGGAGATTCGGGAGATCAACGCCGGCATCTACGCGTTCGACGCGGCCCTGCTGCGGGACAAGCTCGGCAAGCTGTCGACCGGCAACGCCCAGGGCGAGGAGTACCTGACCGACGTCTTCGGCCTGCTGCGGTCGGCGGACGAGCCGGTCGCGGTACACGTGGCGCCGGACCACATCGAGACGCTGGGCTGCAACGACCGGGTGGAGTTGGCCGGGCTGCGGCGACTGCTGCGTGACCGGGTCAACGAAACCTGGATGCGCAGCGGGGTCAGCCTGCTCGACCCGGCGACCACCTGGATCGACGTGACCGTGGCGTTGGACCGGGACGCGGTGGTGGACCAGAACACCCAGCTCCGGGGCGCCACCGTGATCGGTGCCGGTGCGCAGGTCGGCCCGGATGTCACGTTGGTGGACACCCTGGTCGGGCCCGGCGCCACCGTGATCCGCAGCCACGCGGTCGGAGCCGAGATCGGCCCGGCGGCCAGCGTCGGCCCGTACGCGTATCTGCGGCCGGCGGCGCGGCTGGCCGAGAAGGCGAAGGTGGGCACCTTCGTCGAGGTGAAGAACTCCGAGGTCGGCGTGGGGTCGAAGGTCCCGCACCTGACCTACGTCGGGGACGCCACGATCGGCGAGCAGAGCAATATCGGCGCGGCGACCGTGTTCGTCAACTACGACGGGGTACGCAAGCACCGCACCGTCATCGGTGACCACGCCCGTACCGGCGCGGACAACATGTTCGTGGCGCCGGTCGAGGTCGGCGACGGGGCGTACACGGCGGCCGGTTCCGTGATCGCCGAGGATGTGCCGGCCGGGGCGATGGGGGTGGCCCGGTCGCGGCAGCGCAACATCGAGGGCTGGGTGCTCAAGCGGCGGGCCGGCACCGCCGCCGCGGCGGCTGCCGAGCGGGCCGGGCGGGCCGGTGGCCCGGGAGTGTCTTCCGGGGCGACGGCAAGTGAAGGTGAGGTAATGCACGCGGGGACCGAGCCGGCGGGTGGGGCGTAGGGCACCGGGGATACTGCAACCGACTCGCTCCGGCCCACCACCGCGCCGGGCACCACCAACCAACAGGAGCAGACGGGCCATGGGCAGCATCGTCGCCGAAAATCGCAAGAGCCTGATGCTCTTCTCCGGGCGTGGCTTTCCGGAGTTAGCCAAGGAGATCGGCGAGGTGCTCGGGGTCGCCCCGACACCGGCCGACGCCTACGATTTCGCCAACGGTGAGATCTTCGTCCGCTACAAGGACTCGGTGCGTGGCTCGGACGCCTTCGTGGTGCAGTCCGTCACGCACGGGGTCAACACCTGGGTCATGGAGACCCTGATCATGATCGACGCGTTGAAGCGTGGGTCGGCCAAGCGGATCACCGTGGTCCTGCCCTTCTACCCGTACTCGCGGCAGGACAAGAAGCACCGGGGTCGGGAGCCGATCTCGGGCCGGCTGATCGCGGACCTGTTAAAGACCGCCGGCGCGAACCGGATCCTCACCGTGGATCTGCACACCGCCCAGATCCAGGGCTTCTTCGACGGCCCGGTGGACCACCTCTTCGCGATGGACGTGCTCGCCGAGGAGGTGGAGCGTCGGTACGCGGGGCGTCCGATGACGGTGGTCGCCCCGGATTCGGGTCGGGTCCGGGTCGCCGAGCGGTGGACCGACCGGCTGGGCGGCTGCCCGCTGGCGTTCATCCACAAGACCCGGGACCCGTCCAAGCCGAACCAGGTGGTGGCGAATCGGGTGGTCGGTGAGGTTGAGGGCCGGGTCTGCCTGATCGTTGATGACATGATCGACACGGGTGGCACGATCACCAAGGCGGCGGAGATCCTCAAGGAGTTGGGTGCGGCCGAGATCGTCGTCGCCTCCACCCACGCGCTCTTCTCGGATCCGGCGACCGAGCGGCTGAAGAACAGCCCGATCAGCGAGGTGCTGGTGACGAACACGTTGCCGCTGCCGCCGGAGAAGCAGCTCGACAAGATCACTGTGCTGTCGATCGCCCCGCTGCTGGCCCGGGCGATCCGGGAGGTCTTCGACGATGGTTCGGTGACCACCCTCTTCGGTGGCCTGAGCTGAGTTACCCCGGCTCCGGTCCGGCGGCGGTCACCGCCGCCGGACCGGAGCTTCGGCAGTGCTGCTCCGGACGGAGCGGTTGATTCCGGGGTGCCGCCGGAGTGGGTGGATTATCTTCGGGTAGACTGGTGCGGTTGCCACGGCGAGGGTGCCCTGCGGGCCGCTGATCAGGACCGCACGGAGGCGCCGTCATCGACGCGGCGCTCCTAGGCGGTCGGTCATGACGCAGGAGCCCCAGCGAGCCCCTCACCCGGCACCGAGACGACCATCGCCGCAGCGAAGCATCAGGAGTTTCCCCGTGTCCGAGGTAAAGATCAGCGCCGAGCCCCGTACCGAGTTCGGCAAGGGGGGTGCCCGTCGTACCCGCCGGGCCGGCAAGGTGCCTGCCGTGCTGTACGGCCACGGCGAGAAGCCCAAGCACATCGCGCTGCCGGCCCGTGAGTTCGCCGCAGCGATCCGGCGCGGTGGCGCCAACCAGCTCTTCGCGATCGACGTCAGCGACGGCACGCAGGTGCTGGCGCTGCCGAAGGCGATTCAGCGGGATCCGATCAAGGACACCTTCGAGCACGTGGACCTGCTGCTGGTCCGCCGCGGCGAGCAGGTCACGGTCGAGGTCCCGGTGCAGTTGGTCGGGGAGGCCGCGAAGGGCACGCTGATCGTGCACGACCACGACAGCCTCTCGGTGACCGCTGACGCCACCAAGGTGCCGGACCACCTCGACGCCACCATTGAGGGCTTGGAGGCGGGTACCCAGGTCGCCGCCGGCGACGTGCAGCTGCCGGCCGGAGTCGAGCTGGCCACCGACCCGGAGCTGCCGGTCGCCGCGGTGACCGCCGCCCCGACCGAGGAGCAGCTTGAGGCCACGCTGCCGGAGGTGGAGGAGGCCGCTGCCGAGGCCGAGGCCGAGGTCGGCGAGGTCACCGAGGGCTCGGAGGGCGCCGAGGCCGGGGCCCCGGTCGCCGAGCAGGAGGCGGATGCCGAGGCGAAGGCCGAGGCCTGATCGTTCGCTGCGCAGATGTCAGGCGTCCCCGCTCGTCGGGGGCGCCTGTTGCGTATCGGTGGGTGGTACGGGTGCGAGCGGAAGGGGCAGACGGTGGCGGAGGAGACAGGGCCGTGGCTGGTGGTCGGTCTGGGTAACCCCGGTCGGCAGTACGCCGGGAACCGGCACAACGTCGGCTTCCTCGTGGCCGACCTGCTGGCCGGGCGACTGGGGGCCCGTTTCAGTCGACACAGGCGGGCGATGGCGGAGGTCGCCGAGGGGCGGTTGGGTCTCGGCGGACGGCGGCTGGTGCTGGTGAAGCCGCTGACCTATATGAACCTCTCCGGCGCGGCGGCGGCTGGCCTGGCGCAGTTCTACAAGGTGCCGCCGGCCCGGGTGGTGGCCATCCATGACGAGCTGGACATCCCCTACGGCCAGGTTCGGGTGAAGTGCGGCGGCGGCGAGGGCGGTCACAACGGACTGCGGTCGATGACGAAGTCCCTGGGAACGAAGGAGTACGCCCGGGTGCGGTTCGGAGTCGGCCGGCCGCCGGCGCGGCGGGACCCGGCGGATTTCGTACTGTCGGATTTCGGTACCGTCGAGCGTAAGGAGCTGGACTTCCTGGTGGATCGGGCGGCAGATGTCGTGGAGTCGGTTGTCCAACGCGGGGTGGAACCGACCCAGAACCTCTACCACGGTGCCTGACGGCCAGATCGGCGATGGTCTCCGCTCCTACCGACGGCTGGCGCGGCGACGGGAGTACGGGAGATGGGTAGTCCTCCGATGATCGATGGGGCGTTCGCCCGTTGGTTGGCGGTCCGGGCCGGGCAGGCGCTGGTCAGTCTCCGCGACGAGGTGGGCTTCGGAGATCCGGGCGCCCTGCGGGCCGCGGGGGACAAGGTCTCGCACGACCTGCTCCGGACTGAACTGGCGAGGTGGCGTCCGCAGGATGCGGTCCTGTCGGAGGAGGACGAGGGTTCCCGGCTGGCGTGGGCGACGGAGACGGGCGCTTCGACGGCACCGCGACTGGGCAGCGACCGAGTGTGGATCATCGACCCGTTGGACGGGACCCGGGAGTTCGCCGAGGTGGGCCGGGTCGACTGGGCGGTGCATGTGGCGCTCTGGGCGCGGAACGCCCCGACGCCGCACGGACTGGTGGCGGGTGCGGTCGGGTTGCCGGCCCAGGATCGGGTGTTGGGAACGGACTACCCGCCGGGGTACCCGCAGGCGTCGGCGGTGACCACCGCGGGCGAGCCGACGATCCGGTTGGCCGCCAGTCGGAGCCGCCCCCCGGTCTTCCTCACCGACCTGGCCGCCGAGGTGGGTGCCCAACTGGTACCGATGGGTTCGGCCGGTGCGAAGATCGCGGCGGTGATCACCGGTGCGGTGGACGCGTACATCCATGCGGGCGGGCAGTACGAGTGGGATTCGGCAGCGCCGGTGGCGGTGGCGACCGCCACGGGGCTGCACGCCTCCCGGATCGACGGCTCCGCGCTGGCCTACAACGAAGCCAACCCACGCCTGCCAGACCTGTTGGTCTGTCGTAAGGATCTCGCCAGCCGACTGCTTGCGGCGTTGCGGCGCCATAGCGGGTAGCCTGAGCGCTACTTCTGGCAAAGCCGACCGGAGAGGTCTGGAAATGAGTGCGGGAATCGAGTCGGCGTCATGACCACGATGGCGGCATACCAGGTGTCCCACCTCGACGCGCTGGAGGCGGAGAGCATCTTCGTGCTGCGTGAGGTGGTCGCGGAGATGGAACGACCAGTGCTGCTCTTCTCCGGCGGCAAAGACTCGATTGTCATGCTCTGGCTGGCGCAGAAGGCGTTCGCCCCGGCGAACATTCCGTTCCCGGTGCTGCATGTCGACACTGGGCACAACTTTCCCGAGGTGCTGGCGTACCGGGACCAGCGGGTCGCCGAGCTGGGCCTGCAACTGCTGGTGGCGAGCGTGCCGGAGGCCCTGGCCAGCGGGCTGGTACGGGAGAGCGCGGACGGCATGCGCAACCGGATCCAGACCCCGGTGCTCCTGGCCGCCGTCGAGCAGCATCGCTTTGACGCGCTCTTCGGTGGCGCCCGTCGGGATGAGGAGAAGGCGCGGGCCAAGGAGCGGGTGTTCAGCTTCCGGGACGAGTTCGGCCAGTGGGATCCGAAGAACCAGCGTCCGGAGCTCTGGTCGCTCTACAACGGTCGGCACCAGCCGGGTGAGTCGATCCGAGCGTTTCCGCTGTCCAACTGGACCGAGCTGGATGTCTGGCACTACATCGCCCGGGAACGGATCGAGGCACCCTCGATCTACTACGCGCACGAGCGCGAGGTGATCGAGCGCGACGGGATGCTGTACGCGGTGAACGAGTTCGTCCGCCCGCGCGCCGGTGAGGAGCGGTTCAAGGCCCGGGTGCGCTATCGGACGGTGGGCGACGCCTCCTGCACGGCGGCGGTCCGCTCGGACGCCGACACGGTGGCGAAGGTCATCGAGGAGGTGGCCGCCACCCGGATCACCGAGCGGGGCGCGACCCGCGGTGACGACCGGGTCAGCGAGGCCGCGATGGAGGACCGCAAGCGGGAGGGCTACTTCTGATGACCACCGAGACGACCGCCGAGGTCGGTGCCGAAGCGGCGTTCGCCCGCCCGATGGACCTGCTGCGGTTCGCCACCGCCGGCAGCGTGGACGACGGCAAGTCGACCCTGATCGGCCGCCTGCTCTATGACACCCGCTCCCTCTTCACCGATCAGCTCGCCGCGGTGGAGGCGGTCAGCGCGGCCCGCGGCGACGAGTACACCAACCTCGCGCTGCTCACCGATGGCCTGCGGGCCGAGCGGGAGCAGGGCATCACGATCGACGTGGCGTACCGCTACTTCGCCACCCCCCGGCGGAAGTTCATCATCGCCGACACCCCGGGGCACATCCAGTACACCCGGAACATGGTCACCGGTGCCTCCACCGCGGACCTCGCGCTGATCCTGGTTGATGCCCGGAAGGGTCTGGTGGAGCAGTCCCGTCGGCACGCCTTCCTCTGCTCCCTGCTGCGGGTGCCGCACCTGGTCCTCTGCGTCAACAAGATGGACCTGGTGGACTGGTCGCGCGAGGTCTACGAGAAGATCGCCGACGAGTTCACCGCGTTCGCGGCGAAGCTAGACGCACCCGACCTGACGGTGGTGCCGGTCTCCGCGCTGCACGGCGACAACATCGTCTCCCGGTCGGAGCAGATGCCCTGGTACGAGGGGCCGTCCCTGCTGCACCACCTGGAACGGGTGCACATCGCCAGCGATCGGAACCTGGTCGACGTGCGCTTCCCGGTGCAGTACGTGATCCGCCCGCAGTCCACCACCGTCACCGACTACCGCGGATACGCGGGCCAGGTTGCCTCCGGCGTACTCAAGCCCGACGACGAGGTGATGGTGCTGCCGAGTGGCTTCACCAGCCGGATCGCCGCGGTGGAGACCGCCGACGGGCCGGTCCCGGAGGCGTTCCCGCCGATGTCGGTGACCGTACGGTTGACTGACGAGATCGATATTTCCCGGGGCGACATGATCTGTCGCCCGAACAACGCCCCGGCCGTTGCCCAGGACATCGAGGCGATGGTCTGCTGGATGGACGAGACCCGACCGTTGCAGCTTGGTGGCAGGTACGTCATCAAGCACACCACCCGGTCGGCGCGGGCCATCCTCCGCGGGCTGCACTACCGGTTGGACATCAACTCGCTGCACCGGGACGAGTCGGCGGGGGAGTTGAAGCTGAACGAGATCGGCCGGGTCCGGTTCCGGACGATGGTCCCGCTGCTTGTTGACGAGTACCGCCGGAACCGCACCACTGGTGGCTTCGTCATCATCGATGAGACGACGAACCGGACGGTTGGCGCCGGGATGATCGTCGAGGCGGGCTGACCCCACCCGGTCGGCGCGAGCGCTCCGGGGCTGCCGCTGATCGAGGTTGGCCGCCGCCGACGTGCTGGCTACCCCCGTGCCGGCAGGTGGTCGCGGTAGAAGGTCCAGGCATCGCCGATGATGTCGGGCAGGGTGGGCTTGGCGGGTGTCCAGCCCAACTCGGTGCGGGCCAGGTCGGCGGCGGCGACCAACTCGGCGGGGTCGCCGACGCGGCGGGGGGCGACCACCACCGGCACCGGGCGGCCGGTGACCTCGCGGACCACCTCGACGACCTGACGATTGGTGAACCCGTTGCCGTTGCCGAGGTTGTAGATCCGGTGCTGTCCGCCGACCGCGGCGCCGAGCGCGAGCAGGTGTGCCCGGGCGAGGTCGGTGACGTGGATGTAGTCGCGGACGCAGGTGCCGTCAACGGTCGGGTAGTCGTCGCCGAAGAGCTGGAGCTTCTCCCGACGGCCGGCGGCGACGTCGAATGCGATGGGGATGAGGTGTGTCTCCGGATTGTGCCGTTCCCCGAGGGGCACCGGGGCGGCCAGGTGGGCGCCGGCGACGTTGAAGTAGCGCAGCGAGACAGCAGCCAAGCCGCTTCCGGCCGCCGCCGAGGTGAGCGCCATGTCGACGGTGAGCTTGGTGGCCCCGTACGTGTTGGTGGGGGCGGTGCTCGCCGTCTCCGAGATGGGCAGCTCGACCGGGTTGCCGTAGACGGCGGCGGTGGAGGAGAAGACGACCTTCGGGACCCCGGCGACGCGTACGGCGTCGAGCAGGGCGAGGGAGCCGACGACGTTGGTGTGCCAGTACAGCTCTGGTTTGACCATCGACTCGCCGGCGGCGATCAGGGCGGCGAGGTGCAGTACCCCGTCGAAGCCCGCCTGCGGGGTTACCACCTGTGCCACCTCGTCCAGGGGGGCGACGATGTGGGTGGCGTCGGGTGCCACGGCGACGCGGTGTCCGGTCCGTAGGTCGTCCAGAACGACAACCTCGTGGCCGGCGTCGAGCAGCATCCGAGTCACCACGCTGCCGATGAAGCCGGCGCCGCCGGTGACGAGTAGTTTCACGTCGATCTCCTCCTGCCGGGCCGCCCCACCAACGACCCTTCGGTGATCACCCTACGGCGGCTTGCTGTGACTGCGCTGCGAGGCGATCGGCGGCGTGGGTCTCCGCCCGCGGGGTGGAAGAACTGGCGCGGTGCTGTTCCGCCACTGCGATGAGTGTCTACCATCCATCTCATGCGGGAAGCGGGTCGTCCCGGGCTCCGGCGTCGTGCGCGGGGGCGACCCCGCCGCGAACCCGGCTCGCTGTCCTGGGCGGTCGCCCGGGTCGTGGTTCGCACCGCTACCGCCGCCACCCGCATGGTGACCGGTCTACTCGGCACCAGTCCGGTGGCCGGGCGGGAACGGATCAGCGAGGACGAGTTACGCGACCTGGTCGCCGCGGCGACCGTGCTGGACCCGGTGGAACGGCGGATTATCGACGAGGTCCTCGTGGCCGGTGCGAGCCTGGTACGCGAGGTGATGATGCCGCGTACCGAGGTGGTCTTCCTCTCCACCGCGCTGACCGTCGACCAGGCGGAGCGCCTGGTCCGGGTCGAGCCGCACACCCGCTACCCGGTGGTTGACGGGACCCACGACGACGTGGTCGGCTTCGTGCACCTACACGACGTGTTGCTCCGTACCGACGAAGACCCACTGGTCACAGTGGGCGAGCTGGCCCGGGAGGTCAAGCGTCTGCCCGGCAGTAAACGGGTGCTTTCGGCCCTGACCGAGATGCGCCGGGAGGGACATCACCTGGCGGTGGTCGTCGACGAGTACGGGGGGACCGCGGGCATCGTCACCTGTGAGGACCTGATCGAGGAGCTCGTCGGCGAACTGTACGACGAATACGACACGCCGCCGGAGCCGACGCACGCCGGCCTGCCCACCACCGTTGACGGTCGGCTGAACCTGGCCGACTTCGCCGAGCGGACCGGGGTGAGCCTGCCGAATGGACCCTACGAGACGGTTGGTGGCTTTGTCATGGCCGAGCTGGGCCGGCTGCCGGTGGCTGGCGACGAGGTGTCGGTGACCGCCGCGCCGGCCGCCCCGGTGGAGCCGGTGCGGGCGCCGCCCGGGGGTTGGCGGTTGCGGGTGCTGACGCTGGATGGGCGTCGGGTGGCCCGGGTGACGGTAGCCGCGGCCCGGCCCGCCGAGTCGCGACGCGAGTCGGGGCTCCCCACCCAGCCCGGTCGCGGCCAACCCGCCGGCCCGTCCTGACGGATGCCCCCGGTTGCTGACAGAATTGCCGGCATGTCCAACGTACCCGTTCGACCGCGCGTATTCTCTGGCATTCAGCCGACCGCCGACTCGTTCCATCTCGGCAACTACCTGGGCGCGGTTCAGCACTGGGTGGCGTTGCAGGAGACGCATGACGCCACCTACTGCGTGGTTGATCTGCACGCGATCACTGCCGGGCACGACCCCCGGGTGCTGGCGCAGCGGTCCCGGGTGGCCGCCGCGCAGCTGCTCGCGGTCGGGCTGGACCCGGAGCGCTGCACCCTCTTCGTGCAGTCCCAGGTGCCCGAGCACGCGCAGTTGGCCTGGGTGTTGGGGTGTATCACCGGGTTCGGTGAGGCGGGCCGGATGACCCAGTTCAAGGACAAGTCGCAGAAGCAGGGCAATGAGCGGGCCAGCGTCGGCCTGTTCACGTACCCGGTCCTGCAGGCGGCCGACATCCTCCTCTACCAGGCGGACGCGGTGCCGGTCGGCGAGGACCAGCGGCAGCACCTGGAGCTCAGCCGCGATCTGGCGCAGCGGTTCAACACCCGGTTCGGCTCGACCTTCGCCGTTCCCGCGGCACACATCGTCAAGGACACGGCAAAGATCACGGATTTGCAGGACCCGACGGCGAAGATGTCGAAGTCGTCCTCCTCACCGGCGGGTATCGTCCTGCTCCTGGAGGACACGGCTCGGTCGGTCAAGAAGATCCGTTCGGCGGTCACCGACACCGGACGCGAGATCGTTTTTGATGTTCAGCAGAAACCGGGTGTCTCCAACCTGCTGACGATCTACTCGGCGCTGTCCGGCCGGAGCATTGACGATCTGGTCGGTGCCTACGCGGGCAAGGGCTACGGTGACCTGAAGAAGGACCTCGGAGAGGTGGTACGCGAGTTCGTGACGCCGATCCAGGAACGCGTCCGTGGCTACCTGGACGACCCGGCCCAGCTCGACAAGCTGCTCGCCGCGGGGGCGCAGAAGGCGCGGGCGGTGGCGGCACCGACCCTACAGGCGGTGTACGAGCGGGTGGGCTTCTTCCCGCCGGTTCGCGGCGAGTAGGCAGCGACGCGACACGTGCGGGTGAGCGAGATGGAACCGGTGGCCGAAGGGGTGGCACGAGGCGTGGACCTGCGGGACGGGTCGTCGACGGCCGGCGGCACAATCCAGATCGGCATCGCGGTGGACATCCCCGAGCCCTGGGGGAGTGCGCTGACCCAGCGGCGGATGGCGGCGGGTGACCAGCAGGCCGTCCCGGCGCACGTGACGCTGCTCGGGCCGACCGAGATTCCGGGCGCTGCCCTGCCAGCCGTCGAACGGCACCTGACCGCGGTCGCCGCCGCGCACCCTCCGTTCACCCTGCACCTGCGTGGGACCGGCACGTTCCGGCCGGTCACCCAGGTGGTTTTCGTAACGGTGGCGACCGGGATCAGCGAGTGCGAGCTGCTCGCCGCGGCGATCCGGGCCGCCCCGGAGCTGCACCGGGAAACTCGTTTCCCGTACCACCCGCATGTCACGGTGGCGCAGGATGTCTCACCCGACGCGCTGGACCAGGTGTACGAGGACCTGGCGGACTTCTCGGCGATGTTCGGGGTGGCGGCATTCACGCTCTTCTCCCACAGTGGCCAGACACGGTGGCAGCCCCGGCGGGACTTTCGGCTCGGCGGCTGAGCTGGTGCCCCGTTCCCGGCGGCGCAACCCGGCCCCCAACTCCGGGGGGTCCACGTCGGTCCGGGGCTACCGCGGAGGATGCCGGCGGGCCGGCGACAGGTCGGCGAGGATGGCGAGGTGAACGTGTTCCGCCGGATCCAGGCGGGTGCCCAGGGCCGGATTACCACCACGCGGCGCCGCTATCCGACCTTCGACCACGGGTTGCGGGCGGCCCTGCTCTACAACCGCCGGTTCGGCAGCCGGCTCGCCGCCGCGATCGCCTACTACGGCTTCTTCGCGGTCTTCGCGCTCGCTCTCGTCGCCTACTCCGTCTTCGGGGCGATCTTGGAGGGAAACGCCGAGGTCAATGCCGCCGCGGCGGACTTCCTTCGGGAGAATCTGCCCTTCCTCGACCCGGTGCAGGTCGCCGAGAGTAGCGGGGCCGTCGGCGTGGTCGGTCTGACCATCCTGGTCTTCACCGGGGTCGGCTGGGTGGAGGCGATCCGTTCCTCCCAGCGGTTGCTGTACGGCCTCGACCAACAACCCGGCAACTTTGTCGTTCGCCGGCTGGTCGACCTGGGCGTGCTGCTGGTGGTGTTCGTGCTACTCGGCGTCTCGGTAGCGGCGGTGGACACGTTGGAGTCGCTGCTGCGGTGGTTGCTGGGCAGCGCCGGCTCGGCCGGGCTCACCACGATCAGTGCGGTGCTCAGCGTCTTCGTGAACGCGGTGTTGGCGACCCTACTGCTGGCGGCGGTGCCCAGGCTGCGGCCCAGCCGGGTCCGGCTGCGCCCGGCGGTGCTGCTGGTGGCGGTGGGTATCACCCTGCTCAACACCATCGGGCGGTACTACGTGGTGCGGACCGAGCGGAACCCGGCGTACACGGTGGTGGCGGGCGCGGTGGGGCTGCTGCTCTACCTCTACCTGCTCAACCAACTCGTGCTCTTCGGCGCGGCGTTGGTGGCCACCGGCACCCGGGGAGAGGTGGTGGACCTCGCGGCGGAGCGGGGGGCGGCCGACCAGGAGGAGGCGGGCTCCCCACCCCCCGAGCAGCCGAGTGCGAACGGGCCGACGGCACCCGAACCAGGGACGGAGCGTCGAACCGGGGATCCGCCCACGGCCGGGGAACGATGATTGGCCGGTGGGCACTCTCGTGACACTTGATCTGCCGGACGACTCGCCGATGCTCGACCTGCCGTGGATTATCACCTTCGGCCCGCTCGGTGGTGCCGACGAGTGGGAGCCGGTGGTCTGCGGCCCGTACGAGCGGGCGCCTGCGTTGGCGTTGGCCGAGGTAATGGTGGCGGAGGAGGCGCTGATGGCAGTGGTCGAGCCGCTGCTGCCGGCGGTGTCGGCGGAGCAGATCCGTGGTGAGATCGCCGCGGCTCAGGCCGCCGCCGAGGATGAGGCGGCGGCGCAGGCGGACAGCGCCGAGCTCTACGGCAACTTTGACGACACCTTCGACGAGGAACTGGTGGAGGGGGAACGGGACCGGGCCGTCCAGGCGGCGATGCCGCCGAGTGAGGCCGCGATCCGGGCAGGCTTTGCCCGGATCGCGGCGAGGTTGCCCGGCCTCGAGCGTTGACCCCGGGCTGGTCGGCTGCCCAGCCGCCCGGCGGCCCGGGGCACGCCGAACGACCAGGTTGGTGGGGTCTTACCCGCTCAGCGCCGTTCGAACCAGGCGGCCGCGTCGACCGGGATCAGGTAGCCGGACTCCTCCCGGGTGAGCGTGGCGCTGGCGACGAGCGGCTCGCCGTACTCGGTGCTGACGGTGGGTGCGTCGCTGATGTTGACCACACAGGTGAGCGCTGTACCGCCGGCGGTGCGGGTGAAGGCGAGGACGCCCGGCCGGCTCTCCTGCCAGACGATCTGGGCCGCGGCGGTGGCGAGCGCGGGGTGCGCTCGGCGGATCCGGAGCGCGGTGCGATACAGCTCGAGCGTGGAGTCGGGGACGCCGCGCTGGGCAGCCACCGACAGTTCACGCCAGGTAGCCGGGGCGGGCAGCCAGCTCAGCGCGCTGCCGGCGGGGCCGAAGCCGTACGGGGCGAGCTCGCCGCTCCACGGGATCGGCACCCGGCAGCCGTCCCGGCTCTGGCCGGTCCGCAGGTACTGCGGGTCCTGCCGCAGGTCGTCCGGGAGGTCGAGGACCTCGGGTAGGCCGAGCTCCTCACCCTGGTAGACGTAGGCGCAGCCGGGCAGCGCCAGCATCAGCAGAGCTGCGGCGCGGGCGCGGCGTAGCCCGGCCGGCCCATCCCCGTACCGGGTGACGTGTCGCTGCTTGTCATGGTTTGACAGCACCCAGGTGGTGGGCGCGTTGATGACCGCTGACTCGGCGAGCGCGCTGTCGATGACCTTGCGGAAGGAGTCGGCCGACCAGTGGGCGTCGAGGAAGTCGAAGCTGAACGCCTGGTGCAGCTCGTCGGGACCGATGTAGCGGGCGAGCCGTTGCGGGGTCTCCGCCCAGGCCTCGGCCACCGCCATCCGCCCCCCGGGGTAGCTGTCCAGGATCGGCCGCCAGGCACGGTAGATGTCGTGCACCTCGTCCTGGTCGAAGTAGGGCAGTCGGCTCTTGCCGAGCAGTTCGACCTGTCGTTGGCCGGTCTGCTGGCCGAAGCCGACATCCGGCAGCCCCTCCGCCTTGATCATTCCGTGGGCTACGTCAATCCGGAAGCCGTCGACGCCGCGGTCCAACCAGAACCGGAGCACATCCTCGAACTCGGCGCGGACCTCGGGGTTGCGCCAGTTCAGGTCCGGCTGCGCCGAGTCGAACAGGTGCAGGTACCACTGCCCGTCGGGCAGTCGGGTCCAGGCCGGTCCGCCGAAGATGCTCTCCCAGTCGTTCGGCGGCAGTTCGCCCGCCGCTCCGCGCCCCGCGGCGAAGTGGTAGCGGGCCCGCTCGGGGGAGCCGGGGGCCGCCGCGCTGGCGGCCTGGAACCAGGGGTGGGCGCTCGACGTGTGATTGGGTACCAGGTCGACGATGATCCGTAGGCCCAGTGCGTGCGCGTCAACGATCACGTCGTCGAACTCGGCGAGGGTGCCGAACATCGGGTCGACATCGCGGTGGTCAGCGACGTCGTAGCCGCCGTCAATCATGGGTGAGGGGTAGAAGGGGGTCAGCCAGAGCGCGTCCACCCCGAGGTCGCGCAGGTACGGCAGGCGTTGCCGCAGGCCCGCCAGGTCGCCGATCCCGTCACCATTCGCGTCGGCGAAGCTGCGGAGGTAGACCTGATAGATGGCGGCGGAGCGCCACCAGTCATCGTCGGAGGTCGGCGGGGTGGGGTTGCGGACGGTCATGAGGGGTTCCCCGATCTCGCGCGGTACGGCGGTCTCCGGCGCGGGTAGGGGTGGTGGCGCCGGTTGCTGTGCAGAATGCCGGCAAGGCGTTGCAAGAGTCAAGCAGCTCTTGCGCAAGGTTGTCCGGGGTGTGCCGCCCGGCCGGGATCCGACGGGGCGGACGGCGGGTGGTCAGACCGAGACCGCCAGCGGGGACGGGGTGGCACCGGGGTCAACGCTGGGCGTCCGGGCGACCGCGGTCGAGCCGCGTACCACCAGCTCTGGCCGGAACAGATATTCCGAGTGTGGGGCGGCATGCCCGTTGATCTCGTCCACCAGGGCCTGCACGGCGGCGACCGCCATCGCCGCGACCGGCTGGCGCATGGTGGTCAGGGGTGGATCGGTGAAGGCCATCAGCGGGGAGTCGTCGTATCCGACGACGGAGACGTCGCGGGGCACGGCGAGCCCGCGTTGTCGGGCGGCGCGGATGGCACCCAACGCCATCGGGTCGGAGCCGCAGACCAGGCCGGTGACGCCACGGTCCAGCAGCCGGGTGGCGGCGGCCTCGCCCCCTTCGACACCGAAGAGGGAGAGCTCGGTCAGTTCGGTGAGCTCGGCCTCGGAGACATCGGTGCAGCGCCGCATGGCGGCCTGGTAGGCGGCGACCTTGCGCTGTACGGGAACGAACCGGTTCGGCCCGGTGATCAGGCCGATCCGTCGGTGCCCCAGCGCGACCAGGTGGGTGACGGCCAGCTCGGCGGCCTCCCGGTCGTCACAGGAGATGAAGGGCGCGGGGAGGTTCGGTGCGTAGCCGTTGACCATGACAACCGGTAGTGGGCGGGCGATCAGTGCGCGGTACCGCTCGTGGTCGGCGGCGGTGTCGGCGTGCAGGCCGGAGACGAAGACGATGCCGGATACCTGCCGGTCGAGCAGCATTTCGACGTATTCGTCCTCCCGGATCCCTCCGGGGGTCTGGGTGCACAGCACCGGGGTGAAGCCGGTCGGCGCCAGCGCCGACTCGATGATCTGCGCGAAGGCGGGAAAGATCGGGTTGTCGAGTTCCGGGACGACCAGGCCCACCAGTCCGGCGCAGCGTTTGCGCAGCCGGGCTGGACGTTCGTAGCCGAGCACGTCGAGGGCGGTCAGGACGGCCTGTCGGGTCTCGGGCGCCACTCCGGGGCGGTCGTTGAGCACCCGCGACACGGTGGCCTCACTGACCTCTGCCTGCTGGGCGATGTCGGACAGTCGAGCGCGCATGGCGGCACTGTAGCTCACCAGATGGTTCTTGCGCTTACGGGCAAATTCTTGCAGTCCTGGTTTCCGAGGCTGCTGGCCCGACGAAGGACGATGTTCGGTCGGCGCGGATCCTAGGGACGCCGCATCGAGCAGCATCAACGCGGCGGGGGTGTTGGCGGCCCGGGGGGCGGCGGGCGATGACCGGCCGAGGCTTGGCCTGCCGTTTCGTCTTGCAAGCCCGGCATGAGCTGGGTCTAGATGACAAGATGGCTCCGGTTGTTGCAAGACCGTTCGCAAAGGGTTTCTAACTTGGAAAACTCTTGCTAGTGTCCCGCCGACACCGGCAGGCAATCTAGGAGCGAACATGCGTCGCACAGCCAAGGGAGTCGCCGTACTCGCCTCCACCGCCCTTGCTCTGACCCTCGTCGCCTGTGGCGAGGACGAGCAGAGCGCGGGGGAAGGATCAACGACCGACCCCGCAGCCATGACCGCCGAGCTGACCTGGTGGGACACCTCAGACCCGAAGAACGAGGGTCCGGTCTTCCAGGAGCTGATCGCCAGGTTCAACCAGACCTATCCGAACGTGAAGATCAATTATCAGTCGGTCCCGTTCGGTGAGGCGCAGAACCAGTTCAAGACGGCAGCGCAGGCCGAGACGGGTGCGCCGGACATCATGCGGGCGGAGGTGGCCTGGGTTCCGGAGTTCGCCTCGCTGGGCTACCTCTACGCGCTGGACGGCTCCGAACTGCTCGCCGACGAGTCGGACTTCCTGGCTACTCCGCTCGCCTCGAACAAGTACGACGGCAAGACCTACGGCGTCCCGCAGGTGACCGACACGCTCTCGCTCATGTACAACAAGAGGCTGTTGGCCGAGGCGGGTGTCGCCGCCGCGCCGACGAGCTGGGCCGAGCTGAAGACCGCCGCCCAGGCCGTCAAGGAGAAGACCGGCGCGGACGGCCTCTACCTGAATCCGGCGGGCTACTTCCTGCTGCCGTTCCTCTACGGCGAGGGCGGGGACCTGGTCGATGTCCCGGCCAAGAAGATCGTCGTCGGCTCGGACCAGAACGTCGCCGGGTTGGAGATCGCCAAGGATCTGATCGACAGCGGTGCGGCCGTCCCACCGCCCGCGACGGACTCCTACGGAACCATGATGACCCTCTTCAAGGAAGAGAAGGTCGCCATGATCATTAATGGTCCCTGGGAGGTCAACAACGTGTCGCAGGCGCCGACCTTCGGCGGCGTGGAGAACCTCGGCATCGCCCCGGTCCCGGGCGGCTCGGCCCGGGCCGGTGGTCCGGTCGGTGGGCACAACTACACCGTCTGGTCCGGAATGCCGGAGGAGAAGGTCGAGGCCGCCGTCGCATTCGTGGCGTTCATGAGCTCCGCCGAATCACAGGCCTTCCTCGCCGAGAAGCTCGGGCTGCTGCCGACGCGAAAGTCGGCCTACGACCTGGACTCGGTACGGAGCAATCCGATCGTGACCGCGTACCAGCCGGCCGTCGAGGCCGCGGTCGGCCGCCCCTGGATCCCCGAGGCCGGCCAGTTCTTCGAACCGCTGGACCAGATGGCCACCGAGGTCCTGATCCAGAACCGGGACCCGAAGGAGGCGCTCGACAAGGTCGCGAAGAGGTACCAGGCGGAGGTCGTCACCGCGTACGGGTTCTGATCCACCGCCGGCGGGCAGAGGCCGGCGACCCCTCGTCCCTCGGCATCCGGCCGGGCCGGCGACCGCTCCGGTCGCCGGCCGACCGGCTCACCTACTGGAGCTCAGCTGACATGCGCACCGTGACCGCCGCGCCAGCGTCCGCGCCGCCGGACCGTCGCCCCGCCCGCCCGTCCCGACTTCGTCGTAGCTGGGACCGGAACTGGTACGCCTGGGCGATGGTCCTGCCGGTGGTGATCGTCCTGGCAGTCTTGATCTTCTATCCGCTCGGCCGCGGAATCTGGCTCTCCTTCACCGACCTCAACGAGGCCAACCAGGTGGCGGAGATCTGCACCAAGTCGATCACCGGCGGTGAGGTCTGCGAGGAGAACCCCAACCGGTGGGAGTACGCGGGTCTGGACAACTACGTCCGGGTCCTCACGGGCCAGGTTGGCCGGTTCTGGGAGTGGACCGGGATCACCCTGATCTGGACCTTCGTCGGTGTCGCCTTCCACTATGGTCTCGGGCTTGGCCTCGCCATCCTGCTCAACCGCCCGAT
Organism: Salinispora pacifica CNR114; assembly: GCF_000514775.1. Taxonomy (GTDB): domain Bacteria; phylum Actinomycetota; class Actinomycetes; order Mycobacteriales; family Micromonosporaceae; genus Micromonospora; species Micromonospora pacifica. The sequence goes on along the minus strand of NZ_AZWO01000012.1, from coordinate 76,948 downwards.
CCGCGGCCGCGGCCTCTACCGAGTACTGCTGGTGCTGCCGTGGGCGGTGCCGGCCTTCGTCAGCGCCTTCGCCTGGAAGTTCATTTTCAACGAGCGCTTTGGCCTGGCGAACTCGCTGCTCATCGGGCTCGGGGCCGACCCGCTCCCGTGGTTCTCCGAACGCTGGACCGCACTGTTCACCGCGATCGTCACCAACGTCTGGCTCGGCGTGCCGTTCATGATGGTGGCGCTGCTGGGCGGGCTGCAGACCATTCCCGGTGAGCTCTACGAGGCGGCAGAGATCGACGGCGCGTCGCCGTGGCAGCGGTTCCGGGCCATCACATTGCCGGGCCTGCGGTCGACCAGCATGACCGTGATCCTGCTCGGCACCATCTGGACGTTCAACCTGTTCCCGGTCATCTTCCTGGTGACGGAGGGAGAGCCGGCCGGAGAGACCGAGATCCTGGTGACCGGCGCGTACCGGGCCGCCTTCGAGGGCATTCGTAACTACTCGCTCGCCTCCACGTACGGCGTGTTGATTCTCTCCATTCTCTTGGTCTTCTCCGTGTTCTACCGGCGGGCACTGCGTAAGCAAGGCGAGGTGTGGTGATGAGCCAATCGACCAGCTCCGGGATGGCCGCGGCAGCGGCGGGGACACCGGCGGCCCCGATCGAGGCCGGGGCCACGCCGACCGCCCCGGCCGAGACCACGCGGCGTGCTGGCCGTAGTCGGCGTAGCCCGGCGACGTCGCTGCTGTTGCACGGGACCTTGATCGTCGCGTCGCTGGTCGCGATCGGTCCGATCGTCTGGGTGCTGCTCTCCTCGTTCAAGCCCGGGTACGCGGTGCAGAGCACCAACCTGACCCTGGTCCAGGATCCGACCCTGACCAACTACCGCTACGTGCTCTTCGACACCAACTTTCTGCGGTGGCTGCTGAACTCGGTGCTCGTGGCAGCCGGCACGATGGGGATCGGCATCTTCCTCTCGGCGACCACCGGCTACGCCGTCTCCAGGTTCAACTTCCCGGGCCGCCGGCCGTTGATGATGGTCTTCCTGGTCACCCAGATGTTTCCGGTGGCCATCCTGATCGTGCCGATTTACACAATCATGGCGCGGCTCGGGTTGATCAATACGTTGCCGTCGCTGGTGATCGCCTACCTGACCATCGCGGTTCCGTTCTGTGCCTGGATGCTCAAGGGCTACTTCGACTCCATCCCCACCTCACTGGACGAGGCGGCGGCGCTGGACGGCTGCGGCCCGTTCGCCACCTTCTGGCGGGTGGTGCTGCCGTTGGCCCGCCCGGCCGTCGCGGTTACCGCCTTCTACACCTTCCTCACCGCGTGGGGGGAGGTCGCGTACGCGTCGGCCTTCATCCAGACCGACAACCAGTTCACCCTGGCGTACGGTCTTCGGCAGTTCGTGCCGCAGTACAACCCGCAGTGGGAGTACCTGACGGCGGCGGCGGTGCTGGTGACGGTTCCGGCCGGGCTGGTCTTCATGATCGCCCAACGGCACCTGGTCTCGGGCCTGACCGCAGGTGGTACGAAGGGCTGAGGCGCCGGTCGACCGAGCCCCTCTACTACGACCCGTCGTGGTGCGGGAGGATAGGCCGCGTGGAAGCTCTACGACTAACTCTCCGTTACATTCACCTGATCGGGTTCGCGCTGTTGCTCGGTGGCGCGGTGGTGCAGTACCTCAAGAGCAGGTTCCGGATCAACCCGGCCATGCTCTGGGGCGCGGCGCTCATGCTGCTGACCGGAATCGGCCTCTCCGCGCCACTGCGAGACGGCGGTGAGCCGGACCCGGCGAAGCTCGTCACCAAACTGGCGCTCGCGCTGCTCATCTTCGTCATGGTCTTCTTCTCCCGGAAGCGGGAAGCGGTCAACCGTGGACATTTACTCGCAATCATCGGGCTGACCCTGGTCAACGCTGCGGTGGCGGTCTTCTGGCGGTAACGTCCGACGGAGGACCCCCCTGCACGGGGAACCTCCCCGCAGCGGAGAATTCGTCCCACCCGCGCTCCTTTGGCCGGCATGTCGCGTGACCGAAATACCCCAGGATCACGTCGGGGTAACAGGCACCCAACAGTCACGCATGATTGTCGGCCGGGATGGGTGCCGAGGCGTACGCTCGGCGTCCGGAACGGGGGACACCGGCGGCACAGTGCAGGCCGGTTCACAAGGGCTGCCACCGTGGTGGACGCGGTGCGCAACGGAAGGAGTCGTCTTGCGCTCGGTGCGTGGGATGCGGATCGCCTCGGTCTTCGCGGTGGGTGGCCTCGTGCTGGCCGCCTCCGCCTGCGGTGAGGCGCCCGAGGAGAACAACGCCGGCAACGGCGGCGAGAAGTTCAGTGCCTGCATGGTGACCGACGTCGGTGGGATCGACGACAAGTCCTTCAACACCTCGGCCTGGCAGGGCCTGGAGGCAGCCAAGGCCGAGAACAAGGACATCGACATCAAGTACGTCGCGTCGAAGGCCGAGGCCGACTACGAGCCGAACCTGACGCAGTACGTCAACCAGGACTGCGACTTCATCCTCGCCGTCGGTGGCCTGATGGGGGACGCCACCGCCAAGATCGCGGCGGCGAATCCGGACCAGCAGTTCGGCATCGTGGACACGAAGCTGTCGGAGAGCAACGTCTACCCGATGCAGTTCGACACCGCCCAGGCCGGCTTCCTCGCCGGATACCTGGCCGCCGGCTTCAGCCAGACCGGCAAGGTGGGTACCTACGGCGGCGAGAAGATCCCGCCGGTGACCATCTTCATGGACGGCTACGCCGACGGGGTTGACCACTACAACGAGGCCAAGGGGAAGAACGTTCAGGTCCTGGGGTGGGACAAGGCCAGCCAGGACGGCTCGTTCGCCAACAGCTTCGTCAAGCAGGACGAGGGCAAGAAGGTCAGTGACGCGCTGGTCGCCCAGGGCGCGGACATCATCATGCCGGTCGCCGGGGGCGCGGGTCTCGGCACCACCGCGGCGGCCCAGTCCTCCGACGGCAAGTACAACACCATCTGGGTCGACGTCGACGGCTGCGAGAGCACCTCGAACTGCCCGGCCATCATCACCACCGTGGTGAAGAACATCCCCGGCGCCGTTCAGGAGGCCGTGCTCAAGGCCGCCGCCGGCGAGAAGCTGGAGGCGAACCCGGGCTTCACCGGGACGCTGGCCAACGGGGGCGTCTCGCTCGCGCCGTACCACGAGTTCGACAGCGAGATCCCGGCTGAGCTGAAGGCCGAGGTCGACAAGCTGAAGGCGGACATCGCCGCTGGCCTGATCAAGGTTGAGTCGCAGTCCCAACCGCAGTGAGCTGATGCCAGCTCGCCGTGGTGAGATGCTCTACCAAGCCGTTCGGCGAGCGGCACCGCACGACGATCCGGCCGCCTTGGCGCCACGGGACCTCCCGCTGGCGCCGGGGCGGCCGATCGGCTCCATCACGAGTGCCGTTGCCGGCGTGCCGGCAACTCCCCCGCACCATCGCTTCGTACCCGGGAGGTTGCGCTGAGACTCGAACTGCGCGGCATCACCAAACGCTTCGGTGACCTGGTCGCCAACGACCACATCGATCTCACGGTGGAGCCGGGGGAGATCCACGCCCTACTCGGGGAGAATGGCGCGGGTAAGTCGACCCTGATGAACGTGCTGTACGGGCTTTACCAGCCCGACGAGGGCGAGATCCTGGTGGACGGGAAGCCGCTGAAGCCGCGCGGCCCGGCGGACGCCATCGCGGCCGGAATCGGGATGGTGCACCAGCACTTCATGCTGGTCCCGGTCCTCACCGTGGCCGAGAACGTCATGCTCGGGGCTGAGCAGGTCCGGGGCGGCATGCTCGGTTTCCTCGACCGTCGACGTGCCCGGCGCGAGGTCGCGGAGGTCTCCGCCCGCTACAACCTCCAGGTTGACCCGGACGCGATCATCGAGGATCTGCCGGTCGGCATCCAGCAGCGGGTCGAGATCGTCAAAGCCCTCACCCGCGATGTTGACCTGCTCATCCTCGACGAGCCGACCGCGGTGCTCACGCCGCAGGAGACCGAGGAACTGCTCACCGTCATGCGGGAGCTCAAGGCCGCTGGTCGGTCGATAGTCTTCATCACCCACAAGCTCGGCGAGGTGAAGGCCATCGCCGACCGGGTCACCGTGATCCGGCGTGGGCGGACCGTTGGCACCGCCACGCCGGAGGCGAGCCGGGACGAGCTGGCCGCCCTGATGGTTGGCCGCACCGTCCGGCTCACCGTGGACAAGCAGCCCGCCACGCCGGGCGAGCCGGTTCTTGAGCTCTCCGGGCTGGTGGTGGACGACGACCGGCAGGTACGTGCGGTGGACGGCGTTGACCTGACCGTGCGCGCCGGTGAGGTGCTCGGCATCGCCGGCGTGCAGGGTAATGGCCAGACCGAGCTGGTCGAGGCGGTCATGGGGCTGCGTCCGCTGCTCGCTGGCTCGGTGCAGCTGGGCGGGGAGCGGATCGACGCCTGGTCAACCAAGGAGGTCCTCCGCGCGGGCGTTGGCTACGTGCCCGAGGACCGCAGTGTCGACGGGTTGGTCAAGGAACTCAGCATCGCGGAGAACCTGGTGCTGGACCTGTACGACCGACCGCCGTTCGGCAGGGGGCTGGCACTCCGACCGGATGCGATCAAGAAGTCGGCGCGGGAGCGGATCGCCCAGTTCGACGTCCGTACCCCGTCGGCGGAGGCGGCGGTCGGCACGCTCTCCGGCGGTAACCAGCAGAAGGTGATCGTCGCGCGGGAACTGTCCCGGCCGCTGAAGCTCCTCATCGCCGCCCAACCGACCCGTGGCGTCGATGTCGGCTCCATCGAGTTCATCCACAGTCGGGTCATCCACGAGCGGGATGCCGGAACCGCCGTCCTCCTCGTCTCCAGCGAACTCGACGAGGTGATCGGCCTGGCCGACCGGATCGCGGTGATGTACCGCGGTCGGATCATCGGCATCGTCGGCCCGGACACCCCCCGCGAGGAGATCGGCCTGCTGATGGCGGGTATCACTCCGGACCCGGCCGACGCCGGGGCGAACGGAGCGACGGCGGGTACCGACGCTGGGGCGCCTGCCCCATCGGGCCCCGGGAGCGAGGACGAGGCATGACCAACGCAGAGTCCGGCTCCCCGGACAAGGAACCGGCGACCACGGACCAGGCGGCCAGGACGACGCTCGACAACACCGAGCGAGCCGAGCCGACGAGTCAGCAGCCACCGGAGCGCCCCGCGCTCGGGCAGCTCTTCGTGGCGAATCTCTGGGCCGCCAACACCTTCACGGTGACGTTGCTGTCGCTGGTCCTGGCGATGATCGTCGGCGGGATCCTGATGATCGTCTCCGATCCGGACGTACTGGCCACCTATGGCTACATCACCGCCCGCCCGGGCGACGCCCTCAACGCCAGCTGGGCGTTGGTCAGCGAGGCGTACGCGAACCTGTTCAAGGGCGCGGTCCTCGACCCGGACGCGGTCGGCCTCACCGCGGCGCTGAGCCCGATCTCGGAGACGCTGACCTACACCGCCCCGCTGGTCTTTACCGGTCTCTCCGTGGCGCTCGCCTTCCGTGGCGGCCTGTTCAACATCGGTGCCCAGGGGCAGGCCACGATGGGCGTCATCGCGGCCGGGCTGGCCGGGTTCCTGCTGCCGCTGCCGGCCGGGCTGCACCTGCTCGTCGCGGTGTTCGCCGGTGCGGTTGGTGGTGCCGTGTGGGGCTTCATTCCGGGGATCCTCAAGGCCCGCACCGGCGCCCACGAGGTGATCAACACGATCATGCTCAACTACGTCGCGGTGTACTTCCTGGTGTGGTTGATCGTGCAGAACGGGGTTCAGGACCCGAACCGTACGAATGCCATCAGTCGCCCGGTGGACGCCTCCGCGCAGCTTCCCCGGCTCTTCGGCGACAACCTGCGGGCGCACGCCGGAATCATCCTCGCCGTGCTGGCAACCTGGGCGGTCGCCTGGCTGCTGAACCGGTCGACCCTCGGCTTCGAGCTGCGGGCCGTGGGGAGTAACCCGGCGGCTTCGCGTACCGCCGGCATCAGTGTCACCCGGACCTACGTGTTGATTATGGTGTTCGCCGGCGCCCTGGCCGGCCTTGGCGGCTCGCAGATGGTGCTCGGCACCACCGCCGCCGCGCTGACCCCGCTGGTCGTGGCCCAGATCGGTTTCGACGGCATTCTGGTGGCGCTCCTCGGCCGGGTGAAGCCGTGGGGCGTGTTGCTCGCCGCCCTGCTCTTCGGCGCGCTGCAGGCCGGCGGTAACCGGATGCAGTCGTACTCGGGTGTCTCGCTGGAACTGGTTACCGTGCTCCAGGCGCTGATCGTGATCTTCATCGCCGCACCGGCCCTGGTGAAGGCGATCTTCCAGCTTCGAGCCGCCCGGGCCGCCCGGCCGCAGACGAGCCTCGCGAAGGGCTGGTGACGCGCATGTCCACCATGGCTGTTGACGACGTCGCGGTCGCCCCGGTCAACGAGGGGTTCTGGACCCGGGCCCGGAAGGCCGGCCTGGTGCTGACCGCGCTCGGCCTGCTGGCGGTGCTGCTCTTCCCCGCGCTCGCCGCCAGTGAGCCGGCCCGATTCACCCTCAGCGAGGATGCCAGCGGCGCCGCGTTGAAGATCAACGGAACGGTTGGCGCGGCCCTCTTCGGGGCGGTCGCCCTCGCCGCCGGCGTGGCGATCCTGGCCGGGCTGCCGAAGCGCTGGTTCACCCTCGTGCTCGGTGTGGGCCTGGTCGGCTTCGTGGTGAGCTTCCTCTGCTGGCAGGTCTCCACCGCGCCGGCCGGGCAGAACTTCATGCCCCTGGTCAACATCGTCCGGGGCACCTTCATCCTGGCACTTCCGCTGATCTTCGGGTCGCTGGCCGGCGTGCTCTGCGAACGCTCCGGCGTGATCAACGTGGCCATCGAGGGTCAGCTACTGATGGGGGCCTTCAGCGGCGCCCTCTTCGGCAGCCTCAGCGGCAACCTCTGGGTGGGCCTGGTCGCCGCGGCGATCGGCGGCACCTTCATCTCGCTGCTGCTGGCGGTCTTCGCCATCCGCTACCTGGTGGACCAGGTGGTCATGGGGATCGTGCTGAACCTGCTCGCGGTGGGCATCACCGGCTTCCTCTACGAGCGGTTGATGCAGCCCGACCCGGCGAAGTACAACAGCGCCCCACACTTCAGCAACTGGGAGATCCCGCTGCTGTCGGAGATCCCGGTGCTGGGGCCGGCGCTGTTCGCCGGCAACATCTTCCTCTACCTCGGCCTGCTGCTGGTCCTGGTGATTCACATCGGGCTGTTCCGGACCCGGTGGGGTCTGCGTACCCGTTCGGTCGGTGAGCATCCGACCGCCGCCGACACCCTCGGCGTCCGGGTGCTGCGGCTGCGCTACCGCAATGTGCTGCTGGCCGGGGCGGTCGCCGGCATAGGTGGCGCGTCCTACACCCTCGCCCTCTTCTCGTTCACCAAGAACATGATCGGCGGCAAGGGCTTCATCGCCCTGGCGGCGCTGATCTTCGGCCGGTGGAGCCCGACCGGCGCGCTGCTCGCGGCGCTCTTCTTCGGCTTCGCCGACCAACTCGCCACCTACCTGAGCGCGATCAACAGCGCCATTCCGAGTCAGTTCCTGGCGATGCTGCCGTACCTGGCGACGATCCTGGCGGTGGCGGGGCTGGTGGGTAGGGTCCGGGCACCGGCCGCCGATGGCAAGCCGTACATCAAGGGTTGATGGGGATACCAGATGGAGCTCGACTGGGGGCGGCTGCGCGCCGCCGCGACCGAGGTGATGCGGCACGCGTACGTGCCGTACTCGAAGTTTCCGGTGGGGGCGGCCGCCCTGGTGGACGATGGTCGCATCGTGGTCGGCTGCAACGTGGAGAACGCGTCGTACGGCATGGCGCTCTGCGCCGAGTGCGGCGTGGTCTCCGGCCTGCACGCCACCGGTGGTGGGCGGATCGTCGCGCTCTCCTGCGTAGACGCCACCGGGGAGCCGCTGATGCCGTGCGGGCGGTGCCGGCAGCTGCTCTGGGAACACGGCGGCCCGGAGTGCCTGATCGAGGCGAAGGGCGGAGCGCTACGGATGGCCGAGCTGCTGCCGCACGCCTTCGACGCGGCGGATCTGGAGGCGGTGACCGGGGCGGACCCGGTTCCGATGGTGCCGGAGCGGCTGGCTGCCTGGCGGGGGCGTGGGACGGTCTTCGTGCACCCGGACCTGTCGGCGGGGCAGCAGGTGTGGACGGCGTACTGGGAACGCTCGGCGGGGGAGGCCGGCGACGGCGAGACCGGCGTCCTCGAGGAGGGGCCGAGCTGGGATGATCCAGCGGAGGCGATCACCTGGGGGCTGGCCCGGGTACCTCGGGTCGTGGTGGTGGACGCGGCGGGCACGATCTTCTGGGCGGGTGAGGGTGAGCCGCCGTTGGAGATCCCGATCCGGTGGCCGGGCTGAGCGTACGGGGCAGGGGCCGACCGACGGCCGGACACATCGGAGTGTGCGGGTGGCCAGCCCGGGCTGAGGACGTGGAGAGAGAGTTAGCTCATGGCGGAATTTACGGCGGTTGATGTCATTCGGGCCAAGCGGGACGGCGCGGCCCTCTCCGATGCGCAGGTCGACTGGGTGGTGGACGCCTACACCCGGGGCCAGGTGGCGGACGAGCAGATGGCCGCGCTCGCGATGGCGATCCTGCTGAACGGCATGACCACGCCGGAGATCGCCCGGTGGACCGCGGCGATGATCGCCAGCGGGGAGCGGCTGGACCTCTCGGCGGTCGACCGGCCGACGGTGGACAAGCACTCGACCGGCGGCGTCGGAGACAAGATCACCCTGCCGTTGACTCCGTTGGTGGCGGCCTGTGGCGCGGCCGTGCCGCAGCTGAGCGGCCGGGGCCTCGGGCACACCGGCGGCACGCTGGACAAGCTGGAGTCGGTTCCGGGCTGGCGGGCATCGCTGGGCAACGAGGAGTTCCTCGCCCAGCTCCGCGACATCGGCGCGGTGATCTGCGCGGCCGGTGCCGGTCTCGCGCCGGCCGACCGCAAGCTGTATGCGTTGCGGGACGTGACCGGCACGGTGGAGGCCATCCCGTTGATCGCCAGCTCGATCATGAGCAAGAAGATCGCTGAGGGGACCGGCGCGCTGGTGCTCGACGTCAAGGTCGGCTCGGGCGCGTTCATGAAGTCGGTCGACCAGGCCCGGCAACTGGCCCGCACCATGGTCGAGCTGGGTGGTGCGCAGGGTGTGCGCACGGTCGCCCTGTTGACCGACATGTCCACCCCCCTGGGGCTGGCCATCGGCAACGCGGTCGAGGTGACCGAGTCCGTCGAGGTGCTGGCGGGCGGCGGACCAGCCGACGTGGTGGAGCTGACTCTGGCCCTGGCCCGCGAGATGCTGGACGCGGCCGGGCTACCGGACGCCGATCCGGCGGCGGCGTTGCGCGACGGCCGGGCGATGGACGCCTGGCGGGCGATGCTCCGAGCCCAGGGCGGGGACCCGGACGCCCCGCTGCCCACCGCGCCGGAGGTCGAGGTGGTCCGCGCTGACGAGAGCGGGGTGGTGGCCCAGGTCGACGCGTACGGAATGGGGGTGGCCGCGTGGCGGCTCGGTGCCGGCCGGGCCCGTAAGGAGGACGCGGTGTCCGCGCCAGCGGGTGTGCTGCTGCACAAGCGCCCCGGTGATCCGGTCCGGGCCGGCGAGCCTCTCTTCGAGCTGCGGGCCGAGGAGGCCGATCGGATTCCGGCGGCCCGGACGGAGGCGGTGCGGGCGGTACGGATCGCGGCGGCTGCCCCGGAACAGCAGCCGTTAGTGCTCGAGCGAATCGGCTGACCGTCCGTTCCGTTCCCCTCAGCGGAGGGCTATCCTGCCTGGCCAGGAGGACGATTCGGCCAGCCAGTCCACACAGACGAGGATAACCGTCGTGGCGGTACCTGCCCCAAACCCCCGAATGGTGCGTGCGGCCAGCCTGGAGGAGTTGTCTCGGCTGGGTCTGCCACTGCCGCCGGCGCACTTTCCCCTGGTGTGGGAGCCCGGTGACGAGATCGAGCTGCGCCCGACCGGTGAGATCGAGACGCGGGTCGCGGTGCTGCACCTCATCCTGGCCCGCTGTTTCGGCATGCCGCCGCAGGCGGCGATGAGTTGGCTGCTCGCCTCGCATCTGGTGGAGACGGTCACCCCGCCGGAGTGGCAGTTCGTTACCGGCGGCAAGGGCGACCACCGCTCGTTCGTGCTGCACTACGACGCGCTGTACGCCCTGGCCTGGGTGCTTGGCCTAACTCGGCAGCTGGACCCGACGCTGCCGGTGGACGAGCGGCTGGTGGAGCGGATGCCGAACATTCTGGCCGGCGAGACGGTCCGGCACTGGCGGTCGCGGACCCTCACCGCCCCCCGGGATCCGGCGGACGCGGCGGCCCTGCTTGACCTGCACTACTGCCTGGACTGGGCCTATCTTGAGGTGGAGCACGCCCACCGAACCCTGCCCGGCCTGGTGGACGCCAATGCGATCGGGCAGCGTCGTTGGGCACTGGAGTGGGCAGTGGTCCTCCGGGGCCCTTACCACGACGAGCCCGCCGGCTGGGAAGAGGTGGATCTCTCTACCTAACGGCGGCGGTGGACACCGAGTCGGACGGCCACGGTTACCTCGACCGGGTTGGGTAGGGCGGCGATCCGTTCGGTGAGCCGGGCCGGGTCGGTGTGCCAGGCGCTGGGTCCCATCCCCACCAGAGTGGCGATCTCCGGGCGGGTCAACGTCAGCCGGGTTCGGTGTTCGGTCTCCGACTCGGTGGCGAAGCGCGTACCGAGTCGCCCGGCCACCCGGTCGGGCTTTGCCGGATCGACCTGGAGCAGGCCGAGCGCACCAACCAACTCGGTGAGGTGGTCGGCGGCGGGCGTGACGACCAGCAGCGCGCCGGCCGGATCGAGTACCCGGTGAAACTCCGCTCCGTTGCGTGGGGCGAAGACGTTCAACAGCACGGCGACCGACGCGTCGGGCAGCGGGAGCTGCTGCCAGGTGTCGGCCAGCGCCGCCCCGGCTCGTTGATGGGCGCGGGCCGCGCGGCGTAACGCCGGCTTCGACACGTCCAGGGCCAGGCCGACGGCGTCCGGCAGGGCCGCCAGCACCGCGGCGAGGTGCCGGCCGGTGCCGGCGCCGGGCTCCACCACCAGGGGGTTCGCCGCGGCGGTAGTCCCGGGCTGGGGGTGCGCGGCGCGGTAGCGGGCCGCGGCGACCGCGGCCGCTTCGGCCAGCGCCCGGGAGATCAGGTCGTAGTGGCCGGCGGCGAGGAAGTCGGTGCGGGCGGCGACCATCTCGCCGGTGTCCCCGACGTGTGGCGCCCGGCCGGCCAGGAGGTTCACATAGCCCTGTCGGGCCACGTCGAAGCTGTGCCGGCGCGGACAGGTCAGCGTCCGGGTGGTGCCAGCGGTCGCCGCGGCCAGCGGAAGGGCGCAGACCGGGCAGCGCAGCCGGTGGCGGATGCGGGGATCCATGTCGGGCTCCGGGCCGGTCGGTGGCGAGCCGGGCGGTCACCCGGTGGACCGGCATCCTATCGACCCCGGGCGAGCCGGTTGCGGAGGACGACGTCGTGGTCCAGGAACGGCACGAACCGCGGCCACGAGGTGCGCGGGATTGTCGGGTCGAGCAAAGCCGTTCCCTCCCGGCCGGAGGGGTGACCCGGGCAACGCGCCAACGGGGCTGCCGCGGTGCAGACGTTGGTGCCGACTAGGGTCTGAACATGGTTGCGACTATCCGGTACGAGGACATCGTCAAGGTTCCCAAGGCGCTGCTGCACGATCACCTCGACGGCGGCCTGCGGCCAGCGACGGTCGTCGAGCTGGCCGCCGAGGTGGGGCACGAGCTGCCGACGACCGATCCGGAGGCGTTGGGCCACTGGTTCGTTGACGCGGCCAGCTCCGGCTCGTTGGAGCGGTATCTGGAGACCTTCGCGCACACCGTGCAGGTCATGCAGACTGCTTCGGCGCTGCGGCGGGTGGCCCGGGAGTGCGCGCTGGACCTGGCGGCTGACGGTGTCGTCTACGCGGAGGTCCGGTTCGCGCCGGAGCTGCACCTGGAGCGGGGCCTCACCCTGGACGAGGTGGTCGCGGCGGTGATCGCCGGCTTCGCCGAGGGCAGCGACCTCGCCGCGGCGCAGGGCACGCCGATTCGGGTCGGCACGCTGCTGACCGCCATGCGGCACGCCGCCCGGTCGCAGGAGATCGCCGAACTGGCCGTGCGGCACCGGGACGTCGGTGTCGTGGGCTTCGACATCGCCGGTGCCGAGGCCGGTTTCCCGCCCACCCGGCACCTGGATGCCTTCGAGTACCTGCAGCGGGAGAACTTCCACTTCACGATCCACGCCGGCGAGGCGTTTGGGCTGCCGTCGATCTGGCAGGCGATCCAGTGGTGCGGAGCAGACCGGCTCGGCCACGGGGTGCGGATCGTGGATGACATCACGCCCGGCGCGGAACCGGTGCTTGGCCGGCTGGCCGCGTACGTGCGCGACAAGCGGATTCCGCTGGAGCTGTGCCCCTCGTCGAACGTGCAGACCGGGGCGGCCCCCTCGATCGCTGACCATCCGATCGGGCTGCTGCGGGATCTGCGGTTCCGAGTCACTGTCAACACCGACAATCGGCTGATGAGCGGCACGTCCATGTCGCGGGAGATGGCCTTGTTGGTGGATGCGTTCGGGTACGGCTGGCGGGAACTGCAGTGGCTGACGATTAACGCCATGAAGAGCGCCTTCATCCCGTTTGACCAGCGGCTGCAGATTATCGACGAGGTGATCAAGCCGGCGTACGGGCGGCTGTTGACCGACGCCGGGTAGCCGTGGGGCGGAGCCGGGGCGTGGGTGAGCCGGTCGCTCGGTCGGCATCCGTCGCTGCCCGGCGTCCGCGGCAAACCGTCCCTTTGGCGCCGGGAAGTGGCGAGCCGGCGGCTCTAATTCGCCGACCGGCTGTACCCAAATCGCCTCCAATCGCGTATAATGACGCGTCGGCCCGCCCTGGGCTGACCGGAGCGTCGTCTCCCGTTGTCGGGTTGGCGCGTCGAGGGGCAGCACTCTCGGTCGACCTGCCCTTTCCGTGCCGGCGGCAGTGAGGGTTCCCAGGACTCGGGTGGCAGTCGTTCGAGCTGGGTTGGAAGTTCGGTTCGTCAGCTATGTACGACTTTTGATGGCCGAAGCGGCGGCTAGTAGGACAACGCGGAGGGGCGTTCCATTGCGTTGGGTAACGCAGGTCAGACTGAATGCGATCGGATCGCCAGAACATTTCGCTGTGGCGGTGGTCAAGACCAGCCTGGGCTTTCTCTTTCCGGGGTGGCGTGGTGGAATCTCGGATGGTCCGACCCAATGGGTCGGTCGCCGGGCGTTGCCCGAGGGCAACACGAGGGCTGCAATCGCGAGGGCGGTGACGTGAGCAAACGACCGAAGACGGCAGACTCTTCGCTGTCGCGTCTGCGCCGGCCTGCTGGTCGGCTTCGCGACCTGCCGATCTGGTCCAAGCTCGGTCTCATCTTGATCGTGCCGACCGTTGCAACGGTCGTCGTGGGTACCAGTGGCATCGTTGACCACCTGCAGACACTCAACAACGCCAATCGATCCGGCGACCTCGCCAGCCTGGTCGCCTACTCGGGTGACCTGGTCGGCCAACTACAGGCCGAGCGGACGGAAGCGGTCCGGCTGCTTGGCGAAGATCGGGCGGCGGAGCAGGAGGAGCGCCGCGCCGCGTACGATGCGGCTTCCGCCCGGGTTGACCAGGCGAAGGAACCGTACGCCGAGCGGCGGGGCGAGGTTACGGGCCTGCCCGACACGCTGGAGAACCAGCTCCGCTTCATCGACCAGACCCTCACCGACCTGCCCGGAACGCGAAGCCAGGTTCTCAACGGTCGGCTCAGCATCACCCAGGCGCAGCAACAGTACGACAGCCTGCTCGCCGACCTGATCAACGTGCGGGACTCGGCCACCCAGTTGGCCGGTGACTCCGGGCTGAGCGACCTGATGCGGGCCGCGACCGCCCTCACCCGAAACAAGGAGTACCTGTCCCAGCAGCGGGACGTGGTTCACGTAGCCCTCGGCCGGCAGCAGCTCACCCCCGAACTACGGAACACCTACATCTCCACCTGGACCGGCCAGCGCCAGTGGGTGGAGACCTTCGCCGCCGTCGCTGACCGTGCCGACCAGGAGCTGTTCGACCAAACGGTCGCCGGTCCCGACGCCCGCGAGGCGGTCTCCTACAACAGCAACCTGCGCGGCCTCTCCGACGCCAGGAACCTGGAGAGCGTCGGCTTCACAGCCGACCAGTGGGACAAGGCGATGACCGAATACGCCGCCCTGGTTCGGGAGGTGGAGGCGAAGATCGACAGAGACGCCGTCCAGCTCGCGGACGAGCTCCGGTCGGCCGTGCGGCTGCAGGTGTTCCTGGAGACCGGGGTGCTGCTCAGCATGCTGCTGCTCGCCGTCCTCTTCGCGTACCTGATCGCCCGCTCGATGGCGCGGTCGCTGCGCGAGCTGCGGCAGGGCGCTTTCATGATCGCCCGGCACGGGCTGCCGCAGGCCGTCGCCCGACTGCGGGAGAAGCAGGCCACCGGCGGCCAGCAGACTCCGGTGCAACTCGCCAACCAGATCGCCGAGCCGCTGCCGGTGCGCAGCAAGGACGAGTTCGGACAGGTGACCGAGGCGTTCAACGCCGTCCACCTGGAGGCGGTGCGTACCGCGGCGGAGCAGGCCGCCCTGCGGGCTTCCGTGGCGACCATGTTCGTGAACCTGGCCCGCCGGTCGCAGATTCTGGTTGACCGACTTATCGGTCAACTCGACCGACTCGAACGGGGCGAGGAGGATCCGGATCGGCTGGCCGAGCTGTTCCAGCTCGACCACCTCGCCACCCGGATGCGCCGCAACGACGAGAACCTGCTGGTCCTCGCCGCGGCCGACTCCACCCGCGTACAGCGGGAGCCGGCCGCCCTGATCGACGTGCTCCGGGCCGCCCAGTCCGAGGTGGAGCACTACACGCGGATCGAGTTCGGCGTCATTGACCGCGATCTCGAGGTCGTCGCCGCCGCCGTCAACGACCTGGTGCACCTCGTCGCCGAGCTGTTCGACAACGCGACCGCGTTCTCGCCGCCCGAATCGCAGGTTGTCGTGGAGGCCCGCCGGGCCGGCGACCGCGCCTCCCTCTACGTGGAGGACCGGGGCATCGGCATCAGCCCGGAACAGCTGCGGGAGCTGAACGAGAAGCTCGCCACCCCGCCGCAGGTGGACGTGGCGGTTTCTCGGATGATGGGCTTGGTCGTGGTTGCCCGGCTGGCGTCCCGGCACGGGGTCAAGGTGGAGCTGCGCGCCGGCACCAATGGGGGAGCCGTCGCGGAGGTGAGCCTTCCGGCTGGTGTGCTGGTGCCCCGGGCGCTCGGCGCCGGGCGGCAGCTGCCTCCCGGCCTGCCGCCAGCGCCGAACACCAGCCCGGCGGCGTCACTCGACGCGTTCCCCGCGTCGAGTGGCTCAATCGCTGGCCCCCGCCCGGGTGAGTCGGGTAACCAGGTAACGCTCGGTGGCCGGCCCTTCGATCCGGCCCACAGCAACGGTGCGGGCACGCCTTCGGGTTCGCCGCGGGCGATGCCGGCGTGGTCCGATCTCACCGGTGCGACCAACGCCGTCACCGGCGGCGAGTCCCATGCCCCGTACCCCATGAACGGGCAGCCGAACAGCACGTTGCCGCAACGGCGTTCCCCGAGTGGTTCCGATGTCACCGGGCAGCAGCCGAGGATTCCGCGACAGCTGCCGAGTAGCCCAGAAGCCCAGTCGTACGGCACACCGTCGACTCCCTACTCCGGGTGGCCGGATTCCGGTCAACCCACCTCGGGCATGCCGACCTCCGCGTCGCCGGTGTCGGCTACCCCGATCTCCGGGCAACCGAGCTCCGGCCAGCCCTACGCGCCGCCGATCTCCGGGCAGCCGAGCTCCGGCCAGCCCTACGCGCCGCCGTTGCCGCAGCCTCCGGCCACCACGGCCCCGAGTAGCGCCGTCCCACCGGCTTGGCCACCGGTGCCCAGCACCGCTGCCTCGGCCTCCGAACAGGTCCCCACAGCACCCGACCTGACCACCGAGCTGCCTCGGGTAGCAGGATCGGCCGGCTCCCCGCCCGCCGCATACCCCACTGCTCCCGCGTCGGCCGGCCCAGCCGCTCCGGTGCCGGGCCCCCCACCGGTGGCACCGGCCGCGCCGCCACCAGCCGTACCGCCGGTGGGGCCAGCCGCGCCGCAGAACCAGCAGCCGCCGGCCGCGCCGCCGTCAGCCGCGCCGCAAAGCCAGCAGCCGCCTGCCGACGCGACGATGGAACTCCCGATCTTCCGGGAGCTGGAGTCAGCCTGGTTCCGCACCCGTCGACCCGGCTCCGAGGAGACAGCCAAGAACGCCGACACTGTCGGGAGCAGCGGCGCCACGGGGCAGAGTGGTGGCGCGACCCAGCAGTTCGCCAGGATAGACGCGGACCGACAGCAGCACACACCACCAGCGACGACAGGTAACACACCAATGGCAGAAAGCCCGACGAACGGTGGTACATCGGGTCAGAACGGCACGGCCGCGAACGGGAACACGTTCCCCACGGACGCGTTCACCCCGTCACGGGGAAGAGTCGGCGAGGGTTGGAGTACCGCCGCCGACGACGGTTGGCGGGCCGCTACCGCGGCCAGCGACGTACCGGTGGCGGCGACCACCTCGACTGGATTGCCGAAGCGTACGCCGATGGCGCAGCTGGTACCGGGTGCGGTGGAGAAGCCGTCGGCAGCGGTTCAGCGGCGAACGCCCGAGTCGGTCCGAGGGCTGCTCTCCGCGTATCACCGTGGGGTTCAGCGAGGGCGTAAGAATCCCTCGGACAGCAACCGGACCAGCCCGGAGAGTAGTCCGGGTGGGCAGTCCTCGCAATCTGGCTCAGGCCCAATGGCTGGGAGCGGGCAGAAGGAGCAAGAAGGATGACTACTACGCAGGATCTCGGCTGGCTGCTCGCCAACTTCGCCGACCGGGTGCCGGGAGTCGCGCATGCGGTCGCCGTGTCGGCGGACGGCCTGCTCCTCGCGGCCTCACGGGACCTTCCGCGGGACCGGGCCGACCAGTTGGCTGCCATCGCATCCGGACTGGTTAGCCTTACCCAGGGTGCAGCCCGCTGCTTCGAGGGCGGTGCCGTGCTCCAGACCGTGGTGGAGATGGACAACGGTTTCCTTTTCCTGATGTCGATTTCGGATGGCTCGTCGTTCGCGGTGCTCGCTGCCCGCAACTCTGACGTCGGGCAGGTCGGTTACGAGATGGCTCTCCTGGTTGACCGGGTGGGGGATGCGTTGACCCCGCAGCCGCGTGCGGCGGCGGGAATGCCGGGCTGATGTTTCGCTGACCGGGTGGTCGGCGGGCAGGGACAACCTGGAGGGGTCGGCCTGTGCCGGCCCCGGGTGCGAAGGAGGTGAGCGGTGAGATGACTGATCGTGACGAACCGACCGGCTCGTTGGTCCGTCCGTACGCCGTGACCCGGGGTCGCACCCGTCCCCGGCTCGATATCGCGATGGAAGCGCTCATCGAGACGACGGTGCGCGGGCGAGCTGTTGCCACGGGCAACGGCGGGCACGGCCGTGAGCACCAGTACATCGCCGCGCTCTGTGATGGACGTGTGCAGTCGTTAGCCGAGATCGCGGCGCGGATGCAGCTTCCACTCGGCGTGGCCCGGGTGCTCATCGCCGACATGGCGACAGACGGCCTGGTCGCCGTCCATGAGCCGACCATCCTGGACGACTCGGACGACGTGGTGGGCACTGAACTGCTGGAAAGGGTGCTGAGTGGACTTCGCAGGCTCTGACATGGCGCGTCCGCCGACCGCGAGCGGCCGCGTGACATCGGCGAAGATTGTCATTGCTGGTGGATTCGGCGTCGGCAAGACGACGTTGGTCGGCTCGGTCTCGGAGATCACGCCGCTGACCACGGAGGCGATCATGACCTCCGCGAGCGTGGGCGTTGACGACAATCGGCAGGTGCCGGGGAAGTCGACGACCACGGTGGCCATGGATTTTGGTCGAATCACGATCGACCGAGACCTGATTCTGTACCTGTTCGGTACGCCCGGTCAGACGCGGTTCTGGTTCATGTGGGACGAACTGGTTCGTGGCGCCATCGGTGCGGTTGTCCTGGTCGACACCCGTCGGCTCGCTGACTGTTTCGCGGCGATTGACTTCTTCGAGCACCGGCAGCTGCCCTACCTGGTGGCCATCAACTGCTTCGATGGGTTGCAGTACCACAACCCGCAGGAGGTCCGGGACGCGCTGGCAATCTCCAGCCACGTGCCGGTGGTGGCGTGTGACGCCCGTAACCGGGAGTCCACCAAACACGTGCTGATCTCGCTTGTCGAGTACGTGCTCACCATGCGTCGGTCCCGGGCTGTCGCCCGGGCCTGACTGATGTGCCGGTTTCCGGCGACGGCAAGGCCGTCGCCGGAAACCTAAGCCGTTCTGACCAAGGACATCGAACAGCCCCCGGCAACCACCGAGGGCTGTTCGCGATCCAGTTGGTGCTGATTGAGGCCGGGCCCCGGAAGTCAGGACCGGTATCCAACCGAGCGGTACTCGTACTTTTCTTCTTCGTCGCGGTCATTGGTGTCCCGGGTGAAGTCCCAGCCACCAGCGGCTTCGCGCCCTGGACGGCCACCCACCGCGAACCCTCCGATCTCCTGACCGCGACGCCAACCGCGGAAGTAGCCGGTGGTGTTCTCGGCGAGGCTGGCCGCGTCCCGAACGATCCGCAGTGGCCGATCGTCCCGCTTCGGTGAACCGGGGACCAGGTTGGCCTGTGGCACCCGGACTGGAAGACCGGCGGCTGTCTCGGTGGCGGCCTTCGGTTTCGCCGCCTGCTCCGCCGCCTGTTCGGCCGCCTGCCAACCGGTGTCGTTCAGCGACGACCAGTTCACCTCGTCGTCTTCGCTCTGACCGACGAACCAAGCCGACTTCGCCTGGGCGAAGATGAGCAGGTCCCCGTCCCCGTCCCCGTCATCGGCGACCGGTGGTGGACGGTGCTCCGCCGGCGGCAACTGCTGCCCGCTGGGCCGCTCGGTGGGCTGGTGACCGCGGGGTCCATCCCGATCAACGAGGCGGAGCGGCGGCGTGTCGAGCTGTTGGTCAACCCCTTCGAGTAGCGCGCGGTCGGCCAGCGGTGGCGGTTCGACCAAGCGCAGCACCGGCGGCTCCTGCGGCATGTCGTCGGCCAACCACGGTGGTGGCACTCGATTCTCCGCACCTGGGTCAGTCGGAGCGTCCACCCCATGCCCGCCATACGAGTCGGCCGTAGGGTTGCGCGCGGAACCCTCCGCCGGGTCCGGGTTGTTGACAAGCGGCCAGTTCGCCCGCGAGCCCGGGGGAGCGGGCTCCCGGCCGGGACGTGGGTTCGGCACCGGCACGCTGGGGTCGGTCACGCTGAACCCGCTGCTCGGTGTCGCCGGCTCGGATTCCGGGTTGGGTCGCGGCGGGATGACCGTGCGCTGCCGCTCAGCGCGGGCATTCTGGATCGCCGCGGTGGTCAACGTCGCCCGGAACGGCTCACCCGCCTCCGCCGGTGAGCTCGAGCCGCGCTGCGACGGCGGGGCCGGGGCGTTGGCGGCCGACGAGATGGGGCGGTTTGTCGGGCCGTCAATGGGGCTTGGCGTCGCCTCCGGTTGAGTCGGTTCCACCGCGGCCGGCGGACCGGCCACGGCCATGGGGGTAATCGGCTCCGGGGCCACCGGTGGGGGTGCGACCGGCAGCGGTGCGACCGGTGGGGGGCCGAGCGGGCGCGGGGACGGCGGGGCGGTCTGGCCCGGCGCCGGCTCTGGCTGGGGCCGGCGGGCGTTGTCCAGCCGGTTGGGCAGGGTGGCGCCGGCGGACGCTGGCTCGTGGCTCGGCGCCCCGCGTCGGGCGGTAGACCGGCGGCCCGGCGCGGGAGTGCCCGCCCGGTCGTGGAGCACACCGACCAGCGCCTCGCAGCCGACATCGCAGGCCCGGACCGCGGCGACGGCATGCCGGACGGTTGTGGAGACCGCTGCGGTGAGGGCTCGGCTGGCCGAGGCGCGGCGCGGGGTCTCGGCGACCGCGACCCGGAGGGAGGTGATCGCCGCCTCGATCATTTCAGGTGTGGCGACGCCCGCGGCGGCGAGGCCCGCGAGGACCGGGTCGGCCGGTTCGTCGGGCTCCGCGCTGGCCAGCATCCCGGGCTCGGGGAGGGCGTCGAGCACCGCCAGCGCAACCGGCTCGGCGGGATCAGGGTAGGCCTGTAGGGCCGCCGGGAAGAGCTCCCGTAGCACTTCTCGCAGCGCGACCGCGGCCGAATGCCGGCCGCTGGCGAGCGCGGCGTGCGCGGCGAGGACCGGCTGGTAGCCGGCCAGGTCCCGAGGAGCGGGCAGCGCGACGGCGGAGAGCGCACCGGCTTGTAGGGCGCGGGCGAGGCCGATGGCCCGTCGCTGCACCGGCGGTGCCTGCACCTCCTCCGGGGAGTCGTCGTCGGCGAACCGCTCGGCGAAGTCGTCCACCGAGTCGTCGTCCGCGACTGCCAGCGGACGACCAGCGGCGGTGACGAGGGAGGTGACGGTGTGGTCATCGTTGTCGGCGGCGATCGCCGCGCCGCTGGGTCCGCCCGATCGTTCCACGAGCAGTGTGACCAACTGGGCGTAGCCGGCGGGGTCATCGCTGATCTCGCGGATGTGCAGCAGACGACCAGCGTCGTCAACTACGGCGGATGTCAGCGTCGAACTGACCGAGGCCGGCCGCTCAGCCGGATCCGCCGAGGCCAGACCGCAGTACACGCGCACGAGCGCCACGGCGTCGTCCTCCTCCCGGGACACAGGTCTTCTCTGCCAGAGAATGATGCTCCCTGGTGCGGGTCAGTCGCGCCAGTCCACAACGGCAGAGATCTTGCCGACAATGGTGCGCCAACCCAGGCTTGCGGTTTGTGCCCCGATCTTCTTGAGCCGGCGCCGGCCGCGAAATCCGCCAATTCCCCCGCTGGCAGCCGCCCGCAACGCCTCGTCCAGGTCGTCGAGGCTGGAGCCAGCGGAGAGCATGTCCAGCACGGCGGGCACCCGCAGCGCGTACGAGAGGTCACGGGCGACCTCGCCGGCCTCGATGAGTAGCGCTGAGTCCCAGGCGTCGTGCCCGCCACGCAGGTTCTCCACGACCAGGTCGAGCTCGTAGGTGTCCTCGTCGAGCGGTGTGACATCGCTCGGCTCCACCCGCTCGGACAGCTCGCCCCAACTGTCCAGCTGGGACAGATCATTGGGAGCGCCGGAGCGCACGAAGCTGACCAGGGATTCGGTCGTCTTGAAGAGCAACAGCCGACCCTTGTGACTGAGGAAGACCGGCACCTCCTCATCGCCCGCGTCGTCGGTGGACTCGGTCGAGGAGGCCTCCGCATCGTCCCCGGAGTCCTCGCGGGCGTTGCGCTCCTCCCGGTCGCTCTCCGCGAACTCCTGGGCGACCTCCTCGTCGAGGATGACGACCTCGTCGTCGTCCTCTTCGGCCACCACCTGTCGCCGGGCGAGGAAGGGGTCGTCCTGGTCGCGCTCCTCGACATCGGTCGGGGTCAGCTCCCGAGCCGGACGGTAGGCGCGCAGCGTGTAACCGGTGCCGGCCGGTAGCGCGATCTCCACCGGGTCGATCCGCAGCTCCGCCCAGAGCGCGCGGTCAACCTCATCCGACTCGGCAGCGGTGCCGGAGGCAGCCGAGTCGTCGACTTCGGGCTCGTCGGAATCGGGTCGTTGAGGCGACTGGCGGGCCACGCTGACCTCCGTGTGCTTCGGATTACCCACCCACCCGGTCGCCCGGCGGGTGACTACGCGCACATACCCTAGTGGGCGGCGCCGGACTGTGGTGTCGGTACCCCGGCGGAGAATGGGAATTGCGGACGTGCGAGCGGGCGGAGACGTTTCGCGGGGCGGTGGCCGGCGGGGCGGTGGCCGGCGGGGCGGGTAGCCCCGGCCCTCGGCCCAGCCCGGTCAGGGCAGTGGGCCAAGAGCGAGGTAGCCGCGCTCGGCAGCCTCCTGGAGCTGCCACTGATCCCGGTACCAGCCGGGGATGGCGACCAGGTCGTCGTGCTGGCCGCGCTGAACCACCCGACCAGCCTCGAGCACCAGGATCTCGTCCACCGCGTCGAGGCCGTGCAGCCGATGACTGATCAGCAGCACGGAGCGTTGGGCCGGGGTGGCGGCCAGCACGGAGGCCAGTACGTCGTCCGCGGCCATCGGGTCGAGCCCTTCGGTCGGCTCGTCGAGCACCAGCACCGCCGGCTCGGCGAGGAGCGCCCGGGCCAGCGCGAGACGCTGCCGCTGGCCGCCGGAGAGTTGCCCGCCCTCCTCCCCCACCACCGTGTCCCAGCCGTCGGGCTGTTCTCGTACCCAACCTGCCAACCCAGCGGTGGCGGCCGCCGCGGCGAGGTCCTCCTCGGTCGCCCCGGGGCGACCGAGCAACAGGTTCTCCCGGACCGTGGCGTGGAAGACGTACGCCTCGGCGAGTAGGCCCCCGACAAAGCGGGGGAGGAGCTCTGTCGGGTAGGCGGAGAGCTCCTGTCCGGCCAGGACGACCCGTCCGGTGGTCGGCCGTACAGTGCCGGTCAGGAGGGCGGCGAGCGTGCTCTTGCCGGCGCCGCTCGGCCCCACCACGGCGACCCGTCGACCGGGGGGTAGGTCCAGGCGGAACCGGTCGAGGGCGGGCGGCCCCTCGCCGCGGTACCGGACGGTGACATCGCTGACCCGGATCTCCGCGGCGGTGGGGGCGGGGCTCACCGCGGGAGTGGCCGCGGATACCGCCGGCGCCTCCCGAAGCAGCGCGGCGATCCGGGTGAGGCCGGCGCGGAGGCCGGTCCATTGCCGGGCGGCGCCGACGAGGGCGAGCGCGACCTCGACGGCGACCAACGTGCCGACGGCGAGGACGCCGACCAGCACCCCGGCTACGCCGTCGGCCAGGGCCACCAGCAGCACCGCCCCGGCGGTCAGCCCGGCCACCAAAACTCCCAGCGCGTCCACCGCGAAGCCGGCCGCGGCCAGCCGCCGTTCGATTCGGGCCAGCCGCCGGATCCGGCCGGTAGCCGCGCCCCGGGCCCGATCGGTGGCCCCGAAGGCGGCGAGGTCGGCAGCGCCGTGGGTCAGGTCAACGGCGTCGGTGGCCAGGGCGCCGCGTAACGGCGCCAGCTCGGCGGCGGCGCGTCGGGTCAGCACAATGGCCAGCGCCGGTAGCGCGACCCCCGCAAGTAGCAGTCCAACCGCGAGCGCTCCGGCGGCGGCCGGTGAGACGAACGCGGTAGCGGCGACGGCCACCACGCCTACCAGCCCCGCTGCCGTAGCCGGAACAAGGACCCGTAGCAGCAGGTCCTGGACGGCTTCGACGTCGGACACCAGCCGGCTCAGGGCGTCACCGGAGCGCTGCCCGGCGCTGTCCCGCCGGGACGCCAGGGCGGCGAAGACCCGGGTACGGACATCGGTGACCAGCCGCAGCACCGCGTCGTGCCCGGCCAGGCGCTCGGTGTAGCGGAGCACGCCGCGCCCGATGGCGAGCGCACGGACGGCGACGATCGCCACCGTCAACCGGTCCAGCGGCGGGCGGCCGGCGGCGCTCATCAGCAGCCACGTCGCGGTGGACATCAGGGCCAGCGCGGCGAATTCGGTGGCGGCGGCGAGCAGGCCCGCCCCGAGGAGCCGGTTCAGGTAGGGGCGGGCCAGCCGCAGCACCACCCGCTCCGGCGCGCCGGCACGGCCGGTGGACAGCGGCGCCGTGTCGCCCTGGGCGCCGTCGGCCGGGGGAGTACCTGGGTGACCGGTCCGGTCGGAGACACGCATCAGGTCGTCCTCCCGGCGGGGGTCGGGGTGAGCTCGGTAACGCGTCCGTCGGCGACCCGCAGCACGCGGTCCGCGTCGGCCAGCAGCGCGGGACGGTGGGCCACCAGCAGCGCCGTGCGGCCGGCCACCAGCGCGCGGGTGGCCTTGAGGACGGCTGACTCGCTCCCCGAGTCCAGGCGGGCGGTTGGCTCGTCGAGGAGCACCACCGGGGCGTCCCGGAGGAAGGCGCGGGCTAGCGCGACCCGTTGTCGTTGACCGCTGGAGAGGCCGTGCCCCCGCTCACCGAGGCGGGTGGCCAGCCCGTCCGGGAGCGCGGCGACGACCTCGGTCAGCGCCGCGTCGCGCACGGCGTCGGCCAGCGCGGCGTCGGGCGTGTCGGGGGAGCCGAGACGGATGTTGTCCGCCAGTGAGGCGGCGAAGAGATGGGCCCGCTGCGGCACCCAGGCGAGGTTGCGGCGCCAGGCGTCCAGGTCGGCCCGGGCCAGGTCCACGCCGTCCACGGTGATCCGGCCGGAGGTGGGCCGAACAAATCCGAGCAGCAGGTTCAGCAGGGTGCTCTTGCCGGCGCCGCTCGGCCCGACCACCGCGATCCGTTCGCCGGGCTGGATGGTCAGCGTGACATCGCGCAGCGCCGTGGTCCGGTCGTAGGCGACGGTGACTCCCTCGAACCGGATCACGCCCCGGCCGTTCGGCTCGGCCCGGTCCGTCCCGGTGCCGGCCTCGGGCGCCCCGGCGGAGAGGGTGAGCGCCTCGTCCAGCGCGGTGAGCCCCTCCATGCTGGCGTGGAAGCGACTGCCGGCAGTCCGCAGCGGCAGGTACGCCTCGGGGGTGAGGAGCAGCACCAGCAGCGCGGTCTGCAGGGTCAGCCCGCCGCCGAGTAGCCGGACCCCGACCGGCACCGCGACCAGCGCGACGGAGAGGGTGGCGACCAGCTCCAGCACCAGCGCGGAGAGGAACGCGATACGCAGCGTCCGCATGGTCGCCACCCGGTGCCCGTCGGCCATCCGGCGGACCACCTCGGTCTGGGCCCGGGCCCGGCCGAACGTCCGTAGCGTCGGGAGCCCGGCGATCATGTCCAGGAAGTGCCCGCCGAGCAGCGCCAGCCGCCGCCACTGACGTTCCGTCGCCGCCTGTGCCTGCCAGCCGAGCAGCGCGCCGAAGATCGGAATGAGGGGGAGGGTGACCGCGATGATGAGGGCGGAGCTCCAGTCGGCGACGAAGATCCGGGCGAGTACGGCGATCGGCACGGTGACGCTGAGTACGAGCTGCGGCAGGTACCCGGTGAAGTAGGCGTCCAGCGCGTCCAGCCCGCGCCCGGCCAGCGTTGCCAGCTGTCCGGCCCGCTGCCCGGCGACCCAGGTCGGGCCGTGCCGACCGACCGCGGCGAGCAGCTCGGCCCGCAGCGCTGCCTTGACCGTCGCGGCGACCCGGGCCGACACCGTTCCCTGCGCCCACACCAGCAGCGACCGGGCGCTGATCGCGGCGACGAAGCCGGCCAACGCGGGCCGGTTGAGCTCTCCGTCGAAGGCGGTGGCGAGCAGGGCGGCGAGCGCGGTCGCCTGCGCCAGCACCAGGCCCGCGGCGAGTACGCCGAGAAGCGCGAGTACGGCGAGGTCGCGCCGGGCCGCGGGGACCCGTCGCAGCAGACGTGGATCAAAGGGACGACGGTTCACCGCTGTCCCGGTGCCCTACCCTCGGTCCGTCCCCGGAACTCCCACCAGCACATTGCGTAGAGCCTAGTCGGGCCGGACTCCGGTGATGCCGCGGCCATCAGCTCAGGAACAGCGAGACCGGTAGGGCGACCAGAGTGGTCGTCACTGCCAGCGCCGCGGCGCCGACCAGCCGGGGCGGTCGTCCCGACTCCAGCAGCCGGTGGACCCGCAGTTCGAGGTCGTGGTCGCCGAGGCCCAGGGTGCCGGCCGGAGTCAGCCGCTCACCAGCGGCGGCGAACCGGCGCAGCGCACCTGCCAGGGGCGCCTCGGCGTGCCGCTCGCGAGCCTTGTCATCGGCGCGCATCTCGACCAGCAGGGTGACTCGCTCGTGTGCGTCCCGTACCCAGCGGAGCCAGGGCAACGCCCGGCGGAGCGCGGTGAACGGCAACAGGACGAGGTCATGCCGTTCTTGGGCGTGAGCCCGCTCGTGGGTGAGCACGGCCGCCAGCTCGGCCTGGTCCAGCAGGTCGAGGGTGCCGGCACTGACCACGACCCGGGGTCGTACTCCGGGTAGGCAGTACGCGGCCGCACTCGGATGGTCGAGCACCAGCGCGCCGGGCACCGTCGGATCCTGCCGGGCGACCAGCGTGAGCAGATCCCGGTGGCGGCGTTGGGCCCGGACGGCGCTGTGCAGGCTGCGGAGGGTGGTGGTGAACAGCACCACGCCGATTCCGCAGCCGAGACCGACGAGCCCGAACTGGAGGGCGGTTACCCCGGCCGGCCACGCGCCGCGCCGCAGTTCCCCGGCGAGGGCCCAGAGCGCGCTGCCGGTCGGCAGGTCGTACCCGGCCAGGCCGAGGGCCATCGGGAGACCCATCGCCGCCAGACCCGCCGCCAGACCGACCGCCTGCCAGCAGAGAATGGCCACCCGCGGGCTGCGCCAGGTCCAGGTCGAACGGGCCAACACCTGCGCGGTGAGCCAGCAGGCCAGCACCGCGAGCCCGAAGTGCAGCGCGTACGTCATGCTCGCCGCCCTAGCGCTTCGGCGTCTTGGCCGACGGTGTGACCGGGTCCGCCGGGGTGGCGGGGCCCGCCGGGGTGACCGGGTCCGCCGGGGTGACCGGGTCCGCCGGGGGGCTGGGCTCTCCGGACGCGATCAGCGCGGCGCGCAGCACCTCCGCCTCGGTGCCGGTCACCGACCGGGCGAAGCGCACCAGGGCGGCGTCTCGGCTACCGCCGAGGTCCAGCGCGTCGAGCATCAGTTGGGCGATGTACGCCTCTCGGCTCGCGGCAGCCCGGTACCGCCAGGCCCGCCCCTCGCGTTCCCGCCGCACCATGCCCTTGCCGGCGAGCCGGTCCAGCACGGTCAGCACGGTGGTGTAGGCCAGCTCACGTCCGGCGAGGGCGTCGGCGACCTCCCGCACCATCAGTCCGTCTGCTCTGCCGGGGAGTAGATCCCACAGCACATCCATCGCTGCGCGTTCGAGCTCGCCGAGCCGGGTCACCCGGCAATCCTACCCGGCGTAGTAGCGGCGGCTACCCGCCCTTGGGGTGCCAGACCGTCTTCGTCTCCAGCAGTGCCGTCATCCGGGCCAGGCCGGGATCGGCGTACCAGTCGTGGTGGGGCGGGACGGGGCGCAGTACCCGCTTGAGGTTCTCCGCCGCCCTGACCTCCAGACTCGTCGCCAACTCGGCGTCGGCCACGCCGGTCAGGTCGAGGGCGTTGACATCCCGGTGGCCCGCCAGGGACGGGACTGTCTCCTCGATGCGACCGGTCAGGATGTTGACCACCCCGGCGGGCAGATCCGAGGTGGCCAGCACCTCGGCCAGGGTCACCGCGGCGAGGGGGTCGGTGGGCGAGGCCGCCACGACCACTGTGTTTCCGCTCACGATCGCCGGGGCGATCACACTGACCAGGCCGAGTAGCGCCGGCGCCGCGGGGGCCACCGCCGCCACCACCCCGGTGGGCTCCGGCGTCGACAGGTTGAGGTACGGGCCAGCGACCGGGTTCACGCCGCCCCGCACCTGGGGCAGCTTGTCCGACCAGCCGGCGTACCAGACCCACCGGTCGGTCGCGGCGTCCACCTCGTCGCCGGGGATGCCCAGGGCCACGAACTGCTCGCGCCGGCCCTCCAGCATCTCGGCGACGCGGTAGAGGATCTGACCACGGTTGTACGCGGTCGCGCCGGCCCAACCCGAGCCGGCGGCCCGGGCCGCCACGACCGCGTCCCGGGCGTCCTTGCGTGAGGCGAGCGCCACGTTGGCTGTGCTGTTCTCACCTGACTGCACGAGATACGACCGTCCCGACTCGCTGCGCGGGAACTTCCCGCCGATGTAGAGCTTGTACGTCTTTCGTACCGCGACCCGCTCAGACATTCAGGTACGCCTCCAGCCCGTGCCGGCCGCCCTCGCGACCGTAGCCCGACTCCTGGTAACCGCCGAACGGCGCGGTGGGGTCGAATTTGTTGAACGTGTTTGCCCAGACCACGCCGGCGCGGAGCCGGTCGGCCAGCCACAGCATTCGGGAGCCCTTCTCCGTCCACACCCCGGCCGAGAGCCCGTACGGAGTGTTGTTGGCCTTCTCGACGGCCTCCGCCGGAGTGCGGAAGGTCAACACGGACAGCACCGGGCCGAAGATCTCCTCGCGGGCGATCCGGTGGGCCTGGGTGACACCGGTGAAGATGGTGGGCGCGAACCAGAAGCCACGGTCGGGAAGCTCGCACGGGGGCGACCAGCGCTGGGTGCCCTCGGCCGTGCCGGCGTCGGCGAGCTCGCTGATCCGGGCCAGTTGCGCCGCCGAGTTGATCGCCCCGATGTCGGTGTTCTTGTCCAGCGGGTCACCGACGCGCAGCTGGGCCATCCGCCGCTTGAGCGACGCCAGCACCTCGTCGGCGACCGACTCCTGCAGCAGCAGGCGGGAGCCAGCGCAGCAGACGTGCCCCTGGTTGAAGAAGATGCCGTTGACGATGCCCTCCACCGCCTGGTCCACCGGGGCGTCGTCGAAGACGATGTTGGCGGCCTTACCGCCCAGCTCCAGGGTTAGCTTCGTGTCGGTGCCGGCGACGGCGCGGGCGATGGCCTTGCCCACCTCGGTGGAGCCGGTGAAGGCGACCTTGTCCACGTCGGGGTGCTCGACCAGAGCCCGGCCGGTCTCACCCGCGCCGGTGACGATGTTCACCACCCCGGCGGGAAGGTCGGCCTGTTGGCAGATCTCGGCGAAGAGCAGCGCGGTGAGCGAGGTCGTCTCCGCGGGTTTGAGTACCACGGTGTTGCCGGTGGCCAGCGCCGGGGCGATCTTCCACGCCAGCATGAGCAGGGGGAAGTTCCACGGGATGATCTGCGCGGCGACCCCGAGCGGCCGGGGGCCGGGCCCGAACCCCGCGTGGTCGAGCTTGTCCGCCCAGCCGGCGTGGTAGAAGAAGTGGGCGGCGACCAGCGGAAGGTCAACGTCCCGGGACTCCCTGATCGGTTTGCCGTTGTCCAGCGACTCCAGCACCGCCAACTCGCGGGACCGCTCCTGGATGAGGCGGGCGATCCGGAACAGGTACTTGGCCCGGTCCCGGCCCGGCATCGGACCCCAGACCCGGTCGTACGCGGTGCGCGCGGCGCGGACCGCGCGGTCGACATCGCCGACGCCGCCGAGGGCGATTTCGGCGAGGACCTCCTCGGAGGCGGGGTTGATCGACGTGAAGCTGTCGCCGTCGGTCGGATCAACGAACTCGCCGCCGACGAAGAGCCCGTACGCGGGCTGGAGCTGTACCACCGAGCGTGACTCGGGGGCGGGGGCGTACTCGAACATCGCGCTCAGTCCCGGGTGAAGTAGTCGGGACCGGCGTAGTCGCCGGTCGTCAGCTTGGTGCGCTGCATCAGCAGGTCGTTGAGGAGGCTGGAGGCGCCGAACCGGAACCAGTCCGGGTCCAGCCAGTCCGCCCCGACCGTCTCGTTGACCAGCACGAGGTACTTGATGGCGTCTTTGGTGGTCTTGATACCGCCGGCCGGCTTCACGCCGACCTGCCGTCCGGTCGCGGCACGGAAGTCCCGGACCGCTTCCAGCATCACCAGCGTCACCGGCGGGGTGGCCGCCGCCGGGACCTTGCCGGTGGAGGTCTTGATGAAGTCCGCGCCGGCCAGCATCGCGAGCCAGGATGCGCGGCGGACGTTGTCGTAGGTGGAGAGTTCCCCGGTTTCCAGGATCACCTTGAGGTGAGCCGGGCCGCAGGCCTCTCGGATGGCCACGACCTCGTCGTAGACCTCCTGGTACCGGCCGGTCAGGAAGGCGCTCCGGTTGATCACCATGTCGATCTCGTCGGCGCCGGCCGCGACCGCTGCCCGGGTGTCGGCGAGCTTGACCTCCAGCGGCGCCTGGCCGGCGGGGAAGGCGGTCGCCACGCTGGCCAGGTGTACCACGCCGGCTCCGGCTGGTGCTGCTTCGGCGCCGGCCGATCCGGCCCCGCCGGCGGGCCCACGCAGTACCTCGGCCACGTACGGGACCATCGACGGGTAGACGCAGACGGCGCCGACGTGCGGACAGGACGGGTCGGCGGGGTCGGGGCGCAGGGCCTTGGCGGCGAGGGCCCGAACCTTGCCGGGGGTGTCGGCCCCCTCCAGGGTGGTCAGGTCGACCATCCGGATTGCCAGGTCGATCGCCCAGGCCTTCGCCGTGGCCTTGATCGAACGGGTGCCGAGCTGCGCCGCCCGCTGCTCGGCACCGACCTGGTCCACGCCGGGCAGGCCGTGGAGGAACCCCCGGAGCGCGGTCTCGGATCGTCCCAGCTCGGTTAGGTCCGGCCGGGCCGACATCGCTGTCGCCGTCATGAACCGGAGTCTACGCCCGGCCGTCTGGCTGTGATCTTGGTCATGGTGGTGGTGCCCGCCAGCACCGTCGTTCCGGCCACACCGAGGGTGCCCAGGACCGTGGGCGGGTAGGTTGAGCGACCGTGGAAGTACACGTCATTGACCACCCGCTCGCCCAGGCGCGGCTGACCGCGATGCGCGATGCCCGGACCGACTCGGCCTCGTTCCGTGCCGCGCTGCACGAACTCACCACCATGCTGGTGTACGAGGCGGCCCGCTCCTTCCCCGTCGAGCGCTACCCGGTGCAAACCCCGGTGACCGACACTCAGGGCACCCGACTCGCCAATCCGCCGCTACTGGTGCCGGTGCTGCGGGCCGGCCTCGGCATGGCCGACGCCGCGCTGGGCCTGCTGCCGGAGTCTTCGATGGGCTTCGTCGGTCTGGCCCGGGACGAGGAGACCTTCGAGCCCCGCGCGTATATGGAGTCGCTCCCGCCCGACCTCACCGGACTACCGGTGCTGGTGCTCGACCCGATGCTCGCCACCGGGGGCTCGTTGGAGCACTGCTGCCGGCTTCTCGCCGATCGGGGGTGTACCGACATCACTGTGCTCTGCGTGCTCGCCGCGCCGGTCGGAATTGACCGGCTGGACCGCTCCGGCCTGCCCCTGCGTCTGGTCACGGCGGCAGTCGACGAGGGCCTGAACGACCGTCGGTTCATCGTCCCCGGCCTGGGCGACGCCGGTGACCGGCAGTTTGGTGGCATGCCCCGCTTCTGACCGACTGGTCCACGGCGCGGCCGCTCCGGCGGCTTCGGGCTCGTGCGGGCGGCGGTCGGCGGCGCTCGGCCAGAGCGTGGGCCTGGGGCGCCGCTGCCGCACCGCGTGGGCTGCCCGTTTGTGCGGGCAGGCTCGACAGCGTGGAGTCCGGGGTATGCCGTGCTGTCAATCAGCCCGCTGCCCCGGATCGGACCGCCCCACGCTCCCGGTACCGGACCCGCTACACCCCCAAGCTGGCGGCGGTTTCGGTGCGCAACTCGGCGACGGCCGCGGCGGCGTGGCGGCGGGCCGTGGCGATGTCACCCGCCACGACCGGCTGCACCACCTCCAGGTACGCCTTGAGCTTTGGCTCGGTGCCGGACGGCCGGATCACCACCCGGGCGGTGGCGCTGCGCAGGATCACCACATCGGCCGTCGGGAGTAGGTCCCGGGATTCGATGAGCGCTTCTCCGAGCAGCGTGCTCGGGGTCGCGGCGCGGATCCGGGCCATCGCGTCTGTGATCACCTGCAGGTCGTCCACCCGGACCGAGAGCTGGTCGGTGTGGTGCACGCCGAACTCGGCCGCCAACTCGTCCAGCCGGTCGGCGAGGCTACGCCCCTCCGCCTTGAGCCCAGCGGCGAGCTCGGCGATGGTCAGCGCTGCGGTGATGCCGTCCTTGTCCCGGACATGGTCGGGGGCGACGCAGTAGCCCAGCGCCTCCTCGTAGCCGAAGACCAGCGGGGTGGAGCCCCCGCCGGCTCGGACAATCCACTTGAACCCGGTCAGGGTCTCGTCATACGGCAGGTCCCGGGCCGTGCACATCGCGCGCAGCAGCGCCGACGACACGATGGTGGTCGCGTAGAGGCCGGTTCGGCCGCGGCGCATCAGGTGGTCGGCGAGGAGTGCCCCCATCTCGTCACCGCGGAGCATTCGCCAGCCCGGAGCGTCCCCGTCCGGCCCCGCGTCGGCCGGCTCGCGGATCACCACCGCGCAGCGGTCCGCGTCCGGGTCGTTGGCGATCGCGAGGTCCGCGCCGGTCGCGTCGGCCAGGGCGGTGAGCCGGTCAACGGCGCCGGGCTCCTCCGGGTTGGGGAAGGCGACCGTGGGAAACTTCGGGTCCGGCTCAGCCTGGTCCGGCACGAGCTGCGGGGCGGGGAAACCGGCCGCCGCGAACGCCGCCGTGAGCACCTCCGCGCCGACTCCGTGTAGCGGCGTGTACGCCACCTGTAGGTTACGCGGCCCGTCCGGTGCGATCACCGCGACGGCCTGCTGCACGTACGACGCCACCAGGGTGTCGTCGAGGAGCTGCCCGGGTGGGCCCAGCCGTACGTCAGCCAGCGGGCCGACCGCGCGGATGGCGGACTCGATCTCGGCGTCCGCCGGCGGCACGATCTGCGCGCCCGCGCCCAGTTCACCACCGAGCTGGGCGCCCAGGTAGACCTTGTAGCCGTTGTCCTGGGGCGGGTTGTGGCTGGCGGTCACCATCACTCCGGCGACCGCCTCGTGCTGCCGCACCGCATGGGCCAGCACCGGCGTCGGCAGCGGGCGGGGGAGCAGCAGCGCCGGGCGGCCAGCGCCGGTGGCGACCTGCGCGGTTCGTTCCGCGAAGGCGCGGGAGCCGGTTCGGGCGTCGTACCCGATCACCAGGGGACCGACGCCGCCCTGGGCGGTCAGCCAGGCGACCAGCCCGGCGGCGGCCTGGGTGACCACCGCGAGGTTCATTCCGTTCGGGCCGGCACGCAACGGGCCGCGCAGGCCCGCGGTGCCGAAGGTCAGCGGGCCGGCGAAGCGGTCGGCCAGCTCCGGGGCGCTGGCCGGAAGCCGGTCGAGCACCGCCTGGAGCTCGGCGCGGCCGGCCGGGTCCGGATCGTCGTCGAGCCAACGCTGGGCCTGCTCACGAAGGTCATTGAGGTGGTGGTGATCCGCCGACATGCCTCTTGATAGCACGTCGGCGGATCACCGCGTCAGCTCGCCCAGGCTCAGCTGGCCGCGGTCAGCTGGAAAGATTTGACCATCTCGTCGAAGATCGGTCGACTCTCCTCGAACCGGGCGTCGTTGGCGGTCAGGTAGAACGAGTACGACTGACCCTCGTGGGCGACGCCACGCCAGATGCCGTGCCGCATCTCCGCGCCCTCGCCGCAGGTGTATTCAAGCTGGGCCGCCGGCTTGCCGGCCAGCTCGACCCCGACGTCCAGGGCGATCTGACGGTACGGCTCCGCGCAGGAGGAGTTGCTC
Organism: Salinispora pacifica CNR114; assembly: GCF_000514775.1. Taxonomy (GTDB): domain Bacteria; phylum Actinomycetota; class Actinomycetes; order Mycobacteriales; family Micromonosporaceae; genus Micromonospora; species Micromonospora pacifica. Next base: position 43,765 of record NZ_AZWO01000012.1, on the reverse strand, counting down.
CGCAGCCCGTCCTCGGCGATCTCCGCCCAGCGGGCCGAGGTGTTGTTCCACTTCTCGGTGATGACGCGGACCCGGCGGCCCTGGTCTTCTGGGTCCACGTAGTCGGTGTACAGCCCGCCGACCTTCTCCTCCCACCCCTGCGGCACCAGGACCCGCACCCCCCGTGCCGAGTACTCCATCAGTTCGGGAAGCTCGGTGGTGGGAGCGGCCGACGTCGGCGGGGCCGCCGGCGGTGCGACCGGCGGCTCCGGATCGTCACCGCCGGTGAAGGTGAAGATGCCGATCAGGAGCACCACGGCTAGCCCGCCCGCGACGGCGAGTTGGACCCTGCCCGGCCAGTTCTTCACCCGGCGTATGAGTTGGTTGCCGCCGAACCGGGCCTGACCGGGGAGGCCCCCGCTTGGCGCCGGTGCTGGTGTCGGTGACTGCGATGTGCTGGTCCACGCCTGACCGGTGCCCGGAACGGACCACTGGGCCCCGGCCGGGGGAGCGGCCGGGGCCGGGTAGCTGCCGACGCGCTGGGTGACATCCCCGCCGTAGGTGCGACTCGGCGCCGGCATCGCCCCGGTCGGTGTGTTCACCGGACCGGCGAGCGCGTCGGCGCTGGTTTCCTCCAGGGCCGCGGGGGTGGCCCGGGACTCCACCGCGGGACGCTCGCCCCGGCGCAGCGCGGCGAGTCGGTCGGTGAGCGACTCACCGGCCGCGAGCATCGCTCGCCCGCCGATCGTGCCGCTCGGTTTCGGCTGGGCCGGTTGGGCCGGCGTCGGTTGAGCCGGCTGGGCCGGCGTCGGTTGAGCCGGTTGGGCCGGTTGGGCCGGCGTCGGTTGAGCCGGTTGGACGGGTTGGGCCGGCTGCGGGATCGCGGCTGGCTGTTGCTGGACCGGCACCACCGAGTACGGGTCGGTCACCGAGTTCACCGCAGTCGCGTTGCTGGTCAGCGGGCCGGCGAGCAGCTCGCGGAGCATGGCCCGGGCCGTGTGCACCGGCAGCCGGTGGTCCGGGTCCTTCTCCAGCAGCCCCATCAGTACGGGCACCAGCGGGCCACTGCGCCGGGGCGGGGCGGGCGGATCCTCGACGACCGAGTGCATCGTCTCGATCGGATCGCCCTTGTCGAAGGGCGGGCGCCCCTCGACGGCCGTGTAGAGGGTCACCCCGAGGGAGAACAGGTCGCTGGGCGGCCCGAAGTCCTGGCCCATCGCCCGTTCGGGGGAGATGAAGTGTGGGGAGCCGAGCACCATGCCGGGCGTGGTGAGCTGCACGTCGGTGGGCATCCGGGCCACTCCGAAGTCGGTCAGCACGCAGCGGCCGTCCGAACAGATCAGGACGTTGGCGGGCTTGACATCGCGATGCAGTACGCCGATCGCGTGCGCCACCTCCAGCGCGCCGAGCAGCGAGACGCCGATCTTGGCTACCACCCGCTGGGCCAACGGGCCGTCTTCGATCACCATGTCCGCGAGGCTGCGGGAGTCGAGCAGCTCCATCACGATCCACGGTCGGCCACCCTCGGTGACCACGTCGTAAACCTGGACGACGGCGGGGTGCTGGATCGCTGCCGCGGCACGGGCCTCGCGCAGGGTTCGTTCGTACATCGCGTCGCGGTCGGAGGGGGCCAGCCCCTGGGGTAGGACGACCTCCTTGACGGCCACGTCTCGGCGCAGGAGAGTGTCTGCGGCACGCCAAACCGTGCCCATGCCGCCATTGCCCACCGCCGAGCGCAGTGAGTAGCGCCCGCCAATGATGGTGTTGGGTGTTGCGCGGTCGCTGGGAGGACTGACAGGTCCGCCGCTCCACGTCGGGATCTGAGTCACTGAAGAGCCACCGGGGATTTCGAGGGGGGCTGGGACACAACCCCCCTATCTTGCTGGGTCGGATGCCGGTTGCGAAAGCCGACGCGGCGGACATTTGGCAAAGTCGACGATGCGTGTCCGAGCGGGCACGCTGGGGTGGCCGGGTGGGGTGTGTGCCCAATCCCTCATCCGGTGCCGGAACAGGTCGTCTTACCATCCGGTAATGAGCGAACGGCGGTCAAGCGAGTCCGGTTTCCCGATTCAGGGCGTCTACACGGCGGCCGACCTCCCGGAGGACCTGGACTCCCGGCTGGGCAACCCGGGGGAGTACCCGTACACCCGTGGGGTCTACCCGACTATGTACACGGCGCGCCCCTGGACGATGCGCCAGTATGCCGGCTTCGGTACCGCCGCGGAGTCCAACGCGCGCTACCACCAGCTGCTTCGGGCCGGCACGATGGGACTCTCCGTCGCCTTCGACCTGCCCACCCAGATGGGGTACGACTCGGACGAGTCGATCGCCCACGGTGAGGTCGGCAAGGTCGGTGTCGCCATTGACTCCATCGAGGACATGCGACTGCTCTTCGACGGCATTCCGCTGGACAAGGTCTCCACCTCGATGACCATCAACGCGCCGGGCTCGGTGCTGCTGCTGCTCTATCAGTTGGTCGCCGAGGAGAACGGCGTGCCGGGGGCGGCACTGAACGGCACGATCCAGAACGACATCCTCAAGGAGTACATCGCCCGCGGGACGTACATTTTCCCGCCGAAGCCCTCGCTGCGCCTGGTCGCGGACACCTTCGCCTACTGTCGCGCCGAGGTGCCAAAGTGGAACACCATTTCCATCTCCGGCTACCACATGGCCGAGGCGGGCGCGTCCCCCGTTCAGGAGATCGCCTTCACCCTGGCCAACGGGGTCGAGTACGTGCGCGCGGCGATCGCCGCCGGGCTCGCCGTGGATGACTTCGCGCCCCGGCTGTCGTTCTTCTTCGTCGCCCGGACGACGCTGTTGGAGGAGGTGGCGAAGTTCCGTGCCGCCCGGCGAATCTGGGCGCGGCTGATGCGGGACGAGTTCGGGGCGGAGAACCCGAAGTCGATGATGCTCCGTTTCCACACCCAGACCGCCGGCGTGCAGCTCACCGCCCAGCAACCGGAGGTGAACCTGGTCCGGGTGGCGGTGCAGGGGCTCGGTGCCGTACTCGGCGGAACGCAGTCGCTGCACACCAACAGCTTCGACGAGGCGATCGCGTTGCCGACGGAGAAGGCCGCCCGGCTCGCGCTGCGGACGCAGCAGGTGCTCGCCTACGAGACGGACCTGACCGACACTGTTGACCCGTTCGCCGGTTCGTACGTGGTGGAGGCGATGACGGCCGAGATCGAGACCGCGGCGGAGGGGCTGATGCAGCGGGTCTTCGAGCACGGTTCGGCGGTTGAGGCGATCGAGGTCGGGTTCCAGAAGCGGGAGATCGAGCAGTCGGCGTACCAGATCGCGCAGCAGATCGACTCCGGCGAGCGGGTCGTGGTGGGGCTCAACCGGTTCACGGTGGACGAGGAGGAGCCGTACGAGCCGCTGCGGGTCGACCCGGCGATCGAGGTCGCGCAGGCCGAGCGGCTGGCGAAGTTGCGGGCTGAGCGGGACTCCGGTGCGGTCGAGCGAGCCCGGGCGCAGCTCCGGGCCGCTGCCGAGGGGAGCGGTAACGTGCTCTACCCGATGAAGGAGGCGCTGCGGGCTCGGGCCACGGTTGGCGAGGTTTGCGGCACGCTGCGTGAGGTCTGGGGGATGTACCGCCCCGCTGATCGCTTCTGACCCCGCCCCGGCGCCCGTCCCCGCGTCCTGGCGTCCCGGCCTCCCCGCGTCCTGGCGTCCCGGCCTCCCCGCCCTGGCATCCGGCGGCTGGCGTTCCCGCGGTGCTGCCGGTGCCGCCAGCGGTTGCTGCCCGCTGCCCGTTCGGGGGCTGGGGTAACAGTTTCGGCGGGTAATCGGCGGCAACCGTGGGTAACCCGTTCGAGTGAAGTAGACGCACACCGTGTGTGGTCGGTTACCGGGTGAACGTGTGACCGTCTGCGGGCCCGGTCGTGAGTGTGGTTGCTAGTTGTCGGAGTGTCCGTTAATAGAACGGACTAATGCCACAATTCGGATGACGGTCTCGAGTGATGGGGAAAAATTCCTCACTCGTGAATCGGTTACGCGTTGTAGGAGGTGTGGGGCAGATGGCAGCGTTCAACCGCGATCTACCTGCTGTCCCGCCGATGAACGAGCGCCCCGAGCAGGGCGTACGTGACGCAGAGCGGCCCGATCGCTACCAGAACGAGGTTGCGCAGCGTCACCGTCGGAGGTCTAGGCTGTCGGCGGTTCCGGAAGATTCATCCATTTCTAGTGATCGAGAATTCGACGTGACGAGTGCGTTGACGCTGCCGAGTAATGGCCAGCTGGCGTCGTCCTGGACGGAGGCGCCCGCCGGCTCCCAGCCCCTACCCCTCGACCTGGACCAGTTTCTCGCGTTCCGGGTGTCGGGCCTGATCGCCACCCGTCGGCGAATCCACTCACATCCGGAGCTCTCCGGCGAGGAGTTCGAGACGGCCGCTCTGATCGCCCGGGAGCTGACCCGAGCCGGGTTGCGACCCCGGCTGCTCCCGAAGGGCAACGGAGTCATCTGCGACATCGACGGTCGCCCAGACGGTCCGGTGATCGCGTTCCGGGCCGACATCGACGCGCTGCCGTTGACCGACAGCAAGGACGTGCCCTTCCGCTCCACGGTTGACGGGGTGTGTCACGCCTGCGGCCACGACGTGCACACCACGGTCCTGCTTGGCCTGGGAATGCTCCTCGCCCGCCTCGCCGAAGCGGGCGAACTGCCGGGCCGGGTGCGCCTGATCTTCCAGCCGGCCGAGGAGATCCTGCCCTGTGGGTCGCTTGAGGTGATCGAGGCCGGCGGTCTCGACGAGGTGGTGCAGATCTTCGCGCTGCACTGCGACCCGAACCTGCCGGTCGGCGAGGTCGGCCTGCGGGTCGGTCCGATCACCGCTGCCGCCGACAACGTCAGCGTTCGGTTGACCGGTCCCGGCGGGCACACCGCCCGCCCGCACCTCACCGTCGATCTGGTTGACGCCCTCGGCCGGCTGATCACCGAGGTGCCGGCCATGGTCGCCCGGCGGGTGCCGGCCAACAGTGGACTACTGCTGGTCTTCGGCCACGCCTCGGCCGGCACCCGCTACAACGTCATCCCGTCGGAGGCCTGTGCCTCCGGGACGCTGCGCGTGATGGATCGGGACACCTGGGCGATGGCCCCCGATGTCGTCGCCCAGGTGGTCCAGGACGTGATCGCCCCCACCGGCGCCACCGTGGATCTGGACTATCAGCGTGGCCGACCACCGGTCAGCAACGATTCCCAGGCCATCCAGGTCTTCGCCGCCGCGACCACCGCCGCGCTCGGGCCGGCCGGCATTGCGGAGACTCCGCAGAGCATGGGGGGTGAGGACTTCTCCTGGTATCTGGAGTACGTCCCCGGTGCCCTGGCCCGACTCGGTGTCGGCCGCTCGGGCCCGAACGTTGACCTCCACCGCGCATCGTTCGATCCGGACGAGCGGGCCATCCCGGTCGGCGTCCGGCTCATGGTGCAGACCGCGCTCCAGGCGCTTGCGGCGGCGGGCTGACCGCGGGCGGAGCGACCCCGTCGCCGGTGGGATCGGCCGGCCCCCTCCCGGCGCCGTCCGCGGGGGGAGCGACCAGGGCCGGCCGCGAGCGGCGGCGTAGCAGCCACACCGTCGTGCCCACCGGCACGCCGAGCAGGAGCAGCCACGGCAGTACCGCCCCGAGCACGGTCAGCAGGACGGTCCCCGAGATCAGGAAGACCTTCCACCCGCCCTCGAGACCAGCCACGAAACCGAACGCGGAAGCCTCGTCCTCGGTGGCGGCGTCCGGGCCGACCAGCGACACCACGATCGAGGAGAGCGCGGTGAGGTCCGCCAGCCGGCGCTGCTTCGCCTCCAGCGAGGCGAGGTCGGCCTCGCGGCGCGCCAACTCGTTCTCCAGCGACACCAGATCGCTGATCGACTGTGCCTCGCCGAGCAGCCGTCGGGCGTTCTCCACCCGGGCCCGTTGCGTGGTGATCCGGGCGTCGAGGTCGATCGTCTCCTCGGTAACGTCCTCGGTGGAGATCTCCTGCCGCTGCCGTTTGCCGAGTTCGGCGACCTGCTCCACCACCGACGCGAACTTCGCGGCCGGCACCCGGAGGGTCAGCTCGACGGTGGCGTTCCCAGCGGCACTACGTCGCTGGTCACCACCGACGAAACCACCGGCCGCGGTGGTCCGGGCGATCGCCTCGCGGGCGGCCTGCTCGACGTCGGGCACCTGCACGCGCATCGAACCGGTGTAGACGATGGCACGCTGGTCGACCCGGAGGTCCGCCGAAGCGTCGCCACCCTCGGCCGGCCCGGCCGGCCCGTCCTGCTGGCCGGCACCCGCCGCGGTCGCCGCCGCGTCGTCGTCGGTGCCCGGACCGACGTGCTCGTCGGTCCCCGCACCGCAGCCACTGACGAGCAGGACCCCCACCAGTATCGCCAGCAGCGCCGCCCCTCGGCCGCGCGGTTCACATCGATACATGTCCGCTCCGATCCGTAACATTCATCTGCTCCCGCCCCGGGGCGTGACCCGGACGGCAGGGACGATCGGTCAGTCGGGACGCGATGCGGCGTCCCTTCCGGCAGACTGCGCTGAGGAGGTCACGATTCGATTCTCGAGGAGTCACGAATGCGGCTGACCAAGTACACGCACTCCTGCATCCGGGTGGAGGACGAAGGCGGGGTGCTGGTCGTTGATCCCGGCGTCTACAGCGAGCGCGCCGCGCTGGACGGGGTGGACGCTGTGCTGATCACCCACGAGCACCCGGACCACGTGGATGTGGCGGCCCTGACCGAGCAGCACGACCGGGGGCCGTTCGTCGTGTACGGGCCGCCGTCGCTGGCGACTGTGCTGGAGGGCCTGACCGCCGCGTTCGTCCCGGTCGAGGCGGGCGCGGAATTCACCGCCGCCGGCGTCCCGGTCCGTGCCTACGGCGGCCGACACGCCGTGATCCACTCCGACCTTCCGGTGGTGGAGAACCTGGCGTACCTGATTGACGACGTGGTCTACCACCCCGGCGACTCCTTCGTCGTACCGCAGGACGTTCCGGTCGACACGCTGTTCCTGCCGATCCACGCGCCCTGGGCGAAGTTCGCCGAGTCGCTGGACTTCCTCCGCGCCGTCACGCCCCGCCGGGCGTACGCGTTGCACGACGGGTTACTCAACGACCGCGGCCTGGACGTGCTGAACAACAACTTCGTCCGCCTCTCCGACGTGGACTACCAGCGGCTCGTACCGGGCACCCTGGTGGATGCCTGAACCGCATGTCTGGTCCGTCTCGGGAACTGCTGCGGCAGCTCTACCGCACGCCACCCGACCGGTTTGTGGCCGCCCGGGACGAGGCGGTGGCCGAGGCGCGGCGAGCGGGCGACGTACCTGCCGCGCGGGAGATCGCCCGGCTTCGTCGCCCGACGGTCGCGGCCTGGCTGGTGAACCTGCTCGCGTTGGAGCGACCGGAGCTCGTCGCCGACCTGGGTCAGCTCGCGGAGTCACTCCGGTCGGCCCAGCGCGAGCTTCGCGGCGCGCAACTGCGGGAGCTCTCCACCCAACGGCGGGCGGTGGTCGGCGCGCTGCTCGCGGAGGTCCGCAGTCTGGCGACCGCGGTACCCGGTGCCCCACCGCCCGGCAAGCTCCCGCTCGGTGCGGTGGAATCGACCCTCAACGCCGCGCTCTCCGACGCCGAGGTCGCCGAGCAGGTGCGCTCCGGCCGGCTGCTCCGGGCCGCCAGCTACGCCGGATTCGGCGAGGTGCCGCGACCGCAGCTACGGTTGGTCACCGAGGAGCCGGCGCCGCCGTCCCGGCCACCGGGTGGCGACCGGTCAGCACCCCGTGCCCGGCAGGCGGAGCGGGCCGCCCGCGCCGAGCGGGAACGGCGACGTCGGGCGTTGGCGACGGAGTTGGCGCAGGCCCGTACTGATCAGGAACGGGCCGAGGCGGAGCTGGCCGGTGCCGCGGAGGCTGAGCGGGGCGGAGTGGACGGCCTCGCTGCGATCGAAGCGGAGATCGCCGAGCTGGAGCGGCAACGGGCTGCTGCCGAAGAGGAGCTGAGCCGGGCGAAGTCGGCGCGGCGGGCAGCCGAACGGGCGGTCGTCGTCGCGCGGCGCCGGACCGGCGAGGTGGAGGCCGCGGCAGAGGCGCTCGCCGAGGAGGAGGCCGACCCACGCCGTGCCGGCCGACACCCGAATGTGTGATTGACGACGCACGGCGGGGCCGGCTCGTTGTCCCGACGGGGGCGATAGCAGACTGTGGGTCGTGCGACATCCCGCGACAGACTGCCGGCCGTCAGGCCGAAGCGGTGCCGGTGGGGCGGGAACGCAGTCCCGTGACGTAGTCGTCCGGGGCGCCCGCCTTCTCGGCGGCGTTGGCGATTTCCGAGAGGTACCACGAGGTCGGCAGGCCCCCCTCGTAACCGTCGAATACGTAGATCCACGCCGTCACATCGCCGGTCAGGGCCGACACCCGCAGGTGGAGTTTTCGGTAGGTGCCGGAGGTTACGCCCTCGATCTCGTCGAGCTGGGCCGCGTCGTACGCGTGGATGTCGTAGAGCGCCACGAAGACGCGGTCCCCGGGGGACTCGACCACGGTGCTGACCGCGCCCTCCCAGCCGATCACGCCTTCACCGGCGAAGGTGAGCCGCCAGCCTTCGAGCCAGCCGGTGCCCACCATCGGCGAATGCGGACAGTAGGCGCGCATCCGGGCAGGGTCGAGGTTTGAGCCGTAGGCGGCGTAATGACGCACAACGATGACGATAGCCCGGCTGACGGGTGGGGGAGAATACGACGGTGCGTGTCGGATGCGTTCGGGAGAAGAAAGTCACTGTGAGCATGGACGAGGAGTGAGCGCTGTGAGCCGGATCGTGATCATCGGTGGGGGGCCGGCCGGTTATGAGGCGGCGTTGGTCGCCGCCCAACTGGACGCCGATGTCACCGTGGTCGAGGCAGACGGCGCCGGCGGTGCCTGCGTGCTGTCCGACTGTGTGCCGTCGAAGACCTTCATCGCCAGCTCACAGCTGGTGACCGGGTATCGGGACACGGAGGAGTTCGGGGTCCACTCGGACGGGCTGGCGGCGGTCACCGTTGACGCCCCGGCGGTGCACGCACGAGTCAAGCGGCTCGCGCTCGCGCAGTCTGCCGACATTCACGCCAAGTTGGTCAAGGCCGGGGTGACGTTCGTGGCCGGCAGGGCCCGGCTCGGCGAAGACACGCTCGGTCACAACCATCGGGTGATCGTCACACCAGCGGAGGGTGGCGCGGAGGACCAGATCGATGCCACCACCGTCCTGATCGCCACCGGCGCTACCCCGCGCCAACTCCCCACCGCGGTCCCGGACGGCGAGCGCATCCTCACCTGGCGGCAGGTGTACGACCTCCCCGAGTTGCCCCGGCACCTGGTCGTGGTCGGCTCCGGCGTCACCGGCGCCGAGTTCGCCAGCGCCTACCTGGCGATGGGGATCGAGGTCACCCTCGTCTCCAGCCGGGACCGGGTGATGCCGCATGAGGACGCCGACGCGGCGATGGCGATCGAGCGGGTGTTCCGCAGCCGGGGGATGAGCATCCTGAACAACTCCCGGGCCAACGCCGTCCGCCGGACTGCCGACGGCGTCGAGGTCGAGCTCTCCGACGGGCGCCGGGTGCACGGTTCACACGCGCTGATCGCGGTGGGCTCCATTCCCAACACCGCCGATCTGGGGCTGGCCGAGTACGGCGTCGGGCTGGCCCGGGGTGGGTACGTCGCGGTCGACCGGGTGTCCCGGACCAACGTGCCCGGCATCTATGCCGCCGGTGACTGCACCGGGATGCTGCCGTTGGCCAGCGTGGCCGCGATGCAGGGCCGGATCGCGATGTGGCACGCGCTCGGCGAGGCGGTTCGGCCGCTACGGCTGCGTACGGTCGCGGCGAACGTCTTCACCGACCCGGAGCTGGCCACGGTCGGCGTCTCCCAGGACGAGGTGGACGCGGGGAGGGTGCCGGCTCGGCAGGTCATGCTGCCGCTCGCCGGCAACGCCCGGGCGAAGATGGACGAGGTCCCCGACGGCTTCGTCAAACTCTTCTGCCGGCCCGCCAGCGGCCAGGTGATCGGTGGCGTGGTGGTCGCCCCGAAGGCCAGCGAGCTGATCCTGCCGATCACGATGGCGGTGGAGAACCATCTGACGGTCAACGAGCTGGCTCAGACCATCACCATCTACCCCTCGCTCTCCGGCTCCGTCACCGAGGCCGCCCGGCAGTTGATGCTGCACGAGCCGGAGTAGCCAGGTCCACATCCAGGGATGCTCTACTCGTAGTGCGTCTGATCCACATTCCAACGCCACAGCCCCGACTCGCAAGGGTCGGGGCTGTGGCGTGTCTTCCCGCCCGCTGCGGACTGCCCTCCACTCCAGGCCTAGTCGACTGGCAGGGTTGCGTAATCTAAGTATCTTGTATTCGTGTTCTTGGCTTGTCCAGCAATCACGGTGAGTAACGCCGAGCACGGTGCTGGCTGCGAGATCTGCATCCACGATCATCGTCTGATGACGCGAGTTGTTCCGGTGCGGCGGGGCCTGATTCATGTCACGCGTCGGCGGGCCAGGCGCGGCGTACGGCGGCGAGAGCGGTTTCCCGGCCAGTGCCAGCAGCCGTGCCTGCCTCAGGTAGGCGGCCGCGTGCAGTTAGCCTGCGGATCAGGTCGTCGAGGCAGGTGGTGAGGTCGTTGAGCGCGGAGAATTCGTAGTGGGTGCTGTCGACTGACCCTGTGGTCAGGTCGGCTGTTTCGAGTTCGGCCTCACCGCTGGTCCAGACGATCAACCAGCCGACGAGATCGCCGTTGGTGCAGTCGATCCAGGCTGCGGACTTGTTGTAGGTGGGGCCTCGGTGTAGCTGCCATTGGATGCCAATGTTGTGCAGTTGTCGGGCACGGGCGTCCACAGTGGCTACGAAGTTGTCGAGGTCCAGTTCCATCACGCTGGCGATGTTAAATGCTGCTGGTCGCGATGTGGTGGACGGCGATGCGTCGCCGGAACTACCGGGACCGTGCTGACCGGTGTCGGCACCATGGTGGCCTACGCAGTCAGTGAAGCGATGAAGTTGGTGGTGGACGAGGAACGACCGTGCCGTGCGTTGCGTCCGGGGATCGAACTGATCGCCAATTGTCCCGCAAGCGGGGACTGGTCGTTTCCGAGTAGCCACGTCACCTTGGCCGTCGGGCTGGCGGTGCTGTGGCCGCGCCTTGCCGCGCTGTCGCTGCCTCTGGCCGGGGCGGCCGCGTTGCTGCGGGTGCTGGTGGAGGTGCACTACCCGCACGACGTTCTGGCTGGTGCATTGCTCGGTGGCGCGGCGGTGGCGGCTGCTCTGCTGGGGCTCATGCCGCCGGCCCAGCAGGCGGTGTCGTTACTGCTGCGCAGGTGGTGAAACAGCGATGCCCGCTTCGTGGGCGACCACCGCGGCCGCAGCCCGGCTAGCCACACCGAGTCTGGCCAGGCGTACCCGGATCAACCCGTCGTCGAGCTGGCTGATGGCCTCAGCGCGCGGCGGGTGCCAGTCGGCGCTGAACTTCAGACGGTCCTTGATGAAGGCCAGCAGGTTTGGATGGCAGACCAGTGTTCCGCTTCCCACCCCTGCAGCTTTTGTCGTTCATTGCTTGACGACTGCCAGACGCTCCGCGATGAGCCGATCACGCTCGCGGTATTGCGCCACTCTGGCGGCGCTCGCTTTCGCCTCCTGCGCCTGTTGTTCCTTACGGTCGCGTTCGACTCGTTCTGCGGCTGCCACGCGTGCCTTGGCTTGGGCGTCTCGTTCAGCGACTTCCTCGGGCGTCAGGTGACCACGCAACACCCGCAGCATGGTAGGGCGATTCCACAGTGGCGCCGGAGGTTGCTCAGCGCCACACCGAAGCGGCCACTTCATCGCGGAAGGCTGCCACCACGGGGCCGGATCCGCCGGTCATGACCGCTGCGCATTGTCTCGGCCAGCGCCGTTTCGCGGCGTGGGCGGCAGCGGAAGCGGCAAGCCGGGCAGACCGTCGAGGCTGGACGCGATGAACTCCTTCTTTTCGAAGTAGGCGCTCAGCGACGCGTCGTCCTCGCGGGAGAAGCGCTTGGCGTGCAGATCACGATCGCCGTCGTAGGTCATCAACGGCACGGCGTAGCCGCAGGTGTCGCGGATCAGGTCAGCGTGCACCAGGATGATCGCCCGAAGTCCGTGCAGCGAGGTGTCGATGTTCGGGAAGTAGGGCCTGAGGCTTGACCAGCGCGGGTCGCCGCGGAAGACCGGTTCGCCGCGGCCGTGGACCCGCACGATGTTCGGCGGCCCCGCAAACGCGCACCACATCAGGGTGATGCGCCCGTTCTCGCGAAGGTGCGCCACGGTTTCCGCGTTGCTGCCGGCGAAGTCGAGGTACGCGACGGTCAGCTCGTCGACAACGGCGAACGATCCGCTCAGCCCCTTCGGCGACAGGTTCACCGTCCCTGACCCGGACAGCGGCGCCGTCGCAGTGAAGAAGATCGGTTGTGCCTCGATGAACTCACGTAGCCGGCCGGAAATCCGTTCATGTGTCCTTCCCATGATCTGCATTCTGTCAGCCACGCACCTATCGACGTCCGCTCATGCCGTGGGCATCACCTGTGACCGGCCTGACTGATCAATGTGCAGGCTGTGGCACACGAGTCAGTCGGGCACGGCGGCGTTGCTAAGGGCGCGTTCGAGGGTCCAGCGTGAGACACGCAGCTTGGTAGCGACAGCAGACTGGGTTTGTCCGGCTGCAAGCAGGATGCGAGCGTCGGCTACCTGCTCAGCGGTCAACCCGCGGGGGCGACCTCCGACACGGCCACGCGCTCGGGCTGCGTCGAGGCCCTCTCGGGTGCCTTTGACGATCTGCTGGCGCTGGAACTTGGCGATGGCGGCGAGCACCGTGAAGATCAGTTCGCCGCACAGGGCGTCGCTGGTGTCGAGCACGATGCCGTCGAGGGTGCGGAAGTGGCGGCCGTGGGCGTGCAGGTCGTCCTCGACGATCGCGAGGAGTTCGCGGGTGTCGCGGCCGGGCTGGGTCAGGTCGAGCACGACCAGGGTGTCGCCGCGGCGCATGTGGTCCAGCGCCGCGGTCAGGCCCGGCAGGGCGGTGCCCTTCTTGCCCGACGCCTTTCGAGGTAGATCCGGGCGCAGCCAGCCGCCTTGAGTGCGTCGATCTGGCGGGCGAGTTCCTGGGCGTCGGTGGAGACCCGCACGAGCCCGATGAGGTTCTCGCGAGCGGTCGGTTCGTCGTTGAGGATGAGGTGATCTTTCAGCGGCCTCCCGAAGGTACGGGCAAGGCCTCATCCGTAGCGAAAACGGTGGTTGCGCCTTCTGCTACACGCCGGCTTTGCCCCCTGGTTTGCTACCGAATTCGGGGCCGACCGCGGCCCGCACGGCCGCCGCCGGGCGTGGGGGCGAAACGATCGCTATTGTCCCCACGTGGCCGGGCAGCTGCCCGGCCGACCGCAGATGATCTTGCCTAACGGGACTTTTCCGAGTGTTAGTCCTCAAGGGCCGGCTACGTTGCGGGGAAGGGTGGCGTGAAGTACCCGCTCAAGGACGTGATCCGTTCAGACTCGTCCACCTCGTACACGAACACGCCGTCGTAGCTGAGTGCCTCGCCTCCAGGCAGCGTGACGGCGACTGATGCCACCTTCGCCGTGGCCTGGGACGAGGGGTATTCCTCGCGCACGACGAAGCGCACGTCCTGGGCGGGCTCGACCAGTGAGTCCCAGAACTGTGCTAGGGCGGCATGCCCCCGAAAGCCCTTTCCGTGCGGGTCAAGCGGCGAACCACCGACCGGGTCGCGCAGCAGCGCGTCCTCGGCGAAGCAGTCGAGCCACGCGGCCCGGTTCTTTGCCATGACAGCACGCATGGCGCGGTCGGATACGGACTTGGCCGGCGAGGTCTTACCGGTCATCTCTGCTCCTCTGTGTCGCGCATGGCAACTTGCTGTCCGTTGTATACCTGCCTGCTTGCCTTCACACACGCGAATTTTCGGCTACGTCGCCTGCTACGGTGCGCCGCTACCGACGAGCAAGCCGACGGCTGATTGCGGCAGTCTCTACAGACCGGCGACCTGAGGTGTCGGCGTAGGCCCTGTACTGGCCCTGGCAAGATTTCGTAGTCGGAGATCGCCAGGGTCTCCTGCGCCGGTGATCGGCTCAGGCTTCCTTGTTGTCGACCCAACGGCAGAACGGGTGCGCGGTGTCCTCGTTGCCCATCTCGGCGGGCTCCGGCAGGATCTCCAGCCCGGTCGTCGGGGCGGTGACACCGAAGGTGCGGTGCGAAACCGCAACGGCGCACACATGCCCCGCCGCCCACCGGCAGCCTCGTACCCGGATCGGCCACAGCAGCGGAACCCGCGAGTGCGTCAACGCGTCGCCGAGGGATGAGTCAGGCAGCCCAGTCCCAACGGCACACCCAGCCACCACCAACCACCCCCGGGGCCCGACAGCGCCGCCATCACCCCGACAAGCAGACCCACCCTTGCCAACAGCCGTACCTAGGCCCCATCACCCGGGGCTGCTGGCCAATAGCGAGTCGCCTATTCAGTGCCAGCCGGTACCTGCTCCTGATCATCAGGAGTGGTGTAGACCTGCAGCAGCAGGTGAGCCAGCGCTCGAAGGTCTTCAGGTGTCATCTCTGCCGGTAGCGACTTCGCGATCTTGTCGAGAGTGCCGCCGAGGTGCCTGATGGTCGGCATCGTCGGCAGGCGGCCGGTGGATCTGGCACCCCAGCCGCCCGCGGACTACCGGCCCTACGGCGACCGGAGGCCTTACGCGGCCGAGACCTTTGCAGACCGTCGGGTCCCGTCCCGCCAGCCGGCCGACTGCCTATGATCATGCTCATGGCCCTCGAATGGGAACAGATCATCGTGGACTCCTCCGACCCGATCGCCCTCGGGCAGTGGTGGGCCGTGGCTCTCGGCTGGGTCGTGGTCGACCAGACCGATGAGATCATGGAGATCCGACCCGAGCCGGACCGGTTGCCGGGGCTGCTCTTCGTCCCCGTCCCTGAGGGCAAGACGGCGAAGAATCGGCTCCACCCCGACTTCCGCCCCGACAACCACGAGGCCGAGGTCGCCCGGCTGATCTCCCTCGGTGCCCGGCGCGCCGACCCCGCGCAGGAAGGGCAGCACTGGGTGACCCTCTTCGACCCCGAGGGCAACGAATTCTGTGTCCTGTCCGAGCCGAAGAGCTGAGCAGGACCACTCACCCGTTCTGGAGACCGGGTTTTCTGTGGGAGGCCGTCTGGGGTGTCAATGAATCTCGAACGTGATTACTTGACACTTCACCCGAGATCGGAATATACCGAACGCCCTGGCCACGGGTTCGCCGTAGCGGGAACATCCGGGTCGCCGACGTGGGCTGCGGACCGGGCCGGGTCACGATCCTGCTGCCTCGGCTCGGATTGGACGCGTTCGGCATCGACCTGTCACCGCAGATGGTCGCGCTGGCCCGCCAGACGTATCCGGAGCTTGGCTTCGAGGTCGGATCGATGCTGGCGCTGCAGGTGCCGGATGCCAGCCTCGGCGGTCTAATGGCCTACTACTCGATCATTCACGTGCCGTGGGAGCGGCGGCCGGAGGGTCTTCGCCGAGTTCCGCCGCGTGCTCGCGCCAACTGCAACGCGACCGCCGCGGCGTGCAGCATCGTCTCCTGGGTGGGTGAGGTGCCGCTACGAGACGTGCGAGACCTTCACCAGCTACCACCTACAGAGCAGCTTGAGGAACTGCGACAGCGTCAGCACAAGCCGGGATTAACCGCGGTTAACGAGACCGCAGTCCCCGAAGCCGCTGTCGACAGCCGAGAAAGGCGAACGTCCGCGCAAGGTCGCGTCGGCCATCAGGCACCTCGGCGGCACTCCCGACAAGATCGCGAAGTCGCTATAGGCAGGGATGACACCTGAAGACCTTCGAGCGCTGGCTCACCTGCTGCTGCAGGTCTACACCACTCCTGATGATCAGGAGCAGGTAACGGCTGGCACTGAATAGGCGACTCGCTATTGGCCAGCAGTCCCGGGTGATGGGGCCTAGGTACGGCTGTTGGCCGGCACTCAGTTCGGGTGCCGGCCAACAGTTTGCTCTCTCCTTGCGAGGATGTGATCTTGGTGGGCCACTCGCTCCAGCCCGGCGGCGTGGTCAGCGGCCCGGTCGGCTCACTTGTTGAGCCGCCACTGGTCCACGGTCTCGCCTCGGAGAACGCTGAGTAGTGCCTCTTTGTTCTCGAAGCTGGTGACCTTGTCCCGGTCCTCGCTCAGGTGGATGTGCCAGAGGTGCGACGGGTCCGAAGTGGCGGCTTCGTCCTTGCGGAAGTCCCAGCCTTCCACCTCGTTGTCGCTGTCGGCCTGCCCGAAGAACTCACGCCAGCCGTCCAGTCGAGGATCATCGGGATCCTGGCCGGAGGCGAGCAGCCGGCTGGAGTACTCGGCGATGTTGGTGGCCTCCGAGAAGGTCCAGTCGTAGGCGGCGGCCTTGTCCGAGGGTCCGCCCTGGTCGTTGTCGTCGAGGACGGAGTAGTCGGTGGGGCTGTTGGCTACGCGGGTGTTGTGGTAGCCGGGCTTGTCGGTGTAGATACCGCCGTCGGCTGTGCCGGGCTGCAACTTCAGCAGCTCCTCCTGCAGCCACGAGGAAGCCTCGGCCACCTTGTCCGGATGTGGGTTGCTAGCAGCGGTTGCGGGCGTGGCGCCCACCGCGAACGCTCCGCCTAGGGTCGCGGACGCCGCCAGGGCCAGCACACTACGACGCAGAATCGTGTTCATGAGAATGCTCCATTCGGGGGTCGACACCCCACACGCGCCCAAAGGGGGGTTTGGGTGCGAGCACCGTCCGGCGCTCAACAGAACAGGAAAGAAAGGGATCCCCGGGCAACCGCGCGGCCCTAGGAGGCTTTCACGGTGCCGGGTCCATGTGTAACGACCGACGGGCCGCCCTCATTCCGGGGCCTCACCCACCCCGCGGGCGGGTCGCTTCCTCGGTCGCACGCATGGTGTAACGCCCCCAGGCCGGCCGAGATTCCGCCACCACCATGCCCCCGACCACACCCCACACGGACATCATGTGGATATCAGTGATGACGGCCCAACCAGGCGCCGCACCCACCCATACACACCTCCAGCGATCGTCGGCCTGACGTACGGCGATCAGGCCCGGCGCTGCGCTGCGCGGCGTTGACACTCGGCCGGGTCGCTCGCGGCCCGCTGCCGGGCGGCCTGGCTCTGCGCGGCACGGCGCTGCCGCTCCGCCGGCGTCGCCGAAGCCTGGCCGCAGGTCGCGCATCCCGGTCGGCCGCGCTCTGCGCCATCCGCCGCTCCCGCTCCGCTGGCGGCAGCTTCGCCCACCGGAGCCGCTCACCCATGACCACATCGTCACCGACGACACATCCCGTCCAGCGTCCTGCGGGCATCGGCACCAGCAAGGCCACTTCCCGACCTCGCGGGTAGTCAGGGTGACCGTGCCGGCCTCGGCGGCCGGACAAGGTCGGCCCATCGGGGACGCTTACCGGTACGAGCACGTTAGAGTGACATTGCGACCGCAGCCGCTATCCATCACTGCGTCCGCCGTAAAGGAGTGGCAGTGAAGTTCTCCAACGTGTGGACGGAGATCGCCGCCATCGCGGTCCTCACCGCGATCGGTATGGCCCTCGCAGGTCTCGCCTTCGACATTGACTACACGAGCCTAGTGATCAGCTACGCGATCGTCATGGCCGCCACCGTCGCGGCGAAGCTGACCCAGGTCCGCCGGAGGCGGCGGACCTGACACAGCGACTTCCCGCCGGACGCTCAGCAGGCCCGGTGTCCGGCTGGGCAAGGTCGCCGCCGTCCGAACGCGTGACGGCGGGCACCTGGTGGCGGCCGGCGGCGGCGAGTAGGCCTAGCCGACTGGCCAACGTGTAATCCAACCGTTTGGTATTCCGATCAACGAGCCAAGGCTTGGTGACTCTTCGTGCTGGGCGGCGGATGGCGAGGAGCCGGGAAGCTCGTCGAGGTTAGATGTGCCGGTGACGGTTCATGACGTGGCGCGTGCCCTGCCGGACATCCTGACGCTTCGCGAGCGGTGTCGAGCGCTCGCGATGCTGGACGCGATCATGAGCCCTGAGTGGGAGTCGCGGTACTACTCGTTCAATACGCGCTGGGCGCCGGATGAGCAGATGGACTCCATGAGGAACGGATCCGGCGACGAGTGGTCGATCGTCTTCGCGTCGGCTGGTGCGTTCGTCCGGGGTTTCGACCACGAGTCGCCGATGAGCCCGGCCAACAACGATGAGGAGCTGTGGCCGGGACTGGTTGATACCGTGGCGCAGATCTTCTCAAGCTATGTCGACGAGCCGGCGTTCAGCTACGAAGGCACGCTGGAAGCAACCGTGTGCCTATGGCGTCAGCACGGCGACGACCGATGGCACGCCGGAGAACTCAATTTTCCTGGCGGTGATGATCCGGATGGTGCTGACAAGCTGTTCCGCGTGCTCGTTGACGGCACTCCGGTGGCGTACCAGCGTTTCGCCGAGGACTACTACGGAAGAGCCGTGAACCTTGAGGCCGTCAGCGAGGTGTTCGCCGGACACCCGTTGACCGACGAGTTGGTGCGTCGCCTGAACGGTGACCTTCTGGTGGCCGATCTCGCCGAGGATCTCGCTGAGATCGGTTACCCGTCCCGGCCGGTGTAGCGGTTCCAGGTTCCGCCAGCAGCGGCGTGATGGCGGTGGGTGGTGGTGTAGTGAAAGCCGAGGGCTTGGGCGACGACCGGTGCCGGGCCTGGAGGACAAGTTGGTGCAGTGCCGCCAGGCGACCGGGGCTCGCCACGGGCCGGGCTGCGTGTCCTGCGGGTACGGTCCGCTGTTGTCGCCAACAGCGCCAGGGGGAAGGGCACGCTTGCTCCACCGCGTCCAAAGTGGTGTAGAAACCCAGTGGCCAAGTCCGTGTGGCCGGTGTGATCATCGACATCTGGGGTCGCTAGCTCAACTGGCAGAGCATTCGACTGAGTAGCGCGTCCACTCTCCGCCTGTGCGGTCATGGAGGCGCTTCCTTCTCCTTGTTGGATCGAAGGGTTCGGGGTTCGAGTCCCCGGCGACCCACTGTGCCGCGGCTGCAGGTTGGCAGTTGTTGGAGTCCACCGGGAGGAGGAGGCACGTGCTGGACAAGTTGATCATCCAGAGGGCACTGCGCGTGCCGGCGAGCACCGGCGCGGCCGGTGATGGCACGTCCGTGGCCCGACAGTTGGATGCAGCGCTGCTCGATGTCGGGTTCTCGGCGTCGCGGGCTCTGCTGGGCCACATCGGCGGCCTGGCGCCCGAGCCGGCGATGGATCTTGCCGCCACCGTGGTGTCGGCGGTGCGGGAGCTGGTCGGTGATCACGTTCGGCACAACGCGTACTTCATCGGCTTCCCGGACGATGTGCCGGACACCGTAGAGTTCTGGATCGACCGGCTGCGGGCGGCCGTTCTCACCGGTGGGGGCACGGCGACCGACGCGCAGCTGCGTGCGGCTGTCGCCTCGGGTGGGGTGAACCTGCTCGACCTGCCGGCGTACGGGACCTACCAGCACACCTACGCCGAGCTGCTAGCGGCGCACGATGAGCTGATCACCGCGGCCGGTAGCCGGGTGACGGTGCTACGGCTCGGTGATGTCGCCGAGGTGGAGGCGGAGCGGCTGTATCTGGCCCTGGCCGGCAGCGCGACGCCGCTGGGTGAGGCGGACCTGACCGTCCTCGGTGAGCTGGCGGTCGCCTGCATGGATGGCGCACAGCCGGCGGAGGTGCCGGTGCGGGAGAACCGTGCCGTGCTCAACGGGGTCCGGCTGGTGCTTGGCCGGCCGCTGGTCGGTATGGACACCACGACGGATGTGCTGCGGCTTGCCTGCCAGGCGTCCGGCGGGGACACCTCACTGGTGACGGCTACGCGGTTCCGGTCGTTCCGGCGCCCGGAGCGGCGGGTGCTGCTCGCTGCGCTGGACGCTGTCGTCGGGGCGAGCCCGGGCAAGCTCGGTGACGTCGCCCGGTATGCCGAGCGGTGGAAGCGACTCGGGGAGCGGCTGCACCCGCACGAGTACGGCCAGTGGCCGCACGCCCGGGAAGTGTTCGCGGTCGCGCGTGGCGAGCGCCGGGTGCCGAACCTGGCGGGTCGGGCCGAGACGGCCGTCCGTGCCGGCGCTGTCGGTCAGGCCGCGTCGTTGCTGTCGGCCGCTCCGGGCATGCTCCTGCGATCCGCCGACCGGCTGCTACGGCTGGCATCGGCGGCCGAGCGGAGCGCCGTCCTCGACGCGGTCACCGGCGCGTTCGGTGCGGCGTCGGGCCGGGTGCTGCTGTCGCTGCGGGAGCACGTCGACAACCGGCTGACACCCGCGTCGGCCCGGATGTACGCGAGCCGCTCGCGCAGCGCGTGGGTCGGCCCGGATGCCCGCCCGCCGCTGCCCGCCGAGCTGGTGGCCAAGCTGTCGGACCTGCTCGACGCCGAGATCAGCGCCCGACTGCCGGATCCGCAGCGGCCGCTGCTGGTGGATCCGGAGGTGCTCGACGTCGCCCTGCCGCTGTCGGGCAAGGCGACCGAGAGTGGTTTCGCGGTGCTGCCGCGAGGCTCGCGCGCACCGGTCACCGGTGAGCTGTTGCGCTTCTTCACGTATTGGCGGCAGGCGAGTCGCCGCACCGACTACGACCTGTCGGTGCTGCTGCTGGACAGCGAATTCCACACGGCGGGGCAGGTGTCCTGGACGAACTACCACCACGACGGGGTGGTGCACTCCGGGGACGTCACCGACGCGACGAACGGCGCGACCGAGTTCATCGACGTGCCCTTGGCGGAACTCGGACATTACGTGGTTCCGCAGGTCTACATCTATGCGGGTGAGTCGTTCGACGAGGTCGCCGAGTCGATGTTCGGCTACCAGACCCGAGAGCGGGACCAGCGAGGTGCCCCGTTCGACGCCCGGACCGTGCGGGCACGTTCGCAGATGCGCGGGCAGGGCCGGGTCGCGCTGCCGATGGTGTTCGCCAGGACCGAGCACGGTTGGCAGGCCGTGTGGCTGCACCTGTACCTGCGGGGGCAGCCGTCGTTCAACCGGGTGGAGGACAACACGTTCACCACGACGGATCGGGTGCGGGCGCTGATGGAGCGGCGGTACCTCACCGTGTCCTACCTTGTCGACCGGTGGCGCGCGCGGGCCGAGGTGACGACGTGGGACGGACAGCTGCCGGACGAGCCCGTCACGTTCATCGGCATTGACGCGCCGGAGGGCTTGCCCCACGGGTCCGAGGCATACACGTTGGATAGGCTGAGTGAGTTGATCCCTGAGTAAGCGGCGAGAGCCGAGGCCATGCGGGCGCTTCCTTCTCATCCGTTCGATTCGGTGCCTCCGCGCAAGCGGAGGATTGGTAATCAGCGCCCGTGCTCTCCTCGGCTCTCGCTAGTCGACTGGCAGAGTCACCTATTTGATGTAGCTGGTATTCATCTGTCTTAGTGGGCTTCGGTTACGGAGGGCAGCAGCCCGTGGTGGTTGACGGCAGCGGCGGTTGGCGGGGGTGGTGCCGTGGCGGCTACTTGGTCGGACCGGGGTTGGGTAGGAACTCGCGGAGGTCCGCGGCGAGATTGCTCATCTGCTCCCCGCCTTCGAGCCAGGTGGTGATCGACGCCTGCCAGGCATCGGAGCGGGATACCCAGGGTTGGAGCTGCCAGGTGAGTGCCACGTGACCGCCGGAGTGGAAGGTGGCGCGGACGGTGAGGTGGTTGGCCTGCCAGGTCCGCTCGTCGACCCAGCCGCGGTAGTCGGCGGCGAGCTGACCGATGAAGTCAGGAAGCCAGGCTCCGTCCCAGACCCACATCTCAGCGCCCAGTTCGGCGTGTAGGCCCTGTGCGCGGGCTTCGACCGCGAAGCAGATGCCGTATTCGTCGGGAAAGGAACGGTCGTGCAGGCGGATGGACACCGCCGGGTCGTCTTGGCATCGGACTATCACGTGGAGGTTGTCGTCACCGCTCTGGTCAGGCACCTCGCGACAGTAGGCGATCGAACTCGTTTGAGCAGGCGAGTTACGGTTCAGCGCTACGGCCGACGGTGTAGCGGTTCCAGGTTCCGCCAGCAGCGGCGTGATGGCGGTGGACGGTGTGGTGAAAGCCGAGGGCTTGGGCGACGACCGGTGCCGGGGCCTGGAGGACACGTTGGTGTAGTGCGGCCAGGCGGCCGGGAATGGCGGGGACGCCGAGGTCTCGGATGAGTGGCCCGATCGTGCTTGTGGTCGGCGGGCGAGACGGTGAGGTCGGCGCCGGGTCGTCGCGGCCGGAGGTGGGTCAAATTCGGGTGCGGGCTCGACACTGCTCGCCGTAACCTCGCCCCATGCAGGCTGCGGTAGGGAACACGACGCCGGGGAACCCCGGCATACCGCACTGACTTCACCGTCAACGAGGCCCCGGGGCGAACCGCCCGGGGTCTCGGTTGCGTTCCCGGTACCGATCGCTCCGAGCGCCGTACCCGAACCAGGAGCGCGACATGATCGACCACCGTAGGCTCGGCCGCGAGCTGGGCCTGTTTACCTCCGACCCGCTCGCCGGCGCGGGGCTGCCACTCTGGCTGCCGGCCGGGGCGGCGGCCCGGCACGCCGTCGAGGAGTACCTCCGGGACCTCGAACGTCAGGCCGACTACCAGCACGTCGTCACCCCGCCCCTCGGTCGGCGGGAACTCTTCGAACGCTCCGGGCACCTTGGCCACTTCGCCGAGGAGATGTTCCCACCGATGCGGCTGTCGGCCGACGACGAGCTCCTGCTCCGCCCGGCGCTCTGCCCACACCACGCGTTGGTCTACCGGTGCCGGGGACGATCCTGGCGGGACCTGCCGCTGCGGATCGCCGAGCTGGGCGGGATGTACCGGGCCGAGCGCTCCGGTGTGCTGGGCGGGCTGGCTCGGGTGCGGGCGATCTCGCTCAACGACGCCCACAACTTCTGCACCCTGGAGCAGGTCGGGGCGGAGGTGGCGGAGATCCTCCGGCTGATCCGCGCGGCACACGCCGCCCTCGGCGTACGGCCGGCGGGGTTCCGGCTGTCGCTGCGGGGCCCGGGCCAGCGCTACGTCGGCGCGGAGGACAACTGGGCGTGGGCCGAGGAGTTACTCCGCGCCGCGCTCGGAGGGGTGGAGTACACCGAGGATGTCGGTGCGGCGGCCTTCTACGGACCAAAGATCGATATCCAGGTGTCGGACGCCGCCGGTCGGGAGTGGACGCTCTCCACCGTCCAACTCGACTTCGACAAGCCGGAGCGGTTCGATCTGTCGTACGTCGACTCCGGTGGCGCCCGGCGCCGGCCGGTGCTGGTGCACCGCAGCCTCGTTGGGAGCATGGAGCGGCTGTTCAGCTACCTGATCGAGGTGCACGAGGGGGCTTTCCCCGTCTGGTACGCGCCGGTTCAGCTGGTGGTCCTGCCGGTCGCGGCCGAGCAGGACGGCGCGGCTGACGAGTTCGTCGCCGCGGCGCGCGCCGCCGGCCTGCGGGCCGAGGTGGACCGGGGCGGCTCGCTGGGCGGACGGATCCGTGACGCGGCGCAGGCCCGGGTCCCGTACGCCGCGGTGGTCGGCCCGCGGGAGGCCGCCGCCGGACGGGTGTCGCTGCGGCTGCGGGACGGCCAACAACTGGCCCCGCTGCCCACCGCCGAGGCCCTCGCCCTGGTTACCCGGGTCGTCGCGACCCGCTCGCCGGAGCTCCTCCCACCGGGCTGAGCGGCACGCCGAGGACCGCCGGAAGCCCGGGTGTTCCGGGTTGCCGGCGGTCGACTCGCCTTCCGTGCGGTAGGCGTTCTTCCGTGGTCCCCGGTGCCCCTTCGCCGGCTACGGAGCCGAGGTCGGCTCGGATTCGGTCGGCCGGCCCTGGGTGAACTGGGACCGATGCAGGTCGGCGTACGGGCCGTCGGCCGCGAGCAACTCGTCGTGGGTGCCCTGTTCGACGATGCGCCCGTCCACCATCATCAGGATCAGGTCGGCGTCGCGGATGGTGGAGAGCCGGTGTGCGATCACGAAGCTGGTGCGGTCGGAGCGCAGCGCCGCCATCGCCCGTTGGAGCAGCACCTCGGTCCGGGTGTCCACGGAGCTGGTGGCCTCGTCGAGGATCAGCAGTGACGGCTCGGCGAGGAAGGCGCGGGCGATGGTGATGAGCTGCCGCTCGCCGGCGCTGATGTTGCTCCCCTCCTCGTCGATCACGGTGTCGTAGCCATCGGGCAGGCTGCGTACGAAGCGGTCCACGAAGGTCGCCCGGGCCGCCGCCAGGATCTCCTCCTCGGTGGCGTCGGGTCGGCCGTAGGCGATGTTCTCCCGGATCGTGCCGGTGAACAGCCAGGTGTCCTGGAGCACCATGCCGATGCGACAGCGTAGGTCGTCCCGGCGCAGCCCGGTGATGTCCACTCCGTCGAGGGTGATCCGACCCGCGTTCAGCTCGTAGAAGCGCAGCACCAGGTTGACCAGGGTGGTCTTGCCGGCCCCGGTCGGCCCGACGATCGCCACGGTCTGGCCGGGCTCGGCGGTCAGCGACAGGTCCTCGATCAACGGCTCGTCCGGTGTGTACCGGAAGGAGACGTGCTCGAACGCGACCCGTCCGCGGGGTGCGGTCAGTTGGGCCGGGGAGGTCGGTTCCGGAGTCTGCTCCTCGGCGTCGAGCACCGCGAAGACCCGCTCGGCGGAGGCGACCCCGGACTGGAGCAGGTTCGTCATCGCGGCGAGCTGGGTGAGCGGCTGGGTGAACTGGCGGGAGTACTGGATGAAGGCCTGCACGTCGCCGAGGGTCATCGTGCCCGATGCCACCCGGAGCCCGCCGACCACGGCGATCGCCACGTAGCTGAGGTTTCCGATGAACATCATCGCCGGCATGATGATTCCGGAGATGAACTGCGCCCCGAAGCTGGCCTGGAACAGCTCCTCGTTCTTGGCCGCGAAGGAGGTTTGCACAGCCCGCTGCCGGCCGAAGACCTTGACCAACTCGTGGCCGGTGAAAGCCTCCTCGATCTGACCGTTGAGCTCCGCGGTGTGCGTCCACTGGGCGACGAACCGCGGCTGGGACCGCTTCGCGATCTGCTGGGTGACGAGGACCGACAGGGGCACCGCCACCAGTGCGATCAGGGCCAACAGTGGCGAGATCCAGAACATCATGGCGAGCACCCCGACCACGGTGAGCAGCGCGGTGAGCAGTTGGCTCAGGGTCTGCTGCAGGCTGACCGAGATGTTGTCGATGTCGTTGGTGACCCGGCTGAGCAGCTCACCCCGGGGCTGTCGGTCGAAGTAGGGCAGGGGCAGCCGGTTCAGCTTGGCCGCCACGTCCTCGCGTAGCCGGTGCACGGTCCGCTGCACAATCCCGGTGAGCAGCCAGCCCTGCGCCCAGATGAGCAGGGACGCCGCGGCAAAGAGGGCGAGCGCCAGCAGCAGCGCCCGGGCCAGCGCGGCCGAGTCGATCCCGGCGCCGGGGACCACGTCCATCCGGGTGATGATGTCGGCGAAGCTGTCGTTGCCCGCCGCGCGCGCCGCCGCGGCGGCGGCCTCCGTCGTCGTGCCGGGTTCGAGTTGTCTCCCCAACACCCCAGCGAAGATCAGGTCGGTGGCGTGGCCGAGCACTCTCGGGCCGACCACGTTCAGGCCGACACCGAGCACCGTCAGGGCGATCACCCCGATCAGGGGGAGACGGTGCGGGCGCAGCCGTCCGAGGAGGCGCCGAGCCGACGGCCCGAAGGACATCGACCGTTCGGCGGGCATGCCCGGCCCCGGCCAGGACGGTCCGCTGCCGCGTTGGCCGCCGGCTGGTAGCCGCTGGGGCGTGGGCTCCTCGCCGGGTGGGTTCTTCTTCGGTACGACCGGAGCACTCACGCCGTCACCCCCGTGCTCTGCTGAGATGCGACGATCTCCGCGTACGTGGGGCAGTTCGTCAGTAACTCGGCGTGCCGGCCGATCCCCACGACACCCCCGTCCTCCAGCACCACGATCTGGTCGGCGTCTGCCACGGTGGCGACCCGCTGCGCCACGACCACCACCGCCGCGTCGGCGGTGACCGGGCGCAGCGCCGCCCGCAGCCGTGCGTCGGTGCCGAGGTCAAGAGCGGAGAAGGAGTCGTCGAAGAGGTAGATCTCTGGTCGGCGGACCAGCGCCCGGGCGATGGCCAGCCGCTGCCGCTGCCCGCCGGAGAGGTTGGTGCCCCCCTGCGCTACCGGTGCGTCCAGCCCGTCCGGCAGCGCCGCGACGAAGTCGTGGGCCTGCGCCACCTCCAGCGCCGCCCACAGTTCGGCCTCGGTGGCGTTTGGGTTGCCGTGTCGCAGGTTGGTGGCGATCGTGCCGGTGAACAGGTACGGGCGCTGGGGCACCAGGCCGATCCGCTGCCACAGTGCCTCCGGCGCGAGATCCCGGACGTTGACCCCGTCCACCAGCACCGCGCCGGAGGTGGCGTCGATCAGTCGTGGGATCAGGGCGAGCAGGGTGCTCTTGCCGGCGCCGGTGCTGCCGATGATCGCGGTGGTCGTGCCCGGGGTCACCCGGAACGACACGTCCCGCAGCACCGGCTCGGCCGCACCCGGGTACTGGAATCGCACCTTGTGTAGCTCCACCTCGGCTCGGCCCGGCGGTGTGGTGACCGGCTCCGGTGGGGGCGTGACCGAGGTTTCGGTCGCCAGCACCTCGCTGACCCGCTCCGCGCAGACCGCCGCTCTCGGCACCATCATCAGCATGAAGGTGGCCATCATGACCGCCATCAGGATCTGCATCAGGTACTGGAGGAAGGCGGTGAGGGAGCCGACCTCGATGGCGCCGGCGTCGACCCGTCCGGCACCGAACCAGAGCACCGCGACGCTGGAGACGTTGAGGACCAGCATCACGATCGGGAAGATCAGTGCTGCCAGTCGGCCGGTCTGCAGGGCGGTCGCGGTCAGGTCGGTGTTGGCGGTGGCGAAGCGCCGGGTCTCGTCCGGTTCCCGGACGAACGCCCGTACCACCCGGATGCCGGTGATCTGCTCGCGGAGGACCCGGTTGACGGTGTCGATGCGGGTCTGCATGAGTCGGAATCCGGGCACCATCCGTCGGATCACCTGGCCCAGGCCGAGCGCCAGGACGGGGACGCTGACCAGCAGCAGCCAGGAGAGCCCGAGGTCCTCGCGGAGCGCCATCACCACCCCGCCGACGCTCATGATCGGCGCGGCGACCAGCATCGTGCAGCTCATCAGCACCAGCATCTGCACCTGCTGCACGTCGTTGGTGTTGCGAGTGATCAGCGATGGTGCGCCGAAGTGGGCGACCTCCCGCGCGGAGAAGGTGTTGACGTGGGCGAAGAGCGCCGCCCGGACATCCCGGCCGTACGCCATCGCGGTGCGGGCGCCGAGGTAGACGGCGGCGATCGAGCAGACGATCTGTACCAGGCTGACGACGAGCATCCAGGCCCCGGTGCGGAGGATGAAGCCGGTGTCGCCGCGGGCCACCCCAAGGTCGATGATGTCGGCGTTGAGGCTCGGCAGGTACAGCGAGGCGATGGTGCCGACGAACTGGAGGGCGACCACGGCCGCCAGCGGGCGGTGGTAGGGGCGTAGGTAGGTGCGGAGCAGTTGGATCAGCACGCCGGCTCTCCGTGGGGCTCGCCTGGGTCGGCCCGGGCGGTCAGGATGACCAGCGCCCGAGTGGTGTGTCCTGGCGGGGGGCTAGGTTCACCCGGGCAGGTTAGTGGCCGGATCGTCAGGTGCCAACCGAAATGGCGACGGCGGTGGCGACGAAGATTCCCTGCATGGCGGTACGGGCGGCCAGCGGGGTGACGGGACGGCCGGCCAGGGTGAGCTTGCGTCGTGCCCCGGACACGTTCGCCGGGAACATCGCCAGCATCAGGACGGCCAGCCCGGCGGCGGCCCACCGAGCGGTGGGAGGAGCCAGGAGCGCCGCCGCGCCGAGTAGCTCCAGCATCCCGGTGAGGGTGACCAGGATCCTGGGGTGGGGGAGTCGTGGTGGCACCAGCGCGACGAGGTCGGCCCGGCGTCGTGGGCTGAAGTGCGCCAGGCCGGTGACCGTGAGCATCAGGGCGAGCCCCACCCGCAGAGCGGGGTGCCAGCCGTCGAGCGCACCCACGCCGGCCAGGCCGGCCAGCCGGGCCAACCCGGTGCCGGCCACCAGTGTGATCAGTGGAACCATCGGAACCTCCAAGCCGATCTTGTCGGTGCCAAGACTGCCTCCGTCGGCACATCTTGTCAACGGCAAGATATGCTTCCGGGATGACCGGTGTACGTGGCTACCATCACGGCGATCTTCGGCGGGTCCTGCTCGCCGCCGCCGCGGTGGCGATCGAGGAGTCCGGGCCCGCCGCCCTGAGCCTGCGCGACCTCGCCCGCCGAGCCGGCGTGTCGCATGCGGCGCCCGCCCATCACTTCGGCGACAAGCCGGGGTTGCTCACCGCGCTCGCGGTCGAGGGCTTCGACCTGCTCGCCGCGGCGCTGCAGACCGGCGACAGCCTGCTCGAGATGGGGGTGGCCTACGTGGACTTCGCCGTCCGGCGTCGGGCGCACTTCGAGGTGATGTACCGCCCCGACCTCTACCGCGTCGACGCGCCGGAGGTGGTGGCGGCCCGAGGACGATCGCGTGCGGTCCTGCGCTCGGCGGTGGCTGACCTGCCACCGGGGCCGGGCGCGGCGGGTGGCGCCGCCGGGGACGCGCTCGCCGCCTGGTCCATCGTGCATGGCTTCGCCACCCTGTGGAATGCGGGCGCCCTGCCGGACGAGGCGGGGGACGATCCGCGGGAGGCCGCTCGCGCCGTCATTCGTCGGCTGTTCGGATCCCGCGTGTCTGACGGTGACGTACGAGGTCGGGCGGCTCCGCCGGCGCGGTCACCACGTACTCCCGCATAACCTCGGCCACCTGCAGCAGGAAGGTGGCGGTAGCGGCTGCCTGCTCCGGCGTGAGCCGGTCGACCGCCTGTTCGATGCCGGCCAGCATCGGCTGTAGTGCCGCCGACACCTCGTCGTACCCCTCGTCGGTGACCTGCAGCGCCACCCGGCGGCGATCCTGCGGATGCGGCGTACGCGCCAGGTGGCCGGCTCGGACCAGCCGATCCACCAGCACGGTGGCCGAGGCGGACCGGATGCCGAGGCGGTTGCCCAACTCCACCGGGCCGAGCGGGTCCGGGCTGGCGGCGAGGTGGTCGATGGCGGCGGCGTCGGTGACCCCGATCCCGAGCCGGCGGGCCAGCGCCCCCCGGGTGTCGCTGGCAGCCCGGATCACCTCGCGCAACGCCCGGGCGGTTCGGCTGGTCGAGGGCGCTTCGCTGTATGGCCCGCGACGCGAGCCGGGGGTGGTTGACGCGGCGCTGTCCACGGGACGAAGCTAGCAGCTCAGGTAGCTAGATAAACTAGCGATCGGAGCGAGTATGCCGAAGCAGGGACGTGGCCGCTGGTGGGGGCTGCTCGCCATCAGCCTCGGAGTCGCCACGATCATCGTCGACGTAACGATCGTCAACGTCGCCGTCCCGGCGATCATCGCCGACCTCGGTGTCAGCTCCGCCGGGGCGCAGTGGGTCCAGGAGGCGTACACCCTCGTCTTCGCCGCCCTGCTCCTGGTCGCCGGCCGCTTCGCTGACCGTGCCGGCCGCCGCCGGATGTTCGTCGTCGGCGTGCTGGTCTTCGTCGTCGCAAGCCTGCTCGCCGCGTCCGCCGGCTCCGGTGCGGAGCTGATCGGGGCGCGGGTGCTCCAAGGGCTCGGCGGCGCGATGATGCTGCCCACCTCACTGTCCCTGCTGAACGCGAACTTCGCCGGCCGAGAGCGGGCGATCGCCTTCGCGGTCTGGGGCTCCACCATCGGCGGGGCCGCCGCGCTCGGCCCGCTGCTCGGCGGCTGGCTCACCACCGAGCTCTCCTGGCGGTGGGCCTTCGGCATCAACCTGCCGATCGGCCTGCTGGTCGTCACCGCCACGCTCGCGCTGGTCCCCGAATCCCGCGACGACCGGGTCGAGCGCGGCATCGACCTGATTGGGGCGCTGCTGTCGGTGCTCGGCATGACCGGCGTCGTCTTCGCCCTCATCGAGGGGCGCACGTACGGCTGGTGGGGGTTGGCGAAGCCGGTCAAAATCCTCGGCCTGGACTGGCCCGCCGTGATCTCACCGGTGCCGGTCGTCGGGCTGACCGGCCTGGCCGCCCTCGCCCTTCTGGTCACCCACCAGGTGCGCCGTAACCGGGTCGGTCGGCCGGCGCTGATCGACCTGTCGCTGTTTCGGATCGGCTCCTTCCGGACCGGCGTCACCGCCGCCGCGATCGTCAGCCTGGGCGAGTTCGGTCTCCTCTTCGCGCTCCCGCTCTGGTATCAGAACGTGCTCGGCTACAGCGCCTTCCACACCGGCCTGGCGCTGCTGCCCCTCGCCGTCGGGAGCTTCCTCTCCAGTGCGCTCGGAGCGCTTCTCGTCAAACGGTGGGGCACCACCCGGGTGGTGCAACTCGGCGTAGCCGCGGAGATCGCCGGCATCGCCGGACTCGGCCTCGTGGTCGCCCCCGACACCCGCTGGTGGGCTCCGCTCGGCCTGCTCTTCGTCTACGGCGTCGGCGTCGGTCTGGCCACCGCCCAGCTCACCGGGGTGTCGCTGCGAGAGGTGCCGGTCCGGCGCAGCGGCCAGGGGTCCGGGGTGCAGAGCACCGCGCGGCAGGTCGGCTCCGCCCTCGGCATCGCCGTGCTCGGCACGGTCCTCTTCGCCGGGCTCAGCGGGCTGCTCGGGGCGCGGCTCGCTGATCGCCCCGAGCTCGATTCCACCCAGCGGGAACAGGTGGTGACCGAGGTCCGGGAGAGTGGCGGAGCGGCGATCGCCGGGCTCGCCGCCGACCCCCGCACCGCGCCGATCGCCGAGGAGGCGAAGGCCGCCTTCGCCGACGCCACCCGGTACGCCGCCTTCACCGCCGCCGGCTTCCTGCTCATCGGGCTGATCGCCTGCGCCCGACTGCCCCGGGACCGCCCCGAGGCGGCGGAGCCGGCGCCGACGCCACAGCCGGCGGCCAGCCCGGCCAACTAGCCGTGGCGGGCTGCCGGTACCGGGTGGCCCCCGGTGCCAACACCGGGGGCTTAGGTTTCTTGCTTGTCAGCGCCGGGCGTGCTGTACGAACGCCTGCCACGCCTCCGGACCGAACACCAGGGCTGGTCCGGTTGGGTCCTTGCTGTCACGGACGCCGACGATGCCGGGAAGGTTGTCGGCGACCTCCACGCAGTTGTTGCCGTTGCCGCTCCGCGTGCTCTTGCGCCACCGGGCGCCGGTCAGGTTAGTCACCGCTCAGTTCCTCCAATGCAGTTGTGATCATCTTTTTGGATGCCGCCTCGTCGATTGCTCGGTCGTCGAGGTCTTCCCAGACCAGCCGGTATGCGCTGGACTCGTCGGGCTTGTTGAGGTACAGGGCACCGGTTAACGTGTCGACATAGGCCAGCGGAGGCTCCAGCACCTCGCCTACCGGATCGGCTGGGAAGTCCAGCAGTGAGAACGGCGTGCTCGCCGCCATGCCGCCGTGGACACCGGCGGCGAAGGGCAGGACCCGCACGGATATGTTGCCGCGCTGGGTGACGTCGAGCAGGTACTTGAACTGCTCGGCCATCACATCAGCTCCACCAACCAGCCGATGCAACACTGCCTCGTTGAGAATCACGCTCAGGTGCGGCGCACGCGGTCGGGACAGCAGAGACTGCCGCGCCAGTCTGACGGTCACCCGGCGATCCCGCTCCGCTTGATCGACGTAGCCCTTCGGCACCTGGTGTACCTGCTCTGCGTAGGCCCGCGTTTGCAGCAGGCCAGGGATCAACTCGACCTCGTACTGTCGGATCGTTTCCGCGCTGTCCTCCAGGGACACGTACAACCCGAAGAACTGAGGTAGCTCCGTCTCCGTGTAGTCGTGCCACCAGCTCTTCTTCCGGCCGTTGCGTGTTTCAGCCGTCAACGCCAGGAGAAGATCCAGATCGGCCTGTTCGGCACCGTATAGCTCACACATCGCCTTCACGTCGATGTCCCGGAACCTGACGCCCTCGGTGCCGTCCTCCATCCGGGCGATGGTTGCGCGCCCCTTCTGGAGGTGTTCGGCCGCTTGTTCCTGGGTCAGGTTCGCCGCCCGGCGCAGGATTCCCAGCCGGCGACCGATGGACCGGCGCACCAGGGCGGAGCCGACCATGTCTGCCACCACCCGTGACCACCTCCCACTCAATTAGTTGGACGCGTGTCTCACTCAATTAGAACATGCTTGCCTTGTCTTGCTGAAGCCTAGCGATGCCAATTCGGACACGCCTAGATGAGTGATCTTTAGTCAAGTGACACTCTTCCGACACTGGCATGCTTGAGTGGTTGTCTTTTGGGCGCGCTCAAAGTGTAATGAGATGCATCGACGAGTACCGACTGGTTGAACCTTCGCCCAAGGGGGACATCGTGCTGCTGTTCTTAGCTCTGACCGTGTACCGCTCGCGGCGCAACCGAGATGGCGTCTCAGGAGCAAATGCGACACATCACATTCCCGGAGTTATGTCCGGTCCAAGAGGGAAGTGGACTGTGGTTCGCTGGCGATTCCGCCGCCAGCGGAAGAACTCGTCGCCTCCCGCGAACGCACCGCAGCAGAGGAACGACGTCCCGTACCCCGTGACAGTGCAGCACGGTAGGCCGGTCAATCTGCCGGCGTGGATGACCCAGCCCACCGTCGCCAGCCCTCAGGTAGGCCGCGTCGGTTGGCTTACCCCGGCGCAGCAGTGGCGAGCCAATGGAGGCCGCTGGTGACCGTGCACCGGCCCGCCCGCACTGCCGAGAGGCGAGACTGAGATGGCATCGGTAGTTGTCGTTGCTATTGCCGTGGTCGTTGGGCTCGCCGTCGGGGCGGTCCTGGGTCTGGTGACCAAGAGCCGTTCGGGTAGTTGGTGCCCCCGGTGTGGTGACCTCAAGCGCTGCCTACGTGACCACCACGCGGGTGGGAGCCGGCCGTGGTGAGAAGGGCACACGACCCGATGCGCCCGCTTTGGCGGTGCCGGGCCTGCGGCGCCGACTGGCCCTGTCAGCCCGCGCGGCTCGCGTTGTTGGATGAGTATCGGGGCAGGAGGTCAGCGCTGCTGGCACACCAGGACAAGCTTTTGGCCGAGGCATCTGATCAGCTATCCCGGCTCAACGGCGCCAGGCCGGACCTCAGGGAGAGGTTTGTCGGCTGGTGCTGGCGGGCGGAACCCGACCGCCCCACAACCAGCGCCTTCGAGCCGGGAGACCTGGACCTGGACCTGGTGTTTCGCGGAATCGAAATGATCATCCGTAGCCACTGGGGAGGGCGGACCTGCCCCCGGTGCGCGAACCAAGGTTGCCCGCATCTCGACTGGGCCGACGGCTGGCTGGCCCACCTACGACGGCCACCGCAAGGCCGTCCTGAGACGGAGGGCCCAAAGCGGTAGCAAGTGCCTCAACCGAAGAGCCGGCCGTAGCTCCTCCACTTAAGCACGATCACCCTCGACATGATCGACAATCTCGCCAAACACCTCACCCTTCGAAACCAGTCAAAACGTGTAAAGGAATCAGGGTTGTACCAGCAGAGTCGTGGTCGACTATGGGTTTCGGTGTGGCCCGTTGGTCGCGTGGAAGGCAGTACCCACTCCGAGCAGGACAACGGCGGCCACGGTGTATGGCACGGCGTCGAGTGGCGCGAGATCCCACAGAAACAGACTCGCTCCGTTCCCGTTCTGGGTGAACTGCCCGGCCACCAGCGCCCGAACGATCACGAGCCCGCAGGCCAGCGCGGTGCCGGCCCACACCTGGACAATCAACCCTATGCCGAGGGCGATCATGAATGAGCGGATAGTCGGCAGCGGTCCGGGTAGGTCCTCGGCCACAGAGAACGGCCGCAGGAGCAGAATTATCACGCCCAGAATGCAGTACGCCGCCACAGTGAAGGCTCGGACGCCGACCAGACCGGGATGGCGTCGTTCGAGGAACCCGACCCCACTTCCGAGGCCGAGCAGCGCGCCGGCGGCCAGGATGGCCGGAAGAAACGTGACGTCGTTGTTCAGGGGGAAGGGCCAGTCGGCCGATTCGAGCCGCTGCCACAGATAACAGGCAGCCACCACGGCACCGGCCGCCAGGTAACCGGCGAGTCCGTGCACGCGGAGCCACAGTAGCGGCAGCGGTGCGCCTTCGCGGAAACGTGAAGTCGTCATGGCGCGGTCAGCACGCCGAGGCGGCGGCGTGGCGGCCACGCCAGGCAGCGAGGTCGTCAACCGGGCCCGCGAGCGCGGCCGTAAACAATTCTTGGTACAGGTCATGCAGCTCCGGGTAAGCGGTGAACAATTCCTCCCGTGGTGTGCCGCAGCGTTCCTTGTGCACGCCGTGCCACTGGCCGGCGAGTTCTTGGACCAATTCTTCGTCTTTCATGAACCCGGTATCAATGTGAATTACTCCGTTGCCGGCTCGGAAAATGTCCGGGTTGCCGGCCGGCGCGCTCATGCCGAACTCCTCGTACTGCCGCACATCCCCGGGCACGACTCCGCTGACCTGCTTAGCTGTCTCGACCATGCGGACGACATCGTCCAGATGCCGCCGGTGGTCATCCCAGAGGCAGACCCGTGGCTGCTGCCCACCGCACACCTGATGTTGCGCTGCCGAAAACCGGGTCATCGGCTCCCCTCCGACGTCGGACAGCGCCAACCCGATCGGGATCCCGGCGGCCCCCAGCACTGCGACGCCGACAGCCGCCATGCCGACTCGACGCCAGCGCATCGGACTCGTCACGCCCCACCCGAAACCAGCGGCGACCAGCGTGAACAGGGCGATCAGCGCGGCAACCCAGATCAACTTCAGGACCAACACGTCCACCCTCGGCTCACCCCACAGCGGACCAGTGCCGTGGTAGAGAAAGAGGTGGCGAACCGAGTCCGGCGCACCGAAACCCGTCATCATCAGGACCAGGCCGCCGATTAGCACGAGCAACGGAGTGATCGGCTTCGGCCAGAGCGAGCCGACGACGGTGCCAGCCACCAATGCCAGGACGATGCCCGCCGCACCGATCACAACATTGCCCACGCCGAGCCGGCTTCCGGGTTCCACTGCCGCTGATACCGCGACCGCGCCCGCCACCAGGAACAGGTAGCCAGCCAGCACCCACAGCCCAATAGCGGCTGCCCGGAACAGGACCAAGTGCCACGCGGGTCTACTCGAGAGCGGATCAAGGGCCGCGGTACGGCGCCGGTTGCGGGAGGGAAACGCAGCCGCGGCGACACCCGCGCAAACAGCGGCCAGGACAGGCGTGATCTGCTGAATGGCCCCCGTGGTCAGCAACGGAGACCCGAACCAGACCCGACGAGACGGCAACAGTAGCAGCGCACCGAGAACAAACACCCCCGCCATCAGCGCCGGACCGACCCAACGGGGATAACCCAACCTACTCACGCCGACACCCCAGCCTTCGTGGCAAGCTGCAGATATCCCGACTCGATCGCACTCATACCTTCAGTCCCAGCACTCGCATCGCCGCCATTAGCCAGCTCCGCCGGCGTCCCATCGAAGACCACACGGCCCTGCAGGAAAACCAGCACCGAGTCGCAGGTGTGCACCACATCGTCCACAATATGAGTGCTGACTAGAACGAGCCGTGACCGCGCCGACTCCCGGAGTTGATTACGCAGACCGACACGCTGCGCCGGATCAAGCCCGACAGTCGGCTCATCAAGGATGACGACCTCTGGGTCGTGCACAATCGCCTGGGCCACCCCCACGCGCTGCAACGTTCCACCAGAAAGGGTGCGCAGCTTGGCCTTCGCATAGTTCTGCAGGTCGAGTCGCTCGATCACCGTCGCGACAGCAGCCCCGGTCTGGTCTCGCGGGAACTCACGAAGCCAGGCGGCATAGCGGAGAAACTCCACGACCGTCAGCCCACCAGGGTACGGGAAGTTCTGTGGCTGGAACCCGATCCTGCGTCGCAACCGACGCACCGACCTGAGGCCGGACGCCCGTTCCCCACTCAAACTGATCGACCCCGAGGTGGGCGGATTCAACAGCGCCAGGGTGTTGAGCAACGTCGACTTACCCGCACCGTTCGGACCGAGAAGCCCCACTACCCCCGGACGGAAATCGTGAGTGAAGTCGTGCACCACCTGCTTCCGGCCGTAGCCCTGACACAGGTTGCTCGCCACCAAACTCGCCACGTGATCGTCTCCGCTCATGATGTGGAGCCACGCCTAAGCGTGAACACTGGACATGGCTCCACATCGTAACTACTACTAGATAGTCACCTGGATCCGGGTCATCGACCCCCAGGCGCACTCATGGGACTTTTCCCACGTACCCTTGAAGTAGAAATTGCTATAGACCTTGTCCGGCGCCCCGCTGCAGTCGAAACGAACTTCCTTGACGGTCTGTCCGTCAGCGGAGTTACAGGTAATCTTGCCCCAGGTGTTCTGAATATTCCTCACACAATCAATGGTGAGAATCCCGGCTGATGTCGTCGCCGTGGTAGTGTCGGTAGCCTGAGCAGGAGCGCTGAGCGCAAAAACAGCTCCACCCGTCACCGCAAGTGACGCCAAAGAAGACACAAAGACTCTCCGCATTTCACTTCCCGCCTCTCGAAATAGCAAAATCCTGACGACTGCTGGTGATCACCGGAGGGAACTAGCAGCTAGCCCGATTAGATTCAAACGCTACGCATAGTGCATGGAACTCTCTGTAGTGAACTCCAGCTTTGACCTTTTGTTAAGGGAGTTTAAGGTCTGGGTCGGAAGCGAAGAAATGCACTCCGATCAGGCAGGATTGGGCCTGCCGAGGGTCCGGGAAGACTTCCAAAAGCCCATTTGAATGGTTTTTCAGGACGGGCCGTAGACCCGGAAGGTCTCCAGTTTGGTTACGGTGCGTAGCGCTGCGGGGAACTCCTCCAGGCCACCGGAAGCCCGTTCTGAGGACTTCAGGTGTGCGATGGCACACTCGACCGCCGCCCGTGGCCGGTTCAGCGCGGTGTTGCATCGCTTGCGGACGTCGGTCAACTCCCGGCCGAGGTCCACCAACGCCGCGTCCCGCCGCGCGCGCTCCCGCACCTGTTCGTGCAGCGGCGTCAGCACGCGGTGTACAGCGACAGCACCCGGGGCCGCACCGTCGCGGTCCCACTCCGCCAGACAGGACAGTTGCCCGTACAGCCAGTCGACTTTGCTCTTGATCCAACCCGGTCATAGGCTCACAACACGACGGCCGCCCATCGATCGTTTTGATCTCCACACAATCCAAATGATCAACCAGACGGCCGCGCCTCCGGGTTCAACACCCCCAGCCCCGCCGCAACCCTCCCCGACGTCACCCAGTTGCGTCCCCAGCGCGGACCGCGACGTCGCGAGTCACCAACTCGTCGGAATCGGCATCCCCTCGGTGTAGCCGGCCGCGCTCTGCACCCCGACCAGCGCCCGCTCGTGGAACTCGGTGAGGTTGTGCGCCCCCGCATAGGTGAAGGCGCTGCGTACCCCGGAAATGATCTCGTCGACGAGGTCCTCCACGCCCGGCCGGTCCGGGTCCAGGTACATCCGCGCCGACGAGATGCCCTCCTCGAAGATCGCCTTCCGGGCGCGGTCGTACGCGGAGTCCTCCGCCGTCCGAGCGCTGACCGCCCGGGCCGAGGCCATGCCGAAGCTCTCCTTGTAGCGGCGGCCGTCGGCGTCGGAGTAGAGGTCTCCCGGGGACTCGTAGGTGCCGGCGAACCAAGAACCGATCATGACGTTCGAGGCCCCCGCGGCCAGCGCCAACGCCACATCGCGGGGGTACCGGACCCCGCCGTCCGCCCACACGTGCCGGCCCACCGCCCGCGCCGCCGCGGCGCAGTCCAGGACCGCCGAGAACTGGGGTCGGCCCACCCCGGTCATCATTCGGGTGGTGCACATCGCCCCCGGCCCCACGCCGACCTTCACGATGTCCGCACCCGCCGCAACGAGATCGCGTACGCCGTCGGCGGTGACCACGTTGCCGGCCGCGACCGGAACGGCCGGATCGAGCGCGCGTACCGCCCGCAGGGCGGAGAGCATCCGTTCCTGGTGGCCGTGCGCCGTGTCCACGACCAGGGTGTCCACCCCGGCCTCCAGCAGGGCTCGCGCCTTGCCGGTGACGTCGCCGTTGATGCCCACCGCCGCGGCGATGCGCAGCCGGCCCCGGTCGTCGAGTGCCGGTCGGTACAGCGTGGCCCGCAAAGCACCCGACCGGGTCAGCACGCCGACCAGCCGCTCCTGCTCGTCCACCACCGGCGCCAGCCGACGCCGGCCGGCCGAGAGCCGGTCGAAGCCGGTACGCGGATCGGCGTCCGCCGAAACCGTGTGCAGCTCTACCGACATCACGTGCCGTAGCTGCGCGAACCGATCCACGCCCACCGTGTCGGCCTCGGTGACCACCCCGACCGGCCGGCCGGACTCGTCCACCACGACCACCGCGCCGTGCGACCGCTTCGGCAGCAGGTGGATGGCGTCGCCGACCGTATCGGTCGGACCCAGGGTGATCGGGGTGTCGTACACCAGGTGCCGCTGCTTGACCCAGGCGACGACGTTCGCGACCACCTCGATCGGGATGTCCTGCGGGATGACCGCGATGCCACCCCGTCGAGCCACGGTCTCGGCCATCCGGCGGCCCGCCACCGCGGTCATGTTCGACACCACCAACGGGATGGTGGTGCCGGTGCCGTCACCGGTCGACAGGTCGACGTCGAGCCGGGACGCCACCTCGGAGCGGGCCGGGGCCATGAAGACGTCGTTGTAGGTCAGGTCATGCGCGGGGACCGCGCCGTGTAGGAACCGCACCCGGCCATCATGACTGGCCGCCCCGGCTCGCGTTCCCCAGGTCGGCCAACATCCCGCCGGCTGGCCCACCGGGCGGGGCCGCAGCGCCACGACGCGGGCGGCCGCGTCGACGGTGTATGTCTTCCGAACCGCGGCAGCCAGCGCGCCTCAGGCGATGGTGCAGATCGCGCCACCAGCGGTGATGACCGCGCCGATCTCGGCGGCGAGGCTGCTGACCGTGCCCGCCTGGTGCGCGTGCAGCGGCTGCTCCATCTTCATCGCCTCCAAGACCACGACCAGGTCGCCCTCGGCCACGATGTCTCCGTCCGCGACCGCGATCTTCACGATCGTGCCCTGCATGGGGGAGGTGAGCGTGTCGCCGCTGACCGCGGCCCCGGCCTTCGCCCCGCCGCGCCGACGGGCCGGCTTCTTCGCCGTGGGCGCGGCGGCGGCCGTACCGGCGCCGAAGCCGGCCGGGAGGCTGACCTCCAGCCGCTTGCCGCCCACCTCCACCACCACGGTGTCGCGCTCCGCCGGGCCCTCGGTGGGGCCGGCAGCGGCGGTGAAGGCCGGCACGGTGTTGTCGAACTCGGTCTCGATCCACCGGGTGTGCACCGTGAACGGCTCGGTGGTGAAGGCCTCATCCCGGACCACCAGCCGGTGGAACGGCAGCGCGGTGGCCATGCCCTCAACCACCATCTCGTCCAGCACGCGACGGGCCCGCTCCAGGGCCTCGGTACGCGTCTCGCCAGTCACGATCACCTTGGCCAGGAGCGAGTCGAAGTTGCCGCCGATCACATCGCCGGCGGTGACCCCGGTGTCGACCCGTACTCCCGGACCGGTCGGCAGGCGCAGCGCGGTGATCGTGCCCGGGGCGGGCAGAAAGCCCCGGCCCGGGTCCTCACCGTTGATCCGGAACTCGATGGAGTGTCCGCGGGGCGTCGGGTCCTCGGTGAACCGCAGCTTCTCCCCGTCCGCGATGCGGAACTGCTCCCGGACCAGGTCGACCCCGGCCGTCTCCTCGGTCACCGGATGCTCCACCTGAAGTCGGGTGTTGACCTCCAGGAAGGAGATGGTGCCGTCGGCGCCGACCAGATATTCGACGGTGCCGGCACCGTGGTAGCCGGCCTCCCGACAGATGGCCTTGGCCGAGTCGTGGATCTGGTGTCGCTGCGCGTCGGTGAGGAACGGCGCCGGCGCCTCCTCGACCAGCTTCTGGTGCCGGCGCTGGAGGGAGCAGTCCCGGGTGCCCACCACGATGACGTTGCCGTGCTGGTCGGCGAGGACCTGCGCCTCCACGTGTCGTGGCTGGTCCAGGTACCGCTCGACGAAACACTCACCCCGGCCGAACGCGGCGACCGCCTCCCGGGTGGCCGACTCGAACAGGTGGGGGATCTCCGTCATCGTTCGGGCCACCTTCAGGCCGCGACCACCCCCGCCGAAGGCCGCCTTGATGGCGACCGGCAGGCCGTGGTCGGCGGCGAAGGTCAACACCTCGTCGGCGCTGCCGACCGGGTCCGGGGTGCCGGGTACCAGCGGTGCGCCCGCGCGTTGCGCGATGTGTCGGGCGGTCACCTTGTCCCCCAGGTCGCGGATCGCCTGTGGGCTCGGCCCGATCCAGGTCAGCCCGGCGTCGATCACCGCCTGGGCGAAGTCGGCGTTCTCGGAGAGGAAGCCGTAGCCCGGGTGCACCGCGTCGGCACCGGACCGCGCCGCGACCTCGATCAGCTTCTCCATGCGCAGGTAGCTGTCGGCGGCGGTGTCACCGCCGAGCGCGTACGCCTCATCGGCCAGGGTGGCGTGCAGGGCGTCGCGGTCGGAGTCCGCGTAGACGGCGACGCTGGCCAGGCCGGCATCGCGGCACGCGCGGATGACGCGGACGGCGATCTCGCCGCGGTTGGCGATGAGTACCTTGCGCACCTTGGGGGCTCCTCCCGGGGTGTTCGTTGACGGGGAGTGTATCGGCCCTGCCGAAGCTCCCTAACGAGCGCTAAGTGTGGGATGCCGCACTGCCCGTTCACCGACCGTCTCGCAGCGCCCGTGGCGGGCCGGTCAGTGCACCCGGGCCAGGGTCAGCCCGTCGGCGATCGGCAGCATCACCGGGTCAACCCGTACGTCGGCCAGCACCTCGTCGTTGAACGCGGCGATGGCCTGGTCGCCGGCGTCCTGCGGGGCGAGCACCCGGCCGTCGCGGAGGACGTTGTCGACGGCGATCACTCCGCCGGGCCGCATCCTGGGCACCAACTCCGCCCAGTACGCCGAGTAGCCGACCTTGTCGGCGTCGATGAAAGCGAAGTCGAGGTGGCGGTCGGACGGTAGTTCCCGCAGCGTCTCTCCGGCGGGGCCGATCCGCAGCCGCACCCGGTCGTCCACACCGGCCCGGGTCCAGTAGCGCCGAGCGATCCCGGTGAACTCCTCCGAAACGTCGAAGCAGTGCAGCTGCCCATCCTCGGCCAGCCCGCGGGCGATCGCCAGCGCGGAGAGCCCGGTGAAGGTACCGACCTCGACCGCCTGTCGCGCCCCCAGTAGCCGGGTCAGAAAGGTCAGGAACGCGGCCTGCTCCGGCGCCACCTGCATCTGAGCGTCCTCCGGCAGGTGCGCCCGGGTCTCCTCGATCAGGTCGAGCATGACCTGATCCGGCGGGCTTCCGTGTGCGACCAGGTACGCGTGCAACTCCGACGTCAACGGGATGGACTTGGTGGTCAACGCTGCTCCTTCGTGCTCTCGACGGCGAGACTCTCGGTGGTCAGGATCCAGGGTTCGGCTTCGGGGTAGCTGGGGCGCCGGACGTCGGGGCACTCGGTGTGCCGCGACGCCACAGGTCGGTGATCGGTAGACCAAGCTCGGCCAGGAGGCGGCGCAGCAGCGGCAGGGAGAGGCCCACCACCGTGCCGGGGTCGCCCTCGATCCGCTCCACGAATGGACCACCCAACCCATCGATGGTGAACGCGCCGGCCACGGCCAGGGGCTCGCCCGTGTTGACGTACGTGGCGATCTCGTCGTCGCTTACCGCGGCGAAGTGCACGGTCGTGGCGGCGACGGCCTCCGCCCGTCGGGACGCCGTCGCGTCAATGAGGCAGTGCCCGCTGTGCAGGATTCCGCTGCGCCCCCGCATCCGCTCCCAGCGGCGGACGGCGTCAGCCCCATCAGCGGGCTTGCCGAAGATCTGGCCGTCGAACTCCAGCACCGAGTCGCACCCGATCACCAGCGTGCGCTGGTCTTTGGCGGGGCGCAGCCGGGTCAGGACCGCCTGCGCTTTCAGCCGGGCCAGCTCAAGGCAGAGCTCATCGGCGCGATCGCTGGCCACGAGGGACTCGTCAACGCCGCTGACCAGTACATCCGGCTCGATCCCCGCTGCCTGGAGGGTCTTGCGGCGGGCCGGGCTCGCGGAGGCGAGGACGAGGCGAAGCGGTAGAGATCCAGACACGACACCGACGTTACCCGCTCCGTCCCCGGCGCTTGGGAGGCTGAGCTCCCGGCCAGTGGGATCACCGCGCCGGAACCCGGGGCGCGGCCAGCAACGTCGATTGGTGTGGTCGATGGCGGGGTCGGGTCGGTCGGCCTGTCCTGCGGCGGGGGGAGTGTCGGACTCACCCCTGATCTGACTCCCCCCGATGGTCTGGATCAGAGGT
This sequence comes from Salinispora pacifica CNR114, assembly GCF_000514775.1. Taxonomy (GTDB): domain Bacteria; phylum Actinomycetota; class Actinomycetes; order Mycobacteriales; family Micromonosporaceae; genus Micromonospora; species Micromonospora pacifica. The sequence continues at coordinate 1,554 of NZ_AZWO01000012.1, read as the reverse complement.
GCGCGGCGTCTCCTCGGAGTTGGGGTGGGTCGGGCTCGCCGGTCGGTCCGTCGGTGCCGAGGACCCCGGTGCGGCCCAGAAGGGCGGGACGGTGGGCTCGCTGGGGAAGCCCTTGCCGCCCCCCGGACGCGAGCCGGCTCCACCGGTCGGTGCGGTGCCCGCGCCGCCACCGCCGATCACCCCGCCGCGGGGGCGGCGTGGCGCGCCATCGGTGCGGGAGGGGCAGCCCGCTCCCGGGCTCGGGTCGGTGCTGCTGGGCGCGGGGGTGGTTCGGTTCTTCGATGGGGTCGGCGTTGGCTCGGGGGCGGCTCCGGGCGACGGGGGCGGAAGGGGCACGGGAACAGCCGCCTTCGGGCCTGCCGCCTCGGACTCGTACGGCCGTTCTTGGTGGAGCTTCGCCTGGTGCTCCTCAGCTATCTTCACAACGCCGCTCAGGCTGGGAAACTGGGCCGCTGGGCGACCCTCACCCTCCTCGATCATCGTCCCTCCTGTCTGTTACCGCGCCGTTTCCATGAGTGAGCGTAGCGGGTGTGGGATGGGAGTTGCATCCCTGGAATAGCGCATATCAGATGAGATGCCTCGAGTTGGATGGCCTCGTAGTGGAGTCAATCGATCGCGTCAGCGCGATCGTGGACGCGGAAACCGGTAGTCAGCCCACCGGCCTTGGGGCTGCCGTGACGTGGATCTTCGTCGCACGGTGGCGTGCCGCCCGACTGGCCGTTTTCGGCGCCCGGTACCGTTTTAGGTGATGTTGAACGCACCCTCGGAACTCGTCGCTGGCCGGTATCGGCTCTTGTCGCCGATCGGTCAGGGTGGCATGGGTCGGGTGTGGAAGGCGCAGGACGAGGTGCTGCATCGGACTGTGGCGATCAAGGAGTTGGTTCCGCCGCCCAGTCTCACCGATGAGGAGCGCCGTGAGATGCGGGAGCGTTCGCTGCGCGAGGCGCGGGCGATCGCTCGTCTCAATCACGTCAACGTCGTTCGTATCTTCGATGTGCTGCGTACCGATGGTGATCCGTGGATCGTGATGGAGTATGTGGCGTCGAAGTCTCTCCAGGACACGCTGGCGGAGCAGGGGTCGGTGTCGCCGGCCCGGGCGGTGCAGATTGGTCTGGGGGTGCTTGGTGCGCTGAAGGCGGCGCACAAGGCGGGGGTGATGCACCGGGACGTCAAGCCGGGCAATGTGTTGCTCGGTGAGGACGGGCGGGTGGTGTTGACCGATTTCGGTCTTGCCACGGTTCCGGGTGACCCGAATGTCACCCGTACTGGCATGGTGCTCGGCTCGCCTGCGTACATCGCGCCCGAGCGGGCACGGGACGGTACTGCCGGGCCGGAGGCGGATCTCTGGTCGCTGGGGGCGACCCTGTACGCGGCGGTGGAGGGTAAGTCGCCGTATGCTCGTCCCTCGGCGATCGCGACCCTCGCGGCGCTGGCCACCGAGCCGCCGCCGCCGCCGAAGAACGCCGGCCCGCTGCGTCCGGTGCTCAACGGCCTGCTGCGTAAGGATCCGACTGAGCGGATCACCGCCGAGGTGGCGGAGCGACTACTGCGCCG
>NZ_AZWO01000092.1 GCF_000514775.1 Salinispora pacifica CNR114 | reverse complement strand
TACTCCAGCCGGGGTTGTTGACCTTGGCTGAGCTGCGGTTCGATGCGATGCGGGAACGAGGGCAGCCACCGTCGATCATGGACGGTTGTGTGGACTGACCATGATGCAGCGGTGGCTGCCGGATACAGGGTAGACGCCCAGCGGTGGCGGGTGTTGTTCGACGACCTGATGTTGACGGTCGGGCAGCGTTTCCGCAGGCCGGAGCCTCGCCGTCGGGTGCGTGACTTCGTCCGGGGCTTGCTGGCGCCGTTACCGTCGAAGAACTGCTGGACGATCGCGGAGCATGCCGGTGACACGGGTCCGGATGGAATGCAGGACCTGCTGACCCGGGTGAAGTGGGACGATGCCGAGGTCCGCGCTGATGTCCGTGAGTTCGTCGGCCACCACCTCGGTGATGCCGAGGCTGTGCTGGTCATCGACGAGACGGGGGACCTGAAGAAGGGCCGGCACACCGTCGGCGTGCAGCGGCAGTATTCGGGCACGGCGGGGAAGATCGAGAATTGTCAGCTCGCCGTGCATCTGGTCTATGCCACCGAGGCTGGTCACGCGATGCTCGACGCGGCGCTCTACCTGCCCAAATCCTGGTGCGACGATGCCGAACGCCGCGCCGAGGCAGGTGTCCCTGAGCAGGTGCGGTTCGCGACCAAGCCGCAGCTGGCGTCTCGGATGATCACCGCAGCGGTCACCGCCGGGCTGCCATGCCGATGGGTAGCCGGCGACGAGGCCTACGGCAACGATCCGCGCCTGGCAGCCCGGCTCCGTCAGCTGCGACTGGGCTACGTCCTGGCCGTAGCCTGCTCTCATCAGGTGACCACCGGCCTTGGTGTCTACCGCGTTGACGTGCTGGCCGCCGGTCTTCCCGCTACTGCCTGGCAGCGGGTGTCCGCGGGTCGAGGCGCGAAAGGACACCGCTACTACGACTGGTCCTTCACTGCCCTGCCACACGCCGCCGACGCCCACGGCGGGCACCACTGGCTGCTGATCCGCCGCAACCGCCGGACTGGTGAGCTGGCCTTCTACCGCTGCTGGGCACCCGAACCTGTTCCGCTCCGCAGCCTCGTCCTGGTGGCCGGCCGCCGCTGGAAGATCGAAGAATCGTTCCAAGCCGCGAAGACCGGACTCGGCCTGGATCAGCACCAGAACCGCCGCTGGACGTCCTGGCACCGCTGGACCACCCTGGCGATCCTCGCCCACGCCTTCCTCGCCGCCGCGACCGCGCACCGCAGCCGTCCCGATCCGGCCGGGCTGATCGCGCTGACCGTCAACGAACTACGTCACCTGTTCAACGTCCTGATCATCGAACCCGCCCGCCGCCGCTGCGACCCACTGCTCTGGTCCGTACGCCGACGCCGTCACCAAGCACGAGCCACGACCAGCCACTACGCCCGGCAAGCCCTCACCGAGCCGTGATCACAAT
>NZ_AZWO01000091.1 GCF_000514775.1 Salinispora pacifica CNR114 | reverse complement strand
GCATCCGCTACGACCTCGGCCCGGGCGAGCACCCCCTCCTCGGCCGACGCATGCCCCCACACCACCAACTCACCCTCCCCAACGGCGACACCCCCCGCATCACCGACCTACTCCACCCCGCCCGCCCCCTCCTCATCACCACCACCACCGCACACCCCACCGCCCACCCCTGGACCGACCGCATCGACATCATCACCGGCACCTGGACCCACCAACCCCACCCCACCCTCCACACCGCCCTCATCCGCCCCGACGGCTACCTCGCCTGGACCGCACCCGGCAGCACCAACGACCTCACCCACGCCCTCACCCGCTGGTTCGGCGCCCCCCAGAACGGAACCGGACGATGACCCGGGACGTGATCGTGGTCGGCGCCGGCCCGGTGGGCCTCATGCTCGCCGGGGAACTGCGGCTCGGCGGCGTCGATGTGGCGATCTACGAACGACTGGCGGCCCGACCGACCGAGTCCCGGGGCGCCAGCTTCACCCGCCGTACCGCGGAGTGCTTCGCGCAGCGCGGGCTGTTGGACCGGCTGGGCCCGACCGAGCCCGCGGAGAGTCACTTCGGCGGGGTGCCGATCAACCTCGCCCAACTTCCGGAGGACCATGCCGGTGCCCGGGGCATCTCCCAGTACCGGACCGAACGGATGTTGGAAGGCTGGGTGACCGAGCTGGGGGTGCCGGTATTCCGCGGCCACGAGGTCACCGGCTTCGAGGAGGGCCCCGACCGCGTCGTCGTCACCGTCGACGGCCCCGCCGGCTCCGGCCGGGCGGCCGCCCGGTTTCTGGTCGGCTGTGACGGCGGGCGCAGCACCGTCCGCGCGCTGGCCGGGATCGACTTCACCGGTGCCGAACCCACCCGGGGGTTCTATACCGCCGACGTCACCGGCATCGACACCCGACGGCGGCGGATCGGCGAGAATCTGCCCGACGGCAGCATGGTCATGGCGATGGATCTGGAGGACGGTGTCACCCGGGTCGTCGTGCACGAGCGAGGCATGCCGCCGAGAGACCGGAGCTCGCTGAGCTATCAGGAGCTGGCCGACTCCTGGCAGCGACTCACCGGTGAGTCCATCCATCACGGACGCTGCCGCTGGATCAGCTGCTTCACCGACGCCTCCCGGGTCAGCTCCGAGTACCGGCGCGGTCGGGTCTTCCTGGCCGGTGACGCCACCCACGTACAACCGCCGGCGATGGCACAGGGATTAAGCGTGGGCGTCCAGGACGCGGTCAACCTGGGCTGGAAGCTGGCGGCGGCGGTGCACGGCTGGGCACCACCCGACCTGCTCGACACCTACCACACCGAACGCCACCCGATCGGGCGACAGTTGGCCCGCAACGCGCGGGCCGCCATCGAGCTGCGGCTCACCGGCGCCGAGCTGGACCCGCTCCGCGGCATCCTCGCCGAGCTGATCACCCACACCGACGCGGCCGAGCACCTCGCCGGGATGCTCAGCGGGCTCAGCATCCGCTACGACCTCGGCCCGGGCGAGCACCCCCTCCTCGGCCGACGCATGCCCCCACACCACCAACTCACCCTCCCCAACGGCGACACCCCC
>NZ_AZWO01000090.1 GCF_000514775.1 Salinispora pacifica CNR114 | reverse complement strand
CTGGATCGAGGCATGGAACACCGAACCGAAACCGTTCGTCTGGACCAGAACCGCCGACGAGATCCTCAACAGCCTCGCCACATACTGTGGTCGAATTAACGACTCAGGACACTAGGGCTTGTCGTCCCATGGCCTGTTCGACCAGGGGTGGCTGGTGCAGGGTTGCGGTGGCCAGGGCTTGGTGCAGTCGGTCAGCTTCGGCGGTGACGCCTCGTTGCCGGCCGGCTCGTCGTAGGGCGTCGGCGAGGTCGTCTGGGGTCAGTGTCGCTGCCTGGGTGGGGGTGGGTGCTGCGGCGAGTACGGCGCGCGCTTCGGGGCGGGTGATCCCGCCGCGGGCGTCGCGGAAGGCCAGCAGGAACGTCGGGTAGTACTCGCGCAGCAGTGAGCGCAGTTTGTTGTGGGCTTGGGTTCGATCCCATACGGCGTCTTGTTGCGCACGGGCGAGAACTGCGATCGCCTGGACGAGTTCGGAGTCGTTGGGCAGCGGCCGGTGCACGGCCATGTCGGTGCGCAGAATGTTGGCCAGGACCATCGCGTCGACATGGTCGGACTTGGTGCGTGAGACGGTGTATCGGTCTCGGTAACGAGCGACCGCGACCGGGTTGATCGCGTAGATCTGCCGGCCGGTTGCCCGCAGGCAAGCCACCAGCAAACCTTGGGAGGTCTCGATCGCCACGGGGATCGGCTGTTGCGGGTTGTCACCGGCGTCGGCGAGCAGGTCGGTCAGCTGCCGGTAACCGGCAGCGTCAGCACCGATTTTCAGCCGTGCGACCAACCCGCCGCTGTCGTTGACGATCGCGACGTCGTGGTGTGCCTTGGCCCAGTCAATTCCGCAGTAAACAGTCATAGGCATCAACCCCTCGTAGGTGATATCTGAGATTCGGGCGGGCCTGCCACGATCGCGCCGCGACCTAATGAAAGGACTCTCGGTCCACCATCCCACCAGCGTTGAAGTGACCGTGGACGCCCGCGTGGCTCTCCATCGTTGTCGAAGGATTCGATGATCCAGGCCTGTCCAGAGGTGGCCCACGCGAGCGGCTCAAGCAAGTGACTACCATTGCGCAAGGGCCGGTCCTGCCAGGACCCGCCGTGTCGGATCGGTCTTGTCGAAGCGCTCACCGCGCGGGCTACAACGCGAGATCTCCGAACGAGCCCCGGGCAAGACCAGCCCTTGCATGCTCATTAGGCGTACACGTCCCGGGCGAACCGCCGCTACCTACGCCGACGCGGTATCCGGGCCACTCCCATCCAAGGCAGACCAGGACGCCAACCGCCGCAAGAAGGGGCCGAAGGGCGGCCGGCCGCCGGCCTTCGACCCCGAAACCTACAAACAGCGTCACTGCGTGGAGTGCGGCATCAACCGACTCAAACGCCACCGCGCCGTCGCGACCCGGTTCGACAAACTCGCCGTGCGCTACGAAGCCACCGTGCACATCGCCGCGATCAACGAATTGCTGTAGCCCACTTCGATACAGGCCCTAATACTCCAGCCGGGGTTGTTGACCTTGGCTGAGCTGCGGTTCGATGCGATGCGGGAACGAGGGCAGCCACCGTCGATCATGGACGGTTGTGT
>NZ_AZWO01000089.1 GCF_000514775.1 Salinispora pacifica CNR114 | reverse complement strand
CCTCGCGAAGGACCGCAACAAGTAGCACGTAACGACCTCCAGGGGGTCAATCCCAAAACGTCGATAGGGGGTCAGTTCCAATCCGCCGTTGACACAAGCGGCTGCCGAACAGTGAGCCCAGGCTGCGGGCCGTGTTGGACAAGCTCACCGCGAGGCACGGCACGGTTCTGGTCGTGGTCGACCAGCCCGCCTCCATCGGGGCCCTGCCCCTGGCGGTCGCGCGGGACGTCGGGTGCCGCGTCGCCTACCTGCCCGGTCTGACAATGCGCAGGATCGCCGACCTCTACCCGGGCGAGGCCAAGACCGATGCCCGCGACGCGGCCGTCCTCGCAGACGCCGCTCGTACGATGCCCCACACCCTGCGGGGCATCGAGCTCGCCGACGAGACCATCGCCGAGCTGGAGATGATCGTCGGCTTCGACGACGACCTCGCGGGCGAAGCCACACGCATCGCCAACCGCCTGCGCGGACTGCTTACCCAGATTCACCCGCACCTGGAGCGCGTGCTGGGGCCTAGGCTCGACCATCCGGCGGTGCTGGCCCTGCTGGAGCGGTTCGGTTCCCCGACCGCCCTGCGTAAGGCCGGACGCCGCCGCCTTCTCGGCGTCGCCCGGCCCGTGGCCCCGCGCATGTTCGAGCGCCTGGTCGAGGACATCCTCACCGCCCTCGACGAACAAACCGTGGTCGTCGCGGGTACCGAGGCGGCCGCACTGATCGTGCCGAGTCTGGCCGGTTCGCTGCGGGCCGTCCTCGATCAACGCAATCTCCTGGAGAAGCGGATCCAGGAACTGCTGGACGAGCATCCGCTGTCGCAGATCCTCACGTCCATGCCAGGCATCGGCACCAGAACTGGTGCCCGCGTCCTGATCGACGTCGGCGACGCAGCCGCGTTCCCGACCGCCGCCCACCTCGCCTCCTACGCCGGCCTCGCTCCAGCGACCCGCAGTTCCGGCTCGTCTATACGCGGCGAGCAACCCTCCCGCCGCGGCAACAAACAGCTGAAACGGGCGTTGTTCCTGTCCGCGTTCGCCTCCCTCGGTGACCCGGCCTCCCGGACCTACTACGACAGGAAGATCAGCCAGGGTAAACGCCACACCCAGGCACTGCTCTGCCTGGCCAGACGCCGGGTCGATGTCCTCTTCGCGATGCTCCGCGACGGCACCCTCTACCAATCCCGCCCTGCCCAACGCGGTCAGCTCAGCCGTGGCTTCGCCAGCAGCACCACACGGTCGGCTGCGGGGACGAACCCGAGCACCGGGTTCGCATAGTCACCCTCGGCGGTCATGACCACCGGCTTGCCCAGCCACCGGCCGATCGCGGCCAGGAAATCACACAGGGTGTCTACCCCAGCCTGGCCCTGCAACTCGCGAAGGTCGACATCGAAGTCAATCTCGTCAGCACACATCGGACGGAAGATCACCAACACACCCGGGACCGGCCAGACCCGCAGATCGACCGTCTCCCCATCGGCGGGACGCGACAGCACCTCCACCGCGGGCGGCAGTGGCCCGACGACTCCGCCCACTGAATACTCCCACGTCCATCCCCTCAACCTGACCAGGTCGAACACCGCCTGCCAGTCCTCGACCGAGGCATCCTCCACAGACATATCCGGCAGGGCACCCATCAGATCAGGATCGAAGAAGTCCTGGACGTCGTCCCACAGCAGATCCGGCACCCCGCCATGCTGCCTACCGACACCTCCCGCACGCAGCCTGATTCCTTGACGAACCCCATAGAGGCACCCCCGTTACCTTGTTGATCGTCCCCAGCCGGGGACTGCTCGGTCGCCTGGCCCGGTATGACTTACTGCCCCTGTCGTACGGATGATCCGGGGGGTG
>NZ_AZWO01000088.1 GCF_000514775.1 Salinispora pacifica CNR114 | reverse complement strand
CAGCGGACGCCAACCCGGGTGAACCGATGCCAACACGGGCCATCGCGGGCGACCGCCGGTCGCAACCCGGGGTATGTGTGCTCGGGGTGNGCTCCTGGGCTGCAACAACAGGGGTCCGGGTGACGTGGGTGAACGCGGGCCACTCCCTGCCACCCCAGGTGAACCCCCGGGTCGCTAGACTGGGCGCTCGCGCCCTCGTAGCTCAGGGGATAGAGCAACGGTTTCCTAAACCGTGTGTCGCAGGTTCGATTCCTGCCGGGGGCACCAACACAAGGCCCTGACCAGCATTAAGCCAGCCAGGGCCTAGATTTCTATCTATGCAATTTTGAATCGCCTCCCGAAAACCCCTCGGTAACGTTGGGGGGCGATCGGGTTCTGAAGGGTCTGTGCTGCGGCGTGTCGGGGACGGTCCCCTGTGTGTCTATCCGGTCTCGCGTGGGCCATGGGAGCGACGCTCGTGCCTGGTCGTGGCCTGACCAGCGCCGAGCTGTTCAAGGATTTCGGAGCTGTCTGGTGCGAGAGCGGGCTTGACGATGTAGTGCCTGTTGGTGACCTCCTCGGTGGCGTGGCCGAGCTGGGCTGCGGCGTGCTTGGCGTCGGCCTCCTTGTCAATCAGGGTGGCGACGGTCTTGCGGAAGGTGTGTGGCGTGACCCATTCGAGGCCAGCGTCGGCGCGAGCTTGACGCCATTGGCGGCGGACGTTCTGTGGAGACAGCCAGGTGCCGCGCCGGGAGGCGAAGATCGCATCGCGGGGTTGTCGGCGGCGTTGAGCTTGCGGGTCATCAGCATTCCGACGGCGAAGCGAGGAAGGACGACGGTTCCGAAGCCGGCGTCGGATTTCGTCCAATCCTGCCGGAAGAAGCCCTTGCCCTTGAGGTAGATGATCGTGCCGCAGATGGTCAGTGTCGGTCGTTCAGCGGCAAGGTCGAGATCCTTCCACCGCAGCGCCAGGATTTCGCCGATACGGGCACCGGTTGCGAGCATGAGGTCAACAATGTCGCCCAAATCGCCGGTATGCCGAGGCCCGGGTTTACCGGGGGTGGCCTGCTGCCACCGCTGGATGGCCGCACGGACGCCCTCCAACTGCTCCATCTCCAAGGCGACGACCTTGCGGCGTGGGCTGCGTAGCCGGCCGCTATCGCGTACGGGGTTGGTTGGTAGTGCGCCACGACGTACGGCTAGGGCGAGCATCTGCGTGAGAACGACCTTCGCGAGCCGGGCGGCCGTCGGGCGGTCCTCGGCAACCTTGCGCAGGAACTTGTCGATGCGGCTGACGGTAGCCTCTCGGATACGAAGGTTGCCTAGGGCGGGCACGACCGAGACGCGCACGCTGACTTCGTACTGGCTGATGGTTTGCGGTGCGAGACGTTCCTCTGCGGTGATCTCGTCGAGCCACAGGCTGGCGAGTCTGCTGATGTGGGTCTCCCGGGTGATCTCATCGTCGTTGGGCGCGGCACGGTCACGAAGTTTGACCTTGAGCGCTCGGATGGCGGCGGGGCCGGTGGTGTCGGTGGCCTCGACGTCGCGGGTGCTGCCGTCGTAGTCGCGGAATCGGGCTCGGGCGCAGTACCGGTTGGGGCCGAGTTTCTCGGTGCGGATGTTGCCCCAGGTGCCGATGGGTAGCGGTGGTCGGGCCATGGCTCAGCGCTCCGGGTCGGTGTGGGCGTCGAGCCAGTGTTCGATTTCGGTGCGTCGGTAGCGCAGGGTGTTGCCGACGCGGATGGCGCGTGGTCCATTGCCTCGGCTGTGCCAGGCGTAGAGGGTGTTTTTGGGTTTGCCGAGCCAGGCCGCGACGTCGTCGATGGTCAGCAGTGGGTCGGGCTGCCACCCGGCGGTGGTCGAGGCGTTCATCGCCGGCCTGCCGTGTCGGACGCACCGGTCGGTGGGCGCGGACGGTCGTGGGCGGTGGGCTGCCGGTCGGTGGTGGTGTCGGGCTGTTCGCTGCCCGGTGTGGGGTGTGCGTAGGGCGGGCACGGGTGGGGTGTCCTTTCGGTGTCCCGGCCCGG
>NZ_AZWO01000087.1 GCF_000514775.1 Salinispora pacifica CNR114 | reverse complement strand
ACTGGGCTGAGGTCCGTCGGTTGCATCGGGCTGAGGGTGTTCCGATCAAGGAGATTGCGCGTCGGTTGGGTTTGGCGCGTAACACGGTCCGTTCGGCGCTTCGGGCCGAGGCGCCGCCGTCGCGTGAGCGCGGCCCTCGCGGTTCGTGTGTGGATGGGGTCGAGCCGCAGGTCCGGGCGTTGCTCGCGGAGTTCCCGCGGATGCCGGCGACGGTGATCGCTGAGCGGATCGGGTGGACGAAGTCGCTGACGATCCTCAAGGACCGGGTTCGGGAGCTGCGTCCGTTGTTCGTTCCGCCGGACCCGACCGACCGAGTGGAGTACGACCCGGGTGAGGTCGCCCAGTGTGATCTGTGGTTCCCACCTCAGCCGATCCCGGTTGGTGGTGGGGCTGAGCGGATCCTGCCGGTGCTCGCGATGACCTGCGGGTACTCGCGGGTCACGGACGCGGTCATGATTCCCAGTCGCAAGGCCGGAGACATCCTGGCGGGGATGTGGGAGATCGTGGCCGGGTGGGGTGCCTGTCCACGGACCTTGGTCTGGGATCGGGAGGCCGCGATCGGTGGCACCGGGAAGCTCACGACGGAGGCGGCGGCGTTCGCCGGGACGATCGGGGTGCGTATTCGCCTGGCCCCGCCCAGGGATCCGGAGTTCAAGGGGTTGGTCGAGCGGCGCAACGGGTTCTTCGAGACCTCGTTCCTGCCTGGGCGTGTGTTCACCTCGCCGTTCGACTTCAACGTCCAGATCAGCGACTGGCTCGTGCAGCGCGCGAACACGCGCGTCCTGCGCGCGATCGGCTTGACGACGCCCACGGCTAGGTGGGCGGCGGACCGGGCCGCGATGGTGGCTCTGCCGCCGGTGGCGCCGGCGATCGGGCTCACGCATCGGGTGCGGCTGGGGCGGGACTACTACGTGCGTATCGACGGCAACGACTACTCCGTGGACCCTCGGTGCATCGGCAGGTTCATCGACGTGCTCGCCACCCCCGCCCGGATGGTCGCCTCGTGCGCCGGGCAGGTCGTGGCTGATCACGACCGTGACTGGGGCCATGCCCGCACGATCACCGATCCCGAGCATCAGGCCACCGCCCGGCTGCTGCGCCAGGACTTGGCTGCCCGCCGGCGGCAGGCCTCGACTCGTTCGCACGCTGATGGACACGTCGTGGCGATCCGTGCCCTGCCGGACTACGACGCCCTGTTCGGCGTGGACTTCGACCCCCGCCCCGACGTCGAGGCGGTCCAGAAAAGCGCAGCCGGAGGAAAGTAGATGACCACGACAACGAAGACCAGACCGGCGCCGGACGGGCTGGGATCCAAGCTCGCCTACCTCACCAGAGTCCTCAAGACGCCCACGATCGGGCGGACCTGGGAGACCTTGGCCGACCAGGCCAGACAGGCGAACTGGTCGCACGAGGAGTACCTCGCCGCCGTGTTGGAACGGCAAGTCGCCGACCGCGAGTCCGCCGGCACGACGATGCGGATCCGCACCGCGCACTTCCCGGCGATCAAGACCCTGGAAGACTTCAACCTCGACCACCTGCCGAGCCTCCGCAAGGACGTGCTCGCGCACCTGGCCACGGCGACGTTCATCCCGAAGGCGGAGAACGTGATCCTGCTCGGCCCGCCCGGCCTGGGCAAGACCCACCTGGCCATCGGGCTCGGGATCAAGGCCACCCAGTCCGGCTACTCGGTCCTGTTCGACACCGCGACGAACTGGATCGACCGCCTCGCCCGCGCCCACCACCGCGGCGCCCTGGAAGCCGAGCTGAAGAAGATCCGCCGCTACAAGCTCATCATCGTCGACGAAGTCGGCTACATCCCCTTCGACACCGACGCAGCAAACCTGTTCTTCCAACTCGTCGCATCTCGCTACGAGGCCGGCTCCATCCTCGTCACCTCGAACCTGCCGTTCGGGCGGTGGGGCGAGGTCTTCGGCGACGAAGTCGTCGCCGCCGCGATGATCGACCGCCTCGTGCACCACGCCGAGGTCCTCACCCTCGCAGGCGAGTCCTACCGCACCAGAGCCCGCCGAGAACTCCTCGCGAAGGACCGCAACAAGTAGCACGTAACGACCTCCAGGGGGTCAATCCCAAAACGTCGATAGGGGGTCAGTTCCAATCCGCCGTTGACA
>NZ_AZWO01000086.1 GCF_000514775.1 Salinispora pacifica CNR114 | reverse complement strand
TCAAGTACTCCACCGTCGACCGCAACACCGCCGCCGCAGCAGGTGGCGGCATCTACAACACCGGCCTACTGGAGATCGTCAAGTCCCACATCGACGACAACACGGTCATCGGTGGTGGTGGCGGCGGCATCTACTCTGGCAACGGCACCGTCACCATCAAGGGCGGCACCATCTCCGGCAACTTCGCCGACGCCAGCGGGGGGTTGGTTGTCTTCGGTGGCGTCGGCACCGTTACCGGCACCACCTTCACCAACAACCTGGCCCGCAGCAGTGGCGGTGGTGCCACCCGGGTCGAAAGCGGTGGACAACTCACAATGCGGAAGGTCAACCTGGCCGACAACACCGCATCGGCCCTCGGCGGCGCCATGTTCGTGGCAACGGACAGTTTCGCTGTCATCGAGGACAGCCTAATCAAGAACAACACCAATACCGGCTCAGTCGGCGGAGGCCTCTACAACGCCGGGGAAACAGTGGTTCGGCACACCAGGATCATCGGCAATCAGGCCACCGACGGTGGCGGCATTTACAACGAAGGCACAATCAGCCTCTTCACCACGAAGGTGGTCGAGAACATCGCCATCACCAACGGTGGCGGCATCTTCAACGCCGGCGGCACGGTGAACCTGAACACCGCCACCGGCACCATCGTGATCAAGAACCGACCCAACAACTGCGTCAACGTCCCCGGCTGCGCCGGATAGCGATTCGCAGTCCCACGAGGGCCCGTTCCCGCCGACGGCCGGTGGGAACGGGCCCGCTGCTGGGCCGCCCACTTTCTCGGACGGCTTACTTCCGACTGGGCGAGCCCTTCCGGCACACCAGACGACGCCACATCAGGACGACCTGCGCCAAGCCGAATCCGTCACGACGCGCCGGGCCAAACGGCCCTCCGAATGGTCGGCGCGGATGGCGAAAAATCAGACGGCCAGGGGTTCTCGGGGCGCCTATCTGGGTACGGCCACGGGATGGTGTACATGCCGTCGCTGCCGCAGCCGCAGCGGTTGCTCCTGGCAGAACTGGCCGGCACAGCCAACCGCTACAGCATCGGTGAAGGTCGGGGCCTGCCACAGGAGGTGGCCGTCGCCGCGGTACGGGCGATAACCGACGACCCGGTGTTGCTCGGCATCCAGGCCGGGGTGGCGCTGGCAGATCCGTACGGCGTCAGCCGGCCAACCGTCGAACTGCTCAAGGCTGCCGGGGCTGACATGACCATCGCCCAGCAGCACGCGACCGAAGTGCGAGAACGCCTGGAGCGGATCGGCATCTCCAATGCTTCCGACGGTGGCGTCGCTGATGGTCGATCCGGCCAGCGTGGCGACGGGCAGCCGGAAGGTCAGCGCGGGTAGGGCCGGGGGTGGTCTCACTTCGGCCCGCGGGCCGGGCTGGCGCAACTGGATGATCGACCTGCTCGGGAACGAGATGACGGTTCCGCCCCGTCGCCTACCGGCGACGGGGCGGAACTCCGTTGGCTGTCCGTTTGTTGCGGGTGCTAGCCGGCGCAGCCGGGGACGTCGACGCAGTTGTTGGGTCGGTTCTTGATCACGATGGTGCCGGTGGCGGTGTTCAGGTTCACCGTGCCGCCGGCGTTGAAGATGCCGCCACCGTCGGTGATGGCGATGTTCTCGACCACCTTCGTGGTGAAGAGGCTGGTCGTGCCTTCGTTGTAGATGCCGCCGCCCTGGTTGGCCTGGTTGCCGATCACCTTGGTGTGTCGCAGCACCGTCTGCCCGGCGGCGAAGATTCCTCCGCCGGAAGCCGAGGTCACGTTGTTTTTGATAAGGCTGTATTCGATGGTCGCGAAGCTTTCCCCTTCCTCTGCTCCGGAGACGAACAAGCCGCCGCCGAGGATGGAGGCGGTGTTGTCCGCCAGCTCGGCCTTTCGCATCGTCAGCTGGCTCCCGACGCCGGCTCGGATTCCACCACCGCTACCGCTGCTGGTGTTCCCGGCGATTCGGGTGCCGGTAACCGTGCCGATGGAGCTGGACAGGAACATCCCTGCCCCGTTGGATGCCTGGTTGCCGGAGACGCTGCCGCCCTTGATGGTGACGGTGCCGTTGGTTGAGAAGATGCCGCCACCGCCGTCGCCACTGGTGTTGTTGTCGATGTGGGACTTGACGATCTCCAGTAGGCCGGTGTTGTAGATGCCGCCACCTGCTGCGGCGGCGGTGTTGCGGTCGACGGTGGAGTACTTGA
>NZ_AZWO01000085.1 GCF_000514775.1 Salinispora pacifica CNR114 | reverse complement strand
TTTTTGTTGCTGGGGTTTTCTTCAAGTTTTTGTTGGAGAGTTTGATCCTGGCTCAGGACGAACGCTGGCGGCGTGCTTAACACATGCAAGTCGAGCGGAAAGGCCCTTCGGGGTACTCGAGCGGCGAACGGGTGAGTAACACGTGAGTAACCTGCCCTAGGCTTTGGGATAACCCCGGGAAACCGGGGCTAATACCGGATATGACTGGCTGCCGCATGGTGGTTGGTGGAAAGATTTTTCGGCTTGGGATGGACTCGCGGCCTATCAGCTTGTTGGTGGGGTAATGGCCTACCAAGGCGGCGACGGGTAGCCGGCCTGAGAGGGCGACCGGCCACACTGGGACTGAGACACGGCCCAGACTCCTACGGGAGGCAGCAGTGGGGAATCTTGCACAATGGGCGGAAGCCTGATGCAGCGACGCCGCGTGAGGGATGACGGCCTTCGGGTTGTAAACCTCTTTCAGCAGGGACGAAGCGTTTGTGACGGTACCTGCAGAAGAAGCGCCGGCCAACTACGTGCCAGCAGCCGCGGTAAGACGTAGGGCGCGAGCGTTGTCCGGATTTATTGGGCGTAAAGAGCTCGTAGGCGGCTTGTCGCGTCGACTGTGAAAACCCGTGGCTCAACTGCGGGCTTGCAGTCGATACGGGCAGGCTAGAGTTCGGTAGGGGAGACTGGAATTCCTGGTGTAGCGGTGAAATGCGCAGATATCAGGAGGAACACCGGTGGCGAAGGCGGGTCTCTGGGCCGATACTGACGCTGAGGAGCGAAAGCGTGGGGAGCGAACAGGATTAGATACCCTGGTAGTCCACGCTGTAAACGTTGGGCGCTAGGTGTGGGGGGCCTCTCCGGTTCTCTGTGCCGCAGCTAACGCATTAAGCGCCCCGCCTGGGGAGTACGGCCGCAAGGCTAAAACTCAAAGGAATTGACGGGGGCCCGCACAAGCGGCGGAGCATGCGGATTAATTCGATGCAACGCGAAGAACCTTACCTGGGTTTGACATCGCCGGAAATCCTTCAGAGATGGGGGGTCCTTCGGGGCCGGTGACAGGTGGTGCATGGCTGTCGTCAGCTCGTGTCGTGAGATGTTGGGTTAAGTCCCGCAACGAGCGCAACCCTTGTTCGATGTTGCCAGCGCGTTATGGCGGGGACTCATCGAAGACTGCCGGGGTCAACTCGGAGGAAGGTGGGGATGACGTCAAGTCATCATGCCCCTTATGTCCAGGGCTTCACGCATGCTACAATGGCCGGTACAATGGGCTGCGATACCGTGAGGTGGAGCGAATCCCAAAAAGCCGGTCTCAGTTCGGATCGGGGTCTGCAACTCGACCCCGTGAAGTCGGAGTCGCTAGTAATCGCAGATCAGCAACGCTGCGGTGAATACGTTCCCGGGCCTTGTACACACCGCCCGTCACGTCACGAAAGTCGGCAACACCCGAAGCCGGTGGCCTAACCCTTGTGGGGGGAGCCGTCGAAGGTGGGGCTGGCGATTGGGACGAAGTCGTAACAAGGTAGCCGTACCGGAAGGTGCGGCTGGATCACCTCCTTTCTAAGGAGCGCCATCCGTCGAAGGGCGGTATGGAGCCTCGGTTGCCTGTGTTGGGTGATGGGGTGCTCATTGGTCGGAGACACTGGCTAGTTGGTTTTGGCAGCGGTTTGATGCTCTTGTACACGCTCTCTTCGGGGGGTGGTTGGAAGGGGTTGATGATGCGGCTGGGGCTGGCGTTGGACACCCTGTTGGGTCCTGAAGGAATGACCGTGTGGTTGTTTCTTGGGCCGTGTGGTCTGTGATGTCGCCGGTTGGTGGTGTTGCGGGTTGGCGGTTTGCCTGGCGTGGCTTGCTTCGTATACCGGATGCTGGCTTTTGCCTCCTGTGAGGGGGTGGGGTTGGTGTTGCTGGTGCGGGGTGGTGGTTGCGGGTTGGTTGTTTGTTGAGAATTACACAGTGGACGCGAGCATCTTTGTGGTCAAGTTGTCAAGGGCGAACGGTGGATGCCTTGGCACCAGGAGCCGATGAAGGACGTGGGAGGCCGCGATAGGCCTGGGGGAGCTGTCAACCGAGCTGTGATCCCAGGGTGTCCGAATGGGGGAACCCGGCATCAGTCATGTGATGTCACCTGCACCTGAACTCATAGGGTGTGTGGAGGGAACGCGGGGAAGTGAAACATCTCAGTACCCGTAGGAAGAGAAAACAATTGTGATTCCGTGAGTAGTGGCGAGCGAAAGCGGATTGAGGCTAAACCGGCTGCGTGTGATACCTGTCAGGGGTTGCGTGGTTGGGGTTGTGGGA
>NZ_AZWO01000084.1 GCF_000514775.1 Salinispora pacifica CNR114 | reverse complement strand
CAGCACCACCGCAGACTCAGACACCCCCACCGCAGAATCCACCAACTCCACCGAAGACCCAGACGTCCCCACCGAAGCCCCCGCCGTCCCCACCGGGGACTCGGCAGCCTCGACCAACGGAGCCTGCTCCAGCACCACGTGGGCATTGGTGCCACTCACACCGAACGACGACACCCCACCCCGCCGCGGTTGGCCGTGGTCCGGCCACTGCCGCGCCTCGGTGAGCAGCTGCACCGTGCCGGCCGACCAGTCCACATGCGAGGAGGGTTCCGATATGTGCAGGCTCTTGGGCAGCACGCCGTTGCGCAGCGCCAGCACCATCTTGATCACGCCGCTGACGGCGGCGGCGGCTTGGGCGTGGCCGATGTTGGACTTCACCGAGCCCAACCAGAGCGGCCGATCCGCCGGCCGGTCGTGACCATACGTGGCGATCAGCGCCTCCGCCTCGATCGGGTCACCGAGGGTGGTGCCGGTACCGTGCGCCTCGACCAGGTCGACGTCGGTGGAGGAGAGCCCGGCGTTGGCGAGGGCTTGACGAATGACCCGCTGCTGGGCCACCCCGTTCGGCGCGGTCAGGCCGTTGGACGCGCCGTCCTGGTTGATGGCCGAACCGCGGATGACGGCGAGTACCGGGTGGCCGTTGCGCTGGGCGTCGGAGAGGCGTTCCAGCAGCAGCATGCCGACTCCCTCACCCCAGCCGGTGCCATCGGCGTCATCGGAGAAGGGCTTGCAGCGGCCGTCGGAGGCCAGGCCACGCTGCCGGCTGAAGGCGACGAACGCACCGGGGGTCGACATGACGGTCGCGCCACCGGCCAGCGCCAGGCCACACTCCCGCTGACGCAGCGCGTGCGCGGCCAGGTGCAGGGCGACCAGCGACGACGAGCACGCGGTGTTGACGGTGACGGCGGGTCCCTCCAGCCCTAGGCTGTACGCGACCCGCCCGGAGATGACCGCACCGGCGTTGCCGGTGCTCATGTAGGCCTCGACGGGTTCGGGTAGCACCGTAAGCCGGTCCCAGTAGTCCTGGCCGCCGCAGCCGACGAAGACGCCGACGGGGCCGCCGCGCAGCGAGTCGGGGTTGATGCCGGCCCGCTCGCACGCCTCCCAGCTCGTCTCCAGCACCAGCCGCTGCTGCGGGTCCATGGCCAATGCCTCGCGGGGCGAGATGCCGAAGAACTCGGCGTCGAACTTGGCGGCGTCGTGGACGAAGCCGCCCTGCCTGACATAGCTGCTGCCGGCGGTGTCTGGGTCGGCGTCGTAGAGGGCTGTGGTGTCCCAGCCCCGGTCGGTCGGAAAGTCACCGATGGCATCGACGCCGTCGACGACCAGCCGCCACAGGTCCTCGGGCGAGCTGACCCCGCCCGGATAACGGCAGGCCATCCCAATGATCGCGATCGGGTCCTGCTCCTGCGACTCGACCTCGCGCAGCCGTTCCCGAGTGCGGTGCAGATCAGCAGTGACCCGCTTCAGATAGTCAAGGAGCTTCTCTTCGTTCGCCATCTGAACCTCACCAAACTCGTTGCCAGCGGGACACGTTCCGGGGGGGCGCGGTGGCGGCTCAGGTCATCCCGAGTTCCTTGTCGATCAGGTTGAACACATCGTCGGCGGAGGCCGCCTCAAGGCGGTCGACCAGGGTGGCGCCCGCGGTGGTGCTGAGGGTCTCGTTGAGCTTCGCCAGCATCGACTGGAGCCGGGCGGTCACCCGGTTCCGCTCGATCTCCTCCGGCGCCAGACCCGTGACGGTGGCCTCGAGCCGGTCCAGTTCGGCGAGCAGGCCGCCGGCGGTGTCGCCGGTGTATCCGAGTTCGGCGCGGAGCTGGTCGGCGAGGGCGACCGCGTTGGGGTGGTCGAAGACCAGGGTCGCGGAGAGCCGGAGGCCGGTGGCGGCGCTGAGCCGATTGCGCATCTCCACGGCCGTCACCGAGTCCATACCGAGGTCCTTGAAGGCACGCCGCGGTTCCACCGAGTCGGCGTCGCCGTATCCCAGGACGGCGGCCACGTTTGTGCGGACCGTGTCAAGCAGCAGTACGCGCTGCTCGGCCTCGGGCATTGCGGCTAGCCGGTCGGCGAGCGCCGAGGACGACGGCGCGTCGGTGGCATCGGAGGTTTCGGGGACGGCGTCGGGAAGGTCGGCGAGCAGCGGCCGTGGCCGGGCCAGGGTGTAGATCGGGGCGAACCGATCCCAGTCGATGTCGGCGACGACGAGGTGACTCTCATCGTGGTCGAGGGCCTGCCGTAGCGCCTGGACAGCGAGTCGGGGTTCCATGACGCCGACACCCAGCCGGTCGAGGTGCGCGCCGACCTCGCCGCCGGCCATGCCGCCGCCACCCCAACTGCCCCAGGCGATGGAGGTGGCGACCAACCCGCGGGTCCGCCGCCGGTGCGCCAACACGTCA
>NZ_AZWO01000083.1 GCF_000514775.1 Salinispora pacifica CNR114 | reverse complement strand
ACTGCGGTCAACAACGGTCCCATCACCCAACTGACCAAACGAGTTCCCACCCCACGCGAGCACAGTGCCGGCAGACGTCAACGCCACACTATGGTCGCGACCAGCGGCGACAGCGGAGGCCGTGACCCCCGCAGGCAGGCTGACCCCAACCGGCGTCAAGCTGTCAGCGCCAGTCCCATCACCCAACTGACCGTGCGAGTTGTCGCCCCAGGCAAGGACGGTACCGGCGGCCGTCAACGCCACACTGTGGGCATCACCGGCGGCGATGGCGACGGCAGCGGTGTCCGCGGGCAGGCTGACGGCGACGGGTGTGCTGCTGTTGGTGGTGGTCCCGTTGCCCAGCTCGCCGAAGAAATTGCTGCCCCAGGCGAGGATGGTGTCCGAGGCGGCACCGAACGGTGCTGGCGTGTCCTGCGCGACCGCCGGCCACACGGCGACCGCCTGCGTGACCATCACCACCAACACCAGAAGAAACCAGCCGGTGATGGCCCGGCCCACTCGGCCCGCGCCATCGCCTGCCCATCGGCAGGGGCTCCCCATTGTTTCTACCTCCACGCAGGCAAACACCGTCAATAGAACAAGCGCAATGTTCCATCAACTATCACCTGTCTATGGGGAGAAACGCCCTAACGGGGGCATCCAGCTAAAATCGCCGGTCGGCACCCGACAAGGAACGGCGGGCGGGGGGCCCTTCAGCCGTCCCCGTGGCAGACGACTCCCGCACCATGGGAAGGGCCGAACTCTCGAACGCCATCGTCACGCGACCACATCTGCGGTCAGCGTGGTGGACGAGTCGGCGTCGAGGACGATCACGTTCGCGAGGCCAGCGACGCGAGTGGGGGCGCCGACGGCGGCGGGGACGGTGGTGCGGGTGAGATCAGGTAGTCGTAAGTCATGCCGCACCTATGGCTGGATGTCTGCTTGAGGGCGTTTCTCCACATCTGTGCGGGATAAGTGGTTGACACTTGCGTCTGTCCTGTTGGCGCTGCTTGCCTGCTTGGGGGTTGGAGTGATGCGAAGACTCTGCCGGTGGCCCGGCCGTGGCACCGAAGCATGCCGGGTGGGGCGGGCCATCACCGGCTTGGTCTTTCTGGTGTTGGCGGTGATGGTCACGCAGGCGGCCACTATGTCGCTCGCAGCCGCAGAGAACGGGCCATCAGCGGCGATCCGTGCGTCGGACACCTACTTTGCCTGGGGCGACAACAGCGACGGTCAACTGGGCAACGGGACCATCACCGGTAGCAGTACGCCGGTGGACGTTGACCTGCCGGCCGGCACGACGATCACCGCCGTCGCCGCTGGCGGCCTACATAGTCTGGCGCTAACGTCCACCGGCGCTGTCCTTGCCTGGGGCAGAAACTTCTCCGGCCAGTTGGGAAACGGGGACACCACCAACAGGAGTACCCCGGTGGACGTTGACCTGCCCGCCGGCACGACGTTCACCGCTATCGCCGCCGGCGCCTTCCATAGTCTGGCGTTGACGTCCGCCGGTACCGTCCTTGCCTGGGGCGAGAACCTACATGGTCAGCTGGGCAACGGGGGGACCACAAACGTGAGCACGCCGGTGGGCGTCAGCCTCCCCGCCGGTGTCACGATTACCGCCGTCGCCGCCGGTGCCGCCTACAGCCTGGCGTTGACGTCCACTGGCGCTGTCCTCGCCTGGGGCGACAACAGCAACGGTCAATTGGGGAACGGGACCACCACCGGTAGCAGTACGCCGGTGGACGTTGACCTACCGGCCGGCACGACGATCACCGCCGTCGCCGCCGGTGCCGCCCATAGTCTGGCGCTAACGTCCACCGGCGCTGCCTTCGCCTGGGGCAACAATGCGGATGGCCAGTTGGGCAACGGGGACACCACCAACAGGAGTACCCCGGCGGACGTTGACCTGCCCGCCGGTGTCACGATCACCGCCGTCGCCGCCGGCGGCCTACACAGTCTGGCGCTAGCCGCCGCCGGTGCCGTCGTCGCCTGGGGCAGAAACGTCTCTGGCCAGTTGGGGAACGGAACCACCACCGGTAGCAGTACACCGGTGGACGTTGACCTGCCGGCCGGCATGACGATCACCGCCGTCGCCGCCGGATTCGACTATGGTCTGGCGCTAGCCGCCGCCGGCGCCGTCGTCGCCTGGGGCAGAAACGTCTCCGGCCAGTTGGGAAACGGGGACACCACCAACAGGAGTACCCCGGCGGACGTTGACCTGCCCGCCGGTGTCACGATCACCGCCGTCGCCGCCGGCGGCCAACACAGCATGGCGCTTGCCGCCCTTCCAACGTCCACCACCACCCTGCAGGTCATGCCACGAAAGCCGAGGGCGGATCAGGATGTCACCCTCACCGCCACCGTCACCTGCAACGTCGACACCCCCACCGGAACCATCACCCTCCGCACCAACGGCACAACCCTGGCCACCGTGCCCCTG
>NZ_AZWO01000011.1 GCF_000514775.1 Salinispora pacifica CNR114 | reverse complement strand
ACCACCACCGCCACCGCCACCCACACCACCACCCTCCCACCCGGCACCCACACCCTCACCGCCCACTACACCAGCACCAACACCTGCCCCAACAGCCAATCCACACCGGTAAACCTCACCATCNCCCCACCACCCGACGAACCCGACCTACCCATCACCGGCCCCAACATCACCACCACCGGCGCCGCCGCCCTCTCCATCCTGGCCGGCGTCATCCTCAGCTACGCCGCACGCCGACGCCCACCACACCGGACCACGTAAAAACAAGGTGCCACCAGTCCACACCACCAGCCCCTGGGGCTGCGAAGAGATTTTTCCGTTCCGGGAAGGACCACGTCATGACAGAGCGTGGAGTGCTCCTCGGCGGCTCAGAGCGAATCGGGCAGGTTGAATGAGACGAAGACCTCGGGGGAGAAGGCGGTGATCTCGGCGATCATGCCTTCGTCGATTCGGAAGACATTGAGCACCTGCGGACGGTAGATCGACTCGCCGGGACGACGTACGTAGCCGCCGATGGCCGGTTGCCCGTTGGCGTGCGCCGGCCGGGCTCACCATGTTCCGAAGCAAGCCGGCGAGGTCGGATCGAACTGTGCGACGAGAACTGCGACGAAGGCGTCCCGGCCGACGATCCAGAGCGGGTCCGGTGGCATCGTCAATTCCTTGAATCGTGGAGGACAGGGGTGGCCGGCGTGAGGGGGTGTGAGGCAGCCTGTAGGTCGGTAGCGTCGGGCGTGATACGCCTCTATGGGGGGGCGTTCGGCGCAACGCGAGGAGGTTCCTGGTGGATTCCTTGCCGGAGTTGACATTTGGGCAGCGGTTGAAGGTCTACCGGGAGCGGTCCGGGAAGACTCGGGCGGTGCTTGGTGGGTTGGTGGGCCGTAGCGCTGAGTGGGTCAAGGCGGTCGAGACCGACCGGATCTTGCCGCCACGACTTCCCATGCTGGATCGGATCGCGCGTGCTCTGAAGGTCGACGTGTCTGCCCTGGCCCTGGATTTGGGTGAGCGGTCTGTGGTGGTCAATGGGCCGGAGCATCCGGCATTGGCGTCGGTGCGGGATGCGGTGAACCGGGTCGTGTTCGCTGATGACGTCGCGGCGGAGTCGTTGGCCAGGCTGAGGGAGCGGCTGGCGACGGCATGGCGGGCACGTCATCAGGCGTCGGATCACCGGACGGTGCTGGGCGGGTTGTTGCCGGGGTTGCTGCGGGATGCGCAGCGTGCTGTGTTGGGGTACGAGAGTGACGAACGGCGGCAGGCGCAGGTGCTGTTGGCGGAGACGCTTGGATTGGCGCAGATGTTCATCGCGTACCAGCCTGCTGCCGAGTTGTTGTGGCGGGTGGCGGATCGGGCGATGGTGGCGGCGCAGGAGTCCGGTGATCCGGAGGCGGTGGCCGGTGCGGGGTGGTTCCTGTGCCAGGTGCATCGGGACGCTGGGGACTGGGACACCGCGATGGCGGTGACGCTGGACGTGCTGTCGGCCGTGGAGCCGGCCACGGTCGACGGAAGCACGAATCTGCTGGCGCTGTGGGGTGCGCTGAATTTCGAGGCCGCGTACACCGCCGCTCGTGCCGGTGAGGAAGGGCGGGCCTGGCGGTACTGGGATCGCGCGGATCGCGTGGCGCAGCGCCTGCCACAGGGTTTCTACCAGCCGCAGACGTCTTTTTCCCGGGCCATTATGGGCGCGCACGCAGTGACCGTGGCGGTGGAGTTGCAGAAGTCCGGCGAGGCCGTGCGGCAGGCCCGCCGCCACGGTGCGGCAGCGATCCCGTCGAGGCCGCGCCGGGCACGCCATTTGATCGAGGTCGCGCGGGCGCACTACGGCAAGGGCGATACGGAAGCGACGGTGGCGACGCTGCGGCAGGCATACGAGTTGGCCCCGGAGACAATCCGCTTCAACGGGTACGCCCGTCAGATCACCTTGGACCTGCTCGGCGGCCCGCGTGCCACCCGAGACGATGCCCGTGACCTCGCGGTCCGAGTCGGACTCGTCTCGTGATCCGGAGGTAGGAACCCTACCCATTTCAGGGTGCAACCCACCGTAGCTTGTCATTCACGGGATGCGGCGGGCGGTGCGAGTTGCGCCCGGTCGTCGTGTCCTCCTCAATCAGAGGGCGGCGAGGCTACCCTCGTGAGCGGCGAGGGAGGGTGCGTGCGGCGCGTCTCGTACGACGACTACCTGTCAGCCACCGCGTGGACGTTTGCCCGACGGCATCGTTCGGTCTGGTCGTGGCAACGATGGCGGCGTGTCTGCCGGTGCGGAGCCGAACTGCCGTGCCGTGCCCGGCACCGGATACCAATCAATCGTGCTCACTGGCCTCAAGAGGGCGAGCAGCGACCGGCGGGCCGGAGCAAGTGATCCTTGCGGTGCACGTCCGAGGGCTCGACGGCATGTGCGCTGGCTGTCGAGTGTGGTGGTCACGGCTGGCTCCTTACCCGTGCTGGCAGATGGAGTGGGCGATCAGCCGGCTCGCCCGCGCGAGCGTAGCCCGGTTCTTGGGTGGCGTGCGGTGACGGGCAACCCCTTTCCCAACGGGGGCCGGGTGCGTCGGGAGGGGCGGCCGATTGGGTGGCGGGACCGCGGCAACGCAGCGCGAGTGCGGCGAATCGGGTGGAGTCGTGGTGCTGGATGCTGGCTAGATGGATCGCATGCGCACCATCGTGAGCGAACGCCTCCGGCTGCGTCCTTGGCGAGACGAGGACGCCGACTTTCTGTTGGATCTCGAGTCGCGCTGGGAGGTCGTGCGATTTGTGGGCCCGCAGCCAACGATCATGAACGATCGCGAGAGCGCCCTCGCGTCGATCGCACGCCGACGCGCCATCGACGATCCGATCCACGGCATCTGGGCCGTAACTACGGCGGCGGACGGTCGGCTGGTCGGAAATCTCCTGCTCAAGCCGATTCCTTTGTCGGCGGGGGAGCCGGCCGGTGGGCCGACCGAGGTCGAGATTGGCTGGCAGCTGCATCCGGAATCCTGGGGGCACGGCTACGCCACCGAGGCAGCGGCGGCGGTCCTGTCGGACGCGTTCGACCGGGGGCTGCCGAGGGTCATCGCGGTCACGCATCCGGACAATCGGTCCTCTCAGGCAGTCTGCCGGCGGCTCGGCATGACACACCTGGGCCGAACAACGAAGTACTACGACATGCCGAACGAACTCTTCGAGACTGAGACAGCGAAGCCCCAGCCGATGTGAGACCCGATTGGCTTCGTCCCTTGTGGCAAGATGCCGAAGGTGGCGACCAGTGAAGCAGATTGGGAGGGTCGCGTCACGGCTCTCTGGCAGCAAGTCGACGAGTATGAGCCGGCCGAGTTCCGCGGACAGGTAGCGGCTTTGGCTACGGAGCGTGATCCTGAGGACGCAAAGGCCCTGTTCGAGCGGGCCTGTGCGAACGACTCCACCGGGCAGGGTGGACCAGGCAGCGCCGCTCAACCGCGGTGAACTCGGTCTTACCGCCATGGCTCGAGGCCGGCACGCCCTCGACCACGGCGAGCTCCTCACCAAGACGCAGGCCATCAAGCGGGCGAACGCTCCTACCTGGCTGATCGGCCAGCTCAGCGCCAAACGGCGCGGCGAAGCAGTGTCCCTGCCGCGGCCTCGGACAGCCTGGATCGCCTGGCGGGATGCCCGCCGGACAGTCGCCTACGCGAAGCGCACCCGGTGAGTCCACTCTCGCCCGCTGTGCCAACCTCGTCATCGATACTGTGGCCGTAAGTGATCATCGCATGATGGGGGATGCAGCGATGCCGTTGACGAATCCGTGGCTCGCGGAACCCGCGCCGACGCGGCGGCTGCCGCGGGACCGACTTGCGGAGCGCATCCGTAACCTGCTCTCGTCGCAGAACATGTGTGTGCTGGCCACAGCCGGGCCCGACGGACCGCTGGCCACCCCGGTGCGCTACTACCCACTCGACTTCGCGGTGATGTTCACCGCCGCGCCGCGGTCACCGAAGCTGCGCAACATCGCCGCGGACCCGCGGGTCTCGGTGGGGATCTTCGCCCCACTGGTCGGGCTGGCCAGCAGTCGCGGCGCGCAGCTCTTCGGCGCGGCTCGGGCGCTGCCACCCGACCATCCCGACCGCGAGCCCTACTGGGCCGCGTTCCGGTGGGAGAACGAGCACGCCGAACGGGGCCGATCGCTTGCCGAACCACCACGGGACACCCTGGTGGTGATCGAGGCGGACCGGATCGTCTACACCGAGCACTGGCTCCGACGGGAGGGCTTCGCCGCCCGTCAGTTCTGGCGACGCCGCGAGAATGAGCCCGAGGGCGGCGAACGCACCGGCTTCCACCCGGACGGCGACGCCTGAGCCCCGGCCGGGCGTCAGCCGCCGAGCTGTCCGACCTCGGTGATCCGGAGGACCGCCGCGCCCGCCTCGTCGGAGGCGGCGAGGTCCACCTCGGCGCTGATTCCCCAGTCGTGGTCACCTTCGGGGTCGTCCAGGATCTGGCGTACGGTCCAGGTCGCGCTGCCCTGCTCGATCAGTAGCAGCGCCGGCCCGCGGGCGTTCGGCCCGATGCCGATCTCCGGGTACTCCTCGAAGTACGGCTCCAGGGCGTCCTCCCACGCGGCGGCGTCCCAGCCGGCGGCGCTGTCCAGCTCGCCCAACTCGTGCCAGCGATGCAGGGCGGCCAACTCCACCCGACGGAACAGGGCGTTGCGGACCAACACCCGGAAGGCCCGGGTGTTGCGGGTGACCGCCGTTGGCTGGTCGTCCAGGGCGACGGCGACCTCGTCCACGTCGGAGGGGTTGCGCAGCCGCTCCCACTCGTCGATCAGGCTGGAGTCGACCTGGCGGACCAGTTCGCCCAGCCACTCGATGAGGTCGATCAGCTCCTCGGTCTTGGCATCCTCGGGGACGGTGTGCCGGAGCGTCTTGTACGCGTCGGCGAGGTACCGCAGGACGAGGCCCTCGGATCGGGTCAACCCGTAGAACTGTACATACTCGCCGAAGGTCATCGCCCGCTCGTACATGTCCCGGACGACGGACTTGGGGGAGAGCTGGTGGTCGGCCACCCAGGGGTGCCCCTGGCGGTACATCTCGTAGGCGTTGTCCAGTAGCTCGGCGAGGGGCTTGGGCCAGGTGACCTCGTCGAGCAGTTCGAGGCGGGCTTCGTACTCGATGCCTTCGGCCTTCATCGCGGCGACCGCCTCACCGCGGGCCTTGAACTGCTGTGCGGAGAGCACCTGGCGCGGGTCGTCGAGGATCGACTCGATCACGCTGAGCACGTCCAGGGCGTAGGCCGGGGACTCGCGGTCGAGGAGCTCGATTGTGGCGAGGGCGAGGGGCGACAGCGGCTGGTTGAGGGCGAAGTCGAGCTGGAGGTCGACGGTGAGTCGAGCCCGTCGGCCGGACTCGTCCGGCTCGGGTAGTTCCTCGACGACCCCACCGGCCCGCAGCGCCCGGTAGATGGCGATGGCGCGGCGGATGTGCCGGCGCTGGGCGGCGCGGTCCTCGTGGTTGTCGGTGAGCAGGTGTCGCATCGCCGCGAACGCGTCGCCGGGGCGGCCGATGACGTTGAGCAGCATGGCGTGGCTGACCTGGAAGCTGGAGGCCAGGGGCTCCGGATCGGCCTCGACCAGGCGTTCGAAGGTGGGCTTGCCCCAGCCGATCGACCCCTCCGGTGGCTTCTTTCGGACGACCTTGCGGCGCTTCTTCGGGTCGTCGCCGGCCTTCGCCAGGGCCTTCTCGTTCTCGATGACGTGCTCGGGTGCCTGCACCACGACCCGGCCGAGGGTGTCGAAGCCGGCCCGTCCGGCACGGCCGGCGATCTGGTGGAACTCGCGGGCCTTGAGGAGGCGGGTCCGGGTTCCGTCGTACTTCGACAGCCCGGTGAAGAGCACGGTGCGGATCGGTACGTTGATGCCGACCCCGAGGGTGTCCGTGCCGCAGATGACCTTGAGTAGCCCGGCCTGGGCCAACGTCTCGACCAGACGGCGGTACTTGGGCAGCATCCCCGCGTGGTGCACGCCGATGCCGTGTCGGACCAGCCGGGACAGGGTCTTGCCGAAGCCGGAGGTGAAGCGGAAGTTCCCGATCGCCGCCGCGATCATGTCCTTCTCGGCCCGGGTGCAGACGTTGACGCTCATCAGCGCCTGGGCCCGTTCCAGGGCCGCCGCCTGGGTGAAGTGTACGACGTACACCGGGGCTTCGCGGGTCTCCAGTAGCTCCTCCAGGGTCTCGTGCATCGGCGTCGTGGCGTACGAGAAGAGGAGAGGGACCGGGCGTTCGGCCGTCTGGACGACGGCGGTCGGGCGATCGGTGCGGCGGGTGAGGTCGGCGACGAACCGGGTGGTGTCCCCGAGCGTGGCGGACATCAGGATGAACTGTGCCTGTGGCAGCTCGATCAGCGGCACCTGCCACGCCCAGCCCCGATCCGGCTCGCTGTAGAAGTGGAACTCGTCCATGATCACCTGGCCGACGTCCGCGCGGGTGCCCTCCCGCAGCGCGAGGTTGGCCAGGATCTCCGCGGTGCAGCAGATGACCGGCGCGTCCGGGTTGACGCTGGCATCGCCGGTGAGCATGCCGACGTTGTCGGCCCCGAACACCTCGCACAGCGCGAAGAACTTCTCCGACACCAGCGCCTTGATCGGGGCCGTGTAGAAGGTCGTCCGGTCGTCGGCGAGCGCGGCGAAGTGCGCCGCCATCGCGACCAGGCTCTTGCCGGACCCGGTCGGCGTATTCATGATCACGTTCGCGCCGGAGACGATCTCGATGACCGCCTCCTCCTGGTGCGGATAGAGATCGAGGCCGCGCTCGGACGCCCAACCGGCGAACGCGTCGTACAGGGTGTCAGGGTCGGCGCTGGCCGGCAGCGCGGCGGTAAGTGTCATGGCGGGGTCCATGGTGCCCCGACCATCACCGCCCGCGCCAACCGGGCCGGTCATCGGCGTCCCGTGGGGGCTCAGCGGCGGTGGTAGATCAGGTCGGCCACCGGTCGGCCGGCAGCCAGGGCGCGGCGCTCGAACTTCGTCACCGGGCGGTGCGCGGGACGGGGTGCGAAGCCGTCGTGCGGGTTCGCCAGCCCCGGATCGGCGTCCAGGGTCCGCCGCATCGCCTCCGCGTACTCGGCCCAGTCGGTCGCGCAGTGCAGCGCGCCGCCGGTCGCCAATCGTGAGCGCAGCAGGGCGACGTGATCGGGCTGGATGAGGCGCCGTTTGTGGTGGCGGACCTTCGGCCACGGGTCCGGAAAGAAGACGTGCACCGCGTCGAGTGAGCCGACGGGCAGAGCGCTGACCAGGTCCAACGCGTCGCCCTCGGCGATCCGGACATTGCTCAGGGACTGCCGCTCCACCAGGTCGAGGAGGTTGGCGATTCCCGGCGTGTGCACCTCGACCGCCAGATAGTCTCGGTCCGGATCGGCGGAGGCCATCGCCACGGTGGCGTCGCCCATCCCAGAACCGATCTCCAACACCAGGGGCGCCCGGCGCGGGAACAGGACAGCCGGCTCCACCGGCGTGCCGGGCACCTCCGGGACGGTCAGGCCGTACCGCGGCCACAGCTGTCGCAACGCGCTGGTCTGGCGCAGCGACATCCGGCCGCGTCGCGGGTGAAAGGTCCGGATGCTCCGCGCGGGAGCGGTGGGGTGAGAGTCGGTGATGGTCACAGCGATCCGAGCGTACGCGAGGACCGCGTCGAATCGGATGTGATGTGCGACGGGGATGTCGGATTCCCCGTGCGACAGGCCGGGTGTGCATGGCCGCCCAGCCGGGTCGGGAGGGGGCTGTGGTGAAGGGGACCCGCGGGGGCCTGGTGGCGATGGTCGCGGTCGCGGTCGTCGGCCCACTGCTCGCGGTCGTCGTCGGCCTGGTGCTCGCGGTCGGGGTCGCGAACGCGACGGCCGGGCCAGCCTCAGCCCAGGTGGTGTCGGCCGGACCGGCTGCTGCCGGGCCGGCATCGGCCTGGTCCTCCCCCGTCGCGGCGTCGACTCCCGAGGCAGCACTCCGCCCGGTTGCCGCACCCATGCAGCCCGAGGGACCGAAGCCGTCGACCGTCTTCGTTGAGGTAAGCCCGAGCACGGTGAAGGCCGGCTACCTGGTCTGGATCCGGGCGAGTTGCCGGGACAACTCCATCCCGGCAAACGTCTGGTCCGACGCCTTCGGCCGCGTCCAGGTGAAGCCGGACAATGGGCTGTTGACCGCGACGGCGAGGGTGCGGGAGCGAACCCTGCCCGGCAGCTACCGGGTCAAACTGGAGTGCCGCGGCGGTGAGACCGCGACAACGATGCTTCAGGTCGTCAAGTCCGTCACGCCCAGTCGTGGCCCGGCTACCGGGTTCGGCGGCTCCGGCAGCAACTTCTCCGCGGAGCTGCTGCTACCGGTCGGGGTCGGGCTGACCGTGGCGGGTCTGGTGGTGTGGCTGGTGTCCCTCCGCCGACTCCGCGGGGCTGCCCGCCGATGACCAGGGCCCGTGCGGTCCGCACGGCCCGCCGACCGGCGGGCCGGCGTAGCCCGTGGGTCGTACCGCTGGCCGTGCTGCTGGTGCTGGTGGGGGTCTTCGCCACGGGTGCCGGGCTGGGCCGGACCACCGGCTCCCTGGAGTGGGCGAGCACGGCAGACGTGGACCGACCCGCCGGTGGGGCCGGGCCGGAACCAGCCACCAGCCGGCCGGTCCGCCTCGCCGTACCCGTGATCGGTGTCGCCGCGCCGATCGCGCCGGTGGGGCAGGCCCGGGACGGCTCGATCGCCGTCCCGCCGTTGGAGCGGGCACACGAGACCGGCTGGTACGACCGGGGACCGGTCCCCGGCGAGCCGGGACCGGCGGTCATCGTCGGTCACGTGGACACCAGGGACGGTCCGTCGGTCTTCGTTGACCTGCACCGGCTGAGTCCCGGTGACCCAATCGAGGTGACCCGGGCCGACGGCTCGGTGGTGGGATTCCGGGTCGACTCGGTGGAGCGCTTCCCCAAGGACCAGCTTCCCGCCGAACGGGTGTACGGCGACTCCGGGCCGGCCGTGCTGCGCCTGATCACCTGTGGTGGAGCCTGGGTGGGGGGCCGCACCGGCTACGCCGACAACGTCATCGCTTTCGCCACGATGACGTGAGACCCGGGCCCGGTGATCCGGTCAGGAAACCGCGTCGCGGGCCGGGTAGCCGAGGAGCTCCACGAGGTTTCCGGTCGCCGCGGTGAAAGCCGCGTAGACCTCGTCGTCGAAGTGGTTACGCCAGTCGCCAGCTTTGCCCTTTCGGTAGTGGGAAACCTTACCCGCGGTTTCCCGATCCTTCCGCATCCTGGAGAAGCTGTAGCGGGACAACAGGGCCTCCAGCTCGGTGGCGGGCAGGGTGATCCCGCAGTGCCGCATCAGCTGGTCCACCTCCTCCGCCTGCCGCTCACCGGTCAGGTCCTCGTAGCGGAACAGCCGGAAGGTCTCGGAGCTCGGGGCGGCCGCCCACGACCGGAGTTGCTTGAAGAGGTTCCGCTTGGAGTGGCGTTCGATGACGTAAAGTAACCCTTCCTTCATCGGAATTTCCTGCAGTGTTTTCCGTGCCTGGAGGATGTCGCCCATGGGGGCATGTGAGTTGCGCAGCGAAAAGTAGCTTGAAATGACGATATCGCGTGGGTCGCGAATTACGAAGAAGGCGCGATAGGTGCCGGGTTTTGAAATCTTCTTGAAGCGCGGGTAAGAATGAAATAGGGCCAGACCTGCCCGGCCGGGTGGAATGACGGGTAGCTTGCGTCGCTTGTAGAAGCGTGGGTCGTAGGGGAGCAGGCCGGAGTGGCGGTAGACGGTGGGGTCGCTGAACAGGGCTTTGATCCACTGGCTACCCGTCTTGTGTACCGTGCAGTGGTAGATGTTGTCGAACTCGCACCGACTGACCACCGGGACGAGGAGCCGCTTTCTCGCATTGTGGGCCTCGAGCTGTACGCGGCGTGCCATCCGGCGCGTCAAATTGGGTGAGTGTTGCTTGGCGAACTCTATTGTTCGATTGAGCATTATCGAAGCCTTGTCTGCGCCTTCAGGGTGGGGGAGCTCTGGGCTTATTGTAGGGGTGGTGGTGTTGGTCGAATCCCGGGATCTAACCGTTCCCATCCCGGTATGTCAACGTGCCACTAGGAATATCCCCGACGGTCCAATTAAAGTCAATGCTACCCTTGGTGATTGACTAGTAACGCAGAGTGTGGCATGAATTGTCGCCGCCCGGGTACTCAGAACGCCTCCACCACCGGGACAAGGTCGGCGTCCACGACGATCGGAGCATGGTCCGAGGGGCCCTTACCCTTGCGGGCCTCCCGGTCCACGTATGCGGCCCGGACGACGCGGGCGAACGGAGCCGAGGCGTACACCAGGTCGATCCGCATGCCCTTGTTCTGATGGAACATCCCGGCCCGATAGTCCCAGTAGGTGAACGGGTGCGGGCCCTTCATCGGGGTTGGCACGACGTCGGCGAGGCCCAGATCGCGTAGCGCCGCGAGTGCGGCTCGTTCGGCGGGCGTGACGTGGGTGGAGCCGGTGAACAGGGTCGGATCCCAGACATCCGCGTCGGTGGGGGCCACGTTGAAGTCGCCGCACACCACCAACGGTGCGTCGCCGGTCAGTTCGCCCTCCAGCGTGTCCCGGAGTGCGCCGAGCCAGGCCAGCTTGTACGCGTAGTGCGGGTCGTCGAGGGTTCGGCCGTTGGGCACGTAGACCGACCAGACCCGTAGTCCGGCGCAGGTGGCGGCGAGGGCGCGCGCCTCCGGATCGGGGAAGCCCGGCTCGTCGGGGAAGCCGAGGGTGACATCGGTCAGGCCGACCCGGGACAAAATGGCGACCCCGTTCCACCGGCCGTCACTGTGGCTGGCGACCGTGTAGCCGAGCGCGCCAACCTCGGCGACCGGGAACGCGCCGTCCGGGCACTTGGTCTCCTGGAGGCAGACGACATCTGGGTTCGTGCCCGCCAGCCAGTCGAGCAGCCGAGGCAGGCGGGCCTTCACGGAGTTGACGTTCCACGTCGCCAGGCGCATGTGTCCCAGCCTGCCCGATCTGTCGCCGACCTGCTGCCTGCCCGGGGCGTGTCGCCGCCGGGCTGTCGGGGAGGGCACTCGGTGCCGCTCCCCGTCCCGCGCTCTGGCGGGGCCCGTCGGGCCGCGGGTGATCGGGCTCAACGTTCCGACGGGGGCCCCTGCGGTCGGCTTGGCGACCCGTCGGAGCCGGCGGCCGGTTCAGCCGCCGGGGTTGTCATTGGGGCGGGTCTGCTCGGCCAGGAAACGTTCCAACTCGGCACCGAGTTCGTCGGCGGTCGGCAGGGCCTCGGCCCCGATGTTGAGCAGGTTCGGTTGGCCGCGTCCCCGGGTGAAGGTGTCGTACTGCTCCTCCAGCGCCTGGACCAGCGCTGCGGCGTCCTCGGTCTGGGCGACCTGCCGGTCGATTTCCGTCCGCACCGCCTCGGTCGCGGCCCGCAGATTCTCGCTGGGAAGGAGGAGCCCGGTGCTGCGTGACACCGAGGCGAGCAGCACCTCGGCCGCGGCGGGGTACTCGGTCTGCGCGACGTAGTGCGGCACGTGCGCGGCGAAGCCCAGCGCGTCCCGGCCCTGCTCGCCGAGGCGGTACTCCAGCAGGTATCCGATGCTGCCCGGCACCTGCACGCGTTGCAGCCATGGCTCGTAGCCCGCGGTGAGTTCACGTCGGGTGGCGTGGGCGGTGACGCCGGTGGGGCGAGTGTGTGGCACCGCCATTGGGATGGCGTTGAGCCCGACGGTCATCCGGACGTCCAACCGGGCGGAGAGCCCGGCCACGGCGGCGACGAAGCGTTCCCATTGCAGGTCCGGCTCGGGACCGGTGAGCAGCAGGAACGGGGTGTCGGCATCATCCCGGAGCAGGTGCAGCTCCAGGGCCGGCGCGTCGTAGGACTCCCAGTGGTCCTCGACGAAGGTCATCACCGGCCGGCGCGAGCGATAGTCGAAGAGCTGGTCCAGGTCGAACCGTGCCACCGGCCGCGCGTCGAGCGAGGTGAGTAGTTGCTCGCGTGCCAACCGGGTGGCGTTACCGGCGTCAACGAAGCCGGAGAGCGCCTGGATCAGGACGGGCTGCCCGAGGTCGGGCAGATCGTCGGTGAGTTCGTAGAGCTCGTGTGGGTCGAGCACCGGTGCGGACCTCCCTGGATGTGGCTGTGGGCCGTCATGCACGAACGGCACCCGGTTGGGGAAACTACCCGCAGTCCCGCGGCATTCCGCCGGGCCCCCGGGCCGGGTCCCGGTCCGCGCTCCCGGCCGGGCCTGCCAGGATGGGCGTTCGCTGCGCCGGGCCGCCCCTGCCGACCCGGGGGGGGTGAGCGACGACCGGCGTCAACTCGCCGTACGCTTGCCAACTGGTCAGGCGCGGTGGACGGAGCATTCGGTGGGCCGGTGCGGGGTTGTCCCGGCGAGATACATCTGGATACAGCACCACGGAAGGAGGCCGACATGTCTCACATCCACCGGATCGGGGCGTTCCTCCACTCACCCAGCGGACAACATCGATCGAGGAAGGCGGCGAAGGCAGAGCCTGCCGCGCCGCAGCAGCCGGGGGGCCGCGGTGCAACCCGGGCACCATCGTTGACCGTGTCCGGGCCAGCGGTGAAGCTGGCAAGCAGGCCGCCCAGCCGCAGACCCCGGGGAGTCCACAGTGACTGACTCCGCGCCCGCCGATGGTCAGCCCGGCGCTCGCCCGCCGCGGACAGCCGAGGCGGCCCCGGCCGTTGCGGAGCCGCCAGCCGGGCTGTGGGACCGGATGCGCGAGGACCCGCAGTACGCACCGGAGCACCTTGCTCTGGCGGCGGTGCGCCAACTAGGCCCGGAGGCGGCTCAGTGGGCGCGGCGGGTCCGCGCCGAGCAGTCCGAGCCGGTGCCGGAGGAGGCCCTGGCCGAGCAGGCGGTTCGCCGATTCGTCAACCACGCCCGGTTCCCCGAAGTGGCCTCCGGAGCGCCGGGCCTGCCCGGCCTGGTGATCGACGTGGGTCTCCTCGCCTGGACCCAGGCCCGAATGGTGTTGCACGTCGCAGCCGCCTACCGGCTGGACGCCACGCACCCCGACCGCGCCGTTGACCTGCTGGTGTTGCAGAAGGTGCACAAGGCCGCGCACGACGCACGGCTTGCGCTCGGGGCGGCCGCCGGTCGAGAGCGCGCTGATGCGCTCTTCGGCCCTGGCGCCCGCCAGGCCCCGTTCGGTCAGGTCCCGCCCGGTCAGGCTCCGCCCGGTCAGGTCCCGCCCGGCCAGGTGACGCTCCGCCTCGGTGCCCAACTTGCCCAGATGGCCGGTGCGCGGGCCACCAAGCGGGTTGTCGCGAAGGTGCTGCCGGGGGTCGCCATCGTCCTGGGCACCTGGGCGAGTTCCTCGGCGACCAAGGAGCTCGCCGCGCGGTCACGGGCGTTGTACCACCAGCACAGTGGGGTGGGTTGCCGGTGTGCTGCCCCGGAGGACCGCCGACTCAGGCGACGCCTCCCCAGGCTGCCCAGGTGACCTCGGCGAGCCGCTCCTGGCCGGCGAGGTTGGGGTGGAACCAGTCAAAGGTGCTGACCAGGTCCAGCGTGAACCGGAGCCGGTGGGCGGCGCCGTCGTCGTAGCGGCAGCGGGAGCCGTACGCCGTGCAGGCCGCGGCGAGCTGATCGTTGTAGTCGGCGACCCGTTCGCGTACCGCATCTCGTCGGGAACGATCCGCCGGGTCGGTGGAGGTCGGGTTCTTGAGCAGGGCCGGGCAGATTCCCAGACTCCAGGCCCGTACCGCCCGTTCGTTGGTGTGCCCCACCTCCCAGAGCCGGTACAGGTCCGGGATGCTTACCACCAGCAGCCGCGCCTTCGGCAGCTCCGCACCCAGCACCTGCAGCCCCCGGTCCACCTGACTCCGGAACGTCGCCACCGGGGTCATCGCCGCCACCTCGCCGTGACAGACGTCGTTGGCGCCGATGAGCACGGTGATCCGATCCGGTCGGTCCCGCGTCGCCTGCTCCGCCTGGCCGGCGAGCGCGGACGCCCGGGTTCCCGCCTGAGCGTGGTTGAATGCCTGCCCACGGATCGCCGGATCATGGTCGAGTAGCCGTCGGTAGTGGCTCCCCAACCGGAGGCTGTTCCCGGTTGACCAGGAGTTGCGTTCGCACGGGGTCACCACCAGGCAGGAACCGAAGCCGGTGCTGATCGAGTCGCCGAGGGCGGCGATCCCGCCGGCCTCGGTGCCGGGTGAGCCGGGACTGGGGCTGGGTGCGGTCCCGCCGCCGTTTTCGCAGGCGAGTGCGACGAGCGCGAGTAGGCAGACGACGGCGGTGACCCAGCGTCGAGG
The DNA here is from genome assembly GCF_000514775.1 of Salinispora pacifica CNR114. Lineage (GTDB taxonomy): Bacteria > Actinomycetota > Actinomycetes > Mycobacteriales > Micromonosporaceae > Micromonospora > Micromonospora pacifica. Next base: position 183,958 of record NZ_AZWO01000011.1, on the reverse strand, counting down.
CATGGCTTCCCCAGGCGGCCGAGTGGCGAGTGATTGCCTGGGCACTCTATGAGTGCGGTTGGGGCCGCGGTCGGACAGTGTCGGATATCCAGCACCGAACTGCGCTGCGGCTTCCGCCGGCTCGCGGGACAGCGGACAGCGGTGACGGTAGTCGCGGTCGTCACCGCTATCCGCGGTTGCTCCTCATCGTGCCGCGGGCGGGAGGTCGGCCGTGCAGCCACCAGCCGAGGGCCTGGGTGATCCGGGGCAACACCACGTACGTCATCAGCGGTGTCAGCGTCAATGTCATGAGCAGCACGCGAGCCGGCACCGGGACGTCTGGGATGAACCGGCCGGTCAGCAGGGTCGCGGTCAGACTGAGGGGGAAGAACGCCAACCAGATCGTCACTGCCTGCTTCCAACGCGGCGGCGACGGTGGCGGAGCGGTCGGCGCTGCGCTGACCGGCTCGACAACCTGCCCCCGCCGGGAGAACCAGCCCTCGACCCCGGTCCGGCGTTCCACCTGGGTGTGCTCGACGACGCCCTGCGCTGAGGCCAGCCACCAGTGCCGCTGCGGTGACTCCTCCCAGCGACGCAGCGTCTCGTCGTCGGCGAACCGGTAGAGCATGTGCCACTCGCCGGATCCGGGGGCGCTGCGGATCCATCCGGCCCCGAGGAAGCCGGGAAACGCCTCCGCCAACGCCGTACCGGCGCGCATCCACGCCACCATCTCCTGGGTCCGAGCGGGGTCGGTACGTCGGGAGACTGAGACGGTCACTGGCATCGCGGGCGTCATGGTCATGTCCCCATGTTCCTCGCCGACACCCGGATCTGCCGGTGCGCGGTACGTCGGTGTAACGCGACTAACCCGGGTGGTGAGCCGACTCACCGTAGCCAGCCCGAACAGCCGGAACAACCGGCTGGGAGATGCCGCTGGCCGGGACGGGCTCCGGGTTAGGCGGGCCCTGGGCGGGTAGGTCCAGGTGATGACGAGATCGCAGCCCCGGCGTGCCCGTGGCACCGTCGGTCACGCCTACAGCGCGCTCAATCTTCGCCTCGTGCTCGCCAGCTTCGGCTTGGTCACGATGGTGATCTTCGGTGTGCTGGCGTTCCGGGCGGGGGTGGTCTGGTTGGGGGTGTTATGCGCCCTCTTCGCCGTGGTCGCCGTCGTCGACCTGGTGATCATCCAGCGGCGACGGGGCGCTCGCCGCCGGGAGGAGCCGGGCACCCGGCATTCGTTGTTCGAGTGACAGGAGTTCGCGATGCCCATCGCCACTACCAACCCGGCCACCGGCGAGACGCTGAGGACGTTTGCGCCGATCTCGTCCGAGCAGGTGGAGGCGGCGGTCAGCCGGAGCTCCCACGCGTTTCGGCAACTGCGAGACACGACCGTCGAGGAGCGTGGTGACTGGCTCAACAGGGCCGCCGCCCTGCTGGAGGCCGAGCGCGACGACGTGGCCCGACTGGTGACGACAGAGATGGGAAAGACCTACGCCGCTGCCCGGGCCGAGGTGGCCGTCTGCGTGAACGCCTGCCGCTTCTACGCGACGAAGGCACCGGCGTTCCTCGCCGACGAGCCTGCCGACGCCGCTGGTGTCGGTGCCGCTCGGGCCTTCGTCCGGTACCAGCCGCTCGGGCCGGTGCTTGCGGTGATGCCCTGGAACTTTCCGCTCTGGCAGGTGCTCCGGTTCGCCGCGCCGGCGCTGATGGCTGGCAATACCGGCCTACTCAAACACGCCTCGAACGTTCCCCAGAGCGCTCTCTACCTGGAGGACCTCTTCCGTCGGGCCGGCTTTCCGCCGGGGGCGTTCAGCACCCTGCTGGTCGGCTCGGACGCGGTGGAGGCCATTCTCCGTGATCCGCGGGTTCGTGCCGCGACGGTGACCGGCAGTGAGCATGCTGGACGCGTCATCGCCCAGATCGCCGGTAGTGAACTGAAGAAGACCGTGTTGGAACTCGGCGGCAGCGACCCGTTCGTGGTGATGCCCTCGGCCGACCTGGATCGGGCCGCCGAGGTGGCGACCGCTGCCCGGTGCCGAAACAACGGCCAGTCCTGCATCGCCGCGAAGCGCTTCATCGTGCACACCGACGTGTTCGACGCCTTCGCGGAGCGGTTCGCCGCGCGGATGTCCGCGCTGCGGGTGGGTGACCCGATGGCGGAGACCACCGACGTGGGTCCACTCGTCAGCGAAGAAAGCCGTGCCGAGATCGTCGCCCAGGTACGCGACGCCGTTGACCAGGGTGCGACCCTCCGCTGCGGGGGTGAGCTGCCGGCGGGGGAGGGCTGGTACTACCCGCCCACGGTCGTCGCCGATCTCACCCCGCGGATGCGGATGTGGGCCGAGGAGGTCTTCGGGCCAGTCGCCGGGCTGTACCGAGTCTCGTCGTACGACGAGGCGATCGAGGTGGCCAACGGCACCGCGTTCGGGCTCGGTGCGAACGCCTGGACCCAGGACCCGGCGGAGCAGGAGCGGTTCGTCATCGATCTGGAGGCGGGCAACGTCTTCGTCAATGGTATGACCACCTCCTTTCCGGAGCTGCCGTTCGGTGGGGTGAAGAACTCCGGGTACGGCCGTGAGCTGGCCGCGGTGGGGATGCGCGAATTCTGTAACACCAAGACCGTGTGGGTTGGTGGCGACGGCCGTACCGATTCGGTGGCGGCGCTCGCCGAGTAGAGCCCTTGGGTGGTGACGCGAGCCAACCGGATGATCGTTGGGCTCGGTAGCGGTGAGATTCGCCGCGCCACGCCGGGTCGGGGTGCCTCCTTGAGACAACGGCCGCTCCGCCTGGCAGGCTGCCTCCCATGACCTTGAAGCTGCGTTCGTTCGGCATGAGCGACCGTGGGCTGATCCGGAGTGGGAACCAGGACGCCCTGTACTCAGGTAGCTGGCTCGTCGCCGTCGCCGACGGTATGGGTGGGATGGCCGCTGGTGATCTTGCCAGCTCGATGGCGATCAGTTCGATTGCGCCAATCGACGTGGCGACCCCGGAAGATGAGCTGGTAGCTGCGTTGCAGCGGGCCATTGCGGTGGGGACGGCACGAATTCGGCAGGCCGTCAGTGCGGAGCCGGAGCGCCAGGGCATGGGTACCACGCTGACCGCCCTGCTCCTTTCCCGAACGGGCAGCTGTCTCGCGTTGGCTCACGTCGGTGACTCCCGGGCATACCTGTTCCGCGAGGGCGTGCTCAAACAGATCACTCGGGACGACACGTTCGTGCAGCTCCTCGTTGACCAGGGGGTCATCACCCCCGATGAGGCGAGTAGCCACCCCCGGCGAGCGGTCGTGACCCAGGCGCTGCAGGGCGAGGAGGTCTCCCCGGCCTACGCGACGATGGTCCCCTGGGCCGGCGATCGTTGGTTGCTGTGCAGCGATGGGCTGTCGAACGTGGTCCGCCCCGAGACGCTCACCGAGGTGCTCGCCGAATACCCCGACCGGACCGAGTGCGCCCAAAAGTTGATCGACCTGGCGCTGCACGCCGGCGGCCCGGACAACGTCACCGCCGTCGTTGCCGACCTGGTGGCGGAGTGAGCCTCAGCGGCGGCGCGGATTGGCCCGCCGGGTCGGCTCGGCGGTCGTCGGATCCACCGGCCAGGAGTGCCGTGGGTAGCGCCCGCGCAGCTCCGCCCGCACCTGCGGGTAGCCGGACCGCCAGAAAGAGCCCAGGTCCCCGGTGACCGCGACGGGACGCCCGGCGGGGGAGAGGAGTCGCAGTAGGACGGGGACCCGACCAGCAGCGATCCGGGGTGCCTCCGGCCAGCCGAAGGTCTCCTGGAGCCGGACCGCCAACACCGGTGTGGTCGGATCCGTGTAGTCGACGCGGATCCGGGAACCGCTGGGCACCGTGAGTCGTTCCGGGGCGATTTCGTCCAGGCGGGCCGCGAGTGGCCAGGGCAGCAGGCGGCGCAGCGCGGAGAGCACATCAATCCGGGCCAGGTCGGCCCGTCGTCGCGCCCCAGCCAGCTCCGGCGCGAGCCAGTCCGGCGCCGCCGCCAGCAGCGCCTCGTCGCCCACCTCGGGCCACTCGTCGCCGAGCGCCGTGTGGCAGAACGCCAACCGCTCGCGTAACGCCCGGGCCGCCGGGGACCAGGTCAGTAGCCCCAGCCCGGTACGGCGCAGGCCGTCCACGAGCGCGTTGCGCAGCTCGTCCCGGTTGGGCGCGGCGAGCGGGCGTTCGACGAGGTCGAGGGAGCCAAGTCGGACCACCTCCCGAGCCACCACATCCGTCCCGGACCAGGCCACCTCGCGCGTCGTGGTCAGCAGCGAACCGCCGACGGACCGGGCGGTCGCCTCGTCGATCGGAGCCGCCAGTCGGATTCGGGCAGCCGGTGCGCCCGGCGTCCGATCGGCGACCGCGACCGCCAGCCACACCGAATCAGTCAGTGCCGAACCGGGCGCCAGCGTTGCGGCGGTCCCACCACTCATCAGGTATGTCGGGTCGCCCGGCCGCCGGACGCGGGCCAGCCGTTCCGGGTACGCCAGGCCGACGACCAGCCCCGCGGCCAGGTCGTCGGGGAGGCTGGGCTCCGACGACCTCGGTGCCGGGCTCGCGGGCAGGGCGGTACGCAGCCGGCGTACCTCGGCTCGCCAGCGGTTGGTGGCGGTGGCGTCCGTTCCGGAGCGAAGCCGTCGCAGCGCGGCGGTGAGGTCGTCCCCGGGGCCGGCAACCCCCTCCTCGGCGAGGAGGGCGACCACCTCGGCCGCACGGTCCGGGCCCAGCTGGGCGGCACCGTCGATCAGGGCGCGGCCCAGCCGGGGGTGCGTGCCGACCGCGGCGATCGCCCGGCCACGGCTGGTGACCCGCCGGTCGGCGTCAAGCGCGCCAAGCGCGACGAGAGACTCCTGGGCCACGGCGAGCGCGGCCGGCGGCGGTGGGTCTGGCAGCGCGAGGCCGTGTCCGTCCGGCGTGCCCCAGGCCGCGATGTCCAGCGCGAACCGGGTGAGGTCGGCGGTGGCGATCTCTGGCTCCGGCTGTGCGGCGAGTCGCTCGTGGTGCGCCGCCGACCAGCAGCGGTACACCTGTCCCGGGCCCTCCCGGCCGGCCCGACCGGCCCGCTGGGTGGCGGCGGCCCGGGACACCGGGACGGTGACCAGCGCGCCCAGCCCACGGGCGAGGTCCGTGCGCGCGACGCGGGCCAGCCCCGAGTCGACGACCACCCGTACCCCCGGCACCGTCAGGCTGCTCTCCGCGACCGATGTCGCCAGCACCACCCGCCGACGGTCGCGGTCGGAGCTGGCGCGGGGTGGGGCGTCGGGGGCGCCGAGCCGGAACGGTTGCGCCCGCAACACGGCGTCCTGCTCCGCTGGGCGCTGCCGGCCGTGCAACGGCAGGACCGCGACCTCCGCGGGCAGGCCGGCCAGTCGGGCGCTGATGGCAGCGATCTCGCCAGTACCGGGGAGGAAGGCCAACACGTCGCCGTCGTGCTCGCGCAGGGCTCGCCGGATGGTGGCCGCGACATGGTCGAGTAGCACCGGATCCACCCGGCCGCTGCCGGCGGGGAGGACCGGGCGGGGCGGCGGTGCCCAGATCCGGGCCACCGGATGCGCCGCCGCTGACACCTGCACCACCGGTGCGGGCGTGTCACCGCCGAGCAACGCGGCGACCCGATCCGAGTCGGGGGTGGCCGACATGCCGAGTAGCCACAGCTCCGGGCGGAGCGCGGCCCGCGCCTCCACCGTGAAGGCGAGCGCCAGATCGGCGTCGAGCTGCCGTTCGTGGATCTCGTCGAGCAGGACGGCGCTGCTGCCGGTCAGCTCCGGGTCCCGGTGTAGCCGGCGAACCAGCAGGCCGGTCGTCACCACCTCGATCCGGGTACGTGGTCCGACGCGGCGATCGCCCCGAACCGCGTACCCGACCCGCTCGCCCACCCGTTCGCCGAGCAGCGCGGCCATCCGGCGCGCGGCGGCGCGGGCGGCCATTCGGCGGGGCTGTGCTACCAGCACCCGGCCGGTCACCTCCTCGGCCACGGCGAGCGGGAGCAGTGTGGTCTTGCCGCTGCCCGGCGGCGCAACCAACACCGCGGTGCCGGTAGCGCGCAGCGCCGCCAGCACCGCGGGTACCACCGGCCGGACCGGCAGGTCAGTGGGGGCTTCGGAGAACACGGCAGGAGTGTCCCACCGGCGGTGGGTCAGTCGCCGCGTACCCCGTCGATGCCGGCGACGAAGGCGCGCCAGGCCCGGGTGGAGAAGGCGAGCACCGGGCCGTGACGGTCCTTGCTGTCCCGGACTGCGACCTGGTTGGTCGATGTGGACATCTCGATGCAGTTGCCGTTGCCCACACTGCGGCTGCTGGTGCGCCACTCAGTCCGGTCGAGCGCCGTCATCACGTACCCCTCGTCAATGCCGGCGTGCCTCGCCGGCGTTACTTAAAGTTACGAGAAGCTGCCAAAAGATGTGCCTGGGACGCTGCTGGATCGAGCGCCAGACGGCGCAGCTCCTCGTGCACCAGGCTATACCCAGCAACGTGATCCGCCCCCTCCAGAGCCAGGCCTGTCGTGAGATTTTCCAGGTAGACCACGGCCGCGTCGGCCGTGTCGGCGAAGGCCAGGATGACGTAGGGCGCGCTCATGGCGGGGTGCCCGCCGGCCGAGAAAGGTAGTACCTGCACCGTAACGTTCGGTAACTGTGCGACCGTCGCGATGTGCGCGAGCTGGTCGGCCATCACCGAGTTCCCGCCGACCGGCCGGCAGAGCACCGCGTCGTTGAGAACGACCGACAGCTCCACCGGGTTGTCGCGGTGCAACACCTCTTGGCGGCGCAGCCGCGCGGCCACCTTTCGTTCCAGGCCTTCCTCGCCGGCGGTGCGCCGGAAGACCTCTCGCGCGTACGCCTGGGTCTGGAGGAGCCCGGGTACGGCCTCGCCCTCGTAGGTGTGCAGTGCGGCGGCCTCCGCCTCCAACCCGACGTAGAACTCGAACCACTCCGGCAGGACGTCGCTGTAGCTCTGCCACCAGCCGCGCTGCTGGGCGCCGCGGGCGATCTCGATCAGTGCCTCGGCGTCGGCGCCGGTCACCTGGTAGAGGGCGAGAGCGGCGCGGACGTCGCGCGGCTTGATGCCAATCTGGGCGTTCTCGATCCGGGACAGGTTGCTCTTGGACATGTCCAGTTGGCGCGCAGCGGTGTCGAGCGTCATGTTGGCATGCTCGCGCAGCTGGCGGAGTTCACGGGCGATACGGCGGCGGCGTACGGTCGGGCTCGCGGTCACCCTCCGAGTCTGTCACGACAGGATCCCCAGGTCGCACGAATACGGAGTGCAACCCTCCTAATTGGGAGTTGCAGTTCAGCGCGGTGCAGTGCATTCTTGCCCAGTTGCGATCACTGTGGATGAGACAGGTGGGAGGACCGGGTTGCTGGTCGCCGACGAATTCTTCCTGATCGCCCACAACGATACCCGGGGTAGGGCGAAGCTACATCCGTCCGCCACCGGCCTCGGGCTCGCTGGCTGCCTCCTAAGTGAATTAATCCTCGGCGGACATATCACTGTGGCTGGTGGTGACCTTTCGGTCGTCAATACTCGGCCGCCTGCCGATGCACTCGCCCATACCGTGTTGGACCAACTGGTCGGCGAGTCACAACACCAGTCGGTGCGAATCTGGCTCAGCTTCCTCGCACAGAGTGCCGCCACCTCGGTGGGGGAGCGGCTGTCCCGGGCGGGCGTGCTGCGTCGTCAGGAGAGCCGGCGGCTCCTGCGCAGCAAGGTCGGCTATGTCCCGGTGGATCCGAACGCGGCAGCCTGGCCGGCGACCCGCCTGCGGTTACTGCTGGAGCGGTCGGACCCCCCACCGACCCTCGCTGACGCGGTGCTACTCGGGCTGACCGCCGCGGCGGGGCTGAGCCGGGAGCTGTTGTGGAGCGTCGGACCCCGAGCCGAGCACCGGTTCACCGAACTGGTTGCCTCACTGCCGCTGCCATTGAAGGAACTGCAGACACAGACCGAGGCCGCTGTCGGGGCGGCGGTGCTGCGCGGTTCCTCGTGATCGCGAATACAACATCCCTCGTGTTTCTCAACCGGAGTGGTTATGCCCTCGACAGCAACCATGGAAAAGCCGAGCAACGTCTCTGAGGCGCTGGCCCGTGGCCGGCTCGGTGTGCCATCGGTGGTCTTCTTCGTCCTTTCCGCGGCCGCGCCACTAACCGTGGTGGCGGGTGTGGTGACCACCGGCTACGGCGTCATCGGCGTGCTCGGCATCCCGCTGGCCTTCCTCATGATCGCCGCGTTGCTCGCCCTCTTCTCAGTTGGCTACGTGACAATGGCACGCCGGCTCGTCAACGCTGGCGCCTTCTATTCGTACGTCTCCCGCGGGTTGGGTCGTCCGGCCGGTGTCGGCGCCGCGTGGGTGGCGCTGATCGCGTACAACGCCCTGCAGGTCGGGCTGTACGGCACCATCGGCGCCGCCGCCGAGCCGGTCCTGGACCGGCTCTTCGGCGTCAGCGTGCAGTGGTGGCTGGTGGCCCTCGGCGCCTGGGCGTTCGTCGCCGTGCTGGGGCTGCTTCGGGTCGACATCAACGGCAAGGTCCTCGCGGTGCTGCTGCTCGCCGAGATCGCAGTGGTCCTGGTGTTCGACCTCGCCCAGCTGGGCAACCCCGCCGGTGGCCAGGTCAGTTTCGCCGCGTTCGCACCGGACAACCTCTTCGTCCCCGGCCTCGGCGCGGTGCTGGTGCTGGCGATCCTCGGTTTCGTCGGGTTCGAGGCGGCGGTGGTGTTCAGCGAGGAGAGCAAGGATCCCCGCCGGACGGTGAAGGTGGCCACCTACCTGTCTATCGCGATCATCGCGGGCATCTACGCGCTCTCGTCGTGGAGCATGACCGTCGCGGTCGGGCCGGACCAGATCTTCGAGCAGGCCGGCGAGCAGAGTGTCGCGCTGATTTTCAACCTGGCCGCCGAGCATCTCGGCGACACGGTCGTGACCATCGGCCAGGTGCTGTTCCTGACGTCGGTGGTGGCCGCGATGATCTCCTTCCACAACACCACCGCCCGGTACGCGTTCGCCCTCGGCCGGGAGCGGGTGCTGCCGGCGGCCTTCGGGCGGACCTCGCCGAGCAGCGGCGCCCCTCGCACGGCCTCCCTCGCCCAGAGCGCTCTCGGCCTGGTCGTGATCCTGCTGTACGCGGTCAACGGGTGGGACCCGATCGTGCAGCTCTTCTTCTGGTGCGGTACCAGCGGCTCGTTCGGGGTGCTGCTGTTGATCGCCACCACCTCGATCGCGGTGATCGCCTACTTCGCCCGCGATGGCCAGGGGGAGTCGCTGTGGCGGCGGGCAGTGGCACCCGGGCTCGCCGCGGTGGCGTTGCTGGGCGTCTTCACCCTGGCGGTACTCAACTTCGCCGACCTGCTCGGCGTCCCGGCCGACCACACCCTGCGCTGGGGAGTCCCGATCGCGTACCTGGTGGCCGCGCTGCTGGGCGTGGGGTGGGGGCTGGTCCTGCGGGCCAGCCGTCCGGCCATCTACGCCCGGATCGGGCTCGGCGCGGAGAGCGCCGCCACGGGCCTGCCGGAGACGACCGATCCGCCGACAGCGGCGTCGGAGCGGGCGGAGGCCCGGCGGTGACCGGCATCGGTGTCGAGCGTCTCGGGCCGGAGCGGACGCAGCTGGTCGCGGAGCGGGTCGCCGCGGCGTTCCTGGTGCTCGACGCGTCGCGCTGGCTGGTGCCCGACGCCGGCAAGCGGGAGGTGGTGCTCGCCGGGCAATTCGAGATCGTTGTTGATCACGCGATGCGGCACGGCCTGGTCTTCGGCACCACCGACCTGACCGGGGTGGCCGTCTGGCTTCCCTCGATCGGCGCGAATCCGGCGCCACCGCCACCGGACTACGATGCCCGGCTCGCGGCGGCGTGCGGCGAGTGGAGGGATCGCTTCGCTCACCTCGATGAGCTCTTCGCCGCGAACCACCCGCAGCCCGACCACCATCATCTCGCCTTCCTCGCCGTGCAGCCGGACCGGCAAGGCCAGGGAGTGGGCAGTGCGTTGCTGCGGCACCACCACGCGTGGCTGGACGCCGAGCGGATGCCCGGATATCTGGAGGCCTCCAGCGAGTTGGGCGTCGAGCTCTACGCCAAGCACGGCTATCAGGTACGTGAGCCGTTCCGGTTGCCCGACGGCACGCCGTTCTGGCCGATGTGGCGGGAGCCGGCGCTGATCTGACCACATGGTGACCGGGCGGCAAGCCCGGCGACGGTGTCTGCCGCCCCGCTCGGCCCGCGCCCTGGCCTCCCGCCTGCCGGCGCGGGCCGAGCGGGGCGGTTCGGCATGGTTACCTCTTGTCCAGGTGGGTAACTCATCCCTCGGTGCGTCCGGCGAGGAGCGGAACACTTCTCGCGGCAACGGGCGTCCCCACCCGAATTCGGACCTGACATCCCGGTCGGCCGGCAGCCGGACGGAATGGGACCCGAGCATCGAGGAGGCCACACCATGCCCGGTGAGATGAGAAACCGTGGAACCGAGCACCGCCCATCGGCGGCCGAGGGGGAGCGGGGGGCGCTGGTGGCGGTATTGGTGATGGTGCTCTTGGGCGTCGCGGGCATATTCGCGCTGTCCTGACCTGGGCCCGGTGCACCCCGGCTGCCACCGGCGGCCGGGGTGCACCGGGTATCGGTCCAGGTCGGCACGGCCCTTCCACTCGGTCGGTCAGTGGCGGCCAGCAGCCACGTGCGCCAGCGGCGAGGGTTAGTCCGGTTGTCGCTGCGGTGCCTGCAGGTGGAGCCGGCCCAGCAGCTGACGGGCCTGCTCGGCATGCTGCTGATCAACGACGACCGCGTACTGGTTGGCGCGCAGTGAACTGGCCGAGGTGAAGTCGCGGCGACCGCCGGTCATCGCATGCGCCACCGCCCCGAACACCGCACCCCAGATCGCTCCGATCACCAGACCGGTGAGGACCACCGCGAGCCAGTTGCCCGCGGTGAAGATGCCGAACAGCAACCCGATGAAGAGACCGAACCACGCGCCGGTACCGGCACCGAGCAGCCCCGCCCGTCCGGTACTGAGCCGTCCGAGGACCGTCTCGACCAGGGTGAGGTCGGTGCCGACGATGGCGGTGTGCTCTACCGGGAACCGGTTGTCCGCCAGGTAGTCGACAACCCGCTGGGCGGTGCGATAGTCCGGGTATGAGCCGATCGTCACCGTCGGCGGCCCCATCCCCGGCCCGTCGCCGTCGCCGCTGGGGGGCGACGGATGACCCGCCGGACCGGAGGGGATGGTGTCGCCGCCCGGTAGTCCGGGACGCCAGGCTGAGCTCGGACGCGAAGGTGTGTTCATGAGTGTCCTCCTTCGTCAACCAACCAGGTTCCCCGTCGGCCAATGGGGTAACCCGTGCTCGCCGAACCACGGGTGGCGGCGCACCGGCGACCAGTAGGCTCGACCGGTGTCCGGGGAAGCGGCAGGCGTGGTGGTGGTCGGCGCGGGTCTGGCCGGGGTGGCGTGCGCCCGTGAACTTGCCCGGGCGGGCGTACCGGTGCAGCTTCGGGAGCGGGGGCGGGTGGCCGGCGGACGGATGGCCAGCCGGCGTTTCGCGGGTCGCCCGGTGGACCTGGGCGCCGCCTACCTGACGGGCAGCGACCCGGGCTTCGCTGAGGTACTGCGGCAGTGGCGGGCGGCGGGCCTGGCCCGCGAGTGGACCGACACCTTTTTCGCGTACCGCGGCGAAGACCGGCGGGAGGTGGTGGGACCCATGCGCTGGGCCGCACCCCGCGGGCTGCGCTCGCTGGTGGAGCAGCTCGCCCAGGACCTGCCGGTGGACCTCGGCCGTCCGGTGCACCGCGTCGGACTCGGTCCGACCGTGGACGGGCAGCCCGGCGCGGCGGTGGTGCTGGCCATGCCCGGCCCGCAGGCGGCGGCGCTGCTGGACCCGGCCCTGACCACCGCGACCAGGGCCACGCGAGCCCAGGGCTGGTCGCCGTCGCTCGCCGCGATGCTGCGCTTCCCGGAACGTTGTTGGGGCGAACTACGCGGCGCCTTCGTCAACGACCATCCGGTGCTCGCGCTGGTCTGCGATGATGGCGACCGCCGGGGCGACGGGGCACCGGTTCTCGTCGCGCACACCACCCCGGAATTCGCCGCCGCGCACCTGACTCAGCCCGCCGCCGCGGCCTCCGCCATCGGGCTGGCGGTTCGCGACCTGCTCGCGTTGCCGATGTCGGCCGAGGAGTTGTACGTGCACCGGTGGACGTACGCGCGGCCGACCGTGGAAGTGACGGCCACCTACCACCTGGACGCCGACGGGATCGGCCTGGCCGGGGACGCCTTCGGCCCGCCCCGCGCCCAGACCGCCTGGCGCTCCGGCCACGACCTGGCCCGGGCCCTGCTCGCCCGCCTCGCCGACCAGTAGCGCCACCCCGCGCCGGGACGGGTTCGGCAGCGGCGGCTACCGGAGCGGCCCGCGTCGGGCAGGTCAACGCGACCGGCGACGGTCGGAAAACGCCGAGGATCGCTGCGGAGTGCCGGTGCGGTGACGGGGTATGCGCGCGAGGTAGTCCATGTGAAGGAGGGCATCATGCCGGAAACCCTCGCGGTGCGGCAGGTCGACATCGGGGCCGCCGTGACCGATATGTGGCGGGCGGTGCTGTTGTTCATACCGAGAGCCATCGCGTTCATCGTGATCCTCGTGATCGGGTGGCTCATCGCCCGAGCCGTCCTCAAGGCGGTGGACGCGGCGCTGGAACGGGTGAACTTCGACCGCGCCGTGGAGCGCGGCGGTATCAAACGGGCCCTGGCGCGTACCAGGTACGACGCCAGTGACATCCTCGCGCGGCTTGCGTACTACGCCGTACTGCTGTTCACGCTGCAGTTCGCCTTCGGGGTGTGGGGACCCAACGCGATCAGCGACCTGATCAGTGGTGTGGTGGCCTGGATACCGCGAGCGTTCGTGGCGATCGTCATCGTGGTGGTGGCCGCGGCGATTGCGAGCGCGGTCCGTGACCTGGTCAGTGGTGCGCTCGGCGGTCTCACGTACGGCCGGGTCCTGGCCGACGCGGCGGCCGTCTTCATCCTGGCCCTCGGTGTGATCGCGGCGCTGAACCAGGTCGGCATCGCCACCACGGTGACCACGCCGGTGCTGATCGCCGTGCTCGCCACGGTGGCCGGCATCCTGATCGTGGGTGTCGGTGGTGGTCTGGTCAAGCCGATGCAGAGCCGCTGGGAGGGCTGGCTGAACCGGATGGCCGAGGAAGGACGGGCCGTCCAGCAGCACCGGCAGGCACAGGGAGCCGGCCGTAGCGACGTCGAACGGCAGATGGCCGACCGGACCGGGCCCGAACGGGAACGGGCGGAGGCGAAGACCCACGAGGCGGCGACCGCGGGTAGCGGTGGTCGCAGGTCAGGCGATGACACCCAACAGTTCGACCGTTGAGTGGCGACCGGAGGACGGGGGTGGTCACCGTGCGGGCCGCCCCCGATCCGGTTCAGAGCGGCGGGAGCGGGGCCGGTCGGGGACCGTCCAGGGACCTGGCCAAAGCGGCGACCGCGAGGAGGCGGGTGAGAAGCCAGTCCGGCGGGCCCGCCCAGTCGATCGGCCCCGCCGGCGGGTGCCAGTCGTGCTCCCGCGCGGCGGCGTGGATTCCCTCCGTGTAGCCGGCCAGGGCAGCGACAGTCAGCGGCCGGCGATCCCCATCCAGGCTCTCCCGGACCGCCGCGGCGTGCTGGTCAACCAGGGCGAGGAGCCCGGGCCGCGCTGCCGCCGCAGCCAGGCCCTCGGTGCCCACGGTGCTGGACAGCGACGCCAGCGTCGTGCGGGCGGCGTCAACGAGCATGCGGGGGTTGACCCGTTCCAACGGTGCGCGCATGGGGAACGAGACTAGCCCGCGGAACCGGCGGTTGACCTCGCCTGGTCAGCGGTTTTGTTCCTCGACCGGTTGGCCGACCGGGCCGGTGTCCCGGCCCGGTCGAAGCGATGTGGGGCCTGCCGAGGGGCGCCCAGCGCGCGCGCCGGTGCCGGTGCGTCCCGTCAGTCGGGGCACACCGGCCCGGCCCGGCGCTGTGACCGACCCGGTGGGCGAAGGTCGGTGTTTGAGATCACATGGTGTCCGGTCCGGTCCGCCCGGTCGTGGACGGGCGATAGGCCCGGTCCGGGTCAGTCGGTTCCCGTCCGGTCCCGGCAGCCTGGCCGCCGCGGTCCACCGCCTGGGGCCCGTGCCCGAACGCGGCCTCCTCTCCGGCGTCGTTTGCGGTTACGTCATCGGCCTGGCCGTCCATCGCCGAACGAGCGATGGCCCGGTCCAGCTCCGCCAGGGGAGTCCGCTCCTCGTCACGCCACGCCTTGTCGTCGGTCATACCTCCGGCGGTACCCGACTTCCGCCCGCGCGAAACCCGCCGACGGCCCCCGGTGGTGCCGGAGGCCGTCGGCGAGGAGCGCTGTGGATCAGGGCTGCGGGCGGTCGACCTTGCCGCGCCAGGCGCCGGTGGCCTGGTCGCGTCCTTCGATGAACTGCTTGAACCGTTCCAGGTCACCCTTGGCCCGGTGGTCCACGACGCCGAGCGTGTCCCCAGCGTGCTCTACCGCGCCGTGCGGCTCGAAATCGAGCTGGAGCGTGACCCGGCTGGTGTGTTCGTCCAACCGGTGGAAGGTGACCACCCCGGCGTGCTGGGCGCCACCGATCGAGCGCCACGCGACTCGTTCGTCCGGGAGCTGTTCGGTGATCTCGGCGTCGAACTCGCGTCGCACCCCGGAGATCTCCACGGTCCAGTGGGTCATCGTCGGGGAGAGGTGCCGCACCTCCTGTACCCCCTCCATGAAGTGTGGGAACTCCTCGAACTGGGTCCACTGGTCGTAGGCGGTGCGGATCGGGACGGCGACATCCACGTATTCCACGACACCACTCATCAGCTCCTCCTCCCCGTCGTCTCTGGCGGCTCGGGCCGGGTGACCGGCCCGGTTACCAGCGGGTCGTCTCGTTGCGGTGGCCGAGCGCGGCCCAGATCTCCGAGATCGTCTGGTAGCGGGTTCCCGTGGGTAGGCGTTCCAACTCGGCGACCAGGTCGGCCGGAGCGTCGTTGTCCCGTGCGTTGGCGACCAGTGTCTCGCGGTCGCCCGGCAGGGCGGTCATCGTGATGAACCGTCCGAGCCGGCTGCGGGCCTCAACATCGTCGGAGCTCATGCCCTGCGGGTTGCCGCTGCGCAGCGCGCCGGCCGGCGACGTGGTGGGCTCCGGTTGGTCCTCGCCCGCCGGCTCCGGCTGACGGAACTCGTTGACGCGCGAGCCGGCCGCTCCTGGACCCTGTACGAGGCCGCTGACCTCGCTCTCCATCTCGTCGTCGAGCCTCGGTCCGTGCTTGCTGCTGCCGCGTTCCATGTCTTCTGCGCTACCCGACGGGCTCCGGGGGTAAACCCCGGACTGATTCGGTTTGTCGGATCGGCCGTGGGGAAAGATCACTGTAGACCCACTGACGCGGAGGAGGATCGAGATGCCCGGGCGGGAGGACATGCCCAGCACGCTGCGACGCTCCCCAGACAAGGCGCAGCGTACCTGGGAGAAGACCCACGACTCGGCCCTGCAGACGTACGGCGGGGGGGAGCGGGCCAGCCGGACCGCGTTCGCGGCGGTCAAGAACGAGTTCGAGAAGGTCGGCGACCACTGGGAGCCGAAGGGCCGCAAGGGTCCGAGCGACCGGCAGGCCGCGGGTGGCGGTCCCCAGCGTCGCGCGGCGACAGCGGGGGGCGTTGACGCGAACGCCAGCAAGGATCACCTGTTGCGGGTCGCCCGCAAACTCGACATCTCTGGCCGGTCAACCATGACCAAGCCGGAACTGGTGCAGGCGATCGAAAAGGTCAACAACCGGCGGACCGCCCAGGCTCGGCAACGGGGCCGGAGCCGTTAAACCCCGGCTCGGAGCCGTTACCCACCCGGTTCCGAGCCATTACACCACCCTTCGGCGCCCGGGCGGCCCACTCACCAGTGGCCGCCGCCCGGCGCCTGAAGGTGGACCACCTTGGTGGCGGTGAACTCGTCGAGCAACTCCGGCCCGTACCCGAAGCCCTGCCCGCTGCCCCGACGTGGATGCGCGGCCCCACCCGGCGCCCCGCCGAAGACCGCGTTGATCTTCACGGTGCCGACCGGGAGGTCCCGGCAGGCGCGCTGCGCATGACTCATCGACGTCGTCAGCACAGTCGCAGCGAGGCCGTACGGCGAGTCGGCCGCGCACCGGAGCCCCGCCGAGAACGAGTCAACCACCACGACCGGGGCGACCGGGGCGAAGGTCTCGTCGCGAACCAGGGGCATGTCCTGCCGGCAGTCCGTGACCACCGTCGCCGGGTAGAAGGCACCCGGCCCATCCGGTAACGTGCCGCCGACCCGAAGCTGGGCTCCCTGCGCAACCGCGGCCGTGACCTGCCCGTGCACGTGGTCGCGGTGTCGCCGGTCAACCAACGGGCCCAGCTCCGTCGCCGGATCGACGCCCGGGCCGGTACGCAGGGCCCGCGCCCGTTCGACCAGGGCGTCGACGAAGTCCTCGGCCACATCCCGGTGTACGTAGATCCGCTCCACCGCGACGCAGATCTGGCCGGCGTTGGCGAACGCACCCATCGCCGCCTGCTCCGCCGCCCACAGTGGGTCCACGTCCGCGTCCACGACGAGCGGGTCGCAGCCACCGTTCTCGAGGAGCACCTTCGCCCCGGTCCGGGCCGCCGCGGCGGCGATCGCCCGGCCGGTGGCGGTCGAACCGACGTGGGCGAGCACGTCCACCGGCTGGGCGGCCAGTGCCGCGCCCACCTCGGGGCCTCCGGTCAGCAGCGAGAGCACGCCGGGCGGTAGCGCCGTGTCCACCGCCTTCGCCAGCAGCCATCCGGTCGCCGGAGTCCGTTCGCTGGGCTTGTAGAGCACCACGTTGCCGGTGACCAGCGCCGCGCCGAGCAGGCCACAGGAGACCGCGACCGGGTCGTTCCAGGGGGTGATCGCGGCGACCACACCGCGGGGCTGCGGCAGCATGAAGTCGATCGCCTCGGCGGCGCCGTGTAGGGTCCGCCCACCGCGGATCGGTGCCAGCTCGGCGTACTGGCGTAGGGTGCCCACGCCCGCCTCCACCCCGCCCCGCGCATCCGCGAGCGGCTTGCCCATCTCCGCGGTGGTGGCCTGCGCCAGCTCGGCGGCGGCCGCCGCCACCGCGTCCGCGGCCCGCTGTAGGGCGACGGCCCGCTCCGCCGGAGGTGTCCTGGCCCACTCGGTGGCGGCGCCCCGCGCCGCCGCCACCGCCTTGCGGACCTCCTCCGCCGTCGCCACCGGCGCCGAGCTGACCGCAGTGCCGTCGGCCGGGTCGTGGACGACCAGGTCGCCGCCCTCGCCGCCCGCCCCCCACACCCCGCCGATGAGCTGAGTAACCGTGTACATGCGGCGATAGATGCCCCGGGTGGCCCCGGGCAAACGCTATTCGCTCCGGTGACCGCCGGCTAACATGATCCAGTGAGTCGAATCGATGTGGCGTCCCCGGACGCCATCGTCGTCGGAGCGGGCCACAACGGCCTGGTGGCCGCCAATCTGCTCGCCGACGCCGGTTGGGACGTGCTCGTGCTGGAAGCGACCGGGGCGCCCGGCGGCGCGGTCCGGTCAGCCGAGGTCACCGCTCCTGGCTACCTGAGCGACCTCTACAGCTCCTTCTACCCCCTTGGCTACGCGTCGCCGGTGCTGCGTCGGCTGGGCCTGGACCGGCACGGGCTGCGGTGGCGACACGCCCCAGATGTGTTGGCGCACCTGCTGCCGGACGGGCGGGCGGCGGTGCTCAACCGCGATCCGGAGACCACCGCCGCCTCCCTGGAGAGCTTCGCGGCGGGTGACGGGGAACGGTGGCTGACGGCCTACGACGACTGGCGCCAGGTGGGCGGCCCGGTGCTGGACGCCATCACCACCCCCTTCCCGCCGGTGCGTAGCAGTCTCGCGCTGCTACGCCGGCTGCGGGTCGCCGGCGCGTTGCGTCTGGCCCGCCGGTTGGCGACACCGGTACGCCGGCTCGGCGACGAACTCTTCACCGGAGCGGGCGGGACGGCGCTGCTCGCCGGCTGCGCACTGCACACCGACCTGGCCCCGGAGGAGGCCGGCTCCGGGGCGTACGGGTGGCTGCTGGCCATGCTCGGTCAGCAGGTCGGTTGGCCGGTGCCGGACGGCGGTGCCCAACAGATCACCGATGCGCTGGTGGCTCGGCTCACCGACCGGGGTGGTCAGATTCGCTGCGGCGCGCGGGTGGATCGGGTGCTGACCGCCCGGGGGCGGGCGATGGGTGTCCGGACCGAGGACGGCGGGCTTTGGCGGGCCCGCCGTGCGGTGCTCGCCGACGTGCCGGCACCCGCGCTCTATCTGGATCTGGTCGGGGCCGACGTCCTGCCACCGCGGCTGGTGGCGGATCTGACCCAGTTTCGCTGGGACGGCTCGACGCTGAAGGTCGACTGGGCGCTCTCCGCCCCGGTGCCGTGGCGGAACCGGGCGGTCGCCACCGCCGGCACCGTGCACCTCGGAGCTGACCTCAACGGGTTGACCAGCTATGCGGCGGCGCTGGCCCGCGGGGAACTCCCCCGGGACCCGTTCTTGCTGGTTGGGCAGATGACAGTTGCCGACCCGAGCCACTCGCCACCCGGTACCGAGTCGTTGTGGTCGTACACCCACCTGCCGTTTCGACGACGGTGGCGGGTCGAGCAGATCGCGGCGCAGGTGCAGCGGATGGAGCAGGTCCTGGAGGAGGCCGCTCCGGGCTTCCGCGCGCTGGTGGTGGGCCGGCACGTGGCGGGACCGGCGGACCTGGAGGCCGGCGACCCGAGCCTGGTCGGCGGGACAGTCGGTGGCGGCACGGCCGCCGCCCACCAGCAGCTCTTCTTCCGCCCGGTCCCGGGACTCGGCCGCGCCGACACCCCCGTTGACCGGCTCTTTCTGGCCAGTTCGTCGGCGCATCCCGGCGCCGGGGTCCACGGCGCGCCGGGTGCGAACGCGGCGCGGGCGGCGTTGGCCCGCGACGCCGCGCTCACCGGTGGTGTGTACGCGGCGACAATCGGCGCCGCCCAGCGCGCGGTCTACCGCTGACCGTGGCGCGGCGTGGTGCGACCCCGCCGGCACCGCGCCCGTCTCGACGCGCTACCTGAGCTGCCGTCGCGACGCGGTCCCGGCGGGCCAGCTCAGCGTTCGACGTTGCGGTGCTTGCTGCGCAGGCGGAACGGCATCAGGGCACTTTCAATCTTGGTGGCGGTGGTCATCTTCGAGGCGCCGTCTCGCCGCTCCTCGAACCGGATCGGCACCTCCAGGATCGTGTGCCCCAGCTTCGTGGCCAGGTAGTGCATCTCCACCTGGAAGCTGTACCCATTGGACTGCACCCGCTCCAGGCCGATGTCGCGCAGCGCGTCGGCCCGCCAGATCTTGAAACCGGCGGTGAGGTCTCGGATCCGTACCCGCAGCAGGGTGTGTACATACAGGTTCGCCCAGCCGCTCAGCGCCCGCCGGTAGAGCGGCCAGTTCTCGTCCAGCTCGCCACCCGGCACGTAGCGCGACCCGATCACCACACCAGCCTGAGTGGACAGCAGCGCGCCCAGCATGCCCGGCAGCGCGTCTGGTGGGTGGGACAGGTCAGCGTCCATCTGCGCCACGAACTCGGCGCCGTCGTCGAGGGCCCGTCCGATGCCGTCAACGTACGCCCGGCCCAGGCCCTCCTTGCCGGCCCGGTGGACGACCTCGATCCGGCCCGGGTGCTCGAGGGCCAGCTTGTCCGCGACCTCGCCGGTGCCGTCCGGTGAGTTGTCGTCGGCCACGAGGACCTTCAACCCCGGCAAGGGCAGCGCGAGTAGCTGTTCCACCAGCGCCGGAAGGTTGCCCACCTCGTTATAGGTCGGCACTACCACGGTCAGGCGCACGTCCCGCCAGGGCGACGGCAACTGCACGGGTTCACTCATGTCGGAAATCCTTGTTTCGCGGGCTTGGCTCCCTGCGAGGGTAGCCAGTGCCCCGGTACGTCGTGTGACTGCTCCCTGGCCGTGGCCCGGCCCACGTTTTCTGTTAACGCCCAGCGTTGCCCAGAGGACACGCTTGGTAAGTGAAAGGCCCTGCTACGCGGGTGGTCGGGCACATTCTGCACGATCGCCGGGGGCACGCCGAATCGGCGCGCGGGTCCCGGTGGTTCGGCAAGCGGGGATGGCCGGCCGGTGGCCGGGTTAGCTTCTCGCGGACGGCGGGTAAGTCCACCACGAGGCCGAGACCGCGTTCGGTCGTCGCGTCCGCGGGGCGGTGGCGTCGGCACCGAGGTTTACTCCCCGGGGCCCAGGGAACCCGCCGGCCGTGCCACAGGTGGAGCCGGATCAGTGTAGGTCGGCCCGGGTAGTAGCCCGCTCCGGCCGGGTTGGTGGGGTTCCCCGTCTCTTTGACGCGGTGCTGCTGGATCGGGATGGCACCCTCATCGAGGACGTGCCGTACAACGGGGACCCGGAGCGGGTGCGACCGATGCCGGGGGCGCGGGCGGCGCTGCACGCGCTCCGCGCGGCGGGCTTGCGGCTGGCGGTGGTGACGAACCAGTCCGGGCTGGCCAAGGGGCTGTTCACCAGGGCGCAGCTGCGGGCCGTGAACGCCCGGGTCGAGCAGCTGCTCGGCCCGTTCGATGCCTGGCTGGTCTGCCCGCACGACGATGCGGATCGGTGCGGCTGCCGCAAACCCGCGCCCAACCTGGTCCACTCCGCCGCCCGCCGGCTCGGCACCACACCGCAACGGTGCGTTCTGATCGGTGACATCGGCCGCGATGTCACCGCTGCCCTGGCTGCCGGCGCCCAGGCGGTGTTGGTGCCCACGCCGCTGACCCGACCCGCCGAGACCAGCGCCGCCCCGTGGGTCGCCGCGGATCTGCCGACCGCGGTAGCCGAGATTCTGCGTCGGCAGACCGCGATCGCCCCGGCCCCCCACCGGCCCACCGCCGCGTCGGCGGCCCCGCCGCCCCTGGCCGCTACTGGGTCCGCGTCGCCCCTGCTTCCGGTGGCGTCCGCGTCGCCCCCGGTCACTGCTGGGCCGGCCCGGCCGGCACGCTCCAGCGGAGGCACCGGAACCGTTCTTGTCGTGCGCTCCGACTCGGCTGGTGACGTCGTCGTTACCGGTCCGGGTATTCGGGCTGTCGCCGCCCACGCGCGCCGAGTCGTCCTGCTGTGCGGACCGCGGGGTCGCGCCGCCGCCGACCTCCTACCCGGCGTGGATACCGTCGTCGTGCACCAACTGCCCTGGATCGATCCGGTGCCCGCACCGGTCACCGGGCCGGACATCGCCGCGCTCACCGCCACCCTCGCCGCCGTCAACGCCGACGAGGCGATCATCTTCACCAGCTACCACCAGTCTCCTCTCCCCCTGGCACTGCTGCTGCGTACCGTCGGTGTGCCGCGCATCAGCGCGATCAGCGACGACTATCCCGGAAGCCTGCTCGACATCCGCCACCGTGTCCCGGTCGGCATCCCCGAGCCCGAACGCGCGCTCTCGCTCGCCGCCGCCGCCGGATACCCCCTACCGTCCGACGACGAACCGGCCCTGCGGCTGCGGCCCGCGTCGCCGCCGCCCGCACGGGCGGGCGCACCGGGCTACGTGGTGCTACACCCCGGCTCGGCGGCACAGTCCCGGGGGTTGCCACCGGACCTGGCGGTGGAGCTGGTCCGGACGCTGGTCAAAGCGGGCCACCGGGTCGTGGTCACCGGCGGTCCGGACGAGGTGGCGCTGACCGCCCGGGTGGCCGGCGGACTCGCCGTTGACCTCGGTGGCGGGACCGAGCTGGCCGAGCTGGCCGCGACCGTCGCCGGTGCCGCCGCGGTGATCGTCGGCAACACCGGCCCGGCCCACCTCGCCGCCGCGTACGGCGTCCCGGTGGTCAGCCTCTTCGCCCCGACCGTCCCGTTCGGTCAGTGGGGACCATGGCGGGTGCCGACCGTTCGGCTCGGCGACCCGGACGCCCCCTGCCGTGGCACCCGCGCCGCCACCTGCCCGGTGCCCGGCCACCCGTGCCTGAGCCGAATCCGACCCGAGGAGGTGCTGACCGCGCTGACCCTGCTCGGCGTGGCGCCGTCTCGACCACCGAGGTCGGCGGAGGCCACCGCCCTGGCCCGGAGCGGCCGATGAACATCCTGCTCTGGCACGTGCACGGCTCCTGGACGACGTCGTTCGTCCACGGCAAGCACCGCTACCTGGTGCCGGTCACCCCAGACCGCGGTCCGGATGGTCGGGGTCGGGCCCGTACCTACCCGTGGCCGGAGAACGCGGTCGAGATCACCCCGGCGGAGTTGGCCACCGCCGAGGTGGACGTGGTTCTCCTGCAACGCCCCGAGGAAGAGGCCCTGGCCACCGGGTGGCTGGGCCGTCGGCCGGGCCGCGACATCCCGACGATCTACGTCGAGCACAACACCCCGAAGGACGGTGCGGTGCCGAACAGCCGACACCCGATGGCGGACCGTGCCGACCTGCTGATCGCTCATGTGACCGCCTTCAACCAGCTTTACTGGGACACCGGTGACACCCGAACGACTGTGGTGGACCACGGGGTCGTACCGCCGACGGTCAGCTACAGCGGCGAGCTGGAGCGGCTCGCGGTGGTGATCAACGAACCGATCCGCCGGTGGCGGGTCACCGGTACCGACCTGCTGCCCCGGTTCGCCGAACTCGCCCCGCTGGACGTGTTCGGCCTCAGGGTGACCGGGCTCGCCGACCGGCTGGGGCTGCCCCCCGACCGCGTGACCAGTCACGACGACCTGCCCCAGGCGCGGATGCACGCCGAGTTGGCGCGGCGGCGGGCATACCTGCACCTGTGCCGCTGGACCTCGCTCGGGCTGAGTCTGATCGAGGCCATGACGATCGGAATGCCGGTCGTCGCGCTCGCCGCCACGGAGGCCGTGATGGCGGTGCCGCCCGGGGCCGGCGCCCTCGCCACCCGGGTGGACGACCTGCTCACCGCCACCGGTCAGTTGCTGGCGGACCCGGCGGGCGCCCGCCGGGCGGGGGCTGTCGCCCGCCGTGCCGCCCGGGACCGGTACGGCCTGGACCGTTTCCTCACCGACTGGGACCGGCTGCTGGAGGAGGAAGTATGCGGATC
Organism: Salinispora pacifica CNR114; assembly: GCF_000514775.1. GTDB lineage: Bacteria > Actinomycetota > Actinomycetes > Mycobacteriales > Micromonosporaceae > Micromonospora > Micromonospora pacifica. The sequence goes on along the minus strand of NZ_AZWO01000011.1, from coordinate 160,979 downwards.
GCGATGATCTCGGAACACGCCAGCCCGCTCGCGGTCCTCGGCGGGGAGGACGCCGGCGGCCAGAACACGCACGTCGCCGAGCTCTCCGCGGCGCTCGCCGCGGCCGGCCACGAGGTCCGGGTCTACACCCGCTGGGACGCCGTTGACCTGCCGGGAACGGTTCGTTGCCCGGACGGGTACGAGGTGGTCCACGTACCGGCCGGCCCGGCTGAGCCGCTGGCCAAGGACGCCCTGCTGCCACACATGTCGGAGTTCAGCCACTGGCTGACCGAACGGTGGCGTGGCGATCGGTGGACCCCGGAGGTGGTCCACGCGCACTTCTGGATGAGCGGCCTCGCCGCGCTCGCCGCCGGCCGGAAGACCGGGGTGCCGGTGGTGCAGACGTACCACGCGCTCGGTGTGGTGAAGCGGCGATACCAGGGCGTACAGGACACGAGCCCGGCCCGCCGCATCGGGTACGAGCGGCAACTCGGCCGCTCGGTGGACCGGGTGATCGCCCAGTGCCAGGACGAGGTCGGCGAGTTGGTTCGGATGGGGGTGCCCCGGTCGCGGATGACGGTCGTCCCCTCCGGAGTCAACCTCCGTACCTTCGCCCCGCTGGGGCCGGCCGCCGCACGCGACGACGGCCGCCCCCGCATTCTCACCGTGGGTCGGCTGGTCGAGCGGAAGGGCTTCCAGACCGTGGTCCGGGCGATGGCCCACGTGCCGGAGGCGGAGTGTGTGGTGGTCGGCGGCCCGCCGGCAGGGCTCCTCGAAGCCGACCCGTACGCGAGCCGACTTCGCGCCTTGGCGCACAGCTGCGGGGTGGCCGACCGGGTCAGGCTGGCCGGCGCGGTGCCCCGGGAGGAGATGGGCCACTGGTACCGGTCCGCGGACCTACTGGTGGCCGCGCCGTGGTACGAGCCGTTCGGGCTGACCCCGCTTGAGGCGATGGCGTGCGGGGTGCCGGTGGTGGGGACCGCGGTCGGGGGGATCCGGGACACGGTGGTGGATGGGGTGACCGGTGACCTCGTACCCGCCCGGGACCCCCGGGCGCTCGGTACCGCGATCCAGCGACTGCTCGACGACCGGATCCGTCGGTTCGGGTACGCGGCGGCGGCGTTGGATCGGGCTCGGGAGCGCTACGCGTGGGCGGCCACGGCGGAGCGGCTGGTGGACGTCTACGGCGACGTGGCGGCTGTCGGCCGGGCGACCCGGGTCGTGGCCGGATGACACCGCCCCGGTCGCTGTTGGAGGAGCACCTGGCGGGCCTCGCCGCCGCGCTGCCCTCGTATCGCCGGGCCGCCCAGCGACTCCCCGCCTGGGGAGCCGAGCTCGCCCGTACCCTCGCTGGCGGCGGTCGGCTGCTGGTGGCCGGCAACGGCGGTAGCGCCGCCGAGGCGCAGCACCTCACCGCCGAACTCGTCGGCAAACTCCGCGCCGACCGCCAGCCCTTCTCCGCGATCGCCCTGCACGCCGAGACCAGCGCCCTTACCGCCGTCGGCAACGACTACGGCTACGACCAGGTCTTCGCCCGTCAGGTGCACGCCCACGGTCGCCCCGGGGACATTCTCCTGCTGCTGTCCACCAGCGGCCGGAGTCAGAACCTACTCCAGGCCGCGCAGGCCGGCCACCAGGTCGGCCTGCGCTGCTGGGCGCTGACCGGCCCCGCTCCCAATCCGCTGGCCGGTCTCTGCCACGAGACCCTCGCCGTTCCCGCGCCGGACGGGCAGATCGTCCAGGAACTGCACCTGGTCACCAGTCACCTGCTCTGCGAGTACGCCGAGCAGGCGCTGCCGGTGGTCCTGGCCGCCACCGCGGGAACGCCGGAGGGGCTGCCGGTGGCGGGGGTGCCGTTGACCGGCCTGGAGGCCGAGGTGCCGACCGACGTACCGACCACCGGGCCGGTACGGACCGGGGTTGAGGTGGTCCCGGAGGACGGGCAGCAGGTCGAGGGGATGAGGAGGTAGGTGTGAGGGGACCCCTGGTGGTGGTCGGCGACACCCTGCTCGACCGGGACGTGGAGGGGGCGGTGAACCGGCTCTGTCCGGACTCGCCGGTGCCGGTGCTCGACGAGACCGCGTCCACCGACCGGCCGGGTGGCGCCGGCCTGGCCGCGATGTTCGCGGCGGCGGCGCCGGACACCGAGGTCGTCCTGGTGACCGCCCTGGCCGACGATGCCGGTGCCGCCCGGCTCAGCTCGCTCCTCGCCGCGGCCGGCGTCCAGGTGTATGCCCTGGGGTTGGCCGGCGGGACGCCGGAGAAGGTCCGGTTGCGGTCGCAGGGCCGGGTCCTGCTGCGCCATGACCGCGGCGGTGCCGTCGGTGTGCCCAGCCCGCCGGCGGAAGCGGTGCTGCGGGTCATCGCCGGGGCCGCCACCGTGCTGGTCAGTGACTATGGCCGCGGGGTGGCGGGGGAGCCGGCACTGCGGGCGGCGTTGGCCGGCACCCGGGCGCCGGTGGTCTGGGACCCGCATCCCCGGGGGCCGGCCGCGGTGCCCGGGGTGCACCTGGCCACGCCCAACGAGTCCGAGGCACGTGAGCTGGCGAAGGTACCGCCGGGCGAGACTCGGCTGGTGACCGCCTCGCGGGGCGCGCTGGAGTTGCGTCAGCGGTGGCGGGCGCGAGCCGTCGCGGTGACGATGGGCGGGGAGGGAGCCCTGCTCTGCCACGCCGGGCCGACGCCGCTGATCGTGCCCGCGGTCTCCACAGCGGACGGGGATACCTGCGGTGCGGGGGATCGGTTCGCGGCCACCGCCGCCCTCGCCCTGGCCCGGGGCGCGTTGGTCTCCGAGGCGGTGCAGGAGGCGGTCACCGAGGCCTGTGCGTACGTGGCGGGTGGGGGAGTGGCGAGCATGCTGCCGCCACCGGTTGCGCCGTTGCCATCAGTGCTGCCGGGGGTCCCGGCCGAACGGGTTGGCGTGGCGGCTGCCGCCACCGTAGTCGCCGAGGTCCGCGCCGCCGGTGGCACCGTCGTCGCGACCGGCGGCTGCTTTGACCTGCTGCACGCGGGGCACGTGGCGACCCTGCAGGCCGCCCGTCAACTCGGCGACTGCCTGGTGGTCTGCCTCAACTCCGACGCCAGCGTCGCGGCGTTGAAGGGCCCGAACCGGCCGGTGATGCCGCAGGGGGATCGGAGTCGCCTCCTCGCCGCCTTGAGCTGCGTCGATGCGGTCATGGTCTTTGACGATCCGACGCCGCAGGCGGCCCTGACCTGGCTCCGGCCGGATATCTGGGTCAAGGGAGGCGACTATGCCACCGGTGGTGGCGAACCAGCGCTGCCGGAGGCGGAGCTGGTGCGGCGGTGGGGCGGGCACACCGTGGTGGTGCCGTACCTCGATGGGCGCTCGACCACCGAGATGATCGCGGCTGCGCACCGGCGGGGTGGCGCCAGCACCACCACCTCGGCGGCAACGGCGGTGCTGCGGGGAGATCCACCACCCGCGGCGGCGACCCGGCCGCATCGGTCGGCGGGGATCCGATGAACGCCGGGTACACGGTCCTGGTGACCGGCGGGTCGAGCGGGCTGGGCGCGGCGGTGGTCTCGGCGGTGGCCGAGGCGGGCGGGCGACCGTTGGTGGTGGACCGGCAGCCGCCGGCGGAGGGGGTGCCGTGGGCGGCGTGCGATCTGGCCGACACCCGGGCGGCCGAGGCCGTCACCCGAGAACTCGCCGCGGACCACGGCGGCCTGGACGCCGTGGTGACGGCGGCCGGAATGGATGTACCGGGTCGGCTGGCCGAGCTGCCGGGAGAGGTCTGGGACCGGATCGTCACGGTGGACCTGCTCGCCACCGCCGCCGTCGTCCGGGCGGCCCTGCCGTTCCTCGAGAAGTCTCGGGGCCGGATCGTCACCGTCGCCTCAACACTGGGGGTCAAGGCGGTCAGTGACGCGACGGCGTACTGCGCGGCGAAGTTCGGGGTGGTCGGGTTCACCCGCTCCCTCGCCGCCGAGCTCGCCGGCCGGGTCGGCGTGACCCTGCTCATCCCCGGCGGTATGCGCACCGCCTTCTTCGACGCCCGCGAAGCGCAGTACCGACCCGGGCCGGACGCGATCCTCAACGACCCCACGGACACCGCCGCCGCCGTCATGTTCGCCCTGACCCAACCCGCCGGCTGCGCCATCCGGGAACTGGTGGTCTGCGCCGAACAGGAGTCCTCCTACCCGTGATCTTGATCCTTCGGGCGCTGGGCCTCGGCGACCTCGCCACCGCCGTGCCGGCCCTGCGTGCCCTGCGGGTCCGTTACCCCGACGAGCGCCTGGTCCTGCTCGCCCCGCGCTGGTTGGCGCCGCTGGTCGAGCTGATCGGCGGTATTGACGAGCTGGTCGACACCGCCGATCTGGCTCACCCCCGGTGGCGTGGCCCCGCCCCCGACCTGGCGGTTAATCTGCACGGCCGCGGACCCGAGTCCCACCGCCTGCTGGTCGGTACCCGCCCCCGTCGGCTGTTCGCCTTCGCCAACCGGGCCGCCGGGCACCACGACGGCCCCTCCTGGCGGGCCGACGAGCACGAGGTACGTCGGTGGTGCCGCCTCCTGGCCTGGCACGGTGTTCCGACCGACCCGACGGACCTGGGTCTGCGCCGGCCAGCACCGGGGCGGACCCAGACCGGGGCGACTGTGCTGCATCCGGGCTCGAAGATCCCGGGCAAGCGCTGGCCGGTGGAGCGGTTCGCGGCCCTCGGCCGCCAGCTCGCCGGCGCCGGCCACGAGATCGTGATCACCGGCGTCGCCGCCGAGCGCCCCCTCGCTCGCCGGGTCGCGCAACTCGCCGGGCTGCCCGGGCACAGCGTACGAGCCGGCCGTACCGACCTGCAGCACCTCGCCGGTCTGGTCGCCCACGCCCGCCTGCTGGTCAGCGGCGACACCGGCATCGCCCACCTCGCCACCGCCTACGGCACTCCCTCGGTGGTCCTCTTCGGTCCCCACTCGCCGGCCCACTGGGGGCCACCACCCGAACGGACGTGGCATCGGAGCCTCGGGGCGAACGGCGGCGGGGACGGTTCGGACCGGGACGGGGCGGGGCCCCATCCGGCGCTGGCGGCGATCAACGTTGACCAGGTGCTGGTCGCCGTGGCCGAGGTGGAGCGGATGGCGCGGACGGCCGGTGCGACTGCGGCGTAGTGACCCGGGTCGGCCCGGCTACCGGCGCCACCGGCGTGGCCGGGGCTGGGGGTTCTGCGATCCGGCCGGCGAGCCGGTCCGTGATCCGGATCGGCTGGCCCGCCTGCGTGACCTCGTCATCCCGCCGGCCTGGCAGGACGTGTGGATCTCGCCGCATCCGAACGGGCACATCCAGGCCACCGGAGTTGACGCGGCTGGTCGCCGACAGTACCTGTACCACCCGGAGTGGCGGCGCAAGCGGGATGAGGCGAAGTTTGACCACGTGCTCGAGGTGGCCCGGCGGTTGCCCCGGTTGCGCGAGCGCATCGCGGCGGACCTCGACGGTCGGGGTCTGCACCGAGATCGGGTGCTGGCCACGGTCGCTCGGCTGTTGGATCTGGGTGCCTTCCGGGTGGGCAGCGAGCGGTACGCGGCGGGCGACGATCCGACGTTCGGGGTGTCCACCCTGCGTCCGGAGCACGCCCACGCCCGCCGTGGCTGCATGGTCCTCGAGTTTCCGGCGAAGGGCGGAGTCGAACAGGTTCGCTGGATCGAGGACCCGGTGCTGTGTCAGGTGCTGGCCAACCTGCGGCGGCGCCGCCGCGCCGCGGCTCGGCTCTTCGGCTACTGGGACGGCCGGCACTGGCGGGACGTGCGCCGAGACGATGTCAACGGGTATCTGCGGGTGGCCAGCGGTGGTGAGATGACCGCGAAGGATTTCCGGACCTGGCACGCCACCGTTCTGGCGGCCACCGGGCTGGCCGCTGCCGGCGGACAGCGGTCGGCCACCGCTCGCCGCCGCGCGGTGGCCGCGGTCATGCGTGAGGTGGCGGGGTTGCTCGGGAACACGCCGACGGTGGCCCGTACGTCCTACGTCGACCCTCGGGTCGTGGACCTCTACCACGACGGGGTGTTGGCGCCGGTAGGTCGGTGGATGCCCCGCGAGGATGCCGAGCGGGGGGTCCTCGAACTGCTGGCCGAGGCCTGACCGATGTCGGTCGTCCCGAGTCGGGGCAGCCAACCCGCGCCGCGTCGGTGGTCTGGGGCGGTCAGTGGCGGATCGGGTCGGGCTCAGCGGCGAAACATCGCGCGGATCGCGGCGACCAGCAGTAGGCCGCCCACCACCACGCCGAGGAGGCGTACGCCGGGGACGTCGGCCGGGCCGGTCGCCTCGGCCAGAAGTTCGGAGTCCATCCCCGAACTCTCCCGGGCGGCGCGCCACGCTGCAACTGTTAGGTTTATTGACTATTTATTTGGGTGGTGTGACCATGGCAAAGCGCCGCCGGGCGCGGAGACGGGGGAGGGACATGACCGACTGGCCTGCCGAGTGGCCCGAGGTGGCGGCGTGAGCACACGTACGGCGCACCTCGCATCCCTGGCCGCCACTGTCCTTCAGCCGGGCTTCGTCGGTACCACCGCCCCATCCTGGGTGCGTCGTTGGCTGGGGGAGGGGCTCGGCGCGGTGGTGCTCTTCGCCCGCAACGTGGTCGACTCGGAGCAGGTCGCCGCGCTGACCGCGACGCTGCGCGCCGAGCGGCCGGACGTCATCGTCGCCATCGACGAGGAAGCCGGCGACGTGACCCGGATCGAGTCGGGTCTCGGCAGCTCCCGCCCGGGCAATCTGGCCCTCGGCGTGATCGACGATCCGCTGCTGACCGAGGAGGTGGCAAACGACCTCGGCGCGGAGCTGGCGGCGCTGGGGATCACCCTGAACTACGCGCCGGCCGCCGATGTCAACTCCAACCCGGACAACCCGGTGATCGGAGTGCGGTCCTTCGGAGCGGATCCGAACCTGACCGCCCGACACACCGCCGCCTGGGTGCGGGGCCTACAGGCCGGCGGCGTCGCGGCCTGCGCCAAACACTTCCCCGGGCACGGTGACACCCAGGTCGACTCCCATCACGGCCTGCCCCGGATCAGCGGCGACCGGCGCCGGTTAAACGCGGTGGAGCTGACCCCGTTTCGTGCCGCGCTCTCCGTTGGCGTGCAGGCGGTTATGGCCGGTCACCTGCTCCTGCCCGCGCTGGACCCAGACCTACCGGCCACCCTGAGCCGCCGGATCCTCACCGAACTGCTCCGGGACGAGTTGGGCTTCGCCGGAGTCGTGGTGACCGACGCGATGGAGATGCGCGCCGTCGCCGACCGGTACGGCTTCACCGGCGCCGCGGTCCGGGCCCTGGCCGCCGGGGCCGACGCCATCTGCGTCGGTGGCGAGCACGCTGACGAGGATGTGGCTCGGCGGCTGCGGGACGCGATCGTGGCCGCCGTCGTGGCGGGCGAACTACCCGAGGAACGCCTCGTCGAGGCGGCCAAGCGGGTCGACCAACTCGCCACCACCACCGCCGCTCGCCAGGCCGGCCGGACCGCCCGCCCGGCGGCCGGTAGCGGTTCGGCGGTGGGATTCGCCGCCGCCCGCCGGGCCGTCCGGGTCACCACGGAACGTGCCGGGCTGGACGCGCTGCCGCTGGCCGGCCCGGCCCACGTGGTCGAGTTCGCACCGCCCCGCAACCTCGCGATCGGCACCGAGACACCGTGGGGTGTCGCCGCGCCCCTGGCAGCGTTGCTGCCGGGCACCACCGCCGTCCGGTACGCCGAGGGCGAGGTGCCCTCGGACCTCACCGCCGAAGCCGGTGGTCGCCACCTTGTCCTCGTCGTCCGTGACCTGCACCGGCACCCGTGGATGCGGGCGGCCGTGACGCGCGCACTGGCCGACCGACCGGATGCCGTCGTCGTCGAACTGGGCGTACCCGAACTGATCACCGGGGCGGTGCATGTCGCCACCCACGGCGCGACCCGCGCCGGCAGCCGGGCCGCGGCGGAGTTCCTGACCGGGATCGGCTGATCGCGGGTCGGGACGGGAAGTTCGGCACGGGATCGGCTGATCGTGGGCCGAAGCGCGTCAGCGGCTGGAGGAGAGCCTCGCCACCTCGTCGAGGAGCCGATCCACTTCGGTGAGGGTGTTGTAGTGGTACAGGCTGACGCGTACCGCCCCGCCGCTGTCCCGCAGCCCCACCGTCTGGAAGTACTCGTAGGCGTAGTAGTCACCGGCGGAGAGGCAGAACCCCGCCGCGCCGAGCGCCGCCTGGGTCTCGGCCGGAGCCTGGCCGGCCAGCCGGAACGAGACGGTGGGGCAGCGCCGGGCCGGTGAGCCGAGCACGGTGACCGCGGGCAGGTTGGCGAGACCGTCGAGGAGCCGGTCCAACAGCCCCTCCTCGTACCCGCGGGCCGCGCTCAGGCTGCTCCGCAGCCGCTCCCGTCGGCTTCCGGTGGCCGTCGGGTCCAGCCCGGCGAGGTGGTCCACGGCGACGGCGGTCCCGGCCAGCAGCGGAAAACTGGGCGTGCCGTACTCGAATCGATCGGGTACGGAGTCGGCGGAGGGGCGCAGCTTCGCCGGGTGCAGGCGCTCCCAGCACGCCGGATCCGCCGCCACTGCGGCCACGTGCGGGCCAGACCACTTGTAGGCGCTGGTGACCAGGAAGTCCGCCCCCAACGCGGTGCGGTCGGTCGGACCGTGCGGCACCGAGTGCACACCGTCCACGCAGACCAGCGCTCCGACGGCGTGCGCTGCCTTGGCGATCGCCACCACGTCGGGCATCGTGCCGATCGCGTTGCTGGCGGCGGTGACCGCGACCAACCGGGTCCGCTCGTTGACCAGATCGGGGTACTGGCCGGCCGGCAGCTCTCCGGTGTGCGGATCGAACTCCGCCCACCGTACGGTTGCGCCCGCCGCCTCGGCTGCCTGGATCCACGGTCGTACGTTGGCGTCGTGGTCGAGTCGGGACACCACCACCTCGTCGGCCGGCCGCCAGGTTGAGGCGAGGGCGCGGGCCAGGGTGTAGGTGAGCGCGGTCGCGCTCGGGCCCAGCACCACCCCCTCCGGGTCCGTGCCGAGCAGGTCGGCCAGGGCCGTGCGGGCGGCGGCCACCAGCTCCAGCGAGCGTCGGCCGGGAAGGTTGCCGCCGCTGCGGTTGCCCAGCGCCGTACCCATCGTCTCGGTCACCGTGGCGATCACCGGCGCGGCGGTCTGGGTGCCGCCGGCACCGTCGAAGTGGACGTGCCCCTCTGCCAGGGCGGGATACGCGGCCCGAATGCGGGCGATGTCGAACGGCATGAGCGGACCCTAACCCGCGCCGCCGAAGTCGGCGGAGAGTCGCTACGGCGACCGTCTCGTACCCTTGGGCCGTGACGAACCGACACGTTCCCCTCCCCCCGAAAACCCCCCGTCGCACCGCCGGCCTCTTCGTCGGACTGGCGCTCGGTGCCGCCGTGTTGACCGGCTGCGGCTCTGCCGAGGGGGTCTCCACCGACTGTGGGCTGGACGGCTGCACAGTCACCTTCGACCGCGAGACCAACGCCGAGGCCAGCATCCTCGGTATCGAGGCCAGGTTGATCGGTGCCCAGGACGACCAGGTGACCGTCGAGGTCGCCGGTGAGCAGCTCACCCTCACTACCGGGCAGCCGGCCGCCGAGGTCGGCGGGTTCTCGGTCACGCTGGAAGACCTCACCGCCGACCAGGTCGCCATCCAGGTGGCGCAGGGTTCGGGGGGCTGAGTACGGGCGTCCCCTTGGTCCCGGGGCGGATTTCCACCCGCTCCGGGACGGCGTCTCCGGGGTTACTGCCGCCGGTGTGACGTACGGTAGCTCCCGGGCAGGTGCTGTCAACGTCATCGCTCCGGCATCCCCCGGCGGTGCCTTCTGCCTCCTCTGCTGCCGTGACCAGAAGGCTGAACTGGTCGGCCCGGCCGATCAACGGCACCATTGGGCCTTCGCCGGGCGTCCCCGACGTCCGGTGGTGAGGAGGAGAGACCGTGGAGAGCTACCTCGGGACGATCACTGCCGCGCTCGCCGCCGCGGCGGGCGCCCTGTTAGTGGTCAGCGTCGCGCACCGGATAACCCGGCGGCTCGGCCAGCGATCGTTGCTGCTGACCGGGCTGGCCGAGCACGCCCACCGCGCGTTCCAGGTGGCGACGACCATCCTCGCCGTGCAGTTCGCCGTGCGGTTCACCACCGGCTACGCGACCGGCACCAACTGGCGTCAGGCCCTGCTACACATCCTGGTACTCGGGGTGATCGCCGCCACCGCCTGGCTGGTCGCCGCGTTGCTGGTGGTGGTCGAGGACACCGCACTCGCCCGGTTCCAGGTCGAGGTGGCGGACAACCGGCACCGCCGGATTCGTACCCAGGTGGTGCTCCTGCGCCGGTTGACCATCGCGGTGGTTGTCTTCCTTGCGCTCGGCGTGATGCTGATGACCTTCCCCGCTGTCCGTGGGATCGGCGCCGGGGTGCTGACCAGCGCTGGTGTGGTTGGTGTGGTGGCGGCGTTGGCCGCGCAGAGTCTGCTGGGCAACGTCTTCGCCGGTCTCCAGCTCGCCTTCAGTGACGCGGTACGCCTCGGCGATGTGGTGGTCGTGGACGGGGAGTGGGGTCGGATCGAGGAGCTGACCCTCAGCTATGTGGTGTTGCGGATCTGGGACGACCGGCGGTTGATCCTGCCCACGTCGTACTTCACCAGCAAGCCGTTCCAGAACTGGACCCGGAGCGAGGCCGCGGTACTCGGCACCGCCGAGTTCGATGTCGATTGGTCGATCTCGGTGCAGGCGATGCGGGAGGAGCTGCGTCGGCTGGCGGAGAGCAACGAACTGTGGGACGGCCGAGTCTGCGTGTTGCAGGTGATCGACGCGACCGGCGGCATGATCAAAGTGCGCGCGTTGGTCAGCGCGGCGAACGCCGGCAACCTCTGGGACCTGCGCTGTCTGGTCCGCGAGCACCTGGTTGCCTGGGTGTGGAAGCAGCGGCCGACCGCGATGCCCCGCATGCGGGCCGAGGTCGGTGACGCCGGGGGTGGCCAGCCGTGGCAGTGGGCCAATCCCCGTCGCCCGTCGCCGGCCGGCCGACTCGCCGACGGTGCCGGGTCCGACGATGCGCGGATCTTCGGCGGCAGCGAGGATGGCGCCGCCCGCAGCGAGGCCTTCGTCGGGCCGGACGAGGCGGCCGACTCCCGCCGCTGATCACCTCCGCCCCGTCCCTGATCGCCTCCGGCCCGTTGCTCGCCGCCTTCGTTCTGCCGGCTGGTCGTGCCCGACGGCGGGCCCGCGACGGGCATCCGCCACGATCGACGGCTGCGCCGGCTTGGCCGGAGGGGTTAGCGTGACGTGGTCGGGCGGGGGACGTCGGGCCGAGTGCGGCAACGTTTGGAACGGCGTTTTGGGGGGACCTGCTGCGCGACCCCTGACCTGCGCCGGGTGGGGGTGGGCCGGGCGATGGATCGACGGGCTCCCTGGGGGCGTGAAGCGCGGTGACGAGGAGAGGAGGACAACATGGCTGACGTGGCGAATGCCCGTCCAACCCAGGCCGGGAGCGAGCCGTCCACCGCCGAACTGGTGCAGCGGGCCACCGAGCAGGTCTCCCGGCTGGTCCGCGACGAGTTGGCGCTGGCCCGCGCGGAGCTGACCCAGAAGGGGAAACACGCCGGGATTGGCATCGGCCTCTTCGGCGGTGCCGGGATGCTGGCGCTGTACGGGCTCGGTGCGCTCGTGGCGACCGTGATCCTGCTGCTCGCCCTGATTCTGCCCGCCTGGGTGGCCGCCCTGATTGTCGCGGTGGTGCTCTTCGTCGCCGCCGGCGTCCTCGCCCTGGTTGGTAAGAAGCAGGTCACTCAGGCGGTTCCGCCGGTCCCGGCGAGCACGGTGCGCAGCGTCCGGGCGGATGTGGACACCGTCACCGCAGCGATGAAGGATGGGAAGGCCGCAGCGCAGGACGGGAGACCGGCATGACGGGTAACGGGCGGGCCCGCGGGGACACTGAGGCGCTCCGCGAGGAGATCCGGCGGACCCGGGTCGAGCTCAGCGAGACCATGGAGGCGCTGGCCGCCAAGGCCGACGTGAAGAAGCGGCTGCGTTCCTCGACCGAGCAGGCGAAGGAGCGGATGCGGGAGCAGGCGACCGTGGCGGCGGCGCGGGTGCGCGGGCGGGCCCGGCCGCGCGGTGAACGGGTCGGCGGCAGCCCGGTGCCGTTCGCCGTGTTGGCCGCGGGCGCGGTGGCCGCCGTCGTCGTACTGATGATCGTCCGGGGGAGGCGTCGGTGAGTAGAGGGTTGGGGAAGGCCGCGTACAAGCCGGTCGGCATTCTGTTGGGTTTCGCCGCCGGTGCCGCGGCGGGTGTCATCTTCGAGCAGGTGTGGAAGGTGGCAGGTGCTGGCGCGGCGCCGAGCGCCACCGACGAGGACCGCGGTTGGGGCGAGATCCTGGCCGCGGCGGCGTTGCAGGGGGCGATCTTCGCGGTTGTCCGGGCGGCGGTGGACCGGGGCGGGGCGGTGGGGATGCGTCGGATGACCGGCAACTGGCCGAAGTGACCTCGGCTCTGTGCGCTGGAGCCCGCGCCGAGTTCGGGCGACGTTGGGCCTTTTCGTTGGTTTGCGGGGGGCGGCCGGGCCGATCTTAGGCATCCGACAGGTCACATGTCAGAGAATTTCGTCCGGTAGGCTGTGCAGAGTTTTTGCGTACGTGGTTTGCTGTTCCACGCTGTTGAGAGATGGCGTGGGTTGAGAGAAGTCTCCTTCATCGGGGGCCGCCTCAGGCGCCGCTGCTCGAAAACGGCCAACCGGCCGCACGGCGTGCTCGGCCGCCAGTTTTAGAAGGAGATACACATGGCGCAGGGAACCGTGAAGTGGTTCAACGCTGACAAGGGCTTCGGCTTCATCACCGTCGACGGCGGGGGTGCTGACGTGTTCGTCCACTTCTCGGCCATCCAGACCAGCGGCTACCGCACGCTGGAGGAGAACCAGCGGGTGGAGTTCGAGATCGCCCAGGGTCAGAAGGGTCCGCAGGCTGAGCAGGTCCGCCCCCTCTGAACTACGCCGACCGGCACACCGCCGGTCAGTGGTTGATCCGGCTCGCCCGGATCAGCACGAGCCCCGCACCCCATTCCGGGATGCGGGGCCTCGTCGTTTTCCGGTTCGGTCGGTGGTGCTCAGCGGCGGCGGGTGCGGAGGCCGAGCCCGAGCGAGGCCAACCCGGCGAGTGCGAGCACCGGACCGACGACGGCCCAGAGCCGCACGTCGGTCATAAAGCTGCCCTCGATGAATCCCAGCCCCTGTACGGTCCAGAGGGCGCCGAGCACCACGGCCAGCAGCCCGAGTGCCAGCGCCAGCCAGCCCCGCAGCACGGCTTCGCCTTCTCGCCCCCCGGGGGCGCCCGTCCCGTTCACCACCGGTCGTGCGCCTGCGGCCGGGCCAGGTCGTTGTAGACGGTGCCCCAGTCGGCTCCGAGCTGCCAGGTGCCGAGGCCGACCACGCCGACGGCGCGGTTCCGCCGGGAAAGGGTGCGCTGCTCCATGAGGTGAGCCTAGTGATTCGGGCTGGTCCGGACTACGGTGGGCCACAGTTCAACAAGACGTACGTACGGTTTGGAGGTGTCATGTGGGATCCGACAACATACCTGCGCTACGGCGACGAACGGGCCCGGCCGTTTCACGACCTGCTCGCCCGGGTGCCGACCACCCGGCCCCGGGCGGTGGTCGACCTCGGCTGCGGGCCCGGCACCCTGACCACGATTCTCGCCGAGCGCTGGCCCGACAGCCGGGTCACCGGCATCGACGCCGCACCGGAGATGATCGACCGGGCCGCCTCGTTGGACACTCCGGTGGAGTTCGCCGTCGCCGACGTCCGACACTGGCACCCCGGCCGGGACCAGGACGTGGTCATCAGCAACTCACTGCTGCAGTGGGTACCCGAGCACCGGGACCTGCTCACCCGCTGGACTCGGGAACTGCCGGCCGGCGCCGTCCTCGCGGTGCAGGTGCCGGGCAACTTCGACGCGCCGTCGCACCGGGCACTGCAGACGGTGGCCAACCGTCCGGCCTGGCGTACGGTGCTCGGCCCGCTGCTCCGCGCCGCGTCCGTGGACGACGCGGTCGGATACGCCCGGCTGCTGGCCGCCGAGGGGTGCGCGGTGGATGCTTGGGAGACTAGCTACGTGCACCTGCTTCCGGCTCCGGCTGATGCCGACCATCCGGTGCTGAGCTGGATGGAGGGGACCGCGCTTCGTCCGGTGCGCGCCGCGCTCGACCCTACCGGCTGGGCCGACTTCCGGAGGGAACTGGGCGTACGGCTCGCCGAGGCGTACCCGGTGCAGCAGGGCCAGGTGTGCTTTCCGTTCCGCCGCGTCTTTTTCGTTGCCCGTACCGCCGCCCGCGTAGAGGAGAACCTGTGACCGACCTGTCCACCTTTATTGCCGGCCTGCCCAAGGTTGAGTTGCACGTGCACCACGTTGGCTCCGCCTCGCCCCGGATCGTCGCCGAGTTGGCCGCCCGGCACGAGGGGCGCAGCCCGGTCCCGGCCGACCCGGAGGCGCTCGCCGACTACTTCGCCTTCCGCGACTTCGCGCACTTCGTCGAGATCTACCTGAGCGTGGTGGATCTGATCCGGGACCAGGAGGACGTCTGGCTCCTCACCCACGAGGTGGCCCGGGAGCTGGCCCGTCAGCAGGTCCGCTACGCGGAGTTGACCGTCACCCCGTACTCACACGTGCGCCGGGGTATTCCCGCGCCGGCGTTCTGCGAGGCGATCGAGGACGCCCGCAAACGGGCGGCGGCCGACTTCGGCATCGAGCTGCGCTGGTGCTTCGACATCCCGGGTGAAGCCGGCCTGCCGGCGGCGGAGGAGACCCTGCGGATCAGCCTGGACGAGCGCCCTGATGGGCTCATCAGTTTCGGGTTGGGTGGCCCGGAGGTCGGTGTACCCCGGCCCCAGTTCAAGCCGTACTTCGATCAGGCCCGCGCGGCCGGCCTCCGGTCGGTGCCGCACGCGGGGGAGACCACCGGGGCGCAGACCGTCTGGGACGCGCTGCGCGACCTGGGCGCCGAACGACTCGGGCACGGCATCTCGGCGGTCGAGGACCCGGAACTGCTGGCGTTCCTGGCCGAGCGGCAGCTGGCCCTGGAGGTGTGTCCGACCTCCAACGTCCGCACCCGCGCGGTGGCCCGCATTGAGGAGCACCCGTTGCCCCGGCTGGTCGAGGCCGGGCTGTTGGTCACGATCAACTCCGATGATCCGCCGATGTTCGGGACCACCCTCAACGACGAGTACGCGGTGGCCGCCCGGCTGCTCGACCTCGGTCCACAGGGCATCGCCGCGCTGGCCGGCAACGCGGTGACCGCGTCCTTCCTCGACCCCGCGAGTAAGCAACGGATCGCCGGGGAGATCGACGCCTATCTGGCGAAGGCGGCCTGAACGGGTGCGCGCGGCGGGAGGAGGGGGGGGAACGGGTTCCCGCCGCGCGCACGGCTTCGCCGGCCGAGGCTGCCTGGGCGGCGGGCCGGCGAAGTGGTGGGTTCGCCTCCTGATCGTGGCAGGCTGGTGTCGGCGCAGCGCCGGTGTTAAGCGGGATCTAAGGAGAACTTAGCCGCGGGCACAGCTTGGGTGACTCAGCGATCAGCCGGGCGGCGCCGGTTCCAGCGCCGCCGGCCACTGTCGGCGTGGTCGCGGGCCTCCCGGGCCCTCCGGCCCACCAGGCCGAACCGGCTGACGTGCCGCGGTGTCGCCTCCGGGTCGGCCAGCAGCATCACCACGCTCGCCCCACCCAGTTGGGCGCGGTCGATGCTGACCGAGCCGTTGGCCTGCACCGCGACCCGCTTCACGATGTCCAGGCCGAGCCCGGTCGAGCCACGGTCGCTGGCACCCCGGCGCAGCGCCCGGTCCGGGTCTGCGACGCCCAGCCCGGCATCGTCGATCCGGATGGCGACGTATCCATCCCGCCGGGAGACCGCCACCTCGAACGCCGTTCCCTGGGGCGTGTACCGGAACACGTTGCCGATCACCGCGTCCAGCGCGGCGGCCAGCTCCGCCCGCGGCACCGGCACCGGAATGCGCAGCTGCGCCCCGGTGACCCGGAACGGCCGGTTCTGGTCGCCGGCCAGCGCGGACCAGAAGCGCATCCGTTCCCGGACCACCTCGCTGACATCGCAGCTGCCTGGCGCGGTCTCCTGCGTGGCCGCCTTGCGGGTCGTCTTGATCAACTGGTCGACCTCGTCCTCCAGCGTGGCGATCGCCTGCCGGATCCGCCGGATCCCACGCCGACGATCCAGCTCTGCCTCGCTGAAGAGGCCGATGCTGGTGTCGTCCGGGTCCAGTGCCTCGGCGTCCAACCGAAGCGCGGTCAGCGGCGTGCGTAGCCGGTGGGACAGGTCGGCCACCAGTTCCCGCTCGTCCGCGCGAGTGGCGACCAGGTGTTCGGCCATCCGGTTGAATGCGTACCCGGCCGCGACCAACTCTCCGGGACCGCTCGGCTGCACCCGGACGTTGAGGTCGCCCGCGCCGAGGGCCAGCGCTCCCTGCGTCAGGTCCCGGGCCGCGCGCACCGTGCGGGTCGCCACCCGATCAACCACCAACACCGCGGTGGCGACCAGCGCCACCCCCACGCCGATCGGAAGCCACCACGGGCTCCTGTCGCCGAGACCGGTGGCCGACAGCACCAGGAACGCGAGGGCCGTGAGCGTGCACACACCCGCCACGGCCAGGGCCAGTGACCACCTCAGCCGGGTGCTACCAGTCGGAGGCCCACCCCCCGCACGGTGCGCAGGTAGCGCGGCTTCGCCGCGGTCTCGCCCATCTTGCGGCGGAGCCAGTAGAGGTGAACGTCGATGGTCTGGTCCTCGCCGACCGACGGTTGCCGCCATACCTCCTCCAAGAGTTCCCGGCGCGACACTACCCGGCCCGGTCGTGCCGCCAGGTACGCCAGCAGGTCGAACTCCTTGCGGGTCAGCGCCAACGGCTCCCCGTCCAGCTCGGCGCTGCGTTCGCCGACGTCGATGCGGAGTCCGCCAACCTCGTGCACCGCGGGCTGGACCGTCCGGCTGGCCCGACCGGTCCGCCGCAGTACGGTCGTGATCCGGGCGTCCAGGTGTGCGCCGGTGAATGGCTTGATCATGTAATCGTCGGCACCGGCGCGCAGCAGCCGGACGACTGACTGTTCATCGTCGCGGGCGGTGGCGATGATGATCGGGATATCGGTGATGCCCCGCAGCATCCGCAGGGCGTCGGAACCGTCGAGGTCGGGCAGGCCCAGGTCGAGTACGACGAGGTCGGGGGTCTCTGCCGCCACTCGGCGCAGGGCTTCGAGCGCGGTGCCGACGGCGTGTACGGCGTGCCCCCGGCCGGTGAGGGAGCGCAGCATCGCGCCGCGGACGACGTGATCGTCTTCGACCAGGAGCACAGTGGCCACCCCAAGACGGTACTCGGCGCGGCAAGGTGGTCGCGTTGCGGCACCGCGGTGAAACCGGCAAGCTGGTAAAACGATGTCCTTCACCCTCTTCGCCGACACGAGACTCGCGCTCGCCCGGGACGCGTTGGCCGGGTTGTCGGTCGGTGACGCGCTCGGCTCCCAGTTCTTCGTTCCCGGTCGCCGACCGGCCGACCTGGCCGCCGGCCGGCTCCCGCCGTCCCCGTGGGCCTGGACCGACGACACCGAGATGGCCTGCTCGGTCGTCGCCGCGCTCGCCGAGACCGGGCGGATCGACCGGGACGCGCTCGCCCTGGCCTTCGCCGAGCGGTGCGAACCGTACCGGGGCTACGGTCCCGGGGCGGTCGGCATCCTGCGGCTGATCCGCACCGGCACCCCGTGGCCGGTGGCCGCGGCCTCCGCCTTCGCGGGGCAGGGCTCCTGCGGCAACGGCGCCGCGATGCGGGTCGGGCCACTCGGGGCGTACTTCGCTGACTCGAGCAGCCGCGCGGCGGCCCAGGCCCGCGCCTCGGCCGAGGTGACCCATGCCCACCCGGAGGGCGTCGCCGGTGCCGTCGCGGTGGCCGTGGCGGCGTCGCTCGCCGCCCGAGGCCGGCTGGACGGCCACCGTCCGGAGCCAGCGCGACTGCTCGCCGGAGTGGCCGCCGCGCTGGACCCGACGAGCGAGGTGCGTCGGGGGGTTCGGGTGGCCGCCCGGCTGTTCGGCCGCCACCCGGAGGTGGCCGTCGCCGAACTCGGCAACGGGTCGCGGGTCACCGCGCTGGACACCGTCCCCTTCACCTGCTGGGTCGCCGCCAGTCACCTCGACGACTACCCGACGGCGGTCCGGGTCTGCGTCGAGGCGGGCGGGGACGTGGACACCACCGCAGCGATCGTCGGCGCGATCGTCGCCGCGTACACCGGGGTTGGTACCCCGGCCGGAGTGCCGGCCGAGTGGCTGGCCGCCCGCGAACCGCTGCCGGATTGGCTGCCCTGAGCGCCGGCGGCCCGGCCGCGGCGGGTGCCGGCGGGTGGACCGATAGCATCGGCAGCGAGTCGTACCGTCTGCCCTGAGGAGTCACCGTGTCCGCACCCCGTAACCCCGTTGTGGCCGACCCCGTCGTCGTGGCCGCCGGGACGACGGCGGCCGACGCGGTCGCGGCGGCCGGACTACCGATGACCGGTCGCAGCGCGGTCGTGGTGGTGCGGGACCCGCTGGGCCAGCTTCGCGACCTGGACTGGACCCCGGAACAGCAGACCGTGGTCGAGCCGGTGGGCATCGACACCCCGGACGGGCTGGCCGTGCTGCGGCACTCCACGGCCCACGTGCTCGCCCAGGCCGTGCAGGATCTCTTTCCTGAGGCGAAGCTGGGCATCGGTCCGCCGATCGAGAACGGTTTCTACTACGACTTCGCGGTTGACCAGCCGTTCCAGCCCGCGGACCTGACGAAGCTGGAAAAGCGGATGCAGGAGATCATCAAGTCCGGCCAGCGGTTCCGCCGCCGCCGCTTCCGGGACCGGGACGAGGCCCGCGGCGAGCTCGCGGCCGAGCCGTTCAAGCTGGAGCTGATTGAGCTCAAGGGCGACGGGCTGGACTCCTCCCAGGTAATGGAGGTCGGCGGCGGGGAACTGACCAGCTACGACAACCTCGCCGCCGACTCGGACAAGGTCTGCTGGTCGGACCTGTGCCGCGGCCCGCACCTGCCGAACACCCGACTGATCGGGGCGTTCAAGCTGATGCGGTCGGCCGCCGCGTACTGGCGTGGTTCGGAGAAGAACCCACAGCTCCAGCGGGTGTACGGCACCGCGTGGCCGACCCGGGATGAGCTGAAGGCGTATCTGCGGTTGCTGGAGGAGGCCGCCCGGCGGGACCACCGCAAGCTCGGCGCCGACCTCGACCTGTTCAGCTTTCCCGACGAGATCGGCTCCGGCCTGCCGGTGTTCCACCCCAAGGGTGGCGTGCTCAAGCGGACGATGGAGGACTACGTCCGGTCCCGGCACGTCGAGGAGGGCTTCGACTACGTCGGCACCCCGCACATTTCGAAGGAAGGCCTCTTCCACACCTCGGGCCACCTGCCGTACTACGCCGACGGGATGTTCCCGCCCATGCAGTTCGAAGGGGCGGATTACTACCTCAAGGCGATGAACTGCCCGATGCACAACCTGATCTACCGGTCGCGCGGGCGCTCCTACCGGGAACTGCCGATGCGGCTGTTCGAGTTCGGCTCGGTCTACCGGTACGAGAAGTCCGGCGTCATCCACGGGTTGACCCGGGTGCGGGGCTTCACCCAGGATGACTCGCACTCCTACTGCACCAAGGAGCAGGCGCCCGCGGAGATCAAGCACCTGCTGGCCTTCGTGCTCGGCCTGCTGCAGGACTTCGGCATCACCGACTTCTTCCTTGAGCTGTCCACCCGCGACGAGACCAAACCGGACAAGTTCGTCGGCTCCGCCGAGGACTGGGCGACGGCGACGGCCGTGCTGGAGCAGTGCGCCCGGGACACCGGCCTTGAGTTGGTGCCGGACCCGGGGGGCGCGGCCTTCTACGGCCCGAAAATCTCGGTGCAGGCCAAGGACGCCATCGGCCGCACCTGGCAGATGTCGACGATCCAGTACGACTTCAACCAGCCGGCCGGCTTCGGGCTGGAGTACCAGGCAGCCGACGGCAGCCGGCAGCAGCCGATCATGATTCACTGCGCGAAGTTCGGCTCGATCGAGCGCTTCATCGGCGTACTCACCGAGCACTACGCCGGAGCGTTCCCCGCCTGGCTGGCGCCGGTGCAGGTGGTCGGCATCCCGATCCGCGCCGAGCACACCGAGTACCTGGACGGCTTCGTCGCCGCGCTGCGGGCGGCCGGCGTGCGGGCCCAGGTCGACGCCGGTGACGACCGGATGCAGAAGAAGATCCGGACCGCCCAGCAGCAGAAGGTTCCATTCATGGTGATCGCTGGCGACGACGATGTGGCGGCGGGCACCGTGTCGTTCCGCTACCGGGACGGCTCCCAGCGCAACGGGGTGCCGGCGGCCGAGGCGGTCAACCACGTCCTCGATGTGGTCAACTCCCGCGCCAACCAGGGGCCCTCCGCTGCCGAGGGGTGACGGGCGCCCGGGCCGGCGGCACGACCGCCGAGAAGACCCCGACGTGGGGTACCCGGCCCGCCCGTCGGGCTGGTCGGGTACGCCGAGCTTCGGCGCACCCGGTGCCGGGCCGTAGGATCGCTGCTGTGACTGGGGCGGAGGAACACACCAACAGCGATGCTATGGCCGACGGCCTGGACCGGCTCTGGACGCCCCATCGGATGACCTACATCTCCGGCGGGGACCGGCCCGAGGGCGGATACGAGCGGCCCACCGGCTGCCCCTTCTGTCTGGCCCCCCGGCGGTCAGAGCCGGAGAACCTGGTCGTGGCGCGGGGTGAGCACGTGTTCGTGGTGCTCAACCTGTACCCGTACAACCCGGGGCACCTGCTGGTCTGCCCCTACCGGCACGTGGCCGACTACACCGACCTCGACGACCGGGAGACGGCGGAGTTGGCCGCCCACACCCAGACCGCGATGCGCGTCATCCGTAAGGTCAGCAGTGCCCACGGCTTCAACCTCGGGATGAACCAGGGTGGGGTCGCCGGTGCGGGGATCGCCGCGCACCTGCACCAGCACGTGGTGCCCCGATGGGGCGGTGACGCCAACTTCATGCCGGTGATCGGCCGGACCAAGGTCCTGCCGCAGCTGCTCGGCGACACCCGGGCGTTGCTGGCCAGCGCCTGGCCCTCCTGACCCCACGATCCCGCGGCGGCGGCCACCGCCCCCGCGAACCCCCGCCACCCGGTCAGCCGCGCTCCGCGCGGACCCGGTCGGCCTGGTGGCTGGGCATGGGTTCGTAGCGGGCGAACCCGCGGCGGAAGGTGCCCGTACCGGCGGTCATCGAGCGCAGCTCCACGGCGTAGCGGAGGAGTTCGGTAGCGGCCACCTCGGCGCGGACCAGGGTTCGCCCCTCGGCGGTGGTGTCGGGTTCGGTGCCGAGCACCCGGCCGTGTCGGCCGGAGAGGTCGCCCAACACCGCGCCCACCGACGCGTCGGGCACCCGGATGACCACCTCGTCAACCGGTTCCAGTAACGTCGGCCGGCCCTTGTCGGCCGCGTCCCGGAGCGCCAGCGCACCGGCGGTCTGGAACGCCGCGTCGGAGGAGTCGACGCTGTGCGCCTTGCCGTCCACGAGCGTCACCCGCAGGTCCACCAGGGGGGCACCGGCCGTCAGTCCGCGCTCCAGCTGGGCCCGGACCCCCTTCTCCACCGACGGGATGTAGTTGTGCGGTACGGCTCCGCCCACCACCCGGCTGACGAACTCGAAGCCGGCGCCTCGGGGTAGCGGTTCCACCTCGATGTCGCAGACCGCGTACTGACCATGCCCGCCGGACTGCTTGACGTGCCGGCCGTGCCCCTTGGCCGGTACGGTGAACGTCTCCCGCAGGGCGACCCGCACCGGTGTCGTGTCCAGCTCCACCCCACCGCTGCGCAACCGTTCCAACACCACGTCGGCGTGCGCCTCCCCCATGCACCAGAGCACCAGCTGACGCGTCTCGCTGTCGCGGTGGAGCCGCAGGGTGGGGTCACCGGCCACCAGCCGGGCGAGGTTGCGGGCGAGCGCGTCCTCGTCGGCCCGGGTACGCGCCACGATCGCCACCGGCAGCAGCGGCTCCGGCATCTCCCAGGGCGCGACCAGCAGCGGGTCGTCCTTGGCCGAGATGGTGTCGCCGGTTTCCGCGCTGCCCGACTTGGTGAGCGCACAGAGGTCACCGGCGACACCGGCGCGCACCTCGCGCAACGTCGCGCCGAGCGGTGAGTAGAGGTGGCCGACCCGCTCGTCGGCGTCGTGGTCGGGGTGGCCGCGGTCGGCCAGACCGTGCCCGGAGACGTGCACGACCTGTTCGGGGCGGAGCGTGCCAGAGAAGACCCGGACCAGGGAGACCCGCCCCACATGTCGGTCGATGGTGGTCTTGACCACCTCGGCGACCAGTGGCCCGGCCGGATCGCAGGTCAGCGGGGGGCGAGGCGTGCCATCCACCCCGGTTACCGCCGGGAGGTCGCGCTCCAGTGGTGCGGGGAAGCCCGCGGTGAGCACTTCCAGGAGGGCGTCGAGGCCGACCCCGGTCTGCGCGCAGACCGGCACCACGGGATAGAAGTGACCGCGCGCGACCGCCTTCTCCAGGTCCTCGACGAGGATGTCGGCGTCGATCTCGGCACCTTCGAGGTACCGGTCCATGAGGGTCTCGTCCTCGCTCTCGGCGATGATTCCCTCGATCAGTTCGTTGCGGGACTCGACGATCGCCGGCAGGTGTTCCGGGTCCGGCTCCCGTACCTCGGCGGGCAGCCCGGCGGTGTAGTCGAGGACCCGGCGGGTGATCAGCCCGAGCAGGCCGGCGGTGGAGACGCCGTCGTCGCCGAGCATCGGCAGGTAGAGCGGGAGCACGTTGTCGCCGAACACCCGCTGGCAGAGGGCGACCGCCTCGTCGAAGTCCGCGCGCGGGTGATCCAGCCGGGAGACGGCCACCGCCCGGGGCATGTTCACGGCCGCGCACTCCTCCCACAGCGCGGCGGTGGTGGCATCCATCCCGTCCACGGCGGAGACGACGAAGAGTGCGGCGTCGGCGGCCCGCAGCCCGGCGCGCAGTTCGCCGACGAAGTCGGCGTAGCCGGGGGTGTCCAGTAGGTTGACCTTGACCCCGTCGTGCACGAGCGGCGCGCAGGCCAGGGTCACCGACCGTTGTTGGCGGATGGCAGCCGGATCGTGGTCGCAGGTGGTGGTGCCGTCGGTGATGTTCCCGGCGCGGCCGATCGTGCCGGTCGCGGCGAGCAACGCCTCGACCAGGGTCGTCTTGCCGGCACCGGAGTGCCCGACGAGCACCACGTTGCGAATGTCTCCGGGGTTGGTCACCGCCGGTACCGCGCCGGCGACCCCCTTGTCCTGACTCTTCTGCGCCATGGGCGCACCTCCCTCAGCCGGGTGTGTGGTGGCGACCGCCGCGCGCGAGAGAAGCGGCCTGGGGCGGGTGCGCGGCGATATCCTCCGGGGTGCTGCTGCCAAGCGGGAACGGGATAGGCGGAGCGGTGAGCTGCCTCACCTTTCTGGGTCGATCAGACACCCCGATGCCCGGATGGCACAAGTTCCCTCGGGCGGGTCGCCCGACCGTCCGTACCGCTGGGGGCACCGGACCGTTATCGTGGGACCGCCATGGCGAAGATCTTCCAAGTGACGGCCCGTGCGGGCATGACCCGCGTCGTCGAACCGGTCGCGCGTCGCCTGCTCCGTGCGGGCGTGACCCCCAACACGGTTACCGTGACGGGCACCCTCGGGGTGCTCGTCGGAGCACTCGGTTTCGGAGCCCGCGGTCATCTCGTCGCCGGCGCGTTGATCGTCACCGTCTTCGCTCTCACCGATCTGCTGGACGGGACGATGGCCCGGATGAGCGGTGGCTGCACCCGGTTCGGGGCGTTCCTCGACTCGAGCATGGACCGGGTCGCCGACAGCGCGGTCTTCGGTGCGGTGGCCTACTACCTCGCCACCGAGGGCGACCACGCGGGCGTCGCCGCCGCGCTGCTCTGTCTGGCCGCCGGTGGGCTCGTCTCGTACGTGAAGGCGCGAGCCGAAGGGCTTGGCCTGACGTGCAACGTGGGCATCGCCGAACGCACGGAGCGGCTGCTGATCGTCGGCGTCGGGGGGCTGCTGGCCGGGCTGGGCCTGAAGGTCGCCCTGCCGGTCGCGCTCTGGCTGCTCGCCGCGGTCTCGATCTTCACGGTGGGGCAGCGAATGGCCCACGTGTACCGGCAGGCCCAGCAGCTCCCCACCGCCTCGGGCGGACAGCGGTGAGGGCGCTGGAGCGGTGGCGCCGATGAACCTCACCGAGCTGGCCTACCTCGCGGGGTGGCGTGCGGTGCGGGCACTGCCCCGGCCGGTGGCGGCCACCGTCTTCCGGGCGGGTGCCGACCACACCCACCGCCGCGGCGGTGCGGGCGCGGCCCGGCTTCGCGCGAACCTGCGCCGGGTGGTGGGTCCGGGGGCTTCCGAGGCCGAGCTGGACGGGTTGGTTCGGGCCGGGCTGCGGTCCTACGCCCGGTACTGGATGGAGACCTTCCGGCTGCCCACGCTGAGCCGGGCTCAGCTGCTCGCCGGATTTCGGCTCGACGGCGAGGAGTTGCTCGCCGCGGATGTGGCTGCCGGCCGGGGCGCGGTCGTGGCGTTGCCGCACTCCGGCAACTGGGACATGGCGGGCGCCTGGGTCGCGGCGATGGGCTGGCCGATCGCCACGGTTGCCGAGCGGCTCAAGCCGGAGGGGATCTACCAGCGCTTCCTCGCGTTCCGGCGGGACCTGGGGATGGAGATCCTGCCCACTCACGGCGGCGAACGACCCGCCTTCGATGTGCTGGTCGACCGGGTGAAGGCCGGATACGTGGTACCCCTGCTGGCCGACCGGGATCTGTCGGCACGTGGTGTGACAGTCGACTTCTTCGGCTCCCGTACCCGGATGCCGCCCGGTCCGGCCCTGCTGGCCCTGCGCACCGGCGCGCCGCTCTACGTCGCCTCCTTGTGGTATGAGCCGGAGGTCGCGTGTGCCAGGATCGAGGGGCCACTGGAGCTGCCCGATCCCGAGCAGGGCCCGCTCGACGTACGGGTGCGGATACTGGCCCAGCGGGTCGCCGATGGTCTGGCGGCGGGCGTGGCCCGCCATCCGCAAGACTGGCACATGTTGCAACGGATGTGGCTGGACCAGCGCGCCACACCGAACGGCGCGGCGCGGCCCTCGCCGCCTACCGGACAGGTCTGAGGGGAGGGGCGCCAACGTGCGGATCGGCATCGTGTGCCCGTACTCCCTGGATGTGCCCGGCGGCGTGCAGAACCACGTGATGGACCTCGCCGAGGCGCTGATCGGGCTCGGGCACGAGGTGAGCGTCCTGGCCCCCGCGGACGAGGAGTCGCAGCTACCGCCGTACGTGACGCCGGCCGGTCGGGCGGTTCCGCTGCCGTACAACGGCTCGGTGGCCCGGATCGCCTTCGGCCCGGTCTCCACCGCGCGGGTCCGCCGCTGGATCAACCGGGGCGACTTCGACGTGCTGCACGTGCACGAGCCGCTGGCGCTGAGCCTGTCGATGCTCGCCGTCCTCTGCGCGCGGGGGCCGGTGGTGGCGACCTTCCACACGGCGATGACGCGTTCCCGGGTGCTCGCCGCCGCCCAGGGGGTGCTCCAGATCGTGCTGGAGCGCATCACGGCCCGGATCGCGGTGAGTGCCCTGGCCCGCAAGGTGCAGGTTGAGCACATGGACGGCGGAGCGGTGGAGATCCCGAACGGGGTCGCCGTCGCGAAGTTCGCCGATGCCCAGCCGCTGCCGGGCTGGCCGGGTCCGTGCACGCCCGGCGACGGCGGCACGATCGGCTTCCTCGGCCGCTTCACCGAAGCCCGCAAGGGCTTCCCGGTGCTGCGAGACGCGTTCGTGTCGTTGGCCGGGGAGCGTCCGGGGCTGCGCCTGCTGGTCGCCGGCCCCGGTGATCCGGCCGACCTGTACGACCAGTTCCCGGCCGAGCTGCGGGACCGCATCACCTTTCTCGGGCTGGTCTCCGAGGCGGACAAGGCGCGCATGTTGCGCAGTGTCCACCTCTACGTGGCACCGAACACGGGCGGGGAGTCGTTCGGCATGATCCTCACCGAGGCGCTCGCGGCGGGGACCGCGGTGGTGGCGAGTGATCTCGACGCTTTTCGCCGGGTGCTGGACCGGGGCCGGGCCGGCCGGCTGTTCCGCACCGGCGACTCGGCGGCGCTGCGGTCGGCGCTGGCCGACCTCCTGGCCGACGCGGACGCACGGACCGAACTGACCGGGTACGCGGATCAGGTGGTGGCGACGTTTGACTGGCCCACGGTTGCCCGCCGGATCCTCGAGGTGTACGCCGCAGCGATCGAGGCCGCTGACGGCCGGGTGATCGACCAGGAGTGGGTGGGGCTCGGCTGACCGGTGGGACGGCGGTAGCGGGGAGGCCGGCGGAGGGAACGGAGCAGCACTACGATGCCGGGCATGTGGTGGTTGGTGGGTGCGACGCTGGTCGGCGCGCTGCTGGCGACGTACCTCGTCTGGACCGCCGGCCGGGTCGAGCGGTTGCAGGACCGGGCGGAACTCGCGGCCCGGGCGCTCGACGCCCACCTGCTGCGCCGGGCGGCGACCGCCGCGGTCCTCGCCGAACGTCGTTACGGCGTCGAGTTGTACGCGGCGGCCCGCGTCGCCCTGGACGTGCGGCCGGACGAGCGGGAGGCCGCCGAGAACGATCTCACCCGGCAGCTGCGGGCGTTGCAGCTGGATCCCGGCGATCCGGACACCGAGGCCATCATCGCCGCCAGCCGGCGGCTGGCCCTGGCCCGCCAGGTGCACACGGATCTGGTTCGGGACGCCCGCGCGGCCCGAGGCCGGCCGCTGGTGCGGCTGTTGCGGATGGGGCGGCGCCGCCCGTGGCCGCGGTACTTCGACATCGACGAGCCAACGCTGGTCGCCCCGGAGGGCATGGTCGAGGACTGACCGGGTACGTGATGGCGGACACAGGGCAGGCCACCATGGGTCTGATTGGCTGTCGGGCTGCCGGGGTGGCTCCTCGTAGCATTCGCACCAGCCACTCGCGCGCACGTCCCTAGGAGCGATGAACCGTGTCCGATTCCCAGACTTCCAATTCTTCCACCAACGCCCCGGTCACCGGCACCGCGCACGTCAAGCGGGGGATGGCCGAGATGCTCAAGGGCGGTGTGATCATGGACGTGGTCACCGCGGAGCAGGCCAAGATCGCCGAGGACGCCGGTGCGGTCGCGGTGATGGCCCTGGAGCGGGTCCCGTCGGACATCCGGGCCCAGGGCGGGGTCTCCCGGATGAGCGATCCGGACATGATCGACAGCATCATGGAGGCGGTCTCGATCCCGGTCATGGCCAAGGTCCGGATCGGCCACCTCGTGGAGGCGCAGATTCTGCAGTCGCTCGGTGTCGACTACGTTGACGAGTCGGAGGTGCTGACCCCGGCCGACTACGCGAACCACATCGACAAGTGGGCCTTCACGGTGCCGTTCGTCTGTGGCGCGACCAACCTGGGTGAGGCGCTGCGGCGGATCACCGAGGGCGCGGCCATGATCCGGTCGAAGGGCGAGGCCGGCACCGGCGACGTCTCCAACGCCACCACCCACATGCGGGGAATTCGTACCGAGATCCGCCGGCTCCAGTCCCTGCCCACCGATGAGCTGTACGTGGCTGCCAAGGAGCTCCAGGCCCCGTACGAACTGGTCAAGGAGATCGCCGAGACGGGCAAGCTGCCGGTGGTGCTCTTCACCGCCGGTGGTATCGCCACCCCGGCCGACGCCGCCATGATGATGCAGCTCGGCGCCGAGGGGGTCTTCGTCGGCTCCGGCATCTTCAAGTCCGACAACCCGGCCCAACGGGCCGCCGCGATCGTCAAGGCCACCACCTTCCACGACGACCCGGAGACGCTGGCCAAGGTCTCCCGCGGGCTCGGTGAGGCCATGGTCGGGATCAACGCCGGCACCCTGTCGCAGTCGGACCGCCTGGCCGAGCGCGGCTGGTGAGGGGAGCGCAGCCCCGGTCAACGCCGGCGGTCCGGCCGCCGGGGCTGCGCGCCACCCTCCGGAAGGAGCGAACATGACGGCACCCGTCATCGGGGTGCTCGCACTGCAGGGCGATGTCCGAGAGCACACGGCCGCCCTGGCGGCCGCGGGTGCGCGCGCCCGCCCGGTCCGCCGCCCCACGGAGCTGGAAACGGTTGACGGACTGGTCATCCCGGGGGGCGAGTCCACCACGATCAGCAAGCTGGCCGACCTCTTCGAGCTGCGGGAACCGATCGACAAGCGGATCGCCGACGGCATGCCCGTCTACGGCTCCTGCGCCGGCATGATCATGTTGGCGGGTGAGGTCCTCGACGGCCGTGCTGACCAGCGGGGCTTCGCCGGCATCGAGATGACCGTTCGACGCAACGCGTTCGGGCGGCAGGTCGCCTCATTCGAGGCGCCGGTGAACCTGGCCGGCATCGACGGCGGCCCGCTCCACGCGCTGTTCATCCGGGCGCCCTGGGTCGAGCGTGTCGGCCGGGGCGTCGAGGTGCTCGGCACGGTGACCGAGGGCCCGGCGGCGGGTCGGATCGTCGCGGTCCGTCAGGAAAACCTGCTGGCGACCGCGTTCCATCCCGAGCTGACCGGTGACCGGCGCCTGCACGCGTACTTCGCGGACCTGGTCCGCGCCGCGATCTGAGCGGCCGTCGGTTCGGGTCCGACGAGCCCCGCCGGGTCGTGCCACCCACGACGCGACCCGGTGGGGCCGTGCGGCGCTCACGCCCGGCTGCGGGCCACCGGTAGGATTGCCGGGATTCGGCAGGGCCAGCTCTCCGCCGCGGCTTCCACCAGAGCCGGCCGGCACCCTCCGCGTACGTCGGCGGGAGCGGGCGAGTGCGGTGCGGTCGATGTAGACGGCGGGTAGCAACGGAGGTAGCGGATGTCCGGCCACTCAAAGTGGGCGACGACCAAGCACAAGAAGGCGGTTATCGACGCCAAGCGCGGCAAGATGTTCGCCAAGCTGATCAAGAATGTCGAGGTCGCGGCGCGTACTGGCGGCGGTGATCCGGCTGGTAACCCGACGCTCTACGACGCGATCCAGAAGGCCAAGAAGAACTCGGTCCCCAACGACAACATCGACCGCGCGGTGAAGCGGGGCTCCGGCCTCGAGTCCGGTGGCGCCGACTACCAGACGGTCATGTACGAGGGCTACGGGCCCAGTGGCGTCGCGCTGCTGATCGAGTGTCTGACCGACAATCGGAACCGCGCCGCCACCGAGGTGCGGACCGCACTGACCCGCAACGGCGGCTCGTTCGCCGATGCCGGCTCGGTGTCGTACCTGTTCAACCGCAAGGGTGTGGTGATCGTGGCCAAGGCCGGCACCACCGAGGACGACGTGATGCTGGCCGTCCTGGACGCGGGCGCCGAGGAGGTCAACGACCTGGGTGAGGCGTTCGAGGTGCTCTCCGAGCCGGGTGACCTGGTCGCGGTCCGTACCGCGTTGCAGGACGCCGGCATCGAGTACGAGTCGGCGGAGTCCTCGCTCGTCCCGAGCATGAGCGTCCCGGTGGACGAGGAGGGCGCCCGGAAGGTCCTCAAGCTGATTGATGTGCTGGAGGACTGCGACGACGTGCAGAACGTCTTCGCGAACTTCGACGCCTCCGACGAGCTGCTCGCGCGACTCGGCTGACCCGCCGTTGGTCGCGCGCACCCCGTGGATCCGGCCCGAGCCGGATCCACGGGGTGCGCTTTTCGGGGTGAGATTCAGTTCACCGTCTCTCGTTCCCGCCAGGCCGTTCGGAGCGAGGTGTTGCCGTTGGTCCGCAGCAGCGATCCCTCGTACACCCGGGCACCGGCGGCCAGGACGGCGAGCGCGGTGACCAGGAGCAGGGCCAGGGACAGTGGAGGTTCCCAGCCGGCGGCGTCCCCGGTGAACAGCCGGAGCGGCATCGCGGTCGGCGCCGAGAACGGCACGTAGGACAGCACCTGCATGGCGAACGCGTTGTCACTGAGGAAGATCACCCCGAAGAATGGGATCATTACCACCAACTGCACCGGCATGGCCACCGTGCCGATGTCTTCCAGTCGGCTGACCAGGGCCCCCGCCGCCGCCCACAGCGCGGCGATCAGGACGAAGCCGAGCAGGAAGTACGGCAGGAACCAGCCGATCGCTGGCCCGAGTAGGTTCAGCAGTTCGCTGTCACCGAAGAGTCGCAAGCCCACGACCGCGACGAGCGCCACCAGCGCGATCTGACCCAGGGCCAGCACGGTGCCGGCGATCATCTTGCCGACGAGCAGGGCTCGTACCGGCACGGCGGCCACCAGGATCTCGACGATCCGGGTCTGCTTCTCCTCGATGATGCTCTGTGCGATCTGTACGCCGAAGGTCTGGGACGTGAGCAGAAAGACGAACGCGAAGACGAACGGCACCAGGACGGCCCCCGGTGGTTCCGCCGGGGTGGGGTCCAGCAACCGTACCGGCGGTTCGACGCTGAGCGCCGCCACCACGTCGGCGGGAGCCTCCTCCCGGGCGAGCACCGTTGGCCCGGCGACCACCGCCGCGTCGGTCTCGCCGTTCCGAACCGCCCGTTCGGCGGCGGCGTCGTCGGGTACCTCGCGGACCTCGAGCCCGGCGGCACGCAGTTCGGCCGAGACCTCCGGGGTGGCGGCCACCGTGGCTGGGCCGCCGGACAGTAGCGACGGCAGCGTCGTCGCGGCGGCGGCGATGAGCAGGAAGATCAGCGTACTGAGGAGAAAGGTGCGGTCGCGCAGCTTGGCCCGGACTTCACGGGCCGCGACCAACTGGGTGGCGGCGAGGGTGTTCACAGGGCGACCTCTCGGAAGATCTCGGCCAGCGACGGTACGACGGGTCGGAACTCGCGGACGGGCCCACGGGCGAGCGCGGTGTGGAGTACCGGTTGCTCATCCGTCCCCCGGGGCAACTCGAACACGGCGCGGGCGCCCTCGAGCTCGACCAGGGTCACGCCCGGATGGTCGCGCAGCCAGCCGGCGTCGTGCTCCACCACCAGTTCGTAGCGGGGTGCGGTGTGTGTGGCCCGCAACTGCGCTCGGCTGCCGGCGGCGCGGATCGTCCCCGCGCTGATGATCACCAGGTCGTCGCAGAGCCGCTCCACCACGTCCAACTGGTGGCTGGAGAAGAGTACCGGTACCCCGGCGGCGGCCCGTTCCTTCAGCACGTCAACGACCGTGTCCACGGCCAGTGGGTCGAGGCCGGAGAAGGGCTCGTCGAGCACCAGCACCTCGGGCTCGGGGACCAGCGCGGCGACGATCTGGGCACGTTGCTGGTTGCCCAGCGACAGCTTCTCCAGCAGGTCGTTGCCACGGTCGGCGAGACCGACCCGTTCCAACAGCGTATCGGTGTTGCGCGCCGCCGCCGGCGCGGTCATTCCGTGCAACCGGGCCAGGTAGACGAGCTGTTCCCGGACCGCCATCTTCGGGTAAAGGCCGCGTTCCTCCGGCATGTACCCGAAGCGCCGACGCACCGCCCGGGTCAGCGGCGCCCCCCGCCAGGTCACCTGGCCGGCGTCGGCGGCGAGCACCCCGAGGATGATGCGCATCGTGGTGGTCTTGCCGGCACCGTTGCCGCCGACGAAGCCGGTCATCCGACCGGCCTCCGCGTCGAAGGACACATTCTGGAGCACGCGGCGGCCACCGAAGCTGCGGTCGACGCCGTCGAGTCGGAGCATGTTCGTCACGCTGGCAACGCTAGATCACCTCGCGGCCCGCTCCGTCCCCCCACAGGTGGACGACCGGCTCCACCCCGCGACGGAGGCGGTCACCTCCCCGGCCGCACCACCCCGTGCTCGTACGCGAAGACCACCGCCTGCACCCGGTCCCGCAGGCCGAGTTTGACCAGCACCCGACTGACGTGGGTCTTCACGGTCGCCTCGCCGAGGCCGAGGGTGGCCGCGATCTCGGCGTTGCTCGCCCCGGAGGCGACCAGAACCAGTACCTCGTGCTCGCGTGGCGTGAGGTCCGGCAGCGCCCCGGCTGTCGTCGTTGGCTCGCCGCCCGGCCTGGCGAAGGCGGCGATCACTCGCCGGGTGAGTTCGGGGGCGATGAGGCCATCGCCGCGGGCGACCACCCGGATCGCCGCCACGAGCGCCTCCGGCGTGCCGTTCTTCAACAGGAATCCGCTGGCTCCGGCGCGCAGCGCGGCGAACAGATAGTCGTCCCGGTCGAAGGTGGTGAGGATCAACACCGCCGGGGTGTGCGGTCGGGCCACGTCCGTGACGATCCGGCGGGTGGCTTCCAACCCGTCGACCCGGGGCATCTCCACGTCCATCAGGACCACGTCCGGGCGGAGCGCCCCGGCCATGCTCACCGCCCGCTCGCCGTCCGCGGCCTCCCCGACGACGTGGATGTCGTCCTCCACCTCGAGGATGACCCGGAACCCGGTACGCACGAGGTGGTGGTCGTCGGCGAGCAGGATCCGGATGGCCCCGCCGGTCGCCGGTGCGGCGGTCACGCCGCCTGCCGCTCGGTCAGCGACAGCGGGAAGCGGGCCCGAACCCGCCAGCCGCCGACGGCGCGGGGGCCGACCTCCAGTGTGCCGCCGTGGGTGGCGACCCGCTCGCGCATACCGACCAGACCCACCCCGTCGGTATTCGTCGTGCCGCTGCTGCGGCCGTCGTCGGTCACGTCCACCTCCACCTCGTGCGCCAGGTAGCGGATCCGCACGTCCAGTGTGGTCGCCGCCACGGCGTGTTTGAGCGTGTTCGTCACTGCTTCCTGCACGATCCGGTACGTCGCCTGGGAGATCGACTCCGGGATCGGCACCGGGTCGCCGTACACCCCCAGCGTGGCTCCCAGCCCGGTCTCACGCGCCCGCTCGACCACGGTGGCGACCCGGCTGATCCCAGGAGGCGGTTCGACGGTGTCCGGCTCGTGGTCGCGGGCCCGGAGGACGCCGAGCATCCGGCGTAGCTCGTCCACCGCCGTGCGGGCCGACTCCTCGACCGCGGCCAGCGCGGTGCGGGCCTTGGCCGGATCCCGGTCGAGGACCCGGCGGCAGGCGGCGGCCTGCACCCCCATCACCGAGACGTGGTGGGCGACGACGTCGTGCAGTTCCCGGGCGATCCGCACCCGCTCCCCGACCACGGCGTGCGCTCTCACCTCGGCCTGCGACCGGCGTAGCTCATCGGCCTGCGCCTGGAGTTCGTGCTCGCGTCGGGCGGCCAGCCAGGCGATCTCACCGAAGAAGTAGGCGAACCCGAAGAACAGGATGTTGAGGAGCGCGTCGCTGAGCAGCGCGGCGATCAGCGGGGGAATCGGTCCCACGGCGTCGGCGAAC
Source organism: Salinispora pacifica CNR114 (assembly GCF_000514775.1). GTDB lineage: Bacteria > Actinomycetota > Actinomycetes > Mycobacteriales > Micromonosporaceae > Micromonospora > Micromonospora pacifica. The sequence goes on along the minus strand of NZ_AZWO01000011.1, from coordinate 127,794 downwards.
GCCTCGGGCGGCGGGTCCGCCAGCAGACTGCCCAGATTGACCGAGTACCAGAAGCCGAGCCAACCGAACATGGCGACGATCAAGCCGATCCGAACCCGACGGGCCAGGCGGCGGTCCTGTCCCCAGGCGCCGACGGTGTAGAGGGCCGTGAACAGCACCCCCGTGGTGACCCGCGTCTCCGGTGCGGAGCGGGCCTGTGCCGCGACGAACGCGACCGAGATCACCAGCGTCGTCGCTACCGGAAATCGTCGCCGCCAGATCAGCGGTAGGCCCACCGCGACGGCCCAGAGCAGCTGTTCCGGGAACGATGGGGGCGGGCCGAGCAGGAACAGGCCCGTGCCACGGGTGAGGGCGAGGCTGGCTATCGCCAGCCCGGTCACGGCCAGCCCCACGATGAGGTCCCGCCGGCGCTGCTCCGGGGTCGGCCCGGGCCGCCGCCAGTGCGTCCCCGCCGCGGTATCCATCGGTCGATGATGCTATCTCGCCGCATCCGGCGCTGCTCCCGGCACGGGGCCCGGTGCCGGGAGCGGTCTCGCGTGGCCCGCCGGCGGCGTGCCGGCGGCCGGGGGGAGTTTCCGCTACAGTCGCCAGTGGTTGATGTGGAGGGTAGGCGCTGATGAGCGGCATCGAGCAGGGCGGGTCGAGCCCGGTGCTCGTTGTGCCCTCCGGCCCGCCAGCGCCTCGACCTACTCCGCCGGCGCCCCGCTGAGCGACGTTCCGTCGCCGGCGGGTGTCCGCGCCGGCACCCCTTCCGGCGGCTCGTCCTCTGCCGGCGACTGGGCCGCTTCGCGCCTGCCGCCTTCCCGCGCTCGCACCCTGAGGTCATTCACCGCACGGACCCGGGTCATTTCGTAATCCTGAGCAGCGTCAGTCTGATTTGTGAGGGCATCTCCATGAAAATGTCGACCATGTTCGGCGCCACCCTGCACACCGCGCCGGGACGTTCCGAGTCCGAGGGACACCAACTGCTTCAGCGGGCCGCCATGCTCCGGCAGGTCGGGCAGGGCATCTTCGCCTATCTTCCGCTCGGTTGGCGCACCATCCGCAAGATCGAGGGCGTGCTGCGAGCGGAGCTGGAGCGCGTCGGGGGACAGGAGGTCTCGATGCCGGTGGTGAATCCGGCGGAGCTGTGGAAACAGTCCGGCCGATACTTCACGGTCGGCCCGGAGCTGGCCCGATTCCGGGATCGTCGCGGCCGGGACCTGGTCCTGGCGATGACCCACGAGGAGTTGGTGACGTTCCTCGGCCGGTCGGAGATCGAGTCCTACCGCCAGCTGCCGCGGCTGGTGTTTCAGCTCCAGACGAAGTTCCGGGACGACCCGCGTCCGCGGGCCGGCCTGATCCGGGTACGGGAGTTCGTCATGAAGGACGCGTACAGCTTCGATGTGGACGCGGCGGGGCTGGCGGCGCGGTACCGGGCCCAGTACCAGGCGTACTTCACCATCTTCCGGCGGTGTGGGCTGCCGGTCGCGGCGGTCCGCTCCGACGTGGGCATGATGGGCGGCAGCCTGGCCCACGAGTTCGTTTACCTCACCCCGATCGGCGAGGACACCCTGCTGATCTGTGACTCCTGTGGCTTCGCCGCCAACCGGGAGGCCGCCACCTTCGGCAAGCCGGAGCCGTCCACCGCGCCGTGGGCGGAGTTGGCGGAGATCGCCACCCCGGGGGCCACCACCATCGCGGCGCTGACGGCGGCGCTGGACGTGCCGGCGGCCGAGACCGCCAAGGCGATCTTCCTGGCCGCGTCGCGGGAGGAGCACGACCAGACGGTGCGCACCGAGTTCATCCTGGCGGTCGTGCGGGGCGACATGGAGGCGAACGAGACCAAGATCGGTAACCTCGTGCAGGCGGCGGAGCTGCGTCCGATGACCGAGGAGGAGATCGCCGAGATCGGCGCAGTGGCCGGTTACGGCTCGCCGGTCGGGGTGACGGGCGCGACCGTCGTCGTTGACGAGTTGGTCGCCGCGTCCACGAACCTGGTCGCGGGCGCCAACCGGGAGGGCGTGCACCTGCGCAACGTCAACCTGGGGCGGGACTTCGTCGCCGATCACGTCGGCGACATCACCGCCGCCCGTGCCGGTGACGCCTGCGCGGAGTGCGGCAGCGAACTGCGGACCGCCCGCGGGGTCGAGGTAGGACAGATCTTCCAGCTCGGTACCCGCTACTCGGCCGCCCTTGGCGCGGAGTATCTCGACGCCGACGGCGAGCGTAGGCCGGTGACCATGGGCTGCTACGGCATCGGCGTGGGGCGGTTGCTCGCCTGCCTCGCGGAGGAGCACCGAGACGAGCGGGGGCTGCGGCTCCCGGTCACCATCGCGCCGTACCAGGTGCATCTCACCCTCCTCGACGACCTGGCGTCCGCCGCCGGTGAGCTGGCCCGGCGGGTCTACGACGAGCTCTGGGCGGCCGGAGTGGAGGTGCTCTTCGACGACCGGGCCGAGCGGGCCGGCGTCAAGTTCGCCGACGCGGACGTGATCGGTCTGCCGCTGCGGCTCGCCATCGGTCGGCGCAGCGTCGCCGAGGGCGCGGCCGAGGTCCGGGACCGGGTGACCGGGGTCACGATGCGGGTGCCCTTCGCCGAGGTGGTGGCCGAGTTGGTCCGGCGGATCGCCGCCCTGCGGGCCGACATCGACGCGACAGTAGTCCCGGTGGAGCTGCCGGTCGAGGTGCGCGCAGACTGATCCCCGCCGGCGGGGCGCTTCTCCGGCGCCCCGCCCCCCGGGCGGGCGCCCCGCGCGGCTCGCTGGAGCTGTGTCGGCGGCCAGGGATAGGGTGGGCCGACCGTTCTTCTCACCACCCATGAAGCGACCCGGGGGGCCACGCATGGGCGATTCGTTCGCGCATCTGCACGTGCACACTGAGTATTCGATGCTCGATGGTGCGGCCCGGCTGAAGGACTTGTTCGCCGAGGTCAACCGGCAGGGGATGCCCGCCGTGGCGATGACCGACCACGGCAACATGCACGGCGCGAACGATTTCTACAAGCAGGCGACGGCGGCCGGCGTCAAACCGATCCTGGGGATCGAGGCGTACGTCGCGCCGGAGTCGCGGTTCCACAAGAAGCGGGTACGTTGGGGGCGGCCGGAGCAGAAGAGCGACGACGTCTCCGGCAGCGGTGGTTACACCCACATGACCATCTGGGCGAAGAACAAGGTCGGTCTGCACAACCTGTTCAAGCTGACCAGCCGCTCCTTCACCGAGGGGTTTTTCGTCAAGTGGCCGCGGATGGACGCGGAGCTCCTCGCCGAGCACGCCGAGGGGTTGATCGCCACCACCGGCTGCCCCTCCGGCGAGGTGCAGACCCGGCTCCGGCTGGACCAGTTCGACGAGGCGCTGAAGGCCGCCGCGAGATATCAGGACATCTTCGGCAAGGAAAACTTCTTCCTGGAGGTGATGGACCATGGCATCGACATCGAACGCCGGGTCCGCCAGGAGCTGACGGAGATCTCCCACAAGCTGGATATCCCGCCGGTGGTTACCAACGACTCGCACTACACCTACCAGGCGCAGTCCGAGGCGCACGACGTGCTGCTCTGCGTGCAGACCGCGGCGAACGTGGCCGATCCGAACCGGTTCCGCTTCGACGGCAGCGGCTACTACATCAAGTCCGCCGACGAGATGCGCGCCGTCGACTCCTCCGACCTGTGGCTCGCGGGCTGCCGGAACACCCTGCTGGTCGCGGAGATGGTCGACCCGGCCGGGATGTTCGACTTCCGGAACCTGATGCCGGTCTTCCCGGTGCCGGAGGGGGAGACCGACGAGTCCTGGTTCCGCAAGGAGACGTTCAAGGGGCTCGCCCGTCGCTTCCCGAACGGCGTCCCGGAGACCCACGTCAAGCAGGCCGAATATGAGCTGGGCGTCATCATCCAGATGGGGTTCCCGTCCTACTTCCTCGTGGTGGCCGACTTCATCCAGTGGGCCAAGGGTGAGGGAATCGCGGTGGGGCCGGGCCGCGGTTCGGCCGCCGGTTCGCTCGTCGCGTACGCCCTCGGCATCACCGACCTGGACCCGTTGCCGCACGGTCTGATCTTCGAGCGGTTCCTCAATCCCGAGCGGGTCTCGATGCCGGATGTCGACATCGACTTCGACGAGCGTCGGCGCGGTGAGGTGATCAAATACGTCACGGAGAAGTGGGGCGAGGACAAGGTAGCCCAGATCGCGACCTTCGGCACGATCAAGGCGAAGGCTGCGATCAAGGACTCGGCGCGGGTGCTCGGCTACCCGTACGCGGTCGGCGACCGGATCACCAAGGCGATGCCGCCGGCGGTGATGGGCAAGGACATCCCGCTGACCGGCATCTTCGACCCGAAGCACTCCCGGTACGCGGAGGCCGGCGAGATCCGTGGTCTCTACGAGTCCGACCCGGACGTCAAGAAGGTCATCGACACGGCGCGCGGGATCGAGGGGCTGATCCGGCAGACGGGGGTGCACGCCGCCGGGGTCATCATGTCCGCCGAGCCGATCGTCGACCACATCCCGCTGATGCGCCGGGACGCCGACGGGGCGATCATCACGCAGTTCGACTACCCGACCTGCGAGTCGCTCGGGCTGCTGAAGATGGACTTCCTCGGCCTGCGCAACCTGACCATCATCGACGACGCGCTGAAGAACATCGAGAGCAACCATGGGCGCACCGTCGACCTGCTCCAGCTGCCGCTGGACGACAAACCGACCTACGAGTTGCTGTCCCGGGGCGACACCCTCGGCGTGTTCCAGCTCGACGGCGGGCCGATGCGGTCGCTGCTGCGGACGATGAAGCCGGACAACTTCGAGGACATCTCCGCCGTTCTGGCGCTGTACCGGCCGGGCCCGATGGGCGCCAACTCCCACACCAACTACGCGCTGCGCAAGAACGGCCTCCAGGAGATCACCCCGATCCACCCCGAGCTGGCCGAGCCACTGGAGGAGATCCTCGGCCCCACCTACGGCCTGATCGTCTACCAGGAGCAGGTGCAGCGCGCCGCCCAGGTCCTCGCCGGCTACAGCCTCGGTAAGGCCGACCTGCTGCGCCGGGCGATGGGTAAGAAGAAGAAGGAGGTCCTCGACAAGGAGTTCGTGCCGTTCCGCGACGGCATGCGCGGCAACGGCTACTCCGACGAGGCCATCCAGACCCTGTGGGACATCCTCGTCCCCTTCGCCGACTACGCGTTCAACAAGGCCCACACCGCCGGGTACGGCCTGGTCTCGTACTGGACCGGCTACCTCAAGGCGAACTATCCGGCCGAGTACATGGCGGCGTTGCTCACCTCGGTGGGGGACGACAAGGACAAGATGGCGCTCTACCTGTCGGAGTGCCGCCGGATGGGCATCCAGGTGCTCCCGCCGGATGTGAACACCTCGGCCGGGCCGTTCACCCCGGTCGGCCGGGACATCCGGTTCGGCCTGGCCGCGATCCGCAACGTCGGCGCGAACGTGGTCACCGCGATCATGCGCTGCCGGGGGGAGAAGGGCGCCTACGCCGACTTCTACGACTTCCTCGCCAAGGTGGAGGCGGTCGTCTGCAACAAGAAGACCATTGAATCCCTGATCAAGGCTGGGGCGTTCGACTCGCTCAACCATTCCCGCCGGGGCCTGCTCACGGTGCACGCCGACGCCATCGACGCGTACGCCGACGTCAAGCGCAAGGAGGCCGTCGGGCAGTACGACCTCTTCGGCGCCGGGTTCGCCGACACCGACGCCGGACAAAGCACCACGGTGATGCCGGTCATCGCCGAGGGGGAGTGGGACAAGCGGGAGAAGCTCGCCTTCGAGCGCGAGATGCTCGGCCTCTACGTCTCCGACCATCCACTGTTCGGGCTGGAGCATGTGCTCGGCGCGGCGGCCGACACCACCATCGCGGCCCTCTCCGAGGAGGGCACCGTCCCCGACGGGACGGTGGTGACCCTCGCGGGCATCCTCTCCGGGGTGCAGCGCCGGGTCACCAAGCAGGGCCGGGCGTGGGCGTCGGCGACGCTGGAGGACCTCGCCGGCGGGGTGGAGACGCTGTTCTTCCCCAACACCTACGAGGTGATCGGGGAGTACATCGCCGAGGACGCGATCGTGGTGGTCAAGGGGCGGGTCGACCGCCGGGACGACACCCCGCGGATCATGGCCATGGACATGTCGATTCCGGATGTCAGCAGCAACTCGGCCAACAAGCCGGTCACCCTCACCATCCCGGTGACCCGCTGCACTCCACCGTTGGTGGAGCGGCTCAAGGAGACCCTGGTGCTGCACCCGGGCGACGCGGAGGTGCACGTCAAGCTCCTCAACGGCAGCAAGGTGACCCGGCTGCGCCTCGGCCCGTTCCGGGTGGCACCGACGACCGCCCTGATGGCCGACCTGAAGAGCGTTCTGGGCCCGGCCAACGTGGGTTGACCTTGACCGGCCCGGTACCGGGCCGCCTGTTCCGAATTGGTCCTCTGCGGCGGTGGGCCCGGTCGCTAGCGTCGGTGCCATGCGGATCGAGCAGGCACAGCAGCTGTGGCAGCCCCATGAGGGCTGGCTGAACACCGCCAGCTACGGGCTGCCGCCCGACCCGGCGTGGACGGCGTTGCAGGAGGCGCTCGCCGGCTGGCGCACGGGGAACATGGGTGTGACAGGGGAGGGCTGGGACGAGGCCCAGACGCGCACCCGGGCCGCGTTCGCGCGTCTGGTCGGGGTCCCCGAACGGGATGTGGCGATCGGCAGCGCGGCGTCGCAGCTGTTCGCGCCGGTGGCCGCGGCGCTGCCGGCGGGCGCGACCGTGCTGGTCCCCGAGGTCGAGTTCACCTCCAACCTCTTTCCCTGGCTGGCCCAGGAACAGCGGGGCGTCCGGGTGCGCACCGTGCCGCTGACGGGGCTCGTGGACGCGATCGACGCCGACACCGACCTGGTCGCGTTCAGCCTGGTGCAGTCCGCCGACGGCACGGTGGCCCGGTACGCGGACATCGTCGCCGCGGCCCGGGCACACGGCGCCCTGGTGGCGGTTGACGCCACCCAGGCCTGCGGTTGGCTCCCGTTCGACGCCGCGCTCGCGGATGTGGTCGTCGTCGCCGCGTACAAGTGGCTGCTGACCCCGAAGGGGACCGCCCTGGCGTACTACGCCCCCGAGCTGCGGGACCGGATGCGCCCCGACGCCGCCGGCTGGTACGCCGGAGCCGACCCACTGACATCCCTGTACGGTCCGCCGCTGCGCCTCGCCGACGGCGCCCGCCGCTTCGACATCGCCCCGGCCTGGTTCAGCTACCTCGGCGCGGCTCCCGCCCTGGAGCTGCTGCTGCAGGTGGGGGTGCCGGCGATCCACGCGCACAACGTGGCGCTGGCCAACCGATTCCGCGCCGGCCTGGGGCTACCGCCTGGTGACAGCGCGATCACCACCGTCGAGGTGCCGGAGGCGCAGTCGCGGCTGGAGCGCGCCGGCCTACGGGCGGCGGTACGCGCCGGCCGGGTCCGGGTCTCGTTCCACCTCTACTCCAGTGAGGACGACGTTGACCGGGCGCTTGAGGCGCTGACCGGCTGACGGCCCCGACGCGTCCGCGCAGGGGCCGTGCGCGTCGCCTTCGCCCACTACAGCACAATGGAGCGGGACTGTATAAATAGTGGGCCTGCCCGATGTCCGGGGCCGGGTCCACGGCTACCACAGGGCAGCGACGACTCACGAGCCGTATGAGCGGTTCCCGACCAGGGAAGTGATGTGTCTATGCATGTGCGAGCATTACGTGCTGTTGCAGGCCTCGTGTCGTACCGACCTCGTGGTCGCGCACGACGAGCCGCTGCCTCCGCCGCGGTCACCGCGGGGCTTCTGGTCACCATGGGGGCGAGCGCTACCGCTGCGGTGTCAGCCGCCGAGGCGGAACCGGCCGTGACGACAGTCAGCGGCGGTGCTGACCGGCGGGGTGATGTCCCTGTGGAAGGTGGCACGTTGCGGTACACCATAACGGGTTCTGGTTCGCCGCTGGTGCTGCTGCACGGCTGGCCCCAGACTTCGTGGTCGTGGCAGCCGGTGATCCCCGCCCTGGCCGAGCAGCACACGGTGATTACCCTGGACCTGCCAGGGCTCGGCGGCTCTGACCCCACAACGGCCGGATACGACAAGGCCACCACGGCACGCCTTGTCCGTCAGGCGGTCAACAATCTTGGCTATACCCAGGTGGCGCTGCTCGGGCACGACCTTGGGGCGATGGTGGCCTTCAACTATGCGCGTGACTACCCCACGGAGGTCACCCGCATCGGTGTCGTGGAGAGCCCGCTCCCGGGCTTCGGACTGGAAGACCTGTACGGCATCAGCTGGCACTTCCTGTTCAACGCCTCGCCGGCACCGATCCCTGAGACCATCATGGACAACGATGAAGTCTCCACCTATTTGGGCATGCTCTTCGAGAAGACCCAGCACCCTGAGCTGATTGCACAGGATGTCTACTTCAGGGCCTACAAGAACCCGGACAAGCGTTCGGCCGGCTACGAGTACTATCGGGCATTCGTGACCGACGCCGCCGACTATCAGGAGCACGCCGAGTCGAAGCGGCTCGAGATACCGGTGATGGCGATGGGCGCTGAGCATGTCTTCGGGTCGCTCGTAGCCGAATCCTTCCAGCAGGTCGCCGACGATGTGCGGACGGTGCTCGCCCCTGACTCCGGACACTGGATCCCCGAGGAGAACCCCGACTTCTTCGGCGACTGCGCCCTGCTGTTCTTCGGCCCGTCCACCGGTACCCCGGCGAGCCCGGAGTTCGCCGGCTGCGCGCCGTGACGATTGTCTGCACTGTACGGCACCCTGCTTCAGGGTGACACTTCGTTGGCTGACGGCTACCACCAGCCCCTCGACCGTCACTGGTCGAGTGGCGGACGTTTCCATCCCAACGTCGAGTCCTGCCCCGTGGCCCGGATAGCACCTGGTGTCGTCGGGTAGCCGGTCGAAGAGGCTGCCCGACGGCGTCAATAAGCGAAGCCCGCCTGCTGTTGAAGGCCGAGTACGAGGGACCAACCGCGTCACTCGCTGGCTACCTCGCCGGGCGCATGTACGAGGCGATGCATGACCTCTACTGCCTCGACCCCCACAATGGACCGAGTCCGCGCTGGCGAGGCCCCGAACCCCGCGTTCCGGACGACCCCCGGAAGCGGCGTTCGCGGGCGTCGTCCGACCGTCCCCGGGACCGCGCGCCCCGGGGGCGTAGTCCGGCCACGCATCCGGGTGTCGGAATGTGGTGTCTGGCAACATAGCCTCTCTTCGATCTACGGCCGTAGGTTTCCTGCACACCCGACGGACCTGTGACCGCAGTCACCGACTTTGTCCGTCGCCAGGCCGGGGAGAGGGGTGGCGATGGCCAGGCAAGACCTCCTGTCGGCCCACGAGCTGACCCGCGACTTCCGGGGCTTCCGTGCCGTTGACGGCATCGACCTGGTGGTGGCCGAAGGCAGCGTGCACGCGCTCGTCGGCCCGAACGGTGCGGGCAAGACGACCCTGTTCAACCTGCTCACCGGCTTCCTGTCGCCCACCGCTGGCCGGATCGAGCTGGCGGGACGGGACATCACCGGCCTGCCGGCTGAGCAGGTCGCCCGCCGGGGCATCGCCCGCTCCTTCCAGATCACCAGCCTCTTTCCGCAGCTGTCCACCCGGGAACATGTCGAGTTGGCGTTGCAGAGTCCGAGCGGGCTGGGCTGGCGGTTCTGGCGGTCGGCGAAGCTGATGCGGCGTTACACCGATCGGGCCGACGAGCTGCTGGAGATGGTCGGCCTGGCCGAGCTGGCGGCGGTTCCCGCCGAGGCGCTCGCCTACGGCCGTAAGCGCGCCCTGGAGCTGGCGATCGCCCTCGCCCTGGACCCGAAGGTGCTGCTGCTGGACGAGCCGACCGCGGGTATGGGGCTGGAGGACGTCGACCGCACCGTCGAGCTGATTGCCCAGGTCCGGCAGGGCCGAACCGTGGTGCTGGTCGAGCACAACATGAGCGTCGTCGGGCGGCTCGCCGACACCGTCACCGTCCTGCAGGCCGGCCGGGTCCTCGTCGAAGGCCCGTACGAACAGGTTCGCGCCGACGAACGGGTGATCACTGCCTATCTGGGAGCAGCCGATGCTGCGCATTGAGAACCTCTCCGCCTGGTACGGCGAGGCGCAGGTGCTGCGAGACGCCGGCCTCCACGTGGACCCCGGCGAGGTGGTCACCCTGGTGGGCCGCAACGGCGCCGGCAAGTCGACCCTGCTGCGCTGCGTCATGGGCCTGCACTCCGGCTGGCGGGGCACCGTCGAGCTGAGCGGGACAGCGCTCGGCAACCTGTCGGCGGACCGGCGGGCCCGGCTGGGACTCGGTTGGGTCCCCGACGATCGGGGTAGCTACGCCACCCTGACCGTGACCGAGAATCTGACCCTGCCGCCCACTGTTGGGCCCGACCCGTGGTCGCTGGAGCGGGTGTACGAGGCGTTCCCCGCCCTCTACCAGCGGCGCAACTCGGCCGCCACGACGCTCTCCGGCGGCGAGCAACAGATGCTGGCGCTGGCCCGGGTCCTGCGGATGGGCGCCCGCGTGCTGCTCTGCGACGAACCGACCGAAGGGCTGGCGCCGCTGCTCGTACAGCAGGTCGGTGACCTGCTGCGGGAAGCCAAGCGGCACGGGGTGACGGTGCTGCTGGTGGAGCAGAACCTGCGCTTCGCCACCAGCGTCGCCGACCGGCACTACCTGCTGGCCGAGGGGCGCGTCACGGCGGCGATGGAGAACTCCGAGGTGCGGTCGCGGGAACGCGAACTGCTGTCTTACCTCGGCATCTGAGAGCTCAGGACCGATCCCGCGCGGTGCGCGGACGAAGGGATGGTCATGCGTAGGACGGTGGGTTTGGTCGCGGCGGCAACGGCCACGGCGCTCGTGGTCGCCGGCTGCGGTGGTGGGGGTCCCCAATCTGATGGGGACGAGAAGGTGACCGGTGGCGCGATCGTGCTGGGCGTCCTCAACGACCAGTCCGGTGCCTACTCCGAGCTGTCGGGCCGAAACTCGGTCACGGCCGTGGAGCTGGCGATCGCCGACTTCCAGGCGAAGTACGGCGACCGGGCGGTCACCACGGACATCAGCGTGCGCAGCGCGGACCACCAGAACAAGCCGGACCTGGCGAACAGCAAGGCCCAGGAGATGTACGACCGGCAGGGGGTCGACCTGATCCTGGACGTGCCCACCTCGTCGGCGGCGCTGCGGGTCGCCGACGTGGCGAAGGAGAAGCGCAGGCTCTACTTCAACATCAGCGCGGCGACCACCGACCTCACCGGCAAAAGCTGCAACAAATACACCTTCCACTACGCGTACGACACGTACATGTTGGCCAACGGCACGGGCCGGACCACCACCGAGCAGGTCGGCCGGAACTGGTACCTCCTCTACCCGAACTACGCCTTCGGTCAGGACATGGAGAAGAGCTTCTCCGCGGCCATCGCCGACGCCGGTGGGCGGGTGGTCGGCAAGGACGGGGCGCCGTTCCCGAACACCAGCGGCGACTACTCCAGCTACCTGCTCAAGGCGGCGACGCTGGACCCGAAGCCGGACGTCCTCGGCACCATGCAGGCCGGGGCGGAACTCGTCAACGTGGTGAAGCAGTACAACGAGTTCGAGCTGCGCGACAAGGGCGTGGGTCTGGCCGTCGGCCTGATGTTCATCACCGACATTCACTCGCTCACCCCGGCGGCCTTGGCCGGCACCACCTACACCGACGCCTGGTACTGGAACTTCGACCAGCAGAACCGGGAGTTCGCCGACCGCTTCCAGCAGGAGACCGGCACCCGGCCGTCGTTCGCGCACGCGGCGAACTACTCCGCCGCCACCCAGTACCTGGAGGCGGTGCAGGCGGCCGGCACCGACGACGCCGACACGATCGTCGCCGAGCTGGAGGGCAAGGAGATCAACGACGTCTTCCTGCGTAACGGCAAGATCCGCGCGGCGGACCACCGGGTGATCCACGACGCCTACCTGGCCCAGGTGAAGCCGCAGTCCGAGGTCACCGAGGAGTGGGACTACGTCCGGATCCTCGACACCATCCCGGCTGAGGAGGCGTTCCGAGCCCCGTCCCCAGACTGCACGCTGTGACCGCCTTTCTCCAGAGCACCTTCAACGGGCTGGTCAGCGGGGCGTTCTACGCCCTGCTCGCGCTCGGCCTCGCGGTCATCTTCGGGATGCTGCGGGTGGTGAACTTCGCCCACGGCGCCTTCTACATGCTCGGTGCCTTCGGCGCGTACGTGCTGCTGGCCGAGGCGGGGGTGCCGTTCTGGGTCGCCCTGATGGTCGTGCCGCTGGCCCTGGCGCTGCTCGGCATGGCGTTGGAGCGGGCGTTCGTCCACCGGCTCACCCGGCTCGACCCGCTCTACAACTTCCTGCTCACCTTCGGCCTCACGCTGATCCTGCAGGACCTGGTGAAGCTCCGGTACGGGGTGCAGTCCAGCCCGTACGAGATGCCGGCCGGGCTCCGTGGTTCGGTCGACCTCGGGCTCTTCGACTTCCCGACGTACCGGGTCTTCATCCTCGGTTTCGCGGTGGCGGTCTGCGTCGGGGTGTGGTGGACGCTGGCCCGTACCCGGGTCGGCATGGTCGTTCGCGCCGCGACGGAGCGGCCGGAGCTGACCCGGGCGCTCGGCATCAACGTCGGGCGCTGGATCACCCCGGTCTTCGGCTTCGGCATCGCGCTGGCCGGGCTGGCCGGGGTGCTCGCCGCGCCGATGCGGGCGGTCAACCCGTTGATGGGAGCGGACCTGATCATTGTGGTGTTCGCGGTGGTGGTGATCGGTGGGTTGGGGTCGATCTTCGGCTCGGTCGCCGCCGGCTTCGGGATCGGGATGGTGCAGGCGTGGGCCGAGGCCTACCTCTCCGCCTTCCCGATCGTGGCCCAGACGATCGTCTTCATCGTGATGGCCGCCGTGCTGCTCTGGCGCCCGGCCGGACTCTTCGGCCGGGCGGAGGCGCCAGCATGACGAGCACCGTGGAGAGCAGGTCCGAGCCGGCCGGGCGGGGGGCGCCCAGTGGGCTGGTCGCGGCGGCCCGGGCCCCCGGGTGGGTCCGGCACGCGCTGCTCGTCGCCGGCCTGGCGGTGGCGCTCTGGCTGCCGAACGGCCTGTACCCGGCGGTGGCGGTGGACATCCTCTGCTGGGCGCTCTTCGCCGTCGCGGTGGACCTGTTGCTGGGCTTCACCGGCTTGTTGTCCTTCGGGCACGCGGCCTTCTGGGGCGTGTCGGCGTACGCGACCGGTCTGGTGGCGATCCACCTGGGCCTGCCGCTTCCGGCCGCGGTGCTGGCCGGGGCGCTCGCCGCGGCGGTGCTCGCGGTGCCGATCGGCTACCTGGCGGTACGGCGAACCGGAATCTACTTCGCCATGGTCACCCTGGCCTTCGCGCAGCTGGTCTACTACGTCGCCAACGAGTGGCGGTCGGTGACCCGGGGCGAGAACGGCCTGCAGGGGGTGCCGCGGGAGTTGTTCGGGCTGGACCTGACCGACGACTACTACTTCTACTACGCGATCCTGCCGATCGTGCTGCTCGGTCTGGCCGGCGCCTGGCGGATCGTCCACTCGCCGTTCGGTCGGGTGCTGGTCGGGATCCGGGACAACCCGGCGCGCGCCCGGGCGCTCGGCTACCCGGTGCACCGGTACAAGCTCACCGTCTTTGTGCTCTCCGGCTTCGTCGCCGGCCTCGGCGGTGGGCTCTTCGCCGTCAGCCATCGCTTCGTCTCGCTGGAGGTCCTGCACTGGACCACCTCCGGCAAGGCGGTGATCGTGGTGGTCCTCGGCGGCATCGGCACCCTCTGGGGTGGCGTGCTCGGCGCCGGCATCGTGGTCCGCCTGGAGGATTGGCTGTCGTTCTCCGGCTTCGAGGCGATCGGGCTGGTCACCGGCGGCATCTTCGTCGTGGTGGTGCTGCTGTTCCGGCGGGGCATCTGGGGCACCGCGTCCGCGTTGGCCCGGCGCTGGTGGGGGCGCCGGGACTGACTTCGGCCGCCGGCCGCGCGGGCTCAGCCGGAGGGGACCCGATCGGGCTGGTTCAACCCGGGCGGGGCTCAACCGGAGTGCCTCAGCCGGGCGGTTGGCGGAGGCGGTGGAGCCGGAGTGCGAGCTGCACCTCGAGCACGCGCTCCGGCTGCTGCCAGTCGACGCCGAGGAGATGACCGACCCGCTCCAGCCGTTGGGTGACCGTGTTCACGTGCACGTGTAGCTGCTCCGCGGCGCGAGTCAGGCTGCTCCCCGCCGCGAAGTACGCCTCCAGGGTCCGCACCAGGGCGGTGCCCCGGCGAGCGTCGTAGTCGAGCACGGGCCCCACGGTCGCTGCCAGGAACCGGGAGACATCGCGGTCGCCGCCGATATCGACCGCGCCCAGCAGCAGACCGACGAAGCCCAGCTCGTCCGCGCTGGCGCCCTCCCCGGCCCGCCCGAGCGAGCCGAGCGCGGTCAGGCAGCGCTCCGCCTCGCGGAACGCCGCTGCCAGTGCGGCCGGACCGGTGGCGGGACCAGCGCCGCCGGCGGTCACCCGACGACCGGTCAGCCGGGACAGGTCCCGCGCCACCGCGCGGGCGGCGGCGCCCGCATCCGAGCCGGGCAGCATCAGCACCACCTTCCCGTCCCGGGCCGCGGCCAGCCCGCCGCGGGTGCCGGCGTAGGTGCTGGCCCAGGAGAGGGTCCGTTGCCGGGCCGAGTCCGTCGCGGCGACCGCGCCGTCGTGCACGCAGACCAGCAGCTGCGCGGTGTCCACGTCCACGTCGAGTCGGCGGGCCCGGTCGCGGAGCGCGTCGGTGTCCCGTGGCGGGTCGGCGATCAGGTCGTCGAGGAGTTCACCGCGGACCCGCCCCTCCGCCTCGGCGACCGTCCGCCGAAACAACAACAGCAGCGCGGTGACCAGGGCGGCCCGCTCCAGGATCTGCTGGTCGGCGTCGACCAACTCGTCGTCCGGGCGAAGCACCAACGCCCCCAGATTCTCGGCGCCGGCGACCACGGCGGCGTACCAGAGTGGGCCGCGACGCACGCTGCGCCCGGCGGCCCGGGACGCGGCCACCGCCGCCACGATCTCCGCCCGCCTCGGTTCGTCGATCGCACCGACCCGGGCCAGGAGCCGGCCCTCGGCGTCCAGGGCCAGTAGCGCCCCACCCAGGACTTCCGGTACGGCGGCGGCGACCTCCTCCACTCCGCCCCCGCGGAGCACCAGCGCGGTCATCCGGTCGTGGGCCGCCGCCGCGCGCTCTACCGACGCGCTGTGCGCCCCGATGGTGGTGTTGGCCGCCGACAGCTCCGCCAACGCGGAGCGGGTCTCGGTGAGCAACCGAGCGGTGTCGATCGCGACGGCGGCGTGCGCGGCCAGCGACGCCAGCAGGGCCACCTCCTCCCGGGCGAACGGGCGCGCCGAGCGGTTGGCCGCGTAGAGCACGCCGATCGAGATCGAGCCCAGCCGCAGCGGCACGCCGAGGATCGCCACCAGGCCCTCCTCACCGACGCCGGCATCGATCTCGCGGGTGTGGTGGAACCGGTCGTCCGCCGGATAGTTCGCGGTGACGTAGGGGGCGCCGGACTGGGCGACCAGACCACCGAGGCCGGCGCCCATCGGTAGCCGTAGCCGTTGGAACCGGGCGGACACCGAGCCGTCGGTCACCCGCATGTAGGTGTCGCCGCGCCGGTCGTCGTTGAGCGTCATGTACGCGACATCGGCGTCGAGTAGGTGCCGGGCCCGGCGCGCGATCGCCCGTAGCACGTCGTCCAGGTCGCGGAGCCCGGCCAGGTCGCTGACGGTGTCGTACAGCCCGGAGAGCTCGCTTTCCCGGCGTCGCCGTCGTTCCAGCAGCGCCCGTACCCGCAGCGCGACCTGCTTGGCCCGTTCCAGCTCGGCCAGCCGCTCCGGGGGTGCGCCGGTGGTGCGCGCGGCCACCAGCGGGCCCTCGAACTCCACCGCCGCGGCTTCGCGGACGAGTAGCTCCAGGAACTCCACCGGCGAGGACATGACGGCCATTGTGTGCCGCTGCCCTAGTTCGCCGTCCACCCCCCATCGAGCGCGATGGACGCGCCGGTGATGAACGCCGCCGGTGGTGAGCACAGGTACGCCACCAACTCGGCCACCTCCTCCGGTTCGAGCAGCCGCTTGATGGCCGCCCGGCCCAGCATGATTTTCTCGACGACCTCGGACTCCGGGATGTCGTGGCGGGCGGCCTGGTCGGCGATCTGGCGCTGCACCAGCGCGGTGCGCACGTACGCCGGATTGACGCAGTTGGCGGTCACACCGTGCGCGGCCCCCTCCAACGCGACTACCTTGGACAGACCCTCCAACGCGTGTTTCGCCGAGACGTACGCCGCCTTGTACGGCGAGGCGCGCAGCCCGTGCACTGAGGAGATGTTGACGATGCGTCCCCAGCCGGCGGCGTACATGTGCGGCAGGGCCCGGCGGATGACCAGGAACGGGGCTTCGACCATCACCCGGTGTAGGTATTCGAAGCGTTCCATGGCGAGCTCCGGGACCGGGGCGACGTGTTGGAGCCCGGCATTGTTGACCACGATGTCGACCTTGGTGTCGAGGCGGTTGACCGTCTCCGGGTCCGCCAGGTCGGCACCGACGGCCCGGCCGCCCACCTCGGCGGCGACGGTCCGGGCGGCGGTGAGGTCCCGGTCCACTACGACCACGGCGGCGCCGGCGGCGCCGAGTCGGCGCGCGCACGTCCGCCCGATGCCGCTGCCGCCTCCGGTCACCAGGGCGGTGCGGCCGCTGAGATCGACCTGTACGACGTGGGGGGTCGTCCTCGGATCTGCCGTCATGGCGGATGAAACTACGACCTGTACGGTCAGGCGCACATGGGGTAGCGGCACATACTCGTTGTCGGTGCTGTGTGGTCGCAGTCGACATCGGGCGGATCCCGGCACCGCCGTCGGGCTCGGCGCCCGCACCGCCGTCGGGCTCCGGCGTGTCCCGCCGGCTGCGGCTCCGACGATCTCGATAGGGTGTCGAACACACGTACTGCTGGCGGTCGGGGAGGAGGCGGCGTGCGCGTGCTCGGCGTTGACCCGGGGCTGACCCGGTGCGGGGTCGGCGTGGTCGAGGGCGTGCCGGGGCGTCCCTGCACGTTGGTGGCCTACCACGTCGTCCACACGGATCCCGACGACGAGTTGCCGCTGCGCCTGCTGACCCTGGACCGTTCGCTCACCGCCCTGGTGGCTGAGCACCGGCCGGACAGCGTGGCTGTCGAGCGGGTGTTCAGCCAGCACAATGTCCGCACGGTGATGGGCACGGCGCAGGCCAGCGGGGTCGCGGTTCTGGCCGGGGCGCGGGCCGGCCTGCCGGTGCAGACCTACACTCCGAGCGAGGTGAAGGCGGCGGTGACCGGCTCCGGCCAGGCCGACAAGGCCCAGATGACCGCGATGGTGACGCGGCTGCTGCGGCTCTCCGCTCCGCCCCGCCCGGCGGATGCCGCCGACGCCCTGGCCCTGGCCATCTGCCATGTGTGGCGCGGTGGCACTCGCTCGAAGTTGGCGATCGCCGCCGACCGGGCCCGACGAGGAGGAGGAGGCCGATGATCGCCAGTGTCCGGGGGGTGGTGACGGCGACCGGTCCCGACCACGCCGTTGTGGAGGTCGGCGGGGTGGGCCTGGCGGTGCAGTGTGCGCCGGGCACGATCGCCGACCTGCGGGTGGGTCAGTCGGCCCGCCTCGCCACCAGCCTGGTCGTCCGGGAGGATTCGTTGACCCTCTACGGGTTCGCCGACGACGATGCCAAGGCCCTGTTCGAGCTCTTGCAGACGGCCAGCGGGGTCGGCCCCCGACTGGCCCAGGCCGTCCTCGCGGTGCACGCGCCGGAGGCGGTCCGGGCGGCCGTCGCCAACGCCGATATCGCCGCCTTGACCCGGGTGCCGGGGATCGGCAAGAAGGGCGCCGAGCGGCTCGTGCTGGAGCTGCGCGACCGGATCGGTCCGGCCCCGGTCGGTGCCGACGCCGCGGCCGGCGTCACGACCGGCAACTGGCCGGAGCAGGTGCGTCAGGCCCTGGTCGGGCTCGGCTGGACGGCGGCGCAGGCGGATCAGGCGGTCGCCGCGGTGGCGGAGACGGTGGACGGGGAGGTGCCCCCGGTGCCGGTCCTGCTCCGCCAGGCGATTCGACTGCTGGGCCGAGCCCGATGACGGGTGGGCGGAGTGCGTCGGGCGACCGCATCCAGGTCACGGGTGAGGAGTCGGGATGACGGGTGACAATCTGGTTTCGGCGTATGTCAACGACGCCGAGCGGGACGCGGAGGCCAGCGTCCGGCCGCGCCGGCTGGCCGAGTTCATCGCGCAGGAGCGGGTCCGGGATCAGCTTGACCTGCTGCTCCAGGGCGCGCTACGCCGCGGTAGCCCCCCCGATCACATTCTCCTGTCGGGCCCGCCCGGGCTGGGTAAGACCAGCCTGGCCAATATCGTAGCCGCCGAGCTGGGCACCAGCATCCGGGTGACCAGCGGCCCGGCGATCGAGCGTTCCGGTGACCTGGCGGCCATCCTGACCAGTCTCGGCGAGGGGGATGTGCTCTTCATCGACGAGGTGCACCGGATCGCCCGGCCGGCGGAGGAACTCCTCTACAGCGCGATGGAGGACTTCCGGGTTGACGTGGTGGTGGGCAAGGGGCCCGGGGCGACCGCGATCCCGCTGGACGTGGAGCCGTTCACCCTGGTCGGGGCGACCACGCGGGCTGGGCTGCTGACCGGCCCGATGCGCGACCGGTTCGGCTTCGTCGCGCACCTGGACTTCTACTCCCCGGCCGACCTGGAACGGCTGCTGAACCGCTCGGCCCGCATCCTCGGTGTGCCGATCACCGCCGATGGTGCGGCCGAGATCTCCGGCCGAGCGCGGGGCACTCCCCGGATCGCGAACCGGCTGCTGCGCCGGGTGCGTGACTTCGCCGAGGTCCGGGCCGACGGCGTGGTTACCCGGGAGACCGCGCAGGCGGCCCTGACCGTGTACGACGTGGACGCGTTGGGGCTGGACCGGCTGGACCGAGCGGTGCTCACCGCGCTCGTGGACCTGTTTCGGGGTGGTCCGGTCGGCCTGTCCACGCTGGCGGTGGCGGTGGGGGAGCAGCCGGACACGGTGGAGGAGGTCTGTGAGCCGTTCCTGGTGCGGGCCGGTCTCCTCGCCCGTACCCCGCGGGGGCGGGTCGCCACCGAGGCGGCCTGGCGCCATCTGGGGCGTACGCCACCGAATGGTACATTTGGCACGGATGCCCCTCCCGCGGGTGACCTGTTCTCGGTGGAGCCTGATTAGCCGTGATGCGAACGTGATCTGTGCCGCATTCGGTGTTCCCAGGTGGAGCGACTAGACTCGCCGCGGTCTGTACAGATGTAAGAAATCGCCTTCACCCCGGTGCCCTCGTGCCGGTATGAGGGCCAATGGGAAGGTTTTACCACCGTGCTTTTGGCACAAGATGGCGGCGGCGCCGGCGGCTTCACGCCCATCCTTATGATCATCCTGCTCTTCGGAGTCATGTACTTCATGATGATCCGTCCGCAGCAGAAGCGGCGCCGAGAGGCGGCGAACATGCAGTCCTCGCTGGGGCATGGTGACGAGGTCGTCACCATCGGCGGGCTCTACGGCACCGTCACCGGCATGGACGACGAGACGGTGCTGCTGGAGATCGCCCCCGGTGTGGAGACCCGGTACGCCCGTCCCGCGATCGCGCGGGTCGTCACCAAGGCGGAGGAGCCCGCTGAGGCGGCGGTTGACGACGCGGACGCCGTCAAGGAGTGACACCCCGCCCGCCATGCCGGCGGCCCGGGCAGCGCATGAGTTGGACGAAAATTTGACAATCGGGTCGGTACGCCGCGCACGGTAGGTGCAGGGTGTGGTGGCGTTCCGCGCCGGCGCCCCGTGCGCCGCTGCGGCGACCCCCACATAGCTTCGGCCGGTTCGCCCGGCCGACAGCCGCCGCTCGCGTGGCGGCGTGACCCTACAGGGAGACAGGACAGCCGTGGCACCACCTCAGAAACAGATGCGCCCCGGGCGGCAGCTCGCCGTGCTTGGGGCCATCTTCGTGGTCCTCTATCTTCTGGTCTTCTTCGGCGGCGGCGCGAGCGGTAGCTGGCAGGACCGGCTTGAGCCCAAGCTCGGTCTCGACCTGGTCGGCGGCACCCGGCTGACGCTGGAGGCGACCAACACCGTTGACGGCCAGGCGCCGACCGCGGAGAACCTGGAGGAGGCCCGGCAGATCATCGAGAGTCGGGTCAACGCCTTCGGGGTTGCCGAGGCCGAGGTCGTCACCGAGGGCGACCGGAACATCGTGATCTCCCTTCCCGGCGAGAACCGGGACCTGACCGAGGTCGGCAGCGCCGCGGAGCTGCGCTTCCGTAAGGTGCTCCAGATAGCCGACGGTAGCGGTGCGGCGGCGAACCCGGCGCCGAGCCCGACCGACACCCCCTCCGCCACGCCGTCCGGTTCCGCTGCGCCGTCTGACTCCGCTGCGCCGTCTGACTCCGCCTCGCCGTCCGCGACCGGCAGCGCTTCCCCCACCCCGTCGAGCAGCGTCCAGGTCACGGCCTCGCCGACCGGCGGTGCGGGCGGTGGTGCCGCGGCGCCGACCGAGACCCCCACGGCCTCACCCAGCGTCACGCCCACGCCGAGCGCGTCCTCCTCGCCCAGCGCGACACCGGCGGCGAGCGACAGCGCGCCCCCGGTCCCGGCCAGCGTCGAGGAGCAGCGCAGGGCGGTCGAGCAGAAGGTCGGCGCGGCCGCCTGGGAGGCCGCGAACGCGCTCCAGTCGCCCAACGACCTGACCACCGACCCGTCGCTGGTCGAGAAGCTCAAGCCGTTCGCGTCGCTGACCGACCGCGAGGTCGCGGTGCTGCCGGCCCAGGTGCAGTTCAACGTCCCGCAGATCACCTGCGCCCAGCTCGACGCCCGCCCGCCGGCGTCGATCTCCGCCGTTGACCAGCAGGTCGTCGCCTGTGAGTTCGGCGGCATCAAGTACCTGCTCGACCAGGCGAAGGTCGTTGGCACCGACATCAACGACGCCAACGCCGTGCTCGACCAGACCAGCCAGTGGGTGGTCAGCCTGGACTTCACCAACTCCGGCCAGGAGAAGTGGACCGCGCTGACCCGCGAGGCGTTCAACAACGAGGGCGCTGCCTGCGACCCGAGCGCGCTCGGGGACAGCGGCAACTGCCGGGTCGCCGTCGTGCTGGACAACGAGGTCGTCTCCTCGCCGGAGATCCTGGGCGTGTTGACCAGCAACTCACAGATCACCGGCAACTTCACCCAGCAGGACGCCAGCGACCTGGCGAGCACGCTGCGCTACGGCGCGCTGCCGGTGACCTTCGAGCCGCAGGCACAGCAGAACGTCACCGCGACTCTGGGCGCCAGCCACCTGCGGGCCGGCCTGCTCGCGGCCGGCATCGGCATGCTGCTGGTGATCATCTACTCGTTCTTCTACTACCGACTGCTCGGCTCCGTGATCTTCCTGAGCCTCGTCCTCTCCGCGCTGCTCGTCTTCGGCGCGTTGGTGGTCCTCGGCCGGCAGATCGGGTTCACCCTCACCCTCGCCGGGATCGCCGGCATGATCGTCTCACTCGGTGTGGCGGCGGACTCCTTCGTCATCTACTTCGAGCGGCTCAAGGACGAGATCCGAGAGGGGCGCAGCCCGCGCAGCGCGGTGTCCCGGGCGTGGGTCCGCGCCCGGCGGACGATCATCTCCGCCAACGCGATCACCCTGATGTCCGCGGTGGTGCTCTACATCGTCTCGGTCGGCGTGGTCAAGGGCTTCGCCTTCGCGTTGGGCCTCGCCACGATCCTCGACCTGGTGGTGGTCTTCCTCTTCCGACACCCGATCATGACGATGTTCGCCCGCACCCGGGCGTTCCTGTCCCCGCGGGTCAGCGGCCTCGGCCGGGCGTTGCCGGCCCGGGCCAAGCCGGCCCAGCCCCGCAACCCGCGCTCGAAGGAGGCCTGAGATGGCCGGTGCTGGTCTCGCGAGTCGCCTCTACCGTGGTGAGGCCGGTCTCGACATTGTCGGCCGTCGCAGGGTGTGGTTCAGCGTCGCCGGGGCGCTGGCCCTGATCTCGGTGCTGAGCTTCGCGTTCCTCCGGTTCGACCTCGGAATCGAGTTCGCTGGCGGCAACTCGATCCAGGTGCCCGCCAGCGTCGGCACCCTGGAGCAGGCCGAGGAGGCGGTTGACGCCGCGTTGGCCGCGGAGGGCGGCGGAGCGGAGGTGGTCACCGCGCAGAAGGTCGGCGGTACCGGTGACGACTTCTACGAGATGCGTACCTCGCAGCTCAGCGCGGAGCAGGCCAACGCGGTCAAGGCGGCGGTAGCCCAGGAGTTCGGCCTCCCGGTCAGCGACGTTGGCGGCGAGCAGGTCAGCCAGGCCTGGGGTAGCCAGGTCACCAAGCGGGCGGTGCTCGGTCTGGTGATCTTCCTCGTGCTGGTGATGGTCTACCTGGTGCTGCGCTTCGAGTGGCGGATGGCGGTCGGTGCGGTCAGCTCCCTGCTGATGAACCTGGTCCTCAGCGCCGGCATCTACTCGATGGTCGGCTTCGAGGTGACCCCGTCGACCGTGATCGGCTTCCTCACCATCCTGGGCTTCGCCCTCTACGACGTGGTGGTGGTCTTCGACAAGGTCCAGGAAAATACCCGCGGCATCACCGCGAACAACAACCAGACGTACGGCGAGGCGGCCAACCTGGCTATCAACCAGAGCCTGATGCGGTCGCTGAACACCTCGATCGTGGCGCTGCTCCCGGTCGGTGGCCTGCTCTTCATCGGTGCCGGCTTCTTCGGCGCGGGCACCCTGAAGGACCTCGGTCTGGTGCTGTTCGTCGGGATGGCGGTGGCGTTCTTCTCCTCGATCACCCTGGCCACCCCGCTGCTGGTGCTGCTGAAGAACCGGGAGCCGCGGATCCAGGCGCACAACAAGCGGGTGCTGACCCGCCGCGCCGCGCTGGAGCGCGGCGAGGGCTCGGCGAAGAACGCGCCGCAGCCGACGGAGAGCGCCGACGAGGAGATCGACCCGGAGGCGACGGCCCTCGCCGGTGCGGCGCCGAAGGTGGGGGCGCGGCCGGCGGGTAAGCGGCCGGCCGGGGCGCGCGGTGGGCGAGCCGCCGGTGGCGGCAACCGCCCGGGCGGCAAGCGGCGCTGACGCGCCGGTGAAGCGGAGCGACGGCGTCCTTCAGGCTGCGCGAGCGGCCGGAAGGGCGCCGTCGTCGGAACAAGGGAGCGAAACGGCGTGACAGAGACCCACACCACCGTGGTACGGGGGGACAGCGGCCGGGAGATGGCCGAACTGGTGGCCAGCCGGGTGTTGGACGTACCGGACTTTCCGAAGCCCGGGGTGATGTTCAAGGACCTGATGCCGCTCTTCGCCGATGGGGACACCTTTCGCGAGATCATTGATGGCATCGTGCGCCACCACGGGCGGGACTCGTTCGACACCGTGGTCGGGATCGAGGCCCGCGGGTTCGTGGTCGCGGCAGCGATCGCCTACGCCGCCGGCGTCGGTGTGGTGCCGGTACGCAAGGCGGGCAAGCTGCCCCGGGTGGCCTACTCGGCGTCGTACGCGCTGGAATACGGTGCGGCCACCCTGGAGGTGCACCAGGACGCGTTCACGGCCGGGCACCGGGTGCTGGTGGTGGATGACGTCCTCGCCACGGGCGGCACCGCTGAGGCGACCCTCGACCTGGTCGAGCGAGCCGGCGGTACGGTGGCGGGTTTCAGCGTTCTGCTGGAGTTGGGTTTCCTGGGCGGTCGCGAACGGCTGGCGCCGCGCCCGGTCCATGCCCTGCTGACCGTTTGACCGGTCTGTCGGGCGGATTACCCCAGCGGGGCCCGGGTCGGTGAGAACGCGGTACCCCGCCGGGTGCGGGTAGCATTGCGATTTGCTAAACCCAACGCCGGCCGGTGCGGTCGGTTGAATCAGACGTCGGCCGCCTGGCCGGCGCGTCCGGCGAGCGGTGAGGAGGCCGGTGTCTCACGATGTCGCCCCTCCGGTGGAGGACACGGTGCACCCGACAGGCGACGGCTCGGTGACCGACCGCAGTGGTGGCTCCCGCCCCGGGCCGGGCCCCGGTAGCGGTGCCGGAGTGACCGGCGCCCCCCGCACCGGCGCGGACCCGGGGTACGAGGAGGCGATCGTTCCGAAGCGGGGCGATCTGGCGTCCGAGACCGCTCCCGGCGGCGGATTCGCCCTCTCCAGCGCGCCGACCGGGCGCCGGGTGCGGGCCCGGCTGGCCCGGTTCAACGCGCCCTGGCAGTCGTCGCAGGTCAGCGAGGTGCTGGAGCCGCTGATCTCAAGTCACCGGGAAAATCACCCAAAGGCCGATGCGCGGCTGTTGCAACGCGCTTTCGACACTGCGGCCCGCTGGCACTCCGGCCAGTACCGTAAGTCCGGCGATCCCTACATCACCCATCCGCTCGCGGTGGCCACCATCCTCGCCAATCTGGGCATGGACACCACCACGCTGGTCGCGGCGCTGCTACACGACACGATCGAGGACACCGAGTACACGCTGGACCAGATGCGGGCCGACTTCGGCGGCGAGGTGGCGCTGCTGGTGGACGGGGTGACCAAGCTCGACAAGGTCAAGCTGGGCGACGCGGCGAAGGCGGAGACGATCCGCAAGATGGTCGTCGCCATGGCGAAGGACCCACGGGTCCTGGTGATCAAGCTGGCCGACCGGCTGCACAACATGCGTACCCTGATCTTCCTGCCGCGGCCGAAGCAGGAGCAGAAGTCCAAGGAGACGCTGGAGATCCTGGCCCCCCTGGCGCATCGCCTGGGTATGAACACGATCAAGTGGGAGCTGGAGGATCTTGCCTTCGGTACCCTCTTTCCGAAGCGGTACGAGGAGATCAACCGACTGATCGGAGAGCACCAGCCGCAGCGGGAGGCGCTGCTGCGGCAGGTGACCAGGAAGGTCAGCACCGACCTGAAATCCGCCAAGATCAGGGCGGAGGTGACCGGCCGGCCGAAGCACCTGTACTCGATCTACCAGAAGATGATCGTGCGGGGGCGGGACTTCAACGACATCTACGACCTGGTGGGTGTACGGATCCTGGTCGACACGGTGCGGGACTGCTACGCGGCGTTGGGTGTGATCCACGCGAACTGGCAGCCGGTGCCGGGCCGGTTCAAGGACTACATCGCGATGCCGAAGTTCAACATGTACCAGTCGTTGCACACGACGGTGATCGGGCCCACCGGCAAACCGGTGGAGATGCAGATCCGCACGTACGCGATGCACCGTACCGCCGAGTTCGGTATCGCCGCGCACTGGAAGTACAAGGAACACAAGGGCACCCAGGTCGTGGGCCCGCCGGCGCACATCGACGAGATGACCTGGCTGCGGCAGTTGCTGGACTGGCAACGGGAGGCGGCCGACCCGAGCGAGTTCCTGGACGCGCTGCGCTTCGACCTGTCCAGCCAGGAGGTGTACGTCTTCACCCCGAAGGGCGACGTCTTTCCGCTGCCGACGGGGTCAACGCCGGTGGACTTCGCGTACACGGTGCACACCGAGGTGGGGCACAAGTGCATCGGGGCGCGGGTCAACGGCAAGCTGGTGCCGTTGGAGTCGACGCTCTCCAACGGTGATGTGATCGAGATCTTCACCTCGAAGTCGGAGACGGCCGGCCCGACCCAGGACTGGCTGGGGTTTGTCAAGAGCCCGCGGGCGCGCACCAAGATCCGGCAGTACTTCAACAAGGAGCGGCGCGAGGAGGCGATCGAGGCCGGCAAGGACGCACTCGTCAAGGCGATGCGCAAGCAGGGCATGCCGCTGCAGCGGATGCTCAGCTCGGACAACCTGATGGCGATCGCCCGAGATCTCCACCTGGCCGATGTGGCCTCGCTCTACGCGGCGGTCGGTGACAGCCATGTCTCCGCCCAGTCGGTGGTACAGAAGCTGATGGCCTCCTACGGCGGTGAGGAGGGCGCGGTCGAGGACATCGCCGAGACCGCGGTGGCCACCCGCCCGCCGCGGAGCCGGGCCAGCAGCAACGACCCGGGTGTCGTGGTCCGGGGCGTCAGCGATGTGTGGATCAAGCTGGCCCGCTGCTGCACCCCGGTCCCACCGGATTCGGTGTTCGGCTTTGTCACCCGCTCCGGCGGAGTGAGCGTGCACCGGGACGACTGCGCCAACGCCGAGGACCTCAAGGCACAGGGGGAGCGGGTCGTGGAGGTGGGCTGGAAGCTCACCAGCGCGTCCACCTTCCTCGTCGCCATCCAGGTCGAGGCGCTCGACCGGCACAAGCTGCTCACCGACGTGAGCCTGGTCCTCTCCGACGAGCGGGTCAACATCCTCTCGGCGACCGTGACGACCACGCGGGACCGGGTGGCGGTGAGCCGGTTCAGCTTCGAGATGGCCGACCCCAAGCATCTGGGGCACCTGCTGGCCGCGGTGCGCAAGGTTGACGGTGTCTTCGACGCCTACCGGGTTACCTCCGGCTCCTGACCCGACCAGGAGGGGCGGCGCCCCCGGGCAACGACGAGCGCCCCCGGCAGGAGCCGGGGGCGCAGCGTGGTCTTTTCGCTCGGCGGTCAGCCCTGGGGCGCGCTCATCGTGAGGTCGGTGATGGTGACCTCCTTCTTCGGGTGCCCGCCGCCCGCCTGCTGTGCGTAGGCCTCGTCGTCGCCGGCCGCCGCGACCTCCTTGACGATGTCCAGCCCAACGGTGACCGTGCCCAGGACGGTGTAGTTCGGGGGGAGCGGCGAGTCGCCGTAGACGATGAAGAACTGGCTGCCGGTGCTTCCGGGCGCGCCGGAGTTGGCCATCGCGATAACGCCCTCCGGGTACGGGGGCCGCTTGTCCGTGGGCAGGTTCTCCTCGGCCAGCCGGAAGCTCGGCCCCCCGGTGCCGTCGGTCTCCCGCCAGCCGTCGCCGGTCGCGCTCGGGTCACCGCACTGGAGCACCTTGATTCCTTCGGTGACGAGGCGGTGGCACTTGGTGTTGTCGAAGAAGTCCTGCTCGGCCAGGTGGGTGAAGCTGGCGCTGGTGCACGGCGTCTGGGACCGGTCGACCTTGGCCGTGATCGGCCCGAGGTTCGTGTCGATGGTGAGGGTCTGGGTGCCGGTGTTCGGTTGCTGGGCACCCGGCAGGCCGACGTCCTTGATCTGTGGGGTCCGCTGGTCGGCGGGGATCTCGGTGAAGACGCACTCGGTGGCAGCGGCGGTGGTGGTCGAGTCGGTCGCCGAGTCGTCGCCGAGGCTCGATACCAGCCAGACGGTGCCGGCGACCACCAGGAGGAGAGCCGCGCCCGCCCCGACGATCGCCTGGGTCTGGCGACGCCGACGAGCCCGGGCGGTCCGCTCGGCCATCTCCTTCTCGAGCCGAGCGCGGGCCGCCGCGCGTTGCCGCTCATTGGTGGACGTCACGCCTGGATCCTCCTGCACGATGTGGGTTGGCTGGGATCGGTCAGCCGGCGCTCGGGTCGGCCGCCGGGGTGGCGGTCGGCGTCGCTGCCGGCTCGGTGACCGTCAGGCTCTGGATGACCACGTCGTCGTCCTGCGGCTTGACCTTCGCTCCGCCCGCATTCTCCACGGTCGGTAGCGCACCGATCTTCTCGACCGTATCCAGGCCACCGGTGACACGGCCAATGACCGTGTACGCCGGGTCGGCGGTGGTGAAGTCCTTGAAGAAGATCAGGAACTGGCTTCCGTTGGCGCCGGGCCGGTTGCCGACCATCGCGACCGTGCCCTTCGGGTAGGTCGCGGGCTGGTCGGCTGCCGGGCTGGCGGAGGCATCCGTCGGGGTGGCTGACGCGTCTGCCGGGCTCGCCGGGGCATCCGCCGGGGTGGGCACGTTCTCGTCGTAGAAGGAGTAGGCGGGTCCGCCCAGTCCGGTGCCGCTCGGGTCGCCGCACCGTACCGCACCCTCGGTGGTGATTTCGTGACACTTGGTGTTGTCGTAGAAGGAGTTCGCCGCCAGGTGGGAGATGCTCGCGACGGCGCACGGGGTGGCGGCAGTATCCAGCTCGGCGGTGACCGGGGCGCCCTGGTTCGTGACGACCGTCATCGTCCGGACCCCCTCGGTCGGCAGCCCGGTGGTGGCCGGGGTGCCGACGTCGGTCAGGTTGGTGTTGGCGGTGGCGTCCTCCGGGGTCCAGAAGCAGAGCTCCTCGGCCGCGGTGTTCTCGACCGGGTCCCGATCGAAGGCGCCCAGCGCCCAGGCGGAGCCGGCCACGATCAGAGCGAGGACGACCGCGACGCCCACCCCGGCCTGGACCTGCCGTCGGCGACGGGCCCGAGCGGCCCGTCGGGCCAGCTGTCGGTCGAGTTTTGCCCGCGCCAGTTTGCGCTGCCGATCCCTGCTGGAGGCCACCCGCGCTCCCCTTCCTCTACCCTGGTTCCGTGACGGGCGGCCCGACCGTTGGTCAGGTGTGCCATGCCACACGCCCGCCAGAGTGTACGGCCAGTGGCGGGGATTGTCGTGTACGAGGTGGCGTGGTGGTGACCCGTGGACCTCGCCGCACCCACCACCCGGGCCGCGCCGCGCGAGCATGGTTGCCTCGGCGACTAGGCTCAGCAGACGACCTGACACTTCGAGGGAAGGGGAGCTGTCGTGCTCGTGGCCGGTTTTCCCGCGGACGCCTTCGGCACCAACTGCTATGTGGTCGCGACGGCGCCGGGGGAGCAGTGTGTGGTGGTCGATCCCGGCATCGGGGTACTCGACCGACTCGACGCCCTGCTGGCCGAGCACCGGCTGCATCCGGCCGCCGTCCTGTTGACCCACGGCCACCTCGACCACACCTTCTCCGTCGCGCCGGTCTGTGGCGCCCGTGGGGTCACCGCGTACGTCCACCCGGCCGACCGGGAACTCCTCGCCGACCCGGCGAAGGGGCTCTCGGCTGACCTGGCCGGGCTCTTCGGCGGCCGGCTGCCGTACACCGAGCCGGAGGACGTCGCCGAACTGACCGACGGCGCCACCCTCGACCTCGCCGGGCTGGAGATCACCGTCGACCACGCGCCGGGCCATACCGGCGGGTCGGTGCTCTTCCGGTTGCCCGGCGCGGACTCCCGCTGGGAGGCAGACGAGCTCTGCCTCTCCGGTGACGTGCTCTTCGCCGGCTCGATCGGCCGTACCGACCTGCCGGGTGGCAGCCATCCGACGATGCTCGCCAGCCTGCGGAGCAAAATCCTCCCGCTGGCGGATGACACGGTCGTGCTGCCCGGCCACGGTCCCACCACGACGATTGGCCGGGAACGCGCCGCCAACCCGTACCTGCTTGAGGTCGCGGGCGCGCCGGCGCGACCGGCGGCCCCTGCCCGCGGCCTGTAGCCGCCGCACCCTCTTTCCCTCGCGCGGACCGCGCGGGGTTCGCGAACGGAGCACCATGAGTAAGCCCACGCCGATCTCCGGCTTCCCGGAGTGGACGCCCGCCCAGCGGATGATCGAGCAGTCCGTCCTGGAGCGGATCCGGGACACCTTCGAGCGGTACGGGTTCGCCCCGCTGGAGACCCGCGCGGTCGAGCCGCTCGACCAGTTGTTGCGCAAGGGGGAGACCTCCAAGGAGGTCTACCTGCTTCGACGGCTGCAGGCCGACCCCGACGGACCGACCGGCGACGACGCTCTTGGCCTGCACTTCGACCTGACCGTGCCGTTCGCCCGGTACGTGCTGGAGAACGCCGGCAAGCTCCAGTTCCCGTTCCGCCGCTACCAGATCCAGAAGGTGTGGCGGGGCGAACGGCCGCAGGAGGGCCGCTACCGGGAGTTCCTGCAGGCGGACATCGACATCGTCGACCGGGACACGCTGGCACCGCACCACGAGGCCGAGATGCCGCTGGTGATCGGGGACGCGCTGCGGTCGCTGCCGATCCCGCCGGTGCGGATCCAGGTCAACAACCGCAAGATCTGCGAGGGCTTCTACCGGGGGGTGGGGATCACCGACCCGGAGGCGGCGCTACGCGCGGTCGACAAGCTGGACAAGATCGGCCCGGCCCGGGTGGCCGACCTTCTGACCGCCACGGCCGGGGCGACCGAGGCGCAGGCGAAGGCCGTGCTGGCGCTGGCGGAGATCTCGGCGCCGGACGCGTCGTTCGCCGACGCGGTGAACGCGCTCGGGGTCAGTCACCCGCTGCTCGACGAGGGCCTCGCGGAGCTGGTCCAGGTGATGCAGACCGCCGCCGAGCACGCGCCCGGCCTCTGCGTCGCCGACCTGCGCATCGCCCGCGGCCTGGACTACTACACCGGGACCGTCTATGAGACGCAGCTGATCGGGTACGAGCGCTTCGGCTCGATCTGCTCCGGCGGCCGGTACGACAACCTGGCCAGCGCCGGTGCCGTCGCGTTCCCGGGAGTGGGCATCTCGATCGGCGTGACCCGCCTGCTCGGCCTGCTCTTCGGTGCCGGGGCGTTGAGCATTTCCCGCCCGGTCCCCACCTGCGTGGTGGTGGCGGTGACCAGCGAGGCGCAGCGGGCGGTGAGTAACCGGGTCGCGGAGGCGCTGCGGGCCCGGGGCATCTGCACCGAGGTCGCGCCGAGCGCGGCGAAGTTCGGCAAGCAGATTCGCTACGCCGAACGGCGAGGCATCCCGTACGTGTGGTTCCCCGGCACGGACGAGGGCGCGGACGAGGTCAAGGACATCCGTACCGGCGCGCAGGTGTCGGCGCGGGCCGAGGTGTGGCAGCCGCCCGCGGCGGACCTGCGGCCGGTGGTGAGCTGAGTCTCCGCGACCGCCGGCGCTCGTTCGGCCGGGGCGTGGATGTTTCGGCAGGAAGGCGCTGCTCGGAGGGCGCGCGTGGGACGCTACTGGCGCGTACCGACGATCGGACCTACGGTGGCGTAAGTTACGCCGCCGTAGGGAGACCCGCATGACCGTCCTCAGCCAGACCGCCCTCCTGCACGAGCTGGAAGTCGTCGTGGAGAAGAACCTCGACCGGCATCTGTCGATCGCGAAGGAGTGGTTCCCGCACGAGTACGTGCCCTGGAGTGAGGGGCGGACCTTCGACGGTCCGCTCGGGGGGCAGGCGTGGGCGCCGGCCGACTCCCAGCTGCCCGAGGTCGCCCGTACCGCGTTGATCGTCAACCTGCTCACCGAGGACAACCTGCCCTCGTACCACCACCAGATCGCCACGCTCTTTGGCCGGGACGGGGCGTGGGGGACCTGGGTGCACCGGTGGACGGCCGAGGAGGCGCGGCACGGCATCGCGATCCGGGACTACCTGACGGTGACCCGGGCGGTCGACCCGGTGGCCCTGGAGCGGGCCCGGATGACGCACATGTCGGCCGGCTACCGCAACGCGCACGACGAGGAGATGCTGCACTCGCTCGCGTACGTGTCGTTCCAGGAGCTGGCCACCCGGATCTCGCACCGGAACACCGGCCGGGCCACCGGCGATCCGCACTGCGAGGCGCTGTTGGCGCGAATCGCCACCGACGAGAACCTGCACATGCTGTTCTACCGAAACCTGCTCGCCGCCGCCTTCGAGGTGGCTCCCAGCCAGACGATGCGGGCGGTGGCCGACGTGCTGGCCGAGTTCCAGATGCCGGGCAACGGCATCGAGGGGTTCGCCCGGAAGTCTGTCGCGATCGCCCTGGCCGGCATCTACGACCTGCGCCAGCACCGGGACGAGGTGGTGCTGCCGGTGCTGCGACAGTGGGACATCTTCGAGGTGTCGGGCCTGGACGCGGAGGGCGAGGCGGCCCGGGATCAGATCGCGGCCCACCTCGACGGCCTGGAGGTCGCCGCGTCCCGGTTCGAGGAGAAGCGCGACGCCCGTCGCGCCCGACAGGCCGCCCGGAGCTGACGGCCCAGGTCGCGGTGCCACCGGTCCCGGCGCACGGCACCCACCCAGGTTTGGCGCGCGGCGGCTCTCCTTCCGCGCACCCGCTAAACGGCGGTGCGGTAGTCCTGACAGAATGCCGGGGCAGAGACATTCTGCCCCGGAACAGGCTGGAAATGAGGATGCGGCCCCGGGGCGGCCCGGCGAGGATGCCGGGCAGATTCATACCGCAGATGAGGGAGACGCACGCCGTGATCCGTACCCATGACGCCGGAAGCCTGCGCGCGACGGACGCCGGCACCACGGTGACGCTCGCCGGCTGGGTGGCCCGCCGGCGCGACCACGGCGGTGTCATCTTTGTCGACCTGCGGGACGGCTCCGGGGTGGCCCAGGTCGTCCTCCGCGAGGAGGACGCCCACGTGCTGCGCAACGAGTACTGCGTCCGGGTCACCGGCGATGTGACCCGTCGTCCCGAAGGCAACGAGAACCCGGAGCTGGCCACCGGCGAGGTCGAGGTGACGGCGGAGGAGCTGGAGGTGCTCTCCGAGGCGGCGCCCCTGCCCCTGCCGGTGGATGACCAGGTCGAGGCCGGTGACGACGTCCGGCTGCGCTACCGGTATCTGGATCTACGCCGCAGTGGCCCGGCCAACGCCCTGCGGCTGCGTTCCGCGGCGAACCAGATCGCCCGTGCGGTGCTGCACGAGCGGGACTTCCTGGAGATCGAGACCCCGACGTTGACCCGCTCGACACCGGAGGGGGCCCGGGACTTCCTGGTGCCGGTCCGGCTGCAGCCCGGCACCTGGTACGCGCTGCCCCAGTCGCCGCAGCTGTTCAAGCAGCTGCTCATGGTGGGCGGGATGGAGCGGTACTACCAGATCGCCCGCTGCTACCGGGACGAGGACTTCCGCGCCGACCGGCAGCCGGAGTTCACCCAGCTGGACATCGAGATGTCCTTC
The DNA here is from genome assembly GCF_000514775.1 of Salinispora pacifica CNR114. GTDB lineage: Bacteria > Actinomycetota > Actinomycetes > Mycobacteriales > Micromonosporaceae > Micromonospora > Micromonospora pacifica. The sequence goes on along the minus strand of NZ_AZWO01000011.1, from coordinate 95,225 downwards.
GTCACCGAGGACGACGTGATCGACCTCGGCGAGGCGATCGTGTCCCGGCTGTGGCGGGACCTGGCCGGCCACCAGATCACTCGGCCGATCCCGCGGATCACCTGGCACGAGGCCATGGCCCGGTACGGTTCGGACAAGCCGGACCTGCGCTACGGCGTGGAGTTGACCGAGCTGACCGACTACCTGCGCGGCACCCGGTTCCGGGTCTTCGCCGGCGCGATCGAGGCGGGTGGCTACGTCGGTGCGGTTGTGATGCCCGGCGGTGCGGCGCAGTCCCGTAAGGAGTTGGACGGCTGGCAGGACTGGGCCAAGGCGCGGGGTGCGAGGGGCCTGGCGTACGTGGTGCTCGACGCCGAGACGGGCGAGGCGCGGGGCCCGGTCGCCAAGAACCTCTCCACCGAGCACCTGGCGGGTCTGGCCGACGCGGTCGGCGCGAAGCCCGGCGACGCGATCTTCTTCGCCGCCGGGGCGGAGAGCCGGGCGGCGCAGGAACTGCTCGGCGCGGCCCGGGTGGAGATCGCCCGCCGGGCGAAGCTGATTGACGAGAGCGCCTGGGCGTTCTGCTGGGTGGTTGACGCGCCGATGTTCGAGCGGGTCACCGACGGCGAGGAGGGCGGAGCGAGCGGCTGGACCGCGGTGCATCATCCGTTCACCGCGCCGAACGCCGAGTGGGTGGACCGCTTCGAGGAGGCGCCGGACCAGGCTCTCGCGTACGCGTACGACATCGTCTGCAACGGAAACGAGATCGGCGGCGGCTCGATCCGTATCCACCGCGGCGACGTGCAGCAGCGGGTCTTCGACCTGCTCGGGATCACCCCCGAGCAGGCGCAGGACAAGTTCGGCTTCCTGTTGGAGGCGTTCAAGTACGGCGCGCCGCCACACGGCGGGATCGCCTTCGGCTGGGACCGGGTCTGCATGCTGCTCGCCGGTGCCGACTCGATCCGTGAGGTCATTGCCTTCCCGAAGACCCGCGGCGGGTTTGATCCGTTGACCGCCGCGCCGACTCCGATCACCGCGGCGCAGCGCCTGGAGGCGGGCGTGGATGCCCGGCCCAAGCCCGAGGCGCGGGCGCAGGCCGGCACCGCCGGCCCGGCTGCTCCGGTGGCCGACCCCACCTGATCGCCTCGTTGGTCATTCCAGTGGCGGCTCGGCTTTGCCGGGCCGCCACTGTTGTGTGCGGGGTCTGGTCGGGACGGGCGCTGCTCAGCGCCCGGTCTGCCTGGGTGCGGGGCGGTCGACGTCGAAGACATTGCACAACTTTTCTGCACAACTCTTGTGCACAAGAGTTGTGCAGAGATAGTGTGCAAGCATGACTGATGATCGGGAACGGGCCGGGCCGACCCCGCGCGTGGTGCACATCGACCACCGGCAGATTCGGGTGCTGGCGCACCCACTGCGGATCCGGCTCCTCGGGGCGCTGCGGGTGCAGGGTTCGGCGACCGCCACCATGCTGGCCGAACAGCTCGACACCAACACCGGTGCCACCAGCTACCACCTGCGTCAGCTCGCCGATGTGGGGCTGGTCGCCGAGGATCCCGACCGGGGCACCGGCCGGCAGCGCTGGTGGCGGGCCGCGCACGAGATCAGCGACTTCGAGCCCACCGACTTCGACGACGACCCGGACGCCCGTGCCGCCCTGGAGTGGATCCAGGGCCACCAGGTGCGCCTGCTGACCGAGCAGGCGCAGCGGTGGCACGCGGCGCAGAGCGAGTGGTCGTCGGAGTGGCGGGACGCCTTCGGGATGGGCGACGCCTTCCTGACCCTCCCGGCAGACCGGCTGAAGGCGCTCAACGACGAACTCTGGCAGGTCCTGGAGCGATACCGCGAAGCAGCCGACCCGGCGGAGCCCGGCGCCGAGCAGGTCCAGGTCTACCTCGCCGCCTACCCGCTGCCGAAGGAGGCGTGATGGCCACCCTCTCGGTCCATCAGGTCCGGCATCGCTACCTCATCCTGCTCAGCCTGCGCTGGCTGCCGGTCGGCCTGCTGGTCCCGGTCTTCGTCCTGCTGATGCAGGAGCGGGGCCTCACCCTCACCGAGATCGGCGTGGCGTTCGCCGCCCAGGGTCTCCTCGTCCTCGTGCTCGAGTTGCCGACCGCCGGGCTCGCCGACGCCGTGGGACGCCGGCCGGTGCTGGTGCTCGCCGCGGTGGTCAACCTCGTCTCCATAGCGCTCTTCGTCGTGGCTGACTCGTTCGCCCTGCTGGTGGCGGTGTGGGCGTTGCAGGGGGTCTATCGGGCGCTGGACAGCGGCCCGCTCGAGTCCTGGTTCGTGGACAGCACCCTCGCGGCCGACCCCGAGGCCGAGTATGAGCGCGGGCTGAGCCAGGGCGGGACGGCGCTCGGCGTCGCCATGGCGGCCGGCGCGCTGCTCAGCGGCGGGCTGGTCGCGCTCGGACCGGTCGGCCCGTTCAGCGCGTTGACCATGCCGATCGTGGCCATCGTGGTGCTGCAGATCGTCGGGCTGGTAGCCCTGCTCGCCCTGCTGCGCGAGCGTCGTGCCGCCGCCGGGTCGTCGGCGCTCCGCGAGTCGATCGCGGAGGCCCCCCGGATGATCGGCCAGGCGATGGGGCTGCTGCGCCGCTCCCGGGTGCTGCTCGCCCTGCTCGCGGTCGAGCTCTTCTGGGGCTTCGGCATGGTCACTTTCGAAGCTCTCCTGCCGGTTCGGCTCGCCGAGGTGCTCGGCGACTCCGATCGAGCCGGGGCGCTGCTCGGGCCGGCAACCATGGTGGCCTGGCTCGCGAATGCCGGCGGCGCGGCGGCGACCCCGCTGCTCACCCGGCGGCTGGGCGCCGCGCCCGCCGCGGCGCTGCTGCGGATCGCGCAGGGCGTCACCGTGGTCGGAATGGCGCTGCTCGCCGGTCCGGTCGGCGTGCTGATCGCCTTCGTCGTGTGCTACGTCGTGCACGGCGCCTCGAACCCGTTGCACATGGGGCTGGTGCACCGGCAGGTCGACGGGCCATACCGAACCAGTGTGGTCTCCCTGAACTCGATGGTGGCCATGCCCGCCGGTGCCGCCGGGGGGATCGTGCTCGGCCTGGTCGCCGACCGGGCCGGGGTCAGCGTCGCGATGCTGGCCGGCGCGGTCGTGCTCGCGATCGCCGCGCCGCTGTACCTGCCCGCCTGGCGGGCGAGCCGCGATGCTTCGGTCGGTACGCCGACGGCCGCCGCCTCGCCCGAGCCCCCGGTGACCCAGCCCGAGGGCTCGGCGACGGTCAGCGGGCAGCCCGGCGCGCCCCCGGCCCGCGCTGGGGACCCGACCACCGGCGCGGGCGCGGCTCGGCGGTGAGGGCGGTGCCACCGGCCGCGTCGCGCTGCCGGTGGCACCGGCCGGACCGGAGGGGCAGGTCAGCGTTGCCCGGCGGCGCTGATTCTGTTGACCCCGGCCGGGCCCGGTACTGTTCCCGTGATGGATCCCGACGTCCTCTTCTCCTTCGGAGAACCCGCCGCCGCGGCTGTCGCGGCCGCGGGTACCGCCGGCATGACCGGGTTCACGCCGGTCGGTCAGGATGCGCCGCTGGCCGTCCGGATGCGCCCGACCGGGCTCGACGAGCTGATCGGCCAGGACCACCTGCGTGCCCCCGGCGCGCCGTTACACCAACTCGTCTCCGGGGCCGCGCCGATGTCGGTGATTCTCTGGGGGCCGCCCGGCAGTGGGAAGACCACCATCGCGCACCTCGTGGCCGGAGCCACCGACCGTCGCTTCGTGGCGATGTCGGCGCTGAACGCCGGGGTGAAGGACGTCCGTGCCGTCATCGACGTCGCCCGCCGGCAGCGCCGCGCCGGTGGCCCGCAGACCGTGCTCTTTATTGACGAGGTGCATCGGTTCAGCAAGACCCAACAGGATTCGCTCCTCGCCGCGGTCGAGGACCGGACCGTCACGCTGCTGGCGGCGACGACCGAGAACCCGTACTTCTCCGTCATCTCGCCGCTGTTGTCCCGGTGCGTCCTGCTCACCCTGCAGCCGTTGGGTGACGACGCGGTGCGCAGCCTGCTCCGCCGTGCGGTCGCTGATAGTCGTGGCCTGGGCGGCACGCCCGCCCTCGCCCCCGACGCCGAGGAGCATCTGGTCCGGCTCGCCGCCGGTGACGTCCGTAAGGCGCTCACCGCTCTGGAGGCCGCGGCCGCCTCCGCCACCGCGGTCGGCGCCAACCACATCGACCTGTCCACCGCCGAGCAGGCGGTGGACAGCGCCGCCGTCCGCTACGACCGCGACGGCGACAGCCACTACGACGTGACCAGCGCGTTCATCAAGAGCATGCGCGGCTCCGACGTGGACGCGGCGCTGCACTGGCTGGCCCGGATGCTGGTCGCCGGGGAGGATCCGCGGTTCATCGCCCGACGGATGGTCATCTTCGCCAGCGAGGATGTCGGCATGGCCGACCCGGGTGCGCTCGGCGTGGCCACCGCCGCCGCCCACGCGGTGGAGTACGTCGGCCTGCCGGAGGTCCAGCTCAACCTCGCCCAAGCGGTGATCCACCTGGCCACGGCCCCGAAGTCGAACTCGGCGACCACCGCCATCGGGGCGGCCCTCGCCGATGTCCGGGCTGGTCGGGGCGGGGCGGTGCCGCGCGGGCTACGGGACGCGCACTACCCCGGCGCCAAGGGGCTCGGCCACGGCACCGGCTACCGCTATCCCCACGACGACCAACGGGGTGTGGTCAACCAGCAGTACGTGCCCGACGACCTCGTCGGCACCGACTACTACCAGCCCAGCCAGCACGGGGCCGAGCGAGCCGTCGCTGATCGGCTGCCGCTGCTGCGCCGGATCATTCGCCGGTCGGCGCCGACGGCTGACCGCCGGCCGGCGGCGGCGCCCGGTGGCGCCGGGGCGGGTAACGGCCGCCAACTCGAAAGGCCGGGTGACGACGGGGCGTACGAGGGTGGCGCGGACGCCACTGAGGAGGGGCAGCAGTGAAGTCGCGAGGGGCGGACCAGCCCGAGGAGAGCGCCGACCAGCGGCGCAGGGGGCGCCGCTGGGGGCGGGGGAAGGCCGAGGCCGCTGCCGACGAACCGGTCAGCGGTGAGGAGTTCGGCTGGATTGACGACCTGCGTACGGCCAAGGCGCAGCGGGGGGAGTTGGGTCCGGAGGGCGGGCCCGGCCCGGCCACGCCGCCGCAGCGGCCCGGTGCTGACCCGGGCCTGAGCGGCACCGGGGCGGCACCGCCCGGTCGTCGAGACGTGCCCGAAGCGCCGCGTCCGCGTTCCGACGCTGACCGGCTCCCCGCTCCGGCTGGGCCTCCCGCACTGCCTGGGCCTCCCGCACTGCCTGGGCCTCCCACACGGCCTGGGCCTCCCGCATCGCCTGGTACCCCCGCACCGCCTGGACCCTCGGCCGCGCGGACCCACGGGCGTGGTGGCCCGCCCGGTCCTTCCACACCTCCCCGGCCGCCCGCTCCTCCCGGCCCCTCGGCCCCCCAGACCCACGGGCGTGGTGGCCCGCCCGGCCCGCCGGCCGCCGAGCCGGTCGGCCGTGGCCGCCCGGCAGCGCCGCCCCGTCCTCCGGCCGCCGCCGCGTCCCAGCCGGGCCTCGCCCCACCGGCCGGCCGGGGTGGACGACGTGGCGCCGAGCCGACGGGCGCTCCGGGCACCCCGCCGGCCGTCCCCGGCCGGGCCGGCGACGACCCGACCGGCGGGATTCCTCCCGCCCCGGGTGGACACCGTGCCCCAGCCGAGGGCGGCAGGTCACCCGGCCACGGTGCTGCCCCGCCGTCCGGTGGTGTCGCTCGGCATGGCCGACGGGAGACGTCGGAGGAGGACACCGTTGTACCTCGGGGCCGCCCGCCCGCCCCCGGGGGTGGCCCGGGCCGGGCCACCCCCGGGGTGAACACCGAGATCCCGAGCCCGCGCACCGACAGCGCTGACCCGGCCACCAGCGAGGGGCGGCGCGCTCGACCGAAGCGGCCCGCCGACTGGCTACGGCAGGCCGGCCGTACTCCCCACCAGACCGATCCCACGCTGCGTTCCCTGAATCAACCGGCGGTCCCCCCCGGCTCGCCGGTAACCCCGCGAAGCGTGCCGCCCGCCGAGGGTCGGGTACCCGCTGACGGTCCGCGGTCCGGACCCGAACCGTCCCGGGGCGCTCCCGCCGCCGGCCGAGCGCGACCCGGCCCCGCTGGTCCGCCCCCGGGAGCGGCTGGCCCCGCGCGGCCACACCCGCCCGCTGGACCGGCTGCCGAGCGGCCCCGCCCGTCCGCCGCCGCGAGCGGCGCGATCGGGGAGCCACCCCCGTCCGGCCCGGGCGTTGTCCGTCCGGTCCGTCCGGACCAGCCACCACCACGGGCCGCCGCTGGGCCGCCCCCGGGCGCGGTTGCCCCGCGGCATGCCGGCCCGCCGACCCCGGCGACGGGCGGAACTGCGCCACCCGTCGTGGCCCGGCCCGGCGCCCCGGACGGTCGACCGGGGATGGCGGCCCCACCCGGCGTAGCCCGACCCGGCGATGCACCAGCTGGTCCGCGGCCCGTGGCTGCGACGGCCCGGCCGGCTGGGCCCCGTCCCAGCGTGGACGAGCGACCGTCGGGTCGCGCGCTGCCGCCACCCCGAGAGCCGGCCCGGGCCACGCCCCAGGGCGGCCCGCCGGCGCCGTTCGAGGCAGCGCCGGACGGGCCACCGCCCGGCGGCGCAGAACCCCCCGCGGTCGACACCACCACGCCGGACGGACCCGGCGGACCCCGCTCGTACCTGCGCCGGCAACCGCAGCAACGGCTCCGGACCGGAGCCCTGGCGCTGGCCAGCATCGTGCTGCTCGGTGTTGTCCCGGCCGTCTTCGGGCTACAGACGCTGAGCCGGGACCCGGTCTTTGCCTCCCTCGACCGGTTGGCGGTCCCCAGTTGGGCAGCGACCGAGACGGTGGACGATGTCAGTGGCAGCCGCTGGTGCCTACTGGACTGTCGACTGCGCGAGCGCACCGTGGCGTCGGAACGTTCTCCGGAGGAGACGGTCCAGGTCTACGAGGCGTCGCTGCGCGGGGAGGGCTGGCGGCCGTGGCGGGTCGACCGCTGCCCCGAGCAACCGGCGAAGGGCAGTTACACCTGCTGGCAGCGGGATGAGCTGACCCTCGACCTGTGGGTGCGCGAGCCAGCCTGTGTGCCGCCGCCAGTCGACGGCGAGCCGGCGCTCGTGCCGTCCCCGGATCCGTCAACCCAGGCGGAGGAGTGCGCCGGCTCGTTGGTATCGGTGAAGGTGCGTAACGCCATCGACGACGACCGGACGAGACCGCAGCCGAGTACCGACCCGTCGCTCACCGGTGAGGATCCCTACCCCACCTCGTCCGTGGATCCGCTCGGTGAACTGACCCCCTCACCATCCTGAGGCGGTCTCCATCACGGACGGTAGGGTCTGGGCTGGCAGGCCCGCCTGCCTCCGGTCAACCAGTGGCCGGGGCGCGCGGCACGGGCGTGGGGGACGACGGCGGCTTGCTGCGAGACGTCCGGTGCCCGCGGATTCGGCTTGAGGAGGACAGGCGTGGACCTTGGAGAAGTCGCGGCGCTGATTGCGGCGATCGCGTTCGCGATGCTGGTGTTGATCCTGGTGCTGCCAATCCTGCGGCTGCGGCACACGGTCGACGCGGCCACCCGGATGATCAACGACGTCAATGAGCGTACCGCGCCACTGCTCGGCGAGGTCGACATCACGGTGAGGAACGTCAACACCGCCCTGGATCAGGTGCAGACCTCGTTGGATGGGGTGAACCTCCAGCTCGCCAAGGTCGATACCATGACCAACCACGCGCAGAGCATCACCGCCAACGTCGCCAATCTCGCCACGATCATCTCCGCCGCTGCCGCGAGCCCGCTGGTCAAGGTGGCTGCCTTCGGCTACGGCGTGCGCCGGGCCACGGCGGCCCGCCGGCACGCGGAGACCGAACGTGAGGTGCGGGACACCATCAGGCAGCAACAACGGGGCCGCCGGCGCGGCCGCGGCTGAGCAGCGTCGGGGGAGCAGGAGGGGGAGAGCATGAGGCGGTTGTTCTGGCTGGGCATCGGGCTGGCCGTGGGCGTGCTGGTGGTTCGCAAGGCCACCCAGGCGGCCCAGGCCTACACGCCGGCCGGCATCGCCGGCGGGCTGTCCGAATCCGCTGGCGGCCTGGCCGATTCGGTACGTAGCTTCGTGTCGGACGTCCGGATCGGAATGGCCGAGCGCGAGCAGGAGATTCACGAGGCCTTCGCGCGCGGCGAGGCGTTCGATGACACCGTCGCTGACCTGCGGGAATATCCGCGCACCGGCGACCGAGAGACTTTCCCGGAGGAGCACCAGCGATGAAGACGGCGGAGATCAGGCGGCGGTACCTCGCGCACTTCGAGGCGAACGGTCACACCGTGGTGCCGTCCGCTCCGCTGCCCGCCATCAGCGACCCGAACCTGCTGTTCGTCGCCGCCGGCATGATGCAGTTCGTCCCCTACTTCCTGGGGCAGCAGACCGCGCCCTACAAGCGGGCCGTCAGTGTGCAGAAGTGCCTTCGTACGCCGGATATCGACGAGGTGGGCAAGACGAGCCGGCACGGCACGTTCTTCCAGATGAACGGCAACTTCTCGTTCGGGGACTACTTCAAGGACGAGGCGATCCGGCTGGCCTGGGACCTGTCCACCAAGCCGGTTGCCGCCGGGGGGCTCGGACTCGACCCGGAGCGGATCTGGCCGACGGTCTACCACGACGACGACGAGGCGTTCCAGCTCTGGCGGTCGATCGGGGTGCCGGCGGACCGGATCGTGCGTCGCGGCAAGGCCGACAACTTCTGGTCGATGGGCATCCCCGGCCCGTGCGGTCCGTGCTCCGAGCTGTTCTACGACCGCGGCCCCGCGTATGGCCCGGAGGGTGGCCCGGCGGTTGACGAGGACCGCTACGTGGAGTTCTGGAACCTCGTCTTCATGCAGTTCGAGCGGGGCCCGGGCACCGGCAAGGAGGACTACCCGATCCTCGGTGACCTGCCGGCGAAGAACATCGACACCGGGATGGGCCTGGAGCGGATGGCGTCCATCCTCCAGGGCGTGGACAACCTCTACGAGATCGACGAGGTGCGGCCGATCCTGGCCAAGGCCGCCGAGCTGACCGGCAAGCGGTACGGCGCGCACTCCAGCCAGGTCGCCAGCGAGTCGCACCCGGACGATGTCCGGTTGCGGGTCGTCGCCGACCACGTCCGCACCGCACTGATGCTGATCGGGGACGGGGTAACCCCGAGTAATGAGGGGCGGGGCTACGTGCTGCGCCGCATCGTGCGCCGGGCGATCCGTTCGATTCGGCTGCTGGGCTGGCAGGAACGGGCGATGCCCGAGCTGCTGCCGGTGGCCCGCGACTGCATGGCCGCGTCGTACCCGGAGCTGGCGACGGATTTCGGCCGGATCGCCGACTACGCGTACGCGGAGGAGGATGCGTTCCTGTCCACGCTGCGCGCCGGCACCACGATCCTGGACACCGCCATCGCCGAGACCCGCACCGCGGGCGGGCGGGCGATCTCCGGCGCGAAGGCGTTTCAGCTGCACGACACGTACGGCTTTCCGATCGACCTGACCCTGGAGATCGCCGGCGAGCAGGGCCTGCAGGTCGACGCCGAGGGCTTCCGCCGGTTGATGGCCGACCAGCGCGCTCGGGCGAAGGCCGACGCGCAGGCCCGTAAGACGGGGCACGTGGACCTCTCCGCGTACCGGACGGTGCTGGACGAGGGCGGCCCGGTCACCTTCACCGGCTACCAGGAGGTCTCGCGCGAGTCGACGGTGCGGGCGGTGCTCGGCGCGGCCAGCCCGCACGCCGCGGCGGTGGAGGGCGAGACGGTCGAGCTGGTACTCGACACCACCCCGTTCTACGCCGAGGGCGGTGGTCAGCAGCCGGATCTTGGCGTGATCACCGTCGGCGGGGGCCAGGTGGAGGTCCTCGACGTGCAGCAGCCGGTGCCGGGGTTGATCGTCCACCGGGCCCGGGTGCTGCGGGGGGAGGTGCGGGCGGGTGAGACCGGCTTCGCCGAGATCGACACCGACCGCCGTCGGGCGATCTCCCGGTCGCACACCGCGACCCACCTCGTGCACCAGACCATGCGTAACTTCCTCGGTGAGTCCGCGACCCAGGCCGGTTCGCTGAACGCGCCGGGGCGGCTCCGGTTTGACTTCAACACCCCGACCGGGGTGGCGCCGAGCGTCCTGCGGGATGTGGAACAGCAGGTCAACGAGGCGCTCCTGGCCGACCTGGAGGTGCGTGCGTTCGTCACCTCGCTGGCCGAGGCCCGGCGGATCGGGGCGATGGCGCTCTTCGGCGAGAAGTACGGCGAGCAGGTACGGGTCGTCGAGGTCGGTGACTACGCGCGAGAGCTGTGCGGCGGTACCCATGTGGGCCGCTCCGGCCAGCTCGGCCTGGTGAAGATCCTTTCTGAGTCGTCGATCGGGTCCGGGGTTCGCCGGGTCGAGGCGTTGGTCGGGATCGACGCGTTCAACTTCCTTGCCCGCGAGCATCTGCTGGTGGCCCGCCTCGCCGAGCTGTACAGGGTCCCGTCCGACCAGGTCGCGGAGCGGGTGGAGCAGACCGTCACCCAGCTGCGTGACGCCGAGAAGGAGCTGGAGAAGCTGCGCGCGCAGCTGGTGCTCGGTGGCGCGGCGGCCCTCGCCGCCCAGGCGACCGAGGTGCGTGGGGTGGCGTACGTCGGGACCGAGGCGCCCGAGGGTGCGGCCGGCAATGATGTGCGGACGCTCGCGCAGGAGATCCGTGGCCGGATCGACCCGGCGCGTCCGGCGGTGGTCGCGGTGGCGGCCCGGGCGAACGGCAAGGCTTCACTGGTGGTGGCGGTCAACCCCGCTGCCCGCAGCCAGGGGCTGTCGGCGGCGGATCTGGTCAAGGTAGCCTTCGCCGGTCGGGGTGGGGGCAGCCCCGAGTTGGCCCAGGGGGGCGGTCTGCCGGCGGCGGAGGCGCCGGGGCTGCTCCGCACTGTCGAGAATGCCATCGCCGGGGCGTAAGGTGCCGGGGGACACCCGGTGCCGGAGGCGCAGCCCGCTCGTTCTCTCAGGGAGGTGACCATTCGTGGCGCAGTGGTCCCGGGGCGTACGCCTCGGGGTGGATGTCGGACAGGTCCGGGTCGGCGTGGCTCGGTCCGACCCACACGGCGTCCTGGCTACCCCGCTGGTCACCCTCGCCCGGGATCGCACCGCCGCGCCGGAGGCGGTCCCCAGCGACATGGCCGAGCTGGCCGCGTTGGTGACCGAACACGAGGCGGTCGAGGTGGTGGTTGGCCTGCCGGTGAATCTCGCCGGTCGGCAGGGCCCCGCCGCCGTACACGTGCAGACGTATGTCGGCCGTCTGGTCGAGGTGATTTCGCCTGTGCCGGTGACGCTCGCCGACGAGCGGATGTCGACGGTGGTGGCTAGCCGTAGGCTTGCTGAGCGTGGCGTTCGGGGCCGGCGGCAGCGCGCGGTGGTGGACCAGGCGGCCGCGGTGGAAATCCTGCAGAGCTGGCTCGATGCGCAGCGGAGGCGGATGAAATGATCGAGGAACTGGACCCCGGTTTTGATACCGATCGGGGAGAGAAGGGCCGGCATCGGCGCGGCTACGTGCGGAAGCGCCAGCGCGAACGCCAGCGCGGCTCGGGCGGCGGGCGCGGCAAGACCGTGCTGGCCCTGCTGCTTACCCTGACTCTACTCGGCGGCCTCGGTGGTGGCGCCTACTACGGCTTCGAACGGATCCAGGGCCTGCTCGGCACGCCAGACTACGACGGTTCCGGGACCGAGGCGGTGACGGTCGAGATCCCGGAGGGCGCCCCGATCGCCGCGATCGCGGTCACCCTCTACGAAGCCGGGGTGGTCAAGAGCACCAAGGCTTTCGTCAATGCGGCGGAGGACAACAGCCAGAGCAAGAACATCCAGCCCGGCCGGTACGAGTTGCGTAAGCAGATGAGTGGCGAGTACGCGGTGGCCGCGATGCTGGACCCGAAGAATCGGGTCGTGAACGGGCTCACTGTGCCCGAGGGGCGGACGGCGAAGAGCATCTACAAGCTGCTCGCCGAGGAGACCGAGATTCCGGCGGAGGAGTTCGAGGCGGCGGCGAAGGATCCGCTCGCGCTCGGTGTCCCGGAGTGGTGGTTCAAGCGGACCGATGACCGGAAGGTCGAGCCGTCGATCGAGGGTTTCCTCTTCCCCGACACCTACGAGCTTCCCCCGGATCCCACGGCGGAGTCGATTCTGGCGCTGATGGTGGAGCGGTTCCTCACCGTCGCCGAGGAGCTGGAGTTCGTCGACCGGGTGCAGAACGAACGCCAGATCGCGCCGTACGAGGCGCTGATCGTCGCGTCGCTCGCCCAAGCCGAGGCGGGTACTCCGGAGGACCTCGGCAAGGTCGCCCGGGTCGCCTACAACCGGGTCTACGGCGAATTCGACTGCAACTGCCTGGAGATGGATGTCACGGTCAACTACTACCTGGAGTTGACCGGCCAGGAGACCAAGACCTCGGCCGAGATGACCCAGGATGAGCTGCTCGACACCGACAGCCCGTACAGCCGCAAGCTCAGGGGCCTGATCCCCACGCCGATCAACAACCCGGGTCGGCTGGCGTTGGAGGGTGCTATGGACCCGCCGCCGGGAAAGTGGCTCTTCTTCGTCGCGATCAACAAGGAGGGGGAGTCCGCCTTCGCGGAAACCTACGAGGAGCAGCTGCGCAACGAGGCCAAGGCGAGGGAGGCGGGTGTCATCTGAGCGCAGGCGCGCGGCGGTGGTCGGCGCCCCGATCGCGCATTCCCTCTCCCCGGTGATCCACAACGCCGGCTACGCCGCGGTGGGCCTGGACGACTGGTCCTACACCCGCTTCGAGTGTGCCCAGGCGCAGCTGCCGGCTCTGGTCGCCGGCCTGGGCCCGGAGTGGGCGGGGCTATCGGTCACCATGCCGGGCAAGGAGACGGCGCTCGCGGTGGCCGCGACGGCGTCGCCGGTCGCGGCCGCTGTCGGCGCGGCCAACACCCTGGTACGTCGGCCGGACGGCTCCTGGTACGCGGACAACACCGATGTCGCCGGCATGGTGGAGGTGCTGACCGCGGCCGGGGTTGCCCCGGAGTCGACGCTGACGGTGCTCGGTGCCGGTGGTACCGCCCGGGCGGCGGTGGCCGCGGCGGCGGCGCTGCGGACCCGGACGGTGACCGTGGTGGCCCGGCGGAAGACCGCGATCGACGAGTTGCGTCCGGTCGCCGCGGCGGTGGGCGTGCCGCTGACCGGGGCTCCCTGGGCCGACGCGGTCGCGGCCTGCTCCGCCGACGTGGTGATCTCGACCGTGCCGGCCGGGGCCGCCGATCCGCTCGCCACGGCGGTGGCGTGGCGGCCCAGCACTGTGCTCTTTGACGCCCTCTACGACCCGTGGCCGACCCCGCTCGCGTCCGCGGCGCAGACCGCCGGCTGCCGGGTCTGCTCTGGTCTGGATTTGCTGCTGGCCCAGGCGGTCGGTCAGTTTGAGCAGTTCACCGGGGTGCCGGCGCCGCGGGCGGCGATGGCCGCCGCCCTCACGGCGGCTCGGGCTGGCTGACTCCCGTCGCGGCGACTCGTCCCGGGTCAGAGGCGACCCGGCGGTGCCGTGCGCCGAGCGTGGGAGGCCGGGCGTGGTCGGACCGCTGCGGCGGCGGGGCAATTGCCAACCAATCGGTGGATATCGCTGACCGGGTGGGGCAAGGCACGCTACGCGAGTCCTTGCCCTGTGGAGGTGTAGCGTGCCTGACTTCTCGCTTCGTTGGCAGATTTCGAATCGCCCTGTTTGGACGGCTGTGGTTTGCGCGGTAACCGTCGTCGCCGCGTTGCTCGTACCCACCGCGGCCGCGGCGACCGTCCCGCCGGTGCCCGAGACGCAGATCCTGGTGTCGAGCGATCCGGTTGACGAGACACCGCACGCCCGTGACGGTGAGGTCCGTGCCTTCGCGCAGATCGGCTCGACGGTGTACGTTGGGGGCACCTTCACGCAGATCCGACCGGACGCGACCGCGGGGTGGACCAACCGGCGCTACCTGTTCGGCTACGACAGGGCCACCGGGGCGATCTCGACGACCTTCCTGCCGGTGCTGGACGGCGCGGTGAACACCTTGATCGCCGGTCCGAACGACACGTTGATCGTTGGTGGGGCGTTCCGGAACGCCAACGGGGTGTCCCGGAAGAATCTGGTGGCGCTCGACCCGAGTACCGGCGCCACCGTCGCCAGCTGGGTGGGCCGCTCCGACGGTGGTGTCGTACGGGACATGGCGCTGCACGGCGATTGGCTCTACCTGGCGGGCGCCTTCAACTGGGTGAACGGCGCTCCGCACGCCGGGCTTGCCCGCCTGCACGCCGGTACGGGGGAGATCGATCCGACCTTCGCCGTCAACGCCACCGGGGGGCGACACGGCACCAGTTCGTATGTCTGGACCATCGACGTGTCCTCGGACGGGGAGACCCTGGTGGCCGGGGGCAACTTCACGGAGGTTGACGGCCTGTCGCGGAACCAGATGGTGTTGGTCGACCTTTCGGGCCCGCCAAGTGTCCTTGACTGGAGCACCGAGAAGTTCGCGCCGCCCTGCAACCACCCCGATGTTTTCACGCATTACGTACAGGATGTGAGGTTCGGTGGTGACGGCAGTTGGTTCGTCGTCGGCACCAACGGTGGATCAGGTTGGCCCGCCGCGTACTGCGACGCACTGGTGCGCTTCGAGACCGCGGCCCGTGGCGGCGATCAGCTCGCCACCTGGGCGAACTACACCGGTAGCGACACCATCACCTCGGTCGAGGTGGACAACAACGTCATCTATCTGGGTGGGCACTTCCGCTGGCTGAACAACGCGAACTCCCGCGACAGGGCCGGCGACGGTGCCATTGATCGGCTCGGGCTAGCTGCGGTCACCCCAGCCACCGGAATGCCGGTGAACTGGAATCCCCGGCGCAGCGGTGGCTCGGCGCTGCCCCCCGGCGCCACTCCGTGGGGCTCCACCGTGCCGGTGCTCTGGCGGGGCGACGACGGGCTCTACTTCGGGCACAACTCCGACGGAGTGGGGGGCGAATACCATGGCCGGCTCGGGATGTTCCCCCGCTCCGGTGGTCGGACGATCATCCCGAAGACCCCGTCCACCGCGACCAGCGGCAACCTCTACCTGGGCACCGGGGAGGGCGAGCTGGCCCGGATTCCGTTCGACGGCACCGGCATCGGCGCACCGACCACGGTCAGCCAGCCGAACTACACCGGCGCCGGGGCGACCTGGGGAATGGGTGACCGGATCTACTGGGCACACACCGTCGCCGGTTCCCCGACGGGCAGCCGGATCGACATCTCGATGTTCCCCGGGGGAGTTGTCGGTGCCCCGTGGAGGTCGTCCGGCTACAACGACTGGTTCGACGCGGCGGAGCTGACCGGCGCCTTCTTCCTCGGCGGTCGCCTCCACTACACCCGGGCCGACTCCGACGCCCTGCACTACCGGTACTTCGAGACGGATGGGAACTACCTCGGTGCCACCGAGTTCACGCTGCCCACCACCGGGGTCGACTGGTCGACGGTGCGGGGCATGGCCTGGGTGGACGGCAAGATCGTGTACGGGAACACCGACGGGAACCTGCGCGGCGTCCCCTTCCGGCCGGCGGTCGACCCGGTGGTGGACGGCGCGGAACGCGTCCTGCTCGTGACTTCGGGACCGGAGCTGACTTGGTCCACTCCACGACTGTTCTTCACCGTGCAGTAAGGCGACCGACGGTCGTCGATTATGGTGGGTGCTTCACGTTGGCTGACGGTGTTCTATGCCGTCGTCCCGGACGTGGGGAGGGGTCGTTGCGGGGCATCCGCCGTGGTATTGGGGTAAGAGCCGGGTTCGCGCTGAAGCGCGGCTGGTACCGGTTGCGCTATCCGGGGCTGAGCCTCGGCCGGGATGTGGAGATTCGTGGGCGGGTCCGGCTACGCCGTGGCGTGCGGGTGCGCATCGGTGACCGGACCCGGATCAACAAGCTGGTGCGGTTCGCTGGTCCGGGCGAGGTTCGAGTCGGCGCCGACTGTCTGCTGAGCGCGACCTGGGTCGGCGTCTGGACCTCGGTCACGATTGGGGACCGCTGCCTGTTGTCGAACTGTGAGGTGCGGGACAACGATTTCCACAATCTACGGCCCGAGGTGCGACACGACCCGCCCACCTCACGCACCCGAGCGCCGATCGTCCTTGAGGACAACGTCTGGATCGGCGCACACGCACTCGTACTGAAGGGTGTGCGGATCGGCCGGGACAGTGTCGTGGGTGCCGCCACGGTGGTGCGGACGGATGTCCCGCCCCGGGTGGTGGTTATCGGAAATCCGCAACAGACGGTGAAGAGTTTCGATGACTAACGCCGGTGGTGGCGGCTGGACCGCCGACGCCGCCGCCGGCGGGGGGACGCCGGGTCGAACGGTCACCCTGACCGACCTGCTCCGCGTGCCGCTGCACCGGATCCGGGTGCTGGCCGGTGCGGCCGTGCTCGGGCTGCTCGCCGCACTCGGCTACGTGCTGTTGGTGCCGAGCGCGGTGACCGCCGACGCCGTGGTGGCGGTCCGACCAGTGGTCACCGACGCCTTCACCCCGAGCGGCGCCTCCGCTGACCGCGCGGTGAACATGAACGTGGAGCGCGGCATCGCCACTGGGACCGAGGTGGTGCGGCGGCTGGTGGACGCCACCGGCCGGGACCAGCGTGACGTGCAGGACGCCCTCGAACTGGAGGTGCCGACTGGCGGCCAGATCCTGCGCTTCCGATTCACCGCGAACTCACTTCAGGAGGCGGTGGCGGGCGTCAACCTCGCCGCCGCGGCCTACCTCGACGTGCGCCGCACCATGTACGAGCAGCAGCGGGCGGACATCCTGCGCTCGTACGACGAGACCATCAGCGAGGTGCAGGCCCAGCAGGCGGCGTTGCAGCGTCGGATTGCCAGTGCTCGGGAGGGCGAGGCGGACGCGGCGGTGGCCGAGCTGTCCGGTGTGAACAGCCAACTGGTCCAGCTCGGCTCGGCCCGGACCGAGATCGCGGCGGTCGACGTCAACCCCGGCTGGGTCACCCGCGAGGCGGAGCCGGACCTAGTCTCCACCGGTGCTGACTGGCTCTTCCCCCTGCTCGCGGGACTCCTGGGCGGTGCGCTGCTCGGCGTCGTGCTGGCCTACGGGTGGGAGTCGGTGGACCGACGCATCCGGTCGGTTGACGACGGCCGGGACGCGACCGGCCTGACCCTGCTCGGTACCGCCCGCGGCCCGAAACCACGCAGCTCACCGCAGGCCGTGGACGCTGATATCCGGTACGTGGCGATGGCCATCGCTGGGCGGACTCGGGAACCGACCCGAATCGTGTTGTTGACCACCCGGGGGGATCAGTCCGCGATGAGCGCCGGGCTGGCGGTGGCGCTCGCCGGGACCGGTCGGGAGGTGTACCTCGCCGATGACACCGGTCGCCTGGGGGGGTTGCGTAGTGAGGTGCTGGCTAGTGTGGCGCGACTGCCGGCAACGGCGCACTTCGCCCGGCCGGTGGCGCCGCAGCCGCGCCAGGGCCGGCGGACGGCCCCCGTTGATGAGGTTACCGAGCCGATTGCCGTCCGGCGACCATCCCCGCGCCCGAACGCTGCGCCGCGCCCGAACGCTGCGCCGCGCCCGAACGCTGCGCCGCGCCCGAACGCTGCGCCGCACCCGACCGTTCTTCCCAGCCAGGCCACCGTCCACCGGGCGACCGGGACCGGTCACGGCGCTGCCACCAACCGCCCGGCCTCCGACGACCCGGATGGCACGATTTCGCTGCCCCGGATTGCATCCACCACGCCGAGCAGTGGAAAGAGCGCCGTCGCAGCGCCTGCCGACGCGGTTGTGGTGGGCGCCGGCACCATCCGGTTCGGCACCTGGGGACAGCGGGCCGCCAGCGGCTTGGTGCTGTTCAACGCCCCACCGACCGAGGCCGATGAGCGGGGCGTCGCGGCGGCCCGACAGGGCGTCGCGGTGGTGGTGGTCGAGCAGGACCAGACCCGGCAGAGCGAACTACGTCGGCTGGCGGAGCGGCTGCGAGCGGCCGGCGTGGTCCCGCTCGGCTTCGTCCTCACCCACCGCGGTCGGGGCTGACCGTGCCCGTGGGTGGGATCCCGGCGACGAGCGAGCCGGCCGGGGACGGGGCCGCCGACGTCCTAGCGCCGCCACCACAGCCCGCGCCGCCACCACTGCCACCACCGCTACGGCTACCGATCTGGCCGCTGGCGCTGATGTTCGGCCTGGTGCCGATCTGGTGGCTGGCCGGTGCGTTCTATCTGGGCTGGCCGTTGTTGGGTGCCGTGCTGCTGGCCCTGCTGCTGGTCCGGGGTCGGGTTCCGCTGCCGCCTGGCACCGGGGTCTGGCTGCTCTTCCTCGCCGTGGTCCTGGTCAGCGCCACCCGGCTGGGGTCGCCCAGTTCGGTGTTGACCTTTGGGCTACGGCTGGGGTTCTACGCCACCGCGCTGGTGGTCGGCGTCTACGTCTACGTGGTGGCCCGGGAGCGGGCCGGAGGCAGCGAGGTGCTCCTGCCCCTCTGCGCGTTCTGGCTCGGGTTGGTGGCGTTGGGCTGGCTCAGCGTGCTCGCCCCCCGGCTCGGCCTGACCACCCCGGTGGAGGTCCTGCTGCCCGATGCGATCGCCGCGGAACCATTCGTCCAAGACATGGTCCACCTCTCCACCGCCGAGTACAGCACCCGGTCACCGAACCCGGTCTACCGTCCCGCGGCGCCGTACGCGTACACCAACAACTACGGCAGCGCGTACGCGATGGTGTTGCCCGGTGTGATCGCGGTGATCATGCTGCGGCGGCGTGGGGTGCTGCGCTGGCTGCTGCTCGGGTCGTTGCCGCTGTCCCTGGCACCGGCTTTCCTCACCCTGAACCGAGTGATGTTCCTCAGCCTCGGTGTCGGCCTGCTGGTGCTTGGTGTCCGGGCCGGTTGGCGCGGCAACACCCGGGTCGCCACCTCGATTGTCGGGGTGGTGCTGGTGGGTCTTGTCGCCACCGTGTTCATTCCGGTCACCCAGCTGATCGGGGATCGGGTCGAGAACAGCGGCACCAACACCGACCGGCTCGCCCTCTACCGAGCGGTGCTCGGGCGGGTCGGTGAGTCGCCGTGGCTCGGCTACGGCGCTCCGGTGAACGTCGACACCGTCTCGGCCGAGGCGCCGATCGGCACCCAGGGGCAGTTGTGGATGGTGCTGTTCAGCCACGGGATCCCCGCCCTGCTGTGCTTTCTGGCCTGGTTCGTCGTGGCCGCCCTCCGCTGTGCCCGGGGGGTCTCCCCGGCGGGGCAGTGGCTGGCGATCATCCCGGTGGTGTGCCTGGTGCAGATCCCCTTCTACGGCATGGCCAACCAGAACCTCGCTGTCGCCTTCTACGCGGTCGCCTTCGCCATGGCACGCGCCGAGGGCGAACGGGCGCCACGGCACCGACCCCCGCTGGACCCCGGTCCGGCTGGCCCGGCACGAGGGCAGCCCCCGCGGCTGCCGACGACTCTTCGCCGGGTGGCCGCATGACCGCCGGCACCGCTCCCGCGGCGGCGTCCGGCCGCGCCGTCGGGCAGCCGGACGAGGCGGAGCACCGGGGCAGTGTGCGCAGCGGGGTCGCTGGGTTGCTCGGCGCGGCGACCAGCGGCCTCTTCGGCTTTCTTCTTGCGGTGGTGATCACCCGCGGCTACGGCCCCACCGGCTCCGGCGTCTTCTTCGCCGCGATCGGGGTGGTCACAGTGGCCACCGCCGTGTGCACGCTGGGTGCCGAGACCGGTCTGCTGTGGGCGCTGCCGCGCCGCCGTGCGGCCGGGGGGCCGGGGGAGGCCGCCCGGGTGCTGCCGGTGGCCCTACTCCCACCGTTGGCGGTTGCCGTGGTGGTCGCGCTGATCGGGTGCTTCGCCGCCGACTCCCTGGCACCCCGGGTGTTCGGCCCGGCCGCCGGGTCGCAGCTGCTGGCGGTGAGCTTCGCCGCCGTTCCGGTGGTTGTCCTCCTGACGCTGCTGCTCGCCGCCCTGCGGTGTGTGCGGCCGATTCGGGCGTACGTGTCGGTGCAGTTCTTCCTCCTGCCGGTGGCCCGACCGGTCCTGGTCGGCGTCGCGGTCCTGGTCGGCGGTGGCCTGGTGGCCGGCGTGTCCGCCTGGCTGGTTCCAGCTGCCCTGGCCCTGCTGGTCTGCCTGGCCCTGGTCGGGGGGCCGCTGCGCATCGGGCGGGGTGCCCGGCTCCGCCCCAGACCGCAGGACTGGTCAACCTTCTGGCGGTTCGCGCTGCCCCGAGCCGTCTCGGCCGCCATCGACGCCGGCAACCTGTGGATCGGGGTGCTGTTGACCTCGGCGCTCGCCGGGGCGGAGGAGGCCGGGGTGTTCGGTGCCGTCGGCCGGTACGTCCTCGCTGGCCAACTCGCCATCCAGGGGCTGCGGGTGACGGTTGCCCCCCGGCTGTCCCGGCTGCTCGGCGCGGGCCAGACGGCCCTCGCGGCGGCCGTGCACCGGCGGTTGACCACCTGGGGGTTGGTGCTCTCCTGGCCGGTGTACCTGCTGCTCGCTGTCTTCGGGATGGCCTTCCTGGAACTCTTCGGGCCGGGATTCACCGCCGGAGCCACCGCGCTGACCGTCCTCGCCCTGGCCATGCTGGTGCGCACGGGAGCGGGCAATGTGCAGAGCCTGCTGCTGATGGGGGGTCGCAGTGGCCTACACCTGGCCGCCACCCTGGGTGGGCTGCTGGTGACGGTCTCGCTCGGCCTGGTGTGGATTCCCGGGCATGGTGCCACCGGCGCAGCGATCGCCTGGGCCGCGGGCATCCTCACCGAGAACCTCACGGCCGGGACGTGCGCCTGGCTCGTGGTGCGGCACCCGCTGGTGGACCCGGCGATGCTACGCGCGGCGGCGATCACCGCCGCCGTGGTGGCCGCCGCCGCCGGAGTGGGGGTGCTGGTCGGCGGGCGGGGCATTCCCGGCCTGCTGGTGGCGGTGGCGGTGCTGGCGGTCGGTGGGGTCGGCACGTTGTCCCGAATCCGGCCCGTTGTCGGTGCGGTCCTGAGGCAACTCCGCGGCGCGGGGGCGGCCGTCCCGGCCGCCCCCGCCCCACCAGAGCAGAAGGACAGGTGAGGTCCGTCGTGTCGGCGATCCGAGACCGGGTGAAGTGGTTCGTGCCGAACCAGGTGACCGAGCGGGTGCGGGAGTCTCTCGTCGGCTACGGCGTGCAGACCAGTGACCGGCGGCCACTGCCAGATTTCCTGGTAATCGGCACCAAGCGGGGCGGTACCACGTCACTGTGGAACTATCTGGTCCAGCATCCGCTGGTGCCGCGGCTCTTCCCGGCCTGGAACACCAAGTCCACCCACTACTTCGAGGAGCACTGGCGGCGGGGCGAGGCGTGGTACCGGTCGCACTTCCCGACCCGGCGCCAGCGGGCGGCGCTACAGCGACGGCACGGCGGCCCGGCCCGGGCCGGTGAGGCCGCCCCGCTGTACATGTTCCATCCGCTCGCCGCCGAGCGGGTCGCCGCGTTGATGCCCTCGGTCAAGCTGGTGGTGCTGCTACGCGATCCGGTGCAGCGGGCCTACTCGCACTGGAAGGAGCGGCGTACGCACGGCATCGAGCCGCTGGACTTCGCCGCCGCCCTCGACGCCGAGCCGGAGCGTACCCGGGGGGAGCGGGAGCGGCTGGCGGCCGAGCCGGAGTACGTCAGCGAGGCGTACGACTGGTACACCTACCGGGCCCGGGGCCGCTACCTCGAACACCTTCAGCCGTGGCTGGACCGGTTCGACCGCACGCAGTTCCTCTTCCTGCGCAGCGAGGACCTCTATCGAGACGCCCGGTCGACGTACCGCCGTACCCTGTCCTTCCTCGGGCTGCCGGCGTACGACCTGGCGAGCTTCCGGGTCTACAACGACCGCCGCTCCGCGCCGCTGGACCCGGCACTTCAGGCGGAGCTGACGGCCTACTACCACCCCTACAACGAGGCGCTGCGGCAGCGGCTCGGAATCGCCCTCGACTGGCCGGGTGACGCCGGGTGACCGGGCGGGCCACGGCCTCCACCGACCCGCGGACCCGTACCGATGGGTTGGGTTGGGTCACCCGGGCGGTCTTCGGTGCCGAGCAGGTCGGGCTCACCATGGCCGGCCGGCCGCCGACCGGGCACCGGACGGTGGCGCGGTACGCGATCGTGCCCTCTGTTCGGCGGGCCCGGTTTCTGTTGCCGTTGGGCTCCCCGCGGGCGACGGCGGCGTCGCTGCTGGCGTACAACGCGCTGCGACCACCCCGGGTGCGGGCGGCGCGGGCGGTTCTCGGTGGGCTCGCCCGGCTCGGTGGGCTGGAACTTGCCCGGCTTCCGGTCCTGACCGTGTCGCTGCCCGACGCGGTCGCCGCGGAGGAGGCGTTGCTCAGCCACCGACTCGCCGCCGTGCTGGGCGGGGGAGCCGCGTACGCGGCGTGTGGGGTGCGACCGCCGGATCCGAACCACAAGCCGACCCTGCAACTGTTCGCCCCCAATGGCCGCCCGCTCGGCTTCGCAAAGATCGGCTGGAACGACGCCACCCGGGCCCTGGTGACCGCCGAGGCGGCGGCCCTGCGGGAACTCCCCGCGCTGGCCCGGGTGCCGGGCCACCCGGTGGCGCCGCGGCTGCTGGCCGAGCTCCGGTGGGCGGGGCGGTCCGTCGCGTTGGTGCAGCCACTGCCGCCGGCGGTCCGTGGGCTGTCCACCACCGCCGATCCCGAGGTCGCCGCGGTGCTCGCGGTGGCTCGCCGGGGCCGCCCGCCCGCCCAGCACCGGCCACTGGCCGGATCGAGCTTCCTGGCCCGGCTCACCCGGACCGCGCACCGGGCCGTCGCCACGATGTCGGCCGACACCCGGGCGGTCGTGGCGGCGGCGAGGCTCGCCTCGCGGCACGGGGAGACCCTGGTCGAGTTCGGGCACTGGCATGGCGACTGGGTCCCGTGGAACCTCGGTCGGCAGGCCGACCGGCTGGTCGCCTGGGACTGGGAGCACAGCGCCCCGGACGTCCCGCTCGGCTTCGACCTGGCCCACGACGCGTTTCAGCGGGCCCTGGTGCTGCGGGGTTCCTCCGCCGCCGCGGCGGCCGGCGCTGTTGACCTCCAACTCCGACGGTACGGCGACGCGCTCGGCCTGAACCAGGCCGGGCAGCGTCTGGTCGCTGACGCGTACCTGCTGGAGCTGTGGTTGCGGACCTGGCGCCTGGCCAACGCCGGGGCGGGCTGGAACCCCGCGCTACACCCCGCCCTGCTGGAGCTCCTAGCGCGGCGGGACCACCGGTGACAGACCGGTTTCCCGATGCCCCCACGGCGCGATACGTGGTCTGCTTTCGCAGGCCATCGGTCGATGCCGAAGTAGACCGAAGGAAGCGGACGGTGAGGCTCGTATGGAGATGTACCCCAGGGGTCGCGGTGATTCCCCGGTCCTGCTGCTCGTCGGATCGAGCGGTGGGCACCTGGCCCAGCTGCTGGCGCTGCGTTCCTGGTACGAGCGCTGGCGTCGCTGCTGGGTAACCTTCGACACCCCGGACGCACTGTCCCAGCTCGCGGGGGAAGAGCTCGTCGCGGCGCACCACCCGACCACCCGCAACATTCCCAATCTGGTGCGCAACGCGGTGCTGGCGGTACGGGTGCTGCGGCGGCATCGGGTCGCCGCGGTGGTGACGACCGGAGCCGGGGTCGCGGTGCCGTTCGTGGTCTTTGCCTGGCTGCGGCGAATTCCCACTGTCTACGTCGAGGTGTACGACCGGATCGACACCCCGACCCTGACCGCGCGCCTGTGCCGCCCGTTTCTCTCCGCGATGCTCGTGCAGTGGGAGGAGCAACGCCGGCACTACCCGGAGGCCACTGTGGTGGGGCCGCTGCTGTGAGCGGGTTCGAGTCCAGCCAAGCCCCCCGGCGCCGGAGCCGGTCTGGTGTCGGTCGGCTGCAGGTGTTGGTCATGGTCGGTACTGACAAGCACCCGTTTGACCGGCTGGTTGCCTGGCTTCGGGACTGGCATTCCACCGTCCCCGACCGCGTGGCCCTGACCGTCCAGCATGGGCACACCGGAGCGGCCGGAGTCCCCGGCGCCCTGGCCTTCCTGGGGCACGACGAGCTTCAGGCGGCGATCTCCACGGCCGACCTCGTGATCTGTCACGGCGGCCCGGCCACCATCCTGGAGGTTCGTCGGCACGGCCGGGTGCCGATCGTGGTACCCCGGGATCCGTCCCACGGCGAACACGTCGACGACCATCAGCTGCGGTTCGCACGTCGACTCGGGGCGGCGGGCCTGGTGGTGGTGTGCGAAACCCCAGCGGCGTTCGTGGCGACGCTCACCGCCGGCCTGGCCGAGCCGGCCCGGTTCGTCGTCCGGGCGGACCTCGATTCGGCCCGGGAACGGGAGGCCGCGGTGGTCCGGGTCGGGGAGACCGTGGAGAGCTTGGTGGTCGCGGCGAACGGCCGACGGGCCTGGTGGTGGCCGTGGTCCCGGTCGCCGTGGAGTGGAGCGCGAGGATGACCGCGCTGCCGCGGGCGACCGCACGGCCGAGGGTGAGTGCGGTGGTGCCCACCCGGGATCGCCCGGAGTTGCTGCGGGCCGCGGTCCGCGCCCTCCTCGACCAGGACTATCCGGGTGAGCTTGAGGTGATCGTCGTGTACGACCGTTCAACGCCGGATTCGACCCTGACCGAGCTGTCCCGACCGGGTCGGCCGGTCCGGGTCACCGAGAACGGCCGGACGCCGGGCCTCGCGGGTGCCCGCAACACCGGCACCCTGGCTGCCACCGGCGAGTTGATCGCTTTCTGCGACGACGACGACGAGTGGTTGCCCGGCAAGCTGTCGGCGCAGGTTGCGGCGCTCACCGCCCTCCCCGACGCGGAGTTCGTCTCGGGTGGCATCCGGGTGAGCTACGACGGACACACCGTCGACCGGTCGCTGTCCCGGGACCGGATCACGCTCGCCGACCTGTTGCGGGATCGGCTGACCGAGCTGCACCCGTCAACCTTCCTCTTCCGCGCCGCCGTGCTCCGCGACGGCTTCGGACTGGTCGACGAGGAGATTCCGGGCAGCTACGCCGAGGACTACGAGTTCCTGCTGCGGGCGGCCCGCCGGGCGCCGTTGGTCAACCTGCGCACCCCGCTGGTGCTGGTGCGTTGGCACAACCGGTCGTACTTCACGCAGCGCTGGGACACCATCTCGGTGGCGCTGCAGTGGCTGCTGGAACGCTACCCGGAGTTCGGCAGCCAGCCGGCCGGCGCGGCCCGGGTGGCGGGGCAGATCGCCTTCGCCCGCGCGGCCTCCGGTGACCGCCAGGGCGCGCTGCGCTGGGCCCGCCGTACCCTCCGCGGCAATCCCCGGGAGCCACGGGCGTACCTGGCGCTCGCGGTGGCGGGGCGGGTGGTCCGGGCGGACGCGGTGCTGCGCACGCTGCACAAGCGCGGCCGAGGCATCTAGGGCCGCAGACCACCCCATTCATCCGTACGAGCCGCGAGAGTAGCAATCCCGGCGGCGCAGCAGGTAAGGAGCCCGTTCGATGGCATTTCACTCGTTGAGATTTCGTTTGGTGGACTCACCTTCCTCGGTGGGTGCCAAACGGAGGGCGCGCCGGGCGGCCTGGCTCTCCGACACGTTTCCCGACCTCGCCGAGATGAATGTGCTTGATCTTGGTGGACGGGTGGAGAGCTGGGCGACGGTGCCGGTCCGACCCGCGCACGTGCACGTGGTGAATCTGGAGCCGTTGCCGACGGAGCTGCCAGCTTGGGCTGAGGCCGATCAGGCCGACGCCTGCGAACTGCCGAAGCGGTTTTTTGGCCGCCGGTACGACCTGGTGTTCAGCAACAGCGTCCTGGAGCATGTCGGCGGGTACGAACGTCGTCGTCGGATGGCGGAGGCGGTCCGTGAGCTGGCCCCGGCGTACTGGGTGCAGACCCCGTACCGGTACTTTCCGGTAGAGCCGCACTGGGTGGCTCCCGCCATGCAGTTCCTGCCGGTGTCGGCGCGGGTGGTGGTGGCGCGGAAATGGCCCCTGGCCTACACGCCGGGCAAGTCGTACGAGGCGGCCATGCGGCAGGTCCTGACGACCGAATTGATCGGTCGAGCGGAGCTGCGTTATCTCTTTCCGGACGCGGGTATCCGTAACGAGCGGCTACTGGGCCTCACCAAATCGTTGATTGCGATTCGAGGGTTGTCGTCGGCGTGACCGGCGCCTGTTTCGTCAGGGCCGGGAAGTTTGGGTCGTGGTGTTATCCGTGCAGCGCGGGAGTGACCAGAGAAAGCGCGACCTTATTTTGGGGTGGCTGTGGGGTGGGGTGAGCTAACCTATCCGGAGGTTGGTGCGTCAGCGGGCGTTCTTCCCTCTGGCTATCGACACGTCCATCGCATTGCATTTCTGGGTGCGGATGTTCAGGTCTTTGACCGGGCTGTTCAGGCCTTGCTTCGGTGGCGTATGCACCGGCGGGCTGGGATCAGCATTGATCGCCCAGAGCTGAGACCGGAGCCGGGGGTGGACTTTCGGCTGAGGGTCGGGTGGCGAGGGCTGCTGGTGCAGGCTCCCTGCCGTATTGTCTTCACGATTGACGAAAAAGATCGTGCTGGATTTGCCTACGGTACGCTCTCGGGGCATCCGGAGTGTGGCGAGGAGGCGTTTCTGGTACGTCGGGACGGGGCTGGGCGGTCATTTTTCGAGGTGCGAGCCTTCTCGCGGCCGGATTCGTTGACTGCTCGAATAGCTGGGCCGCTGGGGCGGTTCGCGCAGGATGTCATAACGTCGAGATACCTTGGCGCGATGCGGTCCCTGTCCCGGGCTGCCTGACCGGCTCCCACCTCCGGCGACCCCTCCCGACGGGTCGGGAGCGGCCTACGGCGGCTGAGCGCCGTCGCCGGGGTGTTCTCGGCGATCGGCCGAGGCCGCCCGCAGTCGTTCTGACCACTGGGGGGTCATCGCCGGGTCGAAGATCCGGGCGACCAGGACGTCGGTTGACGAGTGCGCCAGGATCGACAGGACGACGGTCAGCGCCACCAGGTGGAACACCTCGTCACCCGCGGTGATCCCGGCCTGGAGCACGAGCAGGCCGTAGACCACCGAGGCGAAACCCTTCGGGCCGAACCACATGGCGGCGAACTGCTCGGTGCGGCTCAGCTTCGAACCGAGGAACGACACCGCGAGCGCGAGTGGGCGGGCCACCACGATGGCCAACACCGCGAAGAGCCAGCCGGTCCAGTTGATTTCACTGAGGAACTTCACCGAGATCAGGGCGCCGAACACCAGCAGGGCGGCGAGCTTGAACAGCTCGGCGACCAGCTCGCCGAAGTGTTCGAAGCTCTCCCGCTGTCGCTCGCCGAAGGTGGCCACGGTGATGCCGGCGGCGAACGCGGCGAGGAACAGGTTGGCGTGGGTGATCAGCCCCAGCGCGAGGACCAGCAGGCCGATCGCCACACCGTTGAGGGGCTCGTACTGGGTGGAGGCGGAGAAGTACCGCCCCTTCTCCAGCCGCAGGGCGAGCCATGGCACCGCCACCCCGATCACCAGGCCCAGGAGCAGCTCGATGCCCAACTCGTCGAGGTGCAGGTCGTCGGAGCCCTCCACGACCGCCAGGAAGAGGATGACGAACGGCAGTGCGAGGCCGTCGTTGATGCCGGACTCGACGTTGAGCAGGTGCCGCAGTCGGCGCGGGACGCCCACGTTGCCGACCAGGGCGGCGGCGAAGACCGGGTCGGTGGGGGCGAGGACCGCCCCGATCAGCAGCGCCTCGGGCCAGTCGAGTCCGGCCACGTAGTGCGCCAACACGGCGGTGATCAGGAGGGTCAGCGGCAGGCCCCAGCCGAGCGCCCGCCCGGGCAGCCGCCACGCCGCGCGTAGGTCGGCGAAGCCGACTCGCATGCCGTCGGTGAAGAGCACGGTGAAGAGCGCCAGCTCCGCGAGCCCGGCGACGAGCTCGCTGTCGGCGGTGATCTCCAGGACACCGGTGGTGTCCGGGCCGAGCAGGACGCCGGCGAGGAGGAAGACCACGGCCGTGGAGAGGATGCTGCGGTGCGCGAGGCTGGACAGCAGGACGGCCAGCAGCAGCACGGCTGCGAACGCGAGGAGCAGCACCGGGGCCTCCGGGTGGGTCGAAACCACGTCGTCGCCGACCAGACTTCCGGGAGGCCGCCATGATCGTACGGATTCGCTGCCAACGGGGTGATCGTGACCGTCCCGCGGACAGTTGTGTCCGCAGGGCGGGACGGGCCGGGTGTGGCACCTGGCGCCCACCGGGCGTGCCAGACTGGCCGTTGTGTTGCGCTGGTTAACTGCAGGGGAATCACACGGTCCCGCCCTGGTCGCGTTGCTTGAAGGGGTCCCGGCCGGGGTCGAGGTGACCACCGAGGAGATCGCCGGAGAGCTGGCCCGGCGTCGCCTCGGCTACGGCCGTGGTGCCCGGATGGCGTTCGAACAGGACGAGATCGAGGTCATCGGTGGGCTGCGGCACGGGGTGACCCTGGGCAGCCCGGTGGCGATCCGGGTCGGCAACTCCGAGTGGCCCAAGTGGCGCACGGTGATGGCCGCCGACCCGGTTGACCCGGCGGAGCTGGCCGGGCAGGCCCGTAACACGCCGCTGACCCGTCCCCGACCGGGGCACGCCGACCTGGCCGGCATGCAGAAGTACGGGCACACCGACGCCCGCCCGATCCTCGAACGGGCCAGCGCCCGGGAGACGGCGGCCCGGGTCGCCGTCGGTACCGTCGCCAAGGCCCTGCTCCGGCAGTCGCTGGGCATCGAGGTCGTCTCGCACGTCGTGGAGCTGGGGTCGGTCGCGACGACACCGGGGCTGCGACCCAGCCCGGCCGACGCCGAGCGGATCGACGCGGATCCGCTGCGCTGTCTGGACCCGGAGGCGAGCCGCCGGATGGTCGCTGAGGTCGACGCCGCGAAGAAGGACGCCGACACGCTCGGCGGCGTGGTCGAGGTGCTGGCGTACGGGGTGCCCCCGGGGCTCGGCAGCCACGTGCAGTGGGACCGGAAGCTGGACGCCCGGCTGGCCACCGCGCTGATGTCCATTCAGGCGATCAAGGGGGTGGAGATCGGCGACGGCTGGCAGCAGGCGCGTTCCCGGGGCTCCGTCGCACACGACGAGATCATTCCCACCGCGACCGGGGTCCGGCGAGTCACCGACCGGGCCGGCGGCCTGGAGGGGGGCATCACCACCGGTGAGCCGCTGCGGGTGCGGGCCGCGATGAAGCCGATCTCCTCCCTGAACCGCGCGCTGTCGACGGTCGATGTCACCTCCGGTGAGCCCGCCACCGCGATCAACCAACGCTCGGACGTGTGCGCGGTGCCGGCCGCGGGGGTCGTCGCCGAGGCGATGGTGGCGCTGGTGCTGGCCGAGGCGGCGGTGGAGAAGTTCGGCGGCGACTCGGTGGCCGAGCAGCGCCGCAACCTCGCCGGCTACCTCGAAGCGCTGGTTGTCCGCTGATGGCGCCGGTCTGTGTGTTGGTGGGCCCGCCCGGCTCGGGCAAGACCACCGTCGGGCGAGCCCTCGCCGAGCTGCTCGGGGTGGAGTTCCGGGACACCGACCTGGACATCGAGGCGACGGCGGGCAAGCCGATCTCGGAGATTTTCATCGACGAGGGGGAGGCGCACTTCCGTAACCTCGAACGGGCGGCGGTGGCGACGGCGCTCGCGGGTGCCACCGGGGTGCTCGCCCTCGGCGGCGGTGCGGTGCTTGCCGAACAGACCCGGGCCGCGCTGACCGGCCACACCGTCGTGTACCTGTCGGTGGAGCTGCCCGACGCGGTACGCCGGGTCGGGCTGGGTGCGGGGCGACCCCTGCTCGCGGTCAACCCGCGGGCCACCCTCAAACACCTGCTGGAGCAGCGCCGGCCGCACTACGCGGCGGTGGCGACGGCGACGGTGGTAACCGACGGCCGGACGCCGGAGCAGCTCGCGTCCGAGGTCGCCACGCTACTGCCCGCCTGACGGGCGCCGGGGCCGACCGGGCGGCCAACGGTTCCGGGTCTGGTCCAGTTCCGAGTCCGAGTCCGAGTCCGGTACTGGCCCAGTACCGGGTCCTGGCCCAGTACCGGGTCCGGTTCTGGTTCCGCGCCCCGGGACACCTTCGACCGTCGCCGCCACCGGTACGGCCGGCTCGGTTAGGCTGCGCGCGATGGACGAGATTACCCGGATCGCGGTTGGCGGTGACCAGCCGTACGACGTGTTGGTGGGGCGCGACCTGCCGGACCTGCCGCGGTTGCTGCCGGGCGCACATCGGCTGGCCGTGCTGTACGCGTCGCCGCTGCAGGGCCGGGCCGAGCAGCTGGCGGAGCGGACCCGGGCGGCCGGGGTGACGCCGCTGCTGGTCGAGGTGCCGGACGCGGAGGCGGGCAAGCACATCGACGTCGCCGCCACCTGTTGGGAACGGCTCGGTGCGGCGGGCTTCACCCGTGCCGACGCCGTCGTCGGGGTGGGCGGCGGCGCGGTTACCGACCTGGCGGGTTTCGTCGCGGCCTGCTGGCTGCGCGGGGTGCGCTGGGTGCCGGTGGCGACGTCGCTGCTGGGCATGGTGGACGCGGCGGTAGGCGGCAAGACCGGCATCAATACCTCCGCCGGCAAGAACCTGGTCGGCGCGTTCCACCCGCCAGCCGGGGTGATCTGTGACCTGACGGCGCTGGACAGCCTCGCTCCGGTCGACCTGGCCGCGGGAATGGCCGAGGTGGTCAAGTGTGGCTTCATCGCCGACCCGGTGATTCTTGAGCTGGTCGAGCGGGAGCCCGCCGTCGCCGTCGACCCGGCGGGGCCGGTGCTCCGGGAGCTGGTCGAGCGGGCGATTCGGGTCAAGGCGCAGGTCGTCGCGGGTGACCTTCGCGAGTCGGGGGCCCGGGAGATACTCAACTACGGGCACACCCTGGCGCACGCCATCGAGAAGGTGGAGGGCTACCGCTGGCGGCACGGCCACGCGGTCGCGGTGGGGCTGGTCTACGCGGCGACCCTGGCCCAGCTCGAAGGCCGGCTGGACGCGCAGACCGCGCAGCGGCACCGGGCGATGCTGGGCGCGCTCGGCCTGCCCACCGGATATCGGGCGGAGGCCTGGCCGGACCTGCTCGCCACGATGCGGGTGGACAAGAAGGCGCGGGGCAGCATCCTGCGCTTCGTAGTGTTGGCCGGGCTCGCCCACCCGACGATTCTCGAGGCGCCCTCCGACGAGTTGCTGCACGCCGCCTACCAGGAGATCGCCGAATGAGGGTGTACGTGCTCAACGGGCCCAATCTGGGCCGCCTGGGCACCCGGCAACCGGAGGTCTACGGCACCACCACCCACGCCGACCTGGTCGAGCTGTGCCAGCAGACCGGGCGGGAGCTGGGGCTGGAGGTGGTCGTCCGGCAGACCGACGCCGAGCACGAGCTGCTCGGCTGGCTGCACGAGGCTGCTGACCTGGGCGCTTGCGTGGTGCTCAATCCCGCCGCCTGGTCGCACTACTCGATCGCGGTGCGGGACGCCTGCGCCCTGCTGCGCGCCCCGTTGGTCGAGGTGCACCTCTCCAACATTCATGCCCGGGAGGCGTTCCGGCACCACTCGGTGGTCTCGGCGGTGGCGACCGGGGTGATCTGTGGGCTGGGCGTGGACGGCTACCGCCTGGCTCTGCACCACCTGGCGGCCCAGGCCCGCTGATCGCCGGTGGGGCCGCGGCCTGCTCGGGCGAGCCTGCCCAAACACGGCCTAGTAGACTTGCCGGGTCTGTCCGCCACCTTATGATCAAGGCAGGAAATGGCCACCACCAACGACCTGAAAAACGGCATGGTACTCAACCTCGACGGTGAGCTCTGGGCCGTCGTCGAGTTCCAGCACGTCAAGCCCGGAAAGGGTGGTGCGTTCGTGCGTACCACGCTGAAGAACGTGCTCTCCGGCAAGGTGGTCGACAAGACCTTCAATGCGGGCACCAAGGTCGAGACCGCGACCGTTGACAAGCGTACGATGCAGTACCTGTACGCCGACGGCGAGGACTTCGTCTTCATGGACCTGGAGACGTTCGACCAGATCAATGTGCTCGGTGACACGGTCGGCGAGGCTGCGAACTACCTGCTCCCCGAGGCCGAGGCGACGGTCGCCACCCACGAGGGGGTGCCGCTCTACGTGGAGCTGCCGACCAGTGTGGTGCTCGAGATCACATACACCGAGCCGGGGCTCCAGGGAGACCGTTCGACCGGCGGCAGCAAGCCGGCCACGGTCGAGACCGGCGCGACCGTGCAGGTGCCGCTCTTCATCACCACCGGCGAGAAGATCAAGGTCGACACCCGCGACGGCCGTTACCTCGGCCGTGCCTGATGGCCGAGGGGCCCAAGCAGCAGATGCCGGCGCGTCGCAAGGCGCGCAAACGGGCGCTGGACGTGCTCTTCGAGGCGGACCTGCGGGGCCGTCCACCGGTTGAGGTTCTCGCCGGCTACGTGGAGCGGATCGAGAAGCCCCGACCGGAGCATCTGGGATACGCGGTTAGCTTGGTTGAGGGGGTCGCTGCCCACCTGGACCGGGTTGACGAGCTGATCGCCAGCTACGCCGAGGGGTGGACGCTGGACCGGATGCCGACCGTTGATCGGAACCTCGCCCGGATCGCGGTCTACGAGCTGCTCTACGTGGACGAGATCGACGACGCGGTGGCGATCAGCGAGGCGGTGGAGCTGGCCCGGCAGATGTCGACCGACGATTCACCGCGGTTCCTCAACGGCATTCTCGGCCGGATCGCGGAGTACGCTACCCGGTAGCCGCCGCCCCGGGGCGCTGGCTCGAAAGCGAGCTGGCCGCGAGCGCGACCGGATAGGCAAAAGGGCCCGTGCCGACCGGCACGGGCCCTTTTCGGGTGGCGCTACTCAGGAGGCGAAGAACGCCCGCGGGTCGGCGACGAGGACGCCGTGCTCGTTCAGCCGCTCGATCAGGCCAGACGGCGAGGCGTCGTAGACGATCGCCAGGGCGCGCAGGTCGTCGGCGCGGATCGACAGCACCCGGCCGTTGTAGTCGCCGCGCTGCTGCTGGATCGCGCGGGCGTACCGGGCGACGTAGGCGAGGTCCTCCGAGGCCTCGTCGTAGAGCCGCTCGAGGTCCAGCACGATCTTGCTGGTGGGCTCGTGGCGGACGCCACTGCCGTCGGGCAGCAGCTCGGAGACGGGAACACGGTAGAAGTCGGCCAGCTCGGCGAGGCGGGACACGGTGACGGCTCGGTCGCCGCGTTCGTACGAGCCAACCACGACGGCCTTCCACCGTCCGTTGGACTTTTCCTCTACGCCCTGCAGGGACAGGCCCTGCTGCTGGCGAATGGAGCGCAGGCGGGCGCCCAGCGACTTGGCGTACTCAGAGGGCATTCGGACACTCCCAGTGCTGCTCGGGGTTCTCCCGTCGATCGCTACGGAGCGTGACGGTACGGGGATTGGGACAGCCGGTCAAGTGGTCGTGGACATTCCCGGTTCATCCTGGGTGAGTTGTCCCGGTTTTGCCGTTCTGTCGCCGGGCCCTCGGCCGGCGACGGTCGAGACGGTGACCACTGGTAACGTTGCCCGAAGCCCCGGTCCGGTCCGTTCGCGGTCCGCGCCGGTCACTCCGACATCCTTTAACGACCCGTCCCGTGAGGCGGGGAAGGAGGTCCGCCGTGGCGTACCCACCGGCTGCCCACTCACCGACCACCCGACAACCCTCGGTGAAGGTGATACTCACCAGCGCCGACGTGCAGCGCGTGGTGGACCGCATCGCCCACCAGATCCTTGAGAAGACCCAGGGCGCCCGACAGACCGTCTTGCTCGGAATCCCCACCCGGGGCGTACCGCTCGCCCGGCGGCTCGCCGCCCGGATCAGCGCCTTCGAGGGGGTGGATGTCCCGGTCGGCGTGCTCGACATCACCCTCTACCGGGACGATCTGCGTCAGCACGGCACCCGCGCCGTCGGCCCCACCGACGTTCCCGCCGGCGGCATCGACGGCCGGCGGGTCGTCCTCGTCGACGATGTCCTCTTCTCCGGCCGGACCGTGCGGGCGGCACTCGACGCCCTGAACGACGTCGGCCGGCCAGCCTCGGTCCAACTCGCCGTCCTGGTCGATCGCGGCCACCGGGAACTGCCCATCAGGGCCGACTACGTGGGTAAGAACATCCCGACCGCCCTCGCGGAGAGTGTCCGGGTCACCCTGGCCGAGCCCGACGGCGTGGACGAGGTCCGGCTCTACGGCGGTGACCGGTGAGCCCGCGGTGCGCGGTGCCGCGCCGCCCGTTGGTCGCGGCCGGAAGGGAGCTCGGCGCATGATCCGTCACCTGCTCTCCTGCGCCGACCTGGACGCTGGCACCGCCCTTGAGATCCTGGACACCGCCGCCGAGATGGCGACCGTGGCCGGGCGGGAGGTCAAGAAGCTGCCAGCGCTGCGCGGCCGGACCGTGGTGAACCTCTTCTACGAGGACTCCACCCGGACCCGGATCTCCTTCGAGGCCGCCGCCAAGCGGCTCAGTGCCGACGTGATCAACTTTTCGGTCAAGGGGTCCAGCGTCGCCAAGGGCGAGAGCCTCAAGGACACCGCGCTCACCCTCCAGGCGATGGGCGCGGACGCCGTCGTCGTCCGGCACCCCGCCTCCGGCGCCCCGTACCAGCTGGCCGACTGGGTTGACGGCTCGGTCGTCAACGCCGGCGACGGGACGCACGAGCACCCCACCCAGGCGCTACTCGACGCGTACACGATGCGTTCCCGGCTGGGTCGGCTCGCCGGTCTGTCGGTGGCGGTGGTCGGTGACGTGCTGCACAGCCGGGTGGCGCGCTCCAACGTCCTGCTGCTCTCCACCCTCGGCGCCAAGGTCACCCTGGTCGGCCCACCCCCGCTGATCCCGGTGGACATCGCCGCGGCCCTCGCGCCCGGCGCCGCCGTCTGCTACGACCTGGACTCGGTGCTGCCGCAGTCGGACGTGGTCATGATGCTGCGCGTGCAGCGGGAACGCATGAACGACTCCTACTTTCCCTCCGCCCGTGAGTACGCCCGCCGTTACGGCCTGGACGGCTCGCGGATGCGGCGGCTGCCGGAGCACGCGATCGTGATGCACCCCGGCCCGATGAATCGGGGCATGGAGATCACCTCGGAGGTGGCCGACTCGCCCCGCTCCACCATTGTCGAACAGGTCGCCAACGGCGTCTCCGTCCGGATGGCCGTCCTCTACCTGCTGCTCGGAGGGAACAACCGGTGACCGCCTATCTGATCACCAATGTGAGCGTCCTCGGCGCCACGCCGACCGACCTGCTGATCCGCGAGGGCGTCGTGGCCGAGACCGGCGTGGGGCTGACGGCCCCCGGCGCGGTCACGGTTGACGGCACCGGCCTGGTTGCGCTGCCCGGCCTGGTGGACCTGCACACCCATCTGCGCGAGCCCGGCCGGGAAGACGCCGAGACCGTCGAGACCGGCTCCCGGGCCGCGGCGCTCGGCGGCTACACGGCGGTCTGCGCGATGGCGAACACCTCCCCGGTCGCCGACACCGCCGGGGTGGTCGAGCAGGTCTGGCGGCTGGGCCGGGAGGCCGGGCTGGTGGACGTGCAGCCGATCGGGGCGGTCACCGTCGGGCTGGCCGGCGAGCGTCTGGCCGAGTTGGGCGCGATGGCCGACTCCGCCGCCCGGGTCCGGATCTTCTCCGACGACGGACACTGCGTCGCCGACCCGCGGTTGATGCGCCGGGCCCTGGAGTACGTGAAGGCGTTCGACGGCATCGTCGCCCAGCACGCCGAGGAGCCGCGGCTCACCGAGGGCGCCCAGATGCACGAGGGGGAGATCTCCACCCGGCTCGGCCTGACGGGCTGGCCGGCGGTCGCCGAGGAGGCGATCATCGCCCGGGACGTGCTGCTCGCCGAGCACGTGGGGAGCCGCCTGCACATCTGCCACGTCTCCACCGCCGGCAGCGTCGACGTGCTGCGGCAGGCCAAGGCCCGCGGCGTTCAGGTCACCGCCGAGGTCACCCCGCACCACCTGTTGTTGACCGACGAAAAGGCCGTCACCTACGACCCGGTCTACAAGGTCAATCCGCCGCTGCGGACGGCCGCCGATGTCGCCGCGCTGCGCACCGCGTTGGCCGAGGGGGTGGTGGACATCGTCGCCACCGACCACGCCCCGCACGCCGTGGAGGACAAGGAGTGCGAGTGGGCGTATGCCCGGCCGGGAATGCTCGGCCTGGAGACGGCGCTCTCCATCACGCTGGACGTGCTCGGCCCGCGGTGGGACCTCATCGCCGAGCGGATGTCCCGCACCCCCGCTCGGATCGCTGGCCTCACCGAACACGGCCACGACCCGGCGCCGGGGGCACCGGCGAACCTGACTCTGGTGGATCCGGCGGCGCGTCGCGTCATCGAGCCGACCGAGTTGGCCAGCCGCAGCCGCAACACCCCGTACGCCCGCATGACGCTGCCGGGTCGCATCGTGGCGACCTTCCTGCGCGGCGAGGCGACGGTTCTGGACGGAAAGGCAGTGAAGTGATTCGAGTACGGAGTGCGGTGGGGCAGTACCGCGTGGCCCGGAGTGCGGGGTGCGTGGCGTGAGGCGGCGATCGGCGATCCTCGTCCTGGAGGACGGGCGCACGTTCCACGGTGAGGCGTACGGCAGCGTCGGGGAGACCTTTGGCGAAGCGGTTTTCAACACCGGGATGACCGGCTACCAGGAGACGCTCACCGACCCGTCCTACCACCGGCAGGTGGTGGTGCAGACCGCGCCGCACATCGGCAACACCGGGGTCAACGGCGAGGATGACGAGTCCGGCCGGATCTGGGTCGCCGGGTACGTGGTCCGTGACCCCGCCCGGATCGGCTCGAACTGGCGAGCCACCGGCGGCCTGGAGGACCGGCTCGCCGCCGAGGGGGTGGTCGGCATCAGCGGTGTGGACACCCGGGCGCTCACCCGGCACCTGCGGGAGCGGGGCGCGATGCGGGTCGGGGTCTCCAGCGTCGAGACCGACCCGCAGGCGCTGCTGGCCCGGGTCCGGCAGGCCCCCCCGATGGTCGGCGCGGACCTCTCCGCCGAGGTGACCACCCCGCAGCCGTACGTGGTCGAGGCGCAGGGGGAGCACCGGTTCACCGTCGCCGCCCTGGACCTCGGCATCAAGCGAAACGTGCCCCGGCGGCTCGCGGCACGGGGTGTCACCACCCATGTCCTGCCGGCGCACTCGGGTATCGACGAGATGCGGGCCACCGGCGCGGACGCGATCTTCCTCTCGCCCGGCCCCGGTGACCCGGCGACCGCCGACGGGCCGGTGGCCCTGGCGCGCGCGGTGCTCGCCAGCGGTGTGCCGCTCTTCGGCATCTGCTTCGGCAGCCAGATCCTCGGTCGGGCACTGGGATTCGGCACGTACAAGCTCGGTTACGGCCACCGCGGGATCAACCAGCCGGTGCTCGACCGGGCAACCGGCAAGGTCGAGGTGACCAGCCACAACCACGGTTTCGCCGTCGCGTTCCCCGGTGCCGAGCCGGGGGCCGTCGTGCCGGACCGGGTGATCGAGTCCGAGTTCGGCGGGATCGAGGTCTCGCACGTCTGCCTCAACGACAACGTGGTCGAGGGGCTGCGGGCGCGCGACGTGCCCGCCTTCACCGTTCAGTACCACCCGGAGGCGGCGGCCGGTCCGCACGACGCGGACTACCTGTTCGACCGCTTCGCCGAGCTCATCGAGGGTCGCAACCACAGCGGGGGGCGCGCGAATGCCTAAGCGGACCGACCTCAAACACGTCCTGGTGATCGGCTCTGGGCCGATCGTGATCGGGCAGGCCTGCGAGTTCGACTACTCCGGCACCCAGGCGTGCCGGGTGCTACGCAGCGAGGGGATCCGGGTCAGCCTGGTCAACTCGAACCCAGCGACGATCATGACGGACCCGGAGTTCGCCGACGCCACGTACGTCGAGCCGATCACCCCGGAGTTCGTCGAACTGGTCATCGCCAAGGAACGGCCGGATGCGGTGCTGCCCACCCTGGGTGGCCAGACCGCGCTGAACACGGCGGTCGCGCTGCACGAGGCCGGGGTACTGGAGAAGTACGGCGTCGAGTTGATCGGCGCGAACATCGACTCGATCCGCCGCGGCGAGGATCGGCAGCTGTTCAAGGATGTCGTCGCCAGGGCGGGGGTCCGGATCGGCGTCGAGGACCCGGCCACGCTGGTGCCGCGGTCCCGGGTCTGCCACTCGATGGACGAGGTCCGCGAGACCGTCGCCGAGCTGGGCCTGCCGGCGGTGATCCGGCCGTCGTTCACGATGGGTGGCCTCGGCTCCGGCATGGCCCACACCGAGGCGGACCTGGAACGCATCGCCGGTGCCGGCCTGGCCGCCAGCCCGGTGCACGAGGTACTCATCGAGGAGAGCGTGCTCGGCTGGAAGGAGTACGAGCTCGAGCTGATGCGCGACCGGAACGACAACGTCGTGGTGGTCTGCTCGATCGAGAACGTTGACCCGATGGGCGTGCACACCGGCGACAGCGTCACCGTGGCGCCGGCGATGACCCTCACCGACCGGGAGTACCAGCGCCTGCGGGACCTCGGTATCGCGGTGCTGCGCGAGGTCGGGGTGGACACCGGGGGCTGCAACATCCAGTTCGCGGTGAACCCGGCCGACGGCCGGATCGTCGTGATCGAGATGAACCCCCGGGTCTCCCGCTCGTCGGCGCTCGCCTCGAAGGCGACCGGCTTCCCGATCGCGAAGATCGCCGCGAGGCTGGCCATCGGCTACACCCTCGACGAGATCCCGAACGACATCACGCTGAAGACGCCGGCCGCCTTCGAGCCGACGTTGGACTACGTGGTGGTCAAGATTCCGCGCTTCGCGTTCGAGAAGTTCCCCGGCGCCGACCCGGAGCTGACCACCACCATGAAGTCGGTCGGTGAGGCGATGAGCCTGGGCCGCAACTTCACCGAGGCGCTGAACAAGGCGATGCGCTCGATGGAGACGAAGGCGGCCGGCTTCTGGACCGCGCCCGACC
This sequence comes from Salinispora pacifica CNR114, assembly GCF_000514775.1. Classification (GTDB taxonomy): domain Bacteria; phylum Actinomycetota; class Actinomycetes; order Mycobacteriales; family Micromonosporaceae; genus Micromonospora; species Micromonospora pacifica. The sequence continues at coordinate 56,417 of NZ_AZWO01000011.1, read as the reverse complement.
CGGCGGGTGCCACCCGGGAGGACACCCTCGCGGCGCTGCGGGTGCCGCACGACGGGCGGCTCTACACGGTGGAACGGGCGCTGCGGCTCGGCGCCTCGATCGCCGAGGTGTCGGCGGCATCCGGTGGGATCGACCCGTGGTTCCTGGACCAGATCGCCGGCCTGGTGGAGTTGCGGGCCGAGATCGTGAACGCCCCGGTGCTCGATGACGACCTGCTGCGCCGGGCCAAGCGGGCGGGGCTCTCCGACCGCCAGCTCGCCGCGTTGCGCCCGGAGCTGGCCGCCGAGGACGGGGTTCGGACGCTGCGGCACCGGTTGGGTGTCCGGCCGGTGTACAAGACCGTGGACACCTGCGCGGCGGAGTTCGAAGCGACGACGCCCTACCACTACTCCACCTACGACGCGGAGACCGAGGTGGTCGGGTCGGACCGGCCCAAGGTGCTGATCCTCGGCTCGGGGCCGAACCGGATCGGGCAGGGCATCGAGTTCGACTACTCCTGCGTGCACGCCGTCATGGCGTTGCGGGACGTCGGATACGAGACGGTTATGGTCAACTGCAACCCGGAGACCGTCTCCACCGACTACGACACCGCGAACCGGCTCTACTTCGAGCCGCTGACCTTCGAGGACGTCCTCGAGGTGTGGCACGCCGAGGACTCCTCCGGCCGGGCGGCCGGAGGCCCCGGGGTGGTTGGGGTGGTCGTACAGCTTGGTGGCCAGACCCCGTTGGGGCTGGCGCAGCGACTCAAGGACGCCGGGGTGCCGGTCGTCGGTACCTCCCCGGAGTCGATCCACCTCGCCGAGGAGCGGGGGGCGTTCGGCGCGCTGCTGGCCCGTGCCGGGTTGCGGGCGCCGGCACACGGCACCGCCATCTCGTACGACGAGGCGAAGACGATCGCCGCCGAGATCGGCTATCCGGTGCTGGTCCGGCCCTCGTACGTGCTCGGTGGTCGGGGCATGGAGATTGTCTACGACGACGCCACGCTGCGTGACTACATCGGCCGGGCCACCGACATCTCCCCGAATCATCCGGTGCTGGTGGACCGGTTCCTCGATGACGCGATCGAGATCGACGTGGACGCGCTCTGCGACGCCGCCGGCGAGGTCTACCTCGGCGGGGTGATGGAGCACATCGAGGAGGCCGGGATCCACTCCGGCGACTCCTCCTGCGCGTTGCCGCCGATCACCCTGGCCGGTTCCCACGTCGCCGAGGTCCGTCGGTACACCGAGGAGATCGCCCGGGGCATCGGCGTACGGGGCCTGCTCAACGTGCAGTACGCCCTCAAGGACGACCAGCTCTGGGTGCTTGAGGCCAACCCGCGTGCGTCCCGGACCGTGCCGTTCGTGTCCAAGGCCACCGCGGTGCCGTTGGCCAAGGCGGCGGCTCGGATCGCGCTCGGTGCCACCATCGCCGAGCTGCGCGCCGAGGGCCTGCTCCCCGCCGACGGCGACGGCGGCACCCTCCCCGCGAATGCGCCGATCGCGGTCAAGGAGGCGGTGCTCCCGTTCAAGCGGTTCCGCACCCCGACCGGGAAGGGGATCGATTCGCTACTCGGACCGGAGATGAAGTCCACCGGTGAGGTGATGGGCATCGACACCGCATTCGGGTACGCCTTCGCCAAGTCGCAGTCGGCAACCTACGGCTCGTTGCCCACCAGCGGGAAGATCTTCGTGTCGGTCGCCAACCGGGACAAGCGGGGCATGATCTTCCCGATCAAGCGCCTGGCCGACCTGGGCTTCCAGCTGATCGCCACCACCGGCACCGCTGAGGTGCTGCGCCGGCACGGCGTCGCCTGCGAGCAGATCCGCAAGCACTACGAGTCGGGGGAGAGCGCGGACGCGGTCTCGCTCATCCGGTCCGGCGAGGTGGTGCTCGTGGTGAACACCCCGCAGGGTTCGGGAGCGAGCGCCCGCTCCGATGGCTACGAGATCCGCAGTGCCGCCGTGACGGCGGACATCCCCTGCATCACCACCGTCCCCGGCGCCGCCGCCGCGGTGATGGCGGTCGAGGCCCGGATCCGTGGTGACATGGTGGTCCGTCCGCTGCAGGCGCTGCACGCCTCGCTGCGAAGCGCCCGGTGAGCCCGAGCGGCCCGAGGTCGCTCACCCGGCCGGGGAGGATGGGGTGATCTTCGAACGGGTGGTGCGGCCACGGCTGTTCCGGCTGGGGGGCGGGGACGCGGAGACGGCGCACGAGTTCACGGTACGGCGGCTGGCCGGCCTGGCTCGGGTGCCCGTGGCGCTGGCCGTGCTCCGGGCCCGGTACGGCGTCTCGGCTCCCCGAACGGTGTTCGGGCTGCGCTTCCCGAACCCGGTCGGGTTGGCCGCCGGGATGGACAAGAACGGGGTGGCGCTGCCGGCCTGGCCGGCGTTGGGCTTCGGTTTCGTCGAGGTGGGTACGGTCACCGCGCACCCGCAGCCGGGCAACCCGCGGCCGCGGCTGTTTCGGCTTCCCGAGAGCCGGGCGGTGGTGAACCGGATGGGCTTCAACAACGCCGGCGCCGACGCGCTCGCGGCGCGGTTGGCGGCGCTGCCCCGCCCACTCGGGGTGCCGCTGGGCATCTCCCTCGGCAAGTCCAAGGTCACCCCGCTCGAGGAGGCGGTCGCGGACTACCAGGCGTCGTACCAGGCCCTGCGCGGGTACGGCGACTACTTCGCGGTCAACGTCTCCTCGCCGAACACGCCGGGGCTGCGTGCGCTGCAGGACCGGGCACATCTGGATGCCCTGTTGGCCGCTCTGGTCGGCGAGAAGCCGGTGCTGGTGAAGATTGCCCCAGACCTTCCGGATTCGGCAATCGCGGAGCTGCTGGAGGTCTGCCTGGCGCGGGGCGCGGCGGGCGTGATCGCCACGAACACCACGCTCTCCCGCGACGGCCTCGCCCCCGCCGATCAGGCCGGCGGCGCCGAGGCGGGTGGGCTCTCCGGCCGCCCGTTGGCGCAGCGGGCCCGGGAGGTGGTCTCCTTCGTGCACGCCGAGACCGGCGGCCGGCTGCCGATCGTCGGCGTCGGCGGCATTCTCACTCCGGACGACGCCGAGCGCATGTTCGACGCGGGCGCCTCGTTGGTGCAGCTCTACACCGGCTTCATCTACCGGGGGCCGGCCTTGGTACGGGCCGCCGCGGCGGCGGCCCGCACGCCGTGACACCGTGCGGGTGGTACGCGCCCGGTGACTGCGGACCGCCCGCCGGTGGTGCGCCGGGCTACTGGGACCCGAGGGCCGGTTGACACGGTGACCGGCTGGTGAGGAGGCGACGTCGTTGACCCCGGAGGAGATCAGTGCCGCAGACGCGGCGCACGTGTGGCATCCGTACGAGGCGCTGCCGCCGGCCATGCCGCCGCGCGTCGTGGAGAGCGCGGCCGGGGTGCGGCTGCGGCTGGCTGATGGGCGGGAGCTGGTTGACGGGATGGCGTCGTGGTGGTCGGCGATCCACGGCTACCGGCACCCGGTGCTGGACGCGGCGGTGACCGATCAGCTGGGCCGGATGAGCCACGTGATGTTTGGCGGGCTCACCCACGAGCCGGCCGTCACCCTGGCCCGCACCCTCGTCGAGCTGGCGCCGGAGGGGTTGGAGCACGTCTTCCTGGCCGACTCCGGCTCGGTGAGTGTCGAGGTTGCCGTCAAGATGTGCCTGCAGTTCCAGCGGGCCACCGGCCGGCCGGAACGCCGTCGGCTGGGTACCTGGCGGGGCGGCTACCACGGCGACACGTTCCACCCGATGAGTGTCTGTGACCCGGAGGGGGGCATGCACCACCTCTGGGGGGAGGTGCTGCCCCGGCAGGTCTTCGCGCCGGTGCCGCCAGCGGGGTTCACCGCACCGCCGGATCCGGCGTACGAGGCGGTCCTGGCGGACGCGGTCGCCCGGCACGCCCACGAACTGGCCGCGGTCATCGTCGAGCCGGTCGTCCAGGGGACCGGTGGCATGCGGTTCCACCACCCGCGCTACCTACAGGTGCTGCGGGAGGTCACCCGTGCCCACGGGGTTCTGCTCATCTTTGACGAGATCGCTACCGGTTTTGGTCGGACCGGGGCGATGTTCGCCGCAGAGCACGCCGGCGTGACGCCGGACGTGCTCTGTGTGGGCAAGGCGCTCACCGGGGGGTACCTCACCCTGGCTGCCGCGCTCTGCACCGCGGAGATCGCCCGTGGGATCTCGGCCGCCGGTGTACTCGCGCATGGTCCGACCTTCATGGGTAATCCGCTCGCCTGCGCGGTGGCGAACGCCTCGCTCGGCCTGCTGCGGGCCGAGGACTGGCCGGCGCAGGTGGCGCGGATCGAGAGTGGTTTGCGGGCCGGCCTGGAGCCGCTACGGGCGCAGCCGGGCGTCGCCGACGTCCGGGTGCTGGGCGCGATCGGTGTGGTGCAGCTCGACCATGAGGTGGACCTGCCGGCGGCGACCACGGCGGCGGTGGCCGCCGGCGTCTGGCTGCGACCGTTCCGGGATCTGATCTACACCATGCCCCCGTACGTCACCGCGGATGCCGATCTGGCCCGGATCACCGCGGGGATCGCCGCCGCGGCTCGGGCGGGCTGATCCGCCGGCTGCGGCGGCGAGTGGGGCCGGGGCGGCGGGTGGGTGGGCGTGCGGCGGAAGCCCGCCGGGTGGGTGGGCCGTGCGGAGCCCGCCGGGTGGGGTGGGCGGTGCGGAGCCCGCCCGGGTGCGGGCGGCATCAGCCGCCCGCTGAGACGACGCGTGCGTGGCACGCGAGAGGAGGTCTGCGATGGAGAGCTTCGGCGCCCGGTTGCACCGGGCGGTTGGCGAGCGGGGTCCGCTCTGCGTGGGCATCGACCCGCACCCGGGTCTGCTCGCACGGTGGGGCCTCGATGACGATGTTCGCGGTCTGGAGCGGTTCGCGGGCACGGTCGTGGAGGCGTTGGGTGACCGGGTCGCGGTGGTCAAGCCGCAGTCGGCCTTCTTCGAGCGGTTCGGGTCTCGGGGCCTGGCGGTCCTAGAGTCAACTATCCGACAGTTGCGGGCGGCTGGTTCGCTCGTCCTCCTTGACGTCAAGCGTGGCGACATTGGCTCGACGGTCTCCGCGTACGCCTCCGCGTACCTTGATCCATCGAGCCCACTGCATGTCGACGCGGTGACGGTGAGCCCGTATCTCGGGGTTGGCGCGCTCGCCCCGATGTTCGAGCTGGCCGCCGCGCAGGGTGGCGGAGTCTTCGTGCTGGCGCTGACCTCCAATCCCGAGGGCGCCGCGGTGCAGCGGGCTCGCACCGCCGACGGGCGGACCGTCGCACAGCTGGTCATCGACGAGATTTCCCAGCTCAACGCGGGTGCGCAACCACTGGGCAGCGTGGGGTTGGTGGTGGGGGCGACCATCGGTGAGACGGGTCACGATCTCACCGCGGTCAACGGTCCGCTGCTCGCTCCGGGGCTGGGAGCGCAGGGCGCCAGCGCCGCTGACCTCCGGGTGGTCTTCGGCTCCAGCCTGTCCGCCGTACTGCCCACATCCTCCCGTGAGGTGCTGGCCGCGGGGCCCGATCCGGCGGCTCTTCGGGACGCCGCGGACCGGGTCCTGGCTGACTGTCGAGCGGCTTTGACCGGTTCGTAGCTGACTGACGGCTCGGTCACTTTCCGCCGATCTTCGCGTGCCCACGTTGCCGAATGCGCCGTTGACCGCTAGTTTTCCCCGCGCTGGGAACCTTGGGCCTCCCTGGTTCGCAGCGACACCACGTTTCACAGTGCGGCGGTGCGTTCGCCCGTCGCGATAGGGACCTGAGGAGAACTGGTGCCGCTCCCGTCACTGACCCCTGAGCAGCGCGCAGCAGCGCTGGAGAAGGCCGCGGAGATCCGCAAGGCCCGTGCTGAGCTGAAGGAGCAGCTCAAGCAGGGCAAGACAACGCTCGGAGCCGTTCTCGAGCGGGCCGAGTCCGACGATGTCGTCGGCAAGCTGAAGGTATCCGCTGTCCTGCAGGCGATGCCGGGAATCGGCAAGATCCGGGCGACCCAGATCATGGAGAAGCTCAAGATCGCCGATAGCCGGCGCCTGCGTGGCCTCGGCGAGCAGCAGCGCAAGGCCCTGCTTGGGGAGTTCGCTGCCAACTGAGGTCGGCGGCCGTGTAGAAACGAGCAGTGAGCACGGATGGTGAGGCGCGCCCGGCGGCCCGGCTCACCATCCTGACCGGACCGTCGGGTTCCGGTCGGGATGGTGTCGCTGGGTTGGTCCGGGCGCGTCTGCCTACTGTGTGGACGCCGGTGCCGGTGACCACCCGCCCCCGGCGGGATGGCGAGGTGGCCGGGGTCGATCGCGTCTTCCTCGACCCGGCCGAGTTCGACCGGCTGCTGGCCGCCGGCGATCTGCTGGAATGGAGCCAGATCGGCCGATACCGGCGCGGTACGGCGGGGCAACCCCTGCGGTCCCGACTGGCCGCTGGGGCGCCGGCTCTGCTCCCGATGGACCTGGCCGGGGCGCTGCGGCTGCGGGCCGTGTTGCCGACGGCCCAGCTCGTTCTGCTGCACCCACCCGGCTACGTGGCCGATCCGGTCACCGAGCCGCATTTCGCGCATACGATCGTGCATGGCCGGACCGTGCAGGTCGTGGACGAGCTGGTAGGATTGTTCGGTTCGTCATTCAAAGCTCCGGCGCGACCGCGCGTGCGCGGTTGACCGCCAGCACCGCGAGCGGTGTCACAGACGCAGAGGTCAACACGTGGGATCCATCGCCACCAACCCCGAAGGCATCACCAACCCGCCGATCGACGAGCTCCTTGAGAAGACCACCTCGAAGTACGCGCTGGTCATCTTCGCCGCCAAGCGGGCCCGTCAGGTCAACGCCTACTACAGCCAGCTCGGCGAGGGCCTGCTGGAGTACGTCGGCCCGCTGGTCGAGACGACCCCGCAGGAGAAGCCGCTCTCGATCGCCATGCGGGAGATCAACGCGGGTCTGCTCACCGCTGAGCCCACCGACCAGCCGTAACGCGTACCCAGCGATGTCCCCCCGGATTATCCTCGGGGTCGGTGGCGGGATCGCCGCCTACAAGGCCTGCGAGTTGCTGCGGCTCTTCACCGAGTCCGGCCACCAGGTCCGGGTCGTGCCGACCGCGTCGGCGCTCCATTTCGTCGGGGCCGCGACCTGGTCGGCGCTCTCCGGTCAACCAGTCGCCGACGACGTCTGGTCCGACGTGCACGAGGTGCCGCACGTGCGGTTGGGTCAGCAGGCGGACCTGGTCGTGGTGGCTCCGGCCACCACCGACCTGCTTGCCCGGGCCGCGCATGGGCTCGCGGATGACCTGCTCACCAACACTCTGCTGACGGCTCGCTGCCCGGTGGTCCTGGCGCCGGCGATGCATACCGAGATGTGGGAACATCCGGCGACGGTGGCCAACGTGGCGACGCTGCGCTCCCGCGGGGTGCGGGTCGTGGAGCCGGCGGTCGGCCGGCTCACCGGAGCGGACACCGGCAAAGGGCGGCTACCGGACCCGGCGGAGCTCTTCGCCGTGGCTCGACGCGTTCTCGCTCGCGGCGCCGCCGCGACGGCGGACCTCACCGGGAAGCACGTGCTGGTCACCGCCGGGGGCACCCGGGAGCCGCTGGATCCGGTCCGGTTTCTCGGTAATCGCTCCTCCGGCAAGCAGGGGTACGCGTTCGCCCGCGCCGCGGTGGCGCGAGGAGCCCGGGTCACCCTGGTCTCCGCCAACGTCGCGCTGCCCGATCCGGCCGGCGTGGACCTGGTGCGGGTCAGTACGACCGCCGAGCTGCGCGAAGCCACGCTGACGGCTGCCGACCGCGCGGACGCGGTGGTGCTGGCGGCGGCTCCCGCCGATTTCCGGCCGACGACGTACGCGACTGGCAAAATCAAGAAGTCGGACGACGGCAGCGCGCCCACCATTGAGCTCGTCGCGAACCCGGACATCGCCGCCGAGCTCGGGAAGCGTCGTCGCCCGGAGCAGGTGCTGGTGGTCTTCGCCGCGGAGACCAGTGACGCCGAGGCCAACGGTCGAGCCAAGCTCGCCCGTAAGCGGGCGGACCTCATCGTCATCAACGAGGTCGGCCCGGACCAGGTTTTTGGCGCCGACACCAACGCGGCGACCGTCATCGGCGCGGACGGATCGGTCAGCCGGATGCCCGAGCAGTCCAAGGAAGACCTCGCAGACGGTGTCTGGGACCTCATCGTCTCCCGGCTGACCGGCTGTCCCGGATAGCTGGATCAGTGCGCGATAGGGGGATCCGGTACCCGGCGCGAGTGACTAAACTGCCGCGGAACGAGTTTCCCTGACTTAGGAGTGCCGTGACACGCCGCCTCTTCACTTCCGAATCGGTAACCGAAGGTCACCCTGACAAGATTGCTGACCAGATCAGTGACGGGATCCTCGATGCGTTGCTGGCAGAGGACCCGCGTAGCCGGGTTGCAGTGGAGACGCTGATCACAACCGGTCAGGTGCATGTTGCGGGCGAGGTAACCACGAAGGCCTACGCCGACATCCCGTCGATCGTGCGTCGGACGATTTTGAACATTGGTTACGACTCGTCGCGAAAGGGTTTCGACGGGGCGTCCTGCGGAGTAAGTGTGTCGATCGGGTCGCAGTCGGCAGATATCGCCCAGGGGGTCGACAACGCGATTGAGCTGCGTACCGGCGCATCCGAGCACGTGTTGGACGCGCAGGGCGCTGGCGACCAGGGGATGATGTTCGGGTTCGCCTGCTCGGAGACCCCAGAGTTGATGCCGCTTCCGATCGCGTTGGCGCATCGGCTGTCCCGCCGCCTGGCACAGGTGCGGCGCGAAGGTGTGGTGCCGTACCTGCGTCCGGATGGTAAGACGCAGGTGACGGTGGAGTACGAGGGAATGCGGCCGGTGCGGCTGAACACCGTGCTGGTGTCGTCGCAGCACGCGGCCGATGTGTCGCTGGAGTCGCTGCTGACGCCGGACATCCGGGAGCACGTGATCGCGCCGGAGGTGGAGAGTCTCGGGCTGGGGCTGGACATCGAAGACTACCGGCTGCTGGTGAATCCGACGGGCCGGTTCGAGGTTGGTGGCCCGATGGGAGACGCGGGTCTGACCGGTCGGAAGATCATCGTGGACACCTACGGCGGGTACGCGCGGCACGGCGGCGGAGCGTTCTCCGGCAAGGACCCGTCCAAGGTGGACCGCTCGGCGGCGTACGCGATGCGGTGGGTGGCCAAGAACGTGGTGGCGGCCGGGCTGGCGGAGCGGTGCGAGGCGCAGGTGGCGTACGCCATCGGCAAGGCGCAGCCGGTGAGCCTGTTCCTGGAGACGTTCGGCACGGAGACGGTGCCGGTGGAGCGGATCGAGAAGGCGGTGACGGAGGTGTTCGACCTTCGGCCGGCGGCGATCATCCGGGACCTGAAGTTGATGCGGCCGATCTACTCGCAGACCGCGGCGTACGGACACTTCGGTCGAGAGCTTCCCGACTTCACCTGGGAGAGCACCGATCGCGCCACTGATCTCAAGTCGGTGGCGGGCGGCTGAGTAGTACCCCGCGTAGCGACCGGCGGCCTGCCAACGGGTCGCCGGTCGCTCGTGTCTGCGTGGACCTTCCCCTGGCCCACCTCGATCGGCCCTTCGACTACCTGGTGCCCGAGGCTCTCGATGGCGACGCTGCTCCCGGCACCCGGGTGAAGGTCCGCTTCGCCGGTCAGCTCGTCAACGGCTGGCTGTTGGAGCGGGTGAGCGAATCCGCCCACCCCCGGCTCGCGTACCTGGAGAAGGTCGTCTCCCCGGAGCCGGCCCTCGCTCCGGAGATCGCCCGCCTGGCCCGCGCCGTCGCCGACCGGTACGCCGGCAGCCTCGCCGACGTGCTTCGCCTCGCTGTTCCGCCCCGGCACGCCCGGGTCGAGAAGGAGCCGCAACCGCCTCCCGCGGCCGGTCCGCCCGTGCCGGATGCGGGAACCGGGCCGGTTGATCCGATTGGTTGGTCGGGCTACCCGGCTGGCCCCGCCCTCCTGCGAGCCCTCGTCGACGGCCGTGCCCCCCGCGCGGTCTGGTCTGCGCTGCCGGGGGAGGAGTGGCCCACCCGTTACGCCGAGGCGGTCGCGGCGACCGTCGCCGGTGGTCGGAGCGCGGTCGTGGTCGTCGCCGACGCCCGGGACCTTGACCGGCTCGACTCGGCGCTGACCGCCGTGCTCGGCCCCGGCCGGCACGTCCAACTGACCGCCGCGCTCGGTCCGGCCCGCCGGTATCGGGCCTTCCTCGCCGCCCGGCGGGGCCAGGTGCCGGTGGTGATCGGCACCCGGGCCGCCATGTTCGCGCCGGTGCCCCGACTCGGCCTCGTCGCCATCTGGGATGACGGTGACGACCTGCACGCCGAGCCCCGTGCCCCCTACCCGCACGCCCGCGAGGTGTTGCTGACCCGCGCCCAGCTGGCTGGCACCGCTGCCCTGATCGGCGGTTATGCCCGAACCGCCGAGGCGCAGCTGCTCGTGGAGACCGGGTGGGCCCGCGAGGTCACGGCTGCCCGCGCCGCCGTCCGGGCGCGGATGCCGGCGATCGCCCCCACCGGCGACGACCCCCAGCTGGCCCGGGACCCGGGTGCGGCTACCGCCCGGCTGCCCAGCCTGGCCTGGACCGTGGCGCGCGCTGCCCTCTCCGCCGACGCGCCGGTCCTCGTCCAGGTGCCCCGTCGCGGCTACCTGCCGGCGGTGGCGTGCGCCACCTGCCGGGCTCCGGCGCGCTGCCCGCACTGCGCCGGGCCGCTCGCGCTTCCCTCGGCGCGGGGCGCGCCGGTCTGCCGCTGGTGTGCCCGCGTCGCCGCCGCGTACGCCTGCCCGGAGTGCCAGGGACGGCGGCTACGCGCCTCGGTCACCGGCGCCCGACGGACGGCCGAGGAGCTGGGCCGGGCCTTCCCCGGTGTGCCGGTGCGCACCTCCGGGCGGGAGGAGGTCCTCGCGACCGTCCCCGGTGGCGCCGGGCTGGTCATCACCACCCCGGGTGCCGAGCCGGTAGCCGATGGTGGTTACGGGGCGGTGCTGCTGCTGGACTCGTGGGCTCTGCTGACCCGGGCCGATCTGCGGGCGGGGGAGGAGGCGCTGCGGCGTTGGCTCGCCGCCGCCGCCCTGGCCCGCCCCGGGTCGGACGGCGGTCGGGTGGTGGTGGTCGCCGACGGTGCGCTCGTCCCGGTGCAGGCACTGCTCCGCTGGGACGCTGGCTGGTTCGCGGCCCGCGAACTCGCCGAACGCCGGGAGCTCGGCTTTCCACCGGCGGTGCGGATGGCGAGCGTCACCGGGCCGCCGGCCGCCGTCGCCGAGCTGCTCGACGAGTCCCGGCTACCGGTGGAGGCGGAGTTGTTGGGGCCGGTGCCCGCCGACGGCGACCGGGAACGGATGCTGGTCCGGGTTCCCCGTGCCCGGGCCGCGGCCCTGGCCGCCGCCCTGCACTCGGCGGCCGGGGTGCGCACCGCCCGTAAGGCTGCTGATCCACTCCGGCTCCAGATCGATCCGCTGACCCTCTTCTGACCTAGCGACTCAACGGAGGCTGGCAGCTACCAAGAGTTACTGAAGTTGTCGCGACGGACACGCTGTGTGGGGATGGGGGCGGATCCGGGTGATAGCATCGCCCCTCATGTCGGGCCGGATGAAGGCTCAGGTCATGGTGTGTCGTCCGATGCGCCCGGCCGGAGCTGGGGCCGGTTCGGCGGCGATGGCGACGGAGCGCGTCGGGTGGCGCGGTGCCGGCGAGTGTTAACAGCCCGCAATCATAGGTGGACCAGTCGTGATCGTTCCTCAATCGATTGTCTTCAACGGCGACCTCGGCAGTGGCAAGAGCACCGTCTCCGTGGAGATCGCCGAGCGCCTCGGCATGCGTCGGGTCAGCGTGGGTGATCTCTACCGGCAGATGGCCCAGGAGCGGCAGATGACCGCCCTCCAGCTCAACCTGCATGCCGAGCTGGATCAGGCCGTGGACGGCTATGTCGACCAACTTCAACGGGATATCGCGGCCTCCGGTGAGTGCCTGGTGATGGACTCGCGGCTCGCCTGGCACTTCTTCACCGACGCGCTCAAGGTGCACATGATCACCGAGCCCGGGGAGGCTGCCCGGCGAGTGCTGCTGCGTCCATCCGGCCCGGCTGAGCAGTACACCTCCCTGGAGGAGGCGAAGGCCCGGCTCCTGGAGCGCAGCGAGAGTGAGCGGAACCGGTTCATCATCCGCTATGGCGTGGACAAGGCCCAGCTGCGCAACTACGACCTGATCTGTGACACCACCCGGGCCGGCGCCGCGGAGGTGATCGAGCACATCGTCGCCGCGTACGAAGGGCGGCTCTGCCCCGAGGTGCTGCGGGAGGCTCCGCCGTTGCTGCTGCTCGACCCGGCCCGGGTGTACCCGACCGAGGACATCGTCACCCTCCGCGGCCGGTGGGACGCCGCACCCGCCGACGATGTCGCCGCAGCTGGCGACGAGCCGCTGGAGCCGCTGCGGATTGGTTACACGGGGGAGCACTTCTTCGTTGTGGACGGGCACCGTCGACTCAGTGCCGCGTTGCGGGACGGGTGCCAGCTGGTGCCCGCCCGGCTCGCCGCCGAGGTTGACGAGCCCGTCGTCGGTGGGATGAGCGCGATCGACTACTTCGCCGCCCAGGTCCGGCCCAGCATGATCCACGACTGGTCGGCCGCGCATGGCATCGATCTGCCGCTGCCCGAACCGGCTCTGTTGGGCGGCGGTACGGTCTTGGCGGGGGAACCCGGCGTCGGCGCCTGAGCACCACGCTCGTCCGTCGGCGCCGCAGGGCCGCATCTGGCCGTCGACGCCTGGCCGCCACGCCGCCCTCCCCGTCATCCTCCCGGCGCAGGGGGTTACGGTCTGCCGACTGAGCGTGCATGATGGGCCACCTGACCCCTAATATCGGAGGTGGCGAATGGATGCATCTGAGGCGGTCGCACTGCTGACATCTCCGCCGGGCCGACTCGACCCCTATCCCACGTACGAGCGGCTGCGCGCGCACGGACCGGTGGTTTCGACGGCGGCCGGTTTCTTCGTGGTCACCGGGTACACCGAGGCCGACACGGTGTTGCGGAACCCTCGGTTTGAGGTGATGGACGACGAAGAACGCGACGGTGTCTTCCCGCATTGGCAGGACAGCCCAGCGATGATCTCGATCTCCCGGTCGATGATCCGGGCCAATCCACCGGACCACAGCCGCATGCGCCGCCTGGCCGCGGGCGTGTTCACTCCGCGCCGGGTCGCCGCCCTCCGCGAGGTGGTGGCCGCCCAGGCCGACGGCCTGGTCGACGAGATGATCCGGGCCGGTCGGGGCGGTGCTGCGGTGGATTTCATGGGTAGCTTTGCCTACCCGTTGCCGGTCACGGTGATCTGCGCCCTGCTCGGGGTGCCGGCGGCCGACTGGGCTCGGTTTCGGCACTGGGCCAGTGATCTGACCGGTGTCCTGGAGCCGGAGATCACCCCGCAGGAGTTGGCCATCGCCGACGCCGGCGCCAGTGAGCTGCGTGACTACTTCACCGAGCTGATCGCCCAGCGCCGCCGAGCCCCGGCCGACGACCTGACCACCGCCCTGGTGCAGGCGCACGACGCCGACGGTGACCGGCTGTCCGGCGAGGAGCTGTTGGCCAACCTCGTGTTGCTGTTGGTCGCGGGCTTCGAGACCACCACGAACCTGCTCGGCAACGGGCTGGTCGTGCTCCTGACCCACCCCGACTCGGCGACTGCCCTGCGCGGTCAGCCCGAGCTCGCACCCGGCTACGTGGAGGAGTTTCTGCGGTACGACTCCCCCGTGCAGTTGACCAGCCGTACGGTCCGCGAGTCGGTATCCCTCGCCGGGGTTGAGCTGCCCGCGGGGAGTTGGCTGCTGGTTCTGCTCGGCGCGGCCAACCGCGACCCGGCGCGTTTTACTGATCCGGCTCGCTTCGACCCGCGGCGGGCCCAGTCGCCCCCGCTGTCCTTCGGCGCCGGCGCGCACTACTGCCTCGGCGCCGGGCTGGCCCGGCTGGAGGCCCAGGTCGCCTTTCCACTGTTGCTGCGCCGGCTGCCCGAGCTCGCGCTGGCCGGCGAACCCACTCGGCGGCACCGGCTGACCCTGCGTGGCTACGAGACGCTTCCGGTGACCGTCGGTGCCGTACCCGCTGATCCCGGTACGCCGGCCGGGGTCGCTCTGGGCACTCCGTAGACTGGTACGGCACGCCCGTTGCCAAGCCCACGAAGGAGCCAATCCGCGTGACCGTCCAGCCCATCCGCCTCTTCGGCGACCCGGTGCTGCGCACGCCGGCTGACCCGGTGGTCGACTTCGATGTCGAACTGCGCAAGCTTGTCGCTGACCTGATCGACACGATGCGTGAGCAGAACGGCGCCGGTCTGGCCGCGCCGCAGCTCGGCGTGGGCCTGCGGGTGTTCGCCTTCGACGTGGACGACGTGGTCGGTCACCTGGTCAACCCGGTGTTGGAGTTCCCCGACGCCGAGGAGCAGGACGGCCCGGAAGGCTGCCTGTCGCTGCCGGGTCTGTACTTCGACACGAAGCGCCGGCAGAACGTGGTCGCCAAGGGCTTCAACGGGTACGGCGATCCGGTGCAGATCGTCGGTACCGGTCTGATGTCGCGCTGCGTGCAGCACGAGACCGACCACCTGGATGGGGTGTTGTTCATCGACCGGCTCGACCCGGCCGGTCGCAAGGCGGCGATGAAGGAGATCCGCCGGGCCGAGTGGTACGACCCGGCGGCCCCGCCGACGGTGAAGCTCAGCCCGCACGCCGCCAACCCGTTCGGCCTCGGGCGGTGACCGGCCGATGCGCGTGATCTTCGCCGGTACGCCGGCCGTCGCCGTCCCCACCCTCGCCGCGGTGGCCGCCTCCCGCCATGAACTGGTCGCGGTGCTCACTCGCCCGGATGCTCCGGCGGGCCGGGGCCGGGGCCTGTCCCGTTCCCCGGTGGGCGCCTGGGCCGACGAGCACGGCATCGAGGTCCTCACCCCGGCCCGGCCGCGGGAGCCGGAGTTCCTCGACCGGCTGCGTACCCTGGCACCGGACTGTGTGCCCGTCGTCGCGTACGGTGCGCTGGTCCCGCCGGCTGCCCTGGAGATTCCGCGGCATGGCTGGGTCAACCTGCACTTCTCCCTGTTGCCCGCCTGGCGCGGCGCGGCTCCCGTGCAGCACGCCCTGTTGCACGGCGACGAGGTGACCGGTGCCAGCGTCTTCCAGCTTGAGGAGGGCCTGGACACGGGCCCGGTGTACGGCACCGTCACCGACGAGGTTCGGCCGGCCGACACCTCGGGCGACCTGCTGGAGCGGCTGGCGCACTCCGGCGCGGAGCTGCTGATCGCGGTGCTGGACGCGATCGAGGAGGGCTGCGCACGGGCGCAGCCGCAACCGAACGACGGGGTGAGCCTGGCGCCGAAGCTCACCGTGGCGGATGCCCGGGTGCGCTGGGGTGACCCCGCCTTCGCCGTGGACCGGCGCGTCCGCGCCTGCTCCCCGGCTCCCGGCCCGTGGACGACTTTCCGCGGCGAGCGGGTCAAGCTCGGCCCGGTCACCCTCGTCGCGGATGGCCCCGAACTGAAGCCGGGTGAGCTGTTGGTGGAGAAGTCCCGGGTGCTTGCCGGCACCGCCACCACCCCGGTTGCGCTCAGTGAGATCCGGGCGGCGGGCAAGAAGGCCATGCCGGCGAGTGACTGGGCGCGCGGTGTTCGGGTGAGCGCTGGGGAGGTCCTCGCATGACGGGCCCGGTAGACGGCCAGGACGTGGACCGGGCCGGTGGTTTCCGGGCCGGTCGTCCCGCCGCCGACCGTGGTCGTGCTGGTGTCGGATTCGAGCGCCGCCCGGAGCGGCGGGGCCGTGGCGGCCAGCGGCCGACGGCCGGCGGGCGCGGGCGCCCCACCGGCCGGAGCGCCGCTGACCTACCCCGGCACGCCGCCTATCAGGCGGTCGCCGCGGTCAACCGGGATGACGCGTACGCCAACCTTGTGCTCCCGGCGATTCTGCGCGACGCGGATCTGGTCGGCCGGGACGCCGCCTTCGCCACCGAGCTGACGTATGGGACGCTGCGCCGGCTCGGCACCCTCGACGCGATCCTCACCGAGGCCGCCGGTCGGGATGTGGCCCGCATCGATCCGCCGGTTCGGGACGCGTTGCGGCTCGGCGCGTACCAACTGCTCCATACCCGGGTACCCGCCCACGCCGCTGTCTCGGCAACGGTTGACCTGGTCCGCTCGGTTGGGCCGGGGGCGACCGGGTTCGCCAACGCGGTGCTCCGAGAGGTCGCCAGCCGGGATGTCGACGCTTGGGTGGCCCGGCTCGCCCCGCCGCTGGAGACCGACCCGATCGGGCACCTGGCACTCGCGTACAGCCATCCGCAGTGGATTGTGCGGGCGTTCGCCGAGGCGCTCGGCGGCGACCTTGGTGAGACCACCCGGTTGCTCATCGAGGACAACGAGCGCCCGCCGGTGCACCTCTGTGCCCGCCCGGGGCTGGCCGACCCGGTGGCCCTGGCCGACGAGGTCGGCGGTGCCCCGGGCGCCTTCTCCCCATCCGCGGTCTACTCCGGTGGGGGCGCCCCCGGCGACCTGCCGGCGCTCATCGAGGGGCGGGCCCATGTCCAGGACGAGGGCTCCCAACTGGTGGCCGAGGCTCTCACGGTGGCGCCGCTGGACGGCCCGGACGGTCGCTGGCTCGACCTGTGCGCGGGGCCGGGGGGCAAGTCCGGCCTGCTTGGCGCCATCGCCGCCCAGCGTGGCGCGCGCCTGACCGCGGTGGAGGTGTCCGAGCACCGGGCCCGTCTTGTCCAGCAGGCCACCCGCGACCTGCCGGTGACCGTGCTCAACACGGATGGTCGCACCGTCGGCGCGACGCCGAAGCTCGCGGAGGGGCACTTCGACCGGGCGCTGGTGGACGCACCCTGCACCGGTCTGGGCTCGCTGCGTCGGCGACCCGAGTCACGCTGGCGCCGGCAGCCGTCGGACCTGCCGGCGCTGACCCGGTTGCAGCGGGAACTGCTCAGCGCGGGGCTGCGGGCGGTCCGCCCGGGTGGCCTGGTGGCATACGTGACCTGTTCGCCGCACGTCGTCGAGACACACGTGACGGTTACCGAGGCGGCGCGCCGCGCGGGGGTGCCGGTCGACTTCGTTGACGCCCGTCCGCTGTTGCCGACGGGAATGCCGGGGCTCGGCGACGGGCCGACGGTACAGCTGTGGCCGCACCGGCACGGCACCGACGCCATGTTCCTTGCGGTGCTGCGCCGGGGTTGACCCTTGCGGTGCTGCGCCGGGGTTGGTCTGGTCCCGTGCCGTTCGGTCGGCCGCGTTCCGCCGACCCGCCGGGGGTGGTCAGTCCGCGTGATGCGCGGCGTGACCACCCCCGGCTCAGGCAGCCCGGGTGGTCAACCGTCCCGGATGCGGCCCGCACTACCGCGGCAGGCCGGCCTTGCCCGCGTCCTTCATCGACCGGGTCAGGCTCCGGCCGCTGACGTAGAGAAAACACTGCACCCCCCGGTTGCCGGTGAGCCACTCCTCCTCCAGCGGGGCGTAGAGGATGTAGCCGGTGCGGTACTCCACGTCGCTGCGGGGCACCTCGGCGTACTCGGCAATCAGCTTGTAGCAGCTCTCGCCGGTCCGGTCCTCGTTGCGTTGGAACTCGGCGTAGTCGGTCTCCGGTGCGGTCCAGACGCCGACGAACTCGGCGCGGTGTTTCTCGGTGCACGCCACCGGTGTCATCGCCTCGACCCGGTCGTCGCTCAGGGTCGGCTTGAAGCAGGTGTGCCGAAGCGGGGAGTCGCCCTTGAGTGCTCCAACCAGGCTGGCGGTGCGGGAGACCACGCTCGGTTCGTTCAGGCCCTCGTACTCGCTCACGTCGCAGCGGAACCAGCGGAAGCCCCCCTCCCATCCAGCTCGCGACGGGCGGATGACGGAGAGGCCGATCCGTCCACTGCGCCAGTCGGCACCCAGTGCCTCGTTTACCTCCCGCTCACAGGTGGCGTAGGCGGTCCGCATCGCGGACGAGTCGGTTTCCGGTGGCCGGGAACCCGTCGCGTCGGCCCCGGTCAGCGTGCCGACGTACAGGGTCTCCGACGTGTGCGGCTGGTCGCAGGGAGTCGGCGCGTACGCGCTGCGGTAGCCGACCTCGGATACGGTGGGGTGGCAGGTGCCCGCCTCGGGCGTGAAACCCGTCGCGGCGGCGAGGGGGGCCCAGTCGTCAACCAGATCTCCGTCGGTTCCCGGCGGCGCGGCAGCACATCCGACGAGCGTCAGGGCCACCACCGTGGCGGACAGCGTGACTCGTTTCATCCGGCGTCCTCCCGGGCGCGGTAGGTATGGCGTCCGAACACGCCACGGTGCGGCAGCTTACGGCACGTGGCAAACCGGTTCCGTGTGCCGTCAGCGACTCGGTAGGCGTGGCTGCCCGCCGGCTCGCCCGCCGACGACCGCTGTGGAGCGACGGCGCCGCCCGGCGTCCCGGTCCGCAATGGTCAGTTCCCGTCGGGTAGCCGCGGGATGCGCCCGAGCGGCTCGGCGGGGCCGCACCGGTGGCGATGGGAGGCTGCGTTCGTACACTGGCCTCGTGACCGTACCGCTGCCAATCGTCGCGCCGAGCATTCTGGCCGCCGACTTCGCCCGCCTCGCCGACGAGGTCCGTGCCATCGAAGACACCGCCGACTGGGTGCACGTGGATGTCATGGACAACCACTTCGTGCCGAATCTGACGATCGGGTTGCCGGTCGTGCAGAGCCTGCGGGCCGCCACCCGGCTTCCCTTTGACGTGCACCTCATGATCGAGGATCCGCGGCGGTGGGCGCCCGGCTACGCCGACGCCGGGGCGTACAACGTGACGTTTCACGCCGAGGCCTGTGCCGACCCGGTCGCGCTGGCCAAGGAGCTCCGTTCGGCCGGTGCGAAGGCGGGGTTGGCGATCGACCGGGACACCCCGATCGAACCGTACCTGGACCTGCTGCCCAGCTTCGACACCTTGTTGATCATGACGATCAAGGCGGGGTTCGGTGGGCAGCGGTTCATTCCGAACCTGTTGGACAAGGTGCGCACCGCCCGTCGACACGTCAACGCTGGTCACCTGGAGCTGCGCATCGAGGTCGACGGTGGGATCGCCGTGGACACCATCGCCGAGGCCGCCGAGGCGGGCGCGGACGCCTTCGTCGCCGGCACCGCCGTCTTCGGCGCCGATGACCCGGCCGAGGCCGTACGCCGGCTGCGGTCCCTGGCCCAGTGCGCGGCGCCCCGGGCCTGACGTGGAGCCCGAAGGGGATCGCCAGGACGTCATTCTGGTCGTTGACGACGACGAGGACATCGCCCGGTTCGTCGAGTTCAACCTGCGGTTGCACGGCTATGAGGTGATCCATGCCGGGGACGGCCAGGCGGCGCTTGAGGTGATCGCGCGGCACCGCCCCGACCTGGCCGTGGTCGATCTGATGATGCCCCGGATGGACGGGATGGAGCTGACCCGACGGCTTCGGGCCAACCCGATGACCGCCGCCCTCCCGGTGATCATGCTGACCGCCAAGGGGATGACCGTGGACAAGGTGCACGGCCTCAGCGCCGGTGCCGACGACTACCTGGTCAAGCCCTTCGATACTGCCGAGTTGGTGGCCCGGGTCAGCTCCACGCTGCGCCGGAACAAGGAGTTCCGCGAGGTCTCGCCGCTGACCGGGCTACCCGGCAACAGCCGGATCCGGCGGGAGATCGCCGACCGGATCCGGGTCGGGGCCGACTACGCGGTCGGCTACATCGACATTGACCGTTTCAAGAGTGTCAACGACGTCTACGGGTTCGTCCGTGGCGACGACTTCATCTCCGCGTTGGCCCGCAGCCTGCACCAGGCGGTCGTCTCGGTGGGGCTCCCACCGGCCTTCCTGGGCCACGTCGGCGGTGACGACTTCATCTTTGTCAGCACCCCGGACCAGGTCCGGCAGCTGACCTCGCAGGTCTCCGCGGACTTCGAGCAGGCGGCCGACGCGCTGTACGACCCGCCCGACGCGGCTCGCGGCTACGTGGAGCTCAAGGATCGGCGGGGCAACCTACGCCGCGCCGCGCTGGTCACCCTCTCGATCGGCGTCTCGGTCTCGGATGCCGACAAACGGCTCACGAATCCACTGGCGGCGATGACGATCGCCTCCGAGATGAAGTCGGTGGCCAAGAGCCAGCCGGGGTCGTACGTGGCGGTGGACCGGCGTCGCGGAGTGTCGGATTCGAGTCATCGTTCTGTGAAGTAGCGCGCTGGGGGTAGCCGTTGACCCCCCAGAGCGTGTAAGACTTCGGGTGGTACCCACCACGCGCTGGCGGGACTCGGTGTAATTCCGAACCGGCGGTGATCCACGGCCTGGCTGTGGTAAGCCCGCGACCCGGGAGCGGTTCGTCCGCCCGGTGGACCTGGTGAAAATCCGGGGCCGACGGTTGGGTGCGGGCCTGCCCGCGTCCAGACAGTCCGGATGGGAGACAGCGCGCGGGACGGACGGGCCCTGCCCGGCCGCCGGTCTCGGCGTGCCGTGCGGCCCTCCCGGGGCGGCTGTGCCGTTGCCGGATCTCCGCCACCGCACGCCCGCGGCCCGATGCCGCCGCTCCCATCGCCGCCCGCGCACCGATCGGCGGGCGGGAGGGCAAGGCATGGCCGGCGTCTCCGTGGACGAGGCGATGCGTCGCGCAGTTGAACTTGCCGCACGCGGCCTCGGCACCACCAGCCCCAACCCGGTCGTCGGCTGCGTGCTGCTCGACCCGGGCGGTCAGGTCGTCGGTGAGGGCTTCCACGCGTACGCCGGTGGGCCGCACGCCGAGATCGTCGCGCTCGCCCACGCGGGGGAGCGGGCGCGGGGCGGCACCGCGGTGGTCACGCTGGAACCCTGCGATCACACCGGCCGTACGGGCCCGTGCAGCACCGCGCTGGTGCAGGCGGGCGTTGCCCGGGTGGTGATCGCCGTACCCGACCCGAACCAGGCTGCCTCCGGTGGCGCCGCCACGCTGCGGGCCGCCGGGGTCCGGGTCGACCTGGGCGTACGCGCCGTTGAGGCGGAGGCGGGCAACACCGCGTGGCTGACCTCAACGCGTCGGGGCTGGCCGTACCTCGTCTGGAAGTACGCGGCGACGCTGGACGGGCGGTCCGCCGCAGCCGACGGCACCAGCATGTGGATCACTTCCGAGGCGGCCCGGATGGATGTGCACGCGCTGCGCGGCACGGTGGACGCCGTTCTCGCCGGGGTGGGCACGGTCCTCGCCGACGACCCGCGCCTGACCGTTCGGAACCTGCGCGACGGCAGCCTCGCCATCCGGCAGCCGCTGCGGGTGGTGGTGGACTCGGCGGGCCGGACCCCGGCCGGAGCGCGGGTCCGCGACGACGCCGCGTCCACCTGGATCGCCACCGCCGAGGAGGTTGGTACCGATTCGGTGGGCCGAGTCGATCTGTCGGCGCTGCTCGCCGCGCTCCACCAGCGCGGGGTGCGCGCCGCGCTGCTGGAGGGAGGGCCGCGGCTGGCCGGTGCCTTCCTCGCCGCCGGGTTGGTCGACAAGATCGTTGGCTACGTCGCGCCCCGGTTGCTCGGTGCCGGCCCTACCGCGTTGGCGGACGCGGGGGTGACCACGATCACCGATGCCATCGACTGTGAGGTCGTGGACGTTACCCAGGTCGGTCCCGACCTGCGGATCACCGCACTGCCCCGGAAGAGGGAGGGCTGACATGTTCACCGGCATCGTCGAGGAACTCGGTGAGGTCATCCGCATCGCGGAGAGCGCGGAGGATTCCGCGGTGGTCACCATCAACGGCCCGTTGGTCGTCGCCGACGCCCGGCCCGGTGACTCCATCGCGGTCAACGGAGTCTGCCTGACCGTGGTGGAACTCGCCGGCGGTACCTTCACCGCCGATGTGATGGGCGAGACCTTGCGGCGCTCCGCACTCGGGATGCTGCGCGTCGGTGACCGGGTGAACCTGGAGCGGGCCGCCGTCCTCGGCAGCCGCCTCGGCGGCCACCTGGTTCAGGGGCATGTCAACGGTGTTGGCGAGCTGCTGGCCCGGGAACCGGCCGCGCGGTGGGAGACGGTCCGCTTCCGCCTCCCCACTGACCTGGCTCGCTATGTGGTGACGAAGGGGTCGATCACCGTTGACGGGGTGTCCCTGACCGTGGCGGGTGTCGGACCCGACTGGTTCGAGGTGGGCCTGATCCCCACCACCCTGCGGCTGACGACGCTGGGCTCTCGGAGCGTCGGCGACGCGGTCAACCTCGAGGTTGACGTCCTGGCCAAATATGTCGAGCGGTTGCTCGGCGGGGGCCAGTTGGCCGGGCCGGCCGACCAGTCCGCCGCTGACGACCAATCCGTCGCTGTTGACCGGCCCGTCGCTGTTGACCGGCCCGGTGCCGCGCCAGTGGGCGGGGCGGCGTGATGGGGCCGCTCGGCTGGCTGCTGGAAGCGCAGGTGAGTCTCGCCGGCTCGCCGGTGCTGGTCCGCGAGATCGTCGGCAACGTCTTCGGCCTGGCCGCCGCGATGTTCGGCCTGCGCCGGGTGGTGTGGGCCTGGCCGGTCGGCATGATCGGTAACGCGCTGCTGTTCACCGTCTTCCTCGGCGGAGCGTTCGCCACCCCACAGGCACACGACCTCTACGGCCAGGCCGGCCGGCAGGTCTTCTTCTTCGGGCTCGGCCTCTACGGCTGGTGGCGCTGGTCACGGAATCGCCGCCGGGGCGGTGCCGGTTCCGCCGCCGCGGTGGAGCCCCGCTGGGCCACCGGACGGGAGCGGCTCGGACTGCTGGTGGCTGCCGTCGTCGGGACCGCCGTCAGCTACCCGGTCCTCGCCGCCCTGGGCTCGTGGGGGCCGCTGCCGGATGCCTGGATCCTGACCGGCAGCCTGCTCGCCACGTACGGCATGGCCCGTGGATATGTGGACTTCTGGCTGATCTGGATCGCCGTCGACGTGGTCGGACTGCCACTGTTGCTGCGCGGCGGGTTCTATCCCTCGGCGGCCATGTACCTCGTCTACGGCGCGTTCTGCGTCTGGGGACTCGCCGCCTGGTGGCGGACGTCGCGTGCTGCTCGTACCGACCTCGTGCCGATTCCATCGAGCTATGCGGAGGCTGCGGCGTGACCACTTTTGCCAGGATCGAACGAGCGATGGCGGAGATCAACGCCGGTCGGCCCGTCGTCGTGGTCGACGACGCCAACCGGGAGAACGAGGGCGATCTGATCTTCGCGGCCGAGCTGGCCACGCCCGAGCTGGTCGCCTTCATGGTCCGCTACACCTCCGGCTACATCTGTGTGGCATTGACCGAGGGTGAGTGTGACCGGCTGGACCTGCCGCCGATGCACCACACCAATCAGGACCGGCGCGGCACCGCCTACACGGTGACCGTGGATGCCCGGGAGGGCGTGAGTACCGGCATCTCCGCCGCCGACCGGGCGCACACGATCCGGCTGCTCGCCGACCCCGGCACCAGGCCGGAGGATCTGGCCCGGCCCGGTCACGTGGTTCCGCTGCGGGCCCGCGAGGGGGGTGTGCTGCGCCGGCCCGGTCACACCGAGGCCGCGACCGACCTCACCCGGTTGGCCGGGCTACGCCCCGTGGGCGTCCTCTGCGAGCTGGTCAACGACGACGGCACCATGATGCGGGGCCCGGACCTGGAGCGGTTCTGCGCCGAGCACTCGCTACTCCTGGTCACCATCGCGGACCTGATCGCGTATCGCCGGCGGACGGAGAAGCAGGTCGAGCTGGTCGCCGAGGCGCGGCTCCCCACCCGGCACGGGGTCTTCCGGGCGCTGGGGTACTGCGGCGACTACGACTCGGCCGAGCACGTCGCCCTGGTGCTGGGTGATCTCGGCGACGGTCGGGACGTGCTGGTACGGGTGCACTCCGAGTGCCTCACCGGTGACGTCTTCGGCTCGTTGCGCTGCGACTGTGGCCCGCAACTGGACGCTGCCCTGGAACGGGTCGCCCAGGAAGGCCGCGGAGTCGTGCTCTACCTCCGCGGCCATGAGGGGCGCGGCATCGGGCTGTTGCACAAACTCCAGGCGTACCAGTTGCAGGACCTGGGCCGGGACACCGTTGACGCGAATTTGGAGCTCGGCCTGCCGGCGGACGCGCGGGACTACGGCACCGGCGCGCAGATCCTCTACGACCTGGGGGTGCGGTCGATGCGGCTGTTGACCAACAATCCGGCCAAGCGGGCCGGCCTGGAGGGGTACGGCCTGACCGTCACCGGCCGCCTGGACCTGCCGGTCCGTCCGCACCCCGAGAACGTGGACTACCTGCGAACCAAGCGGGACCGGATGGGACATCTGCTGGAGTTCGACGAGGTTGTTGAGGCGCCGACGGGTCGTACCATCGTCGGTGATGGGATTGGAGCATAGGGATGGCGGGCTTCGGGGAACCGGGCATCGATGCTGTTGCTGCCGCGGGTTTGACCGTCGGGGTGGTCGCCGCCCGGTGGCACAGCGAGCTCACCGATCACATGCTCGACCGGGCGGTCGCCGCCGCCGAAGCGTGTGGCGCCGGTGCCACGGCGGCCCGGGTGGCCGGCTCGGTAGAGCTACCCGTGGTGGCGCAGGCGCTCGCCCGGCGCTGCGACGCGGTGGTGGCGCTCGGGGTGGTGGTCCGGGGGGCCACCGCTCACTTCGACTACGTCTGTCGGTCGGTTACCGATGGGCTTACCCGGATCGCCCTGGATGAGGGGAAGCCGGTGGGGCACGGTGTGCTGACCGTGGAGACGATCGAGCAGGCTCGGGACCGGGCTGGCCTGCCCGGCTCGGCGGAGGACAAGGGATGGGCGACGACCATCGCGGTCCTCGACGCGGCGCTCGCGGTTCGGGGCCTGGCTGGCGTCACCCCGCGGGTGGGCTTCGGCGCCTGAGGTTTCGGCATCGTGGGACACTCCGATCCCGGTGGAGCCGCGGTTGCCGGCGGGTTGCAAGAATTGAGCCTGTGAAGACGTTCGAGGAGTTGTTTGCCGAGCTGCAGGCCAAGGCCGCGGCCGGCACCCCCGGATCGGGGACCGTCGCGGCCCTGGACAAGGGGGTGCACTTCGTCGGCAAGAAGGTCGTCGAGGAGGCGGCCGAGTCCTGGATGGCAGCCGAGCACGAGGGGCCCGAGCGGACCGCCGAGGAGATCTCCCAGCTGCTCTACCAGGTGCAGGTGTTGATGCTCGCCACTGGCCTCGATCTTGAGGACGTCTACCGACATCTGTGATGTCTCCCGTGCCGACCCTTCCGCTTTCCGACAAGGAGCATTCCGTCATGCTGCGAGTCGCGGTACCCAACAAGGGGACCTTGGCCGAGAAGGCCGCTCAGATGCTGCGCGAGGCGGGCTACCGCCAGCGAACCGACCCGAAGGACCTGGTCTGCCGGGACGATTCGAACGACATTGAGTTCTTCTATCTGCGTCCGAAGGACATCGCTACCTACGTCGGCTCCGGGGACCTGGATGTCGGCATCACCGGCCGGGACCTCCTGGTCGACTCCGGCGCGCCCGCCACCGAGGTGGTCGACCTGGCCTTCGGCCAGGCCACCTTCCGGTTCGCCGCTCGGCCCGAGGACATCGCCTCGGCGCAGGACCTGGACGGACGTCGGGTCGCTACCGCATACCCCGGCCTGGTGGAGCGGCACCTCGCCGAGCTGGGCGTCAAGGCCGACGTGATCCGCCTGGACGGCGCGGTGGAGAACGCCATCCGGCTGGGCCTCGCCGACGTGGTCGCCGATGTGGTGGAGACCGGTGCCACGCTGCGTCAGGCCGGCCTGGTGGTCTTCGGTGAGCCGCTACTGCGCTCGTCCGCCGTCCTGGTCTGCCGCTCTGCCGCGCCGCCCCACCCGCAGTGTGAGCTGCTGCTCCGCCGTCTGCAGAGCGTGCTCGTCGCCCGGCGTTACGTGATGCTGACGTACGACGTTCCGGCCGACCTGTTGGCTCGGGCCAGTTCGTTGACTCCGGGCATCGAGTCGCCAACCGTCTCCCGGCTGCACCGGGAGGGCTGGGTGGCGGTGCAGGCGATGGTGCTCCGTGACGATGTGCACCGGGTCATGGACGAGTTGTACCAGGTCGGTGCCCGCGCGATCCTGGTCACGAACATCCAGGCCTGCCGTCTCTGAGCCGGGCCGGGGATACGGAGCCGGGCCGGGAGCACGGAGCCGGGACTTCCGTCCCCGGCCGGGCCGTCGCCTCGGCCCGCGCCTCGCCGTGCCCGGCTGCGTGCCGGGCGCGGGCCGCCCGGGCGGGGGTGGCAGACTGGCGCGGTGAGCGAAACCGAAGCGTTCCGGATCCGGCCCCGGCGCATCCGGGTGGTCTGCTGGGCCTCGGCGATTGCCCTGGTGTTGCTGTTCACGGTGTTGGCGACGTCGCTGCACGGGGCGACCGGCAGTGGCTATGGCTCGTTTCAGCGAGGCGACCAACTCGGCATGGTCGGCCTCGGCGTGCTCGGCGCGCTTGCCTTCCTGCTCTTCACCCGGCCGCGGGTGGAGGCCGACGCGCAGCGGGTCCGGGTGCAGAACGTGATCGGCTCGTACGAGCTGCCCTGGGAGCTTGTTCGTGGTGTCCGGTTCGACCGCGGGGCGCCCTGGGCCAGCCTTGAGCTGCACGATGACGACCTGGTGCCGATGCTTGCTCTTCAGGCTGCCGACAAGGAGTTGGCCGTGGACGCGGTCCGCCGGCTGCGCCGGCTGCATCAGGCCCGGCTGGCTGGGGGCGCAGCCGCCACTGACCCCGCCGGCCACTGACCCCGCCGGACCGTGGCGCGGGGTTGATGCCCGGTTTGGGGTGGACCAGGCGCGGGGTGTAGGCTATGGGAAACGACCAGGCCAGCTGCCTTCGCGGCTGGCTTCGAAAGCGGAGCGCCTGCTCCCACCTGAGTCGCCGCGCGGCGGCCGGGTCCGGTCTCCGATTCTGAGCACGCCTCGGTGTCGGATGCGCGACTATATGGTCGTGCCGACCGGTCGAGCGGGCCCCGGCAGCTGTCGGGGCCTTCTGCTTTCCGTGTCGGTTCCCACCCGGGAGCCGTCGGGTCGGCAATGCAGAAGACTCGACTCGAGGAGGCCCCATCAGCGTCGAACCACGCGTGAACGAGCAGATCCGGGCACGTGAGGTCCGACTGGTCGGTCCCGAGGGTGAGCAGGTGGGCATCGTCCCGCTGGAGCGCGCCCTTCAGCTGGCCGCGGACGTCGACCTGGACCTGGTCGAGGTTGCGCCAATGGCGCGCCCGCCGGTGTGCAAGCTCATGGACTTCGGCAAGTTCAAGTATGAGAGCGCACTGAAGGCGCGCGAAGCGCGGCGTAATCAGCAGCAGACCGTCATCAAGGAAATGAAGCTTCGGCCGAAGATCGATCCGCATGACTACGAGACCAAGAAGGGTCACGTGGTGCGGTTCCTCAAGGCCGGCGACAAGGTCAAGGTGACGATCATGTTCCGGGGTCGCGAGCAGAGCCGCCCGGAGCTGGGCTACCGGCTCCTGCGTCGGCTCGAGTCCGAGATCTCGGAGCTGGGGTACGTCGAGGCCGCGCCGAAGCAGGACGGCCGAAACATGATCATGGTGCTCGCACCGCACCGCGCCACCAAGGCTGCCGCCACCGCGGCCCGCGGTGGCACGCTGCCGCGGGGCGAGCGGGAGTCCGGTGCCGCCGCGGCAGCACCGCCGGCCGAGGCGGCCGGACCCGCCGGAACCGCCGGCGAGTAGCAGGGGAGAAGACGTTCCACATGCCGAAGATGAAAAGCCACACCGGGATGGGCAAGCGCGTCCGGGTGACCGGCAAAGGCAAGATCGTGAAGCAGCAGGCCGGCCTGCGCCACAACCTGGAGAAGAAGTCCTCCACCCGTACCCGCCGGCTGACCGGGCTGGTCGAGGTGGCCAAGCCGGATGTCAAGCGCATCAAGAAGCTGCTCGGCCGCTGACGCGCGCCACCCTGAACCAACGAAGGAGCTGAGATGGCACGCGTCAAGCGGGCTGTGAACGCCCAGAAGAAGCGCCGTACCCTGCTGGCGACCGCGAGTGGCTACCGCGGTCAGCGCTCCCGGCTGTACCGCAAGGCCAAGGAGCAGATGCTGCACTCGATGCAGTACTCCTACCGGGACCGTCGTGACCGCAAGGGCGACTTCCGGCAGCTGTGGATCCAGCGGATCAACGCGGGTGCCCGCGCCAACGGGCTCACCTACAACCGACTGATCCAGGGCCTCAGGCTGGCCGGCATCGAGGTCGACCGGAAGATCCTGGCCGACCTGGCCGTCAACGACGCCGCCGCCTTCGCGGCGATCGTCGAGAAGGCCCGTGCGGCCGTCGCGGAGCAGGGCACCGGCGGGGCCGGCGCCCAGGCCGCCTGATCCACCCACGGCAGCGCGAGGCGTCTCCCATGCAGTCACCATCGCACGGGAGGCGCCTCGACGCCGTCTCCGGACCACTCACCCCCCGCACCCCACGGATCGTGGCGGCCCGTCGGCTGCACCGCCGCCGGGACCGCGAGGCCACCGGTCGGTTCCTGGCCGAGGGGCCACAGGCGGTCCGCGAGGCCCTGGCTCGGTCGGGCACGGTCCTGGAACTCTTCGGTACGCCGGCCGCCCTGGACCGGTACCGGGACCTGGCCGCGCAGGCCGCCGCTGCTGACCTACCCGTCTCCGAGGTGACCGACGCGGCACTCGCCGGGCTCGCCGAGACGGTCGCTCCCCAGGGCCTGATCGCCGTCTGTCAACATCTCGACCTACCGCTGGCCACCGCTCTCGCGCGTGCGCCGCGGCTGGTCACCGTCCTCGCCGACATCCGCGATCCGGGCAACGCCGGCACGGTCCTGCGTACCGCCGATGCGGCCGGAGCCCAGACGGTGGTCTTCGCCGGTACGGCTGTCGACCCCTACAACGGCAAGGTGGTGCGAGCGTCGGCGGGCAGCCTGTTCCACGTGGACGTGGTGCGGGCGCCCGATCCGCTGCAGGTGATCGCCGACCTGCGGGCCGCCGGGCTCGCCGTGTTGGCCACCACCGGGTACGGCGCGGACGACCTGGACGACCTGGTTGATGCCGGCCGGTTGGCCGCCCCCACCGCCTGGGTCTTCGGCTCCGAGGCGCACGGCTTGCCCGCCGGGTTGACCGCGGCCGCCGCGGCCCGGGTCCGGGTACCACTGCATGGGCGGGCGGAGAGCCTTAACCTGGCTGCCGCGGCGGCGGTGTGCCTGTACGCTTCAGCGAGAGCGCAGCGCCGGCCGTCGTCCCCGCGCCCGGTCGAGGCCACAACCGCGGTTGCGGCCAGACCCGCGGTCGAGGAGGTAGCAGCGGTCGAGGAAGTAGCCGCTGTTGAGGCCGGCACCACGATCGAGGCAGCGAAGGAGAGCGGCCGCCCGTGAACGCGCAACGGCGTTCGTTTAGCCAGCCCGCCGGTGCCGGCGGGCGGCGGGCCTGACCCGCTCTCCGCGCGACTCCCACCGGCGGGCTGCGGCACAGCCGCGCGTCCGTAGACTCGCTTCGCCGCCTGACAAGGCTGGCGCCGCCGTGAGGGAGTGCCTGTACGCCATGTCCTATCGCAACGACCCGTACGACCCGAAGCAGGTCGCCCTGCTCGACCCGGCCGCACTGGCCGAGGCCGTCGCCACCGCCGAGGTGGCCTTCGCCGCCGCCGCCAATCCGGATGAGCTGACCGCGCTGCGCCCGGCCCACCTCGGGGACCGGGCCCCGGCGTCGCTGGCCCGACGTGAGATCGGCGCGTTGCCGCCGGCCGCCAAGGCCGACGCCGGCAAGCGGGTCAACGAGGCCCGCCGGTCGATCGAGAGCGCCTACGCCGCGCGCGCGCAGGTACTGGAGCGGGAGCAGGCCGAGCGGATGCTGGTCGAGGAGCGGGTGGATGTCACCCTGCCGTCCGACCGGCGTCCGGCCGGGGCCCGCCACCCGGTCAGTACGTTGATGGAGCAGATCACCGACTTCTTTGTCGGAATGGGCTATGAGGTGGCCGAGGGCCCCGAGGTCGAGTTGGAGTGGACCAACTTCGACGCGCTCAACATCCTGCCGGACCACCCGGCGCGGGGGTTGATGGACACCTTCCACGTCGCGCCGGAGCACTCCGGCATGGTGCTGCGGACCCACACCTCGCCGGTGCAGGCGCGGACGATGCTGACCCGCACGCCGCCGATCTACGTGATCTGCCCGGGCCGGGTCTACCGGACCGACGAGTTGGACGCCACCCACGCGCCGGTCTTCCACCAGGTCGAGGGCCTGGTGGTGGACCGTGGCATCACGATGGCGCACCTGCGCGGCACGCTGGACCACTTCGCCCGAGCGATGTTCGGGCCCCAGGCGCGAACCCGCTTCCGGCCGCACTATTTCCCGTTCACCGAGCCGTCGGCGGAGTTCGACGTGTGGTTCCCGGAGCACCGCAGGGGTGCGCAGTGGGTTGAGTGGGGTGGCTGCGGCATGGTGAATCCGCGGGTGTTGCGGGCCTGCGGCATCGACCCGGAGGTCTACTCCGGATTCGCCTTCGGCATGGGCATCGACCGTACGGTCATGTTCCGGCACGGCGTCAGCGACATGCGGGACCTGGTGGAGGGGGACGTCCGGTTCGCCCGGGCGTTCGGGTACGGCGCGTAGGCGCGGGCACGAGTTACGGAGACGGTGATCTGAGTCATGCGAGTTTCTGTCAGTTGGCTGCGTGAGTACGTTGACCTGCCGGCGCACCTGACCCCGGCCGACCTTGAGCAGTCCCTGGTCGGCCTCGGTATCGAGGTGGAGTCCGTCGTGGACCTGGCCGGTACGGTCACCGGGCCGCTGGTCGTCGGCGAGGTGCGGGAGATTGAGGAGCTGACCGGTTTCAAGAAGCCGATTCGCTTCTGTCGGGTGGACGTGGGGGACGCCAACGGCACCGGCGAGTTGCAGGAGATCGTCTGCGGGGCGCGTAACTTCGCGGTCGGCGACCGGGTGGTGGTGATCCTCCCCGGTGGGGTGCTGCCCGGTGACTTCGCCATCGGGGCGCGCCGGACGTATGGGCGCAACTCCAAGGGCATGATCTGCTCGGTGAAGGAGCTGGGCCTGGGCGACGACCACGCCGGCATCATCGTGCTGCCCGACTCCAGCCCCGCCAAGCCGGGTGACGACGCCCGCCCCGTGGTGGGCCTCGACGATGTGGTGGTCGAGGTGGAGCTGACCCCGGACCGGGGTTACCAGATGTCGGTGCGGGGGATCGCCCGGGAGTTGTCGCACGCCTTCGGGGTGCCGTTTCGGGACCCGGGTATCGCGTCCGCCCCGGCCGGCACCGAAGCCCCCGCGTACCCGGTGGAGGTGCGGGATCCGGTCGGCTGTGACCGGTTCGCGGCGCGGATGGTCCGCGGTGTCAACCCGGCCGCGCCGTCGCCGGCCTGGATGGTCCAGCGGCTCACCACCGCCGGTATCCGCAGCCTCTCGCTGCCGGTCGACATCACCAACTACGTGATGCTCGAGCTGGGCCAGCCGATGCACGCCTTCGACGCCGACCGGATCACCGGCCCGCTGGTGGTCCGCCGGGCGGTGGCGGGGGAGCGGTTGACCACCCTGGACGGGGTGGCGCGCACACTGGTCGCCGAGGACATGGTGATCTCTGATGCCGGGTTGCCGAATCCGATCTCGGCTGCTGGCGCCGACGCCGGTGTCCCGATCTCGCTCGCCGCCGTGATGGGTGGGGAGAGCAGCGAGGTGGTCGCGGAGACCGGCAACGTGTTGTTCGAGGCCGCCCACTGGGATCCGGTGATGGTGGGGCGCACGGCCCGCCGGCACCGGCTGTTCAGCGCGGCGGCCAAGCGGTGGGAGCGGGGCGTTGACCCGGCCCTGCCGTTGGTCGCCGTCGACCGGGCGGTGCGGCTGCTGGTGGAGCACGGCGGCGGCGCGGCCGGTGCGGAGATCCTCGATATCGATCAGGTGTCGGCGCCGACCCCGGTGGTCCTGCCGGCGGATCTGCCATCTCGACGGGTCGGGGTGACTTATTCGCCGGAGCGGGTGGCTGCCCTGCTCACCGAGGTTGGCTGCACGGTCGTTGGCGGCCCGGATCGGCTCGCCGCGGATCCGGGTGCGGTGGGCGTCGCCGCTGGTGGCGCGGTGTCGTTCCTGGTTACCCCGCCGACCTGGCGACCCGACCTGACCGACCCGGCCGACCTGGTCGAGGAGGTGGTTCGCCTCGACGGCTACGACCGGGTGCCGGCGGTGCTGCCGGCGGCCCCCGTCGGTCGGGGCCTGACCTGGCAGCAGCGGCGTCGGCGGGCGGTGGCCAGGATGCTCGCCGACCAGGGGTACGTGGAGGTGCTCTCCGCGCCGTTTGTGGCAGTCGAGCTGGCTGACCAGCTGGGCCTGCCGGCCGATGATGCCCGGCGGCGGGCAGTGCGGCTGGCCAACCCGCTGTCGGAGGAGGAGCCGGCACTGCGGACGACGCTGCTCGGCCCGCTGCTCGGGGTGCTCCGACGGAACCTGGGCCGAGGCCAGCGGGACCTCGCGCTGTACGAGATCGGCACGGTCTTCCACCCGCGGGCGGAGGCCGGCTCTCCGCCGGCGATGGGAGTGGAGCACCGGCCGTCGGACGCGGAGTTCGCCGCCGCCGACGCGGTGTTGCCGGAGCAGCCTCGGCACGTCGCCGTGGTGCTCGCCGGCGAGGTCGAGCCGGGTGGCTGGTGGGGCGAGGGGCGCCCGGCTGGCTGGGCGGACGCGGTCGAGGCGGCTCGGTCGGTGCTCGCCGCCGCCGGCATTCCCGCCGACCGGGTGGCCGTACGGGCGGTGGAGCATGCCCCCTGGCACCCGGGGCGCTGTGCGCAGCTGGTGGTGGATGGCGTGGCTGTCGGGTACGCGGGAGAGCTGCATCCGGCGGTGATCGCCGGGCTGGAGTTGCCGCGCCGTACCGCCGCGATGGAGTTGGACCTGGACGCGGTTCCGGCGGCCCCGGTGCGGCAGGCCCCGGTGCTCTCGTCTTTCCCGCCCGCCCTGATCGACGTGGCGCTGGTGGTCGATGTCGACGTGCCGGTGGCCGAGGTGCAGGGGGCGCTGGTGGCGGGGGCCGGTGCGCTGTTGGAGTCGGTTCGGCTCTTCGACGTGTACGTCGGTGAGCAGCTCGGCGCGGGTCGTCGGTCGTTGGCGTACAAGCTGACCTTCCGGGCGCCGGACCGGACGCTGACGGTGGAGGAGGCGGTCGCGGCGCGGGACGCGGCGGTTGCCTGTGTCGCGGAGCGCTTCGGCGCTACTCTCCGCGGCGTGTGAGGGCAGACCTCGCCTCTTCCCGCCGTTTGGGGTTTTCCGTCGAAGGGCCCGCGTCGCGACACGCGACGCGGGCCCTTCCGTGGGTGGCGGCTGGTGATCCAGAACACGGTCTCATCACCATGCATTGCTTTGTATGATCATGCGGTCACTGCTAACCTTTCCTGCATTGTCATACGGAGGTAGGTATGGGGATCCGAGTTGCGGTCGCTGGGGCGAGCGGCTACGCCGGGGGTGAACTGCTGCGCCTGATCGCCGGGCACCCGGAGTTCGACCTGGTCGCCGCCACCGCGCACAGCCAGGCCGGACACCGGCTGGACACCGTGCACCCGCAGCTGACCGGGCTGGATCTGGTGCTGGCCAAGACCGACCCGGCGGCCCTGGCCGATGCCGACCTGGTCTTCCTGGCGCTGCCGCACGGCGAGTCGGCAGCGCTGGCCGCGCAGCTGCCGCCGGAGGTGCGCGTGGTTGACCTCGGTGCCGATCACCGGCTGGCCGACCCGTACGCCTGGGCCAACTACTACGGCGGCACCCACGCCGGGCAGTGGACCTACGGTCTGCCCGAGCTACCGGGTCAGCGCGAGCGGATCGCCGCCGCGACCCGGGTGGCCAACCCCGGCTGTTACGCCAACGCCATCATCCTGGCGCTCGCCCCGCTGATCGCCGCCGGCGCGGCCCAGCCCGCCGACGTGGTGGTGGTGGCCGCCTCCGGGACCGCGGGCGCCGGCCGCGCCACCAAGGCGCACCTGCTGGCCAGCGAGGTCATGGGGGATCTGTCGCCGTACCGGGTCGGTGCGCACCAGCACGTTCCGGAGATCAAGCAGGCGACCGGGGCGACCAGCCTGTCGTTCACCCCGGTGTTGGCACCGATGCCACGGGGGATCCTCGCGACCGTCACCGCCGTGCCCGTACGCGAGGTCGACCCGCAGGCGGTGCTCGCCGAGGCGTACGCGGGTGCGCCCTTCGTGCACGTGCTGCCCGAGGGGCGGTGGCCACACACCGCCGCGACCCTCGGCTCCAACTCCTGCCACCTGCAGGCGACCGTCGACGTCGACGCCGGACGGATGATCGTGGTCAGCGGCCTGGACAACCTCGGTCGGGGCGCGGCCGGCCAGGCGGTGCAGAACGCCAACATCATGCTCGGCCTGCCGGAGGCCACCGGCCTGTCCGTCTGGGGGGTTACCCCGTGAGCGTCACCACTCCCCGTGGATTCCGGGCGGCCGGGGTGCCCGCCGGGCTCAAGGAGGGCGGGACGGCCGATGTCGCCCTGGTCGTCAACGACGGCCCGCACGCCGGGGCAGCCGGTGTCTTCACCGCCAACCGGGTGAAGGCCGCGCCGGTGCTCTGGACCCAGCAGGTCGTCCAGGGCGGTCTGGTGCGCGCCGCGATCCTCAACTCGGGCGGCGCCAACGCCTGCACCGGCCCCGGTGGCTTCCAGGACACCCACGCCACCGCGGAGCACACCGCGGCGGTACTGACCGCCGTCGCCCCCGGGTTGGACCTCGGCGCGGGCGAGGTGGCCGTCTGCTCCACCGGCCTGATCGGCGAGCGGCTGCCCATGGACCGGCTCCTGCCCGGGGTGGGTACGGCGGTCGAGGCGTTGAGTCAGGACGGCGGACCGGCCGCCGCCGAGGCCATCATGACCACCGACTCCCGGCCGAAGAACGCGGTCGGGCACGGCGCGGGCTTCACCGTCGGTGGGATGGCCAAGGGCGCGGGCATGCTCGCACCGGCGATGGCCACGATGCTCAGCGTGCTCACCACCGACGCGGTCGCCGACCCGGAGACCCTGGACGCGGCGTTGCGGGCCGCCTGCCGGCTCACCTTCGACCGGGTCGACTCGGACGGGTGCATGTCCACCAACGACACGGTGCTGCTGCTGGCCAGCGGTGCGAGCGGCGTCGCGCCCACCGAGGCCGAGCTGACCGCCGTGGTCACCGCCGTCGCCCACGACCTCGCGCAGCAACTCGTCGCCGACGCCGAGGGCGCCACCAAGCAGATCACGATCGATGTGGTCGGCGCGGCGAGCGAGGATGACGCGGTCGAGGTGGGCCGGAGCGTGGCCCGGAACAACCTGGTCAAAACCGCGCTGTTCGGCAACGACCCGAACTGGGGGCGCATCCTCGCCGCCGTCGGCACCACCGCGGCGGCGTTCGAGCCGGAGCGGGTCGATGTGGCCGTGAACGGGGTGTGGGTGTGCCGGGGCGGCGCCGCCGCCGAGGACCGGTCCAAGGTCGACCTCGGGGGTATGGACGTGACGATCTGCATCGACCTGGGGGCGGGCGCCGCCGCGGCGACGATCTGGACCAACGACCTGTCCCACGGGTACGTCCACGAGAACTCGGCGTACTCGTCGTGAGCACGAGGATCGCCGCGCGGCGCGGCACCGCGACCGGAGACGGAAGGCAGGTTCGGGCATGAGCGTCACCGCGGATCTCACCGGCGCCCAGGCCAAGGCCGCCACCCTGATCGAGGCGTTGCCGTGGCTGGCCCGCTTCGCGGGCTCGACCGTCGTGGTCAAGTACGGCGGCAACGCCATGGCCGATCCGGAGCTGCGGCGGGCGTTCGCCGCGGACATGGTCTTTCTCCGCCACGCCGGCCTGAAGCCGGTCGTGGTGCACGGCGGCGGGCCGCAGATCTCGGCGATGCTGGACCGCCTCGGCATCGAGAGTGAGTTCCGGGGCGGGCTGCGGGTCACCACGCCAGAGGTGATGGACGTGGTCCGGATGGTGCTCCTGGGTCAGGTCGGCCGGGAACTGGTCGGGCTGATCAACGCGCACGGTCCGTTCGCGGTGGGGCTCTCCGGCGAGGACGCGGGTCTGTTCACCGCGGTCCGACGCCCGGCGTACGTCAATGGGCTGCCGGTCGACGTCGGCCAGGTCGGCGATGTGGAGTCGGCGGACATCTCGGCGGTGACCGACCTGCTCGAGGCCGGTCGGATCCCGGTGCTCTCGACGGTGGCCCCGGATGCGGACGGCGTGCCGCACAACCTCAACGCGGACACCGCCGCGGCGGCGTTGGCGATCGCGCTGCGGGCGCGCAAGCTGGTCGTCCTGACCGATGTGCCGGGCCTGTACGCCAACTGGCCGGACCGGTCCAGCCTGGTCGGTGAGGTCACCGCGAACGAGCTGGCGAAGCTGCTGCCGTCCCTGGAGTCGGGGATGGTTCCCAAGATGGAGGCGTGCCTGCGGGCGGTGCGCGGGGGCGTGCCCGCCGCGCACGTGGTGGACGGGCGGGTCGCGCACTCGACCCTGCTGGAGATCTTTACCTCGGAAGGCTTCGGAACCATGGTGATTCCCGGATGAGCCCGCTTCGTGACCGCTGGCAAGATTCCATGATGGACAGCTACGGTACGCCGCCGCTCGCGCTGGTCGGCGGCGCAGGCGCCGTGGTGGTCGACGACACCGGCCGGGAGTACGTGGACCTGCTCGGCGGCATCGCCGTCAACACCCTCGGCCACGCCCACCCGGCGGTGGTCTCCGCCGTCTCCAAGCAGGTCGCCACGCTGGGGCACGTGTCGAACCTGTACGCCGCCGAGCCGCCGGTGGCCCTGGCCGAGCTGCTGCTCGCCCTCGCCGGCCGACCGGGACGGGTCTTCTTCGCCAACTCGGGCGCCGAGGCGAACGAGGCGGCGTTCAAGATCTCCCGGCTCACCGGGCGGACCGAGGTCGTCGCGACCCGGGGCGGCTTCCACGGCCGCACGATGGGGGCGCTGGCGCTCACCGGCCAGCCGGCCAAGGCCGACCCGTTCCGTCCGCTGCCCACCACCGTCACCCACGTCGATTACGGCGACAGCGCCGCGCTGGCGGCGGCCGTCACGGATGCGACCGCGATGGTGATCCTGGAGCCGATCCAGGGGGAGAACGGCATCGTCGTACCGCCGGCCGGCTACCTCGCCGAGGCCCGCCGGATCACCGCCGAGCACGGCGCCCTGCTGGTGCTCGACGAGGTGCAGACCGGGATCGGCCGCACCGGGCACTGGTTCGCCCACCAGGCCGAGGGCATCGAACCGGACGTGGTGACGCTCGCCAAGGGGCTCGGCGGCGGCCTGCCGCTCGGCGCGTGCATCGCCTTCGGCCCCACGGCCGACCTGCTGCGCCCCGGCTCCCACGGCACCACCTTCGGGGGGAACCCGATCAGCTGCGCCGCCGGGTTGGCGGTGCTGTCCACGATCGCCGGCACCGGGCTACTCGACCACGTCGAGCGGGTCGGGGATCAGCTCCGCCGGGGCGTCCAGGCGCTCAACCATCCCCTGGTCGCCGAGGTACGGGGCGCCGGCCTGCTGCTCGGGATCGTGCTGACCGCGCCGGTCGCGGCGGTCGCCGTCGAGGCGCTGCGGGAGGCGGGCTTCCTGGCCAACGCGGTGCAGCCGGGTGTCATCCGGCTCGCCCCACCGCTGATTCTCACCGCCGACCAGGCCGATGCCTTCCTGGCCGCCCTGCCGGCGGCCCTCGACGCTGCCAGCTCGACCCCGGCCGGCCTCGACGCGACCCGCGCCGCCGCCGACTCGACCCTAGGCGCCGGGGGTCGGTCAGCGGGACCGGGCAACCCCAGCCCGCCGGCCCAACCGGCCAGAATTCCGACCCCGACCACCCCAAGCACGACGGAGGCCAGGACATGATCCGGCACTTCCTGCGGGACGACGACCTCACTCCCGCCGAACAGGCGACGGTGCTCGACCTGGCCGCCGGCATGAAGGCGGACCGCTTCGGGTATCGCCCCCTGGCCGGCCCGCGAGCGGTGGCGGTGCTCTTCGACAAGCCGAGCCTGCGGACCCGGATGTCCTTCGACGTCGGCATCGCCGAGCTGGGCGGACATCCGCTGGTGGTGGACAGCCAGGTGACCCACCTCGGCCGGGGCGAGACCCTCGCCGACGCCGGACGGGTGCTCTCCCGCTACGTGGCGGCGATCGTGCTGCGGACCCACGGGGACGAGCGGATCGCCGAGATCGCCGCGCACGCGACCGTGCCGGTGGTCAACGCCCTCACCGACACGTACCACCCGTGCCAGCTCCTGGCCGACCTGCTCACCATCCGCGAGCACCTCGGCGGCACCGCCGGGCGGACGCTGACGTACCTGGGCGACACGGCGAACAACATGTGCCACTCGTACCTGCTGTCCGGCGCCGCCGCCGGCATGCACGTCCGGATCGCCGGGCCCGCCGGGTTCAGTCCGGACCCGGCCGTGCTGGCCCGGGCGGAGAAGATCGCCGCCGGCACCGGCGGGTCGGTGCGTACCGGCACCGACCCGGTGGCGGCGGTCCGCGACGCCGACGCCGTCGCCACCGACGCCTGGACCTCGATGGGGCAGGAGTCCGACGGGCTGGACCGGGTCACCCCGTTCCGCCCGTACCAGATCAACACGGCGCTGCTCGCACACGCCGCGCCGCACGCGATCGTGCTGCACTGCCTGCCCGCGCACCGCGGCGAGGAGATCACCGACGAGGTGCTCGACGGTCCGCAGAGCGCCGTCTTCGACCAGGCGGAGAACCGGCTGCACGCCCAGAAGGCGCTGCTGACGTTCCTCCTCGGGACCACCCCGGACGCGCCGGTGTCGGGCGGCACCACCGGGCAGCGCGCATGAGCGCCCCGCTGACCCGCGCCGCCCGGCACGCCCGCATCGTCGAACTGATCCGGGACAAGGCGATCCACTCGCAGACCGAGCTGGGCGACCTGCTGGCGGGGGAGGGTATCCAGGCCACCCAGGCGACCCTCTCCCGGGACCTCAAGGAACTCGGCGCGGTCACCGTGCGCGGTGGCGACGGCCGCGGGGTCTACCTGATCCCGGAGGACGGTCAGCGTCCGTTGCGGGAGGCCGAGACCGCGCCGGCGCGTCTGGTGCGCCTGCTGCGCGAGCTGCTCAACGGGGTGGACGCCAGCGGCAACATCGCCGTGCTCCGTACCCCACCGGGTGCGGCCCAGTACCTGGCCAGCGCGTTGGACCGCGCCGGCCTGCCCGAGGTCGTCGGCACGATCGCCGGCGACGACACCATCCTCGTCGTGGCCCGCGCGGCCGACGGCGGAGCCGCGCTCGGCGACCAACTCGCCGGCTGGGCCCGCCGCGAAGACAACGTTGAAAGGAGCATCACATCATGACTGAGCGGGTCGTTCTGGCGTACTCCGGAGGGTTGGACACCTCCGTCGCGATCCCGTACCTGGCCGAGCAGACCGGCGCCGAAGTGATCGCCGTGGCGGTCGACGTCGGGCAGGGCGGTGAGGACCTGGAGGCGATCCGGCAGCGGGCGCTCGACTGCGGGGCCGTGGAATCCGAGCTGGTCGACGCGCGCGACGAGTTCGCTGCCGAGTACTGCCTGCCCGCCGTCCGGGCCAACGCCCTCTACATGGACCGGTACCCGCTGGTCTCCGCCCTGTCCCGGCCGCTGATCGTCAAGCACCTGGTGGCCGCCGCCCGCAAGCACGGCGGCACCATCGTGTCGCACGGCTGCACCGGCAAGGGCAACGACCAGGTTCGCTTCGAGGTCGGCCTGGGGGCGCTCGCCCCGGATCTGCGGATCGTCGCGCCGGCTCGGGACTACGCCTGGACCCGGGACAAGGCGATCGCGTTCGCCGAGGAGAAGGGGCTGCCGATCGACGTGACGGCGAAGTCGCCCTACTCGATCGACCAGAACCTGTGGGGCCGGGCCGTCGAGACCGGCTTCCTGGAGGACATCTGGAACCCGCCGATCGAGGACCTGTACTCCTACACCGCCGACCCGACCCAGCCGCGGGACGCGGACGAGGTCGTCATCACCTTCGACGCCGGCAACCCGGTCGCGATCGACGGGGAGACGGTCACCCCGTACCAGGCGATCGTGGAGCTGAACCGGCGTGCCGGCGCGCAGGGCATCGGCCGGCTGGACATGGTCGAGGACCGGCTCGTCGGGATCAAGAGCCGCGAGGTGTACGAGGCGCCGGGCGCGATCGCGCTGATCACCGCACACCAGGAGTTGGAGGCGGTCACCGTCGAGCGCGACCTGGCCCGGTTCAAGCGGAGCGTGGACCAGCGCTGGGGCGAGCTGGTCTACGACGGCCTGTGGTTCTCCCCGCTGAAGGACGCGCTGGACGCCTTCGTCGACGACTCGCAGCAGCACGTCACCGGCGAGGTACGGCTCACCCTGCACGGTGGCCGGGTGACCGCCACCGGTCGGCGGTCCGAGGCCAGCCTGTACGACTTCGGCATGGCCACCTACGACACCGGTGACACCTTCGACCAGTCCCTGGCCAAGGGGTTTGTGCAGCTGTGGGGCCTGCCCAGCAAGATGTCGGCGGAGCGGGACGCCCGGCTGGGTGGGGCGCGGTGAGCGCTGCCACAATGGGCGGGGTGGACGACGAGAGCCTGACCGAGAACAGCGCAGCCACCAACCGGACCAGTCTGTGGGGAGCCCGCTTCGCCGGCGGCCCGGCCGAGGCACTCGCCCGGCTGTCGGTGAGCGTGCAGTTCGACTGGCGGCTCGCCCCCTACGACCTCGCGGGGTCCCGGGCACACGCCCGGGTCCTGGCCGGCGCCGGTCTGCTGGACGCCGAGGAGCTGGGGCAGATCCTGGCGGCCCTGGACGACCTGGAGGCCGCCTGCGCCGCCGGCACGTTCCGGCCCACCGTGGAAGACGAGGACGTGCACACGGCCCTGGAGCGGGGGCTGCTGGAGCGGCTCGGCCGGCTCGGCGGCAAGCTGCGCGCCGGCCGTTCCCGCAACGACCAGGTCGCCACGGACCTGCGGCTCTACCTGCGTGACCACGCCCGGGGCGTGGCCGCTCGCTTGGTCGAGCTGGCTGAGGCGTTGGTCGAGCAGGCCGGGCGGCACGTGGACACCGCGACGCCGGGCATGACCCACCTGCAGCCCGCCCAGCCGGTCACCTTCGGGCACTGGCTACTCGCCCATGTGCAGCCGCTGCTGCGCGACCTACAGCGGCTGCGCGACTGGGACCACCGCACCGCGATCAGTCCGCTCGGCGCCGGTGCGCTCGCCGGCTCCGGCCTGCCGCTGGACCCGGTGGCGGTCGCCCGGGAGCTGGGCTTCCGCACGTCCTTCGCCAACTCGATGGACGCCGTCGCCGACCGGGACTTCGTCGCCGAGTTCCTCTTCACCACCGCGCTGATCGGCGTGCACCTGTCCCGCCTCGGGGAGGAGGTGGTGCTGTGGACGTCGCCGGAGTTCGGTTGGGTGGAGCTGGATGACGCCTTCGCCACCGGATCGTCGATCATGCCGCAGAAGAAGAACGCGGACATTGCCGAGTTGGCCCGAGGCAAGTCCGGCCGGCTCGTCGGGGGCCTGGTGGGTGTGCTCACCATGCTCAAGGGCCTGCCGATGACCTACGACCGGGACATGCAGGAGGACAAGGAGCCCGCCTTCGACGCGGTGGACACGCTGGAGCTGCTCCTGCCGGCCCTCGCGGGGATGGTCTCCACGATGACGGTACGGGCCGACCGGCTGGTCGCCGCCGCGCCGGAGGGCTTCTCGCTCGCCACCGAGGTGGCCGACTGGCTGGTCCGCCGCGGGGTACCGTTCCGCGAGGCGCACGAGATCACCGGCCGGCTGGTGGCGCTCTGCGTGGCCCGGGACTGCGCGCTCGACGAGGTCTCCGACGACGACCTCGCCGCGGTCAGCGAGCACCTTGACCCGTCGGTGCGGGACGTGCTGTCGGTCCGGAGCGCGCTCGCCGCCCGCACCACCCCGGGCTCCACCGGCCCGGGTCCGGTCGCCGAGCAGCTCGCCGCCGCCGCCGACCAGCTCGCCGGCTGGCGGGAGTGGGCCGCCGAGCAGGTCGTTCCCCGCTGACCGGTTCACCTGACCAGTTCATCGACGGGCGGGGCGTCCGCGAAGCGGACCGCCCCGCCCGTCGAGCAGCGTCAGCGCAGCCGGGCCGGACGGCGGGCGGTAGCCCAACGCCAGACGCGGCCGACCAGCGCGGCGTACGCGATGCCGAGCGCGAGCGACGCGGTGAGGGCGACCAACGGCAGCTCCCGCAGGTGCGGGTAGACCTGCCAGTGGGTCACGTAGATGTAGAGCGAGCTACCGGCGAGCACCCCGGCCACCTTGTTCAGCACGCCCAGGCTGGGCACGGTCGGCAGCCAGGTCAGTAACGCGAAGCCGGCTACGATCAGGGCCTCGCGGGCCGGCTCCCCGAAGAAGCCCGGCACGGTGGCCACCGCGACGAGCGTGACCAACAGCCGCTGCCGTACCCCGTCGGCTCGGGCCGTCGCCCAGCCGAGCGTGAACAGCCAGCCGGCCACGAGCGCCGCCGGCAGGTCGTGGGCCGCGTCGAGGCCGAAGACGTCGTACCGGCCGAGCAGCGCGACCGCGGTCAGCCCCAGCGGAAGCGCGAACGGGTACCGCCGCTCCCAGCGGTCGACCCGGCGCAGGCCGAGGAGCGTGGCCAGCGCCACCAGGAGGTAGACCACCGCCTCGATAAACCAGAAGTGCCAGCCGTGTGTGGCGTCATCGGGCCGCAGAATGCTGTTGACCAGCAGTAGGGTGCTCAGTCGGTACTGGTCGTCGACCAGCATCACCGCACCGATCCACGCCATCGTGGGCAGCACGATGCGCAGCAGGCTGACGCCGATCTGCCGCAGTCGCTCTCCCCGCCCGGCGGTGGTGAGCTGGAACCGGGCGAAGTTGAAGCCGGCCACCGCGAGCAGGAGGTGTGCCCCACCGGTGATGGTGAACATCGGGATGTGGGAGCCGACGATCAGCACGATCGCCGCCGCCCGCAGCGCCACACTGGTCTCCAGCGAACGCCGCCGGCGTGGCCGGGGAGCGTGTCCGGGAGCTGCGGTGGAT
Organism: Salinispora pacifica CNR114; assembly: GCF_000514775.1. GTDB lineage: Bacteria > Actinomycetota > Actinomycetes > Mycobacteriales > Micromonosporaceae > Micromonospora > Micromonospora pacifica. Next base: position 13,605 of record NZ_AZWO01000011.1, on the reverse strand, counting down.
CGGCGCAGGTCCGCGATCGGCAGGGTGTGCCAGTTCGCCGGCAGGTCACCCAGCTCCCGCTCCAACCGCACCGACATCTCGACGTATGACAGGGAGTCCCCGCCGAGGTCGACGAAGCTGCGATCCGGCGTGACGTCGGTGCGGTCGAGCACCTCCGCATACAGCGTGCAGAGGTCGCCGGCCGGCGCCGCCAGTGGTGGCGAGCTCTCGGCGGCGAGCCCACGCAGCGTCGCCAGGTCGGGTTTGCCGGAGGCGAGCCGGGGCAACTCGGCCAGGGGGAGCACCCGCACGGCCCGAGGCGGCAGCCCCACCTCCCCGGCGACCAGGCGGCGCACCCGGCGTGGGTCTTCGGCGCCGACGGTCGCCACGATCAGTTCGTCGTCACCGCCGACGCAGCTGGCGGTGACATCGTGCGCGGACAGCAGCGCCTCGATCTGCTGCGGGTCAACCCGTAGCCCGAGAATCTTGGCGAACTGGCTGCGGCGGCCGACGATCTCCCACACTCCGGCTGCGGTACGCCGAGCCAGGTCCCCGGTGTACAACTCGTCGACGGTGCGACCCAGCGCCAGATCGGCGGGAGAGTGGGCGTAGCCGAGCATGACGTTCGGGCCGGCGTAGACCAGCTCGCCGACCTCCGGGTCCGGATGGTCGGCGACCGGGGCGAGCCGGAAGTCGCCGCCGGGCACCGGCACCCCGATCGCCGACGGGTGGTCCAAGGCGAGGTCCGGCGGGAGGTATGCCATCCGCGCGGTCGCCTCGGTCTGCCCGTACATGACGAAGAAGTCCCAGCCCGCACCCCGACCCAGCTCGGCGTAGTGACGTACCCGCTCCGGTGCGAGTCGACCACCGGCCTGGGTGACGTAACGCAGGTGCGGCAGGTCCATGGCGGCGAAGCCGACCCGGTCCAACAGGTCGAAGGTGTACGGCACTCCGGCGAGGGTGGTGGCCCGGGCATCCCGGAACAGCTCCCAGAAGCAGGTGTCGGCGACCGACAGGTCGGTCAACACCAGCGCGGCGCCTCGGGCCAGGTGGCTGTTGACCACCGACAGGCCGTAGCAGTAGTGCAGTGGCAGGCTGGTGGCCGCCCGGTCGGTGTCGCGGATACCCAGGTACTCGCCGATCGCCTCCGCATTGGCCTGCAGGTTGGTGTGGGAGAGCCGGACCAGCTTCGGGGAGCCGGTCGACCCGGAGGTGGAGAGCAGCAGGGCCAGGTCGGGGTGCAGATCGTGCCGGGAGGTGGCGCGGCGGTGCTCGATCCGCCAGCCCTCTTCGGCGCCGCCGACCAGCACGTCTGGGTCGTACGCCTCGATCAGGCCGGCGAGTGCCGAGGCCCGGTCCTCGGGCACCAACAGGACGGGGTGCCCGGCGTGCATCGCGGCCAGGTAGGCCACCAGCGAGTCGACCGTGTTCGCGCCGACGACCAGCACGAGCCGTCGCCCCACGCCGAGTTGCTCGGCGGTTCGCGCGACCCGGGCGGCGAGGTCGGTGTACGAGATCTCCCCGTCCCGGGTAACGATCGCGGTGCGCTCGCCATGCGTTGCCAGGTCGCGGACGAACGGCACCTGCACGGCCGGGAACAGGGCGGATGCGGAAGTCACGAGCAACGACTCTAAGGTAAGGCTGACCTAATCCATAGCTCTGGCGACCCGCATCACCCCGGGATAGGGTCGCAGCCGTGGATGATCTCGCGCGACTAGCCGTCCTGCTCGGCGGACCGGTCGTACCGGCGGCGCGCGGCCTGCTCGGCGCCCGTCTTTCCGCGGGCGGGGTCACCGTGCGGATCACCGAGGTCGAGGCGTACGCGGGCACCGCCCAGGACCCGGCCTCGCACGCCCACCGGGGGCGTACTCCGCGCAACGCGGCGATGTTCGGCCCATCCGGGCACGTCTACGTCTACTTCACGTATGGGATGCACTGGGCCTTGAACGTGGTGACCGGGTCGGAGGGGGAGGCCGCGGCGGTGCTGGTGCGGGCGGGGGAAGTGGTCGCCGGCCATGCCCCGGCCCGGTCCCGCCGTCAGACGGCGCGATCCGACCGCGATCTTGCCCGGGGGCCGGCCCGGCTCTGCGTCGCACTGGACGTCGACCGGTCGGCGTACGGGCAGTACCTGCTCGGCGACGGCCCGATCCGGCTGCGTCCACCCCGCGAACCAGTGCCGGAAGCGGCGGTAGCGGCCGGACCGAGGGTCGGCGTCACCGGGGCGCACGACGTGCCGTGGCGGTTCTGGATCGCCGACAACCCGACCGTCAGCACCTACCGCCGCCACGTACCCCGACGCCGGCCCGCTCGCCCCGGCGCCCGATAGCGCGAAGGCCCGCCTCGCGGGGGAGTCGGGCCTTCGCGCTGAAGGTGGGTCAGTGCTGCTCGGGGAGCTGCGCGACGAACGCCCGCCACGCTGCCGGCCCGAACACCAACGCCGGTCCGGTCGGGTCCTTGCTGTCCCGGACGCCGACGATGCCGGAAAGGTTGTCGGCGACCTCGACACAGGCCCCGCCATTGGAGCTGCTACGGGTGCTCTTGCGCCACTGGGCGCTGCTCAGGTCAGCCATGATCGCGCTTTCAGGAAGTCGATGGTTTGGCTACGCGGAAGCGCAACCGACCTCAGGGTATCCCAGACCGCCCACAGCATCGCAACGTCTTTGGTGATGCGGCCCGCGGCCTGGTCGTCCACGTAGCCGACATCATCACCGTCCGGTGAGGTGGCGATGACAAACGGTCCGGCTTGCCCTGGGTGTAGGCCGGCGTCAAGCGGTAGTACGTGCACCATGACGTTGGGTTGTTGAGCCATCATGATGAGGTGATCAAGCTGAGGCTCCATGATGTCTCGTGTGCCACGGCGGAGTGCGGCCTCGTCGATCACGAAGACGGACAGCGGCCGTCGGGGACGATCGAACACGGCTGCCTGCCGCTGTAGTCGGGTGCCGATGTGATTCTCCACATCGTTGACCAGGGGGCCGCTGCTGAGGACAGCGCGGCCGTACTCCTCGGTTTGTAGCAGCCCAGGCAGTACCGCCGACTCAAACCACCGTAGTCCTACGGCGTCTCGTTCGACTTCGGTCCACGGGCGGAACCAGGCGGGCTCCTTGCGTCTCTGGGCGTCCGGCCAGAGATCGAATACGTCCCGCTTGAGGATCTCGGCTACCTGGGCACGGTGTCGCGTCTGTGGTATCCGTCCCTGGGTCACCCACCGGGCAACGGTCTTCGGGTCAACGCCAACCTGAGCAGCGATGCTGTCGGCGGTTTCGCCCGCCTCGGCCATTGCAATCTGTACGACACGGTTCATTCCAGACCCCATTGTGTTCGTCCCAGATGTTCTGAGCACATACTGCTACGCGGTGTTGCTGCGCCACAACCCTCCGGCATGGTGCTTTGTAGATGGCGTAGGCCGGTGGAGGTGTTTGAGCCCGCCGGAGGCGCTGTCGGACCGTCCCCCGTGCCAGGGATGTGGGGGACGGTCCATCAACATCCGCTCACGTCCAGGAGTCCGCAATGCCCGCCAACGCCGAACGGCTACCACTCGGGAAGACCGGAATCGCGCACACCTACTCGATCAACCACGATGGGCATCGAGCCGCGGTGCCAGGAAGGGATCAAGAGCGCCTGCTGAGAGTGGGAACTGGCGGTCGTGCCATTGGTCGTGCGCGGGTGTACTACACGTCGTACCCGGGCGTCGATGTTCTTGCGGCGGTGCTCACCGGGCTGAGGAGGCTGTGATGGCCGACGACAACCCGCCCGTCGACCGGCGCGCCCACCCCGACCCGTACGGCACGCCGCCGTTGCCCGACGGCGACCGGGTGCGGCCGTGCAGGCCGAGCCCGCCCCCGCCACCCGCCACCACCCGGCACCAACTGGTCGCGGCGCTCATCCTGCTGATCATCGTGGCGGCCATCGTGCTCCGGGTGCTGCGATGACGACCAGGCCGAGACTCCCACACCCGAATCCGGGCGACCCGGCTGCCGACCGGCCGCACCTACCCATGCGTCCCCTGTGGGGTTGCGACACCTGCCGGGCCGAGTGGCCGTGCCCGTCGGCCCGGGCCGCCCTCCTGATCGAATACCGCGACAACACGGTCGCGCTGCGCGTGTACCTGAGCGCACTGATGGCCGAGGCGGATGCACAACTTTCGCAGGTCAACAGAGCATCCGACCTCTATCATCGCTTCCTCGCGTGGGTCTGATGAGAGCCACCCGACGGCATTGGTGAAGACCCTGGTCAAGTCACGGTGACCAGGCCGGCTTCGTAAGCGGCAATGACCAGTTGGACCCGATCTCTGGCGGCCAACTTGCTGAGCAGGCGGGTGATGTAGGTCTTGACGGTGGCCTGGCTCAGCACAAGTTCGTCCGCGATTTCGGAGTTGGACCGCCCTCGTCCCACCAGCGTGAGTACCTCCCGTTCCCGGTCGGTGAGCCGAGGGAGTGGCCGGCGTGCGGCAGCGGGTGCGGCGCGGGTGTCGACGAAGTGCTTGATCAGGCGGCGGGTGACACTGGGAGCAAGTTGGCCGTCGCCGCGTGCGACGGCGCGGACGGCGTCGAGGATGTCCTCCAGCGGCATGTCCTTGACCAGGAATCCGGCGGCACCGGCCCGCAACGCCCCGAACACATGATCGTCCTCGTCGAAGGTGGTCAGCACGAGTATGTGCGTCTCGGGAGCCACCAGGGCGATCTGAACCGTGGCTTCGACGCCTCCCATCCCGGGCATCCGTAGATCCATCAGGACGACGTCGGGTCTCAGTTCGCGGGTGAGCCGGACCGCTTCCTCCCCGGTACCGGCCTCGCCGGCGAGCGCGATGTCGTCAGCTTCCGCGATGAACATGCGCAACGCCGACCGGACGAGCGGCTGGTCGTCAACGACCAGAACCTCGATCGTCATGCCACCGGGAGAGGGAGGTGGGCTGCCACCCGGAAGCCGCCTTCTGGGCGTGGACCAGTGGTGATCGTGCCGTGCAGCATCTCGACTCGCTCCCGCATGCCGACCAACCCTAATCCGCTCCCGGGCCGCTGGCCGCGACCGGATCCGTCGTCGACCACCTCGACGAACAACTCCGCCTCCCGGAAGCTGATCAGGATTCGGCAGACATCGGTGCCGGCATGGCGAATCACGTTGGCGATGGCCTCCTGGACGATCCGGTAGGCGGCGGCGTCGACCTCCATCGGCAGGGCCTGTGGCTCGCCCTGTTGCCGCAGCTCGATGTCTATGCCCGCTGCCCGAGTGGTGGAGATGAGCTCGTCGAGGGCGGAGAGCGAGGGGACCCCTTCCGGGTCGATCTCACGCAGGGAGGAGAGGACCCGCCGCAGACCCGCAAGAGTCTCTTGGCCGACCGTTTCGATGCTGCCGATTGCTTCTCGGGCCGCTTCCGGTTGCGTCCGCATGACCCGGCCCGCCGCGCCTGCCTGCAGGGTGATGACCCCCAGGCTGTGCGCCACCATGTCGTGCAGGTCGCGGGCGATGCGAAGCCGTTCGGCGCTGATCGCCTCGGCGGTCGCCCGTTCGCGTGCGGCTGCGACCTGCGTTCGTCGCTGGCGGATCACTGTGCCGAGAAGTACGGCCGTGCAGACGGAGAGCGCCGCGCCGGGCTCCGATGGAATGCCGCCCTCGCCGCCGAGCGTCAATCGAGCCGTCAGATAGGTGGTGAGGACGAGTAGGGCCAGGCCGGCCGCGGCCAGTGCCAACCGGCGTGGGTAGTAGAGCGTGAGGACCACCAGGGCGATATCGATCGGAAGGAACTGCGGCGACCAGATCTCTGGCTGCCGCCACACCAGGGTGGGTATCGCAATGCTCGCGAGCAGGAGCGTGAAGGCGAGCCGGGGCGTCTGTCGTAACCGGATGCTTCCGGCCAGCGCGGCCGCTGCGGCTATCAGCAGGATCCCCTGGCTTGTGGTGGGGGAGAGAACGTCCGGTGGGAAGAGCAACGACCAGCGCTGATCGGGCGATTCGGTCAGGAACCAGATCCATGGGTAGACCGTTACCAGCCAGCTGGTAAAGATCAGGAGGCTGATGAGCCAAAACGATCCGAGCTCGTCGGAACGGAACCTGGTGGGGAGGAGACTCCGCGCCACGTGCACGGGCTCGAATCTAGTCGGGGGACCGACCGGACGCATCCGACTACGGTTGTACGACCGAGGATGTTTGCGGATCGCAAAGTGTCAGCGTTGGTGGGACGCGCCGAGACACTCTGATCAGGACGATGATCCTCGTGATCGAAGTGAGACAGTTGACGAAGCGTTACGGCGGCACCGTAGCCGTAGATGAGCTGACCTTCACCGTGCTGCCCGGACGGGTGACCGGCTTCCTCGGACCCAACGGCGCGGGTAAGACCACCACCCTGAACATGCTCGTAGGACTGAGCACACCTACGCGCGGCACTGCCATCATCGGCGGACTTCCCTTCGCCGCGCATCCCCGCGGCCTGCGGTACGTCGGCACCCTGCTGGATGCCCATGCTGTTCATGGCGGACGCACCGCGTACGACCACCTCGCCGCGTTGGCCCGGAGTAATCGCATCGGCAAGGCCAGGGTGCGTCAGGTGCTGGCGGAGGTAGGCCTGGCGGAAGTGGCGCAACGGCGCGTGCAGACCTATTCACTGGGTATGAAGCAGCGACTGGGCATCGCTGCGGCTCTGCTCGGCGACCCGCCCGTGCTGCTGTTTGACGAGCCGCTAAACGGTCTCGACCCGGAAGGCGTGAAGTGGGTGCGCGGGCTCTTCCAGGGTTTGGCGGCCGAGGGACGCACCGTGTTCGTCTCCAGCCACCTCATGTCGGAGATGGAACACATCGCGACCGACCTGATCGTCGTGGGACGTGGCCGGCTGATCGCGGCCGAGACGCTGGCCCAGTTCGCAGCCCGTGGCGGCACGTTGTCGTCAGTGTCCGTACGGACACCTGACCTCGGTGCGCTGACCGGGGCGTTGACCGAGGCCGGCGCGAGTGTGGCCCAACACGCCGACGGGTTGTTGTCAGTGGAAGGAATGAGCGCCAGTGACATCGGAGACCTGGCCTTCGCAAAGTCCATACGAGTGCACGAGCTAAGTCCTCGGTTGACCTCCCTGGAGGAGGCGTTTATGAGGATGACGAGTGACAGTATCGAATATCGGGCGGGGGCGACGCAGTGAAGTTGACGGTGGAAGAGTCAGCTCCCGAAACTGTACGAACGGAGGCTCAGGCAGGCTTCCGTGATCTTCTTGCCGCTGAATGGATCAAGCTCTGGTCTTTGCGTTCGACTGCTTCGACGCTGCTGTTGAGCGCCTTCGGGATTTTGGGTTTCAACTGCTATTCAGCCTATGGCGACTATGTGAATCTGGAAAACTTCTCAGCCGCCGCTCGCGCGGACTTCAGCAGGCACGCGATGTTCGATGCCTTCACCGCCGCCTCCTGTATTGCTTTGATGCTGTCCATCGGCGCCATCGGTGCGAACGTCGTGGTCAGCGAGTACGGCACCGGTTGATCCGCGCTACCTTCGTAGCGGTGCCGGCACGGCACGGGGTGATGGCGGCGAAACTGGCGGTCGTCACAGCGGTGTCGTTGGGCTACGGCCTCGTGGTCGTCGGTGGCTCCTTCTTTGTCACCCAGGCGATCCTTGACGGCAAGGACGTGGGTCTTTCCATCACCGACCCGGGTGTGCTGGAACGGCTACTCGCCTCGGTGCTGATGGCGCCGCTGACGGCGTTGGTCGCCATGGCCATTGGTGTTCTTGTGCGGCACAGTTTCGGCACGCTGAGCACCTTCGTACTTGCCTTCATGCTCCTGCCGCTCGCCCTCAGCGAACGGCTGTACGCCACGGCCGTACTCGGTCACCTGACGCCCTACCGCGCGTGGATGCGCATCGCCGATATCGAGTTCGGAAGCCAGCCGTATCCGTGGACGGCATCCGGCGCATGGACCGTCTATGCGGTCTGGGCGGTTCTCGCCGCCATCCTCACGGTGGTTGTCGCGCAGCGTCGGGACCACTGAGCCCGGACCGGTCAGCGCCCTCGACCGTACGCATGGGCCACGAGCACCGGGCAGTGGGCGTGCTGCACCAGGGACTGGCTGACCGAGCCGAGCACCATCCCGGTGAATCCGCCCCGCCCGCGGGTCCCCACGACGATCAGGGCAGCGTCCCGGCTGGCGTCGATCAGTGCTTGGTCCGGCTTCTCCGCCCGTAGCTGGCGGGCGGTCACGGTCAGCCCCGGATGGCTGCCGCGCACCGACGCCACGGCAGTGTCCAGCACCTCCGTGGCGTCGGTCGCACCCGGGGTGTGGACGTGCACCAGCACCAGCTCGGTCTGCTGCCGGGTGGCCTCGTCGGCGGACTGCCCGACCGCCACCTCCGCCGACTCCGACCCGTCCACCGCGACCAGCACCGGTCCGCCCGCCTCAATTGGCCTATCGGTGGGCCGGACCACCAGTACCGGGCTGTGCGCGTGCGCCGCGACCTGCGAACCCACCGCGCCGAGTAGCAGCCCGGCGAAGCCGCCGTGCCCCCGGCTACCCACCACGACCAGCTCCGCCCGGCGGGACTCCTCAATCAGCGTGGCTCCCGGCCCGCCGGCGACCTGCCGCGCGTGGATGGTCAGCCCGGGCCAGCGGTCGGCCAGTTCGGTCGCGGCCCGGTCCAGCATCGACTGCGCTTCGTCGTTCGGGGCCGGAACTCCGAACTCGTACGGGTTGATGGGAACCCCGTACCCGGACGGGTGCAGGTAGCCGTGCACCAGGTGCAGCGGTCGCGACCGCCGCACCGCGGCGCGGGCGGCGTGCTCCGCCGCCACCAGGCTCGACGGTGAGCCATCCACCCCTACCACCACGGCTCGGTTCATCAGCACCCCTTTCAGAGTCGATCGGCACAATTGTCCCCCGGGCCGGCGTGGCTGACCCGGTTACCGGCAACGACGTCAGCGGGAACCACGGCGGCGACCAGGGCGCAGTCCACACCCGTGCGGAGCCGCTCACCGCGCCGGTGCGGCTATCCGGCGGGGTGCCGGACGATGGCCAGTGGGCTGTGCCCGTGGTGCAGGACGGCGTGGCTGACCGAGCCGAGCAGCAGCCCGCCGAGGGCGCCGCGCCCGTGTGCGCCGACGACCACCAGCTGGGCGCTCTTCGACGCCTCCACCAGCACCCGGGCCGGCGAGCCACGGACGACCCGGTGCCGCACCTGCACCTGCGGATACCGTTCGGCGAAGCCGGCGAGCGACTCGGCGAGGGTCCGCTCCTCCTCGCCCTCGACGGCGTCCAGGTCGTAGACCAGGGGCAGGATGTCCCCCGGTCCGACCGGGGTGGGGAAGAGCCAGGCGTGCAGGGCGAGCAGCGGTGCGTCCCGGCGGGCCGCTTCCTCGAAGGCGAAGGCGACCGCCGCGGTGGACAGCGGCGAACCGTCCACACCCACCACGACCGGACCGTCCGCGCGCGGTTCACCCCGGACGACCAGCACCGGGCTCTTCGCGCGGGCGGAGACCTGCACGGTGACCGAGCCGAGTAGCAGCCCGGCGAAGCCGCCCAGACCCCGGTGGCCGAGCACCGTCAGCACCGCTTCCTGCGCCTCCTCGACCAGCACCGGGGTCGGCGCGCCGTCCACCACGACACCGGTGATTCGCAGGTCGGGGGAGATCTTGCGGGCCTGTTCCACCGCTTCCCGCACGTACTCTTCGGCCTGGTTGCGCAGCCCGGCGGTGACCGGGGCGCCGGGAACCGGGGTCAACGGGGCCCCGGTCAACGGCCAGATGAAGGCGTGCACCACCCGGAGCGGGCGCTGCCGGTACTCCGCCTCGCGTACCGCTACCCGGACGGCGTCCAACGCGGCGGCGGAACCGTCCACACCCACCACGACCGGGGCTCCGGCGCTTCTCGTCATGATGTCTGCCCTCCTTCGGCTCGCTTCACCTTCAGCCTGCCGGTCCGGCAACCGCCCAATCAGGGGCGGTCGGCCCAAGCCCGGGGCCATTGGTCCCCTCGCCCCGGCAGCCTCGAACGGAGCTACCATCGCGCGATGCCCACCGATCTGCGCCTGCGCCCCGTACTCGATAGTGATCTTCCGTTTTTCTTCACCCACCAGCAGGATGCCGAGGCCAACTGGATGGCGGCGTTCGGCCCGGCCGACCCCGCCGACCGCACCGCGTTCGACGCGCACTGGGCGCGGATCCGCGCCGACCCGACGGTGGTGCCGCGGACGGTGGTTGTCGGTGATGAGGTGGTAGGCCACGTGGTCGCCTTCCCCGCCGACGGACGCACCGAGGTCAGCTACTGGATCGACCCGGGTCGCTGGGGCCGGGGGTACGCGACCGGTGCGCTCGTCGTCCTCCTGGCTGAGCTGCCCCGCCGGCCCGTGCACGCCCGGGTGGCCAAGGACAACCGCGCCTCCCTCGCCGTGCTACGCAAGTGCGGCTTCGTCGTCACCGGCGAGGACCAGGGGTATGCCCCAGGGCGGGGCGTCGAGGTCCAGGAGTGGATCCTGGAGCTCGCCGACCCCGCCCCCGCACCCGCGCGGAGCTGAGGTACTACCCTCGCCGAGGTGAACTGGCTGGAACTGATCGGCTGGGCCGGCTCCGCGGTGCTGGTCTGGTCGCTACTGCAGACCGCTATTCTCCGGCTGCGTGCCCTGAACCTGGTCGGGTGCGTCGTGTTGATCGGCTACAACGCGGCGATCCCGGTATGGCCGATGGTTGGCCTGAACGTCGTGCTGGCCGTCATCAATGTGTGGTACCTGCGCGGCATGCTGACGACCCGCCACGACGCCGCGACCTACCAGGTGGTCGAGGTGGGCGTTGACGACCAGTTCCTAGCCCACACGCTGCGGGTACACGCCGCCGACATCGCCCGGTTCAACCCCGGTTTCACCTGGCACCGAGGCGGGGAGCGGTTTGCGTTCCTGGTCGTCAGGGCCGATGAGGTGGTCGGGGTGGTGCTGGCGCACGCGGAGCCGGGCGGGGTGGCCCAGGTCGACCTCGACTATGTCACCCAGCGCTTCCGGGACTTCACCCCAGGCGAGTTCGTGTACCGGCGTAGCCGCCTCTTCACCGACAAGGGGTTCCGGCAGGTCGTCACCCCGCCCGGCATGGTCGCCCCCTACTATCACCGGCTCGGCTTCCACCGGCAGGGCGACGCGTACGTGCTGGACCTCCCCGCCGCCGCCTAGCGCGCGGCCACCGGCTGCGGTTATCCGGTCGTGGACAGGTTCTGGAGTCGGACCTGGCCGCGTGCCACCAGCCGGTCATCGCTGTCGGTGATCTCCACCTGCCACAGCTGCTGACTGCGGCCGCGGTGGACCGGGGTACCCACGGCGGTCAACTCACCCGACCGGACCGCGCGCAGAAAATCGGTCTGGTTCGACACGCCGACGACCTGCCCCCGGTCGCCCAGCCAGGTGGCCCCGCCGACACTCGCCGCCGTCTCGACCACCGAGCAGTAGACGCCGCCGTGCTGGATGCCGTACGGCTGGTGTAGCTCGGGGCGGACCTGCCAGCGGAGGACCACCCGGTCGGCGCTGACCTCCGCGTAGCGCAGCCCCAGCAGGCCCACGAAGCCGCCGGTCAGATCTGGCTCGTCCACGGCATAGCCCTTCGTCATTGCGGGGGCGGCCAGCATAGCGGGCCAGTAATCCCGATCGCCGGGCCGGCTGGCCATGGGGGAGAATCGGAGACTGTGACCGACACCAGCCCCCCGCCGGCAGAGCGGGACACACTCTTCGACGACCTGCGGTGGCGTGGCCTGATCCAGGACTCCACCGGCCTCGACGAGCTGCGCGCGCTGCTCGACGGCCCGGGCTCGGCCTTCTACGTGGGCTTTGACCCGACCGCGTCGAGCCTGCACGTCGGTCACCTCATGCAGGTCATCACCGCCCGGCGGCTCCAACTCGCCGGCCACCGGCCGCTGCTGCTGGTAGGTGGGGCGACCGGGCAGATCGGTGACCCGAAGGAGAGCGCCGAGCGGGTTCTCAACCCGCCCGAGGTGGTGGCCGGATGGGTGGCCCGGATTCGGGACCAGCTGGCCCCCTTCGTGTCGTACCAGGGTGTGAACGCGGCGCAGCTGGTCAACAACCTGGACTGGACCGGCGAGATGTCGGTGGTGGAGTTCCTGCGGGATGTCGGCAAACACTTCCCGGTGAACCGGATGCTGGCGCGCGAGGTGGTGCGGGCCCGGCTGGAGAGCGGGGTCAGCTTCACCGAGTTCAGCTACCAGCTGCTCCAGGCCAACGACTTCTTCGAACTGCACCGACGCCACGGGTGTCAGCTGCAGTTCGGCGGCTCCGACCAGTGGGGCAACATCACCGCCGGCGTCGACTTCATCCGTCGCCGGGGCGCGGGTCCGGTGGAGGCGTTCACCACGCCGTTGGTCACCAAGTCAGACGGTACGAAGTTCGGCAAGACCGAGGGTGAGGCGATCTGGCTCGACTCGGAGCTGACCAGTCCGTACGCGTTCTACCAGTTCTGGGTCAATGCTGATGATCGCGACGTCGCCCACTACCTGCGCTACTTCAGCTTCCGTTCCCGGGCCGAGCTGGAGGCCCTGGAGAAGGAGGCAGCGGAGCGACCTGCCGCACGCGTCGCCCAGCGGGCGCTCGCCGAGGAGCTGACCACCCTGGTACACGGCGAGCGGGAGATGGCCCAGGTGGTCGCCGCGAGTCAGGCGTTGTTTGGGCGGGGGTCGCTGGCGGAACTCGCACCCGCGACGCTGCGTGCTGCCCTGACCGAGGCGGGCCTGGTCCACCTCGACGAGCTACCCGACGTGGTCGGGCTACTCAGGGAGTCTGGTCTGGTGCCGAGCAACAAGGAGGCCCGTCGCGTGATCGCTGAGGGGGGTGCCTACCTGAACAACAACCGGGTGTCCTCGACGGACGCGGTCGTCACCCCGGCGGACCTGTTGCACGGCCGCTACCTGGTCCTGCGTCGGGGGAAGCGTTCCTTTGCCGGTGTTGAGCTGCGAAAATAGCTGGATCCTGATGATGTGACCGGGGACGCGTCCGGCGGATTTGACGGCAACTCCCTCGGACGCGTAACTTTCTCTCTGCCAGCGCGGAACGGACGAAACGGGGCGGTCGCCCCGAGCGGCCGGAGCGCAGGAAGCGACCTCTCGGACTGACCGAGCCTCACGGCCCGGATTGTTCGCTTGGGCGGTGCCCCAGACTCGCCGAAAGGCGGATTTGGTGAGGCGAAACCGACCGGGTAAGGTTGGCCGCCGGCAGGAGCCGGGCGCGCTAGCGGGAAACTGCAAGCGGCCGGTCTGCCGAAATCACGACGAAGGCGACGGACAGTCGGTGACGTTGTGGTGCCCAAAAGTGGATGAAGTCGACAGATCGCAGCAAAGCGGTTTGACACGGCAGAAACCACCGGGTAAAGTAGTAAAAGTGCCTGGCGCGAGAGTGGCGGGCTGGAGCGGTTGCCTCTTGAGGGGCCCTGGTTTGGGGTTCTGATGGTGTGTGGTTGTTCTTTGAGAACTCAACAGGGTGTTTGGAAAGCCAGTGCCGTTTTGGTCTGGGTTGGCCTGCTGTTTGGTGGGTTGGCTTGGGCTTGAATTTGGCAGCAGATTGTTTTTGTTGCTGGGGTTTTCTTCAAGTTTTTGTTGGAGAGTTTGATCCTGGCTCAGGACGAACGCTGGCGGCGTGCTTAACACATGCAAGTCGAGCGGAAAGGCCCTTCGG
>NZ_AZWO01000082.1 GCF_000514775.1 Salinispora pacifica CNR114 | reverse complement strand
GCCACTGTCCGCCAGTGATAGCCGTGCACCCGTCCCGACGAGGCCCCGCACCTCGGGCAGACCGCAGCGTCCCGCGAAGTGCGGGCCAGCACCACAATCCGCTCACCCTCGTCGGCCACATCCTCGATGACCAGCGGGGACAGCCCCGAGAACACCGACTGTATGAGCCTGTTGACATCCGCCACATAGGAACAACGACACCCGCCACCCTCCGTCACCACCAAAAGTGAGACAGGGCCGCTGGCGAGACAGCCCCACGGCGACCCACAGTGGCTCGTACAGCACGAAGACGTGATCATCTTTCGGGGTCGGCCAGAGTTCCGGAAGTTCCCGCGAACCCAAGTGTTCTCACGGGGAACCGGAGGGCCCTGGTGCCCCATCCTCGCATGTCGGCCCTTGTGTTCCCGGCGAAGCTGAGGAGCCGTTGCCATGAATCGCCGGAAGGGGGATCCCGGCCTCGGCGGCTGCGAGTTCGGAGCGGATCACTTCCAGCAGACGGCCGATCCAGGTGGTGGCTCGCTCGCTACCGACGGACCAGTAGGCGGAGTCGAAGTCGACGTAGATGACGCGAGCGTCGCCGCTGGCGAGCAATGTCTGTGCCGTCTGCGGGTGCTGGGTGTACTTGGCACGCAGCAGGATGGTCATGACGGCCAGACGTGCCGAGGCCCAGCCGGCGCGGCGGGGTGCCTGCTCGGCGAGTTTGCCGGCATCGTATCCGCGCGGTGCTGCAGCGATCTGGTCGTGCCAGTGCGGATCGGGAGTCGACAGCGCCCAGTAGGCGTGTGTGACGCTGGGGTAGCTGTTGGCGCCGACGGTGATGGCTGCCGGGTAGTCGTTCTGCAGGACTTCGACGCCGGGTGGATCCGGCCAGCCGCGTGGGTAGACCGCTTTCGGGATCGTCAGCGTGGGCTGCGTCGGGTGTTCGGGGCCATCGGCCGGGACCCGCGTGTCCCATGTCTCGATCGCGATCTCGCGGAAGTATGCGACTGCCTCGGCCCGCTTTTGCTCGGTGACGACCGGGCCGTTTGGCCAGCCGTGCAGTGGTTCATCCAGCTCTGTGATCAGGATCCGCAGGGGAGCGTCTTTGCGGTCCATATCGCCGAGGGCGTAGACGCGCAGGTGTTCGGGGATTGCCAGGTAGCGCTTGCGAACCGTGCGTCGGTTGTCTTCGGTGGGGTCGGCCAGGTAGGTCGTGACTGCTTGCAGGCATCGATCGGTGGAGTCGGGCCGGTCGTTGAGCCGGTCGATTTCGTCGGCGACCTCGCCGAGAAGCATCTCGGCGTTAATGGCGGGGCGGGGCTCGGTGAACCGCCACCCCGCCAGGTGGTGCGCCGATGCTTGCGCGCCGTCTTCGAGGGTGGTCGTGACTCGGCCACGGCGGAGTTGTTCGGCCAGCCCGTCGAGGTCGGTGAGCCCGCCGGTGCCGCAGTCGATCGCGCCGTCGGCGTAGATGACCAGGTCGGTCAGGAAGTACGTGTCCATGTTTTGGGTGAAGATGTGCCGCCAGGTGCCTTCGATCCGTTGGCCGTCCACGTTGCGGTAGGTGCGGCGATATCTGGTCACCGGCGCACCGTAGTCCAACCGTGCCGGGAAGGTTGTTCTGCCCTCGCGGGCTGCTCAGTGCGGCGGCCGGGGTGGGGTCTGCAGGAGGATCCGGGCGTTGGTGGCGTACCGGATGGCCGTGTCCTCGCTGACACCGAAGACCGCGGCCAGGTGCAGCGGGTCTCCGCCGGCGGCGAGGGCCTCCTCAAGCTGGCGGTCTATGCGCAGCCGTTCGATAGTGGCGGCCAGTCCGCGCATGTTCAGGATCCAGGTGTGGCTGACCGGGGCGTGCCGCAGCGCGCTTTCGGTGCTGACGAGCAGGTGCGGGTTGGCGATGTTCGGCCAGCGGCGGTGCCGGTAGTCGAGCCAGTCGAGCAGTGCGTGGTGGGTCAGCTCGTCGAGTGGGCGGTCGTGGCCGGCGATGGTGATGCGCCGGCCGGGCAGGTCGACGTCGTCGAGGTGCGTCGCGCGGATCTGGCCGGGGCGCGCCGCGTGGACAGCGGCCAGTACGAGGAAGAGCCAGGCCTGCGGGGTTGTCGCGGCTGTGACGGCCTGGTTCAGCTCGTCGGGACGCAGTGGCTGCCAGATGGCGTCCTCGGCGCGTGGCCCTCTGACCCGGGCGGTCGGATTACGAAAGATCAGGTTGCTGTGCTTCGGCCCAGTGACGTCATCACACCCGCCACGACCAAAATCACCCAGATCACGCTTACCCAGAAGGCTGCGCAATCGGACCGCTACCGGAACCCAAGTGATGTCGGACTGCCACGGAACACCCGGCGCGACTCCACACACAGCAGGCACGCCCCCACCACCATCCACCCCGATCACAGGCTTGATCCCTCCACCCCAGCCCGGATGGATCGACGGGCACACCCGGCGCACCCCGCCACCGCCAACACCGGCGACGGCAG
>NZ_AZWO01000081.1 GCF_000514775.1 Salinispora pacifica CNR114 | reverse complement strand
GCAACCAACGCGCGAAGCCGAAAACCTCATTCGCCACCGGCTCCAAAATCCGCCACCCCGATTACCCGTTCAAGGCCGCATGACGAGGCACTAGCACACGGCTGGCAGGGATATCCCTGCCAGCCGTGCTTCGCGCTGTCCTATTGGAACAGTCTCAGTTTCGCCTGAAACGATGCGAAGGGCGCTGCCCACTCCCGCCCACCGCGCTTGGCCGCATCCGCGACGCCCGACCCGCCTCACCAGTCCCACCACCGGCCACCGCCCCGACCGTCGAGCGGGTCGTGTCGATCAACGGCAGCTTCCAAGTCGCCGGACAGAAAGTCCAAGTCGGGAAGGTCCACGCCCGCAAACTCGTCACCGTCGCCCTCGACGAGCACACCATCACCGCCTACGACGCCGAGACCCCGATCGCGGCCGTTCCCCGCCGCAGCACCACCGAACTGAACCGCACCAGAGCCAAACACCAGATCACCACCCCAGGTCAGCCTCGCCTTCGGGCGTGACCTGGCAACTTGTCGTCGGCTATGGGGCGGACCTCAGCCCGAGCGCACTGTGTTCGGTGACGCCCGCAGGGAGATCGGTGCGTCCAGACTCCTGCGATGTCAGCGCGACCAGCTCGCCGCGCCGATCCAGGGCAGGCTCACCGAGCACGATCGTGCTGAGCACCAGCTCGACCATCACCCGGTCGTATCGTTCAGAGCTGCGACGGTAACGCGACGGGTCGGACTCCACCGCTGCCGCTGAAATACGCCAACCACCGCCACCAACGGGCGCAAACGACACTTCGAAGACCCCGTTGCCGGTCCAACTGCGATGCAGGAACGCGACCTGGTCCTCAACGAACACGTTCCACTTCTCGTCCATGCCGCGAGCCTTGTAACCGAGCTTGATCCGTTCCCACTGCTCGTCGGACCACATACGGGTCGGCAGCTCGGCCATCGGCATCGGTGCCACGATCGGCAACACGCGCCGCAACGACGACCGAGTAACCAGCGACGGTTCGATCATCAGCAGATCCTACAGGCGCAACGGCCCACAGGACCATGACCACTCAGGGCCCGACACCCTCACCATCGACCGAAACACCAGCACTATTCGATCTCGACCTGGCGTCAAGCATATTGCGACGCCGATTCGTCAACCATCATGCGAGACCAGGCAGCTTCAGCCACGTCCTGTCCGACTCCGGTTGATGCGCTACATACCGGTTTCGCTTGACGGGTGACAATCAGCAGCCGCCTTCGAAGACCGGCATCACGGTCCGCTACTGATGCGCGGCCTGTCGGGGCAGGCAATCAAGAACGTCGGTCAAGACCTTCGGTCAGTGACCATGACCGGATGCCTGAGCTAGTCCGACGGTTCGCTTCAGGATGTGTAAAAGTGAGGTCCTCCAAGCCAGCGGCTCAGGTATTCGGACCGAATCGCGCCCGTTAGTAAGCCGACGAGTGCCGCCGAAAAGCCGGACTGATACTGCTCCCAGTACGGTCCTTCCTCCTTGAATACCACCGGCCAGTCGTCGGGGGCCACGCCGGGCTTGATGTGCCAAAAGAGCAGGTCGCCGTTGCCGGTGTGCCCCCACGAGATCAGGTTGTCACCAGGGTTGAACCAGGATGGGACATCCTCACGCCGAGGTTCCCACTGCAGCGAGTCGCCCAGGTGCCAACCTCTGGAGTCGTTGTCGGGTCCGCCGAAATCCAAGCGAACACACTCCTGGGCATAGACGTTGTGCTGCAGCAGGTCTGCCCAGTCGCGCGGTTCGTCGGGGGCGCAGACGGTGACGTGATCGTCAATGAGTCCGGCACCGTAGGAGTCGATGAAGCGCTTGTAATCCTGCGGAAGAGTGGCACCCAGCTTCGCCTCGACAGGTGACCAGTCGAAACCACCTCTGCCTCCGGTTTTGAGCGCCGGGAGACGCAGAATCTCACCCAGGGCCTCTGCCATGTCGCTCCCGGTGCTGTGGTCTCTGTCAGGCTCCGCTACGCGCTCCCCCGAAAGGACATCGTCGGGTCGGAGTTGATCGCGGCCAGAGCCAGTGACGATGGCGTGAGACGCGCTGAGTTCCACCACGACCAGGTCCACGTCCCGTTCCTGCCGGCCGTGTTCGTCGCATGCACGGTCGAAGCGGTCTCCAGGACGAGCCCAATGCCGTGGGTGATACCCCCGGCCCACCCTCCAGACGCCAGCCTTCAGGGAAGACATGGACAGACTCGACGAAGAAGCTCAACCGCTCGATACACACAGACAGCATGGTGCACGACCGCTGGGGCATGCGCCATCTAATACTCCAGCCGGGGTTGTTGACCTTGGCTGAGCTGCGGTTCGATGCGATGCGGGAACGAGGGCAGCCACCGTCGATCATGGACGGTTGTGTGGACTGACCATGATGCAGCGGTGGCTGCCGGATACAGGGTAGACGCCCAGCGGTGGCGGGTGTTGTTCGACGACCTGATGTTGACGGTCGGGCAGCGTTTCCGCAGGCCGGAGCCTCGCCGTCGGGTGCGTGACTTCGTCCGGGGCTTGCTGGCGCCGTTACCGTCGAAGAA
>NZ_AZWO01000080.1 GCF_000514775.1 Salinispora pacifica CNR114 | reverse complement strand
TGCAGCCCTACGCCACAACAGCCGAAACCCATACCGGCCACTCCAACTACTCGGACTCGACTGAAACGGCCATATCGTCACTTGCCGGAACCCTGTGCCTGCCTCAGGTTCGGTGGCCGCACCGCACCGTACCAGCGCTGGTCTGAATAAGTAGCAAATCACCCTAAAGGGAAAAATAGATGCCTACCAAACGTCCCTTAATGGTTCCCGAGCGGCAAATCTGGCAGACTATTCAAGAGCGCCCTCACCTCACTCATCGTCGCCCCTACGCGTGACTGAAAGTCACGTTCGTCTCCGGTCTCAAGTGCTTCCATCATCAGCGCTTCAACCAGAAAGAACTCATCTCTAGGCATCGTAATCACGATCTCCTCTCCTCGATCCTCCACGTGCATCTAGATCTCCTCAGTAGAGCTAGCCGGCGGGTCAGGTTCTGAGTGAGTCGGATCTTAACGTGCCATGATCGAATCTATAGCTTGCAGATCTATGACTTATGGTGTCGCCGGTGGTAGGCCAGATGGTCCCAATCCACCGAGTGGCCGGCCACCAGTCGAAGCTCTCCTACTTCGGCGACCGTTTCCGTCTGCCTAACAACGCCGTCGGCATCGACATGGATCGCGCCGGTGTCGAAGAGTAGGTGATCGTTCGGGCAGAGGCACAGGATATTGCTCGCCACATCGGGACCGTTGTGCGGCCGACCGAGCGCACGAATGTGTGCTGCCTCTGCGTAAGGGCCAGCTGGGGTCGCGAGCTGGAGGCCGCAGACCTGGCATCTGTAGCTGTGCAAGCGCTTCACGCCGTTGGCGACAGCTGTACTTCTCACCAGGCGCTGAATCGTGGCTTCCGTGCGAGCGGCGGGCGCGGCCGCAGCGTCATGGACGCCCGTGAACGGCGGGTCAACGCTTTCGAGGGTGACCAGGCGGTACCGCCAAATCTTGAAGCCATCCTTGCCCGTGTCGAGCCAGTGATCGACTACTCGGAACAGTCCGTCGTATCGGAGGCCAGCCTTGGGGGAGTGCACAGGGTCTCCGGCCGCCCCTCTGACTACCCGTACCGGGTTGCCGTCGATCTGGCTCCGCGCTAGACCGAGGTTGCCGCGGGTCAGCTGCTGGTCTGCGGTCTGCCGCTTGGTAGTTGGGTCATTGCCCCCTTGACCGGTGTAGATGATCTCAGTGCCGTAGTCCTCATCATCCACATAGCCGCCCGAGACGACGATTGACTCTGCGCCGTCGCTTCCTCCGCAGATCCCGGCCTGGTTCGGGCGGTGCACGCCAGACGCTCTGAGGTCGTCACGATTCCTGAAGGTCGAACCAGGTGAGTAGCCTGGAATCTCGCCGTAGATCCGTTCGGAAGCCATGGCGGCACGATAGGGCAAGGGGGCAAGGTTCGCGACACGGTGCCCGCGAAGAGCGTGGCGGTGGGTGACAGGCAGGTTCAGCTGCGGTGTCGTTCAGCCCTGGACCAGCGTGGGAGAATTCTGGGAGACGATCATGGGAAGGGTAGCGTCGTCCCCTGTTGCAAGCCAATGGGTGCCGACACGCTGACCTGCACGGATGGCCGTACTTCAAGGTGTGAGAGGTAGCCGAACCTAGTTTACACCGAAGAGGTTACTGGTTCGATCTCAGTATCGCCAATGTTGGATATAGGCAGGTAAGGGGGTCGGTTGGGAAACTCCAGCCGGCCCTCTTGTTGTCCGGGGGTAGAGATCATGAGTCGCATGTGAATCGATGCTGCTGAGCCCCTGGCGGCCGACCGTCTGTCGAGTTCAGCCTTGTAGCCGGTCTCGAAGCCCTGAAGCAACGCATCCTCCAGTTCGGCGGCAAGCTGTTCGCGAAGGTAAACCTCCAACAGGTGCCGCTGGTCGACGATCGCCGTGTGCCTGTGGGCGTCTACTCGGGAGAGTTTGCCAGGACGAATTACTGGCGCCGCACCTCCATGTCGTGGCCCATCCCGTCGATGGCATCCCGACAATGCCGGACCTCGTCCCGGAGCTACGCGTTCTCCTGCTGGAGCCGGTATATCTTCTGCTGGTACAGGCGTTCGCGCTTGCTGGTCATTGCGCGCTGGTAGGCGGCGGTGCCGGCGTGTGCCGCGCGGGCGACCAGTGGCATGGCGGGGCGAGGGTGGGGGTGGGAGGGGTAGTTCACGCTGTCGAAGACCTCCAGTGAGCGCCGGTCAAGGGCGTGCTAGTCAAACGCACGTACGAATAGTCGGGAAGACCTCTCGTGGGTGTGTCGATGGATCACCGTCGAGATAGGGCGGCGATGGTGCGCGGCCGAGGGCCACGACCCCCGCACGGAGGCCCCTGTCACCGATGCTCGTGATCACTGATCAGCCCGAACAATTTTAGTAGCGTATCCATCGTCGACAACTCATATCGACGAATGATTTTGGCGTCCGTTGACGTTTTGAATGTCCGCTACTTCATAGCGGACAGCTCGCACCTGTTCGGAACCACCATTCCGTGGTAGGGCGTACCGCGCGACGCGCCCAAGGTGACCACACCGCCGGATGACGGCGTGACGTACAGGCGGGGAGTACCGTCGATGGTGGCGGCCCGCCGGGGTTGAGGCCGGTGGCCCGCCGCCCAGTCCTCAACCTGGGGGAACCCAATGCCGGCGA
>NZ_AZWO01000079.1 GCF_000514775.1 Salinispora pacifica CNR114 | reverse complement strand
GTGTCGGGTGTGGATTTGGATTGGGGTGTGGTGTGTGGGGGTGGGCGGCGGGTGGATTTGCCGACGTATGCCTTCCAACACCAGCGCTACTGGCTGCACGACACCGGAGCCGACAAGGACGTCACCACCGCCAGGTGGCGGTACCGGGTAATGTGGCGGGTCGCCAACATGCCCACCGGGCAGCACCTGACCGGCGACTGGTGGGTTGTCACACCAGGCGCACTCACCAACGATCCCCGGGCCGCCGCTGTGGCCGACGCACTCACCGCACGCGGCGCGACCGTCGTCCGGCTCACCGACACCGTGCCAGACGACCGCGACACGCCCGCCGGAATCGTATCCCTGCTCGGCCTCGACGACACCGCGGACACCCACAACGCCGGTCTCTCCGCCGGAGTAACCAGCACCGTACGCCTGGTGCGCGCCCTTGCCGCCGCCGACTTCGCCGGCCGGCTCTGGTGCCTCACCACCGGCGCCGTCGCTGTCGACCCGTACGAGGACCTGCCGCACGCCGCGCAGGCCGGGCTCTGGGGGCTCGGCACCGTACTGTCCCTCGACTACCCGGGCTGGTGGGGCGGCCTGGCCGACCTGCCCGCCGACTGGACGCCCGACACCCTCGACCGGCTCGTCGACGTGCTCACCGACGGCGGCGAGGACCAGGTCGCCCTGCGTAGCGGCGGGGTGCTGGCGCGACGGATGGTCCGCTGGCCCGTCGCCGGCACCCCGGACCGGCGGTGGCGATCCACCGGCACCGTCCTGGTCACCGGCGGCACCGGTGGCATCGGCGCGCACCTCAGCGAATGGCTACTCGACCAGGGTGTCGACCGGGTCGTCCTGGCCAGCCGACGCGGCCCGGCCGCCCCCGGCGCCGCCGACCTCGCCGCCCGTCTGCCCGGCGTTCAGGTCGTCGCCTGCGACGTGACCGACCGCGAGGCGGTCGCCACGCTTCTCGACGGGATCGGCGACGACCTGACCGCTGTCTTTCACGCCGCCGGGGTGTTGCCCGAAGCCACCCCGCTCGGCGAGACCGACCTTGACGCCTTCGCCGACGTGTGCCGGGCCAAGGTGCTCGGCGCGACCCACCTCGACGAGTTGCTCGCCGACCGGCCGCTCGACGCATTCGTTCTCTTCGCCTCCGGCGCGGCCGTCTGGGGCAGCGCTGGACAGGCCGCGTATGGCGCCGGCAACGCCTGGCTCGACGCCCTGGCCCACCGGCGCCGTCGCCAGGGCCGTACCGCCACCTCCATCGCCTGGGGGACCTGGGGTGGCGGTGGCATGGTGGACGACCAGGCCACCGAACAGCTGCTGCGCCAGGGCACCCCACCGATGGAGCCGCGACTCGCTCTCGCGGTGTTGCGGCAGGTCCTCGACCACGACGAGAGCCACCTCGTGGTCACCGACATCGACTGGGACCGGTTCACCCCGATCTATACCGTGGCCCGGCCCCGACCGCTGCTCGCCGCGCTCCCCGAGGCCCACCAGAGCGCGGTGGCCACCGCGCCGGCCCAGCCACGGGATGCCTCCGTGCTGGCCGATCTGCCCGACGCCGACCGGCTGCCGCACCTGCTGGACATCGTCCGTACCCACGTCGCGGCCGTCCTCGGGTACGACGCCTCCGCCGCCGTTGACGTCCAACGGCCGTTCCGGGAACTCGGCTTCGACTCGCTGACCGCGGTGGAGCTGCGCAACGCGGTCGGCGAGGCAGTCGGGCTGCGCCTGCCCGCCACCATGGTCTACGACCACCCGACCCCTGCGGTGTTGGCCCGTCACCTGTACGACGAACTCGTCAGCACCGCCGCCGGACCCACCGTCCCATCGACTACTGCCGGCCTCGCTCCGGACGAGCCGATCGCCATTGTCGGCATGGGCTGCCGCTACCCTGGCGGCGTCCAGTCCCCTGAGGACCTGTGGCAGCTCGTCGCCACCGACACCGACGCGATCAGCGCCTTCCCCGTTGACCGGGGCTGGGACACCGATGCGCTATTCGACGCCGACCCGGATCAGCCGGGCACCAGCTACGTGCGCTCCGGCGGTTTCGTCTACGACGCGGGCGGGTTCGACGCCGAGTTCTTCGGCATCTCGCCCCGCGAGGCGCTGGCCATGGACCCGCAGCAGCGGCTGATGCTCGAAGTCACCTGGGAGGCGTGTGAGCACGCCGGGATGAACCCCGAGGCGTTGCGCGGCGGTCCGGTCGGCGTCTTCGTCGGCTCCGGCGCCCAGGACTACGGTGACCTGCTCGGCCTCGCCCCCGCCGAGTCGGAGGCGTACCTGAGCACCGGTAGCTCCGCGTCGGTGATTTCTGGCCGGATTTCGTACGCCTTCGGCTTCGAGGGGCCGTCGATGACGATCGACACCGCCTGCTCCTCGTCG
Source organism: Salinispora pacifica CNR114 (assembly GCF_000514775.1). Lineage (GTDB taxonomy): Bacteria > Actinomycetota > Actinomycetes > Mycobacteriales > Micromonosporaceae > Micromonospora > Micromonospora pacifica. The sequence continues at coordinate 271 of NZ_AZWO01000079.1, read as the reverse complement.
CTGGTCGCCCTGCACCTCGCCAGTCAGGCGCTGCGCGCCGGGGAGTGCGCCACCGCGATCGCCGGCGGGGTGTTGGTGATGTCGAATCCCACCCCGTTTGTGGCGTTCAGCCGGCAACGGGGACTAGCCCCGGATGGCCGCTGCAAGTCGTTTTCCGACAACGCCGACGGCACCGGCTGGTCTGAGGGTGTTGGTGTGTTGGTGTTGGAGCGGTTGTCGGATGCTCGTCGTAATGGGCATCGGGTGTTTGGGGTGGTGCGGGGTTCGGCGG
>NZ_AZWO01000078.1 GCF_000514775.1 Salinispora pacifica CNR114 | reverse complement strand
CCCATACCGGCCACTCCAACTACTCGGACTCGACTGAAACGGCCATATCGTCACCTTGCCGGAACCCTGCACGTCCGGGCGGGGCGTTGTCGTGTCTATCGGAGTTCATTAAGTGGTGCCCCGGCCAGGGGTCCGAGAACGCCGCCACTACGAATCTGCACTGCGGCGGCAGAGGCTACGGAAGGTGCGTTTAGCGTGTTTAGGCAGCGCTCCTGGACTTTCGATCTAATTCAGTCAGCCAGTAGCGATGGGACCGATCAGCCGTTTTAGTCTAGAGACTTCGTATCGCAATACCTGCGATCCGGCTTCAGCTCGAGTGGTGACATTGCCCTACTACAACCTTGCCGTTCTTTCTATCTGTAGAAAGTAGCCAATGAAGACAAGTGCTAGATTGCTTCTATCCGCGACCCTCGTCCTATCGGGACTCCTGTCGATTTCAGGCCCGGCAGCAGCGGTGACCGAAACGGTCGGATCCGCCACGCTCATCCCGTCGCAGCCCAAACCGCCGGCCCTGCCAGCAGGGACTGCCGGAACCGCAACCGCACCAAACAGTGAGTCCTGCGATGAGGTAGTTGAACGTCACAAAAGGCGCACCGCCATTACCGGGCAAGAAGTTGTTGCTTGCGTTGTGGTCGGAGAGGAAGGCAAACTTCCCGAGCAGGGTGACATGCGCGTCGCCGCACCGCTAGAACTGCCGCAATACTGCTACGACAATGCATTTGACGGACAGTGGTGGGGTACTCGAGAAGAAGCTTGCCGCATTCGCGGGGTGCGAGTAGATATTACAAATGTACAAACTGGCCAAATAGTCGGGCAACTGCTATTGAATGAATACGCCTATGCGTATGGGTCATCGACCACACTGAACTGGGCGCAGCAGGTCGAAGTATCCCTGTATGGCGGCTGGGGCACTATTGCCGGCACGACCGTGGATGCTCGTACCGAATGCAGTGGCGCATGCACTACGAGTAGTAGTGACTTTCCTCGACAGTCCGTCATTCTCGATACCCGCCAAGGTGGCGAGGCATATTTCCGGGGAACATCCAGTGCGGTTGGCAGCACAGGTAATGCAAATGCTAGCTGGCACTACCGCTTCTACAACCCTGCCTGGGTTGGCGGCCGGACCACTGAGGTGGCAGCTCCGTATCCCACTGTTCGTTGCGACAACGCAGTGCCCGGCTACCATATCGCGGGATGCATTTGGCCGGACTGGCCAGGTGTGCTGAGCTACCAGTGGAACACCTATCCCGAACTGGCTAATCATATCTGGAACGCCCAGCAGTCCGGCCTCCCTGGTGCGTACCCCGGCCTCGCGCCCAATGGCAGCCCACTCACCCGACTAACCGACGAGACCCTAAAAGTCAAGAATAGAAACAAGGCATGCCCTACCTCATATCCTCGACCGAGTGGCAAGAGTTGTGACGAATACCCCTTCGCTTCCACATACCAGGGTGCGTCTACTGGTGGTGGGACGGGTCGCACTCTCGAAGTCTGCTCCATCAGTGCACTACCCACCGGCGTAACCGGAGCCACAGGATACAGCGCCTGCATGATTAACAAGAAACAAAACAGCGAGGGCGGCACGGGTATCAACAAGATGTACCAGGAGAATCGAATCCTAGACCGCGATCCTTTCCACGTATGGATTTGGTCCACTCAGGACTGATTTTCGTAGGGCCTGCGAAGATCCGGCTCGGAGGTCGGTGACCGAGGTACTTCGCTGCCGGCACGGCTGAATCTAGAGTGGTCGGAGGGCGCCCACCTCCGACCACTTCCTACCACTTACCGATCTAAGGTGTATCCATGAGCCCACTAACATCTGGACGGGGAACCGTACGCGTAAGCTACCACCTATTCTTCGTTCGCGAAGAGACGGAACACTTCGCCGAGATGACCGATAGCAGCAACGGCCTTGTGTCAACATATACTGGGGTTGCCGCCATCTTTACCGGAATCCACACGGGCAATGTAGCGGTAACGGTGGAAGCGCACCCGAGTGCACCACCGCCAGTTATTGAAAGCTGGGAAGAGATCGTCGAGGTGCCGCTCGTCGCGCCGCAGGGTAGGGTCGCGGTGCATGCACTCGGAGATGATGGTCCAGACTTGCCAGACCTCACACCGGCAGGTCCCGGCACCTACAGGATGCGGGTGCACGCTCGAGGCCGTGACATCGCCACTGACCTTGTAGCGACAGACCCCGTCGAGGACTACCTGATCCAGGCTTGGCCAAGCGACCACGCTCCAGAGCGGATCATTCGCCAGTCCGACAAGTGCGGCGAGGGCTGGCGGGCTTCTCGAACACTCCCGCGTCGCCTAGAAACCGAACAAGAGCGGACATACAGAGAAGCACGTGCCCAACGGGCAGAAAGGCTCCGTCGCCTTGCTCCGCAGCCCGAAGAAAGCTGATCAGCACGTAAACCGGGGGGAGGCCAACGTGCTGGCCCCCGGCCTTGGGTCAAGGTCTGCCTCCGCGGATCGAGCCTCCGAAGCCTCGCACTCGTCGGGTGTCGGGGCCGAAGGCCCGGTCTAGCCCGGTAGCCTCGCCTGCCGCTAAATCCGGCCGGATCCCTGAGCAGCGTGGTGGCGACGATCCCGGGGTGATCCGAGTAGGTCGTGGGCGAGTAGCCCGGCGTACGCCTCCGCCCACGGCCAGCACCGCCGTGGGGTGCCGCACACGGGGCAGCGGCCGTCGACTTGGCGGTGGTCGTTCAGGTACCGCCACCACCGGCGGACGGTCGCGTCGGCCGGCGTCACCGTTGTGCCCGCGTCCGCTGTGGGGGCGCCCAGTTGCCCTGCCCGGCCGTGGCGAGGTAGCCGTTGTCGACGACGCGCTGAGACTGACCCTCTAGCGGCGGATTGGGACTGACCCCTCCGAGGCTGGAGGGGTGATCGCATTGGAAAACTGGGCTGAGG
>NZ_AZWO01000077.1 GCF_000514775.1 Salinispora pacifica CNR114 | reverse complement strand
AAAGTTTTGCCCGGCGGTGTCCTACTCTCCCACACCCTCCCGAGTGCAGTACCATCGGCGCTGGAGGGCTTAGCTTCCGGGTTCGGAATGTAACCGGGCGTTTCCCCTCCGCCATGACCGCCGTAACACTTATCGACATATCAAACACACCCAACACCACAGGCAATGTTTGCTTGCCAAGAGATACACAGTGGACGCGTAGCAACTTAGTAGTCAAGTCCTCGGCCTATTAGTACCGGTCAACTGAACCCGTTACCGAGCTTACATTTCCGGCCTATCAACCCAGTCGTCTAGCTGGGGGCCTTACCCCACCAAAGGTGGATGGGATACCTCATCTTGAAGCAGGCTTCCCGCTTAGATGCTTTCAGCGGTTATCCCTTCCGAACGTAGCCAACCAGCCGTGCCCCTGGCGGGACAACTGGCACACCAGAGGTTCGTCCGTCCCGGTCCTCTCGTACTAGGGACAGCCCTTCTCAAGTATCCTACGCGCACGGCGGATAGGGACCGAACTGTCTCACGACGTTCTAAACCCAGCTCGCGTACCGCTTTAATGGGCGAACAGCCCAACCCTTGGGACCTGCTACAGCCCCAGGATGCGACGAGCCGACATCGAGGTGCCAAACCATCCCGTCGATATGGACTCTTGGGGAAGATCAGCCTGTTATCCCCGGGGTACCTTTTATCCGTTGAGCGACACCGCTTCCATTCGCCAGTGCCGGATCACTAGTCCCGACTTTCGTCCCTGCTCGACCCGTCAGTCTCACAGTCAAGCTCCCTTGTGCACTTACACTCAACACCTGATTGCCAACCAGGCTGAGGGAACCTTTGGGCGCCTCCGTTACCCTTTAGGAGGCAACCGCCCCAGTTAAACTACCCACCAGACACTGTCCCTGAACCGGATAACGGTCCGAAGTTAGATACCCAAACCAACCAGAGTGGTATTTCAAGATTGCCTCCACATGCACTGGCGTGCACACTTCACCGGCTCCCACCTATCCTACACAAGCTAATTCAGATACCAATGTCAAGCTATAGTAAAGGTCCCGGGGTCTTTCCGTCCTGCCGCGCGTAACGAGCATCTTTACTCGTAATGCAATTTCGCCGGGCCTGTGGTTGAGACAGTGGGGAAGTCGTTACGCCATTCGTGCAGGTCGGAACTTACCCGACAAGGAATTTCGCTACCTTAGGATGGTTATAGTTACCACCGCCGTTTACTGGCGCTTAAGTTCTCCGCTTCGCCCCGAAAGACTAACAGGTCCCCTTAACGTTCCAGCACCGGGCAGGCGTCAGTCCATATACATCGAATTACTTCTTCGCATGGACCTGTGTTTTTAGTAAACAGTCGCTTCCCCCTGCTCTCTGCGGCCATACAACGCTCCAGCAGCACGTGCCTTCACGTCTCCGGCCCCCCTTCTCCCAAAGTTACGGGGGCAATTTGCCGAGTTCCTTAACCACAGTTCACCCGATCGCCTTGGTATTCTCTACCTGACCACCTGTGTCGGTTTAGGGTACGGGCCGCTCGGAACTCGCTAGAGGCTTTTCTCGACAGCATAGGATCACTGACTTCACCTGAATCGGCTCGGCATCACGTCTCAGCCACACGCGCCGCGGATTTACCTACGACACAGCCTACACGCTTACCCCGGCACAACCACCGGCCGGGCTCAGCTACCTTCCTGCGTCACCCCATCGCTTGACTACTACCCGCCAGGTTCCCACGCTCCCCCAGCACAGTCCAAAGACCACACCAAGATCGGATGGTTAGCACAACGAAGTTCATCAGGGACGCTCCTTCGCGGGTACGGGAATATCAACCCGTTATCCATCGACTACGCCTCTCGGCCTCGCCTTAGGCCCCGACTCACCCAGGGCGGATTAACCTGGCCCTGGAACCCTTGGTCATCCGGCGGAAGGGTTTCTCACCCTTCATTCGCTACTCATGCCTGCATTCTCACTCGCACCGCGTCCACAACTCGATCACTCGGCTGCTTCACCCCCGGCACGACGCTCCCCTACCCATCCACACACCTACACACAACCCAAAGGCCATGCGAAGTACACGCGTGAATGCCACAGCTTCGGCGGTGTGCTTGAGCCCCGCTACATTGTCGGCGCGGAACCACTTGACCAGTGAGCTATTACGCACTCTTTCAAGGATGGCTGCTTCTAAGCCAACCTCCTGGTTGTCTATGCGACCCCACATCCTTTTCCACTTAGCACACGCTTAGGGGCCTTAGCTGGTGATCTGGGCTGTTTCCCTCTCGACTACGAAGCTTATCCCCCGCAGTCTCACTGCCGCGCTCTCACTTACCGGCATTCGGAGTTTGGCTGATTTCGGTAAGCTTGTAGGCCCCCTAGACCATCCAGTGCTCTACCTCCGGCAAGAAACACACGACGCTGCACCTAAATGCATTTCGGGGAGAACCAGCTATCACGGAGTTTGATTGGCCTTTCACCCCTAACCACAGGTCATCCCCCAACTTTTCAACGTTGGTGGGTTCGGCCCTCCACGCAGTCTTACCCACGCTTCAGCCTGCCCATGGCTAGATCACTCCGCTTCGGGTCTAGGACACGCGACTCTAACGCCCTATTCAGACTCGCTTTCGCTACGGCTCCCCCACCCGGGTTAACCTCGCCACATGCCACTAACTCGCAGGCTCATTCTTCAAAAGGCACGCCGTCACCCCTAAAGGCTCCGACGGATTGTAGGCGAACGGTTTCAGGTACTATTTCACTCCCCTCCCGGGGTACTTTTCACCATTCCCTCACGGTACTATCCGCTATCGGTCACCAGGAAGTATTTAGGCTTACCAGATGGTCCTGGCAGATTCACGGCAGATTACAGGAGTCCGCCGCTACTCGGGAACACCCACAGGAGACTGGCAGCTTTCACCTACCGGACTTTCACCGTCTACGGTCAGCCATTCCAGACTGTTCAACTAACCACCAGCTTTATAACTCCCCACACGAGTGTCAGCCCGTGCCGCAGG
>NZ_AZWO01000076.1 GCF_000514775.1 Salinispora pacifica CNR114 | reverse complement strand
CCCACTGCTCTGGTCCGTACGCCGACGCCGTCACCAAGCACGAGCCACGACCAGCCACTACGCCCGGCAAGCCCTCACCGAGCCGTGATCACAATTCCCGGCTGGAGTACTAGGCGGCACCGTAGCCCTCCTGACGCTCTCATCCATCATCGCGTGCACGACAAAAACGAACCAGGAAAGCCCGCGCCAAGTTCAGCCAAGCGAAGCCGAGGAGCTACTTTCGGAAGCCGTGGCTCTGGCGCAGGCCGGCAAGTTTGCCGACCTGTGCCAGACTGCCGGCAGTCGGTCGAATTGCCGGTCGATTCTCGAGTTCACCACGTCTGAGGGACGGCTACCGAACGACGAGTGGCCGCTTGTGGTGGGCGTCAAGCGGTACCCGGACACCGACACAAGCGCGGAGCATCTGGTGTTACGCGTTCAGGGCCGGCTAGTCGATGGCGCGACCTACGAAACCGACTTTCCGGTGGTACGGGCGGACGGCGGAGAGGCGATCAGCCTTTACCCCATCTACTGGTCCGGAATGACATTTTCCGCAACTGCGCAATCGTGCAGCGCGCAGGTTGGAGAGGCTTGCGCCCAGACTCGGATTGATGCCCCACCGGGATAGTCCACCCACGGGCCCGCGCTTGGTCGTCCCGGATGCGATGCAACGGTTGCGTCACCGGGCGAGGCGGCACGGCCCGCCATCCTCGCGCTCCACGTCGTCAACGTCCGGCCAGTAGTTCGCCTCAACCTCACACCCAACCGTGACCACGCATAGCGAATGCCGCAGCAGGCCCAAATTGTGTCCCAAATGCCACCAACCGACACCAGTCCAACAAAGCGATCGGCACGGCATCCCACCCCCGACCCTTCTCATCCATTGGGGTAATGTCCCTCCTTCTACTTCACGGGAGGGAACCACATGCGTGGGAAGATCCTGGCTGGCGCCCTAATGGCGTTGGCTTTCTTTATTCCGGCAACACCGGCGGCGGCTGAGACCCCACCGCTTGGGCTGGACGAGTCCTGCCAGATGGTCGAGCGCAAGGTGTACAAGGACGTCCGCGAGCTCATCACCATTGACCCGGACACCGCCGAATACATCAAGGTGCGGCTCTTGGTAGCCCAACTCCGGTCAGCGGCAAACGACCACTCGTTTGTCGCCACGCCTCGCGCACTGCAGACGGCGCTGAGCGGCAGCGAAGACGATCTCCGCACATTCCTCACGACAGACATAGAGGAAGTCTGGTTGACTGACCTGAGGATCAAGATCAGCCAGGCCCTGGCGGCCGGTGGCACCAACGTGGATGAGGCCGCGCAAGAGGTGTTAAACACCTCGAGCATGGACGCCCACCTGGCTTTCCTGAACGACGGCCTGTACGCCGCACGTGAGCTTGACTGCGCAGCTCAGGCCACACCGACCCCGAGCACCACGGCTACTGCTTCGCCCACGACGACTGCTTCGCCGACGGCCTCCGCTACTGACACGCCGACCCCTGCCCCCTCCGCCAGCCTGGGCGCCTCCGGCGGCGAGGGAGGTGGACTTCCCGTGACCGGCGCCAACACCGCGACCGTGGCCGGCATCGGCGGTGCGCTTCTGCTCCTCGGCGGCGCGGGCTACCTGATCGGACGCCACCGCCGCACCCGCTTCCTGACCTAACCGCTTCACCACACCCGGCTCAACATCGCCCCGGGTAGACGCAATCAACGAACCACACCACCAAGTAGAACTGGTTGACAACGGGCCACCCGCCCCCGGCACACCGGGGCAGGTGGCCCGTTGCCAGCTCAGGCAATGGCCGAACGACACGAAACGCACCTCGCCGTCGCCTACCCCCGTCGCCAATCAGCCAACCAGCAGTGCAACCACCACGCAGCGCGTAGCGACATTGGCCGAGTCCGGCGCTCAAGGAAATGCTCGGCTGCAATCCCTGAAGAATCCACCTGGTGCACATAGTGGAACGTTGCCGCAGGGGCGGGGCACTGCTGCAGGACCGAGCGCAGTCCCGAGTAGGCGACCGCGCCGACGGCCAGCTGGAGCGCGGCCTGCACGTTGAGGACCAGGACGAGGCTGAGTGCGTCACCGAGCAGGCCGGGGGCGCACCCGTCACCCGGTCACTGACCGCCTACGACCACTGCAGGACTTCGGAAGAACTCGTCTAGCAGGGCGACGGTGCGGTCGCGGGGTCTGAGTCAGCCTTCGACGGCGCGCAGCGAGCGCACGCTGTCGCGGGCACGTGCTCGTTTGGGCAGGTCGGGCCTGGCGGCGTTGAGGGTCCGAGGCCGGATCGGGGTGTAGAAGTCGCCGAGCGTGGCGAGGGTGGTGTTGATCGTGAACCTTACGACCGGGTTTGAATGATCTTTCCGATGCAACCCACACACCGCCACTCTTCACCTTTTATCGAAGTTCGTCGACAATCAGGGCCATGAAGGTACGTAAGCGAGGTCTCACCCTAGTCTCCGTCATGACGGCAATCGGCCTAGCTCTACCTGGTACGACCACAGTTGACAGTTCGACTGGACGCGCCCTGCCCATCCCCGTCGATCCCCGCGGCGTTGGACTACAGCCGTTCACGGGTCAGCCGGCCACAGCCCACCCGATCGACACCGCAGCGGTGCCGCGACATCCCTTCATGGCCGCCAACGGCTCCAGCAACATCCACGGCGACGCCTACCAGACCGACGCGTACCGAAACCCCGGCCCGACCGGCCGCGACCTGACGGTGAGCAGCCGGTTGCAGGGCGGAGTGTGTCTCTCCGTCACCTTCGACTCCAAGGGCCGGATCGTCACGGTCTGCATCACCCCGGGCCAGGCACCTCGGCTGCTCCTACTGGACCCGGACACCCTCGAGGCGATCACCGCCCTGAGCCTGCCCGGCAGCACCAGCACCAGCCCCACCGAGATCGCCGGCGGCGTGTACTTCTACCTCGACAACCACGACCAGGCGATCATCCCGACCAACACCGGCGAAATCCTGGTCGTCGCCGTCCAGGACGACCGCCTCGTACCCC
>NZ_AZWO01000075.1 GCF_000514775.1 Salinispora pacifica CNR114 | reverse complement strand
GCCCAGTCCTCCACGCTCAGCACCTCCCGATGCTTCAGGAGGTGATCCCGATTCAGCCGGAACCACGTGGTCAGTTTTCAGGCGGAGCCGACACCACGGCCATGAGCGGATGGCGGCATGTGCGGATGCTCGGCTCTATCTCATGCTCTATGTACCTGCTGGCTGCACGAGGGCGATCGGCGCCGACTTGATCGTGTAGTCCTCAGCCAGGTCCGGTTGCACGTCGATCGTCGCGTCATCACCGACGTAGCGGACGGCGAACACCGTTTCGCTCGGCCGAGTGGCGCCATGGTCCGTCACGCTGGCTGGCAGTTCGCCTGCGAGTCGCACTCTGTCCCCTGGCGCTATCGCGGCACCCGCCTCGGCCTCGCGATCTTGGATGTCCGAGATCAGCTGGATGAGGACCTCGATCGGTTCGGTGTCTGCGCCGTAGTGCACGAGGTGGCCCGCATGACCGAAGATCAAGCCAGTCTCGGACCTGCTCAGGCCGGTCAGTGCCGCGACCGCACCAGGCGCCAGCGCAGAGTGCTCCGACGAGCCAACCTGGGCCGCCAATGCTTCGATCAAGCGCGCCATGCGGCCCGCCGGGCAGTCATCAGCCGGGACTGGATGTAGCCGAGCCGCTGCATCACCGTCGGCAGGTCTGCCAGGGGATTGCCGTAGCGGCGTTGGGCGGCGGTGTAGGTGACGGTGGTGTCGAGGATTGCCTGGTGGATGCCGAGGGCGACGGCGGTCAGGTTGGGTCTGCCGTACAGGACGCTGGAGGAGTAGGCGACCTCGAGGCCGTCGCCTTCGGCACCGAGCCTGTTGGTCACCGGAATGCGGCAGTTGTTGAAGGTGATCTCGCCGGAGCTGGAGCCGTGTAGGCCCCATGACGGGTTGGTGCGGGTGAGGCGGACGCCGGGTTGGTCGGCTTCGACCAGGAAGGTGGATAGTTCGCGGGAGCCGGGTCCGGTGCGTGCGACACTGCCGTGCAGGTGGGCGTGGTGACCCTTTCGGCGGCACCGGAAGGGTCGGGTCAGCGGGGTTCCTAGGCTTGGGTTGGCTTCAAGGTCTTGACGATTGTCATCGGTGGTGGGGTAACGGTTTGTGTGGCCCCTCGGACACGTACAGTTACCCCACAGTAATCAGCGTCGGGTTTGGCCTCGACGCTGATTTTGTTTTGGCCGGGGTTGTAGGTGAGGGTGAGCCGTAGCTCGCGGTAGACCGTGCGTTTGTCCTCGCTGCGGGCGTCGCGCAGGGTGTTGCGGATGTTGTCGAAGCTGCCGACGAGGCGTCGGATGTCGTTCTCGGTGAGGCGGTCAGGAGCCTGTTTCTGGGCGGTTGCGGTGTCGCGTTGGGCGAGGGCGGCGGCGCGCTGGGCGTTGACCTCGGTGATCCAGGTGGCGATGGTGGTGGCGTCGCCTCCGGTGTCTGCGATGGCGCGGTACTGGTGGAGTTTGGCGTCGCACGCTGCGATGATCTTGTTGGCGGCGGTGATGTTCGGGGTGGTGGTGTTGGGTTCGGTGTGGGGTTGGGCGGCGTGGAGTCGGCGGATCGTGTCGGTGAGTCGGTGTGGGGCGAAGACGGTGAGGAGCCAGTTGTCGAGTGCGGGGACGATGTCTCGTTCTGCGACGTAGATGTTGCGGGGGTGCTGGATGTGGTTGGCCAGGGCGTACTCGTTGGGGTAGCGGCATCGGTAGTAGGCGGTCTCGTGTGCCTGGTGGCTCTGCATTTTGCGTCCGCACAGCCCGCAGAGCATGAGTCCGCGAAGGATGTAGGGGTAGCGCGCTTTACGTGGTTGGGTGCTGGTGCGGCCGTTGCCGTTGGCGTTCATGATCGTTTGGGCTAGTTCGAAGTCGTTGACGGTGACGAGTGGTGGGTGGGCGATCGTGTCGGACCATACCCACGAGTTTTTGTCGTTCCAGCGCATGCGGGTTTCGTAGCCGAGGGCGACGTCGTTGACGTCGAGGAGTACCTCGTCCTTGCGTTGTTTGTTCCATACCTGGCGGCCGGTGTAGCGGGGGTTGGACAGGATGTTTTTGACGGCGCTTTTGGCCCAGCCTTCGCCGGTGCGGTGGGGGTTGCGGGCGGGGTCGGCGGCTGATGGTGAGGCGATGCCGTCGCGGGTGAGTGCCTCGGCGATGGCGAAGTAGCCGTTGTTGGCGAGGTACATGGCGAAGATTCGGCGTACGACGGGTGCGGTTGTCGGGTCGGGTTCGAGCTTGTGTAGGCGGCGGCCGTCGGCGGCTTTGCTTGGGTTGGGGTGTGGTCCGGCGTCGGCGAGGCGGTATCCGTAGGGTGGGCGTCCGCCGAGGAACCTGCCTTCGATTTTCGCCTGGGAGGTCATTGCGGTGCGGACGCGGACTTTCACCCGAGTTCGTTCGCCTTTGGACATGCCGCCGAAGACGCTCATGATCAGGTCGTGGGCTTCGGACTCGGGGTCGATCGCGCCGCCGACTTCCGGCACCCACAGGCCGACGCCGTAGTGCGAGAAGACGGGCATGGTCAGGCTGTACTGGTTGCCGTAGAACGCGCGTTGGGGCTCACCGATCACGACGGCGTCGAAACCGCGGTTAGGGTCGGCGAGAACGTCGAGAAGCTTGGCGGCCTGGGGCCGGCGCTTCCACGGCAGGGAGCGGGACAGGCCCACGTCGAAGAATTCGGCGACGATGATGCCGCTGGCCGGTTCGATGAGGCCGGTGGCGCGGTTGCGCTGCCAGTTCCTAGAGGCTACAGGGTCCTGTTGGTCCTCGGTGGAAACGCGGCCGTAAAACGCGAACCGTTGATGTTCGTGGTCTGCGAGGGTGGCAGTCGCATCTTCGATGCGAGGTACGTCGGTGGTCACGAAGAGTGCCTCTCGGGTGTTGTGGGGTGCGCGCCCACGGTCACCCGGGAATGGGGTGACCGTGGACGTGTCGCTATCAGATCCACGCATACCGGCATTAAGGGATCAAGCGTCTGTGGACTCGGCGGGCCCCTGACTATTCGTCGCTGACGAGCGTTGCAGCAAGGTCAGGAGCGCGCAGGCCACGGTGTCGGCTAACACTGGTTCGATACGAAACTCGACGGTCGGTGTTGGTCTCGACGCGGAGGTCGTGATCGTCTTCTCCGGCAGGCGATCACTCATCAATAGTCGCCTTTCGCCTTGAAGATGATCACGTCTTCGTGCTGGACGAGCCACTGTGGGTCGCCGTGGTCGATGGCGTCGCCGACGTTTTTGATTTGGAAGAAGGNGGCGCGGGGGATGAGCCGGCCGTTGCGGACGGCGGCGATGAGGGCGACGCATTCTTCGACGAGTTCGAGTCCGGCGGTGTGTCCGGCGGCGACGA
>NZ_AZWO01000074.1 GCF_000514775.1 Salinispora pacifica CNR114 | reverse complement strand
GTGAGGAACTCGGCCAGGGTCACACTGAGGGCGAGTCCGATGACGGTCGGAATGCGCTGGGAGGTGGGGCGTCGCACCGGCTCCGCCGGCTTCTTACGCCATCCTCCGGTGATGCTGTAGATGAGCAGTGAGACGCCGACGACGACCTGCAGTATGTGAACGATCGTTCGCCCAATGTCGTTGGTCATGATGTCCGCCAGGGCGCCGAATCCGAGCATCAGGGCGATGCCGAGCCCGAGGTAGACCGTCAGTACCGTCGCCACGTAGATGGCCACCCGGGAGACGTAGCGCTCGGTCTTCAGCACGAAGTACAGGCTGACGGCGAGCATCGATGGACTCAGACTGTCCACGAGTGCCAGGCCGAAAATCGTTGCCAGAGTAATAGCCATCCATCAACCTCCCGTCGATCTATCGGGGTTGCTCAACGTACCAACTCGAGAGTCCGGGTCAGGTCCCCGAGGTTCTGGTGTGCGGTCTGCCGAGCGGCCACGTCCAGCTCGTCACCGGTCGGCGCCGTCTCGAACGCCCTCGCGACCAGCGGCGTGATAAGTGAGTCGATCCGGTGGAACACCTCCACCGGATCGATGCCGACGTCGCCGAACAGCGTCCACCACCATGCGTTGGCGGCACAGTTGGCGATGACTCCGGGAACCACCGTCACGCCACGCATCCCTCAGGGCGGCGGAGGCTTCCGCCGTCACCGCGGCGCTAGCGCCTTCGACGGCGTAGCCTGCTCGGACCTGTTCATGGTTTGGGGCATCGATGGTGAATGAGATGGCGGCTGGTACCAGGACATCGGCCTCAGAAGACAGCCAACCAGCGCGGGCCAGCGAACAGGCCGTGCAGCGCGAGCGGGTCGCAGACCGGACCAGCGCGGTGAAGTTAGCTGCGGTCACGTCCTGCTCGCCCACCTCGGCGGCTGAGCAGCGCGGCGTAGCCGGCGCGGACAGACTCGTTCTCGCTCAGGGCAAACGCTTCCCGTTCACCTGGCCCCGTGGGTGGGACGTCGCCGCTATCTACATCAGCCCTACACCACTTGCCCTGAGGAGCACTCGTGAGCACTGAGATCGATGTCCTTGTCCTGGGCGGCGCCGGCGTGGACACCATCGTCTACGCACCGCAGTTGCCCCTTCCGTTCGCTGACAGCTACATGGTGCCGGCGATCACGACGCGCGCGGGGCAGACCGGCGACTTCGTGGCGATGGCGGTCCACGCCCTGGGCCTGCGTACCCACCACGTCGATGTGATCGGCGACGACCACGAGGGCGACTTGGTCCGCGCCCTGCACGCCGAGCGGGGCATCCCGCTCACCGTCTCTGCGCTGCGGGCCGGTACCCGCCGTGCGGTCAACCTCGTCGCCCCTGACGGACGGCGGTTGTCCCTGTACGACAGCAGTCGATCCGAGGCGGGGGACCGGCTCCCGGTGGAGACGGTGACCGCCCTCGCCGCGGCGAGCCGGCACGCCCACGTGTCGATCACCTATCCGTGCGCCTTCGCCCTGCCCACGCTGCGCGCGGCGGGCGTAACCATCTCCACGGACCTGCACAACTGGGACGGCAACGAGCCGTACCACGAGGACTTCGCCTACGCGGCCGACCTCGTCTTCGTGTCGTCGGCCGCGCTGGCCGATCCCGAGCAGACGATGCGGCGCATCGTCGAACGCGGCCGGGCCCGCACGGTCGTTGCCACCGCCGGAGCCGAGGGGGCGTACCTGCTGGTCGACGGCGAGTTCAGCCATGTTCCGGCGGTCGATCCGCCGGCGCTGGTGGTGGACTCCAACGGTGCGGGCGACGCCTTCGCCGCAGGCTTCCTGTTCGGTTGGCTCGCGGGGGAGCCGGTGCGGCGGTGCGCCCTGTACGGCGCGATCTCCGGGGCCTACGCCTGTACCGTGGCGGCGACGAACGTCGACTTGATCGACCGGGGCGCGCTGCTCGCCCGGGCGGCGGAACTGGAGCCGTCCGCGGGTCGAGGCCGCCGCTGGTGACGGCGAGGCGTGGCGAGGACGGGACGGCCAGGCGCGTGCGTGGGGAGTGCCCGACGCGGCGGCGGCGCCGGCGGGGCTGTTGGCGGCGCTGCCCGTGGACGATGGGCCGAGCCCCGGCGCTTGCTCGGCGCGCACCCGGCGGCGGCGCGACGGACAGCCTTCATGCTTGTGCGGCCCGAAGCGGTCCGTCAGGGCCAGGTTCCGGACATCGTCGCGTGGCTGGGCGAGCGGGGCTTCGGCGTGACCGCCCTTAAGGTGGTGCGCTCGCACCACTGTCGGCTCGAGGAGCTCTACCGCTACACCCAGGTGAGGCTGATGGACCCCGGCGGCCGCCCGTTGTGGTGGTATATGCCGCGCTACTACCGACTCGGCCCGGCGGTGGCGCTCCTCCTCGACCGTCCCGGCGACCGAGTGGCTCTCCGAGCTCAAGGGGCCTTCCAACCCGGGCCTGTCGGAGCCCGGCCTGCTGCGGTACGAATTCGGCTCGCAGAACATGGTGATGTGCGTCGTCCACACGTCCGACCTGCCGGAGACGGCGGTGCGGGAGTCCTGCCTCTTTCTCGGCAGCGACGCGGTGGGTCCGTCCTGCGCGGTGCCGACGGCGGCACCCGCCGTGACCTGGCGCCGGCCGAGGTGGTCGATCGGCTGGTTGCCGGCGGTGGACCCACCCGGGCCGTGCGGCTGCCCAACTTCCACCAGGTTCTGGCTGGCCTACAGGCCCGGATCGTCCGGCGGAGCGCCAGCCCCACCTCCGATTGGGCGGCGCGGTCCCTCGAGCAGCTCGCTCTCGGATCCCGACTATGGCCGTCGTACGGCGGCACTGCATGAGGGTGGAGCCATCCGTCCGACGATGTCGGCGGCGTCGGTGTTCGTGGCGACGTGGTCGACCTCGTCGGGGCGGATGTTGGCGAATCTGCCGGTTTCGTGTGCGCTGCTCATCGGGTCATCGTGCCTGTTATGTAGGAAAGTCGGTCTTTCGGGGTCGGCTAGCTTTGATGTTGCGGGGCGGGCTGGTGGTGGTGCGTCGACATCCGCCTCTGGGTCACCCCTGTTGCGATCCCTTCAGGGGTGATGAGCGCCCCGAACCTTAAGTCGCAGGTCACGGCCCGCATTTCCACGGTCAAATACAGCCACGCTTGGCAGCGATCCGTCGGTAGCGCATCTGCGCTGGTCACAGTACTGCAGCCCACGAGAAGCGCGCAGCCCTTGAACCACCGCGATCTCCCACCGGATCGGCGGTAGTCATGCCGAGGCCTCCCCCTGCCCGGACGTGGCTGAAGCGTTGTCGGGCTTCACTTGATGCGTTACACGATGGCTCCAGCTGATGGATTAGACCGCGCGGAGTGGACCGGCACAGATCGTGATGTCGGATGCACCGCGACCTGGTGCGCCACATATCCGCTTCTGTCGATGTGGAGGTGGCGCAGCAACGAGAAGGCGCGAGTTAGTACTCCAGCCGGGGATTGTGATCACGGCTCGGTGAGGGCTTGCCGGGCGTAGTGGCTGGTCGTGGCTCGTGCTTGGTGACGGCGTCGGC
>NZ_AZWO01000073.1 GCF_000514775.1 Salinispora pacifica CNR114 | reverse complement strand
GTGGATTTGGATTGGGGTGTGGTGTGTGGGGGTGGGCGGCGGGTGGATTTGCCGACGTATGCCTTCCAACACCAGCGCTACTGGATCGATGCTCCGGCTGGTCCTGGTGATGTCACCGCGATGGGTCTGGACTCCGCCGACCACCCGCTGCTCGGCGCGGTCGTCGATGTGCCCGGCGCTGGCGGTGTGGTGCTCACCGGCCGGATCTCCCGCACCGCCCAGCCGTGGCTCGCCGACCACGCGGTGTTCGACACCGTCCTCGTCCCCGGTACCGGGCTGGTCGAACTCGCCCTCCACGCCGGAGACCAGGTCGGCTGTCCGGTACTGGACGAACTGACCATCGGCGCGCCGATGGTGCTGCCCGCTGAGGGCGGGCTGGCGCTGCGCGTCACGGTCGCCGCCGCCGACGACAGCGGCGCCCGTACCCTGGGCATCTGGACCCGGCCCGACGACGCCGCCGACGGCACCGGCTGGACCCGGCACGCCGAAGGGATCCTGGTCCTCCGGGCCGGAGCCGACCCGACCGCTGCCGACCTGTCCGCGTGGCCGCCCCCCGGCGCCGAGCCGGTCGACCTCACTGGACTCTACGACCGGCTACCTGACCACGGATACGGCTACGGGCCGGCGTTCCAGGGACTGCGCGCGGTGTGGCGGCGCGGCGACGGCGACACCGCCGAGGTCTGGGCCGAGGCGGCGCTTCCCGAGGTGGCCGCTGCCGACGCGCCCCGGTTCCTGCTGCACCCGGCGCTGCTCGACGCGGCGCTGCACGCCAACCTCGTAGCCGAAGGCGCAGGCGACACGCCGTTGCCGTTCTCTTGGCGCGGGGTGACCCTGCACGCGGCGCACGCCGCCACCCTGCGGATCCGGATCTCCCCGGCCACCGCCGACAAGCTGGCCGTCGCTGTCGCCGACGGTAATGGCAATCCCGTCGCCACCATCGACCAGATGGTGGTCCGACCGGTGGCCGCCGACGTGCTCGGCACCGCCGCCCGCCGCCATCAGCGCAACCTGTTCGAGGTGGCCTGGCGGCCCGTCCCCACCCCGGACGTTGTCGCCGACGACTGGACCCTCATCGACGCGGAGGCGGAACTGCCCGCCCCGGCACCCGGCACCGTCGTGGTCACCCTCGACCCGGCCAGCACGCCGCCCGCCGCCGTGCACCGGGCTGCCGAACGACTGCTGGCGCTGTTGCGCCGATGGCTCACCGAGCCGGGGTACGCCGCGACGACGTTGGTGCTGCTCACCCGCGACGCGGTTGGTGCCGGCGACACCCCGGTCGACCCCGTCCAGGCGGCCCTGTGGGGGCTGGTCCGGGCCGCCGAGGCCGAACACCCCGGTCGGTTTGTCCTGGTCGACACGGTTGGCGCCGGCACCGACCACCTCGCGGCGGCGCTGGCCACCGGCGAACCGGAAGTGGCCGTCCGAGAGGGTCAACTGCTGGTGCCCCGACTGACCCGGGTATCCGCCGAGGCACCCGGCGACACCCCGTGGCCCGCCGACGGCACCGTCCTGATCACCGGCGGCCTCGGCGGGCTGGGCAGCCTCATCGCTCGGCACCTGGTCGCCCGGCACGGCGTACGCCGGCTGCTGCTGACCAGCCGCAGCGGCGCCAGCGCACCCGGCGCGGCGGAACTGGTCGCGGACCTCACCGCTGCCGGCGCCGAGGTGACGGTCGCCGCCTGCGACGTCGCCGACCGGGACGCGCTCGTCGCGCTGCTCGCCGAGCTTCCCACCGACCACCCGCTCACCGCCGTCGTGCACGCCGCCGGTACCGCCGAGAACGCGCTGGTTGACGCCCTCACCCCCGAACAACTACACCGGGTGCTACGGCCCAAGGTGGATGCCGCCTGGCACCTGCACGACCTCACCCGCGACCTCGACCTGGCCGCGTTCGTGCTCGTCTCCTCCTCGGCCGGCTGGGTGGCCGGCGCTGGCCAGGGCAACTACGCCGCCGCCAACCTCTTCCTCGACGCGCTCGCCCAGCACCGCCGCGCAGACGGGCTGCCGGCCACCTCGCTGGCCTTCGGCCTCTGGGCCGCCGGCACCGGCATGGGCGGTCAGCTCGACGAGGCCGGCCTGCACCGGATGCGCCGGCTCGGCATGCCCGCGATGACCACCGACGAGGGGCTGGGCCTCTTTGACGCAGCCGTCGCCGCCGACCGGGCCAACGTTGTACCGGTGCGGGTCGACCTGGACGCACTGCGGCGGCGGACCGACACGCTGCCCACCGTGCTGCGCGGCCTGGTCCGCAGCCCGGCCCGGCCCGTGGCCACGGGAGACCCGATGGCCGGTGACCGGGGGCTGGCCCAGCGGCTCGCCGGTCTCTCCGACGCCGACCGGGACACCCTGCTGCTGGACCTGGTTCGCACGCACGCCGCCGCTGTGCTCGGCTTTCCGGGCCCGGCGTCGGTGGAACCCGGTCGTGCCTTCAAGGACCTCGGCTTCGACTCCCTTGCCGCCGTCGAGTTCCGCAACGTGCTCAGTACCGTCACCGGCCTGCGGCTGCCCGCCACGCTCGTCTTCGACCACCCCGAACCCGCCGCCCTCGCCCGGGCGTTGAAGGCCGACCTGGTGGTGCCCGATGCCGATCCGGCCGACGCCGTCCTCGCCGACCTCGACCGTCTGGAGAAGACCCTGGCCGGCGTACCCGTCGACGAGTACGGCCGGGTCACCGCACGGCTGGAGGCGGTGCTACGTGGCTGGCAGGACCGGACCGGCGGCCCCGACGGCACCCGGCACGACTACGAGTCCGCCACCGACGAGGAACTTTTCGACGTCCTGGAGAACGAGTTTGGCATCTCCTGACGGCAGTCCGACTCCGAGGTCCCTCCGGCGCCGGAAGATTGGTGTGAACGATGGCGAACGACGACAAGCTCCGGACCTTTCTCAAGCGCGCCACGGCCGAACTGCAACAGGCCAACCGGCGACTGCGTGAGGTGGAGGCCCGGGACCAGGAGCCGATCGCGATCGTCGGCATGGGCTGCCGCTACCCCGGGGGTGTCCGGTCGCCGGAGGACCTCTGGCAGCTCGTCCTAGACGGCACCGACGCGATCTCCGACTTCCCGACCGACCGGGGCTGGGACGTCTACGGCGTCTACGACCCGGAACCCGGCAAGCCCGGCAAGAGCTACACCCGGCACGGCGGCTTCCTCTATGACGCCGCCGACTTCGACCCGGGCTTCTTCGGGATGAGCCCACGGGAGGCGGTGGAGACGGACCCGCAGCAGCGGCTGGCGTTGGAAGCATCCTGGGAGGCGTTCGAGCACGGTGGCATCGACCCGGTCGGCCTGAAGGGCAGCGCCACCGGCGTCTTCGTCGGCGTGATGCACCACGACTACGTCGACAGCACCACCTCCGGCAGCCTCGTCTCCGGTCGGGTCGCCTACCACCTGGGCCTGGAGGGGCCTGCGATCACGGTGGACACCGCATGCTCGTCGTCGTCGGTCGCGGTGCACCTGGCCTGCCAGTCGCTGCGTAAGGAGGAGTGCGGCCTGGCGCTGGCTGGTGGCGTCGCGGTGATGGCCACCCCGCAGCTCTTCGTCGAGTTCAGCCGGCAGCGCGCGCTGTCCCCCGACGGCCGGTGTCGGTCCTTTGGCGACGGCGCTGACGGCGCGGCCTGGTCTGAGGGTGTTGGTGTGTTGGTGTTGGAGCGGTTGTCGGATGCTCGTCGTAATGGGCATCGGGTGTTTGGGGTGGTGCGGGGTTCGGCGG
>NZ_KI911468.1:94818-198791 GCF_000514775.1 Salinispora pacifica CNR114 | reverse complement strand
AGCAGGTCGAGGGCTGGCAGGACATGCCCCTGACCGAAGCCGCCCAGAAGGTCCAGGTGTCGGCCTACCCGTTCCACTACGCCCAGTGGGAAACCCAGGCCGCCGACCTCGTCGCCGAGCACTGGACCAGCTGACCCCACCCGCACCACCCACAAACAAACCCCCACAGACCTGACCCACACAAGGGGAAAGAACTGTTGGCCGGCACCCGAACCGGGTGCCGGCCAACAGCCATGTCCGGCCTCCCGAGCGCAGGCCTCCGGCTTGGTGGGGACCGAGGGATGGTCGGTCGTTGGCGGCCGAGCCGGTTAGCCTGTCAGCCATGCGTCTCTCCGCCCGGGTCGACTATGCCCTTCGCGCGGTCGCCGAGCTCGCCTCGGCGACCGGCAGTACCTCGACCGGCCGAGGGCGGTTCGTGACCGCCGAACAGATCGCCCGAGCCCAGGAGATCCCGCCGAAGTTCCTGGAGAGCATCCTGTTGCAGCTGCGTCGGGGCGGTGTGGTGCAGGCCCAGCGGGGCCCGGAGGGAGGCTACTGGCTGGCGCGGCCGGCGGGCGAGATCTCCCTCGCCGAGGTGATTCGGGTGATCGATGGTCCGCTGGCCCATGTCCGTGGGCAGCGCCCGGAGCAGCTCGGTTACCACGGTGCCGCGCGCGCCTTGCAGGATGTCTGGATCGCTCTGCGGGCAAGCGAACGCCAGATCCTTGAGCTGGTCACCGTAGCCGACGTGGCCGACGGTGCCCTTCCAGCCCGGGTTACCGAGCTGGTCGCCGACCCGCGCGCCTGGACCTGAGCCGCGCCTGGATCTAGGCCGCGCCTGGATCTGAGCCGTAACTCGCCGTTGAACGTTGTTGACCCAGGCCCCACTCATACCGCATTGTCGACCAAGTCGATAGGAGATATCAGAAAACTAGGGAGGCGCGGTGCGTAAGCTGCTGGTCCTCGCGTTCGTGGGGTTGGCCGCGCAACTCGTTGACGGTGCCCTTGGCATGGCATATGGGCTGACCTCCTCAACGCTGCTGCTACTCGCCGGGATCGCACCGGCGGCTGCCTCTGCGTCGGTGCACCTCGCTGAGGTGGGCACCACGTTCGCGGCGGGCGTGGCGCACTGGCGGTTCGGCAACGTCGACTGGCGCGTCGTTGGGCGTATCGCCGTGCCCGGCGCCCTCGGCGCGTTCGCCGGAGCGACCTTTCTGTCTGCTCTCTCCACCGCTGCCGCCGCGCCCTGGATGGCGGCCATCTTGTTCACCCTCGGCGCGTACCTGCTGGTGCGCTTCGCCCGGCCGCTGCGCACCGAACGACGGGCTGGCCGGCTGCGTAGTCGCTTCCTTAGCCCCTTGGGGCTGGTCGCCGGTTTCGTTGATGCCACTGGCGGCGGCGGATGGGGTCCGGTGGCGACCCCCGCGCTGCTGGTCAGCGGGCGACTGGAACCTCGCCGCGTGATCGGGTCGGTGGACACCGCCGAGTTTCTCGTCGCCGGTGCGGCCAGCGTCGGCTTCCTGATTGGGCTTGGTTCCGAGGGCTTTCTGCTGCCGATGGTGCTCGCGCTACTGGCCGGTGGTCTGATCGCAGCACCGGTGGCCGCCTGGCTGGTGCGCCTCGTCCCGGCCCAACTGCTCGGTGCAGCGGTCGGCGGTGTGATTGTGCTAACCAACGCTCGTACGCTGATGCGCGCTCTCGATCTCGGCGCGGGGGTGCGACCTGTGGCGTACGCCCTGCTGGCGCTCGCCTGGGGAGTCGCGTTCGCGTTCGCGCTCCGGGCCTTGCTGCGCGCCCGTCGTGCCCGGACTGTCGTCGCTGTTGCCCGCAGCGCCACGCCATCCCGAGGTGCGAGCACCGCTGAGTCGCCCGGCGGTAACGTCGCCACCGAAGCGTCCCGCGAGGGGACGGTGGCCGGCTCTGGGCCGGTCCGGTAGCGCTTGCCGGGTGAGGGAGGGAGTGGGGCACCGGGCCGGCTTCGCGGAATCCGTCGACTCCGGCCCGGTGCGCCACAACTTGGCAACTCCCGACCCGTCCCGACCGGGAGTGCCAACCACCACCGAAACCAAAATAGGCGGGGCCCGCGTCCCAGGCGTGACAGGGAGGTGAAGATCCTGTTTCGGCGCGTAGTCAGGGCTGTGATCGGTCCTACCCCAGGCCTCGTGCCTGCTCGAAGATCAGGCTGGTCTGGGTGTGCTGCACCGCCGGATCGACTGCCAGGTGGTCGAGCACGAAGTCCCGCAGCGCGTCCGCCGATGCCGCCCGGACATGCAGCACGTAGTCGTCCGCACCGGCCACGTGGAACACCGCCACCATCCCCGGTAGGCGTACTGATCGGGCGCGGAAGGCGGCTACCACGGCCCGGTCGTGGGCGGAGAGCCGTACCGAGATCAGCGCCTGCAACGGCAGGCCCATCGCCGCCGGATCCACCTCGGCGTGGAAGCCGCGGATCGCCCCGCATCCGTGTAGCGCCCTGGTTCGCGCGAGGCAGGTCGACGGCGCCACCCCTACCCGCTCGGCGAGGGCGTTGTTGGGGAGGCGGCCGTCCGCGGCCAGCTCCGCCAGGATTGCGCGGTCGGTGTCATCAAGGCTCGCGTAGGGTGGTGCCGGATTCGGGGAAGAGGACATAGCGCCATCTTTCCGGGAATCTATGCGAGTTTCAACGCAATGCTCCCGAATTTTGTTCGGGCTGAATACTTCTCCATGGCCAAATATTCAATCTCCCCGTCATGACGGTCTCCGGATGCCGAAGCCGAGCAGGTCGGGGTTGGGAGACGACTCCGTCGCCCAGCAGGGAGCCTTCGAGTAGCTCTCCCGGAATCCCCGGTGGCCAACCCGAGCCGGTGCCACGGCTCATCACCCAGCCACTCGCCGGGTGGCGGAGATCCGGAACAACCTCCCGGTATCGCTGGTCTGTCCCGGGCGTCTCGCCGGTGGGGCAGCACCGGCGCTGCCGGGGCGACCGGCGCGGTGCTGGGCGAGCGGGCACGCCCAGCGGTGGACTGTTGCGGCTGTCGGTTGCCGGGAAGCGGTGGCCGCGCCGATGACGGCTCCCTGCTGGTGACCTTCGCGCTGAACCGGAACGGGTGTGCCGCCGGGCGGCACCACCCTGCTGGGGCTGCCGCCCGCAGCTTGACGCCGCTCGCGATCTGTCAACCGCCGGCCACGCGACGGTTGGTGGTGTCCCCGGTGGGATTCGAACCCACACTGTCGGAGGTTTGAGCTCCGTTTCTCTACCGGTTGGAATACGGGGACAGTGGCGCCGACAGCCTCGGTGTCGGGTCATAGAGTACCCACTACGCTAAGGGGCGCGGCACCCGGTCGGGTGTCGGTACGGACTGGTGGGAGTTGCTCGTGGCCGAGACGCAGACGGACGCCGAGCGTAGGCGGGTACTGATCGCCGAGGACGAGGCGCTCATCCGGCTGGATCTCGCCGAGATGCTCGTCGAGGAGGGCTACGAGGTCGTCGGCGAGGCCGGTGACGGTGAGACGGCCGTCCGGCTCGCCAAGGACCTCAAGCCGGACCTGGTCATCCTCGACATCAAGATGCCCATCATGGACGGGCTGGCCGCCGCCGAGCGGATCGCCGGCGAGCGGATTGCTCCGGTCATCATCCTGACCGCCTTCAGTCAGCGGGACCTGGTGGAGCGGGCACGGGCGGCCGGTGCGATGGCGTACCTGGTCAAGCCCTTCCAAAAGAGTGACCTGGTCCCGGCGGTAGAGATCGCGTTGTCGCGCTACTCGGAGGTCGCCGCCCTGGAGGCGGAGGTCGCTGGCCTCACCGACCGGCTGGAGGTGCGTAAGGTCATCGAGCGCGCCAAGGGTGCGTTGATGACCACGTACGGGATGACCGAGCCGCAAGCCTTCAAGTGGATCCAGCGGACCGCGATGGACCACCGGATGACCATGAAAGAGGTCGCCGAGCGGATTCTCCAGGAGACCACCGGCGGCGAGGTGCCCCGTCCGGCCCAGTAGGTCCGGTCCTTCTCCCTCTCCCTCTCCCGCGCCCTCTTCCGACGGTCGCTGCGGTCCGGGGTTGGCGCCGCCGCGGCGTTCGCCCGTCCGGGGTGTGCACCCGACGCGTACCGACGCCGCGGTTGTTCTTTCCTCCCGCCGGATCGATTGATGCCGGTGTCGCTGGTCGTGGCCGGCTGCGCTGGTCATCGCCGGTGTGCGTGCGGCCGCTGGCCAGCTGTGAAGGATGTTACGCGTTGGGGTCGTATTGGCGTTTGTATTCGTAACGGTTTGACAAGCGTGGCTTCGAGGGCTTCCGGGACCGTATCTCGACCAGTACGCTCCGCCATCACGAGCCGTAGCAGGTGTGTGGGCTCACATCGAGGTGGGGAGGCCGCCGTACTGGTGCGGCCGGCTGCCTCGGGTGTGCTCGGGCTCCTGCAACTGGAGGAGGTCTATAGCCGTGAGGCGTAAGTACGTACGGGCGCTCGGCGCCATTGGGTTGTCGGCAGCCCTCATTGGCGCTGCGGGCTGCCAGGCGGAGGAGGACAACTCCGCCGGCAGCAGTGACTGCGGTGGCAAGATCGCCATCTTCGGTGCCTTCAGCGGCCCGAACTCGGGTCTGGTGATCCCGTCGCGCGACGGCGCACTGCTTGCGGTGGATCAGCACAACGAGGCGAACCCGGACTGCGAGGTGACCCTGCAGGAGTTCGACACCCAGGGCGACCCGACCCAGGCCACGCCGGTCGCGAATCAGGTCACCGGTGACGAGTCCTTCCTGGGCGTCATCGGTGGCGCGTTCTCTGGTGAGAGCAAGGCGACGATGGCTGTCTACGAGGCGGCCGGGATGGTGATGGTCAGCCCATCGGCGACCGCGATCGAGTTGACCGCGGGCGGCAACGAGGTGTTCCACCGGGTGGTCGGCAACGACGCCGTTCAGGGTGCCGCCGCTGCCGTCTACCTCAGAGACGTCGTGCAGGCCGAGAAGGTCTTCGTGATCAATGACGGCACCACCTACGGCGCCGGCATCGCCGACGAGCTGACCGAGGCGCTCGGTGGGTTGGCGGGCGGCACCGATCAGGTGCAGGAGAAGCAGGTCAACTTCGCCGCCACCATCTCGAAGATCAAGGCTGCCGAGCCGGACGCGATCGCCTACGGCGGCTACACGAACGAGGCGGCGCCGTTGGTGAAGCAGCTGCGGGAGACCGGCATCACGACGCCCTTCCTCGGCTTCGACGGTCTCTACGACCCGTCCTTCCCGAAGGGTGCCGGGGCCAGCGCCGAGGGTGNGATCNTNACCTGCCNGTGNCTGCCGNCGGANAAGGCNGGTGGCACCTTCGCGGCTGACTTCGAAGCGGCGTACGGCGGGCCTCCGGGTTCCTACGGTGCCGAGGGTTTCGACGCCGCGAACGTGTTGATCGAGGGCTTGGCCGAGGGCAACACCACGCGTGCGGATCTGCTGGCGTGGGTCGACTCGTACGACAAGGAGGGGGTCTCGAAGTCCCTCAAGTTCGCCGACAACGGTGACGTGGACGAGTCCCGGGTGGTGATCTGGGCCTACGAGATCAAGGGCGGTGAGATCACGGCCCAGCAGGAGATCAAGCTCAGCTGAGCCAGGATGACCGTTGCGCGGCCGGGGCTTTCCCCGGCCGCGCAACGGTGCCAAAGGGGAGAAACCCGTGAATTTCGATGCCTTATTCGGCGACCTAGCCCAGCACACTGTCGACGGCTTGTCCAAGGGGGCGATCTATGCCCTCGTCGCCCTGGGGTACACGCTCGTCTATGGTGTGCTCCGTCTGATCAACTTCGCGCACTCTGAGATCTTCATGGTGGGCACCTTCGCGATCCTCGGTACCTGGTCGTTGCTCGGGGTGGCCGACAACCCTCCGATCGGGATGGCGATCGTCTACCTGCTCATCGGTCTGGTGGTCGGTGCGCTGGCCTCGGGTGCCACCGCGCTCACCGTCGAACGGGTCGCCTACCGGCGACTACGCCGGATGAACGCGCCGCCGCTGATCTTCCTGATCACCGCCATCGGGCTCTCGCTCGTCCTGGTGGAGATCTTCGCGCTGTGGATGGCAGGGTTCTTCTCGGGGCGCGGATTCACCGAGAACCGACTCGTGATCGGGATTCCGCCGCTGCTGAAGCAGGAGACGGTTCTCTCGGTGGCGGGCGCCGATATCACCAATGTGCAGATCATCATGGTGGTCTCCGCCCTCGTGATGCTCTACGGGTTGGACCAGTTCATCAACCGGACGCGGTACGGCCGTGGCGTGCGGGCCGTGGCACAGAGCCCAGACACCGCCGCGCTGATGGGGGTGCACCAGGACCGGGTGATCATGCTGGTCTTCGTCCTGGGCGGGTTGATGGCGGGCGCCGCGGCCCTGTTGTGGAACATGCGGTACGGGATCACCAAGTTCGACATCGGCTTCGTGGTCGGGCTGAAGGCGTTCACCGCGGCGGTGCTCGGTGGTATCGGTAACCTCCGCGGCGCACTGCTCGGTGGCCTACTACTCGGGGTCATCGAGGTGTACGCGGCGACGTTGACCCGATCCACCTGGGAGGATGTGGCCGCCTTCGTGGTGCTGGTGGTGGTGCTGATCTTCCGGCCGACCGGCCTGCTCGGTGAGTCTCTCGGAAAGGCGAGGGCATGACAGAGGCACTACGACAATTCAACGAGCGGCGCCGACACGTTCTGGGGGGTATGGGTGACCGGTGGCGGGCCCTGCCTCGTTGGCAGCGTTGGCTGACCCTGCTCGCGGGTGTTGCCTTCCTCTACTACCTGCCGTTCCTCGGTGACATCCCGGGGACGAACCTGATCATTCCGGGGCTGGACTGGTTCCGGACCGACTCCATCGACGGCGGCGCCAACTGGGCAGGGGTGCTCTTCGTCTGCGCCCTGTACGTCCTGGTGGCTATCGGGCTCAACGTCGTGATCGGGCTGGCTGGTCTGCTCGACCTCGGCTACGTCGGCTTCTACGCGGTGGGCGCCTACAGCGTGGCGCTGTTCGGGTCGGCCGAGTCGCCGGTTGTGGGGGCGTTGCAGGAACAGTTCGGCTTCTCCCAGGACTGGGCGATAGCGTGGGCGATCTGTATCCCGATCGCGTTGGCCTTCTCGTTGGTCGCGGGAGTTCTGCTCGGCTGGCCGACACTACGGCTTCGGGGCGACTACCTGGCCATCGTGACGTTGGGCTTCGGCGAGATCATTCGGATCGTCGCGAAGAACTCGGGGTGGGCCGGCGAGGCACAGGGCGTGCCCGGAATTCCCGGCCCGGAGGGCCCACCGTCGCCCGACAACAAGGTCTTCGGACTGCTCGACATCAAGCCCTGGTACTGGCTGGCGTTGAGCGTGGTGCTGGTGATGGTCCTGCTGGTTCGGCGGCTGGAGCACAGCCGGGTGGGGCGGTCGTGGCTGGCCATCCGGGAGGACGAGGACGCCGCCGCGGTGATGGGCGTCTACCCGTTCAAGTTCAAGCTGTGGGCGTTCGCCATCGGTGCCGCCCTGGGTGGGTTCTCCGGTCTGCTCTTCGCCAGCCGGTCGGCCTTCATTCAGCCCGAGACCTTCAACGTCCAGCTCTCCATCCTGTTCGTCGCGATGGTGGTGGTCGGTGGCTCCGGCAACATGGCGGGTGTGGCGGTTGGCGCCTTCCTGCTCGCGTACCTGCCGGAGCGGTTCCGCGACTTCTCGGAGTACCGGGTCCTCGCCTTCGGCCTAGCATTGGTGCTCATCATGCTGCTGCGCCCGCAGGGTCTGTTGCCGAGTCGGCGACGAACGCGCGAGTTGCAGGACAGGGCGAAGGAGGCTCCGGCAAATGTTGCCTAAGCAGAAGACATCGCCCGAGGACGCCGCCAAGCCCGAGGTGCTGCTTGAGGTGGACCGGGTCACGCTCCGCTTTGGCGGGGTGGTGGCGCTGGACGATCTGAGTTTCAACCTGTACAAGGGTGAGATCCTCGGGCTCATCGGTCCGAACGGGGCCGGCAAGACCACCTGCTTCAACGCGATGACCGGGGTCTACCGGCCGACCTCTGGTGCGGTTCGGTTCGACGGACAGCAGGTCAGCGGACGGAAGCCGCACCGGATCAACCAGATGGGGATCGCCCGGACGTTCCAGAACATCCGGCTCTTCCCGGAGATGACCGCGCTGGAGAACGTGCTGGTTGGTGCGGACTCCCAGCACCGCACCAGCGTGGTCGGTGCGTTGTTCCGGCTGTACCGGGTCAAGCCGAAGCCGGAGGAACTGCCCACGGTCGATTCGACCAACGGCCTGGTGCGGTTCTGGCAGCAGGTTCGCCGCTCCTCGGCCCAGGTGTTCGGCATCTCGCGGCACACGCTTGAGGAGCGTGCCGGCGAGCGTAAGGCATACGAGTTGCTGCGCTTCGTCGGGATTGACGACCGCGCCAATGACCTGGCCCGCAACCTCCCGTACGGCTACCAACGCCGATTGGAGATCGCGCGGGCGTTGGCCACCGAGCCGAAGCTACTCTGCCTGGACGAGCCGGCCGCCGGCTTCAACCCGGCGGAGAAGGAGGAGCTCCTCGAACTGATCCGCAAGATCCGGGATCGCGGTTTCACGGTGCTGCTCATCGAGCACGACATGCGCCTCGTCATGGGGGTCACCGACCGGATCGTGGTGCTGGAGTTCGGTAAGAAGATCGCTGAGGGGGCGCCCGCCGAGGTGCGGGACGACCCGAAGGTGATCGCGGCGTACCTGGGGGAGCCCGCAGATGCTGCTTGAGATTGACGATCTGACCCTCCGGTACGGCCGGATCGAGGCGCTGCACGGAATCAGCCTGCACGTGAACGAGGGCGAGGTGGTTGCCCTCATCGGTGCGAACGGCGCGGGTAAGACCACCACCATGCGGGCGATCTCCGGACTCCGGCCGGTGAGCCGGGGGGCGATCCGGTTCAACGGGGAGGACATCACCAACCTCCGAGCCGACCTGCGGGTACGGCGGGGCATCTGCCAGGCACCCGAGGGGCGGGGCATCTTCCCGGGCATGACGGTCCTGGACAACCTCGACATGGGGGCGTACACGCGTCGGGACCACGCCGGGATCGCCGCCGACCTGAAGCGGGTGTTCGAGCTGTTTCCGCGGTTGGCGGAGCGGCGTCGTCAGCTGGGGGGCACGCTCTCCGGTGGTGAACAGCAGATGCTGGCGGTCGGGCGGGCGTTGATGGCTCGGCCGAAGCTGCTGCTGTTGGATGAGCCGTCGATGGGGCTCGCTCCGATGATCATTCAGCAGATCTTCGATATCATCGTGGAGATCAACCAGCAGGGCACCACGATCCTCCTGGTGGAGCAGAACGCCCAGCAGGCGCTCTCCCGGGCCCACCGGGGGTACGTGTTGGAGACCGGCCGGATCGTCAAGGAGGGGTCCGGCCAGGACCTGCTGCACGACCCATCGGTCAAGGAGGCGTATCTGGGCGTCGCCTGATCGACGGCGCTGCCCACGCGGCCGGTCGTCCCGCCCCGGGACGACCGGCCGCCGCCCGCCGCCCCGGGTCCGGACTATCTCCACGCCGGGACGGCCGGGCCCGACGTGACTTTCCGCGCCGGCGCCCCGGTGCCGCCGCCCGGCCCTGTCGGCGGCACGGACTAGAGTCGCCACCGTGACAGCCACGAAGCCGCGCCTGCTCCTCGTTGACGGACACTCCCTGGCCTACCGGGCGTTCTTCGCCCTGCCGGTCGAGAACTTCTCCACCACGACGGGGCAACCGACCAACGCGGTCTACGGCTTCACCTCCATGTTGATCAATGTTCTTCGGGATGAGCAGCCGACACACATCGCCGTGGCCTTCGACGTCTCCCGGCACTCCTTCCGCACCGAGAGGTACGCGGCGTACAAAGCTGGCCGCAGCGAGACCCCGACCGACTTCAAGGGGCAGGTCAGCCTGGTCAAGGAGATCCTGGCGGCGTTGCGCGTCCCGGCGGTGGAAATGGTGGGCTACGAGGCGGACGACGTGATCGCCACGCTCACCCGGCAGGCCCGCGAGCAGGGGATGTCGGTCCTGATCACGACCGGAGACCGGGACGCCTTCCAACTCGTTGACGACGACGTCACGGTGCTCTACCCCCGCAAGGGCGTCTCCGACCTGGCCAGGATGGACCCAGCTGCGGTGACGGCGAAATACGGGGTACCTCCGCGGCACTATCGGGACCTCGCCGCGCTGGTTGGCGAGACCAGCGACAACCTGCCCGGCGTCCCGGGCGTCGGCCCGAAGACCGCCGCCAAGTGGATCACCGCCTACGGAGGGGTCGAGGGTGTCGTCGCCCGGGCCGACGAGATCAAGGGCAAGGCCGGGGCGAATCTGCGGGAGCGACTCGCCGACGTGATCCGTAATCACGAGCTCAACTGCCTGGTCACCGACCTGGATCTGCCCCTGCCGCTGGCGGAGACACGCTGGGCTGGCTGGGACCGGGAGGCGGTGCACCAGGTTTTCGACACGCTGGAGTTCCGCATCCTTCGGGATCGGCTCTACCAGTACCTGGACGCGGTTGAGCCGGAAGCCGAGGCGGGTTTTGACCTGGCGGGCGAGCTCCTCGTCGAGCCGGGGGCGCTCGCCGCCTGGCTGGGAGCGCACGCGGCACCGAACACGCCGGTTGGCCTCGCCGTCACGCTCGACACCGGGCCCAATCGGCGGCACCTCGCCGACGTGACCGGCATGGCGCTGGCGACCGCCGCCGGGGCCGGGGCCTGGTTCGACCCCGGCCGACTCGACGCCGCCGACGAGGCCGCCCTGGCGGGGTGGCTGGCTGATGCGAGCCGACCGAAGGTGCTGCACGACAGCAAGCCGGCGGTGCTCGCGTTCGCCGCCCACGGGTGGTCGATCCGGGGCATCACCAGAGACACGCAGATCGCCGCCTACCTGGCCCGGCCCGACCAGCGCTCCTACGACCTGACTGACCTGGCGCTGCGATATCTGCACCGGGAACTGCGGGTTGACCTGCCGGAAACCGGCCAGCTCACCCTCGACGGCCTGGGTGATGACGGTGCGGCCGAGCAGAACCTGATGCTGCGGGCTCGAGCCACCCTCGACCTCGCCGACGCGATCGACGCGGAGTTGTCGCGGGACGGCGAGCAGTCGGCCCGGCTGATGGCTGAGGTGGAGCTGCCGCTGATGCGGGTGCTCGCCGGCATGGAGCGCACCGGCATCGCCGCCGACACGCAGTACCTGTCCGAGCTGGAGGCGCACTTCGCCGCGGAGGTGAAGGCCGCCGCGCAGGGCGCGTACGAGGCGGTCGGGCGGGAGTTCAACCTGGGCTCCCCGAAGCAGTTGCAGGAGATCCTCTTCGGCGAGCTGGGGCTACCCAAGACCAAGCGGATCAAGACCGGCTACACCACCGATGCGGACGCCCTGCAGTGGCTACACGGGCAGAACCCGCATCCGGTGCTCGGGCACCTGCTGCGTCACCGGGACGTGGCGAAGCTGAAGACCACGGTTGACGGGCTGCTCAAGTCGGTCTCTGATGACGGTCGGATCCATACCACCTTCAACCAGACCGTGGCGGCCACCGGTCGGCTCTCCTCCACCGAGCCGAACCTGCAGAACATTCCGATCCGTACCGAGGAGGGGCGGCGGATCCGTCGGGCCTTCGTGGTCGGCGCCGGGTACGAATGCCTGCTCACCGCCGACTACAGCCAGATCGAGATGCGGATCATGGCCCACCTGTCGGCGGACCAGGCCCTGATCGATGCCTTCAACTCGGGCCGCGACTTTCATGCCGCCACCGCCTCATCGGTCTTCCAGGTGCCGGTGGAGACGGTCACCCCCGACCAGCGGCGCAAGATCAAGGCGATGAACTACGGCCTGGCCTACGGGCTGAGCGCGTTCGGCCTCTCCCAGCAGCTCGGCGTTTCCGCCGAGGAGGCGCGCGGGCTGATGGAGATCTACTTCGCCGGTTTCGGTGGGGTGCGCGACTACCTGCAGGAGGTGGTGGCCCGGGCCCGGCGCGACGGCTACACCGAGAGCGTCCTCGGCCGTCGCCGCTACCTGCCCGACCTGGTCAGCGACAACCGGCAGCGGCGGGAGATGGCCGAGCGGATGGCGCTCAACGCTCCGATCCAGGGCTCTGCCGCGGACATCATCAAGGTGGCGATGATGAACGTTGACGCGGCGGTGCGCGATGCCGGGCTGCGTTCCCGGATGCTGCTCCAAGTGCACGACGAACTGGTCTTCGAAGTGGCCCCCGAGGAGCGGGAGGTGCTGGAGACGCTGGTCCGGCGGGAGATGGGCGGGGCCTACCCGCTGTCCGTGCCGCTGGAGGTGTCGGTCGGGGAGGGGCGGGACTGGAACAGCGCCGACCACTGACCGGCCTACTACCGGCCGGGCCCCCGGCGTTCCCTGGGCGGGGTGCCGTGCCGTCGGAGCGCCTTGCGGGACGGGCCCCCCGGTGGCGGTAGCGGGCCCTTGGTCGGGTCGTGCCCCCAGTTCATCAGGGAGTACCGCCATCGGGTGTCCCGAACGTCGCCACTGGGCCGTTGCGCCATATGTCGGCGGACATAGCCGACAACTTTCCGCATGTGCCGGTAGTCGTCCTCGGAGAGATCGCCCCGTCGACGCCGGAGCAGGTCGAGGATTCGTCGGCCGGAGCGGTGGCCGACCGTCTCGCCGCCCTGGTCGCCCCGTCTTCGCCAGCCCACATGCTTGGACTTCTCGGTCTCCAGCCACTTCGACAGTTCACCGGGGCGCATGTTCACCGCCGCGGTGAAATCTTGGTAGGTCTGCTGCGGGTCGTTACGACGGCTCACGGCGTAGCACCTCCTGTCCGGCCCGGTCCGCCTGGCTTACCCGGGCCAGAACTGCGGAAACGGCCCTGACGACGGTGCGCTGGTTCGCCTCGTTCGCGCCCGGCGAGCCAACGCGGGTACGGGGACCACCCTTATCCTGGTCGGATGGCCCTACGACTCCAGACGCGCGCGTCCGACTCGCCCTGGATCGACGCCGTCTGGACCGGCACGAGTACCGGGGTCGTGGAGATGACCTCGGTAGCTACGGTCTGTTGGGGCCTGGTGTTCTGGGAGCGGCTGGGTACCGCGTACGCGGCCATCACCGGGCCCGAGACGAGGACCAGCGCCGCACCGGTGCCGGAGGGCGCGAGCTTCGTCGGGATCGACTTCGCCGTCGGTACGTCGTTGCGGACCGTGTCGACGCCGGCGCTGGTGGACGGCGGCGCCGAGCTTCCCGACGCCACCCGCCGGACCTTCCGGCTGGCGGGCGCCCGCTGGGAGACCCCCGGCCCAGACGACGCCGAGGCCCTGGTAGACCGCCTGGTCCGGAGCGGAGCCGTAGTCCGTGACCCGATCGTCACCGCGGTCCGCCGGGGCCACCGGCCCTCCGTCTCGCAGCGGACCGTCGAGCGTCGGTTCCGAGCGGCAACCGGGCTCACCCAGGGCGCGGTACGGCAGGTCGAACGGGTACGCGAAGCGGCGGCGCTCCTGGCCGCTGCCGCCCCGGTCGCCGATGTCGTCTCCCGTCTTGAGTACGTCGACGAGCCGCACCTGGCCCGTGCGCTGCGCCGGTACGTGGGCCGTACGGCGCGGCAACTCCGCGCGGGCGAGGGCGGCCCGATCGCTCTGGATCTGGATTAACGGACGACGTCATAGAGCAGCTTGACGACACCGTTCGGGTAGGCCGCGGTGTCCCGGAGGCGCAGGGGCTGCTTGGCCCTGTCCGCCGTGCTGAACAGGCGCTTCCCGGCACCGAGTAGGAGTGGGAAGCAGAGCAGGTGGTACCGGTCGATCAACCCGGCGTCGGAGAGCCGTCGGGCGAGTTCGGCGCTGCCGTGGATGAATATCGCGCCGCCCTCGCTCTGCTTGAGCTCGCGGATGTCCTCGGTTGATCGCAGGACCGTCGTCGGTCCCCACCCCGGGACGAGGGCGTCGTCGGACAGCGTGGTCGAGACGACGTACTTGGGCAGTTCCCGGTAGTCGGCGTGGTCGTCCGAGTCGCGCCAGATCGGTGCGAATGCCGCGTAGCTCCGGCGGCCGAACATCAGTGCCGAGGTCTCCTTGAGCTCCTCGCCCTTGAGCGAGAAGACCTCGGGTAGGAATTCGATGTCCTTGAACACCCAGCCGCCGCTGCGGTGCTCCTCACCCGGCCCACCGCCGGGGGAGTCCAGGACGCCGTCTAGCGAGATGAACCCGGTGTAGACCAGCTCACGCATGTCTCGTGCTCCCAGGAGTAGGCGACCGGCGTCACCATGTCGATCGAACGGCCGTCCCCCTGCTCGCGCGGGATGAACCCACCGAGAGGAGGTAGCGCCCGGCCGACGCACCGTGGTGGAGCGCGCCGTCCATGCTAGGCAACCGCCACCGGTGGAGTCTTGGACGAAAACGACGGCCGCCGCGTACCCGGGTTGCCACGATCCGTACCGTTGGCAGGATGCAGCAGTCCGAACCGGCGGTCACCCGTCGCGTGGTGTCAGCGACTGAGGGGCGGGCGGCGAGCCGACGGTGGTGGGACCAGGACGCCGACAGCTATCAGGCGGAGCACGGTGCGTTCCTCGGGGATGTTGATCTCGTGTGGGGTCCCGAGGGGCTGCGGGAGGCGGAGGCGCGGCTGCTCGGTGCCGTTGCCGGGGCTCGGGTCCTGGAGTTGGGGTGTGGCGCGGCCGCGGGCTCCCGTTGGCTGGACGGGCAGGGGGCGGCGGTGACGGCCCTCGACCTGTCCGCCGGCATGTTGCGGCAGGCCCGGCTGGCCGCCGAGCGCTCGGGCGTGCGGGTGCCACTCGTGCAGGCCGACGCCCTGGCGTTGCCGTTCGGGGCGGGCGTCTTCGACACCGTACATTCCGCGTTTGGCGCGGTTCCGTTTGTCGCGGACTCGGCGACGCTGATGCGTGAGGTGTTTCGGGTGCTGCGACCCGGCGGAGCCTGGGTATTCGCGGTTACCCACCCGCTGCGCTGGGTCTTTCTGGATGACGCCGGCGAGGGCGGGCTGGTCGCGGTGCACTCCTACTTCGACCGTCGCCCCTACGTGGAAGAGGACTCGTCGGGAGTGCCGACCTACATCGAGGCACACCGCACCGTTGGTGATCGGATCCGGGACCTGGGTGCCGCCGGCTTCGTGCTTCGCGACCTGGTGGAACCGGAATGGCCGCCGGGGCACGAAGAAACCTGGGGGCAGTGGAGCCCGTTGCGGGGCCGGCTGATCCCGGGCACCGCCATCTTCGTCGCCGAACGGCCCGCCACCTGACGGCCCTCAGCGGCGCAGGCGTGGTCCCGGTGCAGGGACGGGCGAGAGTGCGGCATCGGGTGCTGGCAGTGCGCGCCCGCTGGCTGGCGCCGCTGGGTTGGTGCCGGTGGGGCCGGTGTGATTCGGGTGACAGGCCGGGCGTGTTATTCGACGATAATCCGCTTTCGCAGGTGGCGCGATGGTGAGCGGGTGGGAGGCCTTGCACGCTGTGGTAATGCAGAGGGTAGGGTAGACGATGCGCTCGCGGATTGTGTGCCTCGGTAGGGAGCAGGTGCGCGGTCGACGGAGCCACATCATGATCCCGCGCAGTGATCGTTCGGTGTGTCCGGCGGCGGGTCCGTTTGCGCGAACAGGTCACCGCGGCTCACATCCGTGATGACAACCATCCGACCGGAGCAACCGCCCACATGACGAGCAGCATCGAGGCCCCCTCGAGCGCCACCAAGGTCACCGTCGACGATCTCGGAAGCGAAGAGGCTTTCCTCGCCGCGATCGACGAGACCATCAAGTACTTCAATGACGGCGACATTGTCGAAGGCACCGTCGTCAAGGTCGATCGGGACGAGGTCCTGCTCGACATCGGCTACAAGACCGAGGGCGTCATCCCCTCTCGGGAGCTGTCGATCAAGCACGACGTGGACCCCGCCGAGGTCGTCTCGGTCGGTGACCACATTGAGGCCCTTGTGCTCCAGAAGGAGGACAAGGAGGGGCGGCTGATCCTCTCGAAGAAGCGGGCGCAGTACGAGCGCGCCTGGGGCACGATCGAGAAGATCAAGGACGAGGACGGCGTGGTCCGCGGCTCGGTCATCGAGGTGGTCAAGGGCGGCCTGATCCTCGACATCGGGCTCCGCGGCTTCCTGCCGGCCTCCCTGGTCGAGATGCGTCGGGTGCGGGACCTCCAGCCGTACGTCGGCCGCGAGCTCGAGGCCAAGATCATTGAGCTGGACAAGAACCGCAACAACGTGGTCCTGTCCCGCCGGGCCTGGCTCGAGCAGACGCAGTCCGAGGTGCGCACCGAGTTCCTCAACAAGCTGCAGAAGGGGCAGGTCCGGAAGGGCGTTGTCTCCTCGATCGTCAACTTCGGTGCCTTCGTTGATCTGGGCGGCGTGGACGGCCTGGTGCACGTCTCCGAGCTCTCCTGGAAGCACATCGATCACCCGTCCGAGGTGGTCGAGGTGGGCCAGGAGGTCGAGGTCGAGGTCCTCGACGTCGACCTGGATCGCGAGCGGGTCTCGCTGTCGCTGAAGGCGACCCAGGAGGACCCGTGGCGGCAGTTCGCCCGCACCCACGCGATCCAGCAGATCGTGCCCGGTAAGGTCACCAAGCTGGTGCCGTTCGGCGCGTTCGTCCGGGTGGACGACGGCATCGAGGGTCTGGTCCACATCTCCGAGCTGGCCGAGCGCCACGTGGAGATCCCGGAGCAGGTCGTCCAGGTCGGCTCCGAGGTCATGGTCAAGGTCATCGACATCGACCTGGAGCGTCGCCGGATCTCGCTGTCGCTCAAGCAGGCCAACGAGGGCTTCGTCGAGGGCGAGGAGCACTTCGACCCGACCCTCTACGGCATGGCGGCAACCTACGACGCCGAGGGCAACTACATCTACCCCGAGGGCTTCGACCCCGAGAC
Organism: Salinispora pacifica CNR114; assembly: GCF_000514775.1. Lineage (GTDB taxonomy): Bacteria > Actinomycetota > Actinomycetes > Mycobacteriales > Micromonosporaceae > Micromonospora > Micromonospora pacifica. The sequence continues at coordinate 182,040 of NZ_KI911468.1, read as the reverse complement.
GGGCGAGTGGCTCGAGGGCTACGAGAAGCAGCGCGAGACCTGGGAGCAGCAGTACGCTGAGGCGCGTCAGCGCTGGGAGGCCCACCAGAAGCAGGTGCAGGCATCCCGCGCCGCCGACGCCGAGGCTGCGGCCAACCCGCCGGCCGCCAGCCCGACCACCACGGCGACCGCGGCTCCGACCCGGCAGGCGGAGGAGCCCTCCGGCACCCTCGCCACCGACGAGGCGCTCGCCGCCCTGCGGGAGAAGCTCGCTGGCGGCAAGTGATCCGAGGGCTCTGGGCCGCCCCGCGGCGAGCCGGAGCCGGTACTGACGACGGGCCCCGCCCCGGTGATCGACAGATCGCCGGGTCGGGGCCCCGCCGTTTCTGCCGACCGGGGTGAGCCGGGGCGCCGGTGTGGCGTGCTGCCGACTGATCAGGTTGACTGGTCCGGTGTTGATGGTGGGACTGACCGGTGGGATCGGCTCGGGTAAGAGCGCCGTGGCGGCCCGACTGGCGGGGCTGGGTGCGGTGATTGTGGACGCCGACCAGCTCTCCCGCGAGGTGGTGGCGCCGGGCACCGAAGGGCTCGCGGAGATCGTCGCCGCCTTCGGTGATCGGGTGCTCGGCTCGGACGGGGCGCTCGACCGGGCGGCGCTCGGCGCCCTGGTCTTCACCGACGAACCGGGTCGCCGGGCCCTGGAGTCGATCATCCACCCGCGGGTCCGGACCCGCACGGCCGAGCTGGTGGCCGCGGCGCCCCCCGGCGCGGTTGTCGTCAACGACGTACCGCTGTTGGTCGAGTCGGGGCTCGGCCCCACGTACCACCTGGTGGTCGTGGTGCAGACGGCCCTGTCGATCCGCCTGGAACGGCTGACCCGCGACCGGGGGATGGCGCCGGCCGAGGCGCGGCGGCGGATCGCCGCGCAGGCCGACGACGCCCGCCGCCGAGCGGCAGCGGACGTGTTGCTGACCAACGACGGGACCCGCGACGAGTTGCACCGCGCGGTTGACGCGCTCTGGGCCGACCGGCTGCTGCCCTACGCGGTCAATCTCCGCGACCGGCGGGCAGCCGACCTGCCCCTTCCCGAGCAGGTCGAGGTCGACCTGCCGCGGCCCGAGCGGGTCTTGGTTGACCCGCCCCGGTCCGAGCGGGTCGTGGTCGGCCCGCCCCGGCCCGAGCAGTACGCGCGACTGGCCGCCCGGATCCACCGCGCTGTCACCCCCGCGGACCTGCGGATCGACTACCTCGGATCGATGGCGATTCCAGCATCGGACTCGGCGGATGTGATCGACATCCAGCTCACCGTGCCGTGCCTGGGCGACGCGGACGGAGCGCTGGCCGAGCAACTCGCGGACGCCGGGTTTCCCCGGCTGCCCGAGCCCGCGCGGAGTGCGGCACGCTGGCCGGAACGGGTGCACGGCAGTGCTGACCCGGCGCGCCCGGTGCGCCTGTACGTCCGGGAGGCGGGCTGGCCCGGCGGGCGGCCGTGAGGGCCCCCGCGGCGGTGACCGCGGACAGCGCCCCGCCCGGGCGGTGTGCGTCAAGAGGGTCCGCCCGTGGCACCGTCCTCGAACGTGAGGTCTAGCTGTGCCCAGGTCCCGGCCGCCGTCGGGAACTGCAGCCGGTGGGGGAGCCCGGACCGGTCGAGCCAGTAGCGAATCGGTTCGCCGACGGCCGCCACCACCTCGACCACATCCAGCTCGGCGCCGGTCAGTCGGTCGCCTCGGATACGGCGCGCCGTGCCCGCTTCGGCGGGTGTCGCCGCGCGCAGCGCGGCGTCGAGCAGGGCGGTGAGCTCAGCGTCGGGAGCGGGTTCCCAGCCGGTGGTGGGGACGGGCAACGGTGGCGGCACCGGGTCCACCCCGGCGCTGACGGCTACTGGCAGCTCGGTCTGGGTGGTGCGTCCATGTTCGTGCCGGAGCAGGGTACGCCGATGTGGGACGTCAAGGTCATCCACCGCGAGGTATGCGCTGCGTCGGCTCCAGTTGATCCATCCCGCCCCCCGGAGGTTGGCGGCAGAGCCGAGCAGTGCCGTGAGGGTGGCGCGCGCCTCGCCCGCGGTGCGGAGCTGGGTAGGGAGTGACATCAGGCGGCGGCGTTCGGCCGCGCTGAGCTGCCGCGGGGTACCGGCCTGCCCACCGAGGGCCTCCACCGGACGTAGCGACGGTCGGTCGGCGCGGTTCAGTCGTACGGTGACCGGGCCGAGGTCGGGGAGCTGGGCCTCCAGCCGGTGTAGCCGCGCCTCCCGATCCACCCACCAGTGCACCTCGGTGGCCGGCGGTGGGTTTGGTGCGCCGGGTCGGGCCGGCGGCAGCCCGGCGGTGAGGACGTCGGTTCCGTCGGCGCTGGCGATCCACCGTGCCGTCTCCCCGACTGGTGGATCGGCCCGGTCGGTGGCGAGGGCGAAGAGCAGGTCGAGCAGCGGCCGGAGGCGGTCGCCCGTCGGCGGGGCGGCTAGCCGCCACCCGTCAGCAGGGGGTACCAGGGGCGGGGACGCCGGTGCCGGGGGTGCCGGGGTGGTGGAGTCCGGGCGGAGTAGCAGCACTGCGGGCGTCGCCTGGAGCAGCCCCCGTTGGGCGCCCAGGCCGGGACCGCCGAGATCGAGGTAGAGCAGCCGTCGGGACCAGTCGACCCAGCCGACCAGGTCGATCCGGGTGGCTCCGGTCCCCGCCGTCAGATGTACACCGGCTCGCAGCTCGCGGTAGTTGGTGACCCGTACCGCGGCGAGTCGGGTTCGCTCGTCGGCGGTTGGCCGGCGGGATGGCTCGGCTGGCTCGGGTATCCAGCTCAGGCCGAGAACCAGTGCGGTGGCGGCGAGCAGGGCCACCGCGGCGAGCGTACGGAGGATGGTCCGGCGGCGGCCGGTGATCCGGGGAAGCTGGCCGGTCTGGCTGTCGTCGGGGGCGGTCGAGGTGGGCTGGGTATCGGGCGTGGGCCGATGCCGGGGGGTGCGGCGGGGACGGGGGGTACGGCGGGTGCGGGCAGAGGACTCCACGGCATGTTGAACGGAGCCGACCGGCCGCGGGTGACGCGTGTTGCGCTCGCGGCGGCCGGTCAGCGCGGTCAGCGCGACCACGTCGGGTGCGCACGCCGGAAACGGGTGCTGCGACCACGTGCCGGGGGGTGGGGGCCATCCTGGGCCCGTTGCCGGCCCGGTCGGCCGCCGCGAGCGGCCTACCCGAAAAGCGTAGCTCGCCGGGTGCGGGCCGACAACGAAATATCGAAGCTGATCACCGGACCTCTGGTAGTCGCACCGGAGTGTCGGCCACCGAGCGTACGGTGGGGCCATGGCGCTCGACATTCCCCGGCTGGACGGCCGTTTCCAGGTCGTCAGTGATTTCCAGCCGGCCGGTGACCAGCCGGCCGCGATCGATGACCTGGAGAAGCGGGTCCGGCGTGGCGACCGGCACACGGTGCTGCTCGGCGCGACCGGCACCGGCAAGAGCGCCACCACAGCGTGGTTGATTGAGCGGCTGCAGCGCCCGACGCTCGTGTTGGCGCCGAACAAGACCCTCTGCGCCCAGCTGGCCAAGGAGTTCAGCGAGCTGCTGCCAAACAATTCGGTGGAGTACTTCGTCTCCTACTACGACTACTACCAGCCCGAGGCGTACATTCCGCAGACCGATACCTACATCGAGAAGGATTCCTCGATCAACGAGGAGGTGGAGCGGCTGCGCCACTCGGCCACGATGTCGCTGCTCACCCGCCGGGACGTGGTGGTGGTCGCCACCGTCTCGGCGATCTACGGCCTGGGTACCCCGGAGGAGTACCTGGACCGGGCCGTCCGGGTGGTCACCGGTCAGGAACTGGACCGCGACCAGCTCCTGCGCCGGCTGGTCGACATTCAGTACGCCCGCAACGACATGGCCTTCCAGCGGGGCACATTCCGGGTGCGGGGCGACACCCTGGAGATCATCCCCGCCTACGAGGAGCTGGCGGTCCGGATCGAGCTGTTCGGGGACGAGGTGGAACGGCTCTATTACCTCAACCCGCTCACCGGTGATGTGGTCCGGGAGGTCGACCACCTGCTGATCTTCCCCGCCACGCACTACGCGGCCGGGCCGGCGCGGATGGAGCGGGCGATCCGTGATATCGAGGCTGAGCTGGGCGAGCGGCTGGCCGAGCTGGAGCAGCGGGGCAGTCTGCTGGAGGCGCAGCGGCTGCGGATGCGGACGACGTACGACATCGAGATGATGCGGCAGGTCGGCTTCTGCTCCGGCATCGAGAACTACTCGATGCACATCGACGGCCGACTGCCCGGCAGCCCGCCGCACTGCCTGCTCGACTACTTCCCGGACGACTTCCTCACGGTGGTTGACGAGTCGCACGTGACCATCCCGCAGATCGGCGGGATGTACGAGGGCGACGCGTCGCGCAAGCGGATGCTGATCGACCACGGCTTCCGACTGCCCAGCGCCGCCGACAACCGGCCGCTGCGGTTTGACGAGTTCCTGGAGCGGGTCGGCCAGATGGTCTTCCTCTCGGCCACCCCTGGCTCCTGGGAGTTGGAGCACGCGCAGGGCGAGTATGTGGAGCAGGTCATCCGACCGACCGGCTTGGTTGACCCGGAGGTGGTGGTCAAGCCGACCAAGGGCCAGATCGATGACCTCATGCACGAGATCAAGTTGCGTACCGAGCGCGACGAGCGGGTGCTGGTCACCACGCTGACGAAGAAGATGGCCGAGGACCTGTCCGACTACCTTCTGGAGAACGGTATCCGGGTGCGTTATCTGCACTCCGAGGTGGACACGCTGCGCCGCGTCGAGTTGCTGCGGGAACTCCGGAAGGGTGACTACGACGTGCTGGTCGGTATCAACCTGCTGCGGGAGGGGCTCGACCTGCCGGAGGTGTCGCTGGTCGCCATCCTCGACGCGGACAAAGAGGGCTTCCTGCGCAGCGGCCGGTCATTGATCCAGACGATCGGGCGGGCGGCGCGTAACGTCTCCGGCCAGGTGCACATGTACGCCGACAAGATCACTCCATCGATGGCGGAGGCGGTCGGGGAGACCAACCGGCGCCGGGCCAAGCAGATCGCGCACAACGAGGCGCACGGCATCAGTCCGGAGCCGCTGCGCAAGAAGATTCACGACATTCTCGACGACATCTACCGGGAGGCGGAGGAGACAGACAACCGGGTCGGTGGAGCGGCCCGGCAGCTCTCCCGCGGCAAGGCGCCGGTGAAGGAGACCCGTAGCCGCAGTCGAGCCGCCGCCGGACCGGCCCGGGAGGGAATGGCCCGGGCGGAGCTGGCTGAGCTGATTCAGGAGCTGAATGGCCAGATGCTCGCCGCTGCGCGGGAGTTGCAGTTCGAGTTGGCCGCCCGGATTCGTGACGAGATCTCCGAGTTGAAGAAGGAACTACGCGGGATGGATGCCGCGGGGGTGTCGTGACCCTTGGCTGCGATGGCGGGTGCATGCCGCCGGCTACCAGAACAGCGGCATGCACCCGGATGCACGGCGCGACCAACCGGACCCGGTGCCCCCGAGCGCATCGGGGCCAGCGGTCGGTGCGTGTGGGGACACCGTAGGCGCTGGGTGTGACAGCCTTTGCCGGCGCCGGGTCACTGGGCGGTCACCTGTCGACCGGCCCGGCAGCTGATCTACCGGTCATCGGAGCGGTCATTGCCCGCCCGGCACGTCGGTGAAGTGTTCGACCTGCGGCGGATTGGCGAAGTGCGGGCTGATCAGCTCCCGCCACCGGCGAAACCGGTCGGAGGCGCGAAAGTTCTGGTCGTGCGCCTCGACCGAGTCCCACTCGACCAGCAGTACGAACCGGGACGGGGACTCGACCCCGCGAGTCATTCGCACCGAGCGGCAGCCGGGCGTATCGGCGAGCACCGAGTGTCCCTTGGCGTACGCGGCTGCGAAGGCCTCCTCGTGTCCTGGCAGTACGTCAATCAATGCGACTTCGAGCACCATGTGTGCAGCTTCGCACGGTGGCTGGGTCAGCTCGCCGTCTGGGTAGCCGAGGTCGGCCGAGGGCGAACCGGCGGGCCGCCGACTACCAACCCGGGCTCCTCGGTCTTATTGCTGGGGCAGCTCGGCCGGCTCCGGCGCGGTACTTACGCCCGCTGCCCCGCTGTCTCGCCGCGCCCCGCGCCCCGCTGCACCGCCGTGACCAGGGGTTGGTGGACGTGAGGGGGACACCGGCCGCCCACTGTGCGGTGGCTCCACGAGGTGGGCGACAATGAACGGCGGAGGGGAGTATTCCCCCGCGATGGAGTCGTCAGCACGGTCGAGTGCGAGCCCGATAACTCGACCCGGCCCCATCGGTCACTGCTCCGGAAGGGGCGGTGGCGGAAGAGACCTCCGACAGTCACCATAGTCGGCGTCATCGGCACACCCCGTCCTCCTGGGCGTACGGTGCGCCGATTGTTGCGTGTCTGCCGGAGGTTGAGCCTTGGACGTGTCCGGACTGGTGTGGGCGGGGACACTCGTCGCACTGACCGCGATCCTCATCATCGATCTGTTGATCATCGGTCGTCGCCCACACGAACCCAGCATGCGGGAGTCGAGTCTCTGGGTCGGCTTCTACGTCGCCCTCGCGCTGGTCTTCGGCGCGGGAATCTGGTTCGTCTCCGGGCCGAGCGCGGCGGGGCAGTTCTACACCGGTTGGCTCACCGAGTACAGCCTCTCGGTGGACAACCTCTTCGTCTTCGTGATCATCATGGCCCGTTTCGGTGTGCCCCGGATCTACCAGCAGAAGGTCCTGCTCATCGGCATCGTGCTCGCGTTGTTGATGCGCGGTGGCTTCATCGCCGCCGGCGCCGCGTTGATCTCCCAGTTCTCGTGGGTTTTCTACATCTTCGGCGCATTCCTTATCTACACGGCGATCAACCTCGCTCGGCAGGGCGATTCGGATGAGGATGACTTCAGCGAGAACCTGCTGATCCGGTGGAGCCGTCGGGCGCTGCCGATCTCGCGGGACTACGACGGCGCGAAGCTCACCACGTACGAGCACGGGCGAAGGGTGTTCACCCCGATGTTGGTCGTGATGATCGCGATCGGCACGACAGATCTGATCTTCGCGCTCGACTCGATTCCGGCGATCTTCGGTATCACCCAGGAGGCGTACCTGGTGTTCACCGCGAACGTCTTCGCCCTGATGGGTCTGCGGCAGCTCTACTTCCTGCTCGGCGGCCTGCTGGACCGGCTGATCTACCTGAGCTACGGCCTCGCGGTGGTACTCGGCTTCATCGGCGTCAAGTTGGTGCTGGAAGCCCTGGCCGACAACAGCCTGCCGTTCGTCAACGGAGGCGAGCATGTCGGATGGGCCCCGCACATCCCGATCTGGCTCTCGTTGACGGTCATCCTGGGTACCTTGACGCTGGCAACGGTGGCAAGCCTGGTCAAGTCGTCCCGGGACCGACGTCGGAACCTGGTTCAGGTCCGCGACTGAAGGCCCACGCCGGACCTGGTCCAGCACCGCGACTGGCGGAGCGACCGGCCTCGGGATGGTTCAGCTCGCGGCCCGACGGCCCGCCGCAGCCGGTGCTGCCCGCCGTGCTGGGGTGTACCGCCGTGATCGTCATCGGGCACCCTGGAGGGACCGGCGGGTGATTGGGGACTGTGTGGACAAGTGGACCGTTGCGGCGGGTGTGGTGCGGGCGAGTGGTGTCCGCCAACGGGGTGGAGCACCGGTGTGACCGCCCGGGAGCTGGCGCTGGTGGGGGCGCCGAACGCGCGTGACCTCGGCGGTCTGGTCGGTGCGGGGGGCCGTCGGGTGCGCGATGGGGTGCTGCTGCGTACCCCCGCGTTGGGGCGGCTGGCTGACGAGGACCTACCGGTGCTGGCGAAGCTGATGCCGGCCTGTGTGGTGGACCTGCGGGACGCCACGGAGGCGGTGGTGGCCCCGCCGGACCGGCTGCCGGGGGACCCCCGAGTGATCCACCTGCCGGTGTACGACGTAACGCATCCGGTCTTCACCTACGTGTCGGCGGTGCTGCTCGGTCACGACCTGGGCGCGTACGCGGAACTGGCACAGGAGGGCACGCCGGCGGCGATGCGATCCATCTACCGCTGGTTCGTGACCGGGGAGTCGGCGCGGGCCGGCTACGGTGCGGCGGTGCGGTTGGCGGCGGAGGCGGCGAACCTGCCCCTGCTCTACCACTGCTCGGCTGGTAAGGACCGCACCGGCTGGTTGACGGCGGTGCTGCTGCACGCCCTCGGGGTGGACGAGGCGACGATCCGGGCGGACTACCTCGCCAACAACGTACTCACCGAGAGCCTGCGGGAGGTGCTCCTCGCCGGGATGCGGCGGCGGAACCCGGAGCTGGACGTCACCGTGGTCCGGCCGGTGCTGGAGGTGCGCGACGAGTACCTGGACGCCGGGTACGACGAGGCGCGGCGGGTGTACGGGTCGTTCGGGTCGTACCTGCGCGACGGGCTTGGGGTGGACGACGAGTTGGTCGCGACGTTGCGGGCGCGGTTGCTGGAGTAACCCCACACCGTGGCGGGGTGAGCTCTGGGCCGTCGGCCGAGCTGGTGGCGGCCCGGCTCAGCCGAGCTGGTGGCGGTGGGCGAAGGCGCGGGCGGAGAGGTCGGCGAGGAGTTGGCAGGCATCCTCGTCCCGGCTGTGGTCGGGGCGGTCGCTGGTGCGGCAGACGGCTAGGACGTACGGGGGCGCGTCGTCGGGGTAGACGACCCCAACGCTGTGCCGCACCCCACGTACCCAGCCGTTCTTGTGGGCGATCCGGGTGCCGGTGGGCAGGCCGGCGGCGAGATCCTCGCGGTGTTCCTGCGCGACGAGGATGTCGAGCATGGCGGCGCAGCTCTCGGGTGTCGCCAGTGGCCCGGGCCGGGTGGCGCCGAGCGCCAGGCTGCGCAGGAGGGCGGCGAGGTCGGCGGCGGTGACCAGGTTGGTGATGCCGACCGCACGGGCGGCGAAATCCTCGATGCCGCGGCCGGTGACGCTGTGCCGGGCCCCGGCCCGGGCCCAGACGTCGGCGACGGCCGGTAGGCCGACCTGGTTCAGGAGCAGGTTGGTGGCGAGGTTGCTGGATCGGACAATCATGCGTTCGGCCAGCCAACGTAGCGGGGCGGTACCGCCGATCCGCTCCCAGACGTCGTCGTCGTTTCGAGCGGGGCGGGTGCAGGCGAACCGAGCGGCGCCGGGCTGGGCCGAGTCGAACTCGTTGCGGACCGGTACGGCGGTGTCCGGGGCGAGGTGTCCGGCCGCCAGCGCGCGGTGGAGCGCCACCAGCACGGCCACCTTCATCGTGCTGGCCGCGTAGTGGGTGGTGTCCGGGCGCCGGGTCCAGGTGGGGGCCGCGTCGAGGCGAGCCAGGTAGGCCGAGACGGTGCCGGGCATCCGGTCGAGACGCGCGTCGACACCGTCGAAGATCACCTACCGAGGGTAGCTGGTATGCCGGGGCGCCTCCGCGCGTCTCGCGGTGTCGGCGCCCCGGCGTGGCCTCAGCTGGAGTGCTTACGACGGGCCGCCGCCCGGGCCCGCTGCGTCTGGTCGAGCAGTACCTTACGGATCCGCACCGCGGCCGGGGTCACCTCGACGCACTCGTCCTCGCGGCAGAACTCCAGGGCCTGCTCCAGGGAGAGCTTGCGGGGCGGGATCAGCTTCTCCGTCTCGTCGGCGGTCGACGAGCGCATGTTGGTGAGCTTCTTCTCCTTGGTGATGTTGACATCCATGTCGTCGGAGCGGGAGTTCTCCCCGACGATCATGCCCTCGTACACCTCGGTGCTCGGCTCGACGAAGAGGGTGCCGCGCTCCTGCAGGTTCATCATCGCGAACGAGGTGGCGGTGCCGGTCCGGTCGGCGACCAGCGAGCCGTTGTTGCGGGTCCGGAGCTCGCCGAACCAGGGCTCGTACGACTCGAAGACGTGGTGCAGGATGCCGGTACCCCGGGTCTCGGTGAGGAACTGGGTGCGGAATCCGATCAGACCCCGCGCCGGGACCAGCCACTCCATTCGGATCCAGCCGGTGCCATGGTTGACCAACTGCTCCATCCGACCCTTGCGGGTGGCCAGCAGCTGGGTGATCGCGCCCAGGTATTCCTCGGGCGCGTCGATGGTCAGCCGCTCCACCGGCTCACAGGTCTTACCGTCGATCTCCTTGGTGACGACCTGCGGTTTGCCGACGGTCAACTCGTAGGACTCGCGGCGCATCTGCTCGACCAGGATGGCCAGGGCCAACTCGCCGCGGCCCTGTACCTCCCAGGCGTCGGGCCGTTCGGTCGGCAGGACCCGCAGCGAGACGTTGCCGATCAGCTCCCGGTCCAGTCGGTCCTTGACCATCCGCGCGGTGACCTTGGCGCCCTTGGCCCGGCCCACCAGTGGGGAGGTGTTGGTACCGATGGTCATGGAGATGGCCGGCTCGTCGACGGTGATCAGTGGCAGCGGCCGCGGGTCCTCCGCGTCGGCGAGCGTCTCCCCGATCATGATTTCCGGGATGCCGGCGACGGCGATGATGTCACCCGGCCCGGCGGAGTCGGCCGGCTTGCTCTCCAGGCCCTCGGTCATCAGCATTTCGGAGATACGCACCCGCTGGCTGCTGCCGTCGGTGCGGCACCAGGCGACGGTCTGCCCCTTGGTGATCGTGCCCTGTCGGACCCGGCAGAGGGCGAGCCGGCCGAGGAACGGCGAGGCGTCCAGGTTGGTGACGTGCGCCTGGAGCGGGGCCTGCTCGTCGTACGTGGGCGGCGGGATGGTGTCGAGCAGGGTGCGGAACAACGGCTCGAGGTTGTGGCTGTCCTGCGGGACGGCGCCGTCGGCGGGCTGGGTGAGGGAGGCGATACCGTCCCGGGCGCAGGCGTAGACGATCGGGAAGTCGATCTGTGCGTCGTCGGCGTCCAGATCGAGGAAGAGCTCGTAGGTGTCGTCCACGACCTCCTTGATCCGAGCGTCGGGCCGGTCCACCTTGTTGATGACCAGGATGATCGGCATCCGCGCCCGGAGGGCCTTGCGGAGCACGAACCGGGTCTGCGGTAGCGGGCCCTCACTGGCGTCCACCAGCAGCACGACGCCGTCGACCATGGTGAGACCGCGCTCCACCTCGCCGCCGAAGTCGGCGTGCCCCGGGGTGTCGATGATGTTGATGGTCACCGGATCGGAGCCGTCGGCCGGCAGGTACCGCACGCCGGTGTTCTTTGCGAGAATGGTGATGCCCTTCTCGCGTTCGAGATCCATCGAGTCCATCACCCGTTCGGTCACCTCACCCCGGGCGCCGTAGGCGCCAGCCTGCCGCAACATGGCGTCAACCAGGGTGGTCTTGCCGTGGTCGACGTGGGCGATGATGGCGACGTTGCGGAGGTCGGTGCGAAGCTGCATGCCTCCATCCTTCCGCCTGCGCGGATCCGGCGCAGCGTCGGGGTCATCCGGGGTCTTCCCCGGGGTATCCCGGATCTCTACCGAAACGCCTGTAACTCGCGATCGACCGCTGGCAAGCTGACCCTCGTGACCAGGGGCCCGGGTGAATGAGTTGCTGAGCCGGCTGCAGGAGCTGCCACCCGGGCTGATCCTGCTGGTCGCGGCGTTGATCGTGGCCGCCGAGACGGCGCTCATCTTCGGGTTGTTGATGCCCGGGGAGGCCACGCTGCTGTTGGTCGGATTCCTCACCTACACCGGAGCCCTGCCGCTGGGGCCGGCACTGCTGGTGATGATCGCCGCGGGTGTGCTGGGAGATGCGGTGGCGTTCCGGGCCGGTCGCCGGTACGGGCCCCGGCTGCGCGCCAGCCGCTTCGGTGCCCGCGTCGGGCCCCACCGGTGGCGCCGCGCGGACGCGATGCTCGGAAGACTGGGGGGCCGGGGGGTCTTCACCGCCCGCTGGGTGGCCTTCGCCCGGACCCTGGTGCCCCGGCTGGCGGGGGCGGGGCAGATGCCGTACCGGCGGTTCGCGCCCTGGAACCTGGGTGGGGTGGTGACCTGGGTGGGGGGCTCGGTGGTCGCCGGAAACCTGGCCGGCGAGTCGTACGAGACGGTCTCGCACCTGCTCGGCCGAGCTACGGGAGCGGTCCTGGTGCTGCTCGGGGCGGTGCTGGCGGTGCTGCTGGCGGGGCGCTGGCTGGGTCGAAACCCGGACCCGGTACGGGCGTTGCTGTCCCGGGCCGGCGGCCTGCCCCCGGTGCGCGGGCTGACCCGTCGCTACGGGGCGCTCTTCGGTCTGCTCGCCCGATCCCTCGGTCCGGGGTGGACTTTGCTGCTGAACCTGGTCGCCGGTCTACTGCTGCTGTTCCTGGCTGGGCTCGCCGTCGCCTGGGTGCTCGGCGTGGTGGTCCGGCGGAGCGGGTTGTCGGTGGTGGACGGCGCCGTCGCCGACTGGTTCGCCGCCCGTCGTACGCCGGAGGCGGTGGAGGTGGCGCTGGCCGCGGTTTCGGCGCTGCGCGGCCCGGTGGTGATCCTGTTCGTGTCGGTGGTGGCGGCGGGGGTCGCCTGGCGGCAGCGACCCTGGCGGGCAGACCTGCTCAGCGTGGTGGGCACCGTCGGCGCGTGCATGCCGTTGGTGGTGCTGGCGGTCGCCGCAGACGTGGTCCAACCCGACCGATCCGGCCCGCCGGTGTTGTTTCCGACCCAGACCGCCGTGGTCGCCGCGAGCCTGTGCACCCTCGCGTGGCTGCTGTCTCGGGGCGCCCGTTGGCCGGTCGCCGTCGCCGCCTGGACTGGTGCCGCCGCCGGGGTGGTGGGGGTTGGTGGCGCCCGGCTGTACCTAGGCCTGAGCACCGCCAGCAGCGCGCTTTCCGGAGTGCTGCTGGGGGTGGCGTGGACGGCCGTGTTCATGGTGGCGTGGGTGACCCGGGACCGGGCGGTCGGGGTGGCCTCGGACGTCGGCGACCCGGCGGGCCCGGCGGTAGCCGGGTCGCGTCCGCCGCAGGGGGTCTCCGGCGGATGACGGGGCGGCGGTAGGCATCGACAACTGCTACCTTGCGTCGGTCGGAGGGGGAGACGACATGAAGATGCTCCGGATCGGCGTGGGTGCGCTCGCTGTTGTGCTGCTCACGGTGGGGTGCGCGGGGGAGCGGGGCGAGGTGGCGGCCGATCGGACAGTGGCGGCCAGCACCACGGAGCCCTCGCCGACCGCCACCCCGTTCGCGCGGACGGAGTGGGGTGACGCGCCGAGCCACAGTGCCACACCCAGCAGTTCCGCCGGCGGTGGGCCCGCATCGAAGCCCGCCGCCACCGCGTCGTCTGGGGCGGCGGCGAAATCCGCTCCGGAGACGCAGGCCCCACCTCCGCCGCCGGAGTCGGAGCCGACCGGCTGCCCACCCCGCCACGAGGGCACGCCGGCCTCCCGTACGCAGATGAGGTCGGCACTCACCGACGCCGCGGCGAAGACGTACTGGCCGACCTCCGCACCGGAAATCCGGATTCCGGCGGCCCTGGTGAAGGCGACCGCGTGGCAGGAGAGCGGCTGGCAGTCCACGATCGTCGCCTGTGACGGCGGCATTGGGTTGATGCAGGTGATGCCCGCGACCGCAGACTGGATGAACCAACGGTTCGGGCAGAGCTACGACGTGTGGGACTACCGCGACAACGCCTACATCGGCGTGAACTACCTGGCCTGGCTGACCAAGTACATCGGCGACGAGTACTTCGACGGCGACTACCGGCTGGACGCGGCGCTGTGCTCGGCCGAGCTGAACTCGTGCCTGCTCAATGCGGTGATCGCCAGTTACAACTACGGCCACGCGGCGGTGGCGAGCGGGGAGGGCCCGATCACCATCCCGAATCCGCGGTATGTGGGCAACGTCCGCGCGCTGATGACCGAGTGCGTCTGTCTCGCCTACTGACGGTTCGGGCGCCCCGCCCACGCCGTGGCGCCCGAACGAGGGCCGTCAGTCGTGGGCGGGGACCGGTACCGGGGTGGCCGGTGTCTGCCCGGGGGCCACGGCCGGCGGCCGACCGGGCCACCAGAACCGGTCGCTGAGCAGGAACACCAGGGCGGGGACCAGCACCGTCCGGACGAGCAGGGTGTCGAGCAGGACACCGATGCAGACGATGACTCCGATCTGAGTGAGTAGGATCAGCGGGAGCACGCCGAGGACGGCGAAGACCGCGGCGAGCAGCACCCCGGCGCTGGTGATGACGCCGCCGGTAACCCGGAGAGCCGAGAGCATCCCGTCCCGGGTCCCGGTGTGGCGGGCGTCTTCCCGGGCCCGGGTGACCAGGAAGATGTTGTAGTCCACCCCGAGGGCGACGAGGAACACGAACGCGAGCAGGAGCACGCCGCTGTCGAGTGCGGGGAAGCCCAGGACGTGGTCGAAGAGCAGCCACGCCGCCCCGAGGCTGGCGAAGAACGACGCGATCACGGTGAGTACCAGCAGCACCGGGGCCAGCAGGCCGCGCAGCAGCAGTACCAGGACGGCGGCGACCAGCAGCAGGATGATCGGCAGGATCAGCCGCAGGTCCAGCGTGTTGGCCTCGGCGGTGTCGTAGCCGGCGGCGACGGCGCCGCCGACCAGGGCTCCGTCGTGGGGGCCGGTGCCGGCAACCGCGGGTGGGGCGGAGTCGGGTACTGCGGCGACCGCCGCGCGCAGCTCCCGTACCGTCTGGTCGGAGGCGGCGGTGCCGGGCTCGGCGGTCAGCACCACGTCGACCTGGGCGACGGTGGCGCCGGTGCTACCCGGTTGGGCTGAGGCGACGCCGGGCACCGTGGCGGCGGCCGCAGTGACCGCGGCGACGGCGGTCGGGTTGGTGAGCACCGCGACCGGCTGGGTGGTCCCGGCGGGAAACGCGGTGGCCAGGGTCTGCGCTCCGGCGACCGCCTCCGGTTCGACCCGGAACTGTTCGGTCTCCGACAGCCCGGTGCGGACGCCCAGGCCGCCGAGGGCGAGCCCGGCCAGCAGCAGCGTCGCCAGCACCGCGACGGAGGCCGGGCGGCGCAGGACCACGGTGCCGAGCCGGCCCCACAGGCGTCCCTCGGTGACCGCGCTGCCGAGGCGCGGGACGAACGGCCAGAACAGGCCACGGCCGAAGATCACCAGGGCGGCCGGGAGTACGAAGAGCGCGGAGAACATGGCGAACACGACGCCGGTGGCGCAGGCCACGGCGAGCGCCCGGTTGTTCTCCTGCTCGGACAGCAACAGGGTGAGAACGCCGAGGACCACGGTGGATCCGCTGGCCAGGATGGGTTCCGCGGTGCGGCCCAGGGCGGTTCGCATCGCCGTGAAGCGGTCCGCCTCGCGGCGTAGCTCCTCCCGGTAGCGGGCGATCAGCAGCAGCGCGTAGTTGGTGGCGGCGCCGAAGACGAGGACGCTGGCGATGCCGGTGACGGCCCCCGACTGCAGGTTGATCCCGACCGCCGGCACGATCGTCTCGATCGCGCGCAGGGTGAGCTGCTCGGTGGCGGCGACGACCACCAGCGGCACCATCCAGAGGATCGGGCTGCGGTAGGTGATCAGCAGCAGCAGCGCCACCACGGCGGCGGTCACCGCCAGCAGGGTGGTGTCCGCGCCGTCGAAGACCCGGGTCAGGTCGGTGGTGAAGGCCGGGGCCCCGGTTACGTCGATGGTGAGGTCGCCCGGAGTGTCGGCCAGCACGGCCCGCAGCTCGTCGATGGTCTCGACGGTCCGTTCCTGCCCCTCGGTGGCGGACAGCGGTACGGCGATCAGGGCGACCGAGCTGTCCGGGGCGACCTGCGGTGGCGGCACCTGCCCGTTTACCGCGAACCGGCGAAGTTCGTTGCGCTGCCCGGTGAGGGTCTCCTGGTCAGCGGCGGTGAGCGCGTTGCCGTCGGTGCGGCTGACGACGACGAGAGCCGGTTGGACCTCACTGGCGGGCAGCTGTTCCTGGAGCCGTTCGACCTGGGTGGACTGCCACTGGTCGGAGAGACCGGTGGCGGATACGGGGGCGGGGTTGTCGGGCTTCGGCAGCCCGAAGACGGCGGCGCCGAGGACGATCGCGGCGAGCACGGTGAGCCACGCGGCCCACCTGCCCCGCGCGACGTGGGTGAAGACGGACATCGTTTCCTCGTGGGCTCGACGGGATGACGGCTCGGGTGCTCACATCGGGGAATACGCGATTGCCAAGTATCTTGGCAGGCGAGATTATCGGTATCTCCGCTATGCTGCAACCACACCACCAGGGCGAGGAGAAAATCGGGACGTGGCAGGTCAGAGCATGTACCGGCGACGCGACACCCGACGCGAGCACCTCATCGCGGAGATCACCAACGAGCTCCGGCGGTACTCGGTGGACGCCCAACACGTCGGCCACGCCTTCGCCCACCTGCACGGACTGGGCGCCACCGACCTGCAGGCCCTGATCGCCGTCATGGACGCCGAACTACACGGCGACCCGATCACCCCGGGTCGGCTCGGCGAACAACTCGACCTCTCCTCCGGGTCGGTCACCGCCCTCCTCGACCGGTTGGAACGCGCCGGCCACGTCCGCCGCGACCGCACCTCCACCGACCGACGCAAGGTCCTGGTGCACTACGCCGACCGCGGTGCCGAGGTGGCGAGGGAGTTCTTCCGACCGCTCGGTCGCCGGACCGACGCGGTGATGCTCGGCTTCACCGACGACGAGTTGGAGACCGTCCACCGCTTCATCACGGCCGTCCGGGCCACGCTCCGCGAACACCGCGACGCGGTCCGGGCCGCCCGCCCCGAGCCCCGCCGGGCGAACGGCTGAGGCCGTGTTCGCGGCGCTGGCGACCCGGGCAGCCACGGCCGTGTTGCGCCTGCCGCCGTCACGTACCCGCCGGGTCAGGCTGACCCGGGACATCCCGGTCCGAGTTCGCGACGGCGTGTCGCTGCGCACCGACCACTACGCCCCGGACCGCCCGAACGCGCCCACCGTGCTGATCCGCACCCCGTACGGGCGGGGCGGGCCGATCCGGCTGCTCGGCCGGCTCATCGGCGAGCGGGGCTACCACGTGGTGATTCAGTCCTGCCGGGGCACCGGCGGCTCGGACAGCCGGTTCGACCCACTGGTCCACGAGCGCGAGGACGGCCTCGACACCCTCGACTGGCTACGGCGACAACCCTGGTGGAACGGCGAGTTCGGCATGTTCGGGGTCAGCTACCAGGGCTTCGTCCAGTGGGCCGTCGCCGCCGACGCCGGGGCGGACCTCCGGGCGATGGTCGCGGTGGTGACCGCCTCCGGCACCCGCGACTCGACGTACCCGGGTGAGTCCTTCGCCCTGGACACCGTGCTCACCTGGGTCGAGCTGCTCCAGGCGCAGACCGTCGGGTGGCTCGCCCGGCAGTGGGAACTCCGGCGCGGCCAGCCCCGGCTCGCCGCCGGCCTGTCCCACCTGCCGTTGGCCGAGGCGGACCGGGTGGCCACCGGGGTGACCGTGCCCTTCTTCCAGGAGTGGCTGCGCCACCACACCCCCGACGCGGCCTACTGGCGGGCCCGGGTCTTCGGCGACCGGCTCGCCGAGGTGCGCGCCCCGGTATCCATGATCGGTGGCTGGCACGACATCTTTCTCCCCGCCCAGCTGCGTGACTTCGCGGCCCTGCGAGACGCCGGTGCCGCGCCCCGGCTCACCGTCGGGCCGTGGACGCACGGCAGTCCGGGGCTCTTCGTCGCCGCGCTCCGCGACGGACTGGACTGGCTCGACGAACACCTGGGTGGCTATCCGGGGCGCGCTCGTGCCCCGGTTCGCCTGTACGTCGGCGGGTCCGGCGGTGGTTGGCGGGAGCTGCCGGACTGGCCGCCCCCAGCCACGCCGACGCCCTGGTACCTGCACCCGGAGGGGGTGTTGCGCGCCGCGCCGTCGCCGGCCTCAGCCGCGGACGGTTTCTGGTATGACCCGGCCGACCCCACCCCCTCGGTGGGCGGCCCGCTGCTGGTGGCCCAGCAGGCCGGCCCGGTCGACAACCGGCGCGTCGAGGCTCGCCCGGATGTACTGACCTGGACCAGCGCGGCCCTGCCGGTCGCGTTGGAGATCATCGGAGCGGTCGAGGCGGAGGTCTTCGTCCGAAGTGAGCTGCCTCACCTCGACGTCTTCGTGCGACTCTGCGACGTGGACCGTCGAGGTCGCTCCTGGAACATCTGCGATGGGCTGGTCCGAATCAGCCCAACCACCTTCGCGGCCGACCCGACGGGCGCGGTCCGCGTCGCGGTGCCGTTGTGGCCGGTGGCCCACCGGTTCGCCGCCGGTCACCGACTGCGGGTGCAGATCTGCGGTGGGGCCCATCCCCGATACGCCCGTAACCCCGGCACCGGTGAGCCGCTCGGCACCGCGATCACGCTGCAGGCCGGATGGCGGGAGATCCTGCACGATCCGCGGCACCCGTCGGCGGTGGTCCTACCCACCGTGGAATATCGATACCCGTCAGCTCGGTAGTAGCCGAACCGCACATCGGAATCGCTGGTCGTCGGCGGGGTGGCGCGCTCCGGCGCCGCGGCAGGCGTGCCGAAGGCCACACGCTACGGTGACGGCGGCCGGTCGGTCCGACCGCCGTCACCGCGCCGGGTCACGCCGGGCGGACGTTATCCGCCTGCGGGCCCTTCTGGCCCTGGGTTACATCGAAGTCGACCTTCTGGCCCTCGCTCAGCTCCCGGTAACCGCTCATCGAGATCGACGAGTAGTGGACGAAGACGTCCGGCCCCCCGCCATCCTGCTCGATGAAGCCGAAGCCCTTTTCTGCGTTGAACCACTTGACGGTGCCGGTTGCCATGCATCTCTCCCTGTTCCAAGCGGGCGAACCCCGGCCGGCGGCCGATGATCGCCCGGTACCTTCCCGACAGTAGCGGGCCGCGCGCCAATCCGCTGGACGAAGTGCCGTAGGCAACGAAATGACCGGTCCGGGGGCGGACCTGCCGAACACCACACGGTGGCCCACCAGACTGGGGCATGCTGCCCCGGTGGGCGTAGCCGCGACCGCGTTGGTCGACCTGGAACGGGAGATCGCTGCGCCCGGCCACGGCCTGGACCGGCTGCGACTGTTACCCGTGCCGTTCGTGCCCGAACTGCGCCTGCATCTCGCCGAGGATCCGATCGTCTGGTGGGCGCGGATGGAAGCCCGGGCTGGGCACGCGCTGCCCCCGCCGTACTGGGCGTCGGTGTGGCCCGGCGGTCAGGCCCTCGCCCGGCACCTGCTCGACCACCCCGACCTGGTGACGGGTCGCCGGGTACTCGATCTGGCCGCTGGCTCGGGTGTGGTCGCGGTCGCCGCCGCGCTGGCCGGCGCCGCGCGGGTTGTGGCCGCGGACACCGACCCGTACTCGGTCGCCGCCGTCACGGTCAACGCGCGGGCCAACGGGGTGCGGATTGCGGCCACCGACCGGGACCTGCTGGACGACACCCCCGCCGAGTTGGACCTGCTGGTGGCCGGCGATGTCCTGTACGACGGGGCGACGGCGGCGCGGATGCTGCCCTTCCTCCGCCGCGCCGTCTCCGCCGAGGTCGACGTGCTGGTGGGCGAGCCGGGCCGCGGGCATGTGCCGACCCATGGCATGGTGGTCGTCGCCGAGTATCTGGTGCCGACCACCGAGCCGACCGCCGACTCCCCGGTGCGGCGGGTGCAGGTGCTGCGGCCACGCTGACGCCAACCCCTGAGCGGGGAATCAGGGGCTGGTGGGGGGCCCTCCGGATATCCGGGGAGGCGACGTGGTCCTAACGTGTTGGGCATGGATTGGCTGGTCCAGATTGGAGAACTCCCCACTCTTTTGCTCTTGGGGGCGCTCGGGTTGGTGATGGTCTTCGATGCCGTACCGCTGCTCGGGGTGCTGGTGCCCGGAGACGTGGCGATCCTCGCGGCTGTGGGGGTGCAGGGCCCCGCCGCCGGGCCCGCCGTGCTCGGCACCGTGGTCGCCGGCTGCCTGGCCGGCTGGTCACTGAGCTTCCTGGTCGGCCGTTACCTCGGTGACCGGCTGCGGCGCGGGCGAGTCGGTGACTGGATCGGCGAACAGCGCTGGGCGGCGGCGGAGCACATGTTGCGCCGCAGCGGCGGCCAGATGGTGCTGGTGGCGCCCTTCCTGCCGGTCCTCAACGCGCTGCTGCCGCTGGTCGCCGGTGGCTTACGGATGTCGTACCGGCGGTTTGTGGGCTGCGCGGCGCTCGGTGCGGCGGCGTGGGGCGGGCTCTATCTGGTGCTGGGCGCGGCAGCCCGGTCGATCACCGGGCTGCTGCCCGGCGCACCCAGCCCGATGGTGGTGACGATGGTGGTCGGTGTGCTGCTCGCCACCGGGGTGTTGGCGGTGACTCGGCGTCGGTTGCTGCCGGGACTGCCCGACGACGGGCACCCGGCCCCAGCCGGGTCCCTCCACCAGGCACCGGTGCCGGAGCAGGCGTCCGGCTTCGACCGTGGCTGACCGGTAAGCGGCGCCGGGCGGTGGGATACCGGTCCCGACATCAGTCGAGTAGGTTCAGTGCATCGACGTCGGTGACGGTGAAGATGGGGAGACTGGATGCCCGCGAAGCGTCGTTCATGGTGGGGCTGGGGCTACGTCGAGGACGCAGTCACCGGTGCTGAGGCCGGGCGGCTGGCCGACCGGGTGCGGGCCCTGCTACCCGACGTTGACCTGACCCCGCACGAACCGCCGCCGGTGGCCGAGTTGGACCTGGCGCCGGCGCGGGTCACGCCGCCGGCGGCGCTGTCGCACCTCTGCTCAGCTGAGCCGGCCGACCGGGCGGCGCACGCGCACGGAAAGGCGTTCCGGGACGTGGTCCGGAACCTGCACGGCGAGGTGCGGCACCCGCCGGATCTAATCGCCCGCCCCACCTCCGAACAGGACGTGGTCGACCTGCTGGACTGGTGCTCGCGCTCCGGCCTGGCGGTCGTCCCGTACGGTGGCGGCTCCTCGGTGGTCGGTGGGGTGGAGCCTCGGGTGGGCGACGGCTACCCCGGCACGGTCAGCCTCGACCTCGGCCGGCTCGACCGGGTGCTGGAGGTCGACCGGACCAGCCGGGCGGCGCGGGTCCAGGCCGGCGTGTTCGGGCCGGCGCTGGAGGAACACCTGCGCCCGCAGCACCTCACCCTGCGGCACTTCCCACAGTCGTTCGAGTTCTCCACTGTCGGCGGCTGGCTGGCGACGCGGGCGGGCGGGCACTACGCGACGGTCCTGACCCACATCGATGACCTGGTGGAGGCGTTGCGGGTGGTCACCCCGGCCGGGCTCAGCCAGTCCCGACGGTTGCCGGCCTCCGGCGCGGGACCGGCACCGGATCGGCTCTTCCTCGGTTCGGAGGGCACGCTCGGCGTCATCACCGAGGCGTGGCTTCGGGTGCAGGACCGGCCGCGGTGGCGGGCCGACGCGGCGGTGCACTTCGACGACCACGACGCGGCCGTCGCGGCGACTCGGGCGATCGCCCAGTCCGGGTTGCACCCGAGTAACTGTCGGCTGCTCGACCCGGCGGAGGCGCTGCTCAACGCCGGCGCGGCGACCGGCGGCGGGGTGCTCGTGCTGGGCTTCGAATCCGCGGACCATCCGGTCGGGCCGGTGCTGGGCCGGGCCATCGAACTGTGCCGGGACCACGGCGGGACGCTGCCCGAGCCGCCCCGGGAGCGCGACGCGTCGCCGTCCCGGGGGAGTGGCGCCACCGACACCTGGCGGTCGTCGTTCCTGCGGATGCCGTACCAGCGGGACGCCCTCGCGGCCCGGTCGATGATCGTGGAGACCTTCGAGACCGCCTGCACCTGGGACCGCTATCCGGCGCTGCGCGCCGCGGTGCTCGACGCGGTCGGCGCCGCGCTGCGGGAGGTCGGCGCCACCGGCGTGGTCACCTGCCGGTTCACCCACGTCTACCCGGACGGGCCGGCCCCCTACTTCGGCGTCTACGCCGCCGGCCGGTGGGGCAGCACCGTCGCCCAGTGGGATCAGATCAAGTCCGCCGTCTCCGCGGCGCTGCTCGCCGCCGGGGGCACCATCACCCACCACCACGCCGTCGGTCGCGACCACCGACCCTGGTACGACCAGCAGCGCCCCGAGCCGGTGGCGCTGGCGCTGCGTGCCGCGAAGGCCACGCTGGACCCGTCCTGGGTGCTCAACCCCGGCGTCCTCCTGGACGCTCCGGGCGTCGGCGGTGCGGTGCATCCGATGGCCAGCCGGTCGAGCGGTAGGGCGGAGAGGGCCGGGTAGCAGATTCCTTGTGCCGCAACGGCTCGAGAAGCTGCATTGTGTGTTTGCCCCCCCCACCCGCGTCGCCGCAGTGCTGCCCGGCCGTCAGGGCCGATCCGATCGCGCGGCCGGGAAAGCCCCGGCCGCGCAACGGTCCTCCGGGCTTAGCTGAGCTTGATCTCCTGCTGGGCCGTGAGCTCACCGCCCTTGATCTCGTAGGCCCACGTCACTACCCGGGACTTGTCCACGTCACCGTTCTCATCGAACTTGAGGGACTTCGAGACCCCCTCCTTGTCGTACGAGTCGACCCACGCCAGCAGATCCGCACGCGTGGTGTTGCCCTCGGCCAAGCCCTCGATCAACACGTTCGCGGCGTCGAAACCCTCGGCACCGAAGGGCCCTGGAGGCCCGCCGTACGCCGCTTCGAAGTCAGCCGCGAAGGTGCCACCGGCCTTTTCCGACGGCAGACACAGGCAGGTAATGATCGCACCCTCGGCGCTGGCCCCGGCACCCTTCGGGAAGGACGGGTCGTAGATCCCGTCGAGGCCGAGGAAGGGCGTCGTAATGCCGGCCTCCCGCAGCTGCTTCACCAACGGCGCCGCCTCGTTCGTGTAGCCGCCGTAGGCGATCGCGTCCGGCTCGGCAGCCTTGATCTTCGAGATGGTGGCGGCGAAGTTGACCTGCTTCTCCTGCACCTGATCGGTGCCGCCCGCCAACCCACCGAGCGCCTCGGTCAGCTCGTCGGTGATGCCGGCGCCGTAGGTGGTGCCGTCATTGATCACGAAGACCTTCTCGGCCTGCACGACGTCTCTGAGGTAGATGGCAGCGGCGGCACCCTGGACGGCGTCGTTGCCGACCACCCGGTGGAACACCTCGTTGCCGCCCGCGGTCAACTCGATCGCGGTCGCCGATGGGCTGACCATCACCATCTCGGCCGCCTCGTAGACAGCCATCGTCGCCTTGCTCTCACCGGAGAACCCACCGCCGATGACGCCCACGAAGGACGCGTCGCCGGCCACCCTGTTCGCGACCGGCGTGGCTTCGGTCGGATCACCCTTGGTGTCGAACTCCTGCAGGGTCACCTCGCAGTCCGGGTTCGCCTCGTTGTGCTGCTTCACCGCAAGTTGGGCACTCTTGAGCGCCGGGATCGCCAGACCCGAGTTCGGGCCGCTGTAGGCACCGAACATGGCGATCTTGCCACCGCAGTCACTGCTGCCGGCGGTGTCGTCCTTCTCCGCCTGGCAGCCCGCAGCGCCAATGAGGGCTGCCGACAGCCCAATGGCGCCGAGCGCCCGTACGTACTTACGCCTCACGGCTGTAGACCTCCTCCAGTTGCAGGAGCCCGAGCGCACCCGAGGCAGCCGGCCGCACCAGTACGGCGGCCTCCCCACCTCGATGTGAGCCCACACCTGCTACGGCTCGTGATGGCGGAGCGTACTGGGCCGACAAACGGTCCTGGAAGCCCTCGAAGTCACGCTTGTTAAACCGTTACGGATACAAACGTCGATATGGCCTGAACCTGTAACATCCGGCACAGTTGCCCCGAGACCCGCAGGCGGGCAACTCAGGCAGCAGGACCGTGTTCGACGCCGCCTCGTGTGGATCGTCGGCAAGCCACCGTTGGGCTGCCGCAACCCGGGTGGACTGTCTATCGGTGACGGTGGGGAGACGGGATGCCCGCGAAGTGCCGGCGCGGGTCATCCGCCGGTGGTGCTGGCGTCGCGCGCCACGCAGGCGGCGCTGGACCCGGCCTGGGTGCTCAACCCCGGCGTCCTCCTGGACGCTCCGAGCGTCGCATCGACCGGTCGCGGTCATCGCTCCGGCCGGGTGTTCACAGGCAGCCCTGCGGACAGAAAGCCCGATGATCGGCGGCAAAGCGGAACCCGAACTCTTGCTCGATCCGGTCAATTTCCGAGTCGGTGAGTCCGGGGTCTACGGTACAGGCCGATCCGAGCCGCAGCCGCCGCATCGCCTCCTCACTGAGACGGCAGCCATCCTCGCCCTCTTGATCAAGCCTTGCCATCACGACGCGAGACTCTACCTCGTCAATTTGTCACGGATTTGCGCCTTCGTCATCGCACCGACGCACTCACGTCGGGCGTCTCAGAGCGAAAGCTGTGGCCGAGTTGGGCGCCGAGGCCGAAGTAGTGGCGGAAGTTGTAGATCAGTGGATTCCAGGCGCTGGGGTCGACGTGGTCGGTGCCGGCCACGACGATACCGGGGTCGGCGTGCACGGCGAGGACCTGGGCTTCGACGATGAGGAAGGCACCGCCGGTGGCGGTGTGGATCCGGCTGGCCCGGGCCTCCACCTGTAGCGGGCAGTCGGCGACCCGAGGCGGGTTTACGTGCAGTGACTCCTGCGGGCGCAGGCCGGCGGCGGTGAACTTCGCAGGTTCGAAGCGAAACCGGTCGCGTTTGCTGGCCGGTACCGGATGCCGGCCGGTCAGCGACGCGATACGTTCGACCGCCTGCCACTGGTGGGCGGCGGGCAGGTTGATGACCATCTCGGGACGTGCGGTGAGGTTGTGGCCGCTCTGCCCGTCGGGGCCGAGGCCGAGTACGACGGTGTGGCCCAGTGCCCATGCCGACGAAATCGGTGCCAGGTTGGCACTGCCATCGTCGTTCTCGGTACTGAGCAGCACCACCGGGGTACCGAAATACAGGATCTTCGGGCTGATTGTCAGGTGTGTGGCGGCAGTCGGGTCACTGAGGGTTGGCATAGGTGTCGAGGCTAGGCACGAAGCGTTTCGGTGGTCGCCGAAATGTCGCCGTGCCATGCTCGGGCGATGGACTCCCGCGAGGCCGCCTCGGCGGTCGCAGGTTGGGCGTCGTTGCTCGCCGATGACACCCGGGCAACGGTGTGCCTGGCTCTGCTCGATGGACGGGCCTGGACACTGGGCGAGTTGGCCCGCCACGCCGGGGTGGCGGCGTCGACGCTGAGCCAGCACGCTGATCAGCTGGTCGCCGCGGGGCTGTTGGTACAACACCGTCAGGGCCGACACCGTTATCTGCAGATTGACGGTCAGGCCGCGCCGCTGATCGAGGCCGTGGCCGCCGCGGCCGGACACCGCCCGGCTCCCACGCGGTCGCTGGCGGGCGCACGTCGCGGACATGCTCTGGCGCACGCGCGGACCTGCTACGACCACCTGGCTGGCACCGTTGCGGTAGCCATAGCCGACGCGATGACCGAGCGTGGCCTGTTGACCTGGCGACATGGGTTGTCGCTGACCACTGATGGGGTGGCCTGGCTGGGTGATTTCGGCATTGCCGTATCCGCGGCCGATGCGCGCCGCCGACCGGCACTACGCGCCTGCCTGGACTTCACTGCCCGCCGCCCCCACCTAGCCGGAGCGGTCGGCGCCGCACTGTGCCACCACGCGTTCACCTCCGGCTGGATCACCCGGATCGGTACCAGCCGTGCGGTCACCATCACCGTCGCGGGCCGTCAGGCGTTGGTGCGACACCTGGGCATGGAGGAACAATCGCTGCGCCAGCCCCGGGCTGACTAGTCCGAGCCTACGTTCACGACGTCACCCGGAACCCTGCCTGGCCCGCCGCCGGCACACGCACGGAGGCCGAACTACGCGAGGCGATGGATCCCATCCTCACCCAATACGACTACCACCACCACCGCCCGGACCACACATCGACCGAGGGCCATCGCTAGGCATGCAGGCCCGGTCTTAGCTTTCAGCCCGGAACCAACAGCTCAAGCCCGGCCTGGTCCATGCGTGGGGCGGTTGCGGGTGTTTGAGATCGGGTTGCGTGGTTCGACCGCCAGGGTCTCAACGCTCCCCAGATTTCAGGCATCTTCCCCAGGTTCTCCTCAATCTCGTGCGATGCATTGCACCGACTTGATGTCTACTGCCTGTCCTATATGGTTGTCCGCGGTGCACTGCACAGATTTCTCTGTTCCGAGAAACAGGTCGACACGCCCGCCCTGGCGCGCCGGGCGGCCGCCCGGCCTCTGAATCTCAGGGACGGTGACGAGTGTCAACGCGCTGCAAGGGGCCTTCGGGTCCGAGGAAGTACCGACGGGCCACCACCAACAGGTGGCGGGATGTCGGAGAGTGGGTAGTACTAGTACTCAAGGTGCTCGCCTACGCCACAGGTCTGGCGATAACCCTCGCCGGAAACGGATGCGGGCCCAACTGACAACCGCCAGCTGAGCCCACATCGAAGGGGAAGGGCTCCGCCTCACGGCCTGGAAAGCTGGGGCGGGGCTCTTCCAGCAACATCACGCTGTGATACCAAACTGGTACCACAGGTGGCATCAAAAGGTACCCCCTTTTATATAAGTAGACAACTCCGGGTTGTCTACCCGAGCGAGTCCCGGTCCCCGCAGTTCAGGTTGTTCATCCGGGACTCGACCCAGCCCGCCTCGAAACCCGCCAGCATGACCTTGTCCGACACACCTCGGCGTTGGCCCACCTCATAGACCACACCATCGTTGCCGGTCTCCTCGGAGGCGAGCCGGTGCCGCGCATGGGAACCTCCTCTGCTCGGGCAAGTCGAACGGACCGCAGCACTGCGGGTGGGGCTGGGTGCCGCGACGCCAAACGACCGGCGTTTCCGACAGGCCAGTGTCAGCTGGCCGAGTCGAACGACGCCTCGAGCCGCGGAAGGTAGTCGGCGATCGCCGGGGCCCAGCAGCCATAGTTGTGACCGCCATTACACGTGGACGCCAAGGTGGAGCCGTCTCCGTAGTTGACGGTGTGGTGGGGGATACCGAGGTCGTTGAGGCGGTCCCCGACCGTCGCGGTGGCGACGGCGGTGGAAGACTCGACGGGGATCTGGTCGCCGGTGTAGAGCGCGATGGTGGTGTCAGCCAACTTGGCGAGGTTGGTCGGTGCGGCCGGGTCGACTTCGTTCCAGATCCGGTCGGCGTTGAAGATGGGGTATGGCGAGCCGAAAATAGCGTCGCTGTCGACGTACGGGCCTACGCTGGCGCAGGTGCCCTCCGGCACAGAGCTGCACACCAGGCCGGGGAGGTTGATCTCCATGGCCAGGACGACCGCGCGGATCTCCGCCATGCCGAAGTCGATCCCGCCGGACAACGAGGCGACGTGACCGAACAGGTCGGGGCGGGCCTGCGCGTAGTGCAGCGATCCGAAGCCGCCCATCGACAGACCGATGACGGCCCGGTGGTTCCGGTCGGTGCGGGTACGCAGGTTGGCGTCGATGAAGGGNACGACCTGTTCGGTGTGGAAGGTCTCCCAGTTGGCCGCGCCGAGGGCGGTGTCCTGCATGACCCAGTCGGCGTACCAACCCTTGAGCCCGCCGTTCGGAGCCACCGTGATCATCGAGTTTGAGCGCAGGGCCGGGACGGCCGCCACGTCGTGCGGGCGGCCGCCCCCGCCGTGCAGGAAGTACGCGACCGGCCAGCGCTTGTCGGGTTCGGTGGCGTAGTCGGCGGGAAGGAACACGCGGATCTGGTGTTGGCCGGACAACTGCGCGGTNGTCACGGTGAGAGTGAGGTCGGTGCTGGAGTGGGCCTCGGCGTCGACGACGGTCAGACCGTGGCCGTCGGTAAAGCTCGGGATCTCGACGGGTTGGGCCTGCGCCGCCGATCCGACGACAGCGACCGCCGCTACCGCGGCCACGGTGGCGGCGGCGGGGAGCCGCAGGAACGACCGGGTCCGGTCGGAGAACCGGGTTCTCATCGGGTGTGGTCCCTTCCTCGAGACGGTCACCGGCCTCGGTTGCTGGCAGCAACGCGGAGCGATCGGTGGACGCGTCGATTCCTCGTTCGGGCACCCCTGATGGTGGTATTCGGGCAGGTGCGGAGGACAGGCCACAACACCGGCCATTCGTGACCGGGCCGGCACCCGCGACAACAACCGCCCTCGCCGACGAAGCCGGTGCGGTTCAGACCGTGCCGACGAACTGGCTGACGTGGTAGGCGGTGGTCCTGCGGTCGGGCGTCTTGGTCCAGGTCGAGGCCAGTAGGTGCAGGCCGTTGACGTGCCGGTTGGACCACGGGTGGATGAACCCGCCGTTGACCCGGGGTAGAAGAGCTGGTCCCAGAAGACCCGACGAAGCATCATCGGGCCGTCCTGGCGCCCCGGGCGCACGGAGAAGACGTACACCCAGTCGCCGTCGCGCTGCATCGTCCACATCTGGTACGGGTCGGTGTTGGTGCCGTCGTTCCACCACTTCAGCGGAGTGCGGACGAACTCGTTGCCGTTGTCGCTGAAGGCCAGTCCGGCGTAGCGCGATCGCCAGTGGGGTCCGGGTTGCATCGGGTTGTAGCAAGTCATCCTGCGGCCGTCTAGCCTTGCTTGAGCAGTCCGCCGTTGGCCGGACACCGCAACACGCCCGCACTCCGAAGAGTGCCGAGTGGGAACGGACGCGAGTATGCGGCACGGAAGAGGCAGCCAGTACGCCTTCGTGACCTCGTGGCTGCTCAAGAACACAACGGAAGACGGTTCGCGCGGCTGCTCCGCGAAAGCCGCACAAAAGCAAGACTACGCCAGGAAGACGTAGTCGCTAGATCAGGCGTCAGCCTTTCCACCATCCAACGCTGGGAAGGCGGAAACGCCCGCGCCGCAACCCCAAACCCGACGAAGTGCAGGCCGTCTGCCGCGTGCTCGGCGTGTCCACCGTCGCAGCCGGCGTCGCGCTCGGCTACCTGTCACCGGCCGACGTCGAATACCTACCCCCACCGCCCCGGCCCCAAGCCCCACCGTCGCCGAGGCCCTCAGCGTCATCGAAGACCCTGACATGCCCGATGCCACCAAGCAGGCGGCCCTGCAGTACCTGCGGTATCTGCACAGCACACGGCCAAGCCCCACCAAACAGGACCAGGCCGCCTCCTAGCGCCGTCGGCTACCAGCCGCGCGCTCTCCACTCGCCCAGATGCGGACGTTCCGCCCCCAGCGTCGAGTCCTTGCCGTGGCCTGGGTAGAACCATGTCTCATCAGGTAGCGGCCCGAACACCTTTGCCTCCAGGTCGTCCATGATCTGTGCGAAGTCCGTCGGATTTGTTGTCCTCCCAGGACCCCCAGGAAAGAGGCTGTCCCCGGTGAACAGGTGTGCTGTGCCGGCCGGGTCCTGGTAGAGCAGGGCGATCGAGCCGGGGGTATGCCCGCGCAGGTGAATCACCTTCAGCGTGCAGTCGCCGACCGGGATTCGGTCGCCGTCGGCGAGGGGCTCCACCTTGATGGGCAGCCCGGGCGCGTCCTCGGCGTGCGCCAGCGGCCGGGCCCCGGTCTCGGCCACCACCTCTCCGAGCGCCAGCCAGTGGTCCATGTGCTGGTGGGTGGTGACCACCGTGGCGAGGCTGGCGTCGCCGATCAGGTCGAGTAGCCGGGGCGCCTCGTTGGCCGCGTCCACCAGGATCTGCTCGCCGTTGCTCCGGCATCGCAGTAGGTAGGCGTTGTTGTCCATCGGGCCCACCGACACCTTGGTGATGGTGAGCTGGCCCAACTCGCGGGTGGCTGGCGGGCCGCCGGGGGTGACATCTCCGGTGTAGGGCATTGGTCGGTCAGATCCATTCGGGTGGGGTCGGTAGCGGGCCGTCGGGGGTGACGGTGAGCCGGGTGCCGGGGCTGCGGCCGATCAGCCAGGCGGCGAGGTGGGGCGCGGCGCCGCTCACGGTGGGGGCGGCGGTACGGTCGCCGACCACCAGTTCGTGCTCTCTGCCGTCGCAACGCAGCACCATCGGCGGCGCGTCGGGGCGCCCGGCCAGGCCGGTGGCGACCTCGCGTAGGAGCCGGTGGCCGAACGCTTCCGGCCAGTCGGCGGGCTGGTAGTCGACGGCCAGGTCCACGTGGTGCACCTCGACCTCGCGAAGCCGGCCCCAGACGAGGTTCGCCGCGGACCACGGCCCGCGTCGGGTGGTGACCGTGGCGCCCCACGCCTCGGCCGGCATCGCCGCCACCGCCTCGGCGAACCGGTCCGCGCTGCGGCGCAGGTCGTCCCGGTGCGCGGCGGGTGGGCGGGCGGCGCCGGCCTCGATGTCCGCGGAGCGGGCGGCGGGGCTCGCGTACATGGGGATGGGGTCCCCGGTGCGGGCGGCGGTGAGCAGGTTGACGAACCCGTCGGCGTTGCGGGCAAGGTGGGACAGCACGTGTCCCCGGGTCCAACCGGGCAGCAGGGACGCGGCGGTCAGGCTCGTCTCTTCGAGGTCCGCCGTGGTGCGCAGGAGACGGGCCGTGGCGTCGTCCACCTCGCCGGTCAGCCGCAGTGGATCGGAGGTCACCTCTCGACCCTAGCGGTCGGGCCGTCCCTTCGTCGCCGGGGAAATCGGTTTCGGGTGTCGACGGTGCGCCCTACGGTCGGCGACAACGCGAGGCCGGGAGGTCGGAGGAGGTAGTGGATTTCATGACCATCGACCTGACCGCCCTGGGCTGGGACGCCGACCGGGCGTCCGACGCACGACGGCGCGCCGACTATCAGCCGGGCCGGGTGGCCCGGGTGGAGCGGGGGGTGTACACCGTCCTCGGGGCTGCCGGCCCGCTCCGCGCCACCCTCGGCGGGGCGGTGCTGGCCACGGCCGCCCGGGACCGGACGTACCTGCCGTGCGTGGGGGACTGGGTGCTGTTCGCCACCTGGCCCGACCGACACGTCACGGTCGAGGTCGTGCTGCCCCGGCGTACCGCGTTGCGGGAACCGCCCGCCGGCAAGGTCGCCCACGGGCAGATCCTGGCGGCCAACCTGACCGCCACGGCGGTGGTCGAGCCGATGCGTCCCGAGCCCGACCTCAGTCGGATTAGGTGCCTGCTCGCGTTCGCGCGGGAGTCGGGGGCCCGGCCACTGGTGGTGCTGACCAAAGCTGACCTGGTCGCCGATCCGGCTCCGGTGGTGCGGCGGGTTGCGGCGGCAGCGCCGGGGGTGCCGGTGCTGCCGGTGGGTGCGCGGCGGGGTGCGGGGCTCGACCCGCTACGCGCGGAGGTGGCGCCCGGTCGGACCCTCGGCCTGCTCGGCCCGCCCCGGGCGGGCCGGTCGGTTCTGGTAAACGCGCTGGCCGGCGCGGTGGCGCTGCCGACGTCGGCGAGCCGGCGGGTGGATGGCATGGGCCGACTCCACTCCGCCGGGCAGGCGCTGGTGGCGGTGCCGGGCGGTGGCGCGGTGGTGAAGGTCCCGGGGGTACGGGTGGTGCCCGGCTGACCGACGTGAGCTGGGGGAATGCGCGGGCGAAGGGAAGTGTCACACCCCAGGGCTAGGCTTGCCGAGGCACTCTTGGCGCTTGGTGACCAGGCAACCGGGTACATCAAGTGACCAGGTTACAAAGGCGACAAGTGACCAAGGTGGCCAGGTAATCATCCCGCCCAACGGGCGACACAACCGCACAGGTGACCGCTCGGCCGTCATCCGGGTCAAACCTCCCGGGCCGGCCGTCGGGCGACAGTTGCCGATCAATCCGCACCCCGGGAGAACACGCACCGTGGTTGACCGACTCATCATCCGTGGCGCGCGCGAGCACAACTTGCGTGACGTCAGTCTCGACCTGCCGCGGGACGCGCTCATCGTGTTCACCGGGTTGTCCGGTTCCGGCAAGTCGAGCCTGGCCTTCGACACCATCTTCGCCGAGGGGCAACGGCGCTACGTCGAGTCGTTGTCGTCGTACGCGCGGCAGTTCCTCGGCCAGATGGACAAGCCGGATGTCGACTTCATCGAAGGGCTCAGCCCGGCCGTCTCCATCGACCAGAAGTCGACCTCGCGTAACCCCCGGTCGACCGTGGGCACGATCACTGAGGTCTACGACTACCTGCGCCTGCTCTTCGCCCGGATCGGCCAGCCGCACTGCCCGGTCTGCGGCGAGCGGATCTCCCGGCAGACCCCGCAGCAGATTGTTGACCGGGTCCTGGCCATGGCTGAGGGCACCCGGTTCATGGTGCTCGCGCCGGTTGTCCGGGGTCGTAAGGGCGAATATGTGGACCTCTTCGCCGAGCTGCAGGCGAAGGGCTACGCCCGCGCCCGGGTGGACGGGGTGGTGCACCCGCTGACCGAGCCACCGAAGCTCAAGAAGCAGGAGAAGCACACCATCGAGGTGGTCATCGACCGGCTCACCGTGAAGCCGTCCGCCAAGCAGCGGCTGACGGACTCGGTCGAGGCGGCACTCGGGCTCTCCAGCGGTCTGGTGCTGCTGGACTTCGTCGACCTGCCCGAGGACGACCCGGAGCGGGAGCGCCGCTACTCGGAGCACCTGGCCTGCCCCAACGACCACCAGCTCGCGATCGAGGACCTGGAGCCCCGGGTCTTCTCCTTCAACGCCCCCTACGGCGCGTGCCCGGAGTGCACCGGCCTGGGCACGAAAAAGGAGGTCGACCCAGAGCTGGTGATCCCCGACCCGGAGCGCACCCTGCGGGAGGGGGCGATCCAGCCCTGGTCCGGCGGGCACACCCTGGAATACTTCCTGCGCCTGCTGGGAGCGCTGGGCGAGGCGGAGCACTTCGATCTCGACACGCCGTGGCGGGCGCTGCCGGCCCGGATCCAGAAGACGATCCTGCACGGCGCCGACGACCAGGTGCACGTGCGGTACCGCAACAAGTACGGCCGGGAACGCTCGTACTACACCGGCTTCGAGGGCGTGATGCAGTGGATCGAGCGCCGGCACTCGGATACCGAGTCGGAGTGGTCCCGGGAGAAGTACGAGGGCTACATGCGGGACGTGCCCTGTGCCGCCTGCGGCGGTGCCCGGCTCAAGCCGGAGGTGCTGGCGGTCACCGTCGCCGGTCGGAGTATCGCCGAGGTGTGCGGGATGTCCATCGGGGAGTGCGCCGAGCTGCTCGCCGGCGTCGAGCTGACCGATCGGCAGCGGCTGATCGCCGAACGGGTCCTCAAGGAGATCAACGCTCGGCTGCGGTTCCTGCTCGACGTCGGGCTGGACTACCTCTCCCTGGATCGCCCGGCCGGCACCCTCTCCGGGGGTGAGGCGCAGCGCATCCGGTTGGCCACCCAGATCGGTTCCGGCCTGGTCGGCGTCCTCTACGTGTTGGACGAGCCGTCGATCGGTCTGCACCAGCGAGACAACCACCGTTTGATCGAGACCTTGTTGCGCCTGCGCGGGCTCGGCAACACGTTGATCGTCGTCGAGCACGACGAGGACACCATCCGGACGGCGGACTGGATCGTCGACATCGGCCCGGGGGCGGGCGAACACGGCGGTCGGATCGTGCACAGCGGGTCGGTCCCGGCGCTGCTGGAGAACCCGGAGTCGATAACCGGGGCGTATCTCGCCGGCCGGAAGGAGATCCCGACGCCGGAGCGGCGCCGTCCGCAGACGCCGGGCCGGGAGCTGACGGTGCGGGGGGCCCGCGAACACAATCTGCGGAACCTGACCGTGACGTTCCCGCTCGGTCAGCTGATCGCTGTCACGGGGGTCAGCGGCTCCGGCAAGTCGACCCTGGTCAACGACATCCTGTACGCGGTGCTGGCCAACCAGATCAACGGGGCGCGGCTGGTGCCGGGCCGGCACACCCGGGTCGCCGGTCTGGAACACGTGGACAAGGTTGTCGGGGTGGACCAGTCGCCGATCGGCCGCACCCCGCGGTCCAACCCGGCCACCTACACCGGCGTCTGGGATCACGTTCGCAAGCTGTTCGCGGAGACGGTCGAGGCCAAAGTCCGGGGGTACGGGCCGGGCCGGTTCTCGTTCAACGTCAAGGGGGGCCGGTGTGAGGCCTGCTCCGGCGATGGCACTCTCAAGATCGAGATGAACTTCCTGCCCGACGTCTACGTGCCGTGCGAGGTCTGCAAGGGTGCTCGGTACAACCGGGAGACCCTGGAGGTGCACTACAAGGGCAAGACCGTCTCGGACGTGCTGGAGATGCCGATCGAGGAGGCGGCGGAGTTCTTCTCCGCCATTCCGGCCATCCACCGGCACCTTCGGACGCTGGTGGACGTGGGGCTCGGCTACGTCCGGCTGGGCCAGCCCGCGCCGACCCTCTCCGGGGGCGAGGCGCAGCGGGTCAAGCTCGCCTCCGAGTTGCAGAAGCGTTCTACCGGGCGGACGGTCTACGTGCTCGACGAGCCGACCACCGGGCTGCACTTCGAGGACATCCGGAAGCTGCTGATGGTCCTGGAGGGGTTGGTCGACAAGGGCAACACGGTGATCACCATCGAGCACAACCTCGACGTCATCAAGACCGCTGACTGGATCATCGACATGGGGCCGGAGGGTGGCCACCGCGGCGGCACGGTCCTCGCCGCCGGCACCCCGGAGGAGGTCGCCGAGGTGCCCGAGAGCCACACCGGCCAGTTTGTGCGCCAGGTGCTCAAGCTCGACGGTGCGGCGAAGGGCGCGGCGCAGGCCACCTCCCGGGCGGCCAAGGCCAACGGGGCGAAGACCCGCGCGGCCGGGGCGAAGACCCGTGCCCCACAGAGGGCCGCCGTCAAGGCTCGGTAACTGGCCTGCGTCACCGGTCCGGGTCACCCGAGGGCGACACGGACCGGTGAATGATCAGGGCGGCAAGGTGACCAGGACGGTGACCTTCGCCGGCCGGGTAGGGTCGCACGGGTGGCCCCGGGACGCGGACCGGGTGAACCGACGGGGTGCGTTGGTTTCGGGGGACCGACGGGGGCACACCATCATGGCGGTGGTCGTTGGCCGAGGAGACTGTGGAATGAGTGACGAGCAGACGGGGACCGGTGCGGGGGTCGGCACTGGCGACGGCGTACGGACCCGGCGGGCCGTGTTGGCCGGCGCAGGCGCGGTCGGCGCGGCGATGGCCCTGGCCGCCTGCGGCGACAACTCCACCGGCGAAGCCGAGGCCAGCCCTGGCCCGGCGTTGAGCGAGAGCGGCGACCCGGGTGGCGGCGATCGGGAGGGAGCCCAGTCGCTGGCCCGGACCAGTGACATCCCGGTCGGGGGCGGTGTCGTCTACGCCGCGCAGGGGGTTGTCATCACCCAACCGTCAGCGGGCGAGTTCAAGGGCTTCGACCCGATCTGCCCGCACCAGAACTGTCCGGTGGGAAACGTTGACGGTGGCACGATCAACTGCACCTGTCACGGGAGCAAGTTCTCGATCGAGGATGGTTCGGTGCTGACCGGCCCGTCCACCAAGCCCCTCGCCCCGCGGGATGTCAAAGTCAACGGCGACCAGATCTCGCTCGCCTGACCGGCGGCGGTCGGCCTGGTCGACCCCGGCCGGAGCCGACCAGGCCGGAGCTGGCGCGGACGGAGACTGTCGGAGCCGGCGACTAGGCTCGGAACGTGGCTGATCCCTCGTCCTACCGTCCCGCGCCCGGCACGATTCCGGAATCACCCGGGGTCTACCGGTTCCGTGACGGAACCGGCCGGGTGATCTATGTTGGCAAGGCGCGCAACCTGCGCAACCGGCTCAACTCCTACTTCGCCGACCCGGTCAATCTGCACCAGCGCACCCGGCAGATGGTCTTCACCGCCGAATCGGTGGACTGGATCTCCGTCGCCACCGAGGTCGAGGCGCTCCAGCAGGAGTTCACCGAGATCAAGCAGTACGATCCGCGGTTCAACGTCCGCTACCGGGACGACAAGTCCTACCCGTACCTGGCGGTCACCGTCGCCGAGGAGTTCCCCCGACTCCAGGTCATGCGGGGGTCGAAGCGCAAGGGGGTGCGCTACTTCGGGCCGTACTCGCACGCCTGGGCGATCCGCGAGACGCTCGACCTGCTGCTTCGGGTCTTTCCGGCGCGCACCTGCTCGTCCGGGGTGTTCAAGCGGGCCGGTCAGGTCGGCCGTCCCTGCCTCTTGGGCTACATCGACAAGTGCTCCGCGCCCTGCGTCGGCAGCGTCTCCGCCGAGGAGCACCGGGCGATCGTGGACGGCTTCTGCGATTTCATGGGCGGTCGGACCGACCTCATCGTCCGCCGGTTGGAGCGGGAGATGGCCGACGCCAGCGCGGCGCTGGAGTTCGAGCGGGCCGCCCGGCTCCGCGACGACCTGGCCGCCCTGCGCCGGGCGATGGAGAAACAGACCGTGGTCTTCGGCGACGGCACCGACGCCGACGTGGTCGCCTTCGCCGATGACCCGCTGGAGGCGGCCGTGCAGGTGTTTCACGTACGGGACGGGCGCATCCGCGGCCAACGCGGCTGGGTGGTCGAGAAGACCGAGGAGCTGACCATCGGCGACCTCGTCCACCACTTCTGCACCCAGGTTTATGGCGGGGAGCACGGTGAGGCCGATGTCCCCCGGGAACTGCTCGTGCCCGAGCTGCCCGCCGATGTCGAGGCGCTAGCCGACTGGCTCTCCGACCATCGCGGGAGCCGGGTGACGCTGCGGGTGCCGCAGCGCGGCGACAAGCGGGCCCTGCTGGAGACGGTCGCGCGTAACGCCACCGACGCCCTGGCCCGGCACAAGCTCAAACGCGCCGGTGATCTGACCACCCGGAGCAAGGCGCTCGACGAGATCGCTGAGACGCTGGGCCTGCAGACGGCGCCGCTGCGCATCGAGTGTTACGACATCTCCCAGATCCAGGGCACCGACGTGGTGGCCAGCATGGTGGTTTTCGAGGACGGGCTGCCGCGCAAGAGTGAGTACCGGCGGTTCATCATCCGGGGCGCCACCGACGACCTCTCGGCGATGTCGGAGGTGCTGCGGCGGCGGTTCGCCCGTTACCTGGACGCCCGGGCCGAGACGGGGGAGGCCGGGGTCGAGTCGGCCGGTGAGCCAGTCACCCCGGCCGGGCCGGCCTCGACCGGGCCGGGCGCGCCCGACGAGCCGCGGGTCGGCACCCTGGTCGATCCGACGACCGGCCGGCCACGCCGGTTCGCCTACCCACCACAGCTGGTGGTGGTGGACGGGGGTGCGCCGCAGGTAGCGGCGGCGGCGCAGGCCCTCGCCGAGTTGGGCGTCGATGATGTGGCGCTGTGCGGGCTGGCGAAGCGGCTGGAGGAGGTGTGGCTGCCCGACGACGACTTCCCGGCCATCCTGCCGCGCACCTCCGAGGGCCTCTACCTGCTGCAGCGGGTGCGGGACGAGGCGCACCGGTTCGCCATCACGTTCCACCGGCAGCGGCGTTCCCGGCGGATGACCGAGTCGGCGCTGGACCGGGTGTCCGGGCTGGGCGAGGTGCGGCGCAAGGCGCTGCTGCGGCACTTCGGCTCGCTGAAGCGGCTCTCCGCCGCCTCGGTGGAGGAGATCACCGAGGTCCCCGGGGTCGGCAGGCGCACCGCAGAGGCGATCCTCGCTGCGCTCGGCGGCTCTGCGGAGCCAGACGAACCACGCACGTAGCACCTGTTCAATCGGAGCGTTTCTGACAGAAGGGTACGGCACGGGCATGCTGAAGGTGACATCGGTGGACGGCACGGTGATCGCGTACGAACGCTGCGGGGAGCACGGCGCGGATCCGCTGATCGTGGTCGGCGGCGCCACCTGCGACCGGGCGAAGACCCGCCAACTGGCCGAGGGACTCGGCGCCCACCTGCCGGTCGTCAACTACGACCGGCGTGGTCGCGGCGACAGCGGCGACGTCAGCCCGTACGCCGTCGAGCGGGAGGTCGAGGATATCGCCGCCCTCGTCAACGACCTCGGTGCCGACGTCATCCTGTACGGGCACTCGTCCGGTGCCGCACTGGTGCTGCACGCCGCCGCGGCCGGGGTGCCGGCCCGGGCGATCGTGCTTCACGAACCACCCTTCGGCGCGGACACCGACGAGGACCGCCAGGAGGCCCGCGACTACGCCGAGGCCCTGACCACGCTGCTGGCGGAGGATCGACGCGACGACGCTGTGGCGCTGTTCTTCCAGACCACCGGCGTGCCGGCGGAGGCGGTGGCCGAGCTGCGCCACGAGCCGTGGTGGGCCGACGTGGTGGCGCTCGCGCCGACGCTCGCCTACGACTCGGCGGTCATGGGTGACCGTAGCCGTGGTGGCATCCTGCCGGTCGAGATCGCCGCCCGGGTTTCCGTGCCCGCGCTGGTGCTCAGCGGCGGCGAGAGCCCGGACTGGATGATCGAGGTGGCCCGCGCCGCCGCCGCGGCGCTGCCGCAGGGCACGCACCGGGTGCTGCCCGGCGAGGGTCACGTACCGTCGCCGCAGACCCTAACCCCAGTGCTGACGGACTTCATCGCCCGGTGCTGAACCGGCGCTGACGCCGGCACAGGACCTGCACACACCCGGCCAACGTGGGCCACGTGGGACGAGGTTGGGCGACGGAAGCTGCGGCAGAACGCCAGCGACCTGGTACGTCGGGCACGAGCGGGTGAACGCGTGACTATTACCGTCGCCGGTCGGCCAGCAGCCGTGCTCGGCCCGGTCGGTCCCGGCGCCCGGCATGGGTGGGATGACATGGCCAGCGTGTTCCAGCAACCCACGGGTCCTGGGTGGGCAGCGGATCGGCTGCCCACTTTTGATTAAGCAGGGTGTGGGGTGTCGGCGAGTACGGCCAGCACCTGCTCGCCGTACTTCGCCAACTTCGCCTCTCCGACGCCACTGACCTGGGCCAGGTCGGCCAGGGCGGCCGGTGCGTCGGTGGCGATCTGCCGCAGCGTGGCGTCGTGGAAGATCACGTATGCCGGTACGCCCTGCTCCTTGGCGGTGGTGGCCCGCCAGGCGCGTAGCCGCTCGAAGGCCTCGGCGGCGGCCGGCGCCAGCTCGGCGACCACGGTGGCCGCGCCGCGCGGCTTCGCCGGGCGGGCCTTCCGGGCCGGTTCGCGGCGGAGCATGACGGTGCGGCGCCGGCCCAGCACCTCCGCGCTGGTGTCGGTGAGGGCCAGGGTGCCGTAGTCTCCCTCGACCGCCAGCAGCCCCTCGGCGAGCAGTTGCCGGACCACTCCCCGCCACTCCGTCTCGCTCAGCTCGGTGCCGATGCCGAAGACCGTCAGGGAGTCGTGCCGGTGCTGCTGGATCTTGTCGGTGGCGCGGCCGAGCAGGATGTCGACGCAGTGCCCGGAGCCGAAGCGTTGGTTACGTTCCCGGTCGAGCCGGTAGACCGTGGAGAGCAGCTTCTGCGCGGCGACCGTGCCGTCCCACGACTCGGGCGGCTGCAGGCAGGTGTCGCAGTTGCCGCAGGCGGCGGCGGTCTCGCCGAAGTAGTCCAGCAGCTGCACCCGGCGGCAGCGGACCGTCTCGCAGAGCGCGAGCATCGCCTCCAGGTGGGCGGCGAGGTTACGCCGGTGCGCCAGGTCCCCCTCCGAGGTGTCGATCAACCGGCGCTGCTGCACCACATCCGTCAGACCGTAGGCGAGCCAGGCCGTCGCCGGCAGGCCGTCCCGTCCGGCGCGGCCGGTCTCCTGGTAGTAGCCCTCCACCGACTTCGGTAGGTCGAGGTGGGCGACGAATCGTACGTCCGGCTTGTCGATGCCCATCCCGAAAGCGATCGTCGCGACCATGACCAGGCCGTCCTCGCGCAGGAAACGCTGCTGGTGCCGGGCGCGGGTGACCGCGTCCAGGCCGGCGTGGTAGGGCAGCGCGGCAACACCGTTGTCGACCAGGAACTCCGCCGTCTTCTCCACGCTGGCCCGGGAGAGGCAGTAGATGATGCCGGCGTCTCCCGGGTGCTCGTCCCGGAGCAGGGCCAGCAGCTGCCGCTTCGGCTCCCGCTTCGCGGCGATGCGGTACTGGATGTTGGGCCGGTCGAAGCTGGCGACGAAGTGCCGGGCTGAGGTGAGCTGGAGCCGGGTGGCGATCTCGGCCCGGGTGGCGCTGGTCGCGGTGGCGGTCAACGCCACCCGGGGCACCCCCGGCCAACGTTCGTGCAGCATCGACAGGGCGAGGTAGTCCGGGCGGAAGTCGTGCCCCCACTGCGACACGCAGTGCGCCTCGTCGATTGCGAAGAGGCTGATCCGCCCCTGGTCGAGCAGGTGCTGCACGCCCCGGGTGCCCAGGGCCTCCGGGGCGAGGTAGAGCAGATCCAACTCCCCGGCGACGAAGGCCCGCTCGACGGCACGGCGGGCGTCGAGGTCCAGCGTCGAGTTGAGGAAGCCGGCCCGGACCCCGACCGCGGTCAGCGCGTCGACTTGGTCCTGCATCAGCGCGATCAACGGTGACACGACCACCGCGACCCCGTCCCGCAGCAGCGCCGGGATCTGGTAGCAGAGCGACTTGCCGCCGCCGGTGGGCATCAGCACCAGGGCGTCCCCACCGGCCGTCAGGTGCTCGATGACCTCCTGCTGGAAGCCCCGGAAGGCGTCGTAGCCGAAGACACGCCGCAGGGTTTCCAGCGCGGCGGGCTGCGGGTCGGTGGCGGAGGGCATGGGGCGCAGTCTACGAGTGGCCCCTGACGCGACGGTGCACGCCCGGGCCGTGCGGGGCCGGTGGCGGGGAGCCGCCGGACGAAACCTGGGTCGGGTTACCGCGGCCGGCGTCACCGTCGGGTGTGACTGCGCCGCTGATGGGGCAGCGAGCTGTCTCGGTGTCGGGAATGTGACGCGGCGGATCTGGGTGGTTCGGCGGGTTAGAGTCGCTGTTCGAACCCGTGGCCCAGTTCGGGTCGCGGTGCCACAGGTTGGGGGTACCAGGTGATCGAGGGGCAGCCGAGCGTGCCGGAGGGGCTCGACCCGTCGGGCACCGACACCACGCTCGTGGTGGTGACCGGGGTCTCCGGCGGTGGGCGCAGCACTGTCGCCCGCGCCCTGGAGAACGTCGGCTACTACGTGGTCGACAACCTGCCCCAGGCGCTGATGCTGGACATGGCCGAGCTGGCGATGAAGGCCGGTGGCGCCGCCCGCCGTACGGCGATGGTGCTGGATGTGCGCTCCCGGGCCTTCTCCACCGACCTGGCCGGTGCGATCCGGGAGCTCAAGGAGCGGGGCTTCGCCCCGCGGGTGGTCTTCGTTGACGCCGACGACGAGGTGTTGATCCGGCGCTTTGAGAGCGTCCGGCGTTCGCACCCGTTGCAGGGGGAGGGGCGGCTCGCCGACGGTATCGCGGTTGAGCGCGGGCTGCTGGAGGGGGCTCGCGACCAGGCCGATGTGTTCGTCGACACCAGCCACCTCAACGTCAACCAGCTGCGTCGGCGGATCGAGGAGCTCTTCGGCGCCGAGGACGCCCGCCGGCTGCGGGTGACCGTGGTCTCCTTCGGTTTCAAGTACGGCGTACCGCCGGATGCCGACTTCGTCTGCGACGCCCGGTTCCTGCCGAATCCGTACTGGGTTCCGGAGCTGCGCGAGCACACCGGGCAGGTGGAGGCGGTCAGCTCGTACGTCTTGGGCCAGGAGGGCGCCGAGGAATTCGTGGCGACCTTCGCCGACCTGCTCAATGCCACCACCGCTGGTTTCGAGCGGGAGGGTAAGCGGTATCTGACCGCCGCCGTCGGCTGTACCGGTGGCAAGCACCGCAGTGTCGCCATCGCCGAGGAGTTGGCCGCGCGGCTGCGTCAGACCGGGCTCGCCGTCAACGCGCAGCACCGTGACCTGGGGCGCGAGTGACGGCTATCCGGGTGGTCACCTTCGGCGGTGGGCACGGGCTCTCCGCTTCGCTGCGGGCACTGCGGCGCTGCGCTCCCGAACTCGACCTTGATCTGACCGCGGTGGTGACGGTCGGCGACGACGGCGGGTCCAGCGGCCGGCTGCGGGCGGAGCGGGGCGGGCTGCCGCCGGGGGACCTGCGGCAGGCGCTCGTCGCGCTGGCCGGAGATCATCCCGCCACCCAGCGCAGCGCCGGGCTCTTCCAACACCGCTTTGCCACAATCCCGACGCCGACGCCGACGCCGACGCCGACGCCGACGCCGACGCCGACGCCGACGCCGACGCCGACGCCGACCCCGACGCTCGGCGACCGGGCGGCCACCGCGAGCGGACTGACCGGGCACGCCGTCGGCAATCTCGTGCTCTGCGGGCTGATGGAGTTGCTCGGCGACCCGGTGGCGGCGCTGGAGCATGCCGGCGCGATGTTGGGCACGGTCGGGCAGGTGCTGCCGATGTCCTGCGAGCCGGTCGGGATCGAGGCGCGGGTCCGGGGTGTTGACCCCGGCCGGCCGGCGGAGGTCAGCATCGTCAGCGGCCAGCATCAGGTGGCCGTCACCACCGGTCGGGTCGAGTCGCTACGGCTGAACCCGGAGGCGCCGGCGGCCTGCCCCGAGGCGTTGGCCGCGATCGGCACAGCCGACTGGCTCCTCTTCGGCCCGGGCAGCTGGTATACCAGCGTACTGCCGCACCTGTTGGTGCCGGAGCTGGCCGCGGCCATCGCCGCGAGCCCCGCCCGCCGGCTGGTCACCCTGAACCTGGCCGCCGAGAAGGAGACGTTCGGGCTCTCGGTCGCCGATCACCTGGCCGAGCTGCGGTGGTACCTGCCGAAGCTGCGGGTCGACTGCGTGCTCGGAGACGTCAAGGCGGTGGGCGATCCCGCACCGGTCGAGCGTGCGGCAGAATCGCTGGGCGCTCGGCTGATCCTCGCCCCGGTCGCGGTCAACGACGGCACGCCCTGTCATGATTCGGCTGCTCTCGCCGCTGCTCTGGTGCCGGTCCTGGGCGCCGCTCGTTAGACACGTACGTAATCTCCGGCGACACGCCGGAACCGGTCCGTGAGAGGACGCACAATGGCGATGACGGCGGCGGTCAAGGACGAGCTGAGCCGGGTTGACGTGCCCAAGCCCTGCTGCCGGCGGGCGGAGATGGCGGCGCTGCTGCGCTTCGCCGGTGGGTTGCACATCGTCTCCGGTCGGGTGGTCGTGGAGGCCGAGCTGGATACTGGGGCGGTGGCCCGGCGGCTGCGGCGGGAGATCGCCGACGTCTATGGCTACCCCAGCGAGATCCATGTCCTCGCCTCCGGCG
Source organism: Salinispora pacifica CNR114 (assembly GCF_000514775.1). Taxonomy (GTDB): domain Bacteria; phylum Actinomycetota; class Actinomycetes; order Mycobacteriales; family Micromonosporaceae; genus Micromonospora; species Micromonospora pacifica. The sequence continues at coordinate 139,464 of NZ_KI911468.1, read as the reverse complement.
GCCTGCGCAAGGGCAGTCACTTCATCGTGCGGGTGGTCAAGGACGGGGAGTTCCTGGCCCGGCAGACCGGCCTGCTCGATGTCCGCGGTCGGCCGGTGCGGGGTCTGCCGCCGCATGTGGTGGCCGCCAACGTCTGCTGCGCGGTCTCGGCGTGGCGCGGCGCGTTCATGGCGCACGGTTCGCTGACCGAGCCGGGTCGCTCCAGTGCGATGGAGATCACCTGCCCCGGCCCGGAGTCGGCACTCGCCCTGGTCGGCGCGGCCCGCCGGATCGGCATCGCCGCGAAGAACCGCGAGGTGCGCGGCGTGGACCGGGTGGTCGTCAAGGACGGCGACGCCATCGCCGCCCTACTCACCCGGATCGGTGCCCACGCCAGCGTGCTGGCCTGGGAGGAACGTCGGGTCCGGCGGGAGGTGCGGGCCACCGCGAACCGGTTGGCGAACTTCGACGACGCGAACCTGCGTCGGTCGGCGCGGGCGGCGGTCGCCGCCGCCGCCCGGGTCACCCGTGCCCTGGAGATCCTCGCCGACGACGCGCCGTACCACCTGACCTCGGCCGGGCGGCTGCGGCTGGAGCATCGCCAGGCATCGCTGGAGGAGCTGGGCGCGCTCGCCGACCCGCCGTTGACCAAGGATGCGATCGCCGGACGGATCCGGCGGCTGCTCGCGCTCGCCGACAAGCGAGCCCGCGATCTCGGCATCCCGGATACCGAAGCGGCAGTCACGCCCGACATGCTCGTGGTCTGATAGGACGGCGGCGGGATCACCACCCGCCGGAGCAAGACCCCCCATGCTCGGATAGGGTCGCTGCGTACGGCAAGGGAGCCGGCACTCGGCACTCCTCGCCGTGCGCACCGCCTCGGGCGGTCGGTCCCTCGGACCGCGGCGGGGCGGCCGAGATGAACCGTCAAACGGCCGGTTCCACCGGCTGGCGCAGACTAGTCGCCGGCCCGTGGGTCATCACGCCGGCGGACTAGAACGCGAGGAGATGGGACCTGTGACCATCCGGGTTGGCATCAACGGCTTCGGCCGGATCGGCCGTAACTTCTTCCGGGCAGTGCTGGCGTCCGGCGCTGACATCGAGGTCGTGGCGGTCAACGACCTGACCGACAACGCGACGCTCGCCCACCTTGTCAAGTACGACAGCATCCTCGGCCGGCTGCCGCACGAGGTGAAGGCCAGCGCGGACGAGATCACCGTGGGTGGCAAGACCATCAAGGTGTACGCCGAGAAGGACCCGGCGAAGCTGCCCTGGGGCGAGGTGGGCGTGGACGTGGTCATCGAGTCCACCGGTCTGTTCACCGACGCCACCAAGGCGAAGGCGCACGTCGACGGCGGCGCCAAGAAGGTGATCATCTCCGCGCCGGCAAAGAACGAAGACGTCACCGTGGTGATGGGCGTCAACCAGGCGGAGTACGACCCGGCCAAGCACACCGTCATCTCCAACGCCTCCTGCACCACCAACTGCCTGGCGCCGATGGCGAAGGTCCTGCAGGACACGTTCGGCATCGAGCAGGGTCTGATGACCACCATCCACGCCTACACGCAGGACCAGAACCTCCAGGACGCTCCACACAAGGACCTGCGTCGGGCCCGTGCCGCCGCGCTGAACATCGTGCCGACCTCCACCGGTGCGGCGAAGGCGATCGGCCTGGTGCTGCCGGAGCTCAAGGGCCGGCTGGACGGCTACGCGCTGCGGGTGCCGATCCCGACCGGGTCCGCCACCGACCTGACCGTCACCGTCGGCCGGGAGACCACGGTGGACGAGGTCAACGCCGCGATGAAGGCGGCCGCCAACGGCCCGCTCAACGGTGTCCTGTCCTACAACGAGGACCCGATCGTCTCGGCCGACATCGTCACCGACCCGGCGTCCTGCATCTTCGACGCCCCGCTGACCAAGGTGATCGGCAACCAGGTCAAGGTCGTCGGCTGGTACGACAACGAGTGGGGCTACTCGAACCGCCTGGTGGATCTCGTGAAGCTGGTTGGTCAGTCGCTGTGAGTGCGCGTAGGCAGCTCGCGGGGGGCCTGGTGACGAAGGGAAGGTCGGTCCGGTGACTATCCGCACCCTCGACGACCTGCTCGCCGAGGAGGTAACGGGTCGGCGGGTGTTGGTCCGCGCGGACCTGAACGTCCCGCTTGACAAGCAGACCGGTCAGATCACCGACGACGGCCGGATCCGGGCCGTGCTGCCGACCCTGGGCGCGCTGGTCCAGGCCGGCGCGAAGGTGGTCGTCTGCTCCCACCTGGGGCGGCCGAAGGGCAGCCCCGACCCGGCGTTCAGCCTGCGTCCGGTGGCCGGGCGGCTCGGTGAGCTGCTCGGCGCGCCGGTCCACTTCGCCGAGGACACGGTCGGTGACTCGGCCCGGTCCACGGTGGCGGGTCTCGCCGACGGCCAGGTCGCCCTGCTGGAGAACCTTCGGTTCAATCCGGGTGAGACCAGCAAGGACGAGGCGGAGCGGGGCGCCTTCGCCGACCAGCTCGCCGCGCTCGCCGACGCGTATGTGGACGACGCGTTCGGCGCGGTGCACCGTCGGCACGCCAGCGTGTACGACGTACCGGCCCGGCTGCCACACGTGGCGGGCCGGCTGGTGCTGCGCGAGGTGGAGGTGCTCGGCGCCCTCGCCGGGGAGCCGGACCGCCCGTACGTGGTGGTGCTCGGTGGGTCGAAGGTCTCCGACAAGCTGGCGGTGATCGAGGCGTTGCTGCCGAAGGTCGACCGGTTGCTGGTCGGCGGCGGCATGTGCTTCACCTTCCTGAAGGCGCAGGGCCACGAGGTGGGCTCCTCGCTGCTGGAGGAGGAGATGGTCGAGACCTGCCGGAGCCTGCTGGAGCGCGCCGACGGCAAGATCATGCTGCCGGTTGACGTGGTGGTGGCGGATGCGTTCGCCCCCGACGCCCCACACGACACGGTGCGGGCCGACGGGATCCCCAGCAAGCGGGTCGGGCTCGACATCGGCCCGGAGACGGTGGCTGGTTTCGCCACCGCGGTGCGGGACGCTCGGACGATCTTCTGGAACGGCCCGATGGGCGTGTTCGAGATGGCGGCCTTCGCGCACGGCACTCGCGGTGTCGCCGAGGCGATCGCGGAGTCGGACGCGTTCACCGTGGTCGGTGGCGGCGACTCCGCCGCCGCGGTGCGGGCGCTCGGCCTCGACGAGCAGGCGTTCAGCCACATCTCCACCGGTGGCGGCGCCAGTCTTGAGTACCTGGAGGGCAAGACCCTCCCCGGCATCGCGGCCTTGGAGAGCTGAATGGCCAACCCCACCCGCCGGCCGCTGATGGCCGGCAACTGGAAGATGAACCTCAACCATCTCGAGGCGAACCTGCTGGTGCAGAAGCTCGCCGCGAGCCTCACCGCGAAGCAGCTCACCGACGTCGAGACGGTGGTGCTACCGCCGTTCACCGACCTACGGACGGTGCAGACCGCCGTGGACGGGGACAAGCTGCTGGTGGGTTACGGTGCGCAGGACCTCTCGCCGCACGCGTCGGGAGCGCACACCGGTGACATCGCCGGGCCGATGCTGACGAAGCTGGGCTGCACCTACGTGGCGGTCGGCCACTCCGAGCGGCGGGCGAACCACCACGAGGATGACGCGGTCGTCAACGCGAAGGTGCAGGCGGCGCTCACCCATGGCCTCGCCCCGATCCTCTGCGTGGGGGAGGGGCTGGACGTTCGGGAGCAGGGCGGCCAGGTGGCGCACTGCAACGACCAGCTCGACGCCGCCCTCAAGGGGCTCTCCGCCGAGCAGGTGACCCAGGTTGTCGTCGCGTACGAGCCAGTCTGGGCGATCGGCACCGGCAAGACGGCCACCCCGGAGGACGCCCAGGAGGTCTGCGGGGCGCTCCGTGAGCGCCTTGCCGGGCAGTTCGGCCAGGAGACGGCCGACCAGGTGCGGATCCTGTACGGCGGCTCGGTCAAGTCGTCGAACGTGGCGGCGATCATGGCTCAGCCAGACGTGGATGGCGCCCTTGTCGGCGGCGCCAGCCTGGACGCTGAGGAGTTCGCGAAGATCTGCCGGTTCCCGGAGCACACCACCGGCTGACCGCTTCGCTATCCTTGACTCCGCCCGTCCGCCGGTCGGTGCCACCGTGCCCGTTCTGCTCGGGCGAGGATCGCAACGAGAGGACTGTCCCCCGCCATGCCGATCTGGTTCGCGTACACGTTGATCGTGTTGCTGGTCATTACGAGCGTCATGCTCACCCTGCTGATCCTGCTACACCGGGGTAAGGGCGGTGGGATGTCCAGCATGTTCGGCGGCGGGGTCAGCTCCAGCCTGGCTGGGTCGTCGGTCGCCGAGAAGAACCTGGACCGCTACACCGTTCTGGTGGGCATTGTCTGGTTCGCCTGCATCGTCGGTCTTGGGCTCTGGCTGCGACTTCAGCAGGCCAGTGTCGGCTGAGCCCAGCACCTAGAGTCAAAACCGCGCGCGGTTCGTCTTCGGACGGGCCGCGCGCGGTTCGTTTTCCCAACCCGCCGCAGCTGCCGGGGCGTCCGCGGCGGCGCCCGATCCGCGGCGCCGCCACGGGCGGCAGCTCAGCGGATGCTGCGGAAACGGGCGGGTAGGTCGGCGGCGGCGCTGCGATCCAGCAGCCAGAGGGTGCGGTTGATGCCCCGCACACCCGCGGCCGGTAGCTGCATCGGCCCCGCACCAGCCAGCGCCAGGCCGACCGCGCGGGCTTTGTCCGCCCCGCTGGCGACCAGCCACACCTCCTCCGCGGTGTTGATCGTCGGCAGGGTCAGGGTGGTCCGGATCGGCGGTGGCTTCGGGCTGCCCCGGACCGCACTGACCGGCCGGCTCTCGTAGTGCACCGGATGCTCCGGGAAGACCGAGGCCACGTGTCCGTCCTCGCCCACCCCCAGCAGGAGCACGTCGAAGTGGGGGAGGACGGCGGTGCCGGGGCGGGCTGCCTGGGCCAGCTCCGCCGCGTACCGGGCGGCGGCCTCCTCCGGGTCACTGCCGGCCGGGTCGTCCGAAGCCGGCATCGGGTGTACCCGGGCCGGGTTCAGCGGCACCGCGTCCAGGAGCGCCGCCCGGGCCTGCGTCGCGTTGCGCTGCGGGTCGCCCTCGGGCAGGAACCGCTCGTCGCCCCACCAGACGTCCACCCGGGACCAGTCGACCGCGTCGCGAGCGGGCAGCGCCGCCAAGGCACGGTAGACGGCGGCGGCTATCCGCCCGCCGGTCAACACCACCGACGCCTGACCGCGCCCGGTCTGCGCATCGAGGATGCGGACCAGTAGCCGGGCGGCTACCGCCTGCGCCAGCAGCTCGGCGTCGGCGTGGACCGCGATGCTCGCCTCGCTCATGCCCGCGCGATCCCAGCGTGCGCGGCGATTCCCGCCTCGGCCCGGTGGGCCTGAGCCGGGTCCTTCCAGACATGTACCCGTTGGGCCGGGCGGCGTTCCAGCCCGGAGAGCCCCGTCGCGGCACCGAGCGCCTCCGCGTACACCTGGTCGGCGTCGAGTCGGCGTAACTCCTCGGCCAGCTCGTCGCCGAGCGGACGGCGTACCAGCGGCAGGAGGCGGTCCTCCTGGCCGGTGCGGCGGAACACCGCCATGCTGTCGTTGCGGGTCAGCGTCAGCTCGTCGCCGTTGGCGCAGCGCAACTGCACCTCATGCATCCGGGAGTACTGGTCGGTGTGCCGCCACTCGGGATCGATCTCCAGCCGGGCGGCGAGCCAGCCGCGCATCAGCGCGGCCGTCGGGTCGGTCGGCGGTGCCACCACGGTCGCCGCGGTGACCCGTGCCTCGGTGGTGTCGAAGGCGCCCGCCACCAGGGTGCGCCACAACGTGACCCGGGTCCAGGCCAGGTCGGTGTCACCGGGTGCGTAGTCGTGCGCCCGCTGCCGCAGCGCCTCGATCGGGTTGTCGGCCTGCGCGGCGTCGGTGATGCGCCGGTCGGCCACCACGCCCAGGAAGTCGGTGGCGATCTCGGCTGGCGGATCCGCGTGCCACCAGGTCACCACCGGTACGTCCGGCACCAGCAGCGGCATCACCACCGACTCGGCGTGCAGGGCCAGCCGCCCGTGCATCCGGGCCACCACTGCCTCGCCGGGGCCGAGTCGGCCCCCCACGACGATCTCCGCGTCCAGTCGGCTTCGGTCTCGATCCACATCGGAGCGAACCACGATCAACAGCCGGCACGGGTGGGCGGCGGAGGCGATCGTCGCCGCCGCCTCCGCCTCGCGGACCCGCTTCTCGTCCACCACCACGATCAGGGTGAGGGCCATGCCACTGGCCACCCCGCCGGCGCTGCGCCGCTCGGCAGCGAGCGCCTTGACCACCTCGTTGCCGGTGGTGTCCCACAGGCCGATCATCGCTGCCTCCCAGTCCGCTCGTGTCGCCCGGTCGTCACGCCCGCCGCCAGGCGCGGCCCGCCTGGGCCAGCATCTCGTCGGAGCGGCGGGGACCCCACTCACCGGATCGGTAGGGCTCCGGCTTCGTGCCCGCCCAGGCCTGTTCCAGCGGGTCCACCACCCGCCAGCTCTGCTCGACCTCGGCGGCGTCCGGGAAGAGGGTGCGGTCGCCGATCAGGACGTCCAGCACCAACCGCTCGTATGCCTTCGGGCTGGCCTCGGTGAACGCCTCGCCGTACTGGAAGTCCATCGCGATGTCGCGGACCTCCATCGCGGTACCGGGCACCTTGGAGCCGAACTTGAGGACCACGCCCTCGTCCGGCTGGACCCGGATGACGAGTTGGTTGTTGCCCAGCGACTTCACATCGGCGTCGTCGAACGGCAGGTGTGGGGCCTTCTTGAACATCACCGCGACCTCGGTCACCTGCCGGGGCATCCGCTTGCCGGCGCGGATGTAGAAGGGCACCCCCGCCCACCGGCGGTTCTGGATGCCGAGCTGCACCGCGACGTAGGTCTCGGTGGTCGAGTCCGCCGGGACCCCCTCCTCGTCCAGGTAGCCGAGTGCCCGTTCGCCGCCGACCCAGCCGGGCAGGTACTGGCCGCGTACGGTCCCCTGGCTCACATCTGGTGGCAGGGTGATGGCCTTGAGTACCTTGAGTTTCTCGGCGCGGATCTCGTCGGCGGCGAAGCTGGTGGGCTCCTCCATCGCCACCAGCGCGAGCAGCTGCAGGAGATGGTTCTGGAGCACGTCCCGGGCGGCGCCAGCGGTGTCGTAGAACCCGGCCCGGGTGCCGATCCCCACATCCTCGGCCATGGTGATCTGCACCGAGTCGACGTATCTCGAGTTCCACAACGGCTCGAACAGATTGTTGGCGAACCGCAGGGCGAGGATGTTCTGGACCGTCTCCTTGCCCAGATAGTGGTCGATGCGGAAGACGTCCCGACGGGTGAAGACATCGTCCACCAGGTCGTTGAGTTCCTTCGCCGAGGGCAGATCCTGCCCGAACGGTTTCTCGACCACGACTCGGCGCCACCCGCCGCAGCGGGCGTTATCCGACATTCCGGTGCGGGCGAGTTGCTTGAGCACCACCGGGAAAGCCGTTGGGGGGATGGCGAAGTAGAAGGCGGCGTTGCCGGGGATGCCATGCGATTGGCGTAGCCCGTCCAACGTGCCCGCCAACTGGTCGAAGGCGTCGTCGTCGTCGAAGGAACCACCGACGAACTTGATGTTGCCGGCCAGCCGCGCCCACACCTCCTCCCGCCAGGGAGTACGGGCGTGCGCCTTCGCCGCGGCCTGGGCGACGGACTCGAAGTCGCCGTCACCCCAGTCCCGGCGGGCGAAGCCGAGCACGACGAAGCTCGGGGGCAGCAGTCCCCGGTTCGCAAGGTCGTACACCGCGGGTAGTAGCTTTTTGCGGGCCAGGTCCCCGGTAACGCCGAAAATGACCAGAGTGCAGGGTTCCGGGATGCGGGGCAGCCGTCGGTCCTGCGGGTCGCGTAACGGGTTGGTCACGCCGTCTCCTCGCTCCGCCTTGTTTCGTCCGTCATCGTCGCTTGGGTAGCGCGCCAGCCGCCTCCAACAGCTGCGTCACCCCCGCCGACCGGTCGGTCAGGTGTAGCCGCAGCACCGGACGCTTCCGGTCAGCCAGGGCCTGCCGGTCGCCGGCGGCCTGCGCCGCCTGCAACTCCCCGAAGCTGTACGCCTTCCCGGGCACCGGCAGATCAACGTCGACCGTACCGGTTAGCTGGAGGAAGCTACCCACCTGTGGGCCGCCCTTGTGATATTGCCCGGTGGAATGCAGGAACCGGGGGCCCCAGCCGAAGGTCACCGGTGGGCTGAGGGCCTCGGCCAACGTGGGGCGGAGCCGGGCCGCGTCGGCATCGGCCCCGCGGTCGAGGTACGCCATGACCGCGAGGTAGCCGTCGTCATCCACGCCGTCGATCAGCCAGCGCACCGCGCCGGCCAGGTCGTTCGGTACACCCGCCGGGGCGTACACCTCGATCGCGCCTTCGGTGAAGGACGGCTGCTCCGTCGGCGCGCCCGAGGCCAGGATCCTGTTGGTGTTCTCCTTGCTCTCGGTGACGTTCGGTTGGTTGAACGCGTCGATGCCGAGCACCACGCCGGCAACCGCGATCGCATACTCCCAAGCGAGGAACTGCGCCCCCAACGGCCCGTTGACCGCCACGTCCGGCGCGCCGCCGGGCCCCTCCCCGCTGCTGAGTTCCCCGGCGGTCAAAGCCCCGCCGTAGCTGATGGTGAGGATGTCCTCGCCAGTCGCGCCCGGGCTGGTCGGCGACTCGACGACGACCGGCAGGATGCCGCTCCCGGACTTGCCGGTCGACTCGGCGATCAGCTGCTCGGCCCAGTCACCGAGCCCATCGATTCCGCTGCCGTCCGGGACCAGCGCCACCTTGTCCCGGCCGGCGGTGGCCGCCGCGCCCAGCGCGGCGCCCAGCGCCAGCGCCGGGTTGTCCCGCTCGGCGGCCAACGACCCGGCGAAGGCCTCGGCCTGGTCCAGCAGTTCGGCCACCTCGACGCCGGCCAGCGCCGTCGGAACGAGTCCGAACGCGGTCAGTGCGGCGAAGCGCCCGCCGACATTCGGATCGGCCAGCACGGTGAACGCGCCCATCTCGGCAGCGGTTGCCGCCAGCGGCGAACCCGGGTCGGTGACGATCACGAAGTGTCGCCCGGCCTCCGCCTCGGACATCCCCGCGTCGAGGAACGCCTGCCAGTACGCGCGTCGCTGGCTGTCCGTCTCCACGGTTGAACCGGACTTGCTGGCCACCACGACGACGGTCCGCTCCAGGCGGTCGGCGAGCGCCGCCCGGATCTGGCCCGGATCGGTGGTGTCCAGGATGGTCAGCGGTCGGCCGAGCGTCCGGGAGATCACCTCGGGAGCCAGCGACGAACCGCCCATCCCACAGAGCACCACGTGATCCAGGTCGGCCAGCTCCGAGGTCAGCTCGGCGAGTTGCGGAAGCAGATCCCGGCTGCGGGTGTGGGTGTCGACCCAACCCAGCCGGATCCGCGCCTCGGCCTCCGCCTCCGGCCCCCAGAGCGTGGGGTCCTTCGCCGCCAGTTTGCCTGGAACACCGGCCGTGGTCACCGCGGTCCGGGTGGAGGCGGCCGCGGCCTGGTCAACCGCGTCTGCCCCGCGCACCGAGAGGCCGGCGGCGGCCTCGACGGGCGGTCCGAGAAGCTCGCTCACGCGTTGCCCCCCGCCTGCTCGGCGGCCTGCGCGTTCTTCGTCGCGGCGTCGCCGGGGTGGTCGATGCCCCGGTTCGCGGCGGCGAGGGAACGGCGGACACCTTCGAGCAGCTCGTTCCAGCTCGCCGCGAACTTCTCCACCCCCTCGCGCTCCAGGGTGTCGATCACGTCGGTCAGGTCAACCCCCGCCGCCGCCAGGCCCGCGAAGACCTCCCGCGCCTCGTCGTAGCCGCCGGTGACGGTGTCGCCGCTGGTCTCGCCGTGCTCGGCGTAGGCGTCGATCACCGGTTCCGGCATCGTGTTGACGGTGCCGGGGGCGATCAGCTCCTCGACGTAGATCACGTCCCGGTAGTCCGGGTTCTTCGTCGAGGTGGAGGCCCAGAGCGGTCGCTGCGGATGCGCCCCGGCGTCGGCGAGCGCCTGCCACCGGTCGGAGGCGAAGACCTGGCTGTAGCGCTCGTAGGCCAGTCGGGCGTTGGCGATCGCGGCCCGACCGCGCAGCGCGCTGGCCTGCGCCGAGCCGACCTTCTCCAGCCGCTTGTCGACCTCGGTGTCGACCCGGGAGACGAAGAACGACGCCACCGAGCCGATCTTGGACAGGTCGTGGCCGTTCGCCTTCGCCTGCTCCAGGCCGGTCAGGAACGCCTCCATGACCGCCGAGTAGCGGTCCAGCCCGAAGATCAGGGTGACGTTCACGCTGATCCCCTCGGCCAGGGCAGCGGTGATCGCCGGCAATCCCGCCTCGGTGGCCGGGATCTTGATGAACAGGTTCGGGCGGTCCACCAGCCACCAGAGCGCCCGCGCCTCGGCGATGGTCTGGTCGGTCTCGTACGCCAGCCGCGGGTCCACCTCCAGCGAGACCCGTCCGTCCACGCCCGCCGACGCCTCGTACGCCGGTCGCATCACGTCACAGGCCCAGCGCACGTCGTACGCGGTGAGGGTGCGGACCGCCTCCTCGACCTTGACCCCGCGCATCGCGAGGTCGTGTAGCTGCCAGTCGTAGTCCTTGGCGTCGCCCAGGGCCTTGGCGAAGATCGTCGGGTTGGTGGTCACCCCGACCAGGTGCTTCTCCCGGCGCAGCCGGTCCAGCCCGCCCGAGCTGAGTCGCGTCCGCGAAAGATCGTCGAGCCAGACCGCCACGCCCGCGGCGGTGAGCTCACCCAGCCTGTCCGTCATGCCGTCGCGCTCCCCTCAGTTGCCGGTCGGATTACCGGTGATGTCGCCGACCCGGGTCAGCGCGGCATGCGCCGCACCCACGATCCGGTCCGGGGTGAAACCGAACTCCTCGAAGAGCACGGTGTGCGGGGCGCTCGCCCCGAAGTGCTCCAGGCTGATGGTCTCGCCGCAGTCACCGACGAAGGCCCGCCAGGACATCGCGACACCCGCCTCCACGCTCACCCGTGCCCTTACCCCACGGGGCAGGACCAACTCCCGGTACGCCTCGTCCTGGGTCCGGAACCACTCCTGGCAGGGCATGGAGACGACCCGGGTGGGGGTGCCGTCGGCCTCCAGCCGCTCCCGGGCGGTGAGGCAGAGCTGCACCTCCGAGCCGGTGCCGATGAGGATCACCTGCGGCTTGCCGCCAGTGGCCTCGGCCAGCACGTAGCCGCCGCGGGCCACCCCCTCCGCGCTGTTGAGCACGGCCCGATCCAGGGTCGGCAACGGCTGGCGGCTCAGTGCCAACGCGGCCGGTCGGTCGGTGTGCATCAGGACCTGCCGCCACGCCCAGGCGGTCTCGTTCGCGTCGGCGGGGCGTACCACGTCCAGTCCGGGGATCGCCCGCAGCGAGGTGAGGTGCTCCACCGGCTGGTGGGTCGGACCGTCCTCACCGAGGCCGATCGAGTCGTGCGTCCAGACGTAGGTCACCGGCAGCTTCATCATCGCCGCGAGCCGCACCGACGGGCGCATGTAGTCGCTGAAGACGAGGAAGGTGCCGCCGTACGGGCGGGTGCCGCCGTGCAGGGCGATCCCGTTGAGGATGGCGGCCATCGCGTGCTCACGGATGCCGAAGTGCAGCGTGCGGCCGTACTCGTTGCCCGGGAAGTCCTTGGTGGCGTGCTCGGCCGGGATGAAGGACGGCTCGCCCTTCATGGTGGTGTTGTTGCTGTCCGCCAGGTCGGCCGAGCCGCCCCACAGCTCCGGCAGCACCGGTGCGAGCGCGGCGAGGACCTTGCCGGAGGCCGCGCGGGTGGCGAGGCCCTTGGCGTCGGCGGGGAACGTGGGTAGGGCGTCCGTCCAGTCCGCCGGCAGGGTCCGGGTGGCCAGCCGGTCCCAGAGCGCCCGCCGTTCCGGGTTCGTCCGTCCCCAGGCCGTGAAGGTCTCGGTCCACTCGCGTTGCGCGGCGATGCCGCGTTCCAGTACCTGGCGGGTGTGCTTGAGGACGTCCTCGTCGACCTCGAAGGTGCGCTCCGGGTCGAAGCCGAGGAGTTCCTTGGTCGCCGCGACCTCGTCGGCGCCGAGCGCCGCACCGTGGATCTTGCCGGTGTTCCGCTTGTTCGGTGCTGGCCAGCCGATGATGGTGCGCAGCGCGATGAACGACGGCCGGCCGGTCTCCGCCCTGGCCGCCAGGAGCGCCCGGTACAGCGTGGCCACATCCTCGTGGTAGTCGCCCTGGTCGGCGTCGCCGGGCCGCCAGTCGACGGTCTGCACGTGCCACCCGTACGCCTGGTAGCGGGCCACGACGTCCTCGCTCTTGGCGATCCGGGTGTCGTCCTCGATCGAGATCTCGTTGTCGTCGTAGATCACGCAGAGGTTGCCCAGTTGCTGGTGCGCGGCGAGGGCGCTGACCTCGTGGCTGATCCCCTCCTCGATGTCGCCGTCGGAGGCGATGCACCAGATGTCGTGGTCGAAGAGCGAGGTGCCGCGCGCCGGCTCGGGGTCGAACAGTCCGCGTTCCCGGCGGGCGGCCATCGCCATTCCGACCGCATTGCCCAGGCCCTGCCCGAGCGGACCGGTGGTGGTCTCCACTCCCGGGGTGTGCCCGTACTCGGGGTGGCCGGGGGTGAGGGAGCCCCACTGCCGCAGCCCTTCAAGGTCGGCGAGGCTCATCGGGTAGCCGGCGAAGTAGAGCTGGATGTAGAGGCTGAGGCTGGAGTGCCCGGCGGAGAGGACGAAGCGGTCTCGGCCGGGCCAGGTCGGGTCGGCGGGGTTGTGGCGCATGACCCGGTTGAAGAGTAGGTAGGCCGCGGGCGCCAGGCTCATCGCGGTGCCGGGATGGCCGTTGCCGGATTTCTCGACGGCGTCCATGGCCAGTACGCGGACCGTGTCGACCGCCCGACGGTCGAGGTCGGACCAGTTGAGTGCAGGAAGCTCGGGTCGGTTGTCAGCCACGTTCGGTGTGCTCCTCGGCAGATGGGCGGAACCCTCACCCGTGACCCTATCGAGCGGTCCTAAACGTCCGCCCACGGATCCGTGCATGCTGTTCTCCCGGTTCGGGCCGCTTAGTCGCGTCCGGGTGTGACGCCCCGCACCGTTGCTGGGTCACCAGGGCAGCCACTACGGCGGCGCGTAGGGTGGGGCGGTGGTGGTCCCGGAGTGGGGCCCGATCATTTCGACCTCCCTCGCCCATGCCGGAAGGTGGCATCCGTGAGCATGATCACCGAGCGCCCCGTCAGCGACACCGCCGGGCAGTCGGTCAGCACAAGGGGGGAGGGGGCGGTCGGCTCGCGGCGGGAGCTGCGGGCGGTGGTCGCGGCGTACGTGGCGTTGACCAAGCCGCGGATCGTGGAGTTGCTGCTGGTTACCACCGTGCCGGCGATGATGCTCGCGCACGGCGGTCTGCCGTCGCTCTGGCTGATGGCGGTGGTGCTGGTCGGCGGGTCGCTGGCGGCTGGCGCGGCCAGCGTCCTGAACTGTTACATCGACCGGGATATCGATCAGGTGATGCGGCGCACCAAGCGTCGCCCGCTGCCGGCGCACACCGTCACACCGCGGAACGCATTGATCTTTGGCCTGGTGCTGGCAGTGGTCTCGGTCACCCTGCTGGCTGTCTTCACCAACGCGTTGGCCGCCGGGTTGACGCTGGCCGCGATTCTCTATTACGACCTGGTTTACACCGCCTGGCTCAAGCGCACCACCGCGGCGAACACCTTCTGGGGCGGGGCCTGTGGGGCGGCGCCGGTGTTGATCGGCTGGGCCGCGGTGACCGGTTCCCTCGCGCCGGCCGCCTGGGCGCTCTTCGGGGTCGTCTTCTTCTGGCAGATGCCGCACTTCTACCCGCTGGCGATGAAGTACAAGGACGACTATGCCCGGGCGGGCATCCCGATGCTGCCGGTGGTGGCGTCCACCCGGCGCGTCAACGCTGAGATTCTCATCTTCGCCTGGCTGACGGTGCTGGTCTCGCTGGTGGCCTGGCCGCTCGGGGCTGGGATCGGGCCGATCTACGGGCTGCCGACCCTCGTCGTGGGGGTCATCTTCCTGATCGAGGCGCACCGGCTGTGCCGTCGGGCGGCGCGGGGGCAGGCGGTCAAGCCGATGCGGCTGTTTCACTGGTCCACCACCTACCTGACCGTCGTCTTCGCGGCGGTTGCGCTGGACGCGCTGATCTGACCGCCCTGTCCTGGTCGGGGCGAAGGTATTGGGTTTGTCGGGTTTCGTCATTGACCTGTGGGAATCTCTGGTTGGTCGGAAATCCGTCACCCTGGTTTTTGTTTTGGAAATCCCCTGGCTGCTAATGCGAAAATTATGCAGGTAAATCGGACCAAAAGGGGCATCTTGGGTCACGCTTTCGGGGTAACTGGCATCACAAAAGGTTCACCGAACTCGCCCGCATGGGGGGAACTCTGCTTAGGCTTCGCGTCATGGCAGATCGTTCCGATACGACGCTGACGGCCGAGCAGGCCGCCAACGGTCCGGCCCCCAGCGGCCTGGTGGCCGGCATCAAGTCGTTCGCCGCCGGGCACGGTGGGGCGAAGGCGGTCATCGAGTATGTCGGCAAGCGTGGTGCGCGCATCGTCCTCGTCGGCTCCGACGGGGTCTGGGGCGACCAGTTCGCCGACGACACCGTCGTCGCGCGGCAGGCGTGCGCCAAGGCGGGCGTCACCGTCGAGAACGCGTGGGAGCGTGAACTGATGGACCAGATGCGTCCGAGTAACGATCTCTGGCGGTCGATGGCCCGGCGCACGATGGCTCGTTAGGCTCCCGGCTATGGTGATCACTTCGCCCGAGTCGGCCCGGCGGGAGCCCCGGGTCGCCATCGTGACCTGTGCGGCCCTTCCTGACCTTGAGACTGACGACCGCCTCGTCCACGCGCCGCTCGCGGCTCGTGGCATCACCGCCGAGGCGGTGATCTGGGATGATCCCGCCGTTGACTGGGCGGGTTATGACCTCGTGGTCCTCCGCTCGCCGTGGGACTACACCGCCCGTCGGGACGCCTTCGTCGCCTGGGCGGCGACGGTGCCGGCGCTGGCCAACCCGGCGGACATCGTCCGCTGGAACACCGACAAGCGCTACCTCGAGCAGCTCTCCGCCGCGGGAGTGGCCGTCGTCCCCACCTCCTGGATCGAACCGGGGCAGCAGTGGTCGCTCCCCGCGGAGCGTGGGCAGTTCGTCATCAAGCCCTCGGTCAGCGCGGACAGCCAGGACACCGGCCGGTACGACCTGGCCGACCCCGAGCACCGGGAGCTCGCCCAGGCGCATGTTCGGCGCATCGGCGCGGCCGGACGAGTGACCATGGTGCAGCCGTACCTCTCCGCCGTTGACACCGACGGGGAGACCGCGCTGCTCTTCCTTGCCGGCCCCGACGGCCTGCGTTTCAGTCACGCGATCCGTAAGGGCGCGATGCTGACCGGCCCGGACCTGGGGCCGGAGGAGCCCCGTAAAACCGAGCGGATCACCCCCCGCGCCGCGAGCCCGGAGCAGGTGGCGGTGGCGGAGAAGATCCTCGCCGAGGTTCCGGGCGGACCGGAGCGGCTGCTCTACGCCCGGGTCGACCTGATCCCGGGCGAGGGCGACGTGCCGCTCCTGGTCGAGCTGGAACTGACCGAGCCGTCACTCTTCCTCGGGTACGCCGACGGCGCCCCGGATCGCCTCGCGGATGCCATCCTGACCCACCTGCAAAGCCAACCCTGAGACATTCTCGCCCAACGTCGTCGGACGCGGTTTCGCGTCCGACGACGTTGGCGTTTGGGCCCCCAGGCCGCTGCGGTCCGGCCGGGGCCGACGGTTCAGGCTCGGCCGGGGTCGACGGCTCAGGCGGCTCAGGCGGGTACGGGGGCCGACGGCTCGTTCGTGGTGTCGCGGGCGGTGGTGGCGCTCGGGGTGGGGGCGACGGCCGGCCGTCGCTCCCGGGTCGACCGAAGCACCGCGAGGGTGGCCAGCAGTACCAGGCAGGAGCCGAGCATGTGGGCGCCGACGAGAAGTGCTGGCAGGTTGGTGAAGTACTGCACGTAGCCGATCACGCCCTGCCCCGCCTCCACCCCCACCAACACCAGCGCTGCCCGGGCGGGGCCGGCGGCGCCGACCGCCCGAAACGCGAAGACCAGGGCCACCGAGAGGCCGATCAGCAGGAACACGCCATCGGCGTGGATCTGGGAGAGCTGCTCGGGGTCGAGGCCGTTGCGGGCCGCCCCACCGTCACCGGCGTGCGGGCCGCTGCCGGTGACCCAGGTGCCGACCACGAGGACAGCCCCGCAGACCACGGTGGTGATCACAGCGAGGGTGCGCAGTGGCCCGGGCACCACCGGCACGGTCGGGCCGTCCGGTTCCGCGATCCGCCGCCAGAGGGCGTACGCGAGGGCGATCACGACCATCGAGGCGAGGAAGTGCAGCCCGACCACCCACGGGTTGAGATTGGTGCGGACGGTGATCCCACCGATCACCACCTGCGCCGGGATGCCGAGCAGGACGGCGACCGCGAGCGGCAGCAGGCCGCGTCGGCGTGGTCGGTGTAGCAGGACGGCCACCACCACGGCGATGGCGACGATGCCGACCGCGAAGGTGAGCAGCCGGTTGCCGAACTCGATCACCCCGTGCAGGCCCATCTCCGGCGTGGCGGTGTACGACGTGTCGGTACATCGGGGCCAGGTGGGGCAGCCCAGGCCGGAGGCGGTCAGCCGGACGGCCCCGCCGGTGACGACGATCAGCACGTTCGCGAGAATGTTGGCGAACGCCAGCCGGCGAAGCATGGTGGTGGAGACCGGGAACCGGGCGGCGACAGTCACGGCGCAAATCCTACGCATCGTAGTGGTGCCCCCTCGGGCGGCTTCGCCACAACGGTGTTTTGGATCACCGGACCCCGAGTTTGCAGGCCTCCGGCGAATTACGTAACGTTGGCGTTGTGAAAAAGGTGGCGGGGCTCTCGGGGCACCAGCCGGCGCCTGTCGGGCTCGCCGGTGGGTCGGCCGTCGCCGACCCGTCAACCCGCGACCGGGTTACCCAGCTGCTGCTGGAGCGAGGTGCCACCACCGCCGCGCAGCTCGGGCGCGAGCTCGGGCTCAGCCCCGCCGCGATTCGACGGCACCTGGACGCGATGCTCGCCGAGGGAGATGTCCTCGCCCGCGATCCGGCGGTCCGAGGTCACCGCGGGCGTGGCCGTCCGGCCAGGGTCTTCCTGCTGACCGAGGCGGCCCGCGGTCGGTGCGGCACCCACCACTACGACAACATGGCCACCGCCGCGCTGCGCTGGATCGCCCGGGGTGGGGGATCGGCGGCGGTGGCGGCCTTCGCCGCCGAGCAGGTCTCCGCCCTGGAGGCCCGCTGCCTGGCAGCCATGGAAGACGCCGGCGACGACCCGCTCGCCCGCGCAGAGGCACTCGCCGCCGCCCTGACCGCGGAGGGCTACGCTGCCAACGCCTCCACGATCGCCTCGGGGGGGCAGCTGTGCCAACATCACTGCCCGGTCGCGCATGTGGCCGCCGAGTTCCCCCAACTGTGCGAGGCCGAGACCGCGGTGATCTCCCGTCTGGTCGGCACCCACGTGCAGCGCCTGGCGACCATCGCGCACGGCGATGGGGTGTGCACGACGCACATCCCGGCCCAACCGGGGCATGTTCAGTCCAGTAAGACCGTCACCACTGTGAGGACAGATAGATGACCGAGCAGACCGTTCAGCCCCTGACCCAGGAGGAGCAGCTCGCCGCCCTCGGTCGCTACGAGTACGGCTGGGCCGACCCCGACGCGGCCGGGGCCGTCGCGCAGCGTGGCCTCAACGAGGCGGTCGTGCGGGACATCTCGGCCAAGAAGGCTGAGCCGGCCTGGATGCTCGACCTGCGGCGCAAGGGGCTGCGGTTGTTCGATCGCAAGCCCATGCCGGCCTGGGGCGCCGACCTCACCGGGATCGACTTCGACAACATCAAGTACTTCGTGCGCTCCACCGAGAAGCAGGCGACCAGCTGGGAGGAGCTGCCGGAGGACATCAAGAACACCTACGACAAGCTGGGTATCCCCGAGGCGGAGAAGCAGCGGCTGGTCGCGGGGGTGGCGGCGCAGTACGAGTCCGAGGTCGTCTACCACAAGATCCGTGATGACCTGGAGGAGCAGGGCGTCGTCTTCCTCGACACGGACACCGCGCTCAAAGAGCACGAGGATCTCTTCAAGGAGTACTTCGGCACGGTGATTCCGGTCGGCGACAACAAGTTCGCCGCCCTGAACACCGCGGTCTGGTCCGGTGGCTCCTTCATCTACGTGCCGAAGGGCGTGCACGTGGAGATCCCGCTCCAGGCCTACTTCCGGATCAACACGGAGAACATGGGCCAGTTCGAGCGGACCCTGATCATTGTTGACGAGGGTGCGTACGTGCACTACGTCGAGGGCTGCACCGCCCCCATCTACTCCTCGGACTCGCTGCACAGCGCCGTCGTGGAGATCATCGTCAAGAAGAACGCCCGCTGCCGCTACACCACCATCCAGAACTGGTCGAACAACGTCTACAACCTGGTCACCAAGCGCGCGGTGTGCCACGAGGGCGCGACCATGGAGTGGATCGACGGCAACATCGGCTCCAAGGTCACGATGAAGTACCCGGCGGTCTTCATGACCGGCGAGCACGCCAAGGGCGAGGTGCTCTCGGTGGCCATGGCCGGTGAGGGCCAGCACCAGGACGCCGGTGCCAAGATGGTGCACGCCGCACCGCGCACCAGCAGCACCATCGTCTCGAAGTCGATCGCCCGCGGCGGCGGTCGTACCTCGTACCGCGGTCTGGTGCAGGTGTTGGAGGGTTCCCACAGCAGCAAGAGCACCGTGAAGTGCGACGCGTTGCTGGTCGACACGATCTCCCGCTCGGACACCTACCCGTACGTCGACATCCGCGAGGACGACGTGTCGATGGGGCACGAGGCGACCGTCTCGAAGGTCAGCGAGGACCAGCTCTTCTACCTGATGAGCCGGGGACTGAGCGAGGACGAGGCGATGGCGATGATCGTCCGTGGCTTCATCGAGCCGATCGCCAAGGAGCTCCCGATGGAGTACGCGCTGGAGCTCAACCGCCTGATCGAGCTGCAGATGGAGGGCGCGGTCGGCTGAGACCGCCGCGGTCGTGGCGGACCCGACCCGTCCCCTGTTACTGACACCGTCGTCGCAGAACAGAACCAAGGAAGAGATGACTACCCAGGCTTCCGCGCCGCCCAGCACCAAGTCGCAGGCGCTGCGCTCATACGATGTCACCGACTTCTCGGCCCTCACCGGGCTGGAGGAAGAGTGGCGCTTCACCCCACTCAACCGACTCCGGGGCCTGACCGGCGAGGTGCCGGCCAGCGCGGGCGCGGTCCGGCACGAGTACGGCGACCTGCCCGCGGGCGTCACCGTCGAGCCGATCGCGAAGGACGATCCGCGGATCGGCAGCGTACTCGTCCCGGTGGACCGGATCAGCGCGCTGGCGTACCGCGGTGCGGCGCAGGCGCAGCTGGTGCGGGTCGCCGATGAGGCCGTGCTGGCCGAGCCGGTGACCCTGCGGGTGGTCGGCGCGGGCGCCGACGAGCTCGCCTTCGGGCACACCTTCGTCGAGGTGGGCCGGTTCGCCGAGGCGACGCTGGTGCTCGAGCACGTCGGTTCGGCGACGCTCGCCGACAACGTCGAGGTCTCGGTCGCCGACGGCGCGAAGCTGACCCTGGTCACCGTCGCCGACTGGGCCGAGGACGCGGTGCAGGCGCAACACCTGAAGGTGCGGCTGGGGCGCGCCGCCCGGGTTCTGCACGTCCAGGTCAGCCTCGGCGGCGACCTGGTCCGGCAGTACACCACCGTGGAGTACACCGAGCGGGGCGGCGAGGCCGAGCTGTACGGTGTCTACTTCGCCGACGAGGGGCAGCACCTGGAGCACCGGCAACTGGTGGACCATTCGGTCCCGGACTGCCGCAGCCACGTGGGCTACCGCGGTGCCCTACAGGGCGAGAGCGCCCGTACCGTCTGGGTCGGCGATGTGCTGATCCGGGCCGAGGCGACCGGCACCGACACCTACGAGATCAACCGGAACCTGCTGCTCACCGAGGGCGCGCGGGCGGACTCCGTACCCAATCTGGAGATCGAGACCGGGGAGATCGCCGGTGCCGGCCACGCGAGCGCGACCGGCCGTTTCGACGACGAGCAGTTGTTCTACCTGATGGCCCGGGGCATCCCGGAGGCCGAGGCGCGGCGGCTCGTGGTCCGCGGCTTCTTCGCCGAGCTGCTGAACAAGATTCCGGTCGAGTCCCTGCGGGAGCGGCTCGGCGCGGCGATCGAGGCCCGGCTGGCCGGCGGGGGGAGCGAGTTCGCCGACCCCACGCACGCGAGCGGGGACGTCGCCGCGAAGGCCGGCGCGTGATGATCCGCATCTGCTCCGCCGAGGACGTGCCGAAGGGCAGCGTGGTCAGCGCGGACATTGACGGTGTGAAGGTCGCGATCGTGCACGGCGAGGACGGCGCCTTCTACGCCGTCTACGACGAGTGCTCGCACGCCGCGGTGGCCCTCTCCGAGGGAGAGGTCGAGGGCTGCACCCTGGAGTGCTGGCTGCACGGTTCCCGGTTCGACCTGCGCACCGGTGAGCCGACCGGGCTACCCGCCACCGAACCCGTTCCCGTCTATCCCGTCGAGATCCGCGACGGCGACATCTACATCCCAGTGGGCGCCGACGGCCGCCCGATGCCAAGCAATGGAGTGACCCGATAATGAGCACCCTTGAGATCCGTGACCTGCAGGTGTCGGTCAAGCTGCCCGAGGGTGAGCTCAAGCCGATCCTGCACGGTGTCGACCTGACCGTCCGGTCGGGGGAGACGCACGCCATCATGGGCCCGAACGGCTCCGGCAAGTCCACCCTGGCCTACTCGGTCGCCGGGCATCCGAAGTACGAGATCACCGGTGGTTCGGTGACCCTCGACGGCGCCGACGTCCTGGCGATGTCCGTGGACGAGCGGGCCCGCGCCGGCCTCTTCCTGGCCATGCAGTACCCGGTCGAGGTGCCCGGGGTGTCGGTGGCGAACTTCCTGCGCACCGCGAAGACCGCGATCGACGGTGCGGCCCCGAAGCTGCGCACCTGGGCGGGTGAGCTGCGGGGCTCCATGGAGCGCCTGCAGATGGACCCGGCGTTCGCCCAGCGCAACGTCAACGAGGGCTTCTCCGGCGGCGAGAAGAAGCGGCACGAGATCGTGCAGCTGGAGCTGCTCAAGCCGAAGGTGGCGATCCTCGACGAGACCGACTCCGGCCTCGACGTGGACGCGCTCCGCGTCGTCAGCCAGGGCGTCAACCGGGTCCGGGAGACCGGCGACACCGGCCTGCTGCTGATCACCCACTACACCCGGATCCTGCGGTACATCAAGCCGGACCACGTGCACGTCTTCGTCGCCGGCCGGATTGTCGAGGAGGGCGGCCCGGAACTGGCCGACAAGCTCGAGGACGAGGGTTACGAGCGGTACGTCACCGGGGCCGGCTCGGCGCGGGCCTGACGACCTCAAGGAAAGGCCGGTCACGATGACCACCATCGCGATACCACCGGGTATGCCGCAGTACGGCGACGTACCAAGCTACGACGTGGCGGCGGTGCGCGCTGACTTCCCGATCCTGGACCGGAAGGTCAACGGGCACCCGCTGGTCTACCTGGACAGCGCGAACACGTCACACAAGCCACGGCAGGTGCTCGACGCGCTGCGGGAGCACTACGAGTGGCGTAACGCGAACGTGTCGCGCTCGGTGCACACGCTGGGCACCGAGGCGACGGAGGCGTACGAGGGCGCGCGAGCCAAGGTCGCCGCCTTCATCAACGCCCCGAGCCCGGACGAGGTGGTGTTCACCAAGAACTCCACCGAGGCGATCAACATCGTGGCGTACGCCTTCTCGAACGCGTCGCTGCGTCCCGACGCCGACCCGCGGTTCCGGTTGGGCCCGGGAGACGAGGTGGTGATCTCCGAGATGGAGCACCACTCGAACATCGTTCCCTGGCAGTTGCTCTGTGAGCGCACCGGCGCCACCCTGCGCTGGTTCCCGGTCACCGACCATGGTCGGCTGGACGAGTCCGGCTTGACGGACCTGGTCAACGAGCGGACGAAGATCGTCTCGCTGGTGCACATGTCCAACATTCTCGGCACCGTCAACGCGACGTCCCGGATCACGCAGCGGGTCCGGGAGGTCGGTGCGCTGCTGCTGCTCGACTGCTCGCAGTCGGTGCCGCACATGCCGATGGACGTGGTCGACTACGACCCGGACTTCATCGTCTTCACCGGGCACAAGATGTGTGCCCCGAGCGGCATCGGAGTGCTCTGGGGCCGCACCGAGCTGCTCGCGGCGATGCCGCCGGTGCTTGGCGGTGGGTCGATGATCGAAACGGTGGCGATGTCGGGGTCGACCTTCGCCCCGCCGCCGACCCGGTTCGAGGCGGGTACCCCGCCGATCGCCGAGGCGGTCGCGCTGGGCGCGGCGGTGGACTACCTCTCCGGGGTCGGCATGCGGGCCATCCAGTGGCACGAGAAGCAACTCACCGCGTACGCCCTGGACGCCCTGGCGACGGTGCCCGGGCTGCGGATCTTCGGGCCGAACGTTCCGGTGGGCCGGGGCGGGACGATCTCGTTCGCGCTGGGTGACATCCACCCGCACGACGTCGGGCAGGTACTCGACTCGCTGGGCGTGCAGGTGCGGGTCGGTCACCACTGTGCCCGCCCGGTCTGCACGCGGTTCGGGGTGCCGGCCACGACCCGGGCCTCGTTCTACCTCTACACCACCACCGAGGAGATCGACGCCCTGGTGGCGGGGCTGGAGCAGGTGCGGAAGGTGTTCGCCTGATGCAGGTTGACCAGCTCTACCAGGAGATCATCCTGGACCACTACAAGCACCCGCACGGCCGGGGGCTGCGCGACGCGGACGACCCGGCGGCATCCGTCGCCGAGGCGCACCACGTCAACCCGACCTGCGGGGACGAGGTCACCGTCCGGGTCGCCACCGACGGCGCGGTGCTGCACGACGTCTCGTACGACGGGTACGGCTGCTCTATCAGCCAGGCCTCGGCGAGTGTGCTGCACGAGCTACTCGCCGGCCGTCCGGCCGCCGAGGCGTTCGCGGTGCACGCGGCGTTCGTGGAGTTCATGTCCGGCCGGGGCGAGGTCACGCCGGACGAGGAGGTACTCGGGGACGGGGTGGCTTTCGCGGGCGTCGCCCGCTACCCCGCCCGGGTGAAGTGCGCGCTGTTGCCGTGGATGGCGTTCAAGGACGCCGCGGCACGCGCCGGTGTGGACACGAGCCCGACGGAGGTTCAGGGATGAGCGAGGACACTGCCACCGAGGCCACGCCGGCCCCTGGTGATGGCGCGACCGGTGCGGCGGCTCCGGAGGGCGTGCCGGCCGGCAAGGCCGCCGTCGCCGATGTCGAGGAGGCGATGAAGGATGTCGTCGACCCCGAGCTGGGCATCAACGTGGTCGACCTGGGCCTGCTGTACGGCGTCCACGTTGACGACGACAACGTCGCCACGCTGGACATGACGCTCACCTCGGCGGCCTGCCCGCTGACCGACGTCATCGAGGACCAGGCGCGGTCGGCCCTGACCACCGGTCCGGGGGGCGGCCTGGTCAACGAGATGCGGATCAACTGGGTGTGGCTTCCGCCGTGGGGCCCAGACAAGATCACCGACGAGGGGCGCGAGCAGCTTCGGGCGCTGGGCTTCAACGTCTGACGCCACGGGCGTCCGTCGGGCAAAACCGGTAGCCGCGGGCCTGGGGACGGCGCAGGATGACGGCATGATCGAGCCGTACCTGTTGCCGTTTCCGGTCCGCGTAGCCGAGGCCGGGTGCCGACAGCAAACTCGGCTGCCCGGCGCCGGCCCGGCCTGTTGCCCACGACCATGACCGGGGTGTTTCTGGCTGGGCTGGTCGCCGGATTCGGGGTGGCCATCCCAGTCGGCGCCATCGCGGTACTCGTCATGGGGCTGGCCGCGCGGACCTCGTTCCGGGTGGGGGCCGCCGCGGCCCTCGGGGTCGCCACGGCCGATGGACTGTATGCGGCCGTCGCTGCCCTTGGCGGGGCGGCCCTGGTCACGGTGCTCACCCCGGTCGCAGGTTCGCTGCGGGTGGTCGCCGCGGTGATCCTGCTTGCCTTGGCGACCCACACCGCGGTGCGGGCCCTACGCTCCGTCCGGTCGGGTTCGGTTGCTGGCCCCGGCTCCGACACCACATCCGGATCTGGCGGACCGGACGCCGGCAGCCGACCGTTCGCGGGCCGCTGGGGCCTGGAGACGCCGCCACGGGCGTTCACCGGGGTGCTGGCGTTGACCCTGTTGAACCCCGCCACCGTCGTCTATTTCGCGGCGCTGGTGCTCGGCCGTCAGGACTCCGCCGCCCCGGCTCTGCCGGCCGCCGGGGCGTTCGTGCTCGGGGCGTTCGTCGCCTCCGCGAGCTGGCAGCTACTGGTCGCCGGGGGCGGCACGATGGTCGGCCGGGTCCTCGCCGGTCGCCGTGGCCGGCTCGGCACGGCTCTGGTGTCCAGCGCCATTATCGCTGCCCTCGCCGTCGTCATGCTTGTGGCGGCCTGACCCGACGAAGGGCAGCCGGACCGCGGGGGTAGGTTCGGGGTGTGCGTAGTAGGCCCGCAGCGGGAGGCGGCCGGTGGGTTGAGGTGGACCCGGGCCGGGTCCCGCGCTGGGTTGCCGGCTTCGCCGACCGGCACGGTCCGTCGATCTCCACCCCGCAGGAGTACGGGCTGCTGTTGACCGCCCCGGACGGTACGACCGCCGAGGTGCATACCCCGCCCGGCGTACCCGGCACGGCTGACCTGGACGGGTTCCTGGCAGCCGTCTCCCGGCCCCGGCGGATCGGCCTGCTGCTCGTCCGCAAGGGCGCGGTGGCCCTCGGCGTCGCCGAGGGAGCGGAGCTGGTCGTGTCGAAGGTCGACACGCACTACGTCCAGGGCCGGACGGCTGCCGGCGGTTGGTCGCAGCAGCGGTTCGCCCGGCGGCGGGAGAACCAGGCGAAGGCGGCGGTGGCGGACGCGGTCGAGCTGGCTGTGCGTCTGCTGCTGCCGGCGGCTCCGACGCTGGCGGCCCTGGTCTGTGGTGGGGACCGGCGGACGGTGGACGCGGTGCTCGCGGATCGTCGGCTGGCTCCGCTGGTCGGGCTGCGGGCCGAGCGCCTCCTGACTGTGCCGGAGCCGCGCCGCGCCGTGCTGCTCGATGCCATTCCCGCCGCCCGGGCCGTTCACATCCTCGTTCGTGATCCCGAGGTGGGGGCCGCGGGCAACGCCGGATCCGCCACCTGACCGGTTGGTCGGCGCCGGCCACCCCGGCGGGCGGCCCGAGGCCGGTCAGTGATCTTGGCGGCGTTATCCGCAGGACCGGGTGGGGGGTGTCCCGGTACAATTGGCGCGTGCTGCTCTGCGAAGGCTGAACCGCCCCGCACCGACGGTCCTCCGGCCCGCCGGTGCTTTCGCGTGCCCTGAGTCAGCCCTTCCACCCCGAGAGCGAGTCTTCCGACATGATCACTGCCACCGGCCTGGAACTCCGCGCCGGCTCCCGAATCCTGCTCTCCGACACCACGCTGCGGGTGCAGCCGGGGGACCGGATCGGCCTGGTCGGCCGCAACGGCGCCGGCAAGACCACGACGCTGAAGGTGCTGGCCGGAGAGGGGCAGCCGTACGCCGGTCAGCTCGACCGCCGCAGCAACATCGGCTACCTGCCGCAGGATCCGCGTACCGGGGATCTCGACGTCACCGGACGAGATCGGGTCCTCTCCGCCCGCGGCCTCGACCAGCTGATGACCCGGATGGCGGAGCTGGAGGCGAAGCTCGCCGAGGCGCCGGAAGACAGGTTGGTCCGCCGCTACGGCACGCTGGAAGACCAGTTCGCCTCGCTCGGCGGATATGCGGCCGAGGCGGAGGCGGCCCGCATCTGCGCCAACCTCGGGCTCCCCGACCGGGCGCTGGCCCAGACCATCGGCACCCTCTCCGGTGGCCAGCGCCGCCGGATCGAACTGGCGCGGATTCTGTTCCGCGACGCGGGCGAGAACGGCGGCGGCATCCTGCTGCTCGACGAGCCGACCAACCACCTAGACGCCGACTCGATCACCTGGCTGCGCGGGTTCCTCGCCAACCACAAGGGTGGCCTGATCGTGATCTCCCACGACGCCGCTCTGCTGGAGGCGGTGGTCAACAAGGTCTGGTTCCTCGACGCCACCCGTTCGGTGGTGGACGTCTACAACCTTGGGTGGAAGGCGTACCTGGAGGCGCGGGAGACCGACGAGCGGCGTCGCCGCCGGGAGCGGGCCAACGCGGAGAAGAAGGCCGGCGCGCTGATGGCGCAGGCGGACAAGATGCGGGCCAAGGCCACCAAGACCGTCGCCGCCCAGAACATGGCTCGGCGGGCCCAGCGGCTGCTCTCCGGTTTGGAGGAGGTCCGGGTCTCCGACAAGGTGGCGAAGGTGCGCTTCCCCACCCCCGCGGCGTGCGGTCGTACCCCGCTGACCGCGAGTGGACTGTCGAAGTCGTACGGGTCGTTGGAGATCTTCACCGATGTGGATGTCGCGGTCGACCGCGGCTCCCGGGTGGCGATCCTCGGCCTCAACGGCGCCGGCAAGACCACCCTGTTGCGGATCCTCGGTGGCCTGCTGGAACCGGATACCGGCGAGGTGCGGCCCGGGCACGGCCTCCGGCTGGGCTACTACGCCCAGGAGCACGAGACCCTGGACGTCCAGCGGACGATCCTGGAGCACATGCGCAGCGCCGCGCCGGAGCAGAGTGACACCGATCTGCGCCGGATCCTCGGTGCGTTCCTCTTCTCCGGGGAGGACGTGGAGAAGCCCGCCGGAGTGCTCTCCGGTGGGGAGAAGACCCGGCTGGCCCTGGCTACTCTGGTCTGCTCCGGTGCGAACGTGCTGCTGCTGGACGAGCCGACGAACAACCTCGACCCGGTCAGCCGGGAGCAGGTGCTGGACGCCATCGCTCGCTATCCCGGTGCGATCGTGCTGGTCACGCACGACCCGGGCGCGGTGACCGCGCTCAAGCCGGATCGGGCCATCCTGCTGCCCGACGGGGACGAGGACGCCTGGAGTGACGACCTCCTGGAGTTGGTCGAGCTGGCCTGACCGATCGTGGGCCTTGGTATCGGGAAGCCGACATTACATAGCGTGTCGGTTGGCGAATAGTTGATATCTGGCGCATGATCGTTCGAGGCGGTCTAATAGGTGGGACCGTATCCGAACCGCACAGTCTGGGACGTGAGGACACAGTATGGCAGCCACTGGCACAGCCACCAGCACTGAGAAGGGTCGCCGGATCGTCGGGGCCGAGCGTCAGACGCTCGCCAAGGACCTGGTCAAGCGGTACACCTCGGGGGAGAGCATCCGTGCGCTCGCGGCCTCGACCGGCCGTTCCTACGGATTCATCCACCGGGTGCTCACCGAGTCCGGGGTGCAGCTGCGGCAGCGCGGCGGCGCCCGGCGTCGCAAGAAGGCGTGAGCCACCGAGCGGCGTCACCCATCAGCACCGTTCCCCGGGCCGCCCGGTGACTGCCGAGGCGACCGGGGTCCGGCTGGAGTGTGACGGGGCGGTGGCCACGGTCACGCTGGCTCGGCCCGACGTGCTCAACGCGCAGACTCCGGCGATGTGGCAGGCGCTGCGCGACTTCTCCCGGAAGCTCCCCGGTGACGTACGCGTCGTGGTCGTCCGCGGTGCGGGCCGGGCCTTCTCCGCTGGCCTTGACCTTTCCGTGGCGGGTGCTTCTGGGCCGGGTTCCTTCGCCGAGCTGTCCACCCTGCCCGAGCAGGAGTGCGCGGACCGGATCGCCGAGTTCCAGGACGCCTTCACCTGGCTGCACCGCCCTGACCTGGTGTCGGTCGCAGCGGTGCAGGGGCATGCGATCGGCGCGGGCTTTCAGCTGGCGCTCGCCTGCGACCTGCGGGTTCTTGCCGAGGATGTCCGGTTCTCCATGGCCGAGGTGACGCTCGGTCTGGTCCCCGATCTGGCTGGCACCAAGCGCCTGGTCGAGCTCGTGGGCTACTCGCGAGCCCTGGAGCTCTGCGCCACCGGGCGGCGGTTGGACGCCGCCGAGGCGGACCGGATTGGGCTGGCAACTCTGGTCGTGCCGACCGGGGAGCTGGCCGGCGCGGTCAGCGACCTGACGGCGGGGCTGCTCGCCAATGACCGGAACGCGGTCGTGGAGATCAAGGCGTTGCTCGCCGGTGCGTCCGGCCGGACCCCGGCCGAGCAGGAACGGGCTGAACGGGAGGCGCAGACCCGGCGGCTGCGGGAACTCGCCGGCCGGGGAGAGTAGTAAGGGCCGTACGGGAAGATTCGGGTTACTTACCGGGTTGTCACAGGCGTCGGGAGAATCGACCCGGAGGTTGTGGTCGGCCCGATGACCCGGAGGTGAGCGTGTCCAATCCGATGTCCGGCGGCGGCATGGGCGGCTGGAGCATGCTCCGGTCGATGCGTAGCCACGACGAGATCTCGGCGCACCGGCTCCAGCGCGGGGTGGCGCGTCGGATCGTCGGCTTCGCCCAGCCGTACCGGCGGGACATCGTCGTCTTCCTGGCTACCGTCGTGCTGGCCGCGATGATCGGGGTCGCCACCCCGGTGCTCGCCGGTAAGGTGATCGACGCCATCACCCGGGGCGGCACCGAGGCATCCGCCCTGGTCGTTCGGCTGGCATTGGTGATTGCCGCGCTCGCGGTGGCAGATGCGCTGCTCTCACTCGCCCAACGGTGGTACTCGGCCCGCATCGGTGAGGGCATCATTCTCGACCTGCGGACCCGGGTCTACGACCACGTCCAGCGGATGCCGTTGCAGTTCTTCACCCGGACGCAGACCGGTGCGCTGGTCAGCCGACTCAACAACGACGTGCTCGGAGCCCAGCGGGCGTTCACCTCGACCCTGTCCGGGGTGGTCAGCAACGTCATCCAGCTGGTGCTCACCGCGGCGGTGATGTTCACCCTCTCGTGGCAGATCACCGCGCTGTCGCTGGTGCTGCTGCCGGTGTTCATCATTCCGGCCCGTCGGGTCGGGCGGCGCCTCGCCGAGATCACCCGCGAGTCCTACAACCTCGACGCGAAGATGAACGCGACGATGACCGAGCGCTTCGGCGTCTCCGGAGCACTGCTGGTCAAGCTCTTCGGCCAGCCCGACAACGAGGCACGCCGGTTCACCGCGCGGGCCGAGCGGGTCCGGGACATCGGCATCCAGTCCGCGATGTACTCGCGGACCTTCTTCGTGGCGATGCTGCTGGTGGCCTCGCTCGCACAGGCGCTCACCTACGGGCTGGGCGGGTGGCTGGCAGTCACCGGCAGCGTCAGTGCCGGCACCGTCGTCACGCTCGCGCTACTACTCACCCGGCTCTACGGCCCACTCACCGCGCTGTCCAACGTACGGGTTGACGTGATGAGTGCGTTGGTCTCGTTCGACCGGGTCTACGAGGTGCTCGACCTACAACCCGCCATCACCGAGAAGGCCGCCGCCGTCACCGTGCCGCGGGGCGACGGACGGGTCGAGTTCCGGTCGGTGCGTTTCCAGTATCCGAGCGCCGCCGAGATCTCGCTGGCGTCTCTGGAGGAGGTCGCCGCCCTCGATCGGACGGCCACCGAGCCGGTGCTCCGGGGGGTGTCGTTCACCGTCCAGCCGGGGCAGATGGTCGCCCTGGTCGGGCCCTCCGGTGCGGGCAAGTCGACCCTGTCCATGCTGATCTCTCGGCTCTACGACGTTACCGACGGTCAGGTACTCGTCGGCGGGGTTGATGTCCGGGACGCCAGCCTGGACTCCCTGCGCGACGAGATCGGTGTCGTCACCCAGGATTCACACCTGTTCCACGAGACCATCGCCGAGAACCTGCGGTACGCCAAGCCGGCGGCCACCGACGACGAACTCTGGGCTGCCCTCGCCGGTGCGCAGGTGGCGGACCTGGTGCGGGCGTTGCCCGACGGCCTGGACACGGTGGTGGGTGAGCGTGGCTATCGCTTCTCCGGCGGGGAGAAGCAACGCATCGCGATCGCCCGGGTTCTGCTCAAGGCACCCTCGATCGTGATCCTCGACGAGGCCACCGCGCATCTGGACTCGGAAAGCGAGGCAGCGGTGCAGCAGGCGCTCTCGGTGGCGTTGACGGGGCGGACCGCGCTGGTCATCGCGCACCGGCTCTCCACGGTGCGAGAGGCCGACCAGATTCTCGTACTCGATCAGGGGCGGATCGTCGAGCAGGGGCGACATGAGGAGCTGGTCGTCCTGGGCGGGCTCTACGCCGAGCTGTACCGGACGCAGTTCGCGGTCGCCGACTCGCCGACGCCGTACCAGGACGCGACCGGGCCGGAACCGGTGACGCTGCCGATGCGCTCTTACGTCGCCGAGGAGGCGCTGCCGCCGGCCGCCGCCAACTAGCCAGCGCTGCCCCCGACCGTGGCCTGCTGTGGGACTGGCCGCCAACTACAGCCCGCGCAGCGCGCCGCCATCCACCGGTAGCGTGATTCCGGTCAGGTAGCTGGCGGCGGGGGAGAGCACGAACGCCGCCACCCGGCCGAACTCCGCCGGCTCACCCAGCCGGCGGAGCGGGATCTCCGCCTCCGCCGTGGCGCGGGCCTGTGCGGGGTCCCCGGCGGCGGCGAAGAGCTGCGCGCTCCGGTCGGTCAGGAGCCGCCCGGGCAGCAGCCCCACCACCCGGACGCCCTGGGGGCCGTACTCGTCGGCCAAATCCTTGGCGACCCCGGCCAGGCCGGGCCGGAGGCCGTTGGAGATGCCCAGGCCGGCCAGCGGCGCCCGGGCCGAGGTGGACAGCACCAGTCCGATCGCCCCGCCAGCGGGCAACGCGGCGGCGACGGTCCGGGCCATTCGGACGGTGCCGAGGAATATCGTTTCGAAGGAGTTGCGCCACTGCACGTCGGTCACCGTGGCCGCGCTACCCGGCGGTGGGCCGCCGACCGACACCAGCGCGCCATCCAGCCGCCCGAACGCGTCCCGGGCGGCCGCCGTCAGCCGCTCGGGCAGTTCCGGGTCGGCCAGGTCGGCGGTCACACCGACGGCGTACGCGGGGCCACCGAGGCGGTCAGCGGCGGCGGTCACCGCGTCGGCGTCCCGGGCGGCGAGGACGACGCGCGCCCCGTCCGCGACGAGCGCCGCCGCGGTCGCGTAGCCGAGGCCCCGGGAAGCACCGGTGAGTACGTACACGCGGTCAGTCAGGCCGAGATCCATGCCCTGATCCTGCCGTATCCGGTGCCCGCCGGCGGGGTTGGCTAGGGCTGGCGGCGGGCGGGACGCAGGAGGCGCACCCGCCCGGCGAACTGAATCGCGACGGCGCCGCCGACCCGCCCCCAGGACGGCAGCCGGCGTGGCCGGGGCGGGCGACCCGGCTCCGGGTAGTGGTATCCGGCCTGCCGGCAGGCCAACTCGTCCGCCCCCAACGGCGGCAGTTCACCGGCGCCGTGTAGGTAGCGGGCCAGATCCCAACCCTCGCGAGGGGCACCGGCGGGCGGTCGCCCGGCCGCCCAGTGCTGGAACACCTCCAGCCACCGCGGGTGCAGGCCGGTGGCGAGCAGTGGCCAGTACCGGGCCACCTCGCCGGCCCGCTTACGCAGCAGGGCGGTCCGGGTCGCGGCCAGCGCTTCCGGAACGAAACCTGGTGGCGGCGGGGCGCCGGCCACCAGAGCGGCGACGAGGGCGGCCTGCCGGGCGGCCAGCGTGGTCTCCGTCGGGCCGGTGGGCTGCGTCGCCGGTACGTTCGCCGGGCTGGTGGGGTTCATGTGATCACCGGCAGACCACCGACGGCGGCGAGCGCGTCCAACTCGGCGCGGAGGGCAGCGGCCGGGGGGTAGTTTCCGTCCCGCTCCAGCAGCAGGGCCGGCGGTCTGTGACGAGCGCACAGCTCACCCACCAGGTCGAGTACCGGCCGGGACACTGGGCTGGTGTGGGTGTCGTGGTAGTAACCGTCCTGTTCGGCCCCGCCGGCCACGTGCGCGTACGCGACCCGTTCCAGCGGCAGCCGGTCCAGCAGGTCGAGCGGGTCGGCGCCGCGGTTGCGGGCGTTGGCGTAGACGTTGGCGATGTCGAGCAGCAGGTGGGCGCCGGTGCGGTCCAGGATCTCGGTGAGGAACGCCGCCTCGTCCAGTTCGTCGTCGGGCCAGTCGAAGAGCGCGGCGATCGGCTCCAGCGCGATCGGCACCGGCAGTTCGGCTTGGGCGCGGGCGACGTTGGCGCAGACCGCCGTCACCGCCTCCCTGCTGCGCGGTAGGGGCAGCAGGTGACCAGCCTCCAACCCGCCGGCCCGGACGAAGGCGATGTGCTCGCTCACCAGCGCCGCGTCGGTCAGCTCAGCCACCGCGACCAGGTGAGCTACCCGGGCCGAATCGACCGGTTCGGCGCTGCCGAGGGAGAGCCGCACCCCGTGCGGCACGACGGCCACGCCGCGTTCCCGCAGCGCGGTGAGCTCAGCCGGCAGCGGACCGGCGGCCGGCACCGATTCGGCGATCACCTCGACGAAAGGTAGCCCGGGGAGTCCGGCGACGAAGCCAGCGATCTCGGGCCGCCATCCGATGCCCACTCCGACCGGACCGGTCATCCGCCGCACCCACCACCACCGCCGCCGCCACCGCCATCACCGCTACCTGCTCCGGCGGTCCCGCCCCCGCCGGCTGCCGTCCCACCAGCCAGGAACTGTTGCTGGATCTGCGCCTGCTCGGCGAAGCCGGGATCCATGGCCCACAGGGCGGCCGTGCCGAAGAGGGCGACGCCCATCGCCGCCCCGGCGGCGCCATAGGTGGCAGGGGCCGGATTGTGGTGGGGTGCCAGGTGCGTGTGCCGGTGGCGTAGCCGGCGTAGAACTCGGTCGGCGTTGCGGGTGCGCCATGGACGCTGGAAGAGCAGAACTATCACGGCCAGCAGCGCGACCTGGATCAGGAACAGCCAGCCGATGGGACGTTCGTTCGCCAGACCGGCCCCGAGCCGCAGCATGCCGACTGCGAACAGGCCGGTGGGTAGCAGTGCCGTGTCGCGCAGGGCAGCCCGCTGCTCGGCGGAGATCGCCAAGCCGTGTCGCGTCAGGTCGGCGCGGAGCTGGTGGACGGCGTGTCGCACCCCTCGGTCTCGGCTGAGTTCCTGGGCGCGTAGGCCCCGGCTGGCGGCGAGGTGGATGGCCTGGTCCAACGACGTGCTGCCGATGGACAGCGAGTCGCTGGCGGTCAACCGTCGATCCGGGCCCACGTTGATCGCACCAGCGCTGCGGAGCCCCGCGAGAGCTGTCCAGACCGCCAGCTGCGTACCACCGTGGAGGTAGGCGACCTGCTGGGGGCCGAGCAGGTTCGCGTCGTACGCCGAACCGTTCAGGACCTCGTTTCGACGTCGGAGTGCGATGGCGACGAGAACGGCGGCGGTCACCAGGTACAGCCCGAGGAAGACCGGGCCGGGAATGCCCCAGGTGTTGCTGGGGGCGGCGAGGAGGACCATCGGACACTCCTGTCGTGGGGGATGAAACCCATTGTGGGTCACCGTTGCCAACCGAGGGGAGGGCCGCCAAAGCAGGTCTGGGTGGGGATGGTCAACGCCGGCGGACGGCCTCCTCGACCAGGTTCAGTACCGGTCCGAGGTCGTCGGCGGGGCGGCCCATCGCCAGGTGCAGGACCAGACCGTCGTACGCCAGCTTCAGGAACTGGGCGAGCACATCGAGCGGGATGTCGTCGCGTAGGACGCCCGCCTCGCGCTGGCGGAGTAGGCGGTCGCGGGTGGCTTCGGCGATCGCTGCGGACCGTTCGGTCCACCGCCGGGCGAACGCGGGATCGGTGCGCAGCCGGCGCGACACCTCCAGCTGGCTGCCGAGCCAGCCCGTCGTGTCGGGGGAGGCAGCCCGGGCCAGCAGATCGCGCATGACCTGCACCAGGCCATTACGGGCGACAGTTTCGACCATCGCCGCCGCATCGTCCTCGGCCACGGCGAGGAAGAGGGAGTCCTTGTCGCGGAAGTGGTGGAAGATCGCTCCACGGGACAGCCCGGTCGCCTCCTCCAGGCGGCGCACGGTGGCGCCCTCGTACCCGTGGCGGGCGAAGCAGACCCGGGCGGCGGTGAGGATCTCCTGCCGGCGCGCGTCGAGTTGGTCCTGACTTACTCTGGGCACGGTTCGATCGTGTCAAACCACCCGGCGTCCTGCAAACCGTACGTACGGCTTGCGGTGTGGCCGGCCGGCTCGGTTCGCGCGGCGGAGGAGCCCCGATCGGCTGGCGCGTGTGCCGGCAACCCCGGTCCGCCTCCAGCGGCCGAATCTCCTACCAGTGCTTAGTCCGTTTGTCGCGAATTTCTGGACATTTGGCTGCTTGGGGCTGTCGGGCGGACACCTCCGTCCCGTAAGGTGCCGGAGTGCCGCTGCTCCTTCTTGACCTGGATAACACCCTGCTCGACCGAGAGAATGTGTTCCGAACCTGGGGCGAGCGCTTCCTGGTCAAGATCGGTGCGCCGCCAGGTGACCTCCGTTGGCTGCTCTCCGTCGACGCGGACGGGTTGACCGATCGGTGGGATGTGGCCGATGCGATCCGTAACCGCTACTCACTGGCGGTCCGCTCGGTCGACCTGGTGGAGGAGCTGCACGAGGGGGTGCTCGCCGACACCCGGCTTGATCCACTGGTGGCGTGCGCGCTGCGGATCGTCGGCGATGCCGGGTGGATGCCGGTGGTGGTCTGCAACGGGGCGGTACGGCAGCAGGAGGAGAAGATCCGGCGGACCGGGCTGGACCGCTACCTGGCCGACTGGGTGATCTCCGAGGCGGCCGGGGTCAGCAAGCCGAACCCGCGAATCTTCGCACTGGCCGCGCAGCGGGTTCGGATGCCGCTGCGCGGGGCCTGGGTGGTCGGTGACGGCCCGGAGGCGGATATCGGCGGTGCCGCGGCCGTGGGGCTGCCCAGCGTCTGGCTGCACCGGGGGCGCACCTGGACCGACGGACGATTCGCCCCCACCTTCACGGTCGATGGTCTGATCGCCGCCCTCGCCGCGGTGCTCGCGGCGTAATACCGGTTGCCGCGCCGCGATCCGACGGCGAGCATGGGACCGCACGGCGCACCCGGGCGAGTGGCCCGGTCGAGGGGAGGAGGTCGGTCATGGCCGTCTACACAGGTCACTTTTCGCTGTCTCCATCGACCTCGACCGAGGGAATTCACCGCAGTGCGCGATCACGACTCTCCGGTGCCGGAACGCCGGACCCGCGGCAGACGCCGCTTCGACGATGACGAACCACGCTTCATTAAGCGCGGGTGGAGAGCCGGGCCGCAGCCCGCTGACTCCGACCCGCTGCCGGACGCCCAGCCCTGGTCGTCCTGGGACGACGCGATCCGGGGCCCCCAGCCGTACCCCGCCTGGCTGGTAACGGAGCTGGCCGCCAAGGACACCGAACTGGGCGTACTCAAGACCGGCAAGGAGGCAGACGTCCACCTCGTCCGCCGCGCCGTGCCCGACACCGATCGGTCCTGCCTGCTCGCGGCGAAACGATACCGAGCTGCCGACCATCGGCTCTTCCACCGGGACGCGGGATATCTGGAGGGGCGGCGCGTGCGAGGCTCCCGGGAGATGCGGGCGATGACCCGGCGAAGCGCGTTCGGCCGGCAGATGATCGCGGGGCAGTGGGCGGCGGCGGAGTTCGCCGTGCTCGGCCGCCTCTGGGAGATCGGTGCCCGGTACGGCACGATCGCCGTGCCCTACCCGGTCCAGCTCCGCGGCACCGAGCTGATGCTGGAGTTTCTTGGTGACGGCGACGAGGGGCGGGCCGCCCCGCGGCTGGCGCAGCTGCGGCCGGCGGAGGCCGACCTGCGTGACCTGTGGGGACAACTCGTCGAGGCGCTGGTGGTACTCGCTCGGGCTGGCCACGCCCACGGTGACCTGTCGCCCTACAACCTCCTGGTGCACGAGGGGCGGCTGGTGCTCATCGACCTGCCGCAGGTCGTGGATCTGGTCACCAATCCGCAGGGGCCGGAGTACCTGGCCCGAGACGTCCGGGTCGTCGCCACCTGGTTCGTCGCTCGTGGCCTGCCGGCGGAGCAGGCAGAACCGCTCGCCCTCACCGAACACCTGCTCCGGGAGGCGGGCCTGCGTTGAAGCACTCCTCCAGCCGGGGGCCTACTGGAGGTAGCGCGCCACCTCCGGTGCCGGACGTCCGCCCTGGGCGTCCGGGTCGCCGTGGGTGGAGCGGGCGGCACGCCGCCGGCGCAGCAGGTCCCAGCACTGGTCCAGGGACGCCGACAGATCCCGGAGCCGGTCGCGGCTCTCGTCGTCGGTGCCCTCCTCGTTGGCCTGGGCCGCGGCGCGGAGCTGGTGTTCCTCGTCAACCAGCGCGGAGATGCGCTTCAGGATGGTCTTGTCGTCCATGACCACGAGCCTGGCACAGCATGGCGAGATCACATCCGGGATCGGGCCGCTGTCTCACGGCCGACGCCTGGTCGGCCGTGATGGCGGTGGCGAGGCGGGGAACCGTTCGGGTAGGTAGCCCGGCCCGACCCGCCGGACGGAAACGCGACGGGCCCCCACCGTGGTGGGGGCCCGTCCGTTACCGCTTCAGCCGATCATCCGCCGCAGCACGTACTGCAGGATGCCGCCGTGCCGGAAGTAGTCCGCCTCTCCTGGCGTGTCGATGCGGACCACCGCGTCGAACTCGACCCCGGTGTCGGTGGTCACCTGGACGGTCCGCGGGGTGTTGCCCTCGTTGAGGGCGGTGACTCCGGTGATGGAGAAGGACTCGGTGCCGCACAGGCCCAGCGACTCGGCGGTCTCGCCGGCCGGGAACTGCAGCGGCAGGACGCCCATACCGATCAGGTTGGAGCGGTGGATCCGCTCGTACGACTCGGCGATGACCGCCTTGACACCCAGCAGCATGGTGCCCTTGGCGGCCCAGTCCCGGGACGAGCCCGAACCGTACTCCTTGCCGGCCAGGACGATCAGCGGGATCCCCGCCTCCTGGTAGGCCACGGCGGCGTCGTAGATGGTGCTCTGCGCGCCGGTCAGGTGGTTGACCGTGAAGCCGCCCTCCGGCAGCGCGGCCCCGGCAGCGGAGTCGGCACCGGGCACCCGAAGCTGGTTACGCAACCGGATGTTGGCGAAGGTGCCCCGGATCATCACCTCATGGTTACCCCGGCGGGAGCCGTACGAGTTGAACTCGTGTCGCGGCACGCCGTGCTCGGCGAGGTACCGACCCGCGGGGGAGTCGGCCTTGATCGCGCCGGCGGGCGAGATGTGGTCGGTGGTTACCGAGTCGCCGAGCTTGGCCAGGACCCGCGCCGCCCCGATGTCGCGGACCGGCGCCGGCTCGCGCTGCATGCCCTCGAAGTACGGGGGCTTGCGGACGTAGGTCGACTCGCCCTCCCAGGCGAAGGTGTCGCCGGTCGGCGTCGGCAGCGACTGCCACCGCTCGTCACCGGCGAAGACGTCCGCGTACGCCGAGCTGAAGCCGCCGGCGCCGATCGCGGCGGCGATGACCTCCTGGATCTCGGCGCTGCTCGGCCAGATGTCGCGCAGGAACACTGGGTCTCCCTGGGCGTCCTCGCCGATCGGCTCGTTGGCCAGGTCGATGTCCATGGTGCCGGCGAGCGCGTACGCGACCACCAGCGGCGGGGACGCCAGGTAGTTCATCTTGACGTCCGGGTTGATCCGGCCCTCGAAGTTGCGGTTGCCGGAGAGCACCGAGACGACCGAGAGGTCCTTCTCGTTCACCGCGGCGGAGATCTCCTCCGGCAGCGGGCCGGAGTTGCCGATGCAGGTGGTGCAGCCGTAACCGACCAGGTGGAAGCCGAGCTTCTCCAGGTACGGGGTGAGGCCGGCCCGCTCGTAGTAGTCCATGACGACCTTCGAGCCCGGGGCGAGGGTGGTCTTCACCCACGGCTTGCGGGCCAGGCCCCGTTCCACGGCGTTGCGAGCCAGCAGCGCGGCGCCGATCATCACCTGCGGGTTGGAGGTGTTGGTGCAGGAGGTGATGGCAGCGATCACCACCGCACCGTGGTCCAGCTCGAACTCGGTGCCGTCGGCGCCGGTGACCCGGATCGGGTTGGTGGCCCGGCCGCCGGAGCCCACCGCCGCGGTGACCAGGTCGCGCGGGGCGTCAGCGGGGTCGGTGACCTCGTTGGCGGGGGCATCGCTGGCCGGGAAGGACTCGGCGCTGGCCTCGTCGGCGGGGCCGCTGATGCCCTGCTCCGGCTCGCCGTCGGCCGCGTCCACGGCGACGTAGTCGGTGAGGGCGGCCCGGAACAAGGTCTTGGCGTTGCCCAGCGGCACCCGGTCCTGGGGCCGCTTCGGGCCGGCGAGCGACGGCTCGATGCTGCTCAGGTCCAGCTCCAGCCGCTCCGAGTAGTTCGGCTCCGCGGCCGGGTCGTGCCAGAGGCCCTGTTCCTTCGCGTACGCCTCGACGAGCGCGACCTGCTGCGGGTCGCGCCCGGTCAGCTCCAGGTAGCGCACCGTTTCGGCGTCGATCGGGAAGATCGCGACGGTGGAGCCGTACTCCGGGGACATGTTGCCGATGGTGGCCCGGTTGGCCAGTGGCACCGCGCTGACGCCGGGGCCGTAGAACTCGACGAACTTGCCGACCACACCGTGCTTGCGCAGCATCTCGGTGATGGTCAGGACCAGGTCGGTGGCGGTGGTGCCGGCTGGCATCTCCCCGGAGAGCTTGAATCCGACGACCCGCGGGATGAGCATGCTCACCGGCTGGCCGAGCATGGCCGCCTCGGCCTCGATGCCGCCGACGCCCCAGCCGAGCACGCCGAGGCCGTTGACCATCGTGGTGTGCGAGTCGGTGCCGACCACCGTGTCCGGGTAGGCCTGGCCGTTGCGCTCCATCACCGTACGGGCGAGGTATTCGATGTTGACCTGGTGCACGATGCCGGTGCCCGGCGGGACGACCTTGAATTCGTTGAAGGCGGTCTGACCCCAGCGCAGGAACTGGTAGCGCTCCTTGTTGCGCTCGTACTCCAGCTCCACGTTGCGCTGGAAGGCGTCCTCGCGGCCGAACAGGTCGGCGATGACGGAGTGGTCGATGACCAACTCGGCCGGGGCGAGCGGGTTGACCCTGGTCGGGTCGCCGCCCAGACCCCGCACGGCCTCACGCATGGTGGCCAGGTCAACTACGCAGGGTACGCCGGTGAAGTCCTGCATCAGCACCCGCGCCGGGGTGAACTGGATCTCCA
Source organism: Salinispora pacifica CNR114 (assembly GCF_000514775.1). GTDB lineage: Bacteria > Actinomycetota > Actinomycetes > Mycobacteriales > Micromonosporaceae > Micromonospora > Micromonospora pacifica. The sequence goes on along the minus strand of NZ_KI911468.1, from coordinate 100,408 downwards.
CGCTCGGGTCGGCGGCCGGCTCCCAGGCGCCGAGCTGCCGGATGTGGTCGGCGGTGATGTTCGCGCCGTCCTCGGTCCGGAGCAGGTTCTCCAGGAGGATCTTCAGGCTGTAGGGGAGTCGGTTGTGCCCCTCCACCTTGTTGATCTTGAAAATCTCGTAGCTCGCGTCGCCGACGCGTAGCTGGGTCTTCGCACCGAAGGTGTCGAGGCTCGCCACGTCGTACTCCTTCACACCAGTGGCCGTGAGCAGTCCTGAGCAGTCTGTCGCACCGGCGGGGGCGGTGCGGTGCTTAGGGGGTCCTTACCTGCATTAGCTGCGGGTACAAACCGTACGTCCGTCTTGCTATTCGCGCAACCCTGACCCCGGTGCGGGGCGAGGCCAGCCGGTTCGCCGCTTGCGCCGAGTGGGTGCGACGGTGGTGAGTGCGCGCCGGTGCGCCGCCGGTTGCGGTCTCGCCCCTTGCCGGCGGCGGGGCGTAGCCGGTTCGGGTTGAAGTCCGGTCGACGGCCGAGTTGGTTCTTGATTCCGGCTCGGAGCTCCCGATTTAGCCACTATTTTGAGTAAATGGCAACAATCATCTTCGCGGTGCTGCTCGTCGCCGGCTGGCTCATCGTGCGGGGCGGCGGGCGCGGGACAGTCCTCGCCGCGTGGACGGTTTCGCTCTGCGCCATCCTGCTGCTCTTCAACTATCACGTGGGCGCGAAGCTGCCGCTGAACTTCTGATCGAATGAGGATGTTATGACCGGCCGTCTGGGCTTCTGGCTCGCGCACCTCTTCGTCCTCGCCTACTGCGGTGTGCTGCTCGGCGGGTTCGTGGTGCAGTTCGTGACCGGCGATCTCCCGTGCCCGCTCTGCATCCTGCAACGGATGGCGATGATGCTGGTGGCCTTCGGGCCGCTCTATATCATCGCGCGGACCCGCCGTGGCGATGTGCGGCTCGCCGACTACGCCATGGGGTACGGGATGAGTATCGTCGCCGCCGTGGCCGGTGCCGCCATCGCGGTCCGCCAGATCCTGCTGCACATCGTGCCGCCCGACCCCGGCTACGGGTCGCCCCTATTGGGGCTACACCTGTACACCTGGGCATTTATTACGTTCTGCGTGGTACTGGTGTTCTGTGGGGTGAGTCTGATCTTCGCCCGCGCGTTGGTACCGCGGGGTGTGCGGTTCGGTTGGCCGTCCAAGGTGGTCTGCGGGCTGTTCCTGGTGATCGTGGCGGCGAACCTGGTGGTGGTGTTCCTCCAGGCGGGCTTCCACTGGTTCCTGCCGCCTGACCCCGACCGCTACGAGATCTTCCATGGTCTGGCGTTGTGGAGCGCTGGGGCGATATCGGGCGGCGCTACGGAGTGAGGGCGGGCGTCGAGTTCACCTTGTGCAAGGTGCCTGCAGAATTTCGACCAAACTTGCAAGGGATTGCAGAAAGTTTCGACGGCAGCTAGCGTGCGGCTCATCAGCGACCAGAGGAAGGCCGTCGATGAAACCCCCGCCGATCCCGCGCAAGGCGCTGCTCACTCTCGCCTCGCTGGCGACCCTCACCCTCGCCGGCACCAACACCCTCGTTCACCTCCAGCCACCCGGCGACGCCGATGCGCCGGCCGTGGCCGGTGCCGAGCCGTGGGCCGCCGACCACCTCGACACCACGCTGCTCGCCGCCGGTGACCACCAACCCGCATTCGGGACCACCACCGGCCTCGACCTGACCGCGCAGCAGGCGCACTGGATTGACCGCGGCACCGTCGCCTGGCCGACCGAGATCCCGGACGGCACGAGGTACGCCCTGGTAGCCTCCGCGGCCGGCGAGGTGACCCTGGTTGACGGCGAACTCGTCGGGACGTACCGGACGATCCCGCTGCAGGCCCGGCGGCACGGGCTGACCGCGGCGCAACGCGAGCGGTTCCCGCACCTGGCGGCGTACCAGGCCCTCGCCCTGAACCGAAAGCACCTGGCCGGGGTACCAGCGGCGCTGCGCGGACAACTCGTGGTGACCGAGCGGGACGCCGGAGGCGCCCTGCGCGCCGCCACCGGCGTCCAGATCCCAGGTGTGCTCGACGACGTCTACGCCCCGGCGATCCGGGCGCGGCTCGGCCCGACCTTCACCGGTGCGGCGCCGACGCTCGCGGTCTGGGCCCCCACCGCCCGCACGGTGACACTGCAGTTGTTCGACACACCGACATCGCGACCGCGGCCAGTGGCCATGCAACGGGACCACCGCACCGGCGTGTGGTCGGTGCGGGGAGCCCCATCCTGGACCGGGAGGTACTACCGCTACCAGGTCGAGGCATGGCAACCGGCCGAGCAGCGGATGGTCACCGCGGCGGTGACCGACCCGTACTCGCTGGCGCTCGCCCCCGACTCCACCCACAGCCAGATCGTCGATCTCGCCGACCCTCGGCTTGCGCCACCGGGCTGGACGCAACTACCGAAGCCGGCGGCGGTACCGGCGACGCGGGCGCAGATCTCCGAGCTGTCGGTACGAGACTTCTCGATCGCGGACAGCACGGTGCGGGCCGAGCGACGCGGCACGTTCCGTGCCTTCACCGACCCGGCCACCACCGGGATGCGACACCTGAAGGCGCTCGGCGACGCCGGGACGACCCACCTACACCTGCTCCCGGCATTCGACTTCGCCACGATCCCCGAACGCCGCGCCGACCAGCAGCAACCCCCCTGCGACCTGGCGGCGCTCCCGCCAGACTCGGACGAGCAGCAGCGATGCGTCACCGCAGTCGCCGACACCGACGGGTACAACTGGGGGTACGACCCGCTGCACTACACCGTGCCAGAGGGCGGCTACGCCGTTGACCCGACCGGGGCGGCGCGGACCAACGAGTTCCGGCGGATGGTCGCCGGGGTGAACGGCGCCGGGCTGCGGGTGGTGCTCGACGTCGTCTACAACCACACCTCGGCGGCGGGCACCGACCCGAAGTCGGTGCTGGACCAGGTGGTTCCCGGCTACTACCACCGGCTGCTGGCAGATGGCTCGGTGGCCACCTCGACCTGCTGCGCGAACACGGCCCCCGAACACGCCATGATGGGCAAACTCGTGGTCGACTCGGTGGTCACCTGGGCCAAAGAGTACAAGGTGGATGGATTCCGGTTCGACCTGATGGGTCACCACCCGAAGGCAAACATGCTGGCCGTCCGCGCCGCCCTCGACGAGCTGACCATCGTCCGTGACGGAGTGGACGGTCGTAGCATCCTGCTCTACGGAGAGGGCTGGAACTTCGGCGAGGTAGCCAACGACGCGCGGTTCGTTCAGGCAACCCAGGCCAACCTGGCCGGCACCGGCATCGGCACCTTCAACGACCGACTCCGGGACGCGGTGCGCGGAGGCGGTCCCTTCGACGCCAACCCGCGTCGACAGGGCTTCGCCTCCGGGCTGTACACCGACCCCAACCACGACCCGGTGAACGGGTCAGCGGCGCAGCAACGCGCCCACCTGCTGCACCAGCACGACCTGATCAAAGTTGGGCTCACCGGCAACCTGCGGGACTACCGATTCACCAACACCGCCGGCGAGCAGGTCACGGGGGCGCAGGTGGACTACAACGGATCGCCAGCCGGCTACACAGCCGCACCGGGGGAGTCGGTCACCTACGTGGACGCGCACGACAACGAGATCCTGTACGACGCGTTGACGTACAAGCTGCCGGAAGACACCACGGCGGTAGACCGAGCACGGATGCAGGTACTCGCGCTCGCCACCGCACTGCTGGGGCAGGGCACCGGATTCGCCACCGCCGGCAGCGAGCGGCTGCGGTCGAAGTCGCTGGACCGTAACTCGTACAACTCTGGTGACTGGTTCAACCAGATCCGATGGGACTGCGCCCAGGGCAACGGGTTTGGCATCGGACTCCCATCCGAGCAGGACAACAAGGACAAGTGGTCGTACGCTCGTCCCCTGCTTGCCGATCCGGGGTTGGTGCCGGACTGCGCGACGATCGACCTGGCCGGGAGCCGGCACACCGAGTTGCTTCGGATCCGCTCCTCGTCGCCGGTGTTCGGGTTGCGGACGGCAGCGCAGGTGCAGCAACGGGTGGCGTTCCCCTTGTCGGGCCCCGCGGAACAGCCGGGGGTGCTGACGATGACGCTGGACAGCCGCGGGTTGGGTGGTCCCTGGAAGTCGGTGACGGTGGTCTTCAATGCCACCCCCCAGGCGGCTGCCCAACAGCTCACCGACCTGCGCGGAGCGGACATAGCGCTGCACCCGGTGCTGCATACCTCCGCCGATGAGGTCCTGCGAACGTCCTCGTTCGCGGCCGACAGTGGCACGTTCACGGTTCCGGCCCGCAGCGTGGCGGTCTTCGTGCAGCGGTGACCCGACGCGCAATTGGTCCGGCCCCCTCCGCTGACGCGGAGGGGGCCGGACTGACTAGCTGGTCGATCAGCCGAAGCAGTTCTCGATCCGCTCGAGGCTGCCCTGACAGTTGGTCGGGTCATTGCCCTTGATCGCGGACTTGTTGTCGACTGTGACCTTCCCCAGTGCGCTGAACACGCCACCCGGCTTGAAGGTCGAGCGGTTCTTCGTCACCTTGGAAGCAGTCAGATCGACGCTGCCCAGGACGTTGAAGATCCCGCCGCCGGAGAAGCCGGCGAGGTTTTCGGAAACTGAGCTGTACCGGAAGGTGACCGCGCTGAGGAGGTTGAACACACCGCCCCCGAAGACGCCGGCCTTGTTGTCCGTGATGTTGCTCTTGTCGACGTTGGCAATCACGCCAAGTGCCAGCGCCATGCCTCCACCGTCACCGACGGTGCCGTTGTTAACGAGCTGTGCCTCCTGCAGGTAGAGGCTGCTTCGCTCGGCCGCGGCGATCCCACCGCCGGCGAGCAGCGCCAGGTTCCGGGCAACTATGGTCTGCTTGACCGTCATGTCGCCGCCGAGGTCGAACAGGCCGCCGCCGAAGCCAAGTGCATCGTTACCGGTGACCTCGGCCTTTTCGACCGAGACCATCCCGGCCTTGATGTCCTTGCGGTCCAGGAACGCTGCCCCGTTGGCGATACCGCCACCGCCGATGACAGCGCCGTTTTCCATCACTCGGGACGAGGAGACCCGCAGGACACCCCCGTTGAAGATGCCGCCGCCATAGTGGAAGGCGTCATTCTTGATCAATGACGTGTGGTAGAGGTTGGTCTTGCCGAAGTTGGCGATCCCACCTCCGACACCACCGGCGAGGTTGTGCTCCAGGTAGGACTTCTCAAAATCGGCGGTGCCGCCGGCCTGCACCAGGACGCCAGCGCCGTCCTTGGTGTTGTGGTGCGGGAACAACTTGTGCTTCGCACCTTCAGCGGCAGGGGCCGTCCACTCGGCAACTGGTGCGCCGACGGTGGCGTCCCCACTGGCGGCGCCGCTCTGGTTCCAGCTGGCGGCGCCGTTTTCGTTGGTGGCGTCCCCACTGGCGGCGCCGTTTTCGTTGGTGGCGTCCCCACTGGCGGCGCCGTTCTGGTTCCAGCTGGCGGCGTCGCCGTTGACGGCTGCGTCCACGCTTGCGGTGGCCGTGGCCTCATCCGCGACGGTGGCGTCCGTGGCCTCGTCCGCGACGGTGGCCTCGTCGGCGACAGCGGTGTCGGTGGTGGTGGCCTCGTCCGCGA
>NZ_KI911468.1:0-94444 GCF_000514775.1 Salinispora pacifica CNR114 | reverse complement strand
GACAGCGGTGTCGGTGGTGGTGGCCTCGTCCGCGACGGTGGTGTCGGTGGTGGTGGCCTCGTCCGTGACGGCGGCGTCCACATTCGTGGCGTCGTCCATCGTGGCGTCCCCGTTAACGCTGGCGTCTCCGGTCACCGCGTCGCCTGACCACTGTGCTGGCCCTGCCGTGTCGACGGGGGTCTCCGTGTTCGCCGTGGGGTTGGCCGTGGTGGCCGGGGTCGTTGTGCCGGCTCCCGCAGTCCGCGGCTCGCCCTGGAACAGCGGTAGGTACGGCTGGCCCGCCTTTGCAGCCTCTCCCGCCGCGACCGAGTTCGAAAAGCGTGACCACACCGCCTCGGGGTGGTTCTTACCCCGTTCGTCCGCAAGGGTCTTACCCCCCTTAATGGTCAGGCCCTGTGCCTTTAGGTGTCCACCCCGGCCGACATTGAGGATTCGGAAGAAGTCAGCCTGGCTATCCCGGACGATCTTGGTGTTCTGCCCGATAAGCGTGATCGGTTCCTTGATGATCGGCAGGCCGTTGCCGTAGCCGTCGGAACGGGTCAGCGTGTAGGTGCAGTCCTTCGCCAGCTTGAGTACGCCGCCCTGGTTGCTGTTGGCGTGGATGATCGCCTGGATCAGCTTGTCGGTGTTGCAGGGCACCTCCTTTCCGTGCTTCTTCCCCGGGTACTCCTTGTTTTGGCTGTCGCCCCAGTTTCCCCTGTGGTTGGCTTCCCAGTCGCCCTCGCCGCCCGCGCCTCGGTCGTCGGCTGCCTGCTCGTTCGTGGTGATCTGAGCGGTGTTCCAGGCCAGGTCCCGGGCGCCGGCTCCGGCCCCGGTGAAACCGACCGCGGCGATGCTGACCACGCCGGTGAGGCCGGCGACGCCGCTGGCGAACCAGAGTTTGCGTCGTCGCTTCGACGCAGCCTCCGGGCCGGTGGCGTTGTTTGGATCTTGGTAGTTGGACATTGGAGCTCTCTACCCTCTCCTCATACCAGACAGGGGCGCCTCGCTTGAGAGCGAGTGTCCCTACTACAAATCGGTTGTAGCTCCCAGAAACACCGTATGGGAATCATTCTCACCTCGGGGGCTTTTATGAAAGAAGCCCACATTTGGTTTGCTGCGGGATGGATTGGGGCGTTAGTCCTCATAAGGCGCAGATATATCAATGTGTTCTAAAATGTGAGTTATGGTATGCAATTGGACATACCTCTTAAACAGCTCATCGCGTCAGCTTCGGGTAGATACGGGACTCCTCCGGCCGCACCCGGCCGGAGGAGTCCGATCTATGTGGTGGTGCACTCAGGGGTGCCTCATCCGAAGCAGCGTTTCGGAACGACCGGGCTGCCCGTGCAGTTCGTCGGCCGGTTCTTCTTGACCGCCGACTTCTCGTCGATCTTGACGCCGTTGTTCGTCGTGAAGATGCCGCCCGGCGGTGTGGTGGCGAAGTTCTCGATCACCGTGCTCTGGATCAGGGAGACCTGTCCGTAGGCGTTGACGATGCCACCGCCCACCGCGAAGGGGCCGACCGCCCGGTTGCCGACGACTTCGCTCTTCCGCAGGGTCACGAAGGCCTTCACGTTGAACAGGCCAGCGCCGCCCACACCTTCGGCCACGTTCTCCTTGAGTACGCTCTCCTCCAGGATCGCGGTGGAGTTGTTGGCTACCGCGAGGCCACCCGCAACGTCCGTGGCGACATTCCGCTCGATCTTCACCTGTTCCAGGTACAACCTGGACTTGTCGATACCGAGCATGCCGCCGGCGTCCCGCCCAGCGGTGTTGTCCGTGACCTCGCTACGGGTAACGCTCGTGTTGCCGGAGCGGTCGAGGATGCCGCCGGCCAGGCCCGGGGTCTGGTTGCGGCTGATCGTGCTACTCCATACCCAGACGGTGCCTCCCTTGGCGCCGGGCTTGAACGAGCCGTTGGCGAAGCCGCCGCCGCCCAGGTGAGCGTTGTTCTGTTCGATCTTCGACCGTTCGATCCGTAGGATGCCGGTGCTGAAGACGCCGCCGCCGAACTCGGTGGCGCTGTTGTGTTCGACTGCGGAGTCCCGGATGGTGGTCGTGCCGTAGTTGGCGACGCCACCGCCGTTGCGGCCGTGGTTCAGCACGATCGCGCTCTTCTCGATGTCGGCCTTGCCGCCACGCTGGACCAGGATTCCGGCGCCGTCGCCGTCGCCATGGCGGCTGATCATCGCCGTGCTGGTGGTTGTTGATCCAGCTACTGTCTGCTCAGTTGCCTGAGTAGCTTCCCCCGTCATCGAGAGGTCGAGTGGCGACGGCGTTTCGGGCGTTGAGTAGGCCCAGCGGGGCGTGGTCTGTCCGCCCTTGACGGTAATTCCCTTGAGGGTCAGGTGGCCATCGCGCCCGACGTTGAAGATCCGGAAGTGCGCGGCGTTGGCGGCCCGAGCGATCGTGGTGTCGTACCCGTTGAGAACGATCGGTTCCTTGATCACTGGAAGTCCGTTACCGTGCTCGCCCCGGGTCAGCTCGTAGGTGCAGCCCTTGGCGAGCGTCAGCACGCCGCCACGGTTCTGGTTGGCGTGGACGATTGCTTGGATCAGCTTGTCGCTGTTGCACGGGACAGCTTTCGCGTGGTCCGCAGTCTTCCGGTGCTCCTCTCGGCCGCTGCTGTCGCCACCGCCCCACTGGCCCTGGCCCTGGCTGTCGCCACCGCCCCACTGGCCCTGGCCCTGGCTGTCGCCACCGCCCCACTGGCCCTGGCTGTCGCCGACCGTGCCGCCCTCGGCGGGAATGGTCTCAGCGGGGTCGGCATCGCTGACCTTCTGTTGGATGTTGGCCTGCGTCTCCGCCCGGCCGGAGCTTTCGGCCGTCTCGTTGTCTCGGGCAGCGACCCCACCGAGGGCCGCCAACCCGACGACGCCGGTCAGGCCAACGACACCGGCGGCGACCCACAGTGTCCGCCGTCCCCGGTTCGGTGGGTCGGCGTTGTTCCCGCCGTAAGGAGTTGTTACGTCAATGGACATCAGAGCATTCCGCCCTTTCGACTACCAGACGGTCCGCACCGAACGAAGGTGGCGCGAACTGCTACAAAACGGTTGCAGCCTCCGATGACCACCGTATGAGAAGATGTTTCATGGAGGGGATGTATCCGAAAAATCCCCGCATTCGGCTCATCTTAGGGCGGCTAGTGCAGCTGGCACGGGCCGGCCCGAAAAGGGGCTACCCAGACGAAAGGCCCCGCCGCTGGGCCGGTGACCGCACGGTCACCGGCCCAGCGGCGGGGCCGAAGGGTGGTCGTCGAGGTTTAGCCCGGCAGGCGCGGGCCCGCCTCCCGCTGTTCAGCCAGCCAGGTCTCCACGTCGCCAGCGGTCCGGGGGAGCCCGGCGGAGAGGTTCACCGTGCCGTTCGCCGTGACCAGGACATCGTCCTCGATCCGGATGCCGATGCCGCGCAACTCCTCCGGCACCAACTCGTCCTCGGGCTGGAAGTACAGGCCCGGCTCCACGGTGAGTACATAGCCCTCGCCCAGGGCGCCGTCGCGGTACGCCGCACTGCGCGAGTTCGCGCAGTCGTGTACATCGATGCCGAGCATGTGCCCGAAGCCGTGCAGGGTCCACCGTCGGTATACCGCTGACCTCTCGTCCATCGCCTCGTCCACGCTGACCGGTAGTAGGCCCAGCTCAGCCAGGCCTTCGGCGAGAACCCGCATGCAGGTCAGGTGTACGTCCTTGAACGCCACGCCCGGCCGGATGAACTCGATGCCGGCCTGCTGCGCGGCGTACACGATGTCGTAGATCCGACGCTGTAGCGCGGTGAACCGGCCACTCACCGGGAGTACCCGGGTCACGTCGGCGGTGTAGAGGTGGTCGTTCTCCACGCCCATGTCCATCAGCAGCAGGTCACCCGGGCGGGTGGTGCCGTGGTTGTGCACCCAGTGCAGGATCGTGGCGTGCTCGCCGGCGCCGACAATCGAGCCGTAGCCGATGTCGTTCCCGTCATGTCGCGCCCGCAGCGCGAAGATGCCCTCAAGTAGCCGCTCGGAAACCCCGCGGTCGGGCGGGAGGGCCCGGGCCACATCCTCGAAGCCGCGAACCGTGGCATCCACCGCGTCCTGGAGTTGGGCGATCTCCCACTCGTCCTTGACCAGCCGTAGCTCGGAGATCGCGCTGGCCAGTTCCTGGTCGCGGGGCGGCTGCCACGGCTGCCGCCGGCCGTCGTACGGGCGCAGGGCCGCGTCGACCCGGGCGTCGAAGCCGCGCAGCACTCGGGTTCGGGCCGGGGCGAGGTCGGCCAGGGCGGCGTCCAGGTCAGCGAGGTCGGCGGTGGGCATGCCCAACTCACTCGACTTCTCCGCGAGGGTGGGCCGCCGGCCAAGCCACAGCTCGCCGTGCCGGCTCCGGAAGAACTCGTCGGTCTGCCGGGACGTGTGGGGCCGCAGGTAGAGAAGGGGCTCATGTCCGGAGCCGGTCGGACGGAGTACGAGCACGCTGTCCGGCTCGTGGTCGCCGGTCAGGTACGCGAAGTCGCTGCCGGGACGGAAACGGTGGGCGGTATCGTTGGCGCGTACCTGCTCGCCTCCGGTGGGGATCACCAGGGTCTCGCCCGGGAAGGCCGCGGAGAGGGCCTCCCGGCGCTTGGCGTGGTTGGGCGCCGCCGGGTGCGGGACAGCCGGCAGCGGACTGTCTCGCCAGCCCTGTCGCATGAACGTCAGGAGCGCCGCCGGGAAGTTCGGATCATGCGACTCCGTACCCCCTGGATCGCGGTGGATGCGTTCCTCGGTCATCGCCGCCCCCTTCGCGTTGTCGCTGGTCTCGACGGTATCCGACGGGGCCGGGCCGGCGGCTGGAGCTGGTTGCGCGGACGGCCGCTACGGCCGCCACCGGGGCGTGAAAAGATGACAACTATGTGCGGACTCCTGGCCTTTTTCAGCGCGCGCGGAGACGCCGCGGCTCACCGCGACCACATCGCCAACGCGTTGGAATGCCTGCACCATCGTGGCCCGGACGAGACCGGGGTGGAGGTTGTCGGCGACGCGTCCGGCCAGTACGCGGATGGTGTCTTCGCCCACAAGCGGCTGGCGATCATCGATGTGGCGTCCAGTCACGAGCCGCTGCCCTACGCGAACGGTCGCTATCTGCTGACCTTCAACGGCGAGATCTACAACTACATCGAGCTGCGGGAGGAGCTGGCCCGCGACTACGGGGCGCAGTTCGCCACCTCCGGTGACGGGGAGGTGATCGTCGCCGGCTACCACTACTGGGGTGAGCAGGTGCTCACCCGGCTGCGGGGGATGTTCGCCTTCGTGATCTGGGACCGGCAGGAGCGGCGTGCCTTCGGTGCGCGTGACTACTTCGGGATCAAACCGCTGCACTATCTGGAGACGGCCGACGGCCTCTACCTCGCCTCGGAGAAGAAGGCCCTGCTGCCGTTCACGCCGGCCAACTACCAGGGTGACGCCGGCATCGACACGGCCAGCCTCAGCCACTATCTGACGTTGCAGTACGTGCCGGAGCCCGGCACCCTGCACCAGGGGGTCCGACGGATCGGCTCGGGGGAGTACCTGACCTGGTCACCGGGTGGTCGAATCGATGTCCGTCGGTGGTATCGGCCGATGTTCCGGCCTGCTCCGGTGCCGGACGAGCAGAAGCTCTACCACGAGATCCGGGAAGCGCTGCGGGACAGCGTCCGGATTCACATGCGGTCGGATGTCCCGGTCGGTTCGTTCCTGTCCAGTGGGATCGACTCCACCGCGGTGGTGGCGCTGGCCCGGGAGTTCAACCCGAATATTCTGACCTTCACGGTCGGCTACGACGTGCCTGGCTACTCGGAGATCGATGTGGCCCAGGAGTCGGCCCGCCATCTCGATGTCACCACCATTCCCACCAAGATCGGGCCGCAGGACATGATGTCGGCGTTGCCGAAGATTGTCTGGCACCTGGACGACCCGGTCGCCGACCCGGCGCTGGTGCCGCTCTACTTCGTGGCGCGTAAGGCCGCCGAACACGTCACGGTGGTGCTCTCCGGTGAGGGTGCCGACGAGTTCTTCGGTGGCTACACCATCTACCGGGAACCGCTCTCGCTGAGCTCGGTCAACGGCCTGCCCGACGGCGTGCAGAAGGGGCTGCGGGCGGTGTCGAAGGCGATCCCGCAGGGGGTCAAGGGCAAGAGTTTCCTGGAACGTGGCACCACCCCGATCGAGGAACGTTACTACGGCAACGCCCGGATGTTCACCGAGGAGGAGAAGCAGCACCTGCTGCGCCGCTACGACCCCTCGGTGCGCTACACCGACATCACCGCCCCGATCTACGCCGAGTGCACCGAACTCGACGACGTCACCAAGATGCAGTACGTGGACCTCTACACCTGGCTGCGTGGCGACATCCTGGTCAAGGCGGACCGGATCTCGATGGCGCACTCGCTGGAGGTGCGGGTGCCGTTCCTGGACCGGGCGGTCTTCGATGTGGCGTCGAAGATCCCGGTCGAACTCCGGCTGCCCCCACGCTCCGACGCCACCAAGTATGCGATGCGCCAGGCGTTGCAGGGCGTGGTCCCGCCGGCGATCGTCAATCGCCGGAAGCTGGGCTTCCCGACCCCGACCCGGGTGTGGCTGCGGGGCGAGATGTACGAGTGGGCCCGGCACATGCTGGCCACCTCGGGCGCCGGTGACCTGATCGATCTGCCGTACGTGCTGCGGCTGCTCGATGAGCACAAGCGGGAGGAGGCCGACCACTCCCGGAAGGTCTGGACAGTGCTGATCTTCTGCATCTGGCATGCGATCTTCATCGCCAAGACGTTGGACCCGGGCATCCAGCGCAACCAGTCGGCCCTGTTGACGAAGCCGGTTGTCGGCAGCATGGTCCGCTGAGCGGGCCGAGGAGCGTCGGGTCGACCGCCCGGGTGTGGCCCGGACTCGCCGGGCTCGTCGGGGCGGCTTCACGAGCCGCCCCGACGCCCCTCCCGGGCCGAGTTGATCTCTCAGCGAGATTCAGTAGGACAGCCCGGGGCAGTACACCCCGCCCTCCGGTGTGGTGTAGCTGCCCAGTGAGATCAGGGTCTCCAGGCGGAGCAGCGCGACCCCTCGGGTGCGGGCGGCCCAGCTGAGCAGGCCTGGTGCCAGCCGGCCCGGGATGCGTAGCCGGGGGGCCAGGCCGTGGGGATCCTGGCGGCGCATCAGCTCACCCGCTCCGGCGTACAGCGCCCGCGCCGCCGCCTCCGACGTGGCGGTCAGGTGGCCCAGGTCGGCCAGGCCGGTGGTGTAGCCGGCGAGTTCCCCGTTGGTCTTGTCCAGCACCACGTACGGCATCGACCACTCGAAGGCCCGCTTGGCCGCCATGTGGATCTCACTGTCCCGGGAGTGTCCGTTGATCTTGCGGTACAGGGATTGGCAGCCCGGAACATCCGCCTCGGTCATGGCACGCACCTCGAAGCCCGCCATGTTGCCGGGAGTCGGCGGGGCGTACCCCACCATCAGGGAGAGCTGTTCCTGCGGCACAAAGCCGAGTGACGAGTACAGCCGGTAGGCCCAGGTGTTGTTGGCGACCTGGACGGCCCGTACGGAGGAACAGCCACGCCGCTCGCTGGCGGTGACTATCGACTCCATCAGCAGCCGGCCCACCCCACCTCCCTGCGCGTCGGGGGCGACGCTCACCGGCCCGAAGGCGGCGACCTCCTCACCCAACACCAAGAAGTTGGAGCCCACCACCGAGCCCGTCGCATCGACCGCTACCTCACTCACACAGCTCGGTGCGGCGAGCCGTCCCTGGAGCATCTCCAGCACCGCCTGCTCCGAGGACCATTCCGGTGGTAGACCCAGCGCGGCGTTGGTGTCCTCGAATGCCCGATAGCAGATCTGGGCCAACCGCGGCAGGTCGGCGGTGGTCGCCGGGCGGATGTGGAGGCGACCGCCGGCGGAGGCCGGCGCCGGGTGCGCGCCGGGCGGCGGGAAGTAGCCCACCCGGACGAAGAAGTCGACGTACTTCGCGAACAGGTCCTGGGTCATGGCCGGGCAGTCGATGCCGGTGCCGGCCAGCAACGCGCGGGTTTCGGCGGTGTCAACCGTCAGGTAGTGATTACGTCCGCTGTAGATGGTGGACTCGAAGCTGTCGACCATCGCCACCATGCTGTTTTCGGGGTTGGACCGTACCCGCCTGACCCACGGGTCCCAGCCCAACTCGTCGAGGCGATAGCCCCGCACCCGCAGTGCGTCCATCATCTCGACGAACGGCAGATGCGTGTGGTTGGCGAGGTGGTGGTTGCGGTTGCCGGCGGCCGGGTTCCGGGACAGCCCCAGGATCGCTGAGCTGACGTAGTCGACGGGCACGAGGTGGAAGATCCCGGCCGGGTCGGCCGGAACGGCCTCCGCCTGCAGGATGCCCTTCATGCTCAGCCACACGAAGTCGTGCCGTTGGCAGCGGCCCAACTCCGAGTCGCCGGAGATCTCATCGACTCGATAGATCGACACCGGCAGCCCGCGTTCCCGGGCGATCTCGATGATCTGCTCCGCGACCAGCTTGGTCTGTCGGTACCCGGAGGAGAGGGCCGTGGCGGGCCCCGGCAGGTCGGTCGACTTCAAAGCGACCCCGGGTACGACCTCGGCGGCGAAGACACCCGTGGACGACACGTGGTGGACCGGAACGCTGCGATGCCGGGCGGCCAGCCGCAGGATCTCCTCGGTGCCGGTCACGTTCGCGGCCTTCAGCGAGGAGTACGGGTAGAGCCCGTTGACGGTGGCAGCCGCGTGGTAGACCGCGTCGACCCGGCGGGACAACTCGTCGTACCGCTGCGTCGACAGGCCGAACCCGGGAGTGGCCAGGTCGCCGACGACCACGGACAACCGGTTCGGATCGATCTCGTCCCAGAGCTGATACCACTCGAGGTTGTCCCGTAGCCGGTCCAGGGCCGGTTTCTCATCGGTGGACCGAACGAGGCAGTGCACCACGGCGTTCGTGCTCCGCATCAGGTCGCGGAGGAGGAACGCGCCGAGGAAGCCGGTCGCTCCGGTGAGGAGGACCTCGCGGGGCTCGGTGGCGGCGGTGATGACCTCGTCCGCGCAGACGATGTCCGCGGCCAGACTTACCTCGGCGGCGAAGTCCACCTGCTCCTCATCGTCGTCGGCGGCGCGGAGCACCCGGCCCAGCAGGTGATCGGCGAGGACTGCCACGGTGGGGTATTCGAAGACCAGCGAGGCGGGGAGGTTGACCCCACTGAGGTCGCGGATCTGGTTGCGCAGCTCCACAGCGGTGAGGGAGTCGAAGCCCAGATCCAGCAGGGACTCGTCCGGATCGAGCTCGTCCGGGTCCGCGTGACCGAGTACGGCGGCGACCAGAGTCTTGACGGTCTGGACCAGCTCCAGGAACTGCTCCTCCTCGTCCAGCGGGCCGAGTCGAGCCGCGAGCATGGCGCCGGCCAACTGCGCGGCGTCGGCTGCCGGGGTGGCGCCCGTCGACGGCCCGGTGCCGGCGGATCGCTGGGTAGCCGCCGCGGAGAGGTGGGACGGGTCGTCCCCCGCAACCAGCTCGCGGGGGGCCGGACCCGGGCTGGCGGGCGGCGGCACGGTGGCCGGTGGGAGCCAGTAGCGCCGTCGTTGGAACGGGTAGGTGGGTAGGTCGACCTCGGGTCCGCCGGTTGGTGGGAAGAAACCCTCCCACTCCACCGGGAGACCGAGGGCGTGCAGGGCGCCCAGGGCAGCGACCTCGGCGCCCGACCGGCCGCGACGGCACAACGACACCGCGTGGTGCTCGTCCGCACCGAGGGTCTCCCGCACCAGCGCGGTCAACACCCCGTCCGGACCGAGCTCGACGAAGGTGTCGGTCCCCTGCCTACGGATCGCGTCTACCGCCGGTGCGAAGCGAACCGGCTGGCGGAGTTGCCCGACCCAGTACTCCGGGGTGAGTAGCTCCGCACCTGCGGCCGCGCCGGTGACGGTGGAGACGATGGGGATGGTCGGTCGCCGGTAGGTCAGCGACTCGGCGACGGCCCGGAAGTCGTCCAGGACGGGATCCATGTGGGCAGAGTGGAAGGCATGGCTCACCCGGAGACGGGTGGCCCGCCGCCCGTGCTCGGCCAGTCGGGCGGCGAGCGAGGTCACGGCCTCCTCGTCGCCCGAGACGACGACCGACCGGGGTGCGTTGATCGCGGCGATTCCGATCCGCCCCTCCTCCCCGCCGAGCAGGGGCAGGAGCTCCTCCTCGGTGGCTTTGACCGCGAGCATCGCCCCGCCCGGGGGCAGCGCCTGCATCAGGGCACCCCGGGCGTTGACCAGGCGGGCCGCATCCGGCAGCGAGAGCACCCCGGCCAGGTGTGCCGCGGTGAGCTCGCCGATGGAGTGCCCAGCGAGCACGCTCGGGTGTACCCCCCAGGAACGCAGCAGGGCGAACTGGGCGACCCCCAGCGCGAAGAGGGCCGGCTGGGCGAGACCGGTTTGGTGGATCGACTCGTCGTCCGGCGCCTCAGCGGGCGTCAGCAGGGCCGACCGTACCTCCGGTGCCAGGTGACCGCAGACCTCGTCCAGCGTGTCGGCGAAGACGTCGAAGCTGTCGTAGAGGTGCCGGCCCATGCCCTGGTACTGCGCGCCCTGGCCGGTGAAGAGCGCAGCCACGGCCCGGCCGGGCACCGCGCGTGCCATCGTCAGCCCGGCCGACGGCGTACCCGAGGCGAGGGCCTCCAGGCCCGCCAGGAGTTGCTTGGTCTCCGTACCCACCACGGTCGCCCGATGATCCAGACTCGCGCGCGAGCGAGCCAGCGCGCGGCCCACGGCCACCGGGCTGAGCTCTGGCGTGGAGCGCGCCATCGAGGCCAGCCGGGCCGCCTGCGTCCGCAGCGCCACCGGCGACTTGGCGGAGAGCAGCCAGGGTACGACGGCGGGGCTCCGGGGCTCGGCAACGCTCGCCGACACCGGCGGCTCAACCGGGCTCTCCTCCACGACCACGTGCGCGTTGGTGCCGCTGATCCCGAAGGCGGAGACCCCGGCCCGCCGGGGCCGGCCGGCCACCTGCCAGGGCCGGGGCTCGGTCGCCAGGCGTACCTGGCCGGAGGTCCAGTCGACGTGCGGCGAGGGTTGGTCGACGTGGAGCGTGGCCGGGAGGGTCTGGTGGCGCATCGCCTGCACCACCTTGATGAGACCGGCAGCACCGGCAGCCGCCTGGGTGTGGGTGATGTTGGACTTGACGGATCCGAGCCAGACCGGCTGCTCCGGTGCCCGCCCCTGCCCGTAGGTGGCGAGAATCGCCTCGGCCTCGATGGGGTCACCGAGTGCGGTCCCCGTGCCGTGCGCCTCGACCAGGTCGATGTCGGCGGGGCCGAGCCGGGCGGCGGCGAGGGCCTGCCGGATCAACCGCTGCTGGGCCTGGCCGTTGGGGGCGGTGAGTCCGTTCGACGTACCGTCCTGGTTGACCGCGCTGCCCCGGATGACGGCGAGTACCTTCCGTCCCGCCCGGCGCGCGTCCGAGAGGCGCTCCAACAGCACGACCCCCGCACCCTCGCCGAAGGCGGTGCCGTCCGAGGCCGCGGCGAACGCCTTGACCCGGCCATCCGCGGCCAGACCGCGCTGCCGGCTGAACGTGATCAGATCGTCGGGGGTGGCCATCACGGTGACCCCACCGGCGAGGGCGAGGCGGGACTCCCCGGAGTGCAGCGACTGACAGGCCAGGTGAAGCGCCACCAACGACGCCGAGCAGGCGGTGTCCACCGTGATGGCCGGACCCTCCAACCCGAGGGTGTACGCGACGCGTCCAGACAGCACACTGCCCGAGGTGGCGAAGCCCAGGTAGCCCTCGTACTCCGAGGCCGCGGTGGCCAGGGAACTGTACGTCTGCCCCTTCGTGCCGATGAAGAGACCGGTCGGCGAGCCGGCCATCCGGGTGGGATCAATTCCGGCGCGCTCGAACGCCTCCCAGGCGATCTCCAGGAGGATCCGCTGCTGTGGGTCCATCGCGGTGGCCTCCCGTGGGCTGATCCCGAAGAAGGCGGCGTCGAAGCCGGCGGGGTCGGCGAGAAACCCACCCCGGGTCACATAGCTGGTGCCGAGGTGGTCCGGGTCCGGGTCGAAGAGGGTGTCCAGCGGCCAGTTCCGGTCCTCCGGGAGCTCCGTGGTGGCGTCCCGTCCTTCGGCGATCAGCGTCCAGAGCTGGTCCGGATCATCGACTCCGCCGGGGAAGCGGCAGGCCATCGCGACGATGGCGATCGGCTCGTCGGCGTTGGCCCAGCCGGTCCGCTCCGGGGTAGCGGTGGGTTCGGCCGGTGCGCTCGCTCCGCTCACCTCGGTGACCAGCCGGGCCGCAAGGGCGGTAGGCGTCGGATGGTCGAAAACGACGGTCGCCGGCAGCCGTAGCCCGACTCGCGCGCAGAGCCGCTGACCAACCCCGACGACGGCGAGGGAGCCGAGCCCGAGGTCGACGAAGGGCTGGTCGGGTCGGACCTGATCGGAGGTGTCCAGCCCCACGGCACGGGCCACCTCGGCGCGGATCAGCTCCAGGACGCTCCGGGTCCGCTCGTTCGGCGGCATCTCCCGCAACTGTGCTGCCCACTCCGTACCGTCGATCGGCCCGGCCTCGTCGGGCTCGCCGTCCGGGTTGGCGATGCCCAGCAGCTGGGGGTTCGCCTCCGCCAGCAGGTGTCGGGTGATCTTGCCGGTGCTGGTCCGTGGGACGCGTTCGATGGTGTAGAGCTTGTCCGGAACCTTGAAGAAGGAGAGCAGCCGCCGGCAGTGCGCGAAGACCGTCGCCGCGTCCACGCCCTCCGGGCCCGGCACCAGATAGGCCACCGGGACCTCACCGAGCACGTCGTGTGATTCGGCGCCCACCGCCACGTCGGCTACCCCGGCGGCGGCGCGCAGCACCTCCTCGACCTCGACGGGGTGAATGTTCTCGCCCCCACGGATGATCAGCTCCTTGCGCCGGCCGGTCAGGGTCAGGTGTCCCAGGGCGTCGCGTCGCCCAAGGTCCCCGGTGCGGTACCAGCCGTCGCGCAGGACCGCGGCGGTGGCATCGGGCTGCCGGTGGTAGCCGAGCATGAGGTTCGGTCCGGCGACCCAGACCTCGCCCTCCTCTCCGGGCGGCACGTCCTGGCCGGTCTCCGGGTCGACCAGGCGGATGTCCACGCCGGGCAGCGGCGGCCCGACGGAACCGGGGACCCGCTCCCCGAACGGCCGGTTCGAGGTGATGGCGCCGGTCTCGGAGGACCCGTACTGGTCCACCAGGGGAACACCGAACGCCTCCTCGAAGCGTCTGCCCAAGGCGGCGCCGCTCGCCGATCCCGCCACGAAGCCGAGTCGTAGTGCGGAGAGGTCGGTGCTGGCGTCGGCGTCCTGGTCCAGTAGGTAGTGGTAGGTGGTCGGCACCCCGGCCAGGAACGTGACGGCCTCCTCGCGCAGGAGGTCGCGAACCTCGGACGGCGCGAACCCGCTCATCAGCCGCGCACTCGCGCCGACCGCGGTAACCCCCAACACGCAGAGGTTCTGCCCGAGCCCGTGGAACAACGGCATCGGCCACAACAGACGATCCTGTTCCGACAGCCCCAGCACCGGCGCATGGCCCGCCGCCACCAGCCACAACGAACTGCGCAGTGAGTACAGCACCCCTTTTGGCCGGCCGGTGGTCCCGGACGTGTAGAGCATCCACGCCGGGTCGTCCAGGGGGGCCTCGTCCGGGGCCGGTCCGCTCGGCTCGGTGCCCATCAGCTCTTCGTAACTCACCGTCGCTGCTGCGGCGCGCTCCGCCGTTGAAGCCTCGCCGGTGCAGATGATCCGTGGCGGTTGGCCCGGGCGGTGCCGCCGGCCCACCTGGTCGAAGCGGGCCGGGTCGCACACGATGACCGTCGGTTCGGCGTCTTCGAGGAGGTAGTCGATCTCAGCTGTGGCGGCCTGTGGGTTGAGCGGTACCGCGATGCCGCCGGCCCGGATCACCGCGAGGGAGCTCTCCACCGCCTCGACGCTGTTACCCATCAGGATCACGGCTCGCCCACCGGACGCCAACCCCAGGGCGGCCAGGTGCCCGGCCAGTCGAGCGGTCCGCCGATCGAGGTCGGCGTAGCTGACGCCACGCTTACCGTCGGCGAAGGCGATCTTGTCTCCGCGTTGGGCGGCGTGTCCGCCGAGTAGCTCGGACAGCGGCCGGATCAACTCGCTACGCATGTCTTCGTACCTTTCGGCTTCGTACTCTGGGGTAGATGTGGGCGGACGATGCCGGTCAACGGACGACGCCGGTCAGGGCAGGGCGTCGGTCAACGAAGGGCGCGGATCGTCCGGGTCGGGCAGGAGAACTCCAGCGAACCGTCGGAGCCCGCCAGGCTCCGCAACGCGGTCCGGGCCGCATCGGTCGCCTCGGTCCGTCGCTCCGGCGGCACCAGTTCCCACTGCATGCGCGGGGTGACCGTCCAGGTCCAGGCGAGATAGTCGTCGACTGACTCGAATCGGGACTTCGCTGGAACGTGCTGAATCTCGACATCGGTGAAGCCCGCCGCCAGAACCGCTGCGGCGGTCGACTCCTCGGAGACCAGCGGTCCGCCGAGACCGAGGACCAGCCGCCACGGATCGTCCACGCCCTCCGGGAGATGGGCGGACAGCACCTCGGCCAGAATCTCCGCCGACTCCCAGCCGGCGGCGAGTCGACCGTTCTCCGTGGGAAAGGTCGTCGCGACCAGCCGTCCGCCGCTGCGCAGCGCCGCCGCGGCAGCGGCCAACGCCTGCTGCGGCGCCGGTAGCAGGAACAGGACCATACCGGCGCTGATCGCGTCGAAGGGCTGGTCAACGGTGAAGCTCTGGATATCACCGAGCCGGACCTGTGCCCGGTCGGCCAGTCCGCGGGCCGCAAGGTCGGCCCCACACGCCTCAACCATGCCGGGCGCCTGGTCGATGCCGAGCACGAACCCCCCGGGACCGACCTGGGCGGCGATGGGAAACAGGCAGGCGCCCCGGCCGCAGCCGAGGTCGAGCACCCGCTCACCCGGGGTGAGCTCCAGCCGGTCGGCGACCATCTTGCCCAGTGGGTGGAAGACGAGTTGGCCGGCGGAATCGTACTGGTCGGCGGACTTGTCGTAGGCGTCCCGGACCTGGGCGGTAAGGCTGCTCTTCTCGGTCATGACCTTCTCCTTGGTTGCGGTTGCGGTTGCGGTGGCTACGTGCGGTGGGGGACGGCATCGTCCTCGTCCGCGCGGGCCGGGGCTGTCGGTCGTACCACCGCACCGAGGCGGAGCTCGGCGCAGTGCGGCTGGTCGTTGGGGCGCCACCACAGCTGCTCCGGCGTGGGCAGCATCTCGGAGACCACGACGTCGGCCGAGGTGAGACGGGCGAGGTCGAGCACCGCCATCGGGTCGGCGAAGTCGACGTACAGCGGCTTTGGTTCGGCGGGATGCCGGACATAGACGTGGCGCGGCAGCCGGTGCTGCGCCCGGATGCGGTGCAGCGCCAACCACTGCCCGTACGCGTCCTCGGCGCGTTCCGGGAGCCGTACCCGCCACCGGGCGCGTTGCAGCACGACACCGCCGACGACGATGCGCGGCGTGTAGCTGCCGAGGTCGATCGAGACCGGGCCGAGCGCCGGGCGGGAGAGCGCCCGGTGCAGGGTGGAGGAGAGGTCTCCCGGCCACAGCAGCCGGCGTTCGCCATCGATCAGGACGGCGTCTGCCGCGGCGGGGACGTGGGCCTCGGCGATCGGCACCACCTCGGCGCGGTCCTTGCTCGACAGGCCACTGAGTTCGATCGCCACCCCCGGCAGTTCCGGGGTGACGTGGGCGCTGCGGCGGCGGGAGACGATCGTCGCGGCCGTCCGTGGCGACACCGCCTGCTCGACCCGGGTCACGAAGTCCGCCCAGAGCCCGTCCGGATCGCTGTGCAGGGGTCGCTCCAGCCCCCCGAAGATGGAGCTGCAGTCGTCGTGCAGCTCCGAGAGCACCCAGGTGGCGGTGGCGGGGTCCGGGCCGACAACCATCAGGTCGGGGCTGGGCAGGCAGGCGTCGTCCGGGTCGAGGGAGACCAGGTCCCACAACGGGGCGAGGGCATCGGCGAGTACGTGTGGGTCGAGGTCGACGACCGGTGGACGGTCGGCGACCACCGTCAGGTCTCCGACGGCCTTCGTGACCAGCTCGTGCAGGATGCCATCCAACTGGTCCCGCCGATCGGTACGGGCGGGGATCTCCCGCGCGGCGAGGGCCGCGAGCGGGGCCGACGTGCCCCGCAGCGCGGTACACAGCGCGTCCCGGGCGTCCTCGCGGGCCAGCAGGGCGGCCAGGAAGGTCAGTGGGAGGACGGCCTCGGTGACCTGACGGATCCGGTCAACGATGGGCGCGCCGAGGCTGACCTGCTCGCTCAGTGGACTTGACCTGTCCTCGTGGAACAGTTCCCGATCGGCGTAGTGCTGTCCACTGTTGCGGGAGGCGTCCCCGCCGGCCCGGGCACTGGCCTGCTGCGCCGCGGCGAGCTGTGGGACGCGGTCCGGCCATCCGGCCTGGGCGTACCTGTCCCGACAGGTGGCGAGTTCGGCAACCGTGGGGGTGGGGTGCTCGCTGGCGAGTCGGGTCAACGCGTGGAGCTCGGTGGCCGGAAGGCGCCAGGGCGAGACGGTCAGCGCCGGCCCCAGCGCCCGCACCAACCGTGCCAGGCGTTCGTCGGACTGCTCGGTCGTCCCGGTGGCGGCCAGTAGATCGGCCAGGTGGGCGCCGGGGCTTTCCGCTGCCGCCTGCCACAATGCCAGCGCGGCGGCGGCGACGGTGAAGCGGCGGCCGTCCACGACCCGTTCCAACACGTGCTCCGGACCCGGCTGGCGGAACAGCGGACTGGGCCAGGCGCGCTGGGTACGTAGTGGGGTCTCACCGGCGGCCTGCTCGCGGAGCTGTTCGACCAGCCAGGCGCTGGCCTCCACCACGACGCGCTCGGGCCCGGGTGCTCCGACCCGAATCGCCTGGTCCTGTTCCGGGCGAAGGCTGCTGAACAGCACCGGGCCGAAGAAGGAGACGGTTTCGCACTTGGTGGTGAAGCGGCGAAGGTAGCGATGCAGGGTGTCGAGCCGGCGGCGCAGCGCCCGTGGTAGGTCGGCACCCGCCGCCGACCAGCCGGGGTGCTCCAGCGGCGGCGTCCGCAGCGCGGAGTGGAAGAAGCCCGGGTTCGACACGAACACGGCGTGCCGGAAGGCATCGGAGCTGGCGGCCTCCGCGGTACGCAGTCGGGCCTGGCGCAGCGCACCGTCGAACTCCGCGCGGAGCGTCGTCAGGTGTTCGGCGTGCGTGTCGACCAGGGTGTTCCACCGCGAAGCCCACCGCGGCGCTCCCGTGGCCGCCAGGATCTCGCTGCCCCGCTCGTCCAGCCGCGCCCCCGCCTCTATCCGCCGCCGACAGCTCTGCAACGCGCGCAGGGATCGTTGGTGGGGTTCGAGTTCCCGGACGGCCTCGCGCGCGCTGGGCCAGCATTCGTGCAGAAAGTGGACCCGGGCCGCCTCGATCTCCTGCTCCGCGGCGAACACCTGGTCGGCCGCGGCGATGAGGGTCGTGGTGGCGAGCCCCGCCACCAGCTGGACTGGAAAGCCGGTGCTGCGGAGCAGCGCCGACGGCACGGTCTCGACGGTCAATGCTCCCCGCCCGGCCGGCACCGTCCAGGTCAGTGCTGCCATCGTGAGCCTCCTGACTGGTCTCGCTTTCGGCTGCCGGCTCGGGTAGGAACGGGAGGAGCCGGGTACGGCACCACGGCCCGGCCGGTACGACGGGAGGGAACATGCCGCGGATGAGGCTCAGCCCCGAGGTACGGCGTCGGTGTGCGGACGCTGTGGACCAAGCCGAGGATCGCCTGCTCGCCCTGTCGCGTAGCTTGCACGCGGAGCCGGAGACGGCGTTCCGGGAGCATCGCAGCGCGGCCAAGGTGAGCGGTCTGTTGCGCGACGAGGGCTTCGCGGTGGATGTCGGCGTCGGCGGCCTCGACACCGCCTTCACCGCCCGCTTCGGCGACGGTCCGCTGGTGGTCGGGCTCTGCGCCGAGTACGACGCGCTGCCGGGGCTCGGCCACGCCTGCGGACACAACATCATCGCCGCGTCCTCGGTCGGCGCGGCCCTGGCGTTGCGGGAGGTCGCGGCGGAGCTCGACCTCACGGTTGTCGTGGTCGGCACGCCCGCCGAGGAGGATGGGGGCGGCAAGATCACGCTGCTGGAGGCCGGGGTCTTCGACGAGGTCTCGATGGCCATGCTGGTCCACCCCGCGCCGGAAGACAACTGCACCCCTCGCCCGCTGGCACTGGTCGAGTTGGAGGTCACCTACACCGGTCGGGAGTCCCACTCCGCGCTCGCACCGCAGCTGGGCGTCAACGCCGCGGACGCGTTGACCATCGCCGAGGTCGCGGTGGGGGTCGGGCGTCAGCACTTCGAGCCGCGCCAACTGGTGCACGGCATCGTCACCCGCGGCGGCGACGTGCCGAACGTGGTGCCGGCGCACACCCGTGCCCGCTACAACCTCCGGGCGGCCGACATGGAGTCCCTGAGCCGGCTGGAGTCGCGGATTCGGGACTGCTTCGCCGCGGGCGCCGTCGGCAGCGGCTGCACGCACGAGGTCAGCGCCACCCCCGCCTACGCGGAACTGGTGCACGACCCTTTCCTGTCCGAGGCCTACCGCTCGGCGGCTACCGAGCTGGGCCGGCCGCTGGTCTCCCCTGAGCAGGAGCGGGAGATGCCCACCGGCAGCACCGACATGGGCAACGTGAGTCGCGCCCTGCCCAGCCTGCACCCGAGCATCGGGATTGACAGCGGCGACGCGGTGAACCACCAGCCCGAGTTCGCCGCGGCCTGCGTGGCCCCCGGTGCTGATCGGGCACTGCTGCAGGGCGCGGTCGCGCTTGCCTGGACCGCCGCCCAGGCAGCCCAGGACCAGTCGGCCCGGCAGCGGCTGCTGGACCTGCACCGGGCGCGCGGCACGTCGACGGCGAGCCCACGGTAGCGGTGGGCGGCCACGAGCGGCTCGGCTTCGGCTCATGGCAGTCGCACCACCGTGTCGCCCGCGCCGGTCTCCACCCGGACCGCGGTGATCTCGGGGCCCGCGTCATCGTGGATCGTCACCGCGAGCCCGGCCAGGCCGGGCCACCGTGCCGCCCAGTCCCGCTCCCGGGCCGGGCCGGTCGCCAGCCCCGCGAGTGCGGTCGGCCGCACCCGGTGCCCGGCTGCCCGCAGGTCACCCGCCACCCGATCCGCCCGGTCCGCGGGATTGCCGTAGCTCAGGAAGAACGGCAGCACTTGGCTGCGCCAGGACAGGTCGAACGCGGCCTCCGCCCACGGCACCCGCTGGCCGTCGGCGCGTACCGACTCGCCCCGCAGCAGGCCGGGGTCGGTGCCGGTGACCTGTTCCACCCGTTGCGCGGTGCCGGCGATGTCGTCGGTGAGTACCGCCCAGTTGAGGAAGGCCGGCCCGTCCGCGGTCCGTTCCAGGAAGTCCCGGCCGAAGTCGGTGCTACCCAGTTCCCGCTCGTCGTGGGTGACGAGAAGCTCCAGATACTGGACGTCGGGGGTGTCGAACGGGACGACCCAGCTCGCGGTGCCGTCCGGGTTGGGGCTGCCGTCGGTGATCCCAAAGCCGTGCCGCTCCCAGAGCAACTCCCGGAGCGGGGCGATCGTGCGGGCGCCGAGGATCACGTGGTCGATGCGCATCACGCGGTGCCTCCCTGCGCGTGCGTCGGGCACATGCGGTACGGCAGCGCGTCCCAGTCGTCGCCGAGCAGCCCGGCCGCCATCCCCTTCGCGGTGGTACGGGCCGAGAGCAGCCCGTGGCCGGCGTGTCCGGCCGAGATGAAGATCCGGTCCTGACCCGGCAGCGCCCCGGCCAACGGTCGACCGGTGTCGGAGACCGGTCGCAGTCCCGCCCGCAGCTCCAGCGGTACGGAGGCGGCGAGGCTGGGCATGGCGGCGGTGGCGAACCGCAGCAGCGCTCCGATGCCCTTCGTGGTGACGTGGTCGGCGAAGCCGGCGTCCTCCTCGGTGGCGCCGACGAGGATGTCGTCGCCGACCCCCGGGGCAAGGTAGTAGGCGGAGGAGAGGATGCTGGTCAGCTTCTCGTCGGTGCGCAACACCACCATCTGACCGCGTTGTGGCCGGATTCCGGTGGACTCGGCTAGCCCGGTGCCGGAACTCCACGCGCCGGCGGCGATCACCACCCGGTCGGCGTGCAGCGCCTCCTGGTCCATTCGAAGCACCACCCGGTGCCCGTCCTCGCGCACCTCGCGTACCTGGCACCCCTGTCGCCAGTCGACCCCCTGCTCTCGGCAGCGGCCGCGGACCGCGGCCAGATACCGTCGTCCGTCGATCATGAGTCCACCCTCGGCGTACAGGTAGTGTCGGCTGGTGGGGAGCTTCAAGCCGGTCGCGACAGCGGCGAGGTCGTCGCCGCTGACCTGCACCCCGGACCCCGCCTCCATCAACAGGTGGCCGTAGGTTTCGATGTCCTGCGGGCGCAGGGCGCGCAGAATCGGCCGCACCACGCTGAAGGTGCCGAACTCCGGCTCCAGGCGGGCCACGTCCGCGTCCAGGTCCAGCTTCGCGTTCCGCAGCCAGGAGTAGAACTCCTGGTCGTCCAGGTAGCGAAGGGAGGGCACCGCCACCCCGGCCGCGCGATGGGTCGCGTGTCCGGGCTCGGCACCGGCGTCCAGCACCAGGACCGAGGCGCCCTGGCTGCTCAACTCCTCCGCCAGGCACGCACCGACTATGCCGCCGCCGACGATGGCGACGTCAGGGGTTGACGGAAACGACTGCATGTCCGGCACCTTCCAGTTCGGCTGCGCTGGCGAGTACCAGCGAGCGGGTGGTCACGTCGCTGTCGCCGTAGACAGCCGTTCGGGGGCCCGTCAGGCCGTGGGCATGACGGAGTAGGTGGATGGGCTTGCCGTGCAGCACGACCACGAAGCTCTCCTCGGGGCGGTCCACCGGCCGGGCCACACAGTGGACCCGGATCGTGCCGTCGCCGTGGTAGCGCTGGAGCCCTTCGACACACCACTGCAGCTCGATGGCGTTCGGCGGGGTTAACGCATCAGGCCCGTCGAGCTCGAGCCGGACGATCGGAGGCGGACCGCAGGCGGCAGCGTCGTGATCCCAGACCGCCCGGCCCGGCGGCACACCGTCGCGCCACCGCCCGGGGGGACAGATCCGGCCGGCGTCCACCAGCGTGCTGGCCTCGGCGGGATCACCGAGGTCGTCCCGGTCGTACCCGGCCGGCACCACGGGGAGATCCCGGATGGTCAGCGCGGGTAGCACCCGACGCCCGGCGAGTTGCGCCGCACTCCGCCGGCCCTTGCGCGAGGAGAGGGAGAATGCCGCGCCGGCCACGAGTACGGCCGTGGGCGCCGGGCGCAGGATGAGCGGGCGATCCCGCCAGCCCGCCGGCGGTTCGGCGGCTGGTGGGTGCGCCAGCACCGCCAGGTCCTGCCCGGCGACGGCCGACACCAACTCGGGCGGTGCGCCGGGGCCGGCGGTGCCGAGCACGACCGGCCCGGCCGCGGTCTCGACCCGGAGCAGCAGGTCGCTGCGGTGTGATACCGGCAGGTCGGTATCGGCTCGCCACTCGTGGATCGTGGCGACCGCGCTCTGCAGCCCGTCGAGGGCGCCGCCGATCCGGGCGGCGGCGTCGGTGAGCAGCAGCGCCACGTTCTTGGCTGCCGCGTCGGCGGCGGATCCGTCCACCCGAACCGATCCGAGTACCCGTCCGGAGGCGTCTCGGCGTAGCCGCACGAAGTCCAGCGACACGGTCAGCCGGGGGCCGGCGGAGGTGGGGGTGAGCAGCCCGGAGGCGCGCAGCCGAAGCTCAGGCATGACGCACCGCCCGGATCCCGACCGATCCGGCGGGGAGCCGGAGGCCCGCGTTGGCGAAGGACACCAGGACCGGATACTGGCCAAGCTTTCCGCAGCCGCCGGTGGCCCGGAGGTACCCGGCGACCTGGTGTGCGTACGGCCGTATGCGCGCCAGCGCCCGAGCGCCGTCGCCGACGATGCGGAGGGGGCCGAGCCGGGCGGTGGTGCCGTCGGCCCGGTGCAGTACGGAGATCGGCGCGTGGAAGACGAACGCGCCCGAGGCGATGTTCATCATCTCCAGCCGCAGCCCGCGGGGAGCGATCCAGTCCCCGGCCGGCTCCTCGACCTCGACGCCGGGCTCCAGTATCGCCGCGGTGTGCGTCATCCGGGGGATCGCCGGGTGACGGTAGTTCTGTCGCCGTCCGTGGCCGGTTCTGGTGGTGTTCAGGCGCTGGGCCAGGGCCAGATCGTTCATCGGCCGGCCAACCACGCCCCGGTCGATCAGCCGGCTGGTCACCGAGTCGGCTCCCTCGTCGTCGAAGGCGCTCCGGTAGCCGCCGCCGGCGAGATGGCCGCCGTCGAGGATGGACAGCCAGGGTGGGGCTACCCGGTGCCCGAGTTGCTGGCCCAGGTAGCTGGTGCCGGAAGCGACGACGTCGGCCTCCATCGGATGCCCGACGAGCTCGTGGAAGAACGCGCCGGCGAATCCCGGCAGCAGAACGAGGTCGGTGTTCACGGGTAGCTCCTCGGCCAGTGGCAGACCGAGCCGGCCGCGCATCTGGGTGGCCGTCTGCCGCGCCGCCAGCGCCAGGGTGCCGGGATCGTCGGTCGGATCCCACCGAACCGACTGCGTGTGCCGGGTGCCGTCGTCGCCGGTCAGGGTGAGCAGCAGCGTCGCGACGAAGCGGTGGGTGGAGCGGACCTGTTCCGGGTCGCCGGCGGCGACGTGCTGTTCCGCGACGCCGAGCACGAGTTCGGCGCCGGTCTCGGCGGCGATTGCGGTGAGCAGGGCGCGATGCTGCGCCGTCACCTCGAACACCGGTCGGCCCTGGACCTCGCGCAGGGCGTCGGCGGCAGGCCCGGCCGGCCCGGCGTAGCCGGTCCCGAGCAGCGCGTCGCCGTCGGTGAAACGGTGTTCGGTGCAGCCGTCCCCGAGGTGCCGCTCCACACTCATCCCGCGGGCGGTGGAGCGTTGGGTCGGGAACGAGCCGTCCGGTCGGACGTCGACCCGCAGCCGTAGCGAGTGTTCGCTGAACCAGATCGTCGGCGTCATGCTGGCCCGCCTTCGCCGACGACCTGCATCCGCAGCTCGCTGGTGTAGCGCCGCCCTTCGGCGTCGCGGAGCCACAGCCCTTCGGGCCCTGGTGCCATCCGCTCCACGTCGATCTCGTCGCAGCCCCGGGTGATGTGGTTGACCAGGTCGGCGGCGAGTGGGGAGGCGAGATCGATCAGGTACGGCTTGCGTTCGTGGGCACTGCGGCCGAAGAGGAACCGGACGTTGGTGTCGCGGGCCAACCGCCGCAGCCCGAGGAACCGGGTGTGCGGCTCCGCCGCCGCCAACGTCTGGGTCGGTACCCGCCAGCGGGCGCGTTGCAGGGTCACCGCCCCCAGTACGACCTCGGGCAGCGCACCGCCGGTGGCGGCGCGGAAGGTGGGGTGCAGGACCTGCGGGTGTGACAGCGCGGCGATCGGCGCGTACTTGACGAAGTCGCTCAGCGGCACGTACGCGGTGACGGTGCGACCGTCCGGGTCCCGGAGGGTCACCGTGTCGGCGGTGATGGAGACCCGGAGGTCTTCGGGTTTGAGTAGGTCCGCCCGGCCCTCGTCGGTCCAGGAGAGCGGACGCATCGCGACCTCCCGGCCGGGGAACCGGTAGTAGCCCTTGTTCCGGCGGCCGAGGTCGAGGCCGACCAGGTCGTCAGCTTGTCGGGCGACCCACTCGGTGGCGGCCGCGCCGTACCGTCGCGGATCCGGATGCATGGTGGCGAGCCAGCTGTTGACCAGCAGGTGGTGGTGGGCGCGGGACAGCACCAGCGGTGCCTCGTCCAGCCCCGCCACGTCCGTCGCGGCCGGGCAGAGGTCGATGACGGCGTACCGCTCGCCGTCAAGGGCGTTGGCCCGGTCGATGAGCTGGGCCAGCTCGGACCGCCAGTCCTCACCCGGGTAGCTGGGCGCGTAGGTCGCCTGGTAGGTGCTGGTGGAGTCGGACTGATCCGCGGCGGCCTGGGTCGCGTATTCGAGGAGGTTCAGTTCGCGGTCCTGGCCGTTGCCGGCGAAGCTCTCGCGGACGGCCTCGGCGGCCGCGGTCTGGGTGGCGTGACCGTGCGTGACGCAGGCCTCCAGGAGCGGGGTGAGCTGCTCCTCCCAGCGCCGGATCAGATCGGCGCCGATGGTGAGGGCGAAGGGGGACGCGCACTCCTCGAAGAAGACCGCCCGGTCGGCGTAGGCGGCGCCCGCGCCCCGCCGGGCCGGTTTGCCGGTGATCTCGGTGAACCGGGCCTCCACCGCGGCGACGGTGGTGATCTTGCGGTCCAGTGGCTGTTCGCCCAGCTCCGTCAGGAGCGCGGCGAGATCGCCGAGCCGGGCGATCCATTGGTCGCGGGCGGGGGTGGCCGGCAGCGCGGCGAGTTGTTCGCGCAGCGTCGTGAGCGGGTCCAGGTCGTAGTCGCCGCCGCCGAGCCCGATGGTGAGGTGCTCGGTCGCCACCAGCTTCATCAGTGTCCGCACCACCTCGACGGCGGGTCGGCCCGAACGCTGGATCAGCTGCCGGACGGTCGTGCCACCCGGGAGCACCTGGGCCAGGATCGGCTCACCCGGGTCCGCGCCGCGGCCGGTGTGGTGGAAGCGGAGGTGCGGCAGGATCGCGGAGTCTCGGGCGATGGCCAACGCCAGGGCCCGGGCCGCCCAGTGGGAGAGAAACACCCGGCGGGTACGGGGAACGTCTCGGCGTAGCTGGGCGTCGTCTCCGCCGCCCACCGTGCCGTACGCCATCGGGCCGAAGAAGCTGACGGTTTCGTTCTTGGCGCAGAACCGTTGCACGTAGGTGTACATCTGTCGGCGTACCCGCCGCCAGCGTGAGTTCAGTGCACCCTGATACGCCAAGAAGGGTTGCAGCATGTTGCGGTAGACATCCGGGTTCGACAGGAAGACCGCCTCGGACACCTGGGACGTCGCCAGCACTTCCCGGAGTTCTTTGCCCACCTGCTCGTCCGCTGCCTGGTAGGCGCGGACGTACTGGGCCAGGGCCTCTCCCCAGGCATCGACCGCCGCCTGCCAGTCCGGCCCGGCGGTCCGGGGCAGCTGGTCGATCCGGCCGTGCAGCACGTCGGCCCGGATCCCGGTGGCTCGATCGCCGGTGAAGTGCATCGAGACGCTGGCCAGGAGGACATCCTCCCGCCGAACCACCTCGTCGGCCAGCTCCAGCAGGTCACCGGGGGCGCCCAGCTCCTCCAGCCAGTCGAACGGCATTCCCGCGTGGCGCACGATGAACTCGCGGCCAATGCGCCAGTTTCTTGTCATTGTGGACTCCGGATTGCCCCGGCCCGGACCAGCTGACCGGACAGTTTTGTACGGACCGTGTCACTGAGGTGCTGCCAGACGGCAGCGTCGCCGCTCGCCAACCGCCGTACGACCGGCGTCAGCCTCGGGTGCAGCCGAAAGGCGCTACCCGTGCGCAGGTTCACCACGAAGGATCCGGGTCCGCGCCCATCTGGCCCGGCCCCGCTGGCCTCGACGACCGCGGCGGAGGGTTCCCACGCGGCGGGGGGCTGGCTTCCGGGCGCGAGCGCGCAGCAGGCGAGCCGACCCGGATACAGCTCGGTTTCGGCGCCGAACTCGGCGGTCAGGGCGCTGGTGATGCGCCGCCGGTCGGCATCGTCGAGCGACCCCGGACCGTGAAAACGATCCCAGCGCGGGAGATCGTGCCGCGGTGCGTCCTGTCGGGTCAGCGGCACCCCACCCCACATCGTCGATCTGCGTGGACCGTTTCGGCTGGTCAGCCGGAACGGGCTCAGACCCGCCAGCCGGGGTCCGGGCCCGGAGCGCAGCCGTCGGGCGACGGTGGTGGTCGCGTCGGCATCCAGCCCGGGGGCGCCGACCAGTAGCTCGACGGCCAGCCGGTCGTCGCCGACGAGTCGGCGTACCGTCTCCAGGTCGGTGTCGACGCCACTCACCCCCGTCACCGCCGACCAGGCGGAGAAGCGGGCCACGGTCAGCGCCACCCCGCGGCAGTCCCGCCAGGCTCGGGCCGGCAGCAGCACGGCCTGCTCGGGGGCGAGCCAACCCGCCCAGGGCGGCCCGGGGCGCCACTGGTGGGCGTCGCGTACCCAGCGGATGTCTTCGCCCGCCGGGGCCCACTCTCGCCGCAGGCGCCAGGACGGGGTCCAGTCCTCGATCTCGGCGCCGGCGAATGGCGCGAGTGCGCGTAGCGCCTTCCGGTGTGCGGCGGCGAACCGTCCGCAGAGCGTGACCCGGTGCGGACCCAACGCCTTCGCCAGCGCGGCAGCGGCCGGAAGCTGCTGGTCGGTTTCGACCAGCAGGTGCACGCGAGCCCCCGGTGCCCAGGATCGGGCCCGGTCGGCCTCCGGCCCGAACAGGGCGGTACCGGTCGCGGCAGACACCACGTCGGCGCCCGACTCGGTGGTGCCGTGGACCAGCTCGACATCGTCTACGGCCAACCGGATCGTCGGATCTGCTTCGGCGGTCAGCCGCAGGGCCAGCCCCGTCGCCCGGAGTCGGCCCCAGTCGTAGCGCCCGCGGTCCAGGATCGTCGCGGCGCCCGCGGCGAAGAGCGCCTTGGTGGCCGTCTCGGCGGTGGTCACACCAGACGTCGGCCGCGCCGCGGACTCGGCCAACGTGCGCAGGCGCACCGGAGCGCAGAGCCGGTCGAGGAACTCAGCGTTGGCGTCGAAAAGCTCGTCGGCGGGCCCCAGGATCGGTTCGAGGCTCAGGTCGTACAGGGGCGGCAGGATCACCCGGCGCATCACTGTCCACCACCCCGCAGGTAGACGCAGCGCAGCTCCGAGGCGAACCGCAGCTCACCGTCGCGAAGCCAGGCGTCGGTCGGCGCGGGCAGGGCCTCGGTGATGGCGAGGTGGTCGGCGGTGGCCGCCAGCCGCGCCATCCCCTTCAACAGGTCGGGACTCGCGGTGTCGACATACACCGGCTTGCGTTCGGCGGGCGACTTGACGAAGAAGCGGTTCGGCAGGGCGCGTTCGGTGACCAACCGGGCGGCACCGAGCAGCAGGTCCAGGTCCCGCTGGCCGCGGAGCGACGTCTGTACCTCGGCGCTCGGCACCAGCCAGCGCCGCCGGGAGAAGACCGCGTTGCCCCAGCGCAGTCGGGGCAGGTACGGCAGCGGCGGGAGGACGGCGCGCCGAATGCGGGGCAGCGCGAGCGCGGTGTGCACCGCGGTGTCGAGTTCGCCGTTGTGCAACAGCAGGCTCTGCCCGGGAAAGCTGGCTCCCCGAAGCACCACCTGCTCCCCGTCACTGTCGAGCCAGAGTTCGTCCAGACCGATCCGGTCTCGACCCGCGGTGGCGGAGCCGCCCAGTTCGAGTACGACGCCGGGGAACTCCAACGGCGGCAGCCCGGTCGTCCGCCGGGAGATCACGTTGACGGCTGTCTGGTCACCGAGGGCCCGCCGGACGGCGGCGTCGCGCTCGGCCAGCAGCGTCGCCGCGTCCGGATGAAACTGAAGGGCCCACGGGGTGAGTAGCGCCGCGTCGTGGATGTCACCGAGCACCAACGGAGTCGTACCCGGGTCGTAGTCGGCCAGGTCGGCCGTGCCGATCAGGACGTCGATGGAGCAGAGAACCGGTGCGGTGGGGGCGGGCACAGTGGGCAGCAGACCGGCGACGTCGAGCTCACTCGCCTCCGGTCCGGCTTCGCCGACGACGCGGGCCAGCTCCGTGCTGAGCTGGCCGCCGTACTCGATGGACATGTCCGCGCAGGCGCTCAGCGCTCGCAGCAGCGGAGTGCGGCCCGGGCCGAGCCGCCGCGCCACCGCCCGGTTGGTCTGTACCCGGGTCAGCTCCGCCTCATGCGCCAGCAGGTCCAGGACGGGGGCGGCCGCCGCCCGCAGGTCGTGGGCGAGCCGCCCCCGGAGCTCCAGCTGGGCAGTACCCACCGCGGCCTCGTGGATGATCACCCGGTCGTTGTAGAAACGGCTGCGGTTCGTCGGCCCGCCGGTGGGGAGCAGGGACTCCACCTCGGCCTGAATGGCCAGCTTGCGCTCCGGCGAGGTCCAGGGGTAGCTGTCGAGTAGGTCGAGCACCTTGACCAGCAGCGACCGGACGGCCGCCGCGCGGCTGGCGGTCTCGGCGCCGGCCTCGTCGATCCGCTCCAGGGTCCAGCGCAACGGATCCACCGTCGTCGCCGGCGGGCACCAGGAGTGCGTCAGCACCCCCTTGGCCACGGCCGTGCGGAACAGCCCCACCGTACGGGTCACCTCGGCGCCCCCGGCCGTGGCGAGCTCAGCGATCGTGCGGTCGCCGTCCACCGCCCGGATCAACCCGGCCGCCGGGTCGTCTCGGCGCGGCGGGCGTGCCGTGGTCTTGCGGATGGGCACCAGGTGCGTCACCAACGAGTCATCGTCGATGATCATCGTCTGGACGGCGTCGTTGACCCGGGCGGCACAGTGCGCCTGGCGAACCCGGATCTCCCGGTGGCCCGCCCAGGACAGCGTCGTCGCCGCGTCCGAGTCGGCGTCCACCCGGCCGTAGTTGATCGGCCCGAAGAAGCTCATCGTCTCGCTCTTCGCGGCCAGCCGCTGCGCGTACGCGGCGAGCTGGCGGCGGATCCTGCCCCCGGTCGCCCCCCGGACCAGATCCCGGTGGACGGCGGGGGAGGAGCAGACGATGGCATCGTTGATCCGTGCGTCGGTACGGATCTCCGCGAGCGCGGCATTGACCGTCGCCGCGTCCGCCGCGACGGTCGGCTCCAGCTGGTCCCGGGTCCGCGTCGCCTGCTCGGCGATCTCGTTCCACTCGGCGAGCCAGTCGCCGTCGAAGATGTCCGACGGGGGTAGCGGGCGGACGTTGCGTAGCTTGCTCTGCTGGCCTCGGGTGAGGCGAGCCGACGCTCGCATTCGGGCGGCTACCTCGGCAGCCCTTCGTTCCAGGGTGGCCAACTCGCCGAGCAACGCTGCGGTCTGTCGATAGGTCAGGGACTCGATCAGTTGCCAGGGGAAGCCGGCGCTGCGCAGCACGAGGACCGGCAGCAGCTCCCAGCTGGGGTCGGCCGGGCCGGCGCTGGTGGGGACGGTCACGACGAAGCCCTTCTCATAGCGATCCGGAACTCGGCGGTCACGGGTCTGTCGCCGTGGCGTAGCCACAGGGCCTCTGGCGCGGGCCGCATCTCGGCCAGCGAGACCTTCCCGTCGCCGGCCAGGGTCAACGCCAGCAGCGCGTCCACGGCCAGCGGATTGTCGAGGTCAACCCCGACCGGCTTGGGCTCGTGTGCCGCCGAGACGAAGCAGAAGCGGGGAAGCCCGTGCCGGGCGCGTAGGGACTGCACCGCGAGGAACGCGGTGGCGGCGTCCCGGACCTCGGCGACGCCAAGGTCAGCGGCGCTGAACCACCAGCGGGCCCGCTGCACGATGACCTCCCCGACGCGAATTCGGGGTGCGAAGTCGCCGAATCGGACCAGGGGCAGGGCCACGCCCGGTGCGGCGAAGGCCCGGAGGTGGACGTGGTCGTCCTCGCCGGCGTAGAGGGTCAGTTCACCGTCGGGCGCGTGCAGCCGCGGCACCCCGTTGACCAGTACGGCGGTCAGGTCGGCGAGCGCCACGGTGCGCTTCCGGTCGTCGGTGGCGACGGAGGTGACCTCGACGAAGCGTCCCGGAAACCAGTCGGCGACCAGACCCTTGTGCCGCCGTCGACGGATGACCGTGGCGAGCTGGTCGGGGCCGCCCCACGGCTCGAGCCCCGCGGTGAAGTCGGCCAGCATCCGCTCCTGGTCGTCGCAGAAGAGCCCCTGCGAACCCCAGGCGAAGACGTAGGGGTGCAGCTCGCCCAGGACCAGCAGGTCGGTTCCGTCCGGCTGCCGCTCCAGCATGAGGTCCGGGCTGACGAACCGGTCCCGGCCCGGGCTGGGCGCCAGGGGCGCCAGAGCGGCGGTGGACAACCGGGCCTCCTGCCCGCGCAGGGCGGTGCGTACCAGCTCGGTGTAGGTCTGGGTGAACTCCCGTACCGGGTCGGCGAGCGCCGTCAGCTCCCCGGCCTCAACCGCTGGTAGCACCCGGCGGATCAGCTCGTCATAGGGCAACGAACCGGTCTCCGTCTCGCTGACGACCCTCGCGCACAACTCTGCGGCGACCTGCTGCTGGAGCTCGCCGTATCGGGCCGCGACATCCAGCACCGGGGTGAGCTGCTCCTCCCAGCGTCGGGCGATGTCGCCGCCGACCACCACCGGAGACTGGTCGCCCTTGGCGTCCAGCGACACCACCAACCGGTCGGCGTACATCTGCCCGCCGGCCCGGCGGGCGTCGGTCGCCGTCAGCGCCGAGAAACCCGCCTCCACCTCGGCGAGCACGGCCGCCCGCTGGTGGTGTCCGGCGGCGGCTGCGTACCGGTCCGCCAGGGCGGCGAGTTCGCGCAGCCGGGCCGGCCACTCGGTGCCGGCGGCATGCTCCTGCGCGAAGCCCACCAGCCAGTCCAGCGGACGGGCGGTGGTGGACGGCGGCTCGGGCCACAGCCGGACGGCGCCGATCTGCCGCAGCCGATCCAGGACCACCCGTGCCTCGGCGACCTCCATCCCGGCGAGGTCCGCGAGGTCCCGTACCGAACGGTGGTCGTTGACGTCGTGAACGAGTCGCCAGTGGGCGCCGGAGAGCCGGATCCGCCGCCCGGCACTGGTCTGCACGGTGCCGGTTCCGGCTTCGGCCTCCGCTCGCCGACGGTAGGCCGGCACCCAGGTCACTGGCAGTTGGTCGCGGACGGCAGGATCGGCGCCGAGGTTGCGGGCCAGCTCGCACACGGCCCAGAACGCGGTCTGCGCCTCCGTCGTGTGGACCCCCGACCCGGTCTCGGGGCCCAACCCGATCCCGGCGGCCGTGTGGTCGATCCGTCCGTGTACCAGCGGACCGAAGAAACTTGTCGTCTCGTTCTTCGCGGCGAGGCGCTGGCCGTAGAGGTAGGCGCGGCGGTAGAAGGCGCGGTCCTTGGCCCGGTTCCGGTTCGCACCGGCACTCCGGGTGGCCCACCCCCGCCGCCAGCGTAGGACCTCGCCGTAGAACGAGGGTGAGAGCTGAAGCAACGCGTCGCAGACCCGGTCGTTGGCCAGCAGCGCGTGCACCCGGTCCGGTCGGCGCAACGCCTCCTGGGCGAGGACGTCGGTCAGCCGTTGGCCCGCCTGCTCCAGTTCGGCCTGCGCCGTGTCGTAGGCCGCCGCCGCTGGAACCAGCGCGGGGTCCAGCTGTTCGGGGTTCACCGACAGGCCGCGTCCCGCCCGGCTGCGGGCCCGGGACAGCGCCCGAAGTCGCGACCGGTCCGACTGCCGATCGGTCCGGGCGACCGCCCGGGCGATGCCGTCGATCAAATTGGTGCGGCACAGCCCGAACTGTTTCGCCGCCGTGCGGTACTCCGCGGCGCCTGCTCGCGTCGGTTCGTCGGCCAGGGCGGTCAACAGGTCGATGCCGAAGCCCGCCCGACGGAGGAGTAGCCGGGGGTAGAGCTGCCAGGGGGTTGGTTGCTCAGTCATCGTCAGTCCTGAAAGTTGATCAGGTCGAAGGGACGGTTGAGCTTCGTGCGGGGCTTCGGCAGGAGCTCGGCGAGCTCCGCTGAGCCGGATACCGCCTTCGCGAGGGCCGTCGCCTCGACCGGACGGGTCAGGCTCAGTTCCGCATTCGCCACGGTGGCCGGGATATCCCCGCCGGCCCCACCGGTCATCACCTGTCCGGCCTGGGCGAGAGCGATCCGGTAGGGGTCGCCGAGCCGTCGCGCGTCCTGCTCGGCCAGCTCGTATTCCGCGACGGCGGCCTCGCGGTGACCCGCCGTGGCGTGCAGCATGCCCAGCTCGAGGCGGACCTCGGTCTGGTGGAAGATGTCGTTGAGTCCGGCGGCGTTGGTGAGGGTCGTGTCGATCTCCTTGACAGCGGCTTCCCGATCACCGACCAGCAGCCGCAGCCCGGCGCTGCGATACGAGTGGTGCTTGGCGAAGCCCGCGGTCGAGGAGCCGGTGGCTTGCCGGAACTTGTCCCAGGTCGCCAGCGCGGACGAATACTTGCCGGCCTTCTCCTGCAACACACTGATGTTGGAGTACAGATTGATGCGCAGGTGAGCGGAGCTGGCATCGTTCAGGCCGGCGAGGCAGGCGAGAGCCTTCTTCTCATGCTCGAACGCCGGGCCGAGTCGTCGCTCGGCGAAGAGGGTCAGCCCGCGCAGGTTGTGCAGCCAGCCCCGTTCCCGCCGGACGCTGTCGGCCTCGTTCGGGCGTTCCCGGACAACCTCGAATCCCTGCTCGACCTCGGCCACCGCCTCGCCTAGGCGGCCCTTGCGCTTGGAGAGGGTGAGGGCGGTGTACAAGTGGGACTGGGCGCGGATCTCCGGCGAGAGGCCGTCGTCGTGCTCGCGAATGGCGCGGAAGGCGGTGACAGCCGCGTCCTGGTCCCCGCGGAAGCCGGCCTGAATGCCGATTACCTTGAGGAGGAAGCCACGGATATCAGCGGTGCTGCGCAGGATTGTGGTTTCGAACTCGATGGCGTGGACCAGACTGTCCTCGCGTTCCGCCTTGGCCAGCAGCTCGGAAAGGGCCGGCGTGGGGACCCCGGGCAGGAGCTCGATCGCCTCGGTGGCGACGAGCGCCATCCCTTCCCAGTTCGCGGAGAAGAAGGCCCGTCGGCAGTAGGCCATGGCGGCGGCGACCCGGTCGACGGCGGAGCTGTGCTGGTCGCGTGCCCGCTGGTAGAGCTTGCCCTCCTCGGAGGCGGGCGCCACCGCGGTGGCCGCAACCGACGGTAGGTCCAGCACGAGATCCTCGACAGTGATGGGCAGGTCCATGCGACGGAGGCAGCGAGCCCGCTCGGCGCGATAGTCGGCGTGCGGTCCGAGCGGCGCCCGGACCGATTCGGGTCGATCCAGCAGGAGTGCCGCGCCGGGGTGGACCCGTGAGTGCTCAACGGCCCGCATCAGCCCGCGCAGGGACGACAGGTCGGTGCCGCCGGCGCCGCTGACGAGCAGTGGACGACCCAACTCCGCGGTGCCGGCGCAGAGCGCGGCGGCAGCGACCGAGAGGACTCGGTACACCTGCTCGCTCTCCCGGTGCAGTCGCCGCTCGGAGGCGGCGAGTGCGATCTCGCCGAGTGGCAGTGGGTTGTCCTGTGGCTTGTCGTCGGGGGCCAGCTCCGCCCACTCGGCGGCGTGGCGGTGGGGTAGCTCGCCAAAGCTGGCACCTGCCGCGCGGAGCGCGGCGATACATTCACGCAGCCCGACATAGGAGCTGGCGGGGCCGGTGTTGATATCCACCCGAACGGCGGCACCGGCGGCCACGGTCACCGGCGCCACTGGATCGCCTCATTCGACGCGAGGGCGAGCGGTGCGATCTTGTTTTCCACCTCGTCCAGGTCGAAGTCGACGTTGTCCAGGTCGTCGAGCCCCTCCACGTCGGGATCGATCGGCTGGGCGCTGGTCTGCTGGCTGTCGACGGATACGGCTGCCGCCGGGGAAGCCGCCAGCGGGGGGCTGTCGACGGTGCCGTCGGCTACGTCCGCGGTTGCGGCGGAGCGGTTGTTGTTCAACATGTCGTACTCCACTTCGGGTCGGGCTGGAAGTCAGGCGGTGGTGGCTCGGGCGAGGGCGAACTCGACGACCTGCTCTCCCATCAGGGACAGCTGGGAAGAGATGTGCGCATCGCTGCTGGTGCCGTCGGCGGCGAATGTGACGTGCTCCGTGTTGACCGCGACGCCGAGCGGCGTCGGCCAACCCCGGAGCGCGTGTACCACGGCGCGGAGGCTGGTGAGGGTGGTGGCGGCCTGGGATCCGCGAGCGGTGACCAGACAGCCGACGGCCCGACCGTGTAGGTAGGGGCGGGGCGCGTCCCCCAGGTCCTCGATGTAGTCGAGGGCATTCTTGACCAGGCCGGAGATACCTCCGTGGTACGCCGGCGTTCCGATCACGATCCCGTCGGCCAGGCGTACGGCGTTGATGAACTGTCGGGCTGCCGCCGTCCGCCGGCTTTCGCCGGGCAGGTAGAGCGGCAGCTGTAGCTCGGTGGCACCGAGTAGGTGCGTACGGGCTCCGGCCTGCTCGGCGGCGGACAAC
The DNA here is from genome assembly GCF_000514775.1 of Salinispora pacifica CNR114. Classification (GTDB taxonomy): domain Bacteria; phylum Actinomycetota; class Actinomycetes; order Mycobacteriales; family Micromonosporaceae; genus Micromonospora; species Micromonospora pacifica. The sequence continues at coordinate 60,506 of NZ_KI911468.1, read as the reverse complement.
GCGGCCCGGACCGCCTGTTCGGTGGAGGACCCGGGGCGCATGGTGCCGCCGATGCCGACGATGAGGGGACCGGTGCGGCTTCGGACCCTGCTCGTGCAATTGCTGGTGTTGGTTAGCTGGAGCACCTTCACACCTCTCCTTCGTCGCGCGTGGACTCAAAGCTGCGAGCTGTCCGGCGCGATGGGATGTGTTTCGTTCGTCGTCCCCGTGCGGTTCCCCCATAAGAGAGGGTCCGGGGCGCGTCTGATGCATGCGGTCCATGTCGCGAAGGCGACGTATCAGATCGGCGCCTGACTACTCGCTCCGTTGTGGAGTGACGGAGGGTGTTCGCGGGAGGTTAGCCGGGTAGTCGACGGCGTGTCATCCGGGCGGGCTGGTGGGCGCGGCCGGGGCTGGGGAGGTCGGTCAGCCGGCGCCGAAGCAGACGAACGAGGCGGCGGTGGCGGTGCCGGCGTCCAGCCCGGCACCGAATTCCGCCTGTGCGCCGGCGAGGGCGAGCCGCGGTGTGTCACCGGTGGCCAGCCGTCGATGCATCTCCACCATCAGCTCCTGCGCCGCGGAGTCCAGCGCCGGCAGGACACTGGCCAGTACCGTCGCCGTTCCCAGCTGGAGCAGCGCGGTCGACAACCCCATCAGTTCCTCGCCCGGGTGCACCGCTGACAGCCCCACGTCGCAGGCGGAGAGCACCACTGTCCCGGGCGCGCAGGCGAGCCGCTCCAGGTCGTAGACGGTCAGCGGACCATCGGCGAGGCGTACGTGCGAGAACATGGGATTGTCGGTGCGGAAGGTGCCGTGTGCGGCGAGGTGGGCAAGGGGGGCGCCATCCAGCGCCGCGAGCGCTGCCTCGGCGGTCGCGTCGGGGCCGAGGAGCATCTTGACGGGAGCGAGTGTTCCGGCCAGCCGCTGCACCTCCGCCTCGGCATAGGCGAGGCCGGGGCCGGCGACCAGCACTGGGTCCCGCTGGTGCGGCGGAGTGGCCGTCGCCGGGTGGGCGGCTCGGCGGCGGGCCGACGCGGTGAGCCACTCCGACGCTGACGGCACCACCGTGACCGGTCGGCCGGCACAGGTCGGTAGCAGGGCCCACGGCATGGCGTGCAGGGCGCCGACCGGCACCAGGACCAGCCCGCCGGCGCCGAGCCACGGTTGTATCGCGCCGAAGATCAGGCTGTCCAGCTGGTGCACCGCGAACCGGGCCGCGGTCGCCGCCGCCGCCCGGGAGTCATCGGTGCCACGGCTGGTCAGGATGCGTCGCAGCGCAAACCGCAGTGCCTGAAGCTCATCGGTGACGGTGGCGAGCGCACCCAGCGCCCGGGTGTGAAATCGGCCGCCGTGCACCACGACGATGTGGAGCGTGCCGTCTATGTCGATCAGCTCGACCAGCGTCTGGTCGGCCAGCTCCACCGCGATCCGGTCCAGTGGAATTCCACTCGCCGTGCCGGTCTCGGTGCCGCTGGCCTGCCAGCTACGGGCCCGGATCCGTTCCTCGATCATCCGCTGTTGACGCAGCAGGGTCGATCCCAACGCGGCACTCGTCTGGGCGGCTTCGTCGACGGTGCGGCGCAGCTCGGCCAGGTCGGCGGCGAGCCCGGCTTCGTCCGGCGGCCGGGCGGGGGGTAGCCGCAGCGTGGCGGCTCGCCACCGTTCACTCCAGCGTAGGATCGCCCGGGCCTGCCCGCCCCGAACCGCTAGTCGAAGGCCGGTGCTGGCCAGGTCCAGGGCGTATACCCCGGCCATCACCCGCAGCTCCGTGGCGCCGAGGGCTGCCTGGTAGCGGTCCAGCAGTGCCATTCCCGCGTTGAGCGCCCGGCGTGCCCCGGCGGTGTCGCCGGTGGCGATTCGGCGAAGTGCCTCGGCATGCCAGGCGCGGGCCCGGAGCTGGACCGGCCCACCACGGCTGGCGGCACGGATGGCACTCAACTCTCCGGCGATGGCGGCGACCTTCGCGCGTTGCCCGGTGTGCAGCGCCCGGTCGAGGGCGACTCGGGCGGCATAGAGGCGGGCGTCGAGTGCCGGTATCGGCCAGCTACTCGCCGCCAGCGCACGGGCGACGGAGCGGGCCTGCCGCAGGTGCGCCGGCTCGTCCGGTGAGCTGGCCCGTAGCTTGACGTATCGGGAGAGTGCCGCCCAGGCCGGTCGGTTCTGTCGACTGAACAGGCGGTACGCGGCCTGCGCCTGCTTCGAGGCGGTCGGCAGGTCGGCCTCGGCCAACGCGACTTCGGCCAGCATCAGCCGGGCCTGTGCCTCGTAGAGCCCCATTCGGCTTGCCCGGGCCGCGTCCAGGGCGGCCTCGGCCGCCGCGCGAGCCTCCGGCAGTAGCCGCGCCCCCAGTAGTAGTTCGCCTCGATCCATCAGGGCGATCGCCGGGCGGGTGGTCCTGGCGAAGTACTGGTCGGCCAGGTCGTACCAGCGCAGTGCGCCAGGTATGTCACCCGCGCGGGACAGGACGAAGCCGAGGTTGTGGCGGACCTGGGCCAGAGCCAGCTCCTGGTCGAGCTCCGCGTAGCCGTGCTCCGCGGCCCGCAGGTCGGTCTCGGCCTGGCGCAGGCTTCCGCGGTAGGTGTGTAGCACTCCTCTGTTGGTGAGCGCACGGGCTTGCCACAACCGGTCCCCGCTCCGGCGGAACGCGGCCAGCGCATCGGTGTAGCCGGCCATCGCCTCGTCGAAGCGGCCGAGGCGGTCGAGGATCAGCGCCCGCTGCATCTGTAGGCGTGCGGCGGGCAGCCCACGGAGGATCGGTGACGCGGCGTCGATCTCGCGCAGCGCCTGTTGCGGTTGGCCCGCCTCGGCCAGGACCAGCGCCAGGCTCATCCGGGCTTCGGCGGCGCGGACCGGGAGTTGGGCGACCTCGGCGACCCGGCGTGCCCGGCGTAGGTGGCGGAGCCCGTGATCCGCGTTGTGTTGTTCCCGCGCGGCGAGCCCGAGGGCCCGCAGCGCCACTGTCTCCTGGTCGGGATCCGCGCCCGCACGGGCAGCGGCGAGCGCGGCATCGGCCAGCGCGGCGGCGCGGGCCGGGTCGGCGGTGACGAGGTGGAGCGCCTTGCCTGCTGGACTGTCGTCCATCTGGTCGGCGCTGTCCATCACCTTTGATTTTGGCACAGCGGGGAACGACCGAGAAGCCGCCCGATGAAGCTTCCCAAATGTCCACTGTGGCTGATGTCAGCTCGGATGAGTATTAGTCAGATACCTGACTCAACTCCCTGTCCACAGTTCGTATCAGCGAGCGGTCCACCACCCTCTCTTGTGCGAACGCCCGCCAGCCGGTCGCCGGCAGGTGGGTGTGATCGATTCCCCTAGCGAAGGAGAGATGGATGCCTCCGTCCTCGGAACGCGTCAACCGATTCGCTGCCCGCCGTCGGGCGCGGCTGGAGCGCCTTCCCAAGCTCGCGCACACCGCTGTCGGCGGTGACGCCCGGGCGTGGTTCGTCGCCGACGAACTGTTGGTCGCCGAAGACAGTCGCCGGGATGCCGAACGCTACCTCGGGCGTGCTCGGGCCGCGCAGCCCGGCTCCGGCGATGAGGAGCTACTGCCGGGCCTGCGTCGCTATCGGGCACCGGGGCTGGATGTACCGGCTGCGTGCCGCGCGCTGCGGGCGGACCGGCCAACCGGCCGGCAGGTGGTCAGCCCCAACCACGTCTTCCTGGCCAGTCCGTTCAACCACGGAGGTCCGTTCGGGCCGCCGGCGCCCGTCGCCGCATCGACGTTGAAGATGCCGGCCGAAACCGGTCGCGTCCCGGTATCCATCGTCGATACCGGGTTCTGGACCGAGACCCCGCTTCCGGCGGGCTACCTAGCCGCGGACGGCGTGGAGGTGGAGACGGAGACCGATGTCGATGAGGATGGGCTGCTCGACGGCGACGTGGGGCACGCCAACTTCATCGGTGGTGTCATCGCGAATCACACGGACCGGGCAGTGTTACGGGTGATTCGTACCTTGGACACCTTTGGTGTCTGCACGGAGGACGAGCTGATCGCCTCCCTTGGCCGACTGCACCCGGAGACCAAGGTGATCAACCTCTCCCTCGGCGGCTTCACCGCCGACGGATCCGCACCGCTCGGCGTACGCGCGGCGTTGGAGCAGGCCCTGTCCGGAATCGACCGGGTGGTGGTCGCCGCCGCCGGCAACGATGGCAACCGCAGCGACCCGTTCTGGCCCGCAGCGTTCGCCGCGGCCGACGAGTCGTGGAGTGGGCAGGTCCTGGCGGTTGCCGCGCACGACGGCAGCAGCCTCTGTTCCTGGAGTAACGCCGGACCGTGGGTCAGCGTCGTCGCGCCCGGTGCGGACGTACGAAGCACGTACATCGACCACGCGCTGTTCCCGGAGGGGTGGGCACAATGGAGCGGAACCTCCTTCGCCGCGCCGCGGGTGGCTGCCGAACTCTCCGCCCGGATCGACTCGGAGGTCGGCGCGGTGACCGCTGCCAACCAGCTAATGGCCGACCTGAGGACGGCCAACCAGCGGTTTGGAGGCCACCTCGGGCTGATCTGATGCGCTCAGGTAGCGCTGTACGATTCCTGTCTATGAGCGACGACGACGCAGGTCAGCTGGTGCGTGCTGCTGCCAACGGGGATCAGGCGGCGTGGGAGGCACTGGTCGACCGGTACGCGCGGCTGGTCTATACGGTGGCGCGAGGATTCCGGCTCGACGAGGCTGACGTCGCGGACGTCAGCCAGGCGACCTGGTTGCGGCTCGTGGAAAATCTGGACAAGCTACGTGATCCTGGATCGGTGGGGGCGTGGCTTGCCACCACCGCGCGCCGTGAGGCCCTTGCCCTGCTGCGCAACCGGTGGGAGGTGCCGTCACCGGAGTTCACGCGGTCAGAGCCGATTGACGAGTCGCAGCCGGAGCCCTGGCAGCGGCTGGTCGCTGAGGAAACTGATGCGGAGCTGTGGCACGCCTACCGCAAGTTGCCGATACGCTGTCAGGAGCTACTACGGTTGCTGGTGTTCGAGCCGGTGGGCAGCTATGCGATCGCTGCTGCGGCGCTCTCGGTGCCCATCGGCAGTCTTGGCCCTTCTCGCGCCCGGTGCCTGGCGACGCTTCGGGCACTGCTGAGTCAGCCGGCACCGCAGCGACGTACCTAGGGGAGCGTGCGTACGCATGAGTGACGACCGATTAACCACATCAGATGAGGAACTGCTTGTCCGGCTGGGGAGCCTACTGGCTGAGGTCGATTCGGTTCCGGAGTCGGTACGCGCCGCCGCGGTCGCCAGCTACAGCTGGCGTTCGCCCGATGCCGAGCTTGCCCGGTTGGTGGAGAGCATGTCCGGGGCAGCCGAGGTCCGCGGCGACGAGGCGCGGCTGCTGACCTTTCGCGCAGATTCGATCACCATCGAGGTGGAGGTTATCCCCGTTCGTGATCGGCTTCGGATCGTTGGTCAGCTGGTGCCGCCACAGCCAGCTCGGGTGCAGGTAGAGCAGCCGGGTTCCGACTCGACCGTCGGCACCGACGCGGACGGTCTGGGACGTTTCATGCTGGACGACACCGCACCGGGGCCAGCTCGGTTGGTCTGCACCCTGGCTGACTCCGGTCCGATCTGTACCGAGTGGACCATCTTGTGATCCGGGTGGTCCGGGTGTAGCGACGGTCGGCACCGCCCTGCGCCGCGGCTCAGGGCAGTGCCGACCGTCGCCGTTGACAGCCGGGTGCGGCTGCGATTCAGCTGCTGCTGCAGGTCACAGTCGGTGATGTGTTCGGGCCGGCGAGGCTGGCGAGGAAGCCGAACGTGGTCCTGCCTCCCGGGGCCACCGTGCCGTTGTACGACGCGCTGTTCACCGCTACCGCCGATCCCGAGGTGGTGTGGGTGCCATTCCAGAGCTGGGTTATTGCCTGACCGCTGGGCCAGGTCCAACTCGCCGCCCATCCGGTCCAGGTGTCGGCGGTGTGGTTCATGATCTCAACCTCCCCCTGGAAGCCGTCCGGCCACGCGTTGATCACCTTGTAGACCGCCATGCAGTCGCCGCTCGGTGGTGGTGTGGTCGGGTCCGGTGGTGCGGTGGTGGGGCTCGGTGGCGGGAGGGTGCCACCGGGGCCGATGCCGGTTACCTCACCATTGCCTCCGTCGAAGGTGACGTCCGAGCAGCCGAAGAAGTTCTCCGGGCTGTCCGAACGGACCCAGCGGGAGTAGATGAGGTGTCGGCCGCTCTTGTCGGCCGGCAGCGTTCCGGTGAAGTAGTAGTGCCCGTCGTTGGTGCCCGGACCGCCACGTTGGGGTGGGTTGGTGACGGTCAGGAACGGTTGCTCCTCCAGGTCGCTCCAGGCCAGCGGGCGGGTTGGGCTCCAACTGTCCTCGGTGATGTAGAAGTAGAACGTCCCGGGGTGGTGTGCCCAGTTGCTGTAGCGGAACTCGATGCTCTGGCCAGCGGTCAGGTGCGTCAGTGGCCAGTCGGTGCGGGCCAGGTCATAGCCGAGGAAGCCGGGGTTTCCTCCGCTGCACAGCTGGCCGTCGGGAATGAAGCCGACGGTCCGACCGGCGGCGTCGGAGCGCAGCACACTGAACCAGTTGTAGAGCGAGTTGGCCCCACTCTGGTCCACCGCCGCCGAGCAGGCGGGGTTGTACGGCTGGATTTCGCCGGTGGGGCTCAGCCCATCCCGCCAGCAGAGGAAGGTACGGCTGCCGGGGACCATGGCGGCGCCGTGCGCCGCCGCCGGCTCCGACCTGGTGATGAGCACCACGACGGCCGCGAGGAGAGTCATTGCCGCGGTGAGGAGCACGGCCGTTCGGGTTCGATAGGAGGACACGGGATCTCCTGACTCGCGGGGCGCCTACCACCCCGCGTGGGGGACGGGCGCGGGGCGGCACCTGGCCGGCCCGCAGCGACGAGCGGTCACGGTGGCAGGCGGCGTGCGCAGGAGTGGCGGGCACGCGAGCCGGCGGTCCGTCGTCGGACCGATGCCCTCGCGTGGATGCCCGAGCGGACGACGAGTGTCCCGCGTCGTCCGGTGCTGCTATCGCAACATGGTGAAGTATTCGACCGCAATAGCCAGCAGTCAATGTCCTTTTCAGTTGGCGCAGTTCACGGGATCGGTGGGTGCGAAACCACCCGGGTACGCGTGATCGATCAGGGGCGCTGAGGACGGGCCAGGGTGAGTGCGGCGGTGAGCGACAGTGCGGCGGAGGCCGCGAGTACCGCTGCCATCGGTACGGCACTGCCTTCCCCGCCCAGCCCGACCAGGGGCGCGGCGAGCGACCCGATCACCGACTGGAGGGCGCCCATCAGCGCTGCCGCGGTCCCGGCGTGGCGTGCGTGTCGGTCGAGGGCGAGGCTCGTGCCGTTCGGCATCACCATGCCCAGCGACGCGATGAAGGCCAGCAGCGCGGCCGTGAGGAGTAGCTGGCTGGCGGCGATCGCGCCGGCCAGCACCCCGGTTGCCGCCACCGCACTCACCCCGAGGGTGCTGACCAGCAGGGTGCGGGGCGGGAACCGATCCAGCAGGCGGACGTTGGCCTGCCCGACCGCCACGAAGGCCAACGCGTTGAGGCCGAACAGCAGACCGAATGTGCTCGCCGAGAGGTGGAACACGTCCTGGTAGACGAACGACGAACCGGAGATGTACGCGAACAGCCCGGCGAAGGCGAGTCCCTGGGTCAGCGTGTACCCCAGGTAGACCCGGTCGGTGAGCAGCTCGCGAAGCGACCGGACGATGCCGCTGAGGCCGTCGCGGTTGCGCCGATGCGCGGGCAGGGTCTCCGGCAGCCAGGCCGCCACCACGGCGGTGAGCAGTGCGCCGACGACCGCGAGGAGGACGAACAGGGTCCGCCACGACCCGAACCGCAGCACCAGGCTGCCGACGGTCGGCGCGGCGATCGGGGCGAGCCCGAAGACCAGGGTGAGGCGGGAGAAGTACTTCGCTGCCGCCCGACCTGAGTACAGGTCGCGAACGATGGCACGGGTCACCACGGCGGCCATCCCGCCGGCGAAGCCCTGGGCGAACCGCAGGGCGGTGAACATCGGTGCGCTGGGCGCCGCGGCGCAGGCCAGGGCGAGCACGGTGTACGCCACGAGGCCGATCAGCGCCGGCCGCCGCCGGCCCCAGCGGTCGCTGAGCGGGCCGGTGACGAACTGCCCGAGGGCGAGCCCGACCAGACAGGTGGTGAGGGAGAGCTGAATCTGGGCCTGGCTCGCGTTCAGGTCCTGGGCCATGGCGGGGAGCGCCGGCAGGTACATGTCCAGGGAGAGCGGGCCGATCGCGGTGATCGCCCCGAGTAGGAGTAGCAGACCAAGCCCACCGCCGACCCCTGCTGGCCGCGGCTGGCCGGCGGGAGTGGCTGCGGCGGGTGCGGTCGGTTGTGCGGTCTGCGTCACTGAGTTCCCCCGGGGGTTGCCTGCCAACCGGGTAACCTTAGCTCTGTATCCAGAGTCTTTTGAGGTGAGGTGGGCGACACGGTGACGACCGATGACGTGCCGGCGCAGCCGGCGCCGTGCCTCGACCCCGCTTCGACGGCGGCGCTGGGCGCCGTCGTCGGCGAGCTGCACCGCCGACTGCGGCGCGCGGTGGCCCAGCACGCCAACTGCCTCCCATTGCCGGAGGCCCAGGTCGAGCTGCTCCTGCTGGTCCGGGCCAACCCCGATGTCAGCGTGAAGGATGCCGCCTGCCGCCTGCACGCGGCACCCAACACGGTGAGCACCCTCGTCCGGGACCTGGTGGCCGCCGGGCTGCTACACCGCGAGTGCGCTCCGGCCGACCGCCGTACCGCCCGGCTGCGCCTCACCGACGCCGCCCACGCTCGGATCGCCGATCACGAGCAGCAGCGCGCCGTCCTGCTCAGCGCCGCGGTGTCCCGCCTGTCCCCCGAGGCGCGCGCCACGGTCATGGCGGCCACCCCGCACCTGGCCCGCCTGGCAGACCTGCTGAACCCCTGACCCCGCGGGGAGCTCACCGGCCCGGCGGACCTGGCGGTGCGCCGGTCTTCCGGGTGCGGTGTGCCCGCCGGCAGCGCGGCCGGCCGGCGTGGATCAGAGCTCGCCGTTGAGTTCGGCGTAGCCGCGACGGGCGGCGATCAGCGCGGGGCGGGCACCGAAGGGTGCCTCGGCGGCCACCCGCTCTACCGGCGTCCGACCGGCGTGGCCAGCACGGATCTGCCAGGCCAGGTCGCTGAGCAGGCCGTGCTGGGCGTGCACGAACCCGTGGTCAACCAGGTCGCCGTGCCCCGGTACCACCACCGTGGTCGGGTTCGTCATCCGCAGAAGCTCGGCCACCGCCTCCGGCCACCGCAACGGGTACGAGTCCTCGAATGCCGGCGGGCCGCTCTGCTCCACGAGATCGCCGACGACGAGCACCTCCGCATCGGGTACGTGCACCACCAGATCCGCCGCGGTGTGTGCCCGACCCAGGTGCCGCAGGATGACCTGTCGGCCACCCACATCGAGCACCTCTCGCTCGCCCACCGGATGGGTCGGCGCCAGTACGGCAGTGCCGAGTAACTCCTCGGCGAGGCGGGGCTGCTCGCCGTGCATCTCCTCGTACGCTGCCCGGCGTAGCCGGTCCGGGTCGCGCAGTGCGGCGGCGGCCAGCTGGTGCGCGTACACCGGGCAGGGCGGATCGCCGGCCAGGGTGGCGTTGCCGAAACAGTGGTCGAAGTGGTGGTGTGTGTTCACCAGCACCCACGGGTGCGGGGTGACGGCCCGCGCCGCCCGCGCCAACTCCGCCGCCTGGCCGGCCGTGGAGAGGGTGTCCACCAGCAGGGCCGCACCGTCGCCGACGAGCAGCGTCACGTTGACCCGTAGCAGCGGCTCGCGTAACACATACACCCGGTCGGCGACTTCGCCGAAGCGGAGGGTCATGACGACCGCCCGGCTCGCCCGATGAAGCGCTGCCGGTCAACCACGAGCCGCTCCACCCGCCCCTCGGCGACGGTGGAGTCGCCCTCGGTGACGGAGATCGCAAAAATCAGCCGTCGACCGTCGACCTTCGTCAGCCGGGCCCGCGCCACCACGGTCCGGCCGACCGGGGTGGCGGCGCGGTGGTCCAACTCGATTCGGACTCCCACGGTCGTGGCGTCATCGGGCAGTTGGCGAGCGACCGCCACGACCGTCGCCGCCTCGGCCAGGGCGAGGATTCGCGGCGTGCCCAGGACCGGCACGTCGCCGGAGCCAATAGCCTGGGCGGTGTCGACCTCGGTGACAATCAGCTCCACCGAGGCGGTTGCGCCCGGGGAGAAGGGCTCCTGCATGGTCACCAGCCTATGGGTTGGATGGCGGGCCGGTCACGCTTGAGGCGAACCGCCCGGAAACGTCCGAAGGACCTCCTGCGTCCGCTGCTGCGCCGACCGTCGTTAACCTGGACCGTGATGTCTGCTCCAATCGACCCCCAACAGCCTGTCCGAACTGATCCGCCGGTGGTGCCCGACGGCGGGCGCCGTCGCGTGGTCATGATGTCGGTTTGGGCGGCTGCCTTCGTTCTCGGCTGGCTCGTCATCGGCCTGCCCACCGATCCGGCATACGCCTTCGTCTGGATCTGGGCGGCGACCATCGCCTGGAACTCCACCCGGCCGTGGCGCAGCCACCTGCGCTTCGCCCGGGACTGGCTGCCGGTGGTGTTGCTGCTCGTGCTCTACAACCTCTCTCGTGGCTTCGCCGACAACGGGGCGACCCCGCACGCCTACGAGCTGATCGTCGCCGACCGGGTGATGTTCGGCTGGGCCACCGGCGGCCAGGTGCCCACGGTCTGGTTGCAGCAGCACCTCTACCAGCCGGAAGTGCGCTGGTGGGACGCGTTGGTGAGTTGGGTCTACTTCTCCCACTTCGTGGTGGCGATGGCCGCTGCCGCGGTGCTCTGGATGCGGGACCGCCAGCGGTGGGCGGCGTTCATGCGTCGCTGGGCCTTCCTCTGCGCCAGCGGCCTGGTGACGTACTTCCTCTACCCCGCCGCACCACCATGGTGGGCGGCGCAGAACGGGTTGCTGGAGGAGGTGGCCCGGATCTCCACCCGGGGGTGGCAGGTCTTCGGGCTGCACGGCGCCGGGAATCTGCTCAACGCCGGTCAGCTCGCGTCGAACCCGGTCGCCGCGATGCCGTCGCTGCACACCGCGTTCGCCCTGTTCGTGGTGCTGTTCTTCCTGCGCGGGACGCGGAAGCGGTGGTGGCCGCTGCTGCTCGCGTACCCGCTGGCCATGACCTTCACCCTGGTCTACTCCGGGGAGCACTACGTGATCGACGTCCTGGTCGGTTGGGTGTACGTGGGGATGGCCTTCCTGGCGGTGGGGCTGGCCGAGCGATGGTGGGCGGCCCGGCGTGCCCGACGTGCCCCGGACCAACCGGTTGCGGCGGCGTCGGACCTCCGGGCGTCGGACTCTGCGGCGTCGGCCACCGCGGCGTCGGCTGATTCGCCGCCGGCGGATGAGGCGGTGGCCGCCGGCCGCTGATCGGCACCCAGCTTCGTCACCTGGAGCGGCGGCTCGCTACCGCGGCCGGCTGGCGCGGCGGGCCTGGTGCGCGCGGGCCGTCAGCTCGGCGGCCAGGGCCCACGCCTCGGTGACCGCTCGGTCGCGGGCGGCGGCCCCGGCGCCGCCGGCGGTGTCCGCGTGCACCGTCGCCAGCCCCAACCGCCGCTGCACCGGCCCCTGCACCACCCGTACGCTCTGGATCCTCGCGTACGGAACGACCACGACCTGGCGGGTGAGCAGGCCGGAGCGGACCGCGAACACCCGCTCGTGCAGCCCGGCGCCGAGCACCGGCTGACCCAACGGGTTGAGCCAGCGAGCCCGGGGTGGCGGTGCGGTCAGCGGCAGGTCGTCGAGGCGTACCCCGGGCAACACCTCCGCGAGGATCGCCTCGGCGACCGGTTGCCGGCCGACCGGGAGGAGCTGGTCTGGTCGGTTGCGCCCGTCGGCTTCCCCCGTCGAGTAGCCGGCCACCTCCAGCCGCAGCCGCAGCCAGCCCTTCGCCCGCCACAACAGCGGCCAGGTCGCACCGACCGTCTGTACCCGGTGTAGCGGCACGGTCTGCGCCCGGGTCTCCAGCAGACCGTTGCGGATCCGCAGGGTGTCGGCAGCACGAGCCAGCTGGAAGTTCCAGTCGTCGAGCACCCGGCGGATGGGCTGGAGCAGCACCCCGGCCATCGCGGTCAACGTGCTCGCCACCGCGACGAACGACCAGGAGTCGCCGGAGAGGAACTGCGTCGCCACGAAGGCCACCCCGAACGGGATCATGAAGGCCTGTGGGGTGAGTAGCTGGCTCAGTAACAGGTCCGTGTTCCGGACCGTGTGCAGTGGCTGGCCGGGCGGAGCCGCCTCCGGGCGGACCAGCGATGTGTCCGGTGCCGGGACGGCGGCCTCCGGTTGCGGCCCGGCCAGGGCGAGCAGCCGCTGTCGCAGGGCGGCGGCGTCCGCGACGCTCAGATACGCCAGTGGCGCCTCGGTCTTGCCACCCCCGACCACCTCAAGGCGCAGCTCCGCCAACCCGGTGAGCTGGGCGAGTAACGGTCGGACCACCTCCACGGCCTGGAGGCGCTCCAGCGGGATCGCCCGGGTGCGTCGCCAGAGCAGCCCCTCGTGCACCCGGAGCTCGCGGTCCACGACGTGATAGCCGGTGTTGTACCAGCTGACCACCGCGAGCACGGTGGCGCCGAGCGCCAGCACCACCGCCAGCACCACGAACCAGCCGACGCCGACCCGGGACAGCGTGGACCAGGAGAGCCCAGCGATCACCACGACCAGCGACTTGGCGCCATGTAGCGCGGGGGAGAGCGGATGTAGCCGCTGCCGGCGTTCGGCGCCGTGCGGCGGCACCGGTGGGGTGGGCGCGCCGGCCGGCGGGTACCAGTCGGGGTGTGGCGGCGCGGTGGGGGGATATCCGCCGGGGTGTGGCGGCGCGGCGGGGGGATACCAGCCGGGGTGCGGCTGTGGGACGGGTGGCCGGGTCTCCTCTGGATCTCGTGCGGCCGGCTCGCTCACAGGCCCTCCGCCCGGTCGCGGCCGAGCGCGGTGAGGCGGTCGCGGAGACGGGACGCCTCCGCCGGGCGTAGCCCCGGCACCCGGGCGTCGGTGGCCGCCGCCGCCGTGTGCAGTTGGACGGTAGCCAGGCTGAAGGCCCGCTCCAGCGGGCCGGCGCTGACATCAACGAACTGCATCCGCGAGTACGGGACGATGGTCAGCCGGCGCACCAGCAGACCGTGTCGGACCAGAAGGTCATCTTCGCGTTCGGCGTACCCCCACGCGCGTACGGCCCGGATGACGGTGACCGTCCGTAGCGCGGTCAGGAGGAGCACCCCGGCGAGGGCCACCCCGAACGCCCCCTGGCCGCTGACTGCCCACCCCACCGCCAGCCCGGCCAGCAGGATGACGATCAGCACGGCCAGTCGCAGCAGCTCAACCCAGATCAGGTCGGTGGAGACAGCCTGCCAGCGGACGGTTTCTGGCCAGGGTTCCAGCGGACCGGGGGGTGGGCCGGTCGGGGGTGGGGCAGCGGGCGGGAGCCCGGCCGGGCCGTCGCCGGTCACCGTGCGGTTCCGTTGTACGTGCTCACGAGTCGAGAGTAGGCGATTCGGCCGTCGGAACAACCTCGCGGAGGAAGCCCCGGGCGTCGAGGAAGTCGCCGAGCGTCACCCGGTGCTCAGGACAGGCGAGCCAGGTCTTACGTCGCGCCGCGTCGTGTAGCCGGGGGTTGTTCCACCGCAGCGCCCACTGGGCGGGGGCTGCACAGCCACGCGCTGAGCAGACCAGGGCGGGGGTTGCGGGGTTATCCATTCCCGCCAGTCTAGGCGGGCTCGCGGAGGAGTTTGAGCGCCGGGCGGCCACGGGGGGAGCCGCCCGGCGACGGGTGAATCGTACACGTCCCGTACCGATCGCTGTCCACCCCGCTGCTGGCGAGTTCGATGGATCGGACCGCGGGGCGGGAAACGGGGTTCGCGCTGCGGCGTACCACCACCGATCATGTCAGTCTTGTACCGCACCACGCCCGAGTACCGATCATGCTGTGGAGGACCGGTGGCCCAGCCGAGCACGCCCGACGCCAGGACCCCCGACGGGTCGAACCCGCCGGCCGCGCAGAGCACTCCGGCCGCGCAGAGCACTCCGGCCGCGGACGCCACCCTGCTGGAACAGGCGCTGTTCGAGGTCAAGCGGGTGATCGTCGGGCAGGACCGGATGATTGAGCGGATGGTCGTCGCGCTGCTGGCGCGGGGGCACTGCCTGCTGGAGGGGGTGCCGGGGGTGGCGAAGACGCTCGCCGTGGACACTCTCGCCACGGTGGTCGGTGGATCGTTCGGTCGGGTGCAGTTCACGCCGGACCTGGTGCCGGCGGACATCATGGGTACCCGGATCTACCGACAGTCGAGCGAGAAGTTCGATGTCGAACTGGGACCGGTGTTCGTCAACTTCCTGCTCGCCGACGAGATCAACCGGGCGCCCGCGAAGGTGCAGTCGGCGCTCCTGGAGGTGATGAGTGAGCGGCAGGTCTCGATCGGTGGCGAGACGCACCGGGTGCCGGATCCGTTCCTCGTGATGGCCACCCAGAACCCGATCGAGCAGGAGGGTGTCTACCCGCTGCCGGAGGCGCAGCGGGACCGGTTTCTCATGAAGATCGTCGTCGGCTACCCGACAGCCGCCGAGGAGCGGGAGATCGTGTACCGGATGGGCGTGACACCGCCGGAACCCGCCCCGGTGTTCACCACCGCCGACCTGGTCGCGCTGCAGCGTAAGGCGGACCAGGTCTTCGTGCACAATGCCCTGGTCGACTACGCGGTCCGGCTGGTGCTGGCCACCCGGACCCCCGCCGAGCACGGCATGCCCGACGTCGCCCAGCACATCCAGTACGGGGCGAGCCCGCGGGCCTCGCTCGGCCTGGTCCGCGCGACCCGGGCCCTGGCGCTGCTACGCGGTCGGGACTACGCGCTACCCCAGGACGTGCAGGACATCGCGCCCGACATCCTGCGGCACCGGCTGGTGCTGAGCTACGACGCGCTGGCCGACGAGGTGCCGGCCGACCACGTCGTCGGCCGGGTGATGGCGACGATCCCACTGCCCACGGTGGCGCCGCGCCAGCAGGCCAACCCAGCCCCGGCCGTGCCACCCGGCGCCGGGTGGCCTGGGCAGCAGTCGTGATCCCACCCGCCGGTCGGCCAACCGACGCGACCGGCCGCGACTCCGTCGATCCCACCGCCGGTAGGCGCACCGAGGCCACGTTGTCCCGGCTGCACCTGCTCGTCACCCGCAAGCTCGACGGTCTGCTCCAAGGTGACTACGTTGGCCTGCTACCCGGCCCGGGGAGCGAGGCGGGGGACTCGCGTGAATACCGCCCGGGCGACGACGTGCGGCGGATGGACTGGCCCGTCACGGCGCGTACCACGATGCCGCACGTGCGGCGCACGGTGGCGGACCGGGAACTGGAGACGTGGCTTGCGGTGGACCTCTCGGCCAGCCTCGACTTCGGCACCGGCCGCTGGCTCAAGCGGGACGTGGTGGTGGCCGCCGCCGCGGCGTTGGCACACCTGACCAGCCGGGGCGGCAACCGGATCGGCGCGGTGATCGGCACCGGGAGCGAGCCGGCCGCCGCCGGTCGGGATGCGCCGACGGCCGGGCCCGGCCGGTTTACCCAACTGCCCGCCCGCTCCGGGCGCCGGGAGGTGCAGGCCCTGGTCCGGGCCGTCGCCGGCACCGAGATCCGGCCTGGCCGTGGCGACCTCGGTGCCCTGGTTGACCGGTTGAACCGGCCGCCGCGGCGGCGTGGTGTGGCGGTCATCATCTCCGACTTCCTGGCGCCACCGGCCCAGTGGGCCCGGCCGCTGCGCAAGCTGCGGGTGCGCCACGACGTGCTGGCCATCGAGGTACTCGATCCGCGGGAGCTGGAACTGCCCGACGTGGGCGTTCTGCCGGTGGTTGACCCGGAGACCGGCGAACTGCATGAGGTACGGACGGGCGACCCGCGGCTGCGCCACCGCTACGCCGAGGCCGCTGCCGCCCAGCGCGCGGAGATCGCCGCGGCGCTCCGCGCCGGGGGCGCTGCCCACCTGAGACTGCGTACTGACCGAGACTGGCTGCTGGACATGGTGCGCTTCGTCGCCGCGCAGCGGCACACCCGCACCCGGGGGACGACACGATGATTCGTTTTCTACAGCCGTGGTGGCTCCTGGCCGTGCTCCCGGTGTTCGTCCTCGCCGGGCTGTACGTGTGGCGGCAGCTGCACCGCCGGGCGTACGCGCTGCGGTTCACGAATGTGGAGCTGCTGCGTACGATCGCGCCGAAGGGCCTCGGGTGGCGTCGGCACGTACCGGCGACCGCGTTCCTCCTCTGTCTGCTGGTGCTCGCCACGGCGCTGGCCCGGCCGTCGATCGACACCCGGCAGCCCCTGGAACGGGCCACCATCATGCTCGCTGTCGACGTCTCCCTGTCCATGCAGGCCGACGATGTGGCTCCGAACCGGCTGGCGGCGGCCCAGGAGGCGGCACAGCAGTTCATCGCCGAACTGCCGGCCAGCTACAACCTGGGGCTGGTCTCGTTCGCGAAGGCGGCCAACCTGCTGGTGCCGCCGACGAAGGACCGACAGGCCGTGGTCACCGCCGTCAACGGCTTGGCGCTGGCCGAGTCGACGGCGACGGGGGAGGCGGTCTTCACCTGTCTGGAGGCGATCCGTTCGGTGCCGGCTGACGGCGCGGCGGGGATTCCGCCGGCCCGGATCGTGTTGCTCTCCGACGGTTATCGCACGTCGGGTCGGTCGGTGGAGGAGGCCGCCGCGGCGGCACAGGCCGCGAATGTCGCCGTCTCCACTATCGCCTTCGGGACCGACGGCGGCCAGGTCGACATCGGGGGCCAACGCCAACGGGTGCCGGTGGATCGGCTCGCCCTGGCGGATCTGGCGGCGACGACCGACGGGTACTTCTACGAGGCGGCCTCGGTGCGCGAGCTGAAGCAGGTCTACCAGGGCATGGGCTCGTCAATCGGATTCCGGACCGAACCGCGCGAGGTCACCCAGTGGTACGCCGGGGTGGCGCTGCTGCTGGCGCTCTGCGCCGGGGCGACCAGTCTGTTGTGGTCGTCCCGGATTGTCTGAGGCCGTCGCTGGCGGGGTCCGGAACAAACGGGGATTCGGTGGCGGTCAGTGACCACCGCCGGCCAGGACGAAGAGGACGGCCACCCAGACCGCGGCCAGGGTGAAGCCCAGGGGGGCGACGTAACGGCTCATGGGAGTTGGCTCCGGTGGCGACTGGGCGCGGGCGTCGAGGCCCGCGGGAGGGTGGTCAGAACGCGCACACAAAGTCGTGGCCGGCAGCTCCGATCGTCCACCGGTGCTCGGTCCGGCGGTGGGCCGGCGTCCGGTGGCGTGCGGGAGCGGGTCTGTCAGCCGTGCTTATGGGACTCAGCGGGGCTGACGGTCGGCCCGGCCACGACTCGGAGGATCGCTATCTCGCACAGCGATCACCTCCAGCGGTTGGCGGGGCCCAGGGGCTGCGAGTCGTCGGGCGAGCTCGCAAAACGGCGCCATCGTACACCCTGGTCGGTGGGGCATCGAAGTGGGCCGGGGCGGGGTGACGGTCGCCGGGTGGTTGCGGTGGTTTCGCCTTGTCGGTGGCGGCCGGCGCCGTGGCGCGTTAGCGCTTACCTGCCGGTAACCCCTAGGCTCCGACGCGACGTGGAGATCTTCCGAGCTGAGGGGGAATCGTGGCCCGTACCGTGTTGGTGACCGGGGGTAACCGCGGTATTGGTCTGGCGATCGCTCAGGCCTTCGTCAAGCAGGGTGACCAGGTGGCGGTGACCTACCGGAGCGGGACGGCGCCCGGCGCCGACGCGGCCGACCCGGGGACCGACGCCGGCCGCCTCTTCGGCGTCCGCTGCGACGTGACGGATTCCGACTCGGTGGACGCGGCGTTCACCGCCGTCGAGGCGGAGCTCGGCCCGGTCGAGGTGCTGGTGGCCAACGCCGGCATCACCGATGACACGCTGCTGCTGCGCATGTCCGAAGAACAGTTCACCGGG
Source organism: Salinispora pacifica CNR114 (assembly GCF_000514775.1). GTDB lineage: Bacteria > Actinomycetota > Actinomycetes > Mycobacteriales > Micromonosporaceae > Micromonospora > Micromonospora pacifica. The sequence continues at coordinate 42,595 of NZ_KI911468.1, read as the reverse complement.
GTGCTGGACACCAACCTGACCGGCGCGTTCCGCTGCGCCAAGCGCGCCTCGACCAAGATGCTCCGGGCGCGCTGGGGACGGATGATCTTCATTTCGTCGGTGGTCGGGCTCTACGGCAGCCCGGGCCAGGTCAACTACGCCGCCAGTAAGGCCGGCCTGGTCGGCGTCGCCCGCTCCATCACGCGAGAGCTGGGGAGTCGCAACATCACCGCGAACGTGGTGGCACCCGGCTACGTCGAAACCGACATGACCGCCGCGCTACCCGAGGACCGCAAGACCGAGTACCGCAAGGCCATCCCGGCGGGCCGCTTCGCCGCCACGGACGAGGTGGCCGGCGCCGTCACCTGGCTGGCGGGGGACTCCGCCGGCTACATCAGCGGCGCGGTCATCCCGGTCGACGGTGGCCTCGGCATGGGGCACTGAGAGGAGACATCGACATGTCAGGACTGCTCGCCGGTAAACGGCTGCTGGTCACCGGCGTCATCACCGACGCCTCGATCGCCTTCTCGGTGGCGCGGCTCGCGCAGGAGAACGGCGCACAGGTGGTACTCACCGGCTACGGTCGGCTCTCCCTGGTCGAGCGGATCGCCAAGCGGCTACCCGAGCCAGCCCCGGTAATCGAACTGGACGTGACCAACCGTGACCACCTCGCCGGGCTCGGTGACCAGGTCCGGGAGCACGTCGACGGCCTCGACGGGATCGTCCACTCCATCGGCTTCGCCCCGCAGAGCTGCCTCGGCGGCGGCTTCCTCGACGCGCCGTGGGAGGACGTCGCGACGGCCGTGCACGTCTCGACCTACTCGTACCAGGCCCTCGCCACCGCGGCGCTGCCGCTGATGGCCCCGGGAAGCTCGGTGGTCGGGCTCACCTTCGACGCCACCAAGGCGTGGCCGGTCTACGACTGGATGGGCGTGGCCAAGGCCGGCCTCGAATCCGCCAGCCGCTACCTGGCGCTGCACCTGGGCCCGAAGGGCATCCGCAGCAACCTGGTCGCGGCCGGGCCACTGCGTACCGTCGCCGCGAAGTCGATCCCCGGCTTCGAGCAGTTTGAGGACGCCTGGTCGGTGCGCGCGCCGTTGGGCTGGAACCTCACCGACTCCGAGCCGGCCGCCCGGGCCTGCCTGGCGCTGCTCTCCGACTGGTTTCCGGCGACCACCGGCGAGATCGTCCACGTCGATGGCGGCTACCACGCGATCGGCGCCTGACCTGGCCGACGGCCCCCGCGGGCTACGCCGCGGGGGCCGTCGTCTGGTTACCGAGCCACCGGGGAAGAATGGGGCCATGGCGTACGACGCGGTGGTGCTGGTTTCTTTCGGCGGGCCCGAGCGGCCCGAGGACGTAATGCCGTTCCTGCAGAACGTGACCCGGGGCCGGGGTGTGCCGCCGGAGCGGCTGGCCGAGGTCGCCGAGCACTACCAGCACTTCGGCGGGGTGTCGCCGATCAATCAGCAGTGTCGGGAACTACTCGCCGCGATTCGGGACGACTTCGCCGCCAACGGTGTTGACCTGCCGGTCTACTGGGGCAACCGGAACTGGGACCCGATGCTCGCCGACACCGTGGCGCAGATGCGCGACGACGGGGTCGAGCGGGCCCTGGCCTTCGTGACCAGCGCCCTCGGCGGCTACTCCTCCTGCCGGCAGTACCAGGAGGACATCGCCGCCGCGAGGGCGGCGGTCGGCGCGGACGCTCCGGTGATCGAGAAGCTCCGTCAGTTCTGGGACCACCCCGGGTTCGTCGAGCCGCACGTCGATGCGGTGCGCACGGCGTTGGCCCAGCTGGACCCGGCACGGCGGGACAGCACCCGGATCGTCTTCACCGCCCACTCGGTCCCCACCGCCGCGGCGGCAGCGGCCGGCCCGCACGGCGGCCGGTACGAGGCCCAGTTGGCGGAGACCGCTCGGTTGGTGCACGCCGCCGCTGCCCCCGACCTGGCCTACGACCTGGTATGGCAGAGTCGTTCCGGGCCCCCGCAGGTACCCTGGCTGGAGCCGGACGTCAACGACCACCTCGCCGAGCTGCCCGGGCAGGGCGTCACCGGGGTGGTGGTCAGCCCGATCGGGTTCGTCTCCGACCACCTTGAGGTGGTGTGGGACCTGGACACCGAAGCCCGGGAGACCGCCAAGCAGCTCGGCCTGGACTTCGTCCGGGCCGCCACGCCGGGCACCGATTCCCGGTTCGTGGCGATGGTGCGCGAACTGGTCCGGGAGCGCACCGATCCGGCTGGCGCGACGCTGCGCCGGCGCCTCGGCGACCTGCCGATGTGGGATACCTGCCCGACAGTCTGCTGCGTTCCGGCCCGCCGCCCCTCCTGACCGCTTCGGCGGCCCGACACCAGGGATCCGAGATGAATGATCGCAAGCCTGTCCAGAGCTGGCTCACCGACATGGACGGGGTGCTGGTGCACGAGGGGCAGCCGGTGCCCGGCGCGCCGGAGTTCATCGCCCGACTGCGCTCCTCCGGCCGGCCGTTCCTGGTGTTGACCAACAACTCCATCTACACGCCGCGCGATCTACAGGCCCGGTTGGTTCGGATGGGGCTGGACGTGCCGGAGTCCGCGATCTGGTCGTCCGCGTTGGCCACCGCGCAGTTCCTGGCCGATCAGCGGCCGGGTGGCACCGCGTACGTGATCGGGGAGGCCGGGCTGACCACGGCGCTGCACGCGGTCGGCTACGTGCTCAGCGACTTCGCGCCCGACTACGTGGTGTTGGGGGAGACCCGTACCTACAGCTTCGAGGCGATCACCAAGGCGATCCGGCTGATCAACGATGGGGCCCGCTTCATCTGCACGAACCCGGACGTGACCGGGCCGTCGATGGAGGGCGCGCTGCCCGCCGCCGGTTCGGTGGCCGCGATGGTGTCGAAGGCGACAGGCGTGGAGCCGTACTTCGTCGGGAAGCCGAACCCGATGATGATGCGGTCGGCGTTGAACACGATTGACGCGCACTCCGAGTCAACGGCGATGATCGGCGACCGGATGGACACCGACATTCTCTGCGGGCTGGAGGCGGGGTTGGAGACGATCCTGGTACTCACCGGCATCAGCAGCCGGACGGAGGCCGAGCGCTACCCGTACCGGCCGTCGCGGATCGTGAACTCGGTGGCCGACCTGCTCGACGAGATCTAACGGCGAGGGTGGCGGTCGGCCGGTGCGGCGACCTCCGGGGCCCGGCTGCCCGCTGCCGGGGCCGCTACGGGCGTAGCGGGGCGTTGCAGGCGGCGGCCAGCGCCTGCCGACAGGCGCTGGTCAACGGGCGCAGCGCCGCGTCGCGCTGCTGGGCCTCGTAGTTGTTGACTGCGCCCCCTGGGGCGGCCTGCCCCGCCAGGGCGAGCACCCGGTCCAGCACGGCGGCCCGGGCGAAGAGCCGGCGGGCGCGGGGGTCGAAGCCCGGTGGCAGGTCGGTGGTGCCGTCGGGGCGGCGCAGCGCCTCCAACGCCCCGGCCAGCTCCGGCCGCCACTGAGCCACGTCGAGCCGGGTCAGGGTGGCGGTGGTCTCGGCGAGAGCGGCGGCCAACTCCGCCTCGGCCTCTGCCGCCCCGGGGAGGGCGAGCGATGCGGCCGCCGCATCGGCCGGCAGCGGGTAGCTCCGCCACAGCACGGTCTCGAAGACGTCCCCGGAGCCGGAGGTGTGGGTGCGCAGCTGCGGGACCAGGCCAAGTGAACCGGCGATCACTCCCTCGCCGGCGAGCAGCGCGGCACCGGCGAAGTCACCCGGGCCGGGCAGCCCGCGCGGGTCACCGGGCGCGGGCAGCACCAGGCGGATCACGTCGGGCGAGAGCTTGGCGAGCGTGGGCAGGGCCGCGGGTAGGGGGATATCGGTCCAGGTCCCGGGTGCGTCGGCGACCAGATGCTCCTCGTCGCCGGCGATGGCATCGGCGACCTCGTCGAACGGCACCAGCCCGGCACGCCACGCGCGTACCCAGGCAACGAACCGGCTGGACCGGCGTGGCGCGAGGGTGGCTGCGCCAGCGGCGGGGGTGGACATGCCGAAAGGGTACGTCCTCCTGCCCGCCTCTGTCTCGGCTGCCGCACCAGCCGTCCCGCACCCCGGCCGGCGTGCCGGGTCGGCGGTGGGGACCCGCTGGGGCTAGCTTGATCGGCATGGCAGGGCGTTACGACCATGACGTGTTGGCGGGGGACTGGCGGCGGCGCCGGGGCATCCCGGAGGTGGCCGCGGAGCTTGACCTGGTGGTCGAGGACGCCGACTCGGGGTTCTGCGGCGCGGTGGTCGGGTTTGAGGCCGGCGGGGTGCTGCTCGAGGACCGGCACCGACGGCGGCGTACCTTTCCCCTGCTACCGGCGGCGTTCCTGCTTGATGGGGAGCCGGTGACGCTGCGTCGCCCCTCCCGTCCGACGGTACCGGCGGCTCGGCGGCGGACCGCCTCCGGCTCGATCGCCGTCGACAACGTCCGCGCCCAGGTGGCGAAGGCGAGCCGGATCTGGGTGGAGGGGGTGCACGACGCCGCGTTGGTGGAGCGGATCTGGGGCGACGACCTGCGCATCGAGGGTGTGGTGGTGGAGCCGCTGGACGGGATAGACGATCTCGACGCCCGGGTACGCGATTTCGCCCCCGGTCCGGGCCGGCGGCTCGGCGTACTTGTTGATCATCTCGTCCCCGGTTCCAAGGAGAGCCGGTTGGTGGCCCGGGTGACCTCGCCGCATGTGCTGGTGACCGGGCATCCCTACGTGGACGTGTGGCAGGCGGTACGGCCGGCCGTACTGAACATCTCGGCCTGGCCGGTGGTGCCGCCCGGGCAGCCCTGGAAGGAGGGGGTCTGCGCGGCGCTCGGTGTGGCCGAACCCGCCGAGCTGTGGCGGCGGATTCTGTCCCGGGTGAACTCCTTTGCCGATGTTGAGACGCCGTTGATTAACTCAATGGAGCGGTTGATCGATTTTGTCACCGAACCGGCGGGTTGAGCCAGGGCTCAGCCGCTGAGTCTGGTGGTGCTGAGCCCTGGTTGGCGTCGACCCGACCGGGGAGCGTGCGAACCTGCCGCACCAGATGTCGATTCGATGACACGTGCACCGGCATGTCACGATCGTGGGGTGGACGCGGTGCTGTGGATTGTGGCCGGGGCGGTGCTCGCCATCGCCGAGATTTTTACGACGACGCTGTTCCTGATTATGTTTTCGGTCGGGGCCTTCGCGGCGGCCGGCGCGGCGGCACTCGGGGCTCCCCTGGAGATTCAGGCGGTCGTCTTCGCCGTGGTCTCGGCGTTGACTGTGTTGGGTGCGCGGCCGATGTTGCGGCGACGGTTTAACCTGACCCCGAAAGATGGCTCATCGTTCGGGGTCGGGGCGATCGAAGGGAGCGCGGCTCTTGTGCTGGAGCGGGTTGACGCCGAGAACGGTCTGGTGAAGATCGACGGCGAGTTGTGGCAGGCCCGCTCGTATGACGCGACCCAAGTCTTCGCGCCGGGTGACCGGGTGCAGGTGATCCAGGTGCGCGGCGCCACGGTCCAGGTGTGGCGAGATGACGTTTCCCGCCCCGGTGAACTACCTGAAATGAAAAGGTGAACATGGACACTATTGTGCCAATCCTCCTGATAGCCCTGGCGGTTATCGGCGTGGTGACCCTGTTCCAGGCGGTGCGGATCGTGCCGCAGCAGCGTGAGGACGTGGTGGAGCGGCTCGGTCGATACCGACGTACGCTGAAGCCGGGGCCCAATCTGCTGTTGCCTTTCATTGATTCGGTGCGCACCAAGGTCGACATGCGGGAACAGGTGGTTGTCTTCCCGCCGCAGCCGGTGATTACCTCGGATAACCTGGTTGTTTCGATAGATACGGTGCTCTACTTCAAGGTGGTCGACTCAGTTCGGGCTACCTATGAGATTGAGGACTTCCTGCACGCCATTGAAGAGATCACCGTGACGACGGTGCGTAATGTTATCGGCTCCCTCGACCTGGAGCGGGCTCTGACCAGCCGGGAGGAGGTCAACCGGCACCTCTCCGGCGTGCTGGATGAGACCACCGGTCGGTGGGGAATCAAGGTAACCCGGGTGGAGATCAAGGCGATCGAGCCGCCGCCGAGCATCCGGGACTCGATGGAGAAGCAGATGCGCGCCGAGCGGGACCGGCGGGCCGCGATCCTCAACGCGGAGGGGCACAAGGAGTCGCAGATCCTCACCGCCGAGGGTGAGAAGCAGGCGGCGGTGCTGCGCGCCGACGGTAACCGGCAGGCCCGCATCCTTGAGGCCGAGGGGCAGGCGAAGGCGGTTCGTACCGTGTTTGACGCCATCCACCAGGCGAATCCGAGCCAGAAGGTGCTCGCCTACCAGTACCTGCAGGCCCTGCCGCAGATCGCCAACGGCTCCGCCAACAAGGTCTGGATCGTCCCGGCGGAGCTGACCAAGGCGCTGGAGGGCATGGGAGGCGCGCTGGGGGGGTTGAGCCAGATGGCCGGTGACTCGCCGTTGCCGGAGGCGTCCGACGGGGTCAGCCAGGTCGAGCGGGAGGCCGAGGAAGCCGCGCGGGTCGCTGCGGACACCGCGCGGCAGATCCACGACGAGGTTCGCGTCGCTGAGGCGCAGGCATCCGGAGGCGAAACTCCGGCGGAGTTGCCCGCACCCGAGCCAGTCCCGGCGGAGGGCTCACCCGACGATGCCACCGACCAGCGCCGGCGGGGCTGAGCACCAGCGCCAGCAGGACTGAGCACCAGCGCAAGCGATAACACGAGAACACCTCATGGGGCGCTCCGGTGCCTGCCACCATCGGTCATAGGGCGGGTGGTGACCAGGTTTCGGGGCGCCTCGGCGCGTCCCGCACCGCTCGGGCGGAGCGAGGTGACAGATGAAGAAGGCGGACAGGCGACGCCGCTCCTCGGCGTCGGAAGCCGGGACGCACGATCCGGTCGCGCCACTGGGTACCCGCCGTACCGGTGGCGGCTTCGCGGTGTTGCCGTTCATCGGGGAACCGCCGCTACGGTTGCCGGCTACCGACGCGACCTGGGCGTGGTCGATCCGTCGGCTGGCCCGCGCGGCGGTGTGGCTGCTACCCGCGTACGCGATCCTCTACGGGATCGTTTCGATGGCGAGCGACCGGGGCATCGGCAACGCGCCGTACCCGACCGATGGCCGCCCGCTCTTCCTGGTCAGCTGGCTGCTGGCGATCTGGTTGGGGCTGCTCGCGGTACTCGCGCTGACTGGTCTGCTGGCGGCGACCCGGAGTCGACGAGCCGCGGTGATCGGGCTCCTGTTCAGTATCGCGGGCCTGGTGTTGATGTTGCCGTTCGCCGGCTTGGCCGCGCAGACGCCGGTCTTCGGCACCACCGCCCGGGTCCTGGTTCTGGTCGGCTCCGGCTGCTACAGCGTGGGTTGGCTGGCGACCGGCTGGGCGGTCGCCCGTTCCGGCATGTTCAGCATGGGCGACGGCGTGATGTTGATGATCGCGGCGCCGCTGCTCGGCCTGGCGGGTTCGCTGCTTGGTTCGTTGCAGACCTTCGGCGCGATCTTCGCGCTGATCGCCGGCATCGGCATTGGCTACCGCTCCGGCCGCCTGCTGCCCCGGGACATCATTCGCGACGTCACCAATGCCAGCCTTCCCACGTCCGTGCCGGCGGCGCCCGCCGCCGGTGGCCCGGCCGGGACCGGCGGACCGTTGGCCGCGGGCTGACCTGTCTCGGCCCGGATCACCACGGGGCTGGCAGGTCTGTCGTCGGGCTAGTTTCAGACACGTCGGTACCCTCCCCGGTTCTACTCCCGCATGGTTGGTGACAGTCCCCTGGGTCCGAAGGGACCCACGTCACTGCTGACAGCGATGAGGGAGCACACCGATGGAAGCGCGCATGCCAAGTCTGACCGGTCCCGACGTGATGACAGCGGTCCAGCATCTCGGTCAGGCGATCCACACCGGGGGCGTCGCCCCGGGCCTGCTGTCCCTGATTCACCTGCGGATCAGCCAAATCAATAGTTGCAGCCCGTGTGTGTTCGGCGCGATTCGGTCGGCGCGGGAGGCGGGGGAGACAGCGGAGCGGCTGCACAACGTGACCGCCTGGCGCGACACGCCCTTCTACACCGAGGCGGAGCGGGCGGCCTTCGCCCTGGCGGAGGCGGCCACCCGAATCCAGGACGGGGCACCGGGCGTGACCGACCAGATTTGGGACGACGCCACCGAACATTTCACCGAGGAGCAACTGGGTGCGATAACCCTCCAGATCGCACTGGCCAACTTCTTTAATCGCATTAACCACACTATTCGGGAGCAAGCTGGTAAAACATGGTGAAGAGGGTGAGGTGTCGTCCCTTGCCTGGTATGTCCGCCTGACCGGCCTCCCGAGCGGTTACACCGGGAATTAGCTGGCAGTAGCCGGTGAATTGGCTGACAGTCGTCGTTCAGGCTGGCCGGTCTGCGCATTTCCTGGCAATCCTGGACGCCATGGCCCTGCCCCGTACGCCGCTGTCTCGGCTGTTCACCGTGCTGCTCGCCGGCCTGCTCGCTGGTCTTGTCCTGGCGGTCACCGTGCTGCCGGGCAATTTGCTGCTCGGGTTCGCGGCCCGGTCGGCGCTCGGGAGCTACTCGTCGCTGCCGGACGTGCTGCGGACCCCGGCCACCCCACAGCGCTCCTACCTCTACGCCAACGACGGCACGACGCTGATCGCGAGCTTCTACGACGTCAACCGCACCGACGTGGGGCTGGCCGAGATCGCGCCGTCGCTGCAGGCGGCGATCGTGGCGGCCGAGGACCGCCGCTTCTACGACCACGGCGGCGTGGACCTGCGGGGGATGGCCCGGGCCCTGGTCGCCAACGTGACCGGCGGCGAGACCTCGCAGGGCGGCTCGACCCTGACCATGCAGTACGTCCGCAACGTACTCAAGACCGACCCCGGGCTGACGGCCGAGGAGCGCGCCGCCGCCACCGAGCAGACCGTCGAACGCAAACTTCAGGAAATCCGGTACGCCAACGCGCTCGAGCAGCAGCTCAGCAAGGACGAGATCCTCAACCGCTACCTGAACATCGCCTACTTCGGCGCCGGCGCGTACGGCGTCTCGGCGGCCAGCCAGCGGTACTTCGCCAAGACCCCGGCGGAGCTGACCCTCAGCGAGTCGGCGCTGCTCGCCGGCCTGGTGCAGTCGCCCGAGGCGTACAACCCGATCGACGGCGACCAGGAGGCGGCGCTGAACCGGCGGGCGTACGTGCTCGACGCGATGGTCGCCACCGGCGAGATCACCGCTGCCGAGGCCGCCACCGCGAAGGTGGAGCCGCTGACGTTGCGCCCCACCTCCCAGCCCAACGGCTGCACCGCACCGTCCGGTGACGCGGACGACTGGGGCTTCTTCTGCGACTACGTACGCCAGTGGTGGCTCACCCAGCCCGCCTTCGGGGAGACCATCGAGGAGCGGGAGCAGGCGCTGCGCCGGGGCGGCTACACGGTGGTCACCTCGCTGGACCCGGAGCTGCAGGCGACGGCGCAGCAGCAGGTCACCAGCGTCTACGGGTACGACAACGAGCGGGCGCTGCCGCTCGCGGCGGTGGAGCCCGGCACCGGCCGGGTGCTCGCGATGGCGGTGAACCGGCACTACAGCCTGGCGGAGAACCCGGCCGGGCAGCCGAACTACCCGAACACGGTGAACCCGCTCATCTCTGGCGGCGGCAGCATCGCCGGCTACCAGGCCGGTTCGACCTTCAAGCTGTTCACCATGCTCGCCGCCCTGGAGGCGGGGATGCCCCTCGCCACCGGCTTCGACGCGCCCAGCCAGTTGCCCACCCGGTACCCGGCCGAGGGCGACGCGAGCTGCGACGGACGCTGGTGCCCGAGCAACGCCAACCCGGCGTGGATGGACGGCTACCGGATGATGTGGGACGGCTTCGGCCGTTCGGTGAACACGTACTTCGTCTGGCTCTCCGAGCAGGTCGGCCCGGAGAAGGTGGTGGAGATGGCGCAGCGCCTCGGCATCACCTTCCGGTCCGACGCGGACGCGGCGTTCGCCGAGAACAACGCCGAGAACTGGGGTTCGTTCACCCTCGGTGTGGCCGCCGCCACCCCACTGGACCTGGCCAACGCGTACGCCACCGTCGCGGCCGAGGGGACGTACTGCGAGCCGCTGCCGGTGGTCTCGGTGACCGCGCCGGACGGCTCGGCGGTGCCGGTCGCACCCTCCTGCGAGCGGGTGCTCGACGCGGAGGTGGCGCGGGCCGCCACCGACGCCGCCCGCTGCCCGGTCGGCCAGCAGTCCTCGACCAACCAGTGCAACGGCGGCACCGCCACCTCGGTGAACCAGATCCTGGGTGGTCGGCCGGTCGCCGGCAAGACCGGCAGCTCAGAGGGGAACGCCACGGAGAGCTTCGTCGGCTTCACCCCGCAGATCGCGGTCGCCGGCATCGCCGCGAACCCCGACGACACCACCGACGCGGTCGGCAGTGCGGTGCAGGCGCAGGTGATCGACGCGGTCGCTGAGGTGATCTCCACCGCCGTGCAGGGGCAGCCGGAGCAGGCGTTCGTCGCGCCCAGCCGGGAACTGGTCGGTGATCCGCGCCGCCCGGTCGAACGGCCTGAGCCGGACCGTGGGCGGCCGGAGCCCGGCGACGACCGTGACCCGTTCGGCGAGTTGCGCCGCTGGCTCGACCGGCTGAACCGTAGCTGATCATCAGCGGGCATCGATCGTCAACGCGGGTTGATCCGCAACCGCACGGGTGGTGCCGCCGGCGCCGCGCCAGCTTCGGCGTCAAACGATGATCACGAACTTGGGCTCGGGGTGCCGCATCAGCCGACCGGTAGCGGGTGGTAACCCGGCCCCCGTCGAGGCCGGGGGAGTCTGGCATGCCGACGGGCTGCCCCGTTCGCCGTTCACCGCTCGCCGTGCGCCGTTCGAGGACATGACCTGCCGTAGCGCGATGATCGCCGTGGTGTCCCACCTCACGTCGGAGGGCAGAACCAGCAGCTATGGAAACGACAACCGTTACCGATAGGCTCTGGTGCGACCTGTCGAAGAAGGAGGTCGTCATGGCCGTTCCGAAGCGGAAGATGTCGCGGTCGAACACCCGGCACCGGCGGGCGCAGTGGAAGGCGAGCGTGCCGCAGTTGACCCCCTGCCCCTGTCCACGCGAGGAGATGGTGGTGCCGCACCGGGCCTGCACGCACTGCGGCCTGTACAAGGGGCGCCCAGTGGTGGATACGCCGTGAGTGACCGGCTGCCGGTGACGGTGCTGTCGGGGTTCCTCGGGGCCGGCAAGACCAGCCTGCTCAATCATGTCCTGGCCAACCGCGACGGACTGCGGGTAGCGGTGATCGTCAACGACATGAGTGAGATCAACATTGACGCCGCGTTGGTCCGCGACGGCGGTGCGTTGTCGCGTACCGAAGAGCGGCTGGTGGAGCTGACAAATGGCTGCATCTGCTGCACGCTGCGCGACGACCTGCTCGACGAGGTGGCGCGGCTGGCGCGCCTGGGCCGGTTCGACTATCTGCTGATCGAGTCCAGTGGGATCTCCGAACCGATGCCGGTGGCCGCCACGTTCGCCTTCGGCGTGGAGGCCGGACAGATCCTGGACGACCTGGCCCGGTTGGACACCACGGTCACTGTGGTCGATGCCGCTGGTCTGCTGGCTCGGATCGAGGCGGGGGAGACGCTTGAGTCGCGCGGCCTGGCCGCGTACGAGGGGGACGACCGGAGCATCGCCGACCTGCTGGTTGACCAGATCGAGTTCGCCGATGTGCTGGTGGTGAACAAGACCGATCTGTTGGCCCCGGAGGACCTGACGGTCGTGGAGGCTCTGCTGACCCGACTCAACCCGGCCGCCCGTCAGGTCCGGGCCATGCACGGCCGGGTACCACCAGCAATGATCCTCAATACCGGCTGGTTCGACCTGGAGCGGGCGGAGACCACGCCCGGTTGGGTGGCTGAGCTCAACGGTGAGCACGTGCCGGAGACCGAGGAATACGGCATCTCCAGCATCGTGTTCCGCGACCACCGGCCGTTCCACCCGCAGCGCCTGTGGGAGCTGCTCGCCGACGGCTTGGACACCTTCGGGGTGGTGCGATCGAAAGGGTTCCTGTGGCTGGCCAGCCGGCCGGACGTGATGGCCCTCTGGTCGCAGGCCGGTGCGTCCGGGCGGTGCGACCCGGCGGGCGTGCCGATCGCGGTGTCTGGGGAGTGGCCGGAGGACCCGGTCGAACGGGCGGACCTGGAGTCTCGCTGGCATCCGGTGTTCGGTGACCGGCAGCAGGAGTTGGTCCTCATTGGCGTCAATCTGGACAGCGAAGGGCTGCGGGCTGCCCTGACCGCCTGCCTGCTCACCGATTCGGAGGTCGCCGCCGGGGAATCCTGGTGGCGGGCACTGCCCGACCCGTTTCCCGAGTGGGATCTGGGTGACCTGCACGAACACGAACACGCCGAGCCGGTCCAGGCCTAGGTCAAGTCGGCGATGGTCACCCTAGTTCGTAACCATGTTGTCCGAGTCCTAACCGTTACTTCGTAGGGAATCGCATGCGTTGCAGCCACATCCTGCACCGGGTGGATGACATCCACGCCGCTGTGCGAGCGTTCCAGCAGGTCGGGTTCACGGTCGTGTACGGTCGGCGGCCCGACCGTAGTTCGAATGCGCTGATCTGGTTCGAGGAGGGTCCGTTTATTGAGCTGGTTCGGGTTCCGCGGCTGTCTCTACCGCTACGGTGGGCGGTCCAGTTGTACGGCGGCCGCGGCCTGCGGCGGCGGGTGGAACGGTGGGCCGGACAGGACCATTCGTGGATCGATGTGTCTGTCGAGACCGACGACGAGTCGATCGGTGCCGAACGGGATCGGCTCGTCGCCGCGGGCGTGCCGATGAGCCGGATTCTGAACATGCGCAGGGCGACCCCGGACGGCGTCACCCTGCGCTGGCAGCTCGCCGTGCCACAGGACCCGAGCCTGCCGTTCGCCATGTCCGCCTACCGGCCGTCAGCCCGGCCGGAGCGGGTCGTGCACGCCAACGGAGCCACCGCGGTCGCGCGCGTTCACGTCGCGGTCCCAGCGGCCACCCGCGCGGCCTGGCAGTCACTCCTCGACGGTACGGACCCGTGGATCCGGTTGGCGGACGGCGACGGCGACGATGGCGTCCGGCTGGTCGAGCTGTCGGGTCTGACCGCGCCCCTGGATCTGAAGTCCATCGGTGGGCTGCCGCTACAGCCGGTCGACTCGCCATGACCACGCTCGGTGGGGGCCGCTCCACGTGGTGCCGGGCGCTGTAACCCGAGGTGCGGGTGGAACCAGCTATCTCCCGTCACGAGCCAGGAACGGCCACGGACACGTCGGTGATCTCCATGTCAGGGGGCGACATGAGCGCTGCCAGCACGGTCCGGGCTACGCTGCGCGGCTGGATATACGCCTGCGCCACGTACTCGGCGCCCTCCTGCCGATGGATGGCTCGCTGCATCTCGGTGGCTGTCCTGCCGGGGTAAACGCTTGTCACGCGAACTCCGTGGGGGCCCTCCTCCGCGCGCAACGCCTGCGCGAGTGCGCGGGCCGCGTGCTTGCTTGCGGAGTATGCGCCCCACCCGGGGCTGGTGCGAAGGCCCTGACCGGAGTTGACAAAGACCACCTGGCCGCGCGCGGTCCGGAGCGCGGGCAACAGACAACGGGTGAGCTCAGCTGGGCCTGCCACGTTGACTTTGTACTGTTCCATCCAACTGTTGGTCTCGGAGTCGGCGATGGAGCCCAGCTGGGCCAGACCGGCGCTGTGCACGAGACCATCGATGGGGCTGTCTCTGGCGGCCAGCGCGGATCCGTGAGCGGCGATGCCCTCCACGTCAAGCAAATCGAGCACAAGGGTCTCGCATCCGCCCAGTCGCCCGGCCGCTGCGTCGAGACGCCCGCGGTGGCTACCCACCAAGACCAGTTGATGCCCCTGCTCATGCAGCAGCTCCGCGACGGCTCCGCCGATGCCGCCAGTGGCCCCGGTAATCACATATCTGCCCATCAGGCCTCCGTCAGCCGAAGAGGTGGTAGCGGTCGAGTCACCCTCCGCCATCCGGGCCGCGATCTCGCGTGGCATCGTCCTTCGGAGAATTGATCGGCGTATGCGTCACGGAGGGGTATGTGGCCAGAACCTACCTCAGCGATGGTGAGACGGTAGAGCCCAGCCGTCCTTTCCTCCGGTGTTCCCGCGCTGTTGCTGATCGCCCAGCGCTCCGGCTTTGTCTGCCCGGAGCTCACCGCCCGCCGGCAGGTCCTCGGTGTCTGGGTGGTGGCGGCGGTACTCAACGGAGAGGGCTACCCGACGATGTCGGTGTCAGCGGTCCCACCTGCGGTGGCGGCGGCCAGGCGGATTTCGGGAGCCCGGTGGCTGTTCCTGACCCTCGGGTCGAGCCGCGTGTCTACCCGCAGAATGGCTACGCGGTGACGTTCTGGACCTACTACGAACCGGTGGCATCCGCAGTGGTCTCCCCGGTGGACTACGCGAGTGCGCTGCACCGGCTGCACGCCGGCATGCGTATGTTGGCGACAAAGGGTGGGTGCTGTTTATTGACTTGGAGACGTGCTGCCGGGGACCGGTCGAATTCGACCTCGCCCATGCACCCGAGGAAGTCGGCGAACACTATCCCGGTGTCGACATAGTTTTGCTCCGCGAGTGCCGGATCCTGGTGCTGGCGATGATCACCGCATGGCGTTGGGATCGAGCGGATCGACTTCCCAATGGACGCCAGCTCGACGCGAATTGGCTTCGCCAGCTGCGCACAGCGCTCGACAGTCTCGACAATCTCGACTGACCGGCCGACGGTTCTACTCTCATCGGTCATCCTCGCCTTCGCGTTCTGGATCGAACTGTCCACACCCATTCCGGGTACGGATGCCCCTTCCGCGCCTCCGCCGGAATTTGGGTCTTCCCCCAACGCGCCTCCATGACGCACACTCTGTCAACACGCCACGGGATGAAGACACAGCATTTGTGCACGTTGTTGGGACGTCCGAGAACATCCTTGAATGGAGGCAGGATGAACTATGCATTGCAGCGGGCCATGGTGGAGGCGGGGGAGACCGCGGAGAGCCTGGCTGCCCAGACCGGTGTCGACCCGAAAACTGCGGCGCGTTGGATTACGCCGGGACGTGTTCCGCGGCCCCGTCGCCGCCTGCAGGTGGCCACCATCCTCGGTCGGGAGGTCGAGGAGCTTTGGCCGGATGTCGTCAAACGTCGCGAGCCGGAGTGGTTGCGGGAATGGGTTGACTGGGAGCGTGAAGCGGTCGCGGTGCGCTGGTTCGAGCACACCTGGATTCCCGGCCTGCTCCAAACGGAGGACTACGCCCGCGCGACCCTCGCCGGCGAGGCACTGACCCCGGGCGAGGTCGACGAGCTCGTCGCCTCCCGGATCAGTCGACAGGCCATCCTCCGCACCGAACGCCCCCCGCTGCTGACCGCCGTCATCTTCGAGGGAGTGCTCTACCAGTCGGCCTACGGCGACCGCCGGCTGATGCGCGAACAGCTTGAGTTTCTCGCCGAGCGCGCCACCGACGACACGGTGCAGGTCCACCTGGTGCCCAAGGACATCGGGATGTATCCGGGGCTCGGCGGCGGCTTCATCCTCGCCGAACTGCCCGAGGTCGAGCACGTCGCCCACGTCGACAGTCAGGCGCCCGCGCAGATCCTCCGACAGGCCGCCGACGTTGCTACCCTGAGCCGAAGGTGGGAGCGCATCAGGGGCGAATCCCTCCCCCGAGCTTCCTCCTTGGAGCTGATCAGAGAAGCGGCGGGATCATGGACTTGACCGGTGCGCGATGGCGCAAAAGCAGCAAGAGCGGCAACAACGGTGGCTCGTGCGTTGAGGTCGCCGACAATCTCCCCGGCGTCGTCGGCGTCCGGGACTCCAAGGACCCGGCCGGGCCGGCGCTGGTCTTCGGCCCGGCGGCGTGGCGGGCCTTCGTCACCCGACTCCCCGACGGCAGCTGACCGACCCGACAGCGACGCGCCCGCCCCGAGGGGCGGGCGCGTCGTTTCTGGAACCGGTGTCACCGGTCAATGGGGGTCACGGGTTGTGGGTCACCTCGAAGCCCGCACCATAGATGTCAGCGGGGTCGGCGGCGTCCCGAGCGCGAAGGTCGGCGAGGATGTTGGCGGAGCTGGTGTATTGGTACCACGGAATCTGCAGGCCCTTTCCCTTGGTGATGCCAGCCCACGGCCCTTCGGCCTGGAATCCGTTCTCCTCGGACGGGTAGGCGCTGCCCGGTACGTGCCAGATCGTCGGACCCCCCGAGTCGCCTGCCTGGTGTTGGGCCCAGGACCGGTAGATGCCGTCCGTATTATGAGTAATGCCGGCATACCAGACGCCAAGCTGGCCCGAGACGATGATGTCATTGCTGCTGAGCCGCCCGGCACCGAGGAGCCGTTCGTTATCCAGCGCGGGGCTCAACGCGTTCGGGCTGGCAGTGCCGCCCGGGACCTCCACTTCACCCGTCTGTTTCAGGTGCGGGCCCTGCGCGGAGAGGGTCACCTCCGGGACTAGTTCGATGATCATATAGTCCTTGGTCAGGTGGCCCGTAGCCGAGCCCTCCGGGTCTTTGAAGTAGCGAATATGACCAATCGGGCCGAAGGCCGGGTCCTGTCGATGGTAGACGGGAGCGATGTTCTCGTGGATCTCGCGATCGGCGTAATCCGGGTCGCTAATACAGTGACCGGCCGAGATTGCGATCTTTCGGCCGTAGTCGTCGGTGCCCACCGCGCCGATCGTGCAGAAATTGTCGGGCGCAGTTGGGCTGAAGATGATCTGCATCGCGTTGTGGACGCGCTTTTCTGGCACCGCACTGGCGGTGCCAACACCGAGGGTGCTGCCGAGTAGCAGCCCCACGGAAACTGCACCCAGCCATCGAACTAGCATTCGTCGGCCGAATGGGATGACTCTCATGTGGACCTCCTTGTGTTGAGTGCCATTCCACCGTACGACACAGGCTGTTGGTGGAAATTAATTGCAAGATTGCTCACGATTGGCTAGCCATTTATGTCCGCACGGTGTAGGGCGCGGGGAACGTGGACGGAAACGCCTACCGCTCGCGGTACGAGTGGTTGATGTGCTCCTGAAGCCGGAAATGGCGGAACTGGTAAACCGCCCCGCTCTGCCGGAGTACGCCTCGGTGGTAGGCGTGTTCCAGAAAGGCGATCGTGTTCCACGGCAGCCGGCCGGTCAGCGGCAGCCACACCCGGCACAGGATCACCCACTGCCCCCAGGCGGTGAAACAGAACGCGTACGACAGGGCGCTGCCCAGACCACCGGCAGCACCGATGATCAGCGCATCGGGCAACTCCCAGCTCAGTGGCCCGAGAGGTCCCTGGAGCAGGTTGACGACCAGCCGTCCACCGAAGGCGATGGTCAGGGCGAGCGCGGGGGCGAGGATGAGGACCTGTTGGCCCACGGTCGTCCGGTTCGCGGACAGGAGGTGGACCGGAGTGGCGGCGAAGGAAACGTCCACCGGCACCTCCAGCGCGGCCAGGAGCCCGAACACCAGCCCGACCGCCAAGCCAAAGATCAGCCCGAAGACCAGCATGTTGATGAGGGCGGCCCGGATCGCTTCGGGACTCGTGAGTGGGATGTCCCAGTACCGCGCGCGTACGACGGCGATGGCGCAGGCGCAGCCGACGCCCATCACGAATCCGCCCAGCAGGACAACCGCGAACCGGAGCGTGAACGCCCGGGCCGGCGGGCGGACCCTGCCGCTCCGGCCGCGACGTAGCCGGAGCCGCACGTGGGCCGGTTGGAAGGTGCCGCCGAAGGCGATGATCGCCGCGTAGACAGTCCCGAACGCGAGGCCGGCCGACAGGCCCATCATGGCCCCTTCCAGCAGGACCTGACCGCGGTCGGCCTGGGCCGTTACCAGCCCGATCGTCCAGGTTGCCCCGGCGATACACAGCGCGGAAGCCACGGTCACGGCGGCGATCCGGGTCGAACGACGAAGGGAGTCACCGAGCTGCCACCACGCGAGGTCTCGCCGAGGTTGGTTGGGCCGCATCAACTGGTGGGCGAGGAAGCCGAGCCAGTGCCCGGCGCGCTGCGGGTTCCAGTTCCCGTTCCGGCTGCGGGAGCCGCCGGCGTTGCGCTCGGGGACCCACGGTCGGTACACCGCCGAGACGAAACCGGCCAGCAGGTGCTTCTCGATGGACTCCACGCTGGGGAAGCGGACGCTGTCCAGCAGCTCGGCCGGATCCCGGCCCGGTGCCTCGCTGTACATCGTCCGGGCCAGGGCGACCATCAGGGGAGTGGTCAGTACCTTCGTGAGGACCCCGCCCGCCGGGGACTGCCGGGTCCGCAGCTGTTCCAGTACGGGTTCCCACCCCGCCACGGTCTCGTCGCGGCCGGCCGGGCGGGCGGTTCGGGGTAGGTAGGCCCTGAGATCGTCGAGGGTGAGATCAACGAGTTCGATGCCCGCTGCCCAGTTCAGCGGCGCCCCGACTCCCCGTACCGCGTCGGCGTACTCGTCCCGGCGGCTGGTCAGCACCAGCGGCAGTGAGGTCGCGTTGAGGGCTTCGAGCGCGTCCCGCCGTAGGCCTTCGGCGATCTCGTCAAACCCGTCCAGGACCGGCAGGATGAGGTCTGCGTCGACCAGTGCGGCGGCCAGCGTCGGCCCGTCTGGAGTCCGGCGGGCCAGGTGTGGGTGATCCCGCAGCAGCTGACCGATCAGCCATTCCCGCAGGGTGGTGGTTGTCGCGTCCCAGGTTCCGATGTTGAAGATCAGCGGCACTCGATCGGGAAGGGAAAGGGTCGCCAGGAAGTCCAGGACAAGCCTGATCAACAGGATCGACTTGCCCGAACCCGCCCGGCCCAGGATCACCAACCGGCCGGACCGGATCCTCCGGTAGACCTCGGCGACACTGTGCAGCTCACCACCAAGGTCAAGCTGTGCCGTAGCTCCCGGTGGAAGGCGTTGGATGTTCACCGCGTAGTCCATCAGCGGTGCGGGGGCCGACCGCCAGCGCAACGGCAACGGAAACGGGTCGTGGACCTGGCGCCGCTCCTCCTCACGTTGCCACCGCCGCCGGGCTTCCCGCGCCAACGCGTCCGCAGCCGCCAGCACGGCGGCCGGCGGTGCCGATACGGGAGCCCGATCCGACGGTGACCGGGGCGGCTCGCTCGCCGACCCAGTTGGGCCAGGAGCCGCGGGGGCGGCCTGAGTCATGGCCACGGCCGGGGTGCCGGCTCTCGCCAGCATCGTCGCCAGTAGCTCGCGGTCCGCGGGCCCGAGCTCAAGGGCGTCAGCCAACAGGTTCAGCGTTCCCAAACGGTGATCAATGTTTGTCGCCGACTCCAGGCGGCGAATCGTGCGGACACTCACCCCGGACCGTTCCGCCACCGCCTCCTGCGTCAATCCCGCTTGGTTCCGTAGTTGGCGCAAGAGCGGTCCGAGTTGATCCGTCACCTCGCAGCTCCTCCCCAGGTGCGGCCATCGATCAGGGTAGCGGTAAGGTCCGGTCACCGATGGCCGGTGCGATGGCCTGTCGTGGGACCCAGGCGGATGTCATCATCCGCGCCGCCCGATCCGCGCGTCGGCAGTCCGGCGGCGCCGGCGCCGCCGGGGTGGGCGCGACGCTCGGCACCCACCCCCCGCCGGTTGCGCGACCAGCTGCGGTGCCCCTCGGGCGGGGCGGGTGGACGGGGCGCCGTCCGCGTCGTCCGGCAGAATCGTCCGGTGCCCGTCCACCAGATCACCGACCCCGACGACGACCGGATCGCCGACTACCGCGCCCTCACCGACGTGGAGCTGCGAACCCGCTGGGAGCCACCGCACGGCCTCTTCATCGCCGAGGGCGAGCTGGTGCTGCGGCGTGCGCTGCGCGCCGGCTACCCGGCGCGGTCCTACCTGGTGGACGCCAAGCGGGTGGAGCAGATCGCGGACCTGGACAACGGCGACGCCCCGGTCTACGCCGCCACCCCGGACGTGCTGCGCCAGGTGACCGGCTTCCACGTACACCGGGGGGTCCTGGCGTCGTTCCGCCGTCGGCCGCAGCCGACGGCGGCCGACGTGCTCGCCACCGCCCGCCGGGTGGTGATCCTCGAAGACGTGAACAACCACACCAACCTTGGGTCGATCTTTCGGGCCGTCGCCGGGCTCGGCGTGGACGCGGTGCTGCTCTCCCCGACCTGCGCCGACCCCCTCTACCGCCGCAGCGTCCGGGTCAGCATGGGGGAGGTGTTCGCCGTGCCCTACGCGACGCTCGGCCCCTGGCCCGAGGCGCTCGCCGAGGTCCGCGCCGCCGGCTTCTCCGTGCTGGCCCTGACCCCCGCCCCCGACGCGGTGCCGATCCAGCGCCTCGGACCGGACCAGCGGGCCCGGGCGGCGCTGCTGCTCGGCGCGGAGGGCTCGGGCCTGACCCGGGAGGCGATGGAGGCCAGCGACGTCCGGGTGGTCATCCCGATGCGCCGCGGTGTCGACTCGCTCAACGTGGCCGCCGCCACCGCCGTCGCCTGCTGGGAACTCGGCCGGGACGATCCGCTCTGACCACCGGTAACGGTCACCCCACACCGCGCCGCTCACCCCGGTTCAACCCCAGCCGCCGCGGGGCACGGGAGTTTAGTGACCAACGTCATACGAGGTAGCGTGTCGCCGTGTTCCCCACCATTCGGGAAGTGCTCGCGTTGGAGCCGGTGCGCTCCGGCGCGCCCCGCCTCGTCGCCGGTGAAGCCGCGCTGGACCGACGGGTCCGCTGGGTGCACGTGGCCGAGGTGCCCGACATCGCCTCCCTGCTCGGCGGCTCGGAACTGGTCCTGACCACCGGGATCGGGCTGCCGGCCGACAACGCCGGGCTGCGGGCGTTCATCGCGGACCTGGCGGCTGTCGGCGTCGCCGGCCTCGTCGTCGAGTTGGGCCGCCGCTACTTCGGCGGGGTGCCCCGGGCGATGGTCGCCGCCGCCGCCCGGCACGGGTTGCCCCTGGTCGAGCTGCGCCGGGCCACCCCGTTCGTGCGGGTCACCGAGGCGGTGCACGCGCTGATCGTGGACGCCCAGCTGGCCGAGCTACGCGCCACCGAGGAGATCCATCAGCGCTTCACCGAGCTCTCGATGGAGGGCGCGGGACCGGGAGAGGTGGTCCAGCAGGCAGCTGAACTCTCCGGCTGCGCGGTGGTGCTGGAGAACCTGTCCCGGCAGGTGCTCGCGTACGACCCGGCGGGGGGCAGCGCCGCCCTGCTGCTCGACGGCTGGGAGCAGCTCTCCCGGCGGATCCTGCCGGCCGGCCGGACCGCGTACGACGTGGACAACGGCTGGCTGGTGACCATGGTCGGCGCCCGGGGGCAGGACTGGGGGCGGCTGCTGGTGCGGTGGCTCGGTGCCGGCGGGGCGACCCCCGGGAACCGGCCGGACACCCCGCCCACCCGACTGACGATCCTCGTGGAACGGGCGGCGTCCAGCCTCGCCCTGGGCCGGCTGATCCGGCGCGACGCCGAGGGCCTGGAACAGCAGTTGCACCGCACCCTACTGGCGGCCCTGCTCGACCACTCCCGGCCGGTGGACGAGGTGGCGCTGCGGGCCCGCGCCCTCGGCGTGCCGTTGGCGGGGCGGCACCTGGTGGGGGTGGTGGTCCGGTATCGGGCCGACGATCCGGCGCCGGCCAGGTCAGACGAGGGCAGTCACCTCACCGGGGGAGGCCCGCGGGCTGGCTCGGCCCGGCTGCGGGAACTCGCCGAGGCGGTCGGCCACGCCGTACATGAGGCGCAGCTGACCGCGTTGACCAGCGCGCTCGACGACCAGACGGTCGGCGTGCTGCTCGCGTTGACGGACCGCTCCGGCGAGGAACGGGCGCTCACAGCCTTCGTCACGGCCCTGGCCCGGGCCCGCCCGGACGTGTTCTCCGCGGACGTCAACGGCCGACGGGGCAGCGGGCGGAGCCCGGACCGCCCCGACCCGGCTGGCACCGCCGTGATCGGCGCCGGCTCGGGCGTGGGCAGTCTGCGGGAGGCACGCCGCTCCCTGGTCGAGGCGCGGCAGGTGGCCGAGGCGGCCCGCCGGGACCGGCGGGACCTGCCGATCTACCGGCTGCCGCACGTCGGGCTCGCTGGCCTGCTGCACCTGTTGCGCGACGAGCCATCCCTACAGACCTTCGTCGAGCGGGAGCTGGGCGCCCTTCTCTCCTACGATGCGCAGCACCCCCGGGAGCAGCTACTCGGCACCCTGCGTGCGTACCTGGAACAGGGCCGCAACAAGTCGGCCGGCGCAGTCGCCGCGCACCTGTCCCGCCCGGCGTTCTACGAACGCCTGGCCCGGATCGGTCGAATCCTCGATGTGGACCTCGACTCGGTTGACGCCTGCCTCGGTCTGCACGTGGCCCTGCTGGCGCTGGACGCGATCCGCCGGCCGGTGGCGGTCAACGTCACCCGGGCAGGTTCCGAACCCGTTCGGTAAGGGAGTCGAGGGCGTCGGCGTACCGGGTGGGGATGAAGCTGGGTCCACCCGGTGTGAAGACGGCCGAGTTGGCCGCCGTCTTCCAGGCCGAATCCGGGACCGCGTCGATCAGCGCGCGCACCACCGGCGCGTCGCGCCACCCCGGCTGCTCCGCGAGCAGACTGAGCGCCACCACCGACTCCTCGACCTCGCCGACACACTCGAACGGCTTGTGCCCGTCCACGCCCAGCAGTTCCCGGTAGCCGGGTAGCTGCGCCGGGTCGGCCAGCAGGTCGCCGCCGAAGACCCCGGTGATCCGCTCGCGGGACATGAACGGCGCCAGGGCGAGGAAGACGAACCGGCACTTGGGGCAGTCCCGGCACCAGCGATCACTCGCGCCGCGCAGCTTGAACGCGGCGTTGCAACTGGTCACCACGGCGTCGTAGCCGTCGATCTGGGCGAAGGTCCGGGCGATGTGCAGCTCCGAGAGCTGGCGCAGCAGGGAGAAGTACGGGTCGGTGAGACCGGCGTGCTCCCCGAGCGCCCCGCGCAGCAGCCCCTCCGCCTCGACGCCCTTGGACCACTGGTGATTGATCTGGTGCCCGTCCCAGACCAGGTTCGGGTCCGACGCCGAGCGCTCGTTGGACATCACCACCGGGCCCAACCCGTTCAGCACCGAGGTGGCCACCGCGATCAGCGAGTTGATCGCGGTCACCGGAATGTGGCCGTTCAACGCACCGGCGGCGTTCAGGTCGAACAGCACCGGGTCGATGCGCCGTCGTGCGGCCAGCGCCGGCAACCCGGAGGCGACGTTCACCGCCTCGATCACCCGGTTGGGGTTGACCGAGAACGGCAACGGGTCCAGCCCGTCCCGGCGCAGCGCCTCCAGGCTGACGATCGAGTCCTTGCCGCCCCCCACCGCCGACAGTGGTCGCCGGTCGTCGGTGTCGTACCCGACCGGTGGGGTGAGCTCACCGGCGGGCACCTCGGGACGCAGCCGCAGCACGTGCGGCAGCGCGTTGCGGTACGCGTACTCGCCGAGGCCCTTGGTGTAGACGGCGGTGACCAGCGCGACGGCGGCCGGCCCCAGCGGAGCCGGCAGCACCAGCCGGTGCGGGGCGGCGGTCTTGTAGTAGCTGACCCCGGCGATCACGTGCAGCAGCTCCAGGACCCGCCCCAGGGTGGCTACCCGCTCATCCGAGGGGGGTGACGCGGGCAGCGGGAGGGTGATCACCTCCGTGAAACGTTGCTCGCCGTCCGGCCCGGTGAGAGCGTAGTCGAACAACGCCTCCCCGGTGGACAGGTCGAAGGAGTAGGACGGGAAGGTGAAGGCGTCCATCCGCCGCAGCTGCTCGTTGGGCACACGCCATACTAGGCCCTGGTTCGTCCGCCGTGCCCGAGTGCGCCCGGACCGCCCACCGACATCGTCGATATTCCGAGGGAGAGCCAGTGCGCCTGTCTGACCTGCGCGGACGCAAAGTCGCGGTCTGGGGGACCGGCCGGGAGGGACGAGCGGCGGTGGTCGCGATCGCCGCGCACGGCCCGGCGGACCTGGTTGCCGTGGACGACGGTGGCTCGACGGTCAGCCCGCCCTGGGACGGATTCCTGGCGACGGCGGCGCCATTGGTCACCGGTGACGCGGGGGCGCAACGGCTGGCCGCCGCCGACGTGGTGGTCCGCTCGCCGGGCGTGCCGAACACCCACCCGTGGCTGGCCGAGCTGCGGCGGCGTCAGGTGCCGGTGACCCAGGGCACCGCGCTCTGGATGGCCGACCACGCCGCCCGCACCGTCGGGGTCACCGGCAGCAAGGGCAAGAGCACCACGTCCAGCCTGATCAGCCACCTGCTCGCCGCGGTGGACCAGCCCAACGTCTTCGGCGGCAACATCGGGGTGCCGACGTTGGACCTGCCCGCGGCCGACCTCTACGTGCTGGAGCTCTCCAGCTACCAGTGCAGCGACCTGACCGACTCCCCCCGCGTCGCCGTGGTGACCGCGCTCTTCCCCGAGCACCTCGACGCCCACGGCGGCGAACGGGAGTACTACCGGGACAAGCTCAACCTGCTGGCCCACGGCCCGGAGACCGTCGTGGTCAACGGCGCCGACCCCCGGCTCGCCGCCGAACTCGGTGACCGGCCCGTGGTGCGAGCCGGCACCCCCGACACCACCCAGGTGGCGGGCGGCCCGGACGGCACGCCCTGGTTCCACCTCGGCGACCAGCCGCTCTTCCCCCGGGCGGTGCTGCCGCTGGTCGGACGGCACAACGAGGGCAACCTCTGCGTGGCGCTGGCCGTGCTCGACGTGCTCGGCGTCGACGTGCTCGCCCGCCGGGACACCCTGGCGGTCGCCGTCGCCGGGTTCCAGGGGCTGGCCCACCGGCTCACCGAGATCGTTGACCCGTCCGGTCTCACCTTCGTCGACGACACCCTCGCCACCAGCCCGTACGCGGCCATGCACGCGATCGACGCGTACGACGGGCGGCCGCTCACCGTGATCGTCGGCGGTGCCGATCGGGGTCTGGACTACACGCCGCTGCGCGATCACCTCGCCGAGCGGGAGATCACCATGATCGGCGTACCGGACAGCGGGGCGCGGATCGTCGCCGCGCTGGACGGGTTGCCGAAGGTCCGGTGTGAGGTCACCGACGATCTGGTCGGGGCGGTTCGGCTGGCCCGGCGGGTCACGCCGGCCGGCGGGGTGGTGCTGCTGTCGCCGGCGGCGCCGAGCTACGGGCAGTTCCGGAACTTCGAGCACCGCTCCGAGGTCTTCGCCCAGGCGGTCCGCGACACCGCCGACTGAGGCCGGGGAACTCTCCCGTGGCAGCTCGGCCCGGTGCTGCCGGACCACCCGCCATCGAGGAACGGGGTCGAGTTCGACACCTCAGGTGATGTAGGGCTTCGATGTTGGCGTGGGTGGCTGTGCGTCTGGCGGGATCGAAAGGATCGGAATGGGTTTGCCGCTGGGCCAGCCCAGCCCTTCCGGGCTGAAGCTCAGGGTTCCGCCAGCCGCTGGAACCTCGCCGAGGATGTTGAGTTTCCACAGTGCCGACGCGACGTGTTTGTGGGTGGGGACGGATTCCTTCCGCTCTCGAGCTGCCTGCCGGGTCGCGAGGACCGCCGTGGCGACCGCATCATGGTGCATCGCCGCGTAGCCGTCGGCGAGTGCGTCGTCGGCCTCCTGGGTGGAAAACAGCGCGTGTAGCTTCTGGTAGAAGCTCGGGTACCCGACCGGCATACCAGAAAGAAACTCTGGTAACGCATCCTGCTGCTCGCTTCCCAACAGTTCGTCGGCGCGTCCGTTCCAGCCGTCCGGGTCGATTGACGATGCGTAGACAACTCGAATTCGGTGCCGCTTGAGCAGGTCCACGGTCTCTTCGTCCCGGAGTGAGGACAGGCCGGTGGCGCCGAGCATGATGGTTAGTTGTTCATTATTCTCCTCACGATCGGCGCAGTGCTTCCTGGCGAGGCTGGGAATAAAGTGATTTCTCAGTTCCTTCACTCGCCCGGCGTAGAAGATCCGGACTGCTTTCGCTGCACAGACCTGCGTGCTGACGTGGTCGAATAGTGGAACGGGATCCTCCTCGTTCAGAATTCCGTTGAACTGCTGTGCCGGACCTTCGACCATGAAGTCTTCCAGGTGCTGCTCGTACGCCTCCCGGAGTGTCCGGGTGTACATGTCGGAGTTCTGGTCGTAGACCACGATTCCGCGGCGACGATCGCTGTGCCCCTCGGGGTACTCCTGGTCGAGATAGTTTCTCAACGCCAGTGCGTAATGGCCGTTCGACGGCGATACCTGAACAAAGCTGTCCGCCCGCAACGTGTCCGCGGTGAGTACCGCACCGACCGTGGCCACCTGGTGTCTCGACAGTTCTTCGGCCGCGAGTTGCGTCGCGGGAATGCTCACTCCCAGACCGACCACCGCAACGAGCGGGTGTGGCCCCGTGGTCATGCTGGTCAACCGGCTGACCGGCGGACGCCACTGCTGCTGGTTGCTGCCCTCGTTGGCCAGCAACAACTCGATCAGCGGTGTCGGGTCGCCGAACCCGTCGTCCGCCCCGCCATTGGCCCGCCGTTGCGCCGCGTACGCCCCCTGCAGGCTGTACCGAATCCGGGCCATTGTCAACGCGCTGCGGTCGTCCGCCGTCATGGGCATCAGCACGGCGATTCGCACGTAGGGCAGCTTGCCGTACCCGCCATTGCGTACCTTCTCGTTCTCCTTCCTGATCCTCTGTTGTATCTGTTCGATGTCCGGATGGAAGACAAAGGATCCGTCGGTCACTCCGACGCACTGCCCGTCGACCCGGGAAATCCCATTACCGATTGGTCCGCAGGACAGATCGCGGTACGCGAGGGTTCCGCCCCACAGCAGGCTCGGCGCGACGATTACCAGGGCCAGGACAGCGGCGATACGCCTGCGACTGCGCCGCCTTCTCTCCAGCGGTGTGGTGGGTGGCTCGAAGATGTCCGGCCGGACACGCGCGATGGGCGACCTGGTCACGGTGTCTCCCTCTGGTGCAGCCCGGCGCTCCAGACGCGAGCCAACTGCTGGTGGCGGTTCTTCTGCGTGTACAGCTCGTCGTCCCATTCCGGGTGGTAGAGCGCTAACTCGTCATAGTCCCGGGCTATCTGCCGGTGTAATCCACGGCGGCCGATGTCGCGGAACGGGTCGGCGGCGATCCACAACCGCGCCACCAGCCCGGCGATGCAGGCCAGCTGCCGTTCGTCGCCGGACCCGAGCCAACTGGTCAAGCCACGTGCCTGCACGGTGTGCTCGACGTACGGGTCCAACCGACCGGGTACCGACGTCACGGCGTCCACCATTGCCAGCCAGGTCGTGGCACGACCCACCGCGTGTTGATCGAGTTTACGGGTCACGAATTCGATGTCGCCGTCCGCGAGGGCGTAGGCGAGCTCGGCGGTGAGCGCGGTACGGGTGTCCCGCTCGTCCCGGTGTTCGAGCGGGCTTGCCTCTCGTAGCCAGCGGTGGACCACCGACCAGGTCGCTGCCCCATCCCGCCGCCCGGCTAGCCGGCGCAGCAGCAGCCGGCGCAGTACGGTGGGGCCCCACTCGTCCCGAAGGAGCCACATCGGTGACTCCCGCAACTCGCCGATGACCAGATCCGGCGCGGTGAAAAGGTCCTGCCGTCTGACCGCCAGTTCGATGGCGTGGTGCCGGGTACGCGCCGCCGAGCAGGTGATGAGATCCTCTCTCGCCTCGTCGGGGACCCCGTCCAGGAAGAGCTGTAGTAGGCGCTCCTCCACCGCTACCCCGCCGGAGTCGCCGCCGAGCACCTCGGCCAGCGACCGCCACCGGGTGGTGATGGCGGTGATCGCCTCGAGCATGATCCGGGTCGCCCCCGGGTGACCCCCGGTGAACTGGTGGATCAGGGCCGCGAGTTGATGATCATCGTCGCGGTCCAGCGACAGATCCGTCACCATGAGGTTGACCTCGTCGACGGTCAGATCGTCCAGCCGGCACCGCAGCCACCACGGCTGTACCCGCCGGTCGAGGGCCTTGTAGTTATCGACCAACGGTACGGACAACGCTACCTGGTCGGCACGGTTGACCTTGGCGAGGAGGCGTCCCCCACTCGTGGCGACGACCGTGAGTGGGTCGGGAGCGGCGTAGCCGTGATCGAGGTCGTCCCCGCGGACCCGAACCAGTGTTTCGAGGAGGTCACGGGCCAGATCAGAGTCGGCGTTGTCCAGCAGGGCGACACAGTTGAGCGACCATCCCGCACTTCGCCGGCTACTGGCGAACCCATGTCGAAGGTCGGCGAGAAAGGCCGCTGACATCAGGTTGTCGATGCGCCGTTGAGCACCCCCGGTGGCGTGGGAATGCGCCCACCGATTCAGCCCAACCAGTGTGCTGATCGGGTCATCCTGAAGCCCGCGGTCACGGTGGCCGTACCAGTCCTGGAAGCGGCCGAGGGTGAGCCGGGGGAGCCATCGGGTCATGCCGTCCACCAGCAGTGAAAGGGTTCCACGCACCATGCTGCTCGGTATTTGGGGCTGAATCGGTGTGAGACCGGTTGCCGTGCCAGCCGCCTCCTCCAAAATATCGAGCATCTGGTCGAGGCGGCGGTGCGCCTTCAACGCGTCGGTTGCCTGCTTACGGGCCAGGCCAGGATCGTCGCGGGACAGGTCGAGTCTCATCACGAGTTGACCGACAACGAACCGAGGAAAGCGAAGTGTTCCGTACCGCTGGCACCGGCGTGACAGCTCGAAGGCAAGCGCGGACAGGAGATTGGTGACAGTGGCGTCGCGGTCGGCTCGGGTGGTAACCGTGGCCAGATCAACAAAAGCGTAGGGTACGCGCTGATGAAGTAATTCGGCCATCGCCTCCAGTAGGGCTGTTTTGCCGCCACCTGCCGGGGCTTCGAGGACAATTACCGGAGACCTTGTGGTGGTGGGGCGACCGCGTTCGTTGAGAGGTCGTTCCATCAGGGCCCGAACTAATGTCACAGCATCCAGGCGGCCGTAGACCTGCTTCGCAACCAAGTCGCCTACACCCTTCCTGAGGATGCAACGTCCGAATGCTCCGGCTAGCCACGTCTGTAGATGACAAAGACCAGCGAATTATCTCTGGTGGACGCCCGACATCCCGTGTCGGGCGTCACACTCTACTTGAGAATGTTGCCCTTGGGTTCAGTTGTCAAGCATCTGACATGAGAATCACGTAGCCGGCCGCCCCGTCAGGCGGCGGACGCCGTGACCCAGCCTGGGTTCAGGTCGGGCCGACCAGTGCGTACGCCTGGACCGAGGAGGTTCGTATGCCCGCTGCTGTCGCCGGCGGCGCCGAGCTACGGGCAGTTCCGGAACTTCGCGCACCACTCCGAGGTCTTTGCCCAGGCGGTCCGCGACACCGCCGACTGAGGGGCGAATCGACGGTCGCTCCGGCTGGGCTGCTGTACAGCAGGTTTGCGTGGGCGAATTCGAGCTGCGTGCTGGCTGGTCAGACAGTGGGTCGGTCCGGTCGTGGTGTCCAGGTGATGCGGTCGGTCCACGCGCTGGCACCGACCTCGGCGGCCGGAAACGGCGTCGCATCGTGGTTACGGGTGCCGAGGTCTGGGCGTTCCTTGCGTTCCTGCTCCTCAACCCGGATGAGGCTGGCCATGGCATCGGCATGTTGTCTTTCCGCCTCGAGCAGAAAGGCAGTGAAGCCCCGCACGACATCGAGGAACGCCTTCTCCGGGTTGGTGCAGGAGGAGAAGGGACTGTTGACGGCGTCGAGGTAGCTGTCTAGGGCGGTGATGAGGGTGCTGATGTTTTCGTAGCCGAGGGCGGCGTAGGCGTTGCGGAGACCCTCGAGCATGGTGGCGGCGCGTTTGCCTTCGTCGGCCAGCCAGCGGGCCTGCGCTTCAAGTTGGGTGAGGTAGGTCGTCGCGCGGCTGGCGTACTGGGCAAAGGCTTGGGAAGCGCTGCCTTCCCAGTAGAGCTTGAGGTTAGCCGCCTCGCCGGCCATCTCGGCGGACAGTTCGCTGTAGGTGTTGGCGACGGAGTGAACCAGGTCGGCACGGTTGCGGATGATCGGGGGGACGGATCGCCAGGCGTGGATCATCAGGTCGGTCAGTGGAAGCCGGTCGCCGGTGCCCAGCCGGATCAGGAGACCCTCGAGCTGCAGCAGCGTGCTTCGATGTTCCTTGATGAAGGTGTCGAGTTGGTCGCCGCCGCCGTTCTCGTAGTAGGTGGTGCGCCCGCCCTCGAAGCTGAAGTCGCTATAGATTGTCAGCGGTTCTTCGACGACCCGGGTGTGGGGCAGCGTCTCAGCGCGAGTGGCGGCAAGCCGCTCGTTGTCGTCGGGGATCGCCAGGATGGGGGTGTCGCCCGGCTGCGGTCGATGAGCCGGCGGTGCGATGATCCCGGCTCCGCCGGCGCGGATGCGGATCGGGTTGCCGTAGCCGGCACCAAGGGGCAGGTAGGGCTGCAGGTCTCGGTTGACTACGTCGAAAGTCGTCGCCACCTGTAGATCGGTGCCTTCGTAGTCCGCGGCGATCTGGAGTAGCCCGTCGGCCATTCGTTCCATCTCGTCACGAGCCTGATCAGCCTCGGCGGTCCGGTTGCGGAGCGCGTCAGTCCAGTCTCGGTGGAGCCGGTCGGAGATGCCGTCGAGCGTGCCCCACGCCGAGCGGGGTACGGATCCGATGTCGGTGAGATAGCGGCGGATGGCGCTGTAGGTGGTGCCATCCTCGTACCGTTCCCGACCGAAGGCCACCAGGGCCTGTGTCTCAACGGTAAGGGCGGAGATATCGGTATTCACCGCGTCTGCTCCTGGTCATCCGACGGCTGGGGTCGCGTGAACTCCTCGACGCCCAGCGACGAGCCAAAGTAGTCGATCCGGAGTTTCCTGTACTGCCGTCGATGGTCGGCGATCGCAGCTATCAACGCGGTGCGAACCTCGGCGGCAACTTCCTCTTCGGTGTAGCGGCGCAGCAGGCCGGGGCGGATGCGCACGTCAAGGTCCCCGTCGTGGTGGCGGACAACTTCTACCCATTGATTGGTAGAGCGACCGACGGCCCGGATTCGGGAGACATCGGCGAAGTATCGGGTCAGGCTGTTCACCGGGTGCCTTCGTCCGAAGTCGTCAGGGTCATCGTGAAGTCGGCGATCCGCTGCGCGGTGTCGTTGGTGTAGGAGACGTTCTGATATTCGGGCTGGTCAGGGCCGGTAAGTGAGGCGCGGACGTGGGTGTAGCGCCGCTCCGAGAGTGCGTAGACGGTGGCGTAGACTTTGTCGTTAATCAGATTCAAGCAGGATCTCACCGTCTGGTACCGCTCGGCATCAGGAAAGGGAACCTGTCTGCCGTAGCAGGGGCTGCCCATGACCATTTTTTGTAGTATCGCGGCATCGCCGCCATCAATAATGCTTATCCAAACTTCGCCCGTGTACACCTGGTCGTTGGAGGTCAAGTCGAATTCGCAAACCAGAAGATGGTTCGGGTCCGGCTGGGTGTGAGTCACCGTCCACGACCCGGGCACCGTATCCGGCAGCATCGCGGCCACTTCGTCGCAGGACGGCAACGCCGCTCGCCCGCTCCACGGGGCCCACTGCCACACTCCGATGACTCCCAGAACCAGAACAGCGGCCGTGGTCACCGCAATCAGCCGTTTCTTAACCACCGGCTACTCACCTCCGGCTCGGGCGACTGCGGTCCTGGCCAGACTGGTCATTCTGGGTCGGCTGTTGTAGGTGGGCCAAGGCCAATCGGGCGGCTGCCCGTACCTGCCGGGCCAGCGACTCCTCGGTGTGGCGGTGCAGACTCCGTATTCGTACGTCCACCTGCCCGTCCAGGGAGGCGATGATCCGGATCGTGTGGTCTGGTGAGTGCACGTCCGCGCCGGCCTCGGCTTGCCCCTGGGCGTCGGCTGTCATCGGACCGACGTCCTTCCGGCGTTGCCTGCCGCCTGGTTACCGGACCGGAACCTGGGGGTCTCGAATCGTGCGGGGCTCATTCAGCTGATCGTAGCAACGTCGATCAGTGTCGGTTCGCTCCAAAGAGGAGGTACGCGTCACGGCCGATATGGAATTCGGTGCCCGGTGCGTAGTGGGTCCGGGACTCCTCGCGCGACAGGTGGTCCTCGGAGTGCGGTCCGGGTGAGCCCGGGTAGGTCGTCCTGCCGTGCCGCACCACGTGCGACAGGTCGACGAGCCGGGTCGTGGCCCCGGATCCGGTGGGGGCGGGCGGTGGTGTCGGCCTACTCATCGACCTTCGCCCGATGTCGGGGGGTGCTGGCCCAGGGCCAGTGGGCGGGCGCTCCGGTGCCACCGGCGGCGGCGAATCCGGCGGCGACCGTGTCGTGGTCGGCGCCGGCGGCGAGCAGGGTGTGCAGCAGGATACGGGCCTTGTAGCTGTCGAGGAAGCCCGCGCCGATCAGTCCTCGCTGCCGCAGGTCGCTCTCTGAGCCGGGGAAGGCGTAGGTGGCTTCCAGGACCGGCCCGGCGCCGATGCGGGAGGTGAGCACGACCGGGATCGTCGCCGCGAGGGCGGTGAGTTGGCTGATGAGGAGTTGGGGTACGTGGCCGACACCGAAGCCGGCCACGACGAGACCGTCCAGGTGCTCGGCGCCGGCGAGCAGGGCTCCGTCGTCGCCGACGGTGACGGTGTGCAGCCCGACCCGGGGTGTTCGGGTGACTGCCGTCAGCGGCACGGTCAGCCGGTGGGGTGGGTAGGCGAGCAGCCGAACCGCGCCTTCGACGACGTGGCCGAGCGGGCCGGTGTTCGGTGAGCGGAAGGTGCCGCCACTGGTGGAGTGTGTCTTGCGGACGTACCGCGCGGCGTGGATCTCGTCGGCGAAGACCACCAGCGCGCCAAGGCCGCGGGCGGTGGGGCTGGCGGCGGTGTGGATCGCGGCGAGGACGTTGGCCGGCCCGTCGGCGCCGGCCTGGGTCGGGTTGCGCATCGCCCCGGTCACCACGATGGGCGCGTCGTCGCTGTGCAGCAGGTCGAGCAGGTAGGCGGTCTCCTCGATGGTGTCGGTGCCCTGGGTGACCACGACGCCGTCCACGTCGCCGGTCGTGGTGCGTTCGGCGATCAGGGCGGCGAGCGCGGTGAGGTCGTCGAGGCGCAGGGAGGCGCTCGGCAGTTGGCGGAAGGTCTGGACCTGTACGTCGATGCCGGTGTCGGCGGCCCCGGGGACGGCGGCGATGAGTTCTTCGGCGGTGAGGGTCGGCACGACGCCGCCAGCGCCGCCGGTCATGGCGATCGTGCCGCCGAGGGAGAGCATCAGCACCGATGTCGGCTGCTCCGTCACCGCACCTCCTCGTCCGGGTGTGCCGGCGGCAGCCTGTCACAGTTTCCAGGTGAAGCCGAGGCGACTCGACCGATCCGTTTGACCTTGACACCGTGACAAGGTCTTGACTGTGCCGGGAGGTGGTACTACCCATGAACCCGGTCCAGAACACCCGCCGTGCGGTGGCGGCCCTGAGCGCCGAGACGTCGTCAACCCGGCTGCAGGCGGCCATGCTGCTCGGCAGGTACCCCGACCCGAGTGTTGTCACCGCGCTGGTGCGGCGGTGCGCGGTCGAGCCGGACTTCTTTGTGCGGGACATGCTCACCTGGGCACTCACCCGCCTGCCGGAGGCGGTCACGCTGCCCAAACTCCGCGCCGAGCTCACATCTGAGCAGGCCCAGGCTCGTAGTCAGGCCCTGCACTCGCTCTCCAAGATCAATAACCGGAGTGTGTACCCCTCGATCGTCGGGACTCTGCTACGCGACCCCGACGACGAGGTCGCGCGGACGGCCTGGCGGGCCGCTGTCGCTCTCGTCCCCGAGGGGGAAGAGAGGGCGCTGGCCGCGGAGCTGGTCAGTCAGCTCGGTCGCGGGGGCCGGGACGTGCGGCTGAGCCTCAGTCGGGCACTGGTCGGCCTCGGTGTGGCGGCCCGGCCGGCCCTTGCCGCCGGCGTCGACAGCCCGGAGCCGAGGACGCGGGAACACGCCCACGCCACTCTGCTGCTTCTGCGCGACCCAGAGGCCGATTACGACGAGCTCATCGAGGAGGCGCGGCGGCTCGCCGCCGGCAAGCTGGACCCGATGGGGTGGGAGCAGGAATCGCCATGCTGATCGGCGACGTGGCACGCCGCTCGGGAGTGAGCACCCGCATGCTTCGGCACTACGACTCGCTGGGGCTGGTACGACCGACCGGTCGCACCTCGGGTGGCTACCGAGAATACTCGGACGAGGACGTACGACGGCTGTTCCAGGTGGAGAGCCTGCGGTCGCTGGGGCTGTCGCTGCGCCAGATCACCCAGGCGCTTCAGGACCCCACCTGCACGCCGGCCGGCCTGGTGAGCGACCTGATCAGCTGGACCGAAGAGCGGCTGGACCGGGAACGTCAGCTGCTCGACCGGCTGCGTACGGTCGCCGCCGCGGCGCCCACCGGATGGCCGGACGTCCTGCGCATCACCGAACTCGTCACCGGGCTCAACTCACCCAGCGCCGCCCTGCGCCAGCGGAGCGCCCTGGCTCCCGCCGAGGAGGTACGGATCCCCGCCGAGCTACTGGCCGGCGCGGTCCTCGCCGAAGCCGACCCGAATGTGGCCGGCGCGCTGCGCTGGGCGCTCGGACGGGCGGGCGGCGATGCCCTGGCAACGATGACGTCCGGTGTCCACTCCGAGAACGTGGACATCCGCCGCCGTGCGATCCAGGCGGTTGCCGAGTTGGCCGGTGACGAGGCGACCGCAGTGCTCGTGGACGCCCTCGACGACCCGGACTCGACGGTCCGTCGACACGCGGCCCTGGCGCTGGGTGCGCAGGGCGAGGTGGCGGCCGTGCCCGCCCTCGTCGACCTGGTGGTCGAGGGCGGGCACGACGTCGAGGCGGCCGAGTGCCTGGGTGCCCTGTCGGATGACCCGGCCCGCGCTGAAAAGATCGTGAGTGCGCTCGCCGTTGAACTCGCCGGCCCCACCGCGGACTCCGCCGCCCGCAGCCGCCTCACCCAGGCCATTCTGGAGCTGCCTCGAACTGTTGCGCAGCCTGTCCTGCGACGGTTGTCCCGCGACGATGACCCGGTGGTGGCATGGACCGCCGCGGCCTATCTGGAAGACGAAGACGCCACGTCGCGTTAAGGGGTCGTGCTCGGCGCTTCTCGGCCGAAACGCGACGTCGGATTGCCGCCAGACTCCCTGCCCGCAGCATGTGAACCTAACTTTGTTCACGAACACGACAGGAGAGATGAGCGAACATGAGTGCGGTACTTGGCGGCAAGGTGGCATTCGTGACCGGCGGCAGCCGTGGCATCGGCGAGGCCGTGGCGCTGAGGCTGGCAGCGGATGGCGCCGATGTCGCGTTGACCTACCGGGACAGTGCGGAGCGCGCGGCGGATGTCGTCGACCGGATCAAGGCGCTGGGGCGCCGGGCTTGGGCGGTCCAGGCTGACAGTGCAGACCCGACTGCTGTGCGCACGGCCGTGGATCAGGCCGTCGCGGAGTTCGGGCGGCTCGACATCGTGGTCAACAACGCGGGGATTCTGGTGCGCGGTCTGGTCGAAGACATGTCACTGGAGGACATCGACCGCGTGTTGAGCGTCAATGTTCGGGCACCCTTCGTGGCTTCCCAGGCGGCGGTACGGCACCTGACCGAAGGCGGAAGGATCATCAATATCGGCAGTTGCCTGGCCGAGCGGGTGCCGCTCCCCGGTGTCTCGCTGTATTCGACGAGTAAGACCGCGTTGGTCGGCCTGACCAGGTCGTTGGCCCGCGAGCTGGGTGCCAGGGGGATCACCGTCAACCTGGTCCATCCCGGGCCGACGGCGACCGACATGAACCCCGCCGACGCCGAGGGCGCCGATGTGCAGCAGAGCTTCACCGCACTCGGTCGTTTCGGCCAGTCGTCGGACGTCGCCGCGACCGTCGCCCACCTCGCGGGTGACGCTGGTCGCTATGTCACTGGTGCCGCCATCGCTGTGGACGGTGGCTTCGCCGCTTGACCCTGGCGGCGACTCCGCCGCTGGATCCACGCGGATCGGCTCAGGCCGCTGTCCTCAGCGGCGCGGCTTGAGTCGATCCGCATGTCATCGCAGGCTATGCCCCGCCCCAGACGCCGGTGGCCGCGGTGCTCGTGGCGTAGTCGGCGAAGTCGCGCGGCGGCCGGCCGAGGGCGCGCGCAACACCGTCGGTCACCTGGGCGTTTCGCCCGTCCAGCAGGGTCGTGAACAGGTGTGTCAGCAACTCGATCGCCTCAGCGGAGACGCCTACGGCGGTGAGGCCGTCCGCGTACTCCTCGGGGGAAACCCGCACGAAGTTGATGGGGCGACCCGTGACTGTGGAGATCTCAGCAACCGCCTCACCGAAGGTGAGTAGCCGGGCCCGGTCAACTCGTAGAGCTGCCCGGCATGTTTGTCATCGGTCAGCGCCGCCGTGGCCACCTCGGCGAGGTCGTCGGCGTCCACGAACGGCTCGGGCACGGCCCCGACCGGGAGAACGACCTCACCGCCGCGGACCGGCTCCAGGAGATAGTCCTCGCTGAAGTTCTGGTTGAACCAGCTCGACCGCAGGACCGTCCACTCCACCCCGGCGAACTGAACGTGTTCCTCGGCGGACCGGGCACTCTCCTCCCCACGACCGGACAGCAGCACCAGTCGGGAGACCCCGGCCGCCACCGCGAGATCGGTGAACGCGGCAACCGTCTTCAGCGCGCCCGGCGCGGCGAGGTCCGGGTGGTAGGAGAGGTAGACGGCGTCCACATCCCGCAGAATCGGTGCCCAGGTTTCCTGGTCGGTCCAGTCGAAGGGCCGTTGGGCGGAGCGGGAACCAACCCGCACCGGTACGCCCTGACCCCGCAGGCGGGCCACGATGCGCCGGCCGGTCTTTCCGGTGCCGCCGAGGACCAGGGTGTGCTGTTGCTTTCGTTGGTCTGCCATAAGCCCAGTGAAGTGCGACAGCCCGAGACGGGACATAGCTAATCCGCGCGAGCTTGTGTTCAATCGTCTACGTGGACGCGGTCGTAGGTCTTCTGGATGGCCCCCGAGCCCAGGGGGCGTTCCTGTTGCGCTCGGTCCTGACCCCGCCGTGGTCCCTGGCAATCCGGGACGAGGCGCCCCTCACCCTGGTGGTCCTGGTCCGAGGTGACGCTTGGGTCGCGCCGGAGAAGGGCACGGCGGTCCGGTTGACCCCGGGGGACACCGCGATCGTTCGCGGCCCGGCCCCGTACCGGGTCGCCGACGACCTCTCCACGGAGCCGCAGGCCGTCATCCATCCCGGCCAACGCTGCACCGGCCCGGATGGTGGGGAACTCCGCGGGATGAGCGAGTGGGGGGTGCGGACCTGGGGCAACAGTGTGGACGGCCCGACGATGCTGTTGACCGGTACGTACCCGATGTGGGGTGCGGTCAGCCAGCGGCTGCTGATCGCATTGCCGCCGCTGCTCGTCGTGCCCGGCGACTCCTGGGACTCTCCGTTGATCCCGTTGCTGGCCGACGAGATCGGCAAGGACGACCCCGGTCAGGAGGTGGTCCTCGACCGGCTGCTTGACCTGCTGCTCATCGCGGTACTGCGGGAGTGGTTCGCCCGTCCCGGTGCTGAGCCCCCCGGCTGGTACCAGGCGCACGGCGATCCCGTCGTCGGCCCTGCCCTGCGAATGCTGCACCACGAGCCGGCCCGGCCGTGGACCGTGGCGGCACTGGCCGCCGAAACCGGAGTCTCCCGGGCGGCGTTTGCCCGGCGGTTCACCGCACTGGTTGGTGAACCGCCCATGTCCTATCTGACCGGCTGGCGGTTGAGCCTCGCCGCCGACCTGCTCCGGGAGCCACACACCACCGTCGGCGCGGTCGCCCGCCAGGTGGGCTACGGCAGCTCCTTCGCGCTCAGCACCGCCTTCAAGCGCCGCCGTGGCGTGAGCCCCCGTGAACACCGCTCGGCCGCTTGGCGGTAGCAGTTCGAGGGCAGGCGCCTGGCGGTCTGCTACTCCAGTCAATCAGTCAGCGCCTGCGCCGGCCCGCCTTGCATAGCCGCACACGTCGTAGACCCAGTAGTCCAGATACCTGGCCACGGCCTCATGATTGGCAAGGTCCAGCGATAGCCACTCCCGCGCTGCCCGGACCATCTCAGCTATGGCCTGCTCATGCTCGTCAGGCTTGAGTTCCACCCGGTCGGTAAGGTCGCCCCAGATGAGGTACACGAAGCCGGCCGGATCCACCTCGATCGACGCATGCGCAGACACCCCGTGGATCTCCAGGGCTACCTCGTAAGGATCCTCCGCGGCGATGAGACTCTCGGCCAGCGCGGTGACCTCCCGCAGGTATACCCCCTCGGCGTCATCCTGCGCTGGGCTCGTCATGCCTCGAGGATCGCATCCGGCTGCGAATCCCGCTCGGATTTACCTGACGTCTCTTCAGAGCGCGTCTCCGGTGGCCCCGCACGTAGGCGGTGTCCAACTTTGACCCGGTTCAGTCGATCAGCCCCTACGCGCCGAGTTGGTCCAACGCGGCTACGTGCAACCGGCGCCATGGTTCGGCAGTCGTCCGCGCCTGAAACCGGCGATGCGCCATGGCGCTGAACACCTGAACCCAGGCGGCAGATGCCGCTAGTGCCTCGTCATGCGGCCTTGAACNGGTAATCGGGGTGGCGGATTTTGGAGCCGGTGGCGAATGAGGTTTTCGGCTTCGCGCGTTGGTTGCGCCAGCGGATGTAGGCGCCGATCGCGGTGTCCTGCTCGGTGTGGGTGCGGTGGTCGGTGCCGTTGAGGGCGAAGTCCCGCAGCCGGCCCGGCCACGATCACCACGACGCGACGGAAAAACCGCCCGAAGCACCGAAGCCCTTGCGCCTGGTCGTCCGGGCTGCGGCCAAGAGGTGCGATGGCGGCCGTCGACCGGCTTCTCACGAGGTACGACCGACGCAACGCGTACCGTACGGCACGTTGGCCGAGATCGCGCTTGCCCAGCTGCTCGCGAACGACACTTCAGGAAGCCCTGATGCCTGTACGCAGTTGCTCGAACGCCCGGTCTGCTGCTTCGGTCGCCGAAGGGTACAGGGCCGCCGCCGACTCACCCTCGCGAAGCCTCTGCCAGTTGACGCGAGCGAGGACGCGTTGCACCGCGAGGATCTGCGCAGACGCGAGCCGGGCCATCATGGTGTCCGGGGCTGCGGGTGCGAGCGCTTCCGCGAGGCTCTGCTCGTCGCGGATCTGGAACTCCTCGACCCGAGCCGAGAGGGCTGGTGTCGAGAACACCATGTTGTGATACGCTAGGACGTCCGGGTCGTCGTTGAGCCCTGTCACCGGATCCCGGCGGGTCAGTCCGTCGAGAAAATGCTGGTGCAGCGCGTCCAGGGGAGACTGCCCGGCACTTCGCGCGGCGACGACCCGTGCCGGCTCACCGGCATGGTCGGCGAGCCGGTGCAGCGCCAGATCCTCCTTGGACCGGAAGTAACGGAAGAGAGTGGGCCTGGATATCTCGGCGGCCGCGGCGATGTCGCTGACCGAGACGTTGTCGAAGCCACGATCTAGGAACATGTCGACCGCCAGGGTGGACACCACGTCGAACGTGCGTTGCTTCTTGCGCTCTCGCAGGCCCATCTGATCTCCCATCGCGCGATCGCACCAAAAGATACTACGACATAATTGCGACATTACCAAGTATGTGACCTGGTTACAGTATTGCGGTACCGCCATGAGGGCTCACGCTCGTCTCGAAGGGATGCCCATGTCTTCGCCAGCTTCCACCGGGTCTGCCGAGCGCTCGGACGACATCGCCCGCGACCTCGCCGAGGAGCAGACTTTCCTCGCCCGCACCCGCCATGCCCTGAGCTGGATGGCCGACCATGCCCACATGCGCGTCTTCACCGGAGAGGACGTGGCCGGCGACCGCTACACCGCGGAGGCACTCGGCACGATGCTCAAGACATACGCCAAGGAGTTGTCCGAAGAGCCCGAGGGAGCACCCTATTTCGGACGTCTGGCGTTCACCGACGAGCCGGACGCCGGCGACCACCGGAGCCAGCGTTACTACATCGGGCGACGGAGAGTGGTCGACGAACAGGGAGAACCGCTGGTCATCGACTGGAGAGCCCCCGTCTCCTCGCTGTTCTACCAGGCTAGTGTCCGCAATCGGCACGGCGTGTCGGTGCGCCGCCGGTTCGGCTGGAGCAACCGGCCGCCGATCGAGCTGACCGGCTTCGAGGACGAGTGGCTCGACAACGGTGAGGAGCTGGGCACCACGAGTCAGCTGCTCGCACGGGAGATCGAGCGCCCGCGCGTCGGCCCGATGCGGGACATCGTCGCGACGATCCAGCCCGAGCAGGACGACCTGGTACGTACGGATCCGGACCAGTCGCTGTGCGTCCAAGGTGGACCGGGTACCGGCAAGACGGCCGTCGGCCTGCACCGTGCCGCATACCTGCTGTACGCGCATCGTAAGCAACTCAAGCGCACAGGTGTACTGGTCGTCGGCCCCAACCCGGCGTTCCTGCAGTACATCTCAGCCGTCCTGCCGGCTCTCGGCGAGGTCGAGGTCCAACAGCGCACCCTGGAAGGCGTATTGAACGACGAGCCGGCGCGGGACACGGACAGCGACGAAGCCGCTGCGGTGAAACACGACATCCGCATGGCCGAGGTGATCAAACGAGCACTCACCGGCCTGATCAGCGAACCCACCGAGGGCATCGTTCTGCCCGACGGCTCGCTCCGCCTGCGAGTGCCGGTCC
The DNA here is from genome assembly GCF_000514775.1 of Salinispora pacifica CNR114. GTDB lineage: Bacteria > Actinomycetota > Actinomycetes > Mycobacteriales > Micromonosporaceae > Micromonospora > Micromonospora pacifica. The sequence goes on along the minus strand of NZ_KI911468.1, from coordinate 2,197 downwards.
ATGCCCTGGTACGCGAACTGCAGGTGGTGCGCGGCGAAGACCTGCCCTACGGCGTCGGACGCGAGCGCCTCCGGACGCGTTTCGTGGCCCTGCTGCAACGGCAGCTTGAATACCATGCTGAATCACCGAACCGGAAGTGGCTGGACAAGACCGGCCGGGCGCGTCCTCTCACGGCAGTGCTCGACGCATGCTGGCCTAAGGTGCGCCCCGAACAACTGCTGGCGACCCTGTTCAGCGACGCTACGGCACTGTCCACCGCCGCTGACGGCATCCTGACCCCGGACGAGCAGGCGGCACTGCTCTGGGCTCGGCCCCCGCGCAGCTTCAAGAGCGCCTCCTGGTCCGCCGCGGATCTGGTGCTGCTCGACGAGATCGCCGGGGCCATCGACCACCCCGACGGCTTCGGGCACATCGTCGTGGACGAGGCTCAGGACCTGTCTCCGCTGCAGTGCCGGGTGCTGGCCCGGCGCAGCCGACACGGCTCGCTGACCGTGCTGGGTGACCTCGCCCAAGGGACCAGCGCGTGGGCGGCGTCCGCCTGGGAAGAGCAGATGGGCCACCTGGGCAAGCCGGACGCCCCGGTCACCGCGTTGACTATGGGCTTCCGCGTACCCGCGGTTGTCCTCGGCTTCGCCAACCAACTGCTGCCACACCTGGACATCGCCGTGCCGGCAGCCACGTCAGTACGGCGCGACGGCGAGCTCCACGTGCACCACTCGCCCGAGCCCGTTGCCGCGACCGTGTCCCGCGTGCAGGCAGCACTGTCCCGGGAAGGCTCCGTCGCGGTGATTTCGACGAGCGATCGACTGAACAGTCTCGCCGAGGCGCTGCGCAAGGCCGGCATCGAGGTGACGGATGCCGGCTCCGACAGTCCCGACCCACGGGTCACCATGGTGCCCGCGATCCTCGCCAAGGGCCTCGAATTCGATCACGTCGTGGTGGTCGAGCCCGCAGAGATCGTCGCGGCCGAGGCCCGTGGACTGCACCGCCTGTACGTCGTCCTCACTCGAGCCGTCTCCCGGTTGGACGTCGTGCACAGCGCACCCCTACCCGAACCACTCACCGCAGGCGATGACACCCCGTAACGCTAGCGACAATTATCGAGGTCAAAGGCCTCCGGCGAATGCCGGAGGCCTTTGCGGCTGACCACCGGTTGCGCCTAGTGCCTCGTCTTTGAACGTTGATTGGGTAACGCGTCGGTTCTGAGGACGGATCAGGCAAGCTGTCTCCCAGTGCTCGTGTGGGAGGTGGTGGCCGGTGGGTAGAAGACCGGAAGTGTTCGTCCGGCAGGTGTCGATGGCCGAGGGCCAGCGGTTGCAGCAGATCAGCCGGACGGCGAAGGATCCGGTGAAGCTGCGGCGGGCGATCGTGGTGCTGATGTCGGCGCAGGGCCAGCCGGCGCCGGACATCGCTCACCTGCTCCGGGCCAGCGAGGACTACGTCCGCGAAGTGATCCACGCGTTCAACGAGCGGGGGTTCGACGCACTGAGCCCAAAATAGAGCGGGGGTGCACCGAGACGGATCGATGAGCAGACCCGCGATTGGATCTGCGTCATCGCCCGGTGCGACCCCCGTTTCCTCGGCCAGCCATTCTCGGGCTGGTCCCTGGCCAAACTGCGCGACTACCTCATCACCACCGGCTACATCACCACGATCAGCGTCGAGACCGTGCGCCGTGTCCTGCACGAACGTGGCGTGTCATGGCAGGCCACCAAGACCTGGAAAGCCAGCACCGACCCCGACTTCACCACCAAGATGCGCCGGATCCTTCACCTCTACGACCACCCGCCGCCGGGCGGCCGTGTGCTGTGCGTAGACGAGTTCGGACCGCTGAACCTGCAACCCCGCCCCGGCCGGGCCTGGCGACCCCAGGCAAACCCCGTGCGACTACGCGCTACCTACACCCGCGACCACGGCGTACGACACATGATCGCCGCCCTCGACCTGGCCACCGGCAGGCTGCACTACCGCATCCGCGACCGCAAACGCTGGCGCGAGTTCCTGTCCTTCCTGAAGACCCTGCGCGCCCGCTGGCCCGACCAGAAGCTGCACCTGATCTGCGACAACTTCTCCCCACACAAACACCCCGAGGTCCGCACCTGGTGCACCGCCAACCACGTCGAACTGGTGTTCCTACCAACGTACGCGTCCTGGCTGAACTGGATCGAAGCCGAGTTCGCCGCCGTACGCTACTTCG
>NZ_AZWO01000072.1 GCF_000514775.1 Salinispora pacifica CNR114 | reverse complement strand
CATCGAGACCGGTCTCACCCAACGGCACCTCCGGACGCAACACGCCGGCAGCGTGGAAGACCGCGGTCAGGTCCTCACCCAGATCGGCCAACAACGCAGCGACCGCAGCGCGATCAGCCACATCACAGACGACGACATCGACGCCGCGGTGCCGAGCCACCAGGTCGGCCGCGCCCGGAGCGTCCAATCCCCGCCGGCTGGCCAGCACCACCCGATCCGCGCCATCGGCGAGCAACCACTCGGCGAGATGTTCACCGACACCACCAGTGCCGCCGGTCACCAGGACGGTGCCGGTAGGCCGCCAGCGCCGGTCAGGGGTGCCAGTGGCGGGCCAACGGACCATCCGCCGGGCCAAGACTCCGGCGGTACGGACAGCGACCTGATCCTCGCCCCCATCGGCGAACGCGTCCACGAGCCGCTCAACGTGGACGTCGGTCCAGTCCGTGGGCAGGTCGACCAGGCCACCCCACCAGTCGGGGTAGTCGAGGGAGAGCACAGTACCCAGACCCCAGAGGGCGCCCTGCGCGGGGTGCGGCAGGTCCTCGAACCGATCGACGCCGACGCCACCGGAGGTGACGCACCACAGCCGGCCGGTGAAATCGGCGGCAGCCAGGGCGTGTACCAGCGACACGGTGGCGGTGACGCCGGCGGAGAGGCCGGCGTCGGTGTCGTCCGGGGTACCGTCGAGGGCGAGCAGGGACACCACCCCGGCCGGGTGTTCCCCGGCCGGCAGCCCAACGCCGGTGACCGTGACCACCTCGGCGCCCCGGGCGGCCAAGCCGTCGGTGACGGCCCGTACCCGTGCGTCGTCGGTCAACGTCGCCGGTACGACGAGCCACCAGGCACCGGTCAACTCCCCGCCGGCGGGCAGGTCGGTGGAGCGCCACACCACCCGATACCGCCAGCCGTCCACCGTGGCGGAGGCGTTCTGCCGGGACCGCCACGACGTCAGGCCGGGCAGCACCTCGCCGACAATCTCGGCGTTGACGGCGAGACCGTCGGCGAGGGCGTCAACATCGGCGCGTTCGACGGCGTCCCAGAATCCGGCATCGGCTCCGGTGACGGTCGGGGCGGCGGTCGGCTCGATCCAGTAGCGCTGGTGTTGGAAGGCGTAGGTGGGCAGCTCCGCCCGGCGGGCGCCGGGCAGGGCGGTGGCCCAGTCCACGTCGACGCCGCGCACGTGCAGCTCGGCCAGTGAGGTGAGCATCCGGTCCAAGCCGCCGTCGTCGCGTCGCAGGGTGCCGGTGACCACCACCGGGCGGTCCACCGACTCCAGCGTCTCCTGCATCCCCATGCCGAGCACGGGATGTGGGCTGACCTCCACATACGCGGTCCACCCCTGTTCGGCGAGCGTGCGAATCGCCGGGTCGAACCGGACCGTGTTGCGCAGGTTCTCGTACCAGTAGCGGGCGTCGAGGGTGGCCGGGTCGATCCAGTCGCCGGTGACCGTGGAGAACATCCGGATCGTCCCGGTACGGGGGTTGATCGTTGCCAGGTCCTCCAACAGCCGGTGTTCCAGCGCCTCCACCTGCGCCGAGTGGGAGGCGTAGTCAACGGCCACCTCCTTGACCCGCACCCCCTCCTCGGTAAGCGCGGCGACGAGTTCACGCAGCGCCTGCGGGGTACCGGAGACCACCACCGAGCCGGTGCCGTTGACCACCGCGAGGGAGATGTCCCCCGCCCACTGAGCGATCCGTTCCTGCGCCTGGTCGGCGGAGAGCCCGACAGAGACCATCCCACCACGACCGGCCAGCTCCGCACCGATGGCGCGGCTGCGCAGGGCGACCACCCGCGCCCCATCAGCGAGGGAGAGCGACCCAGCCACACAGGCGGCGGCGATCTCGCCCTGCGAGTGACCGACCACCGCGTCCGGTTCGACGCCGTACGCGCGCCAGGTGGCGGCGAGGGAGACCATCATCGCCCAGAGGGCGGGTTGGACGACGTCCACCCACTCCAGGGAGGTCGCGCCGGGTACGCCGCGCACCACGTCGAGCAGGTCCCAGTCGACGTAGGCGCGCAACTCGGTGGCGCAGCGCCGCATCTGCTCGGCGAAGACGGGCGAGGAATCCAGCAGGGCGGCGGCCATGCCGGCCCACTGGGTGCCCTGACCAGGGAAGACGAAGACGACCCGGCCGGCGGCGTCGGCGGTGCCGGTGACCGCGGTCGGAGACGGCTGGCCGGCGGCGACCGCGGCGAGCGCGGCGCGCAGCCGGGGCAGGTCCTCACCAAGCGCCACCGCCCGGTGGTCGAGTCGGGCCCGGCCGGCCAACGTACGGCCCACCGAGACGAGGTCGGCCTGCTCGTGGTCCAGGTGGGAGAGCAGTTGCTCGGCCTGGGCGGGCAGTGCCCGGTCGGTGTGTCCGGAGAGCACCCACGGCAGTACCGCCGGGGCGGCCGGCTGCTCGTCCTCCTCGGCCGGGGGCGCCTCCTCCAACACGACGTGGGCGTTGGTGCCGCTGATGCCGAAGGAGGAGACCGCGCAGCGGCGGGCCCGAGAGGTCTGCGGCCAGTCAAGCGGCTCGGTCAGCAGGCGCACCGTGCCCGGAGACCAGTCAATCTCACTGCTGGGCTGGTCAACGTGCAGGGTGCGGGGTAGCACGCCGTGCCGCATCGCCTGCACCATCTTGATCACCCCGCCGACTCCGGCAGCGGCCTGTGCGTGACCGATATTGGACTTAAGCGAACCGAGCCAGAGTGGCCGGTCGGCGGCACGGTCCTTGCCGTACGTGGCGAAGAGCGCCTGCGCCTCGATCGGGTCGCCGAGCCGCGTGCCCGTGCCGTGTGCCTCGACCGCGTCGATGTCCTGCGCGGACAGCCGGGCGTTGGCCAGCGCGGCCCGGATGACCCGCCGCTGGGAGGGGCCGTTCGGAGCGGTGAGCCCGTTGGACGCGCCGTCCTGGTTGGTCGCGGAGCCCCGGATGACGGCGAGGACAGGATGGCCGTCACGCCGGGCGTCGGAGAGCCGCTCCAGCACCAGCACACCGGAGCCCTCGGCCCAGCCGGTGCCGTCGGCGCCGTCGGCGAACGACTTACATCGGCCGTCGAAGGACAGCGCCCGTTGCCGGGAGAACTCGACGAAGGCGTCGGGGGTGCCGATCACGGTGACGCCACCGGCGACGGCGAGGGAGGCCTCCCCGGACCGCAGCGACTGGCAGGCCCAGTGCAGAGCGACCAGTGAGGACGAGCAGCCGGTGTCGACGGTGACCGCCGGGCCTTCCAGGCCGAGGGTGTAGGACAGCCGGCCGGAGACGATGCTGCCGGCGCCCCAGCTGTTCGGGTAGTCGTGGTAGGCAACGCCGGTAAACACGGCGGTGGGGCTACCCTTGAGCGCCAGCGGGTCGATGCCGGCCCGCTCCAGCGCCTCCCAGGACGTTTCCAGGAACAGCCGCTGCTGCGGGTCCATCTCGGCAGCCTCACGGGGCGAGATACCGAAGAACGTCGGGTCGAAGTCGGCGGCGTCATAGAGGAAGCCGCCGTGCCGGGTGTAGCTGGTGCCCGGATGCTCCGGGTCCGGGTCGTAGAGCCGGTCGAGGTCCCAGCCCCGGTCGGTGGGCATGCCAGCGATGGCGTCGGTGCCGGCCGCGACGAGGTCCCACAGCGCCTCGGGGGAATCCACCCCGCCCGGGTAGCGACAGCCCATGCCGACGATGGCGATGGGCTCGGCGGCGCGCTCCTCCATGTCGCGGAGCCGCTCGCTGGTCTCGTGCAGGTCGGCCGTTACCCGCCGCAGGTAGTCACGAAGCTTCTGTTCGTTGGACATCAGGAACCCATTCGTGGACGGGGCCGGCACAGCGGACGGATCATGAGGTGCCGAACTTGCTGTCGATGAATTCGAAGAGGTCGTCGTCGGAGGCGTTGTCGAGGTCCTCGGTCACGCTGACGACCTCGGCCGGGCGTTGATCAGCGGTCCAGGTCGCCAGCAGGGCCCTGAGCCGCTCCCCCACCCCGGCACGGAGGTTCTCGTCGAGGGCCGCCACCGTCTTAGCGTCCATCATGGACAATGCTGCCTGGAGTCGGTCAAGGTCGTCGAGTAGGCTGACGCCCCCCGCATCGGCGGGCACCAGCTCCGTGAGCAGGTGCCGGGCCAGTTCGACCGGGGTCGGGTAGTCGAAGACCAGCGTGGCGGGCAGCCGCAGCGCGGTCTCCGAGGCGAGTTGGTTCCGGAGCTCGACGGCGGTCAACGAGTCGAAGCCGGCTTCCTTGAACGCCCGCTCCGGTTCGACGTCCGCGCCGGAGGCGTACCCGAGTACTGCGGCGACCTGGTCGCGGACCAGCGCGATGACGGTGTCCAGACGGTCCGGTGCCGGCATCGCGGCGAGCCGCCCGGCGAGGTCGACGGTGGTGGCGACCGGGGCGGCCGGTTCGATTATCGGGTGGGCGTCGGGGAGCGCGGCGAGCAGCGGCCGTGGCCGGGCCAGGGTGTAGATCGGGGCGAACCGGTCCCAGTCGATGTCGGCGACGACGAGGTGACTCTCATCGTGGTCGAGGGCCTGCCGTAGCGCCTGGACAGCAAGCCCGGGGTCCATCGGCGGGGTGCCCTGTCGGCGCAGGTGGGCGGCGGCCTCGCCGCCGGCCATGCCGCCGCCACCCCAACTGCCCCAGGCGATGGAGGTGGCGACCAACCCGCGGGTCCGCCGCCGGTGCGCCAACACGTCA
>NZ_AZWO01000071.1 GCF_000514775.1 Salinispora pacifica CNR114 | reverse complement strand
TGTGTTTGCCGCCGTTGAGAGTGATCGGGGTAGTGATCGCGGGCAAGCCCGCACCGTCGTCGATGTCGCCCATGAGTGTGTAGGTGCAGTCCTCGGCGAGGTCGAGGACAGCACCNCCGCGGGCGTTGGCGAGGGTGATCGCCGCGATCAGCGCATCGGCGCCACACCGAACTGGTGTGGCCTTGCCNTTGTCCTTCTCACCCTTGCCCTCGTGATCCTTGTTGTCGGTGGAGGCGCGGATAGGTCTTCCCAGCCGGTCATCGGCGGCGGTGACAGCGCGTTCGACGGCGCCGATAGCCGGCGCGCCGCCAACGCCGAGGCTGGTGGTGAGGGCCAGGCTGGTCATCCCGGCCAGTCCGACGGCCCGCCGTCGTGACCTCGCCCGGCGTGCACCTGGTCGGTCCGGTTTGTGTTCGTGGCGCTGATCGTTCATCGCGGTGTTGGCGTCCTTCCCCGTCACGGACGAGAACCACCGACCCCGGAGGGCGGGGCCGCGGTGGTGTTCCTCGGCTACCAGGCAGGCGGCAGCAACCACCCCGAGCTAAACCGACACCAACCCCACCAAGACATGAACCCGAAAAACATGCCTGAACGAGACATGAGACCGCCGTGGCATCAGGCCCACCCCGCACACCCGGAGAGGAATGACCCACGACTACCTGATCTCGCTCATCCGCACCGCGGCCCCGCGGCTGCCGGCGCGCTGCTCGCCTGGCTGGCCTCGACGGCGGGCATCGTCCTCGACGTCGTCCACCGCCCTCACTGCCGGGGTGGTGGCGCTGGCGATGGCCGGCTACTACGCCCTCGTCCGAGTGGCCGAGGCAGGGTGGTCGGGCTCGGTGTTGCCGAGGCGAGACCCAACTAATTCAGGCTGAATGCTGCAGTAACCACGACGGCGACGGCGAACCAGAGGACGAACGCGACGGCACTGACGCCAACCATGATCAATGCCTTAACGGCGGTCGGGGTCTGGATGCGGGTGACAGCACCCACGTTCACCACAAAGCCCAGCGCTCCGATCAGTCCACCGAGGGCGCCACCGACAGCGACCATCAGGAGGATCGGCAGCAGGGTCATGACTCGCAGGACAGCCGGTACCGAGGGCCCGGTCCGATGCCGTACACCGTTGACCTCCACAGTCGGGTAGGGGTCGGCGAACGCGCTGCGTACAGTGGCTTCAACCGCACCACCGCCCGCTGCCGGCAGCGCGTACTGGTGCCCGCCGGTCCGGGGGGCTGGCACTCCGCTAACGGTGACGACAGGGTGGGCCCGGAAGGCGTTGGTCGTCACGACAATCGGGCCGGCGACGCTGTCGATGCTGATAGGTTCTGTATTCACCAAGATGATCTTAAGCTATCTGCGTGCCCGCACCATACCTGCCCGTGACCAGGGAAACCGACACCAGTCTCGCTCACCAGCGGCCCCTGTTTAGCCACCACAGGGGGCCCGGATGGGGGAGGGCTTGGTGGATTCTCTTTCCGGATCCGTTGGGGTAGCGGCGGTGGTGGCGGATTGCGGCGCCAGGACGGACACGCACGACAGGACAGCCCCTTCCAGTTGACAAATGAGAGCGCGCGGCGGCGGGCTTCACCGCCGGCCCCGGGGTTCGGGTGGCGCCCAACCTCCCTGCCCGAGCGTGGTGAGGTAGTCGTAGGCGGTTTCGGTGGGCGGGCACGGCCAGGCGGACCGGCAGATCGGGCACCGGTCCACTCGCGGCCAGTGTTCGGTCATGATTCGCCGGGCGGACAGGATCATCCGGTTGCGTAGCTGGACCGTAGAGAGGCTGCCGGAGGGCGGCCGGGCGTGGGTGGCCATGACCGGCGGTAGGCCCGCTGCCGGGCCAGCGGGGTCAGCAACGGCCGGCTGTCGAGGATCACCGTCGGTTGGTCCCACAGTGGGCGGCAGGCGTGTCGACCGGCGGCGTCAGCTGGATGTCAACTTCAGGGCGTTTCTCCATATCTACGTGGGATAGGTGGTTGACACTTACGCCTGCCCTATTGACGGCGCTTGCCTGCTTGGAGGTAGGAACGATGGAGAGACTCTGCCGATCGGCAGGACGTGGCGCGGGCCGGGGGAGCCGGGCCATCACCGGCTGGTTCTTTGTGGTGTTGGCCGCGGTGGTCACGCAGGCAGTCGCCGTGTGGCCCGCGGCCGCGCAGCACGCGCCATCACCATCCGACGTCGCGTCAGACACCGTCCTTACCTGGGGTGAAAATGTCTTCGGTCAGCTAGGGGACGGGACCACTACTGACAGCAGTCTCCCTGTCGACGTCGACCTGCCCGCAGGCACCGCGGTCACCGCCATCGCCGGCACCGACGGCAACAGTTTCGCCTTAACCTCCACCGGCACCGTCCTCGCCTGGGGCGAGAACGGCTCCGGCGAACTGGGTGACGGCACCAACACCGACAGCACCACTCCCGTGGACGTCAAGCTGCCGGCCGGAACCACAGCCACCGCCATCGCCACGGGCACCTTCCATGCTCTGGCGTTGACCTCCACCGGCACCGTCCTCGCCTGGGGACTCAACTTCTTTGGTGAGCTGGGAGATGGGACCACCCTTGCAAAGAACAAGCCCGTTCCCGTGAACCTACCCGCAGGAACGACGATCACCGCCATCGCCGGCGGCCGTGGCCATAGCTTGGCGTTGACCTCCGCCGGCACCGTCCTCGCCTGGGGCAGGAACAGCCAGGGCCAGTTGGGCGACGGGACCAACACCGACAGCACCACACCCGTCGACGTCGACCTACCCCCAGGCACCACGATCACCGCCATCGCCGGCGGCGGCCGCCACAGCCTGGCGTTGACCTCCACCGGCACCGTCCTCGCCTGGGGTCAGAACTCCGCCGGCCAGCTAGGCGACGGGACCAACACCGACAGCACCACACCCGTCGACGTCGACCTACCCCCAGGCACCACGATCACTGCCATCACTGCCCACGACGGCGATCACAGTCTGGCCTTGACCTCCACCGGCACCATCCTCGCCTGGGGCAGGAACAGCCAGGGCCAGTTGGGCGATGGCACCAACACCGACAGAAGCACACCTGTGGACGTCGACCTGCCCGCAGGCACCACGGTCACCGCCATCGACAACGGCGACGACCACAGCATGGCCCTAGTCGCACCACCAACATCCACCACCACCCTGCAGGTCGCCCCAGCCACCCCGACAGCGGATCAGGACATCACCCTCACCGCCACCGTCACCTGCAACGTCGACACCCCCACCGGAACCATCACCTTCCACACCAACACCACCCACCTCGCCACCGTCCCCCTGACCACCACCGGCACCGCAACCCACGTCACGACACTGCTCGTCGGCACCCACACTCTCACCGCCGGCTACACCAGCACCAACACCTGCCCCAACAGCCAATCCACACCGATCGGCGTCACCATCAACCCACCACCCGACGAGCCCGACCTACCCATCACCGGCTCCAACATGACCGCCGGCATCGGTGCTGCCGCCCTGTCCATCCTGGCCGGCGTCATCCTCATCTACGCCGCACGCCGACGCCGACCACCACACCAGCCCGAATAGAAACAAAGCCCCGCCCTCCCGATCGGGGAGAACGGGCCGCCTTTGTTACATGGTGGGCTGTCCTGAACCGGGGCAGGCGCCCCGGCTGCCCATCGCCTGATGCGATGGGCAGGAACTACCTGGGCTACACCGACGCGGGCTCCGCAGGTGGAGCATTGCGACTGAGATGCCATGACTGGACTCCCTGGGGGATCTGGTAGTCCGGATACGGGTCGGTCTCGGGCTCGCCCGCGCCCCCGGATGCCGCGGTAGCGCGGAGGTAGATCACCGATCGGTCGCTGGCAGTGATGCGGATCGCGGCGGCAACGGGCACTTCCACGCCGGGCTGTTGGCACAGCTCCCACGAGGTGAACACCTCGGGCCGGGCGACATCCAGGAGTTGCTGAGCGAGCACGAGGATTCGGGCGGCGCGCTGCTTCGGTGGCAGCGGCCCGGTGGGCAGCGGTACCGGTGTGGCGTCGCGCGGTGGTACGCCGGCCCAGAGCATGGCGGCTGTCCCGGACTGGTGTCTGACCTTGATCCCCGGGGGCGACTGTCCGCCCGGCTGGGTGTCGGCGCCGTAGCGGGTGACCTCGACGATGTCGGGGTGCTCGGCTGCCCGGAGGATGGCAGTCATCACGTCCAGGGCCTGGGATACCTGCACGGGCGCTCTCCTGATCTATCCGGGATCGTGGCTGCTCACGTGCCGGGCCAGTGCACCGGCGGGGTGGGCAGGGCGCGGCTCCAGCGCATCGCGGTCAGGCGTGGCGCCGACGCCGTGATCCGCCCTGGCTGGGCACACAGCCTGGATCGGTTGCAGGTTTCACGTCGCCTCCAGAGATAGGGATGAGCCGAGCAGGTCGTGCGTGAGTAGCCCGGCGTACGCGTCCGCCCAGGGCCAGCATCGCTGCGGGGTGCCGCACACGAGGCAGCGGCCGTTGACCTGCCGGTGGTCGTGCAGGTCCCGCCACCTGCGGCGGATGGTCGCGTCGCCGGGATTCAACGCCGGCTCCGCGCGCGTTGCGGGGGCGCCCAGTTGCCCTGCCCGACCGAGCCGAGGTAGTCGTATGCGGTCTCGGTGGGCGGACACGGCCACCCGGATCGGCAGATCGGGCACCGGTCCACCCGCGGCCAGTGCTCGGCGATGATCCGCCGGGCGGACAAGATCATCCGGTTACGTAGCTGAACCGTCGACAGACTGCCGGAGCGCGGCCGGGCACCGGTGGCCATCACCGGCGGCAGGCCCGCTGCCGGGCCAACCGGGTCATCAACGGCCGATGATCGAGGATCACCGTCGGCTGGTCCCACAGTGGGCGGTAGGCGCCGGCCCGCGCCGAATACACCGTGGCGGGACCGGTGGCGTCCAGCCGTGCGGGCCGGTGGCGGAGTCGGCGGAGTAGCCGGATCATGCGCGTGCTCCCTCACCCTGGCGCCTAGGACATCCATCCGGTCGCGTCGTGTGATTTCAGCGTGCGACGACGGGACTACGCTCGGAAGGAGGTCAATGTTTTCAGGGCTTTTCAGCAGGGGGACGTGTGGACGATCTCGGCACCCAACTCCGGCAGACTCGTACCGAGGCCGGGGTTACATTGGCCTCAATGGCCGCTCGTACCTCGTACTCGGTGTCACACCTGAGCAATGTCGAGGCTGGGCGGAGGACAGCAACGCCAGACATCGTGCTCGCCTACGCGCGGCTCCTGGGGGAGGGTGAGATGAGGCGTCGACAGATGTTCGGCCTGGCGGCCGGCGTCGTTGGCCCGGTCGTGGCCGGCGAACTGATCCGGGCCGGTTTCAGCGCTGCGCTACGCGGCCGGACTGCTGAGGAGGACTGGCGGGAGCGGGTCGACCAGTACGGTCGGGACTACATGGCGGTGGGAGCCGTGGTGCTTCAGTCCCGCCTCGCGAACGACCTTGTGATCCTGCAACAGCACCTGGAAACGCCGGCCATGTGGTCACACGCCGCCAGGGCGTTGGTGACCTACGGCAAAACCACTCCCAACCCCACTGAGGCCATCCGGTGGTATGACCTAGCCGGCGTGGCCGCCGACCGCTCCGACGATCTCGCCGTGCGGGT
>NZ_AZWO01000070.1 GCF_000514775.1 Salinispora pacifica CNR114 | reverse complement strand
TCGTCCAGCAGTTCTTCGACGGTAACGGCGCCAGCAAGCCCCGGACGAAGTCACGCACCCGACGGCGAGGCTCCGGCCTGCGGAAACGCTGCCCGACCGTCAACATCAGGTCGTCGAACAACACCCGCCACCGCTGGGCGTCTACCCTGTATCCGGCAGCCACCGCTGCATCATGGTCAGTCCACACAACCGTCCATGATCGACGGTGGCTGCCCTCGTTCCCGCATCGCATCGAACCGCAGCTCAGCCAAGGTCAACAACCCCGGCTGGAGTACTAACCAGGAAGGACCCCGCCTATGCTGCCCGTAGACGGAAAGGCGGGGCCCCTCGTGATACCCGAGCGACGGGGATCAGCCCGGACAGCCGGGAACGTTGACGCAGTTGTTCGGCCGGTTCTTGACCACGACGGTGCCGGTGGCGGTGTTCAACTCGACCGTGCCGCCCGCCTCGTTGAAGATCCCACCGCCGTCAGTGACGGCCGTATTCTTGACGACTTTAGTGGAGTAGAGGGTAAGCGTAGCGGTGGCACCGTTGAATACGCCGGCGCCCTCGTCGGCCTGGTTATCGGAGAGTTTGGACCGCCGCACCACCGTATCGCTGAGGTTGCTGATTCCGCCACCGTCTCCTATTGCGGTGTTCCTCTCGAACCTGGCGTCTTCGGCCACGACCTGATTGTTGAGGTTTACGAAAAGCCCGCCGCCGGTGCCGCCGGCCCGATTATCCGCGACGGCTACCCGCCGCAACGTAAGCTGAGCGCCATCAGGAACGGAAATTCCCCCACCATTGTTAGCGCTGACATTGTCGACGATTTTGGAATCAGTAATCGTAGCCGCTGCTGCAAAAATGACGAGACCGCCGCCGGCATTCCCGGCGCTGTTGCCCGTGATCGCGGTCTTCGCGATGGCCGCGGATCCCACAATCGCGGCACCGCCGCCGCTGTTGATAGAAGTCTGATTATTGACAATGAGAGAATTTGTTAAATAGATTTGCCGTTGACTGTTGATGCCGCCACCGTCTATAATCGCAGAATTATAGGATATAGTGGATGAGTCGATGGATGTATTCCCGAGACTCAAAATGCCGCCACCTGAGCCTCCGGCAATGTTGCGGATGATGGTGCTGTGCTTGGTGGCCAGCGTTCCGCCGGTGTTGACAAGGATTCCTCCGCCGTTGTCGGTGGTCTGTCCGCCGGTGATGGTAAGGCGGTTGAGGGTGAGGTTTCCGCCGGCCTCAACGGTGAGAATTCTGAACAGGGGCGCTGCGGCGGCGCGTGTGATGCTGGTGTGTGTGCCACCGTTGAGAGTGATCGGGGCGGTGATCTCAGGAAGGCCGGCGCCGTCGTCGATGTCGGCGGTAAGCAGATAGGTGCACTTACTGGCAAGGTCGAGCACGGCGCCACCGCGGGCGTTGCCCAAAGTGATCGCGGCGATCAACGCGTCGGCGCTACACGGGACCGGTGTGCCCTTGCGTGTGTCCTTCTTGCCCTTGCCCTCGTAATCCTTGCTATCGGTGGAGGCGCGGTCAGGTTTTCCCCGCCGGTCGTCGGCGGCAGTGAGAATGCCGTCGTCGGCGCCGATAGCCGGCGCGCCGCCGATGCCGAGGCTGGTGGTGAGGGCCAGGCCGGTCATGCCGGCCAGCCCAACAGCCCACCACCGTGACCTCGCCCGGCGTGCACCTAGCCGGTCCGGGTCGTGTTCGTGGCGCTGATGGTTCATCGCGGTCTTGGTGTCCTTCCCCGTCACGGACGAGAACCATCACCCCAGAGGGGTGGTGTTCCTCGGCTACCAGGCAGGCGGCAGCAACCACTCCGAGCTAAACCGACACCAACCCCACCAAGACATGAACACGAAAAACATGCCCGAACGAGACACCAAGCCACCGTGGCATCAGGCACACCCCGAGAGGAAACCCCGATGACGCACGACTACCTGATTTCACTCATCCGTACCGCTGTCCCCGCCGCCGTCGGCGCCCTGCTCGCGTGGCTCGCCTCGACGGCGGGCATCGTCCTCGACGCCGACTCGTCCACCGCCCTCACGGCTGGTGTGGTGGCGCTGGCGATGGCCGGCTACTACGCGCTAGTCCGGGTGGCCGAGGCACGCTGGCCACGGCTGGGCCTCCTACTGGGTACGCCGGCCGCGCCGACGTATGAGGCGCCGGCCGCCTGGCGGCAGTAGTCCTGCCGACCTAGCCACACCCGCCGGTGGTGGTGACTCGGGGGCACCACCACCGGCGGACACCCTTCAGACACCCCCGGGGTTGATGCGGGAGAACTGAATGACCGCCTGGACTGTGCACCACGGTGACGCCCTGACGATCCTGCCCACCCTGCCCGCCGCGGCCCCGCCCTCCCGACCTGGGAAGGGCGGGGTCTTTTGCTTTGTTGGGTTCACCTTGGTGGGTCGAGGTCCCAGGTGTGTGGTCCGTTGGGTGTGTCGATCCAGAGGGTGTGGGTGCCGTCGCAATCGATGGTGAGGCCCAGGTGGTCGTGGGTGGGGCGGCCGGCGTCGGCCCACCGGCGGCATGCGCTGGCTACCGCGTTCCAGATCCGACGTGGTCCGCCTTGCGTGACGGTGACGGTCGAGCCCTGAGTGTGGATTCGGGCCCAGGAGCCGGTGTCGGCGTCGACGAGGCAGTGGACCTCTTCCCCGTCGGGGAGCAGGGTGCAGTGGTAGATGCTCGGTTCGGCGAGGCGCCACCAGAACTCACCGTGTGGGTCGCCGAACAGCGCGACGTCGCGGTGGTGGCCTGGTGATGTGGTGCCGGTGCTACCCATACACAGTGACACCATGTCCGCCACGGTCGGCCCGACCGGTCCGTCGGCGGGTCGGGCCTCGATGAACGCGGCTACCTGCGGCAGGAACCGGCCGTGACCTGTGCCAGTGTCGTCGACTCGCAGTGGTACGACGCCGTAGGACAGGTTGGCCAGGACCAGTCCGCCTGGCTTGGTTTGTCGTAGCCAAGCGGCTGGTACTCGGCGTACCGAGCAGGTGGCGATCAGCCGGTCGTAGGGTGCCCGCGCCGGGTATCCGGCCAGGCCGTCCGCGGTGACCACGGTTGGCTGGTAGCCGGCGTCGGTGAGGGCGGTGGTGGCGTTGGTGATCAGGTGTGGGTCGATGTCGATGGAGGTGACCGCTGCATCGCCGAGTAGGTGGGCCAGGAGGGCGGCGTTGTAGCCGGTGCCGGTGCCGATCTCCAGCACGGTCATGCCGGGTTGCAGGTCGAGGGCTTCCAGCATCACCGCCATGACTCCGGGCTGAGTGGATGAGCTGGTCGGCCGACCGTCCGCGCTGATTTGGGTGACGATGGCTTCGTCGCCGTAGACGGCGGCGAGGTAGGCGTCCTGGTGCTCCGGCCGAGTGGCGTGTAGCACGTCACCGATCTGCCCGTGGGAGTTCACGTCGTAGACGGCGGGGGCGAACGGGTGGCGGGCGACCGACGCGAACGCTCCCGCCACGGTGGGGTTGGTCAGGTGTCCTGTGGTGTGTAGTCGGGCGACGAGGTGTTGTCGTCGTTGCCGGTATCCGGCGTCGGTGAGGGTCACGGCGTCTCCAGGTACTCGGCGATCGCGGCGGCGATGGGTAGCTCCGTCTCGGCTTCGATCCAGGCCCACTGGCCGCCCGGGTTCACCTCTAGAAACACGTAGTCGCCGGTCGGGGTGACGATCAGGTCGATTGCGGCGAACGCGAGTCCCAAGGCGTTGGTCAGGGATAGGAGTTGGTCGGTGAGGGTGTCGGGCAGTGTGACCGGTGTGTAGGTGAGGTTGTCGTAGTCGGTGCGCCAGTCGATGTGGGCGGCGTCGGAGTGCGCGTCGATGCGGGCGGTGAACACGCGCCGTCCGATGGTGGTGACGCGTAGCTCGTGGTCTTTCGGTATTTGGTGTTGGAAGAGGTGCGCGGTGCCGGTGACCGAGTCGGTGATCTGCTCGGCGGTGACTGGGGTGGTGGCCAGTGCCATCAGGTGTCCGGTGTCGGTGTCGAGGTAGGGGCGAACGTGCAGCGGTTTGTAGATCGCCCCGTTGGGCGCGGCGGCGATGAAGGCCCGTGCTGCCGGCGCCTCGTTGGTGATCAGCGTGTGGGGGGTGGTCAGGCCGCAGCGGGCCGCGACCGCGAGTTGCACGGGTTTGTAGTCGGCTGCCGCCATGTGGTGGGGGTGGTTGACCCACCGCACTGGCAGCGCCGCCACCAGGCCACCGAATCCCATCCGGGCTTCCTGGGTAGCCCACCGCCGTTCGTAGTCGTCGAGGCCATCGGCTAGCCGGAACGGGCCGGGCCGCCGGTAGTAGACCGCGGTGACGTTCTCCAGTCGGGTTTGCCGGTGCGCGTCGGCTAGGACGCCGGACCAGCCGTCCTGGCCGCCGTTCTCCGCGGTCAGGGTGAGGAACTGGGGGAAGTCGCCGGTGTCGACGCGATGTACCTTCGCGTCACGGTTGTGCAGCGCGGTGATGACCAGGTCGGCGGTCACGTCGTGGGGTTCGGTCAGGACCAGGATCGTCATGGGTGTCAGTCCTGGTAGGTGTCCGGGGTGGAGTCGTTGAAGTTTTGGTGATCGTAGGAGGTCTTGCTGTTCGTGGCGACTTTCTGCGTGGTCTGCGGCTTACCCAGGGTGGTGCCGTCGACACCGATCATGGTCTGCGTCACCGGGTCCAGGTGGGCGTCGGTCAGGTCAACCACCGGAACCTCATCACCAACCTGCGTGGACAGTGTCAGCCCGAACGGGCGAGCCGGGCTCACCCGTCCCTGCTCGGTGCGGCTGTCGTAGAGCGGCAGCAGGCAACGGTCCGGGGCGAACGTAGTCATAGCGACCTCCATCATTTGAGGGGTTTACCTTGCGATTTGCGGTGCTCGGAACAGGTCGTGGGTGAGTAGCCCGGCGTACGCCTCCGCCCAGGGCCAGCACCGCTGCGGGGTGCCGCACACGGGGCAACGGCCGTCGACCTGCCGGTGGTCTTCAGGTCCCGCCACCAGCGGCGGACGGTCGCGTCGCCGGGCGTCAACGCCGGCTCCCGGCGCGTTGCGGTGGAGCCCAGTTGCCCTGCCCGACCGAGCCGAGGTAGTCGTAGGCGGTCTCGGTGGGCGGACACGGCCACCCGGATCGGCAGATCGGGCACCGGTCCACCCGCGGCCAGTGCTCGGCGATGATCCGCCGAGCGGACACGATCATCCGGTTTCGTAGCTGGACCGTCGACAGGCTGCCGGAGCGCGGCCGGGCGTGGGTGGCCATCACCGGGAGCATGCCCGCTGCCGGGCCAACCGGGTCATCAACGGCCGGCTGTCGAGGATCACCGTCGGCTGGTCCCACAGCGGGCGGTAGGCGCCGGCCCGCGCCGAATACGCCGTGGCAGGACCGGTCGCGTCCAGCCGTACGGGCCGGCGGCGGAGTCGGCGGAGTAGCCGGATCATGCGCGTGCTCCCTCACCCTCGATGGAGGCGAGACGGCCCGCTCGCTGGCTGTGGCCATCCCCACTTGGAAGCTTTGCGTGAGGGGGAGACTACTGCTAGGTGGTGTGTGTCCGCAGGTTTCCTGCGGACAGGCTGCGGACGGCGAACTCGACACGCCTAGCCAGGTGCTCTGTTCCGGTCGCCTCCGCGATGGCCTGTACGCCTTCGTACGCCTCAAGTGCGGCGCTGACGTCGCCGAGTTCGACCAACGTCGCCGCGAGGTCAAATCTGTAGGGGACGGTCCATGCCGCACCTTTCGCGTACGGCGGCAATCCGTGCAGGCCAGTGCGAAGGTGCTCGACTGCCAGGGCGTTGTCGCC
>NZ_AZWO01000069.1 GCF_000514775.1 Salinispora pacifica CNR114 | reverse complement strand
GGCGAATTCAACTGGTCGTCGCAACACCTTTGATGATGGAGGTGTTTGGATGGCGCGACGTCAGCAGCAGGCGGATCGGGCGTTGCGTCCGGCGATGCGTTCGCCGGGCAGGCCGATGCCGGCGCGGCATGTGCAGCGTGCGTTCTGGCGGTTGATCGCGCGGGGTAAGCGCACTGAGGAGGTAGCGCTTGAGCTCGGTGTGTCGACGCCTGTTGCAGTGCGGTGGTTTCGTCACGCTGGTGGCATGCCGCCGTTGAGTCTGGCCGAGCCTTCCGGCCGTTACCTGTCGTTTTCCGAGCGTGAGGAGATTGCGCTGCTTAAGGCGCAGGGGCAGGGTGTCCGTGCGATCGCCCGGGAACTCGGGCGGGACCCGGGCACGATCTCGCGTGAGTTGCGGCGCAATGCCGCGACTCGCAGCGGCAAGCTTGAGTACCGGGCCACCGTGGCGCAGTGGAAGGCACAGGTCACCGCGCGGCGGCCCAAGCCGGCGAAGCTGGCGAGTAACCGGCGGCTGAAGGAGTACGTACAGGCCCGGCTGAGCGGGCAACTGTGCCGTCGTGACGGCACAGTTGCCGCCGGCCCTGCGACGACCTGGAAAGGGCTGAACAAGCCGCACCGTGCAGACCGCCGCTGGGCGGCGGCCTGGAGCCCAGAGCAGATTAGTCGACGGCTGGTCGTCGACTTCCCCGATGATGAAGATATGCGCATCAGCCACGAGGCGATCTACCAGGCGCTCTACATCCAAGGGCGCGGCGCGCTCACGCGTGAGCTGGTGGCCTGCCTGCGGACCGGTCGGGCGCTGCGTAAGCCCCGTGAACGCTCGCGGAACAGGCCGCAAGGGCATGTCACCGCTGATGTCGTCTTGAGCCAACGACCCGCCGAGGTCAAGGACCGAGCGGTCCCCGGCCACTGGGAAGGCGACCTGATAATCGGACTGCACCGCTCCGCCATCGGAACCGTCGTCGAGCGCACCAGCCGATACACGCTCCTGGTCCACCTTCCCCGCATCGAAGGCTACGGAACCGTCCCGCCGGTAAAGAACGGGCCCGCCCTCGGCGGCTACGGCGCCATCGCGATGAAGGACGCACTCCAGTCCACGATGACCATCATGCCCGAGGGTCTGCGGCGATCACTGACCTGGGACCGCGGCAAAGAACTCTCAGCCCACAGCCAGTTCACGATCGATACCGGCATTGCGGTCTACTTCGCCGATCCCCACTCACCCTGGCAACGCGCCACGAACGAAAACACCAACGGGCTACTACGCCAGTACTTCCCCAAAGGCACCGATCTGTCCCGCTGGGGCCTCGAAGACCTCCTCGCCGTACAAACAGCGATCAACAGCAGACCCCGCAAGGTCCTCGACTGGAAGACACCCGCCGAAGCTCTCGACGAGCAGCTACGGTTACTCCAACCAACAAGCGTTGCAACGACCGGTTGAACCCAGGTAGTGTACTCACATTCCCTTGAACTCGCGCCAACCTGCGTCGGTGGTCGGTAGCTTGGCCCACAGTTCGGCGGAGATATCCACTCCATCATAGTAGAAGTGAACAGTGTGGGCGGCGCGGCGGTAGTCGCGCAGGATCGTGAAGGTCTTCATGTGGGCCAGGGCGTGTTCGACCTGGGCTCGGACGGTGCGGTGGTGCCTGTTCAGGTCCTTTTCCATCGGGTAGTTCGCCGCCGTCGGCGGGTTTGCGGTACGCGATGATCACGTCGGGGTTGCCACGGTAGGCTGCTGGCCACTGCCACGCGCAGGTGGAGCAGCCTTGGCCGCAGGCCACCGAGAAGCTGGTCCCCGCAGCGAATGCCAGTTGCGGGGACCGGTCCGCGCAAGGATAAGCCGGGTCAGGCGCCGCACTGTCGACCTCGCGGGGTATTAGTGGTAGCGGGGGTATCCCGGTGTCACTTCAGTGACCGATCCCTTACCAGTCGTGCAAGGAGAAGGGTTGTTTCTCTTGGTGGAGGCGGATCACCTCGGCGGTGTAGGGCATGGTCGGGTCGGGTAGCTCGTCTGGTGGGAACCAGGCGAGTTGGGAGCATTTGTCGGGCTCGACGTTGCGGGGTTCGCTGGTCCAGGCGGTGGCGAGGAAGCCGAACCCGATGCGGGAGTCGTGGTGTGGGGGGCGGTGGTGTGTGACTCCGATGAATGTGAGCTGGTCGTGGGTGACCGTTACTCCTGTTTCTTCATGCAGCTCCCGGATGGCGGCGGTGACTACGTCTTCGTCGGCGTCAACTTTGCCTCCGGGGACAGCCCAGGAGCCGGCGAGGTAGATGGAGCCGGCGCGTTTGGTGAGTAGGATCCGTCCGTCGGGTCGTTGAAGGAGTATGAGGACGTCGACGGGAAAGCGGTGGGGTTCGGTCATCTCTGCACTCCAGTCATGGTCGGGTCCGGTTGTGGGGAAACCTGGTCAAGGCTTGTGCGAATTCGGGCGCCTGTCGCGGCCAGGTCCGCGACCTCTGGCGGTGTCAGGGCGGGGCCGGGGGTAGTGATCGTGGTGATCTGGTTGGCAGTGCGGAAGCCGAGCATCGCAACGGCGGTCGGGGCTGTTGTCAGTGCGAAGCGTATGGCTACGTTGGCCAGTGCGGCGGGTGTGTGACCGTAGCGGTCCCGGACCGGCTGTAGACCGTCCCAGATCAGACGTCGGCCCAGGGGACTAAACCAGCCACGATGTCGTGGGTGGGTGCCCAGCCGACATCCGCGCCATCGTTGACGCAGCGACCGGCGAGCGGCCAGCAGCCGGCGGCCAGTGCCGGGGAGGTGCGGCCGAGCCGGGTGAGTTGTCGCGGTGGCAGCTCGGGGGCCGTTTCGTGCCGTATGGGTCTGCCGTGTTGATCAGCGTCCAGCCGGTGGGGGTGGTCCAGTGAGTGTGGGCAGTGGTGAGGATGTCGGCTCGGTCGGCGGGAAGCTGAGTTAGGTATTTGGCCAGAATCCAGCAAGTGCGATCGGCTTCCATTGGTGGGCAGTGGCACTCCAGGAGGCGGCAAAATTCCATTCAACGATGCTTATAGCATGCCTTTGCGCTTTCGCAGTTTTCTTTCCGCTTGTGAAGGGCGCCCGCCGGGGTGCAGTCTCGTGGTGAGTGGTTGCGCTTTGGTACGATGTCGTGATGGGCATACTGTCTGGTGGGATAGCAGCTTTTGTGTTCTACGCGCTCGCTTTCGTGGTGCTTTACGCGGTGGTCCGCGCGGCAGTGCATCATGGAATTCGCGATGCTGAGCGTGAACGCGAAAAGCCTCAAAAATAGTAATTTATAGAAAGGGCCGTTTCGCAAGCAGACGGGAGAAGCCTGTGCGGCAGGATTGCTGTCACTTCAACGCTCGGCACCTCGTATATGGGCGCGGCCGGTGTGCCGATTAGCACACCCGGCCACGGCCACCGCGTCTCTAACTTGATCTTCAACCTGCGGCGTGGTGACATCGCCCCAGGCTGATCATTGGGGCAGCCTTTGATCGATCATTCCTCTTGTCTAGGGAAGAAGGTTGCAAACCAAGGGCTGTCTGGTGATCAGTGTGCACGATGCCGGGTCGACTGATGAGTCGGCCGGCTGGCCGAGTTCCACGCCTGTCTGACCGCTCGCCGGGATGCGTTGATCGAGCTGGCCGACGCGCTGTTGTGCGCAGAGGCACCGGTGCGTTCTCTGGTCGAGTTGTCGCTGGTGGGGGAGCACCGCCGCGGTCACGGCTCGTTGTATGCGGCGTTCAACCGCGGCCGGATCACATCGAGCGGTTGCGGACCGCGGTGGCGGCGGTGCCGCTGCTGCGGCCGGAGGTGCCCACCTTTCCAGAGCCTCAGGCAGGTCGAGGGCCGCACCGCTCAGGTCGTGGCCGACTGGCTCCTGGCCCGCCCATAGCAGTGGCGTGATCAGGTCCGCTACGTCGCGATCGACATGTGCACGATCTTCAAGTCCGCCATCGTGCGGGTCCTGCCGCACGCCCAACTCGTCGTCGACCACTTCCACCTCGTGCAGTTGGCCAACGCCACCGTCACCGAGGTCCGCCGCCGGGTCACCGTGCAGGTCCGCGGCCGACGCGGACGCAAAGGCAACCGCGAGTGGGAACTGCGCAACCGGCTGACCCGATCGGCCGCCCGCATGCGCGCCGAGCACGTAGACGACCTCGCCGCGCTGCCGGCACGCATCGGGGCGCCGATCCTGGCCGCCTGGAACGCCAAGGAAGACCTGCTCGACCTGCTCGCGCTGGCCCGCGTCAACCCCAATCGCGAACGCGTCGCCGAGCTGCTCTACCGCTTCTACCGCCGCTGCGCCCACGCCGACCTGCCCGAACTCGCCCGCCTGGCAACCACCGTGCAGACCTGGTGGCCCCAGATCCTCGCCTTCCTCCACACCGGCATCACCAACGCTGGCTCCGAAGGCACCAACCGAGTGATCAAAACCGTCGCCCGCGACGCCTACGGCTTCCGCAACCCCGTCAACCAGCGACTACGCACCCGCTGCGCCACCACCCGACGAACCCGAGGACACCTCAACCCCCGCTAATTTGGTAGAGCCCCTATGCCGGTGTCGGATAGAATCCGGCGCTCGTCGTGCTCGAGCATGTATCCGAGCACCGGGACCGCAGCGGGTGCACCGCCCGTCTCCTCGCCTGGCCGGATAGCGTAACCAAAATCAATTCGAATCACCGAGAAGTTGTGCATCGTTCGATCGTCACACGGCCGGCACCTCGCCGTCGCACCGAGAACGCCAATGCTCGCTGATGGGAGAACGGGTAGCGATGAGGCAGGCAGCACGAGCCCTTGTAGTTGACGCCGCAGGTCGGATCCTGTTGCTGTGGACGCGAGACCCGGCTCGGCCCGGCACTGACCCCTGGTGGGAAATGCCTGGGGGCGGCCTCGAACCCGGCGAGGACGCCCCCACCGCACTCGTCCGCGAACTCGCCGAGGAGGCGGGCATCGAGGTGTCCACCGACCGGGTCGGTCCGCCACTGTGGCACCGGGAGACGCACTTCTCCTGGTGCGGCCGGGACTATCATCAGCGCGAGACGCTGCACGTCGTGCTCTGTGGCGAAGCCAGCCCGGGCGAGGGCCGACACCGGCGCACCGTGGCCGAATGGAACGCGATCCTCGGCATGCGATGGTGGACCGTCGACGACCTGGTGGCCAGCGGCGACCGGTTCTTTCCCGGCTCCCTCCCCGCTTCCGCGCCGGTGATGCTCGCCGGCCAGATGGTCGACGACCCGTACGAGAATTGGGAGCCATTCACCGGCGGTCGCCTGCGCGAGTCGATGCCAGTCAGCGAGTCGCCGAACGCGGTACGCCGAATCAGCCGGGCGCTGTTCGCGGATGGTGGTTCCGGGGCTATGCGAGCACCAGATCCAGGTCCACCACCGTTGGACATGGGGTAATGGTTCGTGTTGTCCCTCCGTGTCGAACTCCATTCCAGCGTTTTCCCTGTCTCGGTGTCCCCGGCGCGGGCGGTCACCTTCCAGAGTGTCTGGCGGACGAGCCACACGTCGCGGCGTGCCCGTCGTCCCCGGACGCCGCTGCACCACTGCCGGACACTCGCCTTCACGCGGTGATCGTATGCATGTTCGGTTCGTGGTGAGGTGGGGTGGTGAACGAGCCTGCCCGTGCGGCGCTAGGGCGAATCATTCGCAGCGGTCTTCGGCGCCTCGGCTGTATGGCTCGCAGCAGTCGGGACGGTGTCGGTAGACCCGCAGGTTGCGGCCGTGTTGGTGGCCGTACTCTGGCGTGATCTCGTACAGGCACGCCCGCCACACGACGGTTCTACCGCCGCCGGGCACTACTTGCCCGTCGCCTGGCCCGCCGTGCAGCAGCACGTCCACCCTCTGACGGTACGTGCGTGACGAGCGCGGGACGCGACGGAGGAGGTTCTGATGCCCCCAGATGGCTGGCCTCCACGCGGGCTGGTCCCCGCAACTGGGCGTTGCTGTGGGGACCAGCTTGTCGGTGGCCTGCGGCCAAGGCTGCTCCACCTGCGCGTGGCCGTGGCCAGCAGCCGAGCGGTGACCTTGTCGACCTGTTCAGGTTCGCCGCAGGCCCGACCGCTCGCCAGCGCCGGTCCTGCGCTGTGGATATCTCCGATGCTTGTGGATGATCTCCTGATCATGGCCGGATCTGTTTGCTCTCGTGTCACCAGCAGCGCGGATGCAGGGGCGGGCTGTAGAGGGGATTACACGTCGTCGGGGGGTGATCGCGTTCTTCCTCCCTGCCCGACCAGCGTCGAGGGTGTTGCGAGCCTTCGCTGGCACATGCGTTGTCGCGGATCTCCGCCCGAGACAGCCCACATCTGTCCCAGGATGGGTGTGGGGGTGCGGACATGAGCGGCACCGACGGTCGGCGTGACGGGGGCTGGGGTGACGTCAAGGCACGTATGGTCGAGCGCCGGGCCGGGACCGGTGTTGCGTCGGCCAGTCGCGCCGATGCTCGCGGCGCCGGTCGACATCGTGCCCGAGGGCCCGGGCCTAGTACTGCAGCGGCAGTAGGCGAATCGAGTTCGGTTCGCGTTCGTTGGTCCGATTGTGATGGATGTTGATGTCGATCGTTGGCATGGGGAGTTGGACCGGCTGCATGCCCGTATCGGGCCCCGGTTTCGCCGTTCGGAGCCGCGGCGGCGGGCGCGTCAGTACCTGTGTGGCCTGGTGTCGGGGTTGGGGCGTAAGAACGGCTGGACTCTGGCTGAGCAGGCCGGGGATGCCCTGTCTGTCAGGGTGAGTTGAGGCCAGCGGTTCATAGCAAGTCCGCCGGACAGGGCGAGTTCAGGATCGAGAAGCGTTGACTACTGCGGTTGACTTGGTCGTGGCCCAGGATGGGGTCATGAGTCGCAAGAAGGGCCCGCGTTCGGGCGGGCCGCGGGCCCGCCGGAGCTTCACTCCGGGGCAGAAGCTGGAACTGCTCAGGCTGTGGCGGTGGCAGAACTCGTTTGCGTTCGGCGGCTCAGCGACCAGGAGGGTCAGCAGCTGCTGAGGATCACTCGTAGAGGTACCGGCTCGCCGATCCGGTTGCGGCGGTCGATGGTCGTGCTCGCTTCGGCTGGTGGGAACACGGTGCCGGCGATCGCCCGCTTGGTCCAAGCCGATGAGGACACGATCCGGCAGGTCATCCACCGGTTCAGGGAGATGGGGATGGCCAGCCTGGACCCTCAGTGGGCGGGTGGCCGTCCCCGCCAGATCAGTCCTGACGAAGAGCAGCACATCGTCGAGACGGCCAACACCCGCCCCGAGAAGCTGGGGCGGCCGTTCACCCGGTGGAGCATCCGCAAACTCGCCGACCACCTGCGCCTACACGCGACCCGCCGTGTGCGGATAGGGCGGGAACGGCTACGGCAGATCCTGCAGCGGCATCGGATCACCTTCCAGCGGACCAAGACGTGGAAGGAGTCCACCGACCCACACCGCGATGCCAAGCTCGCCCGGATCGAGTACGTCAGCAGCAGCTTCCCGCAGCGGGTGTTCGCCTTCGACGAGTTCGGGCCCCTGGCTCGGTGTCACCACAGGATCATTCTGGGTGGTGACACTGGTGCTGTTGCCGCCTCGACCTGATCGAGGGGAGCACGCGCATGATCCGGCTACTCCGCCGACTCCGCCACCGGCCCGCACGGCTGGACGCCACCGGTCCCGCCACGGTGTACGCGGCGCGGGCCGGCGCCTACCGCCCACTGTGGGACCAGCCGACGGTGATCCTCGATAGCCGGCCGTTGATGACCCGGTTGGCCCGGCAGCGGGCCTGCTCCCGGTGATGGCCACCCACGCCCGGCCGC
>NZ_AZWO01000068.1 GCF_000514775.1 Salinispora pacifica CNR114 | reverse complement strand
GGACCTGGCCGTGGGTGGAGGGCCCGTATGGCGGTGAGGTGACGACGAGGGCGACCTTGCCGTGTATCTGTGGTGGTAGTAGGGCGGGTAGCTGCCGGGAGTCGCCGGTGTAGACCCGTCCGGTACCGGGGGCGCCGCGTCGTTCGGCGAGGGTGAGGTTGACCGCTGTGAGGGTGGCCCATCGCTGTTCGTATTCGATGCCGACGCCGTGGCGGTCGAGGTGCATGGCTTCGACCATGGTGGTGCCGATGCCGGCCATCGGGTCGAGCACGAGGTCGCCGGGGTCGGTGTAGGTGTTGATGGCGTAGCGGGCGATGGTGGGCAGCATCTTGCCGGGGTGGGTGATCGATGCCGGGGTGTAGCGGCCTTTGCGTAGTTCTCGGGAGGGCTGCTGCCCGGTCGGCCACACCGACCCGGGGTAGCCCTGGCCGAGTAGCTCAGCTGTGGCAGCGCAGCCGATGGCGGGACGGTCGGCCGAGGGGAAGTCAGACATTGGCGGCCTCCGGAGTCATCGACGCGAACACAAGAAGGTCCTGGTGTGCCCGGACGTGGTGCCCGGCGTGCAGTGGTGGGCGGGGCGTGGGTCGGGTGTCGGTGCGTGGCTCGGTCTCGGGCAGCGGAACCAGGGCCGCCGGGATGTGCTGGTGGTAAAGCAGCCCGACGGTGCGGGCGGCGGCGATGACCGTCGAGCGGTGCCCGAACGCGTTCACCTGTGGTCCGGTCGTGAGTAGGACGAGGAGGTAGCCGCCGGGGCGCAGCAGCGTCTGCCAGGCGCCGATGGCCTGGCTGAGGTCGTTCGGGTCGCGGCTGTCGATGTTCAGGCGCGGCAGCGTTGCCAGGACGAGTCCGGCTTCAGGGCGGGTGTTGTGGGTCGGGTGTCCGTCGAGGGTTTCGGGCCGTACGTGCGGGTGTTCACCGTTGGTGACGGCGGGGCCGGGTCGGCGGTGTAGGTGTTCGGCGGCGGCGGTAACGGTCGGGTGGCCGTCGAGGTCGAGGACGGTGTCGCCGTGGCGGGTGTAGCGGGCGAGCAGGTGGGCGACGTGGTCGGGGTGGATGCCGTACCAGTCGGGTAGCGGACGCCCGGCTGGGTTGGTGGGTCGGTGGGTGTGGGTGGGGGTGAGCAGTAGGGCGACGGGTGCCGGGGGGAGGGTGTGGGGGGTTTGGGTCTGCGGCATGGGGCGTGTGGGCCGTGTCCGCCGACGGAACGCTGACACATAGAGATACAGATTCCGGGCTTGTTTTCGACATCGGCCCGGCCTCGACGCCGCCGTCGGGTGGCGTCTGGAGCCGCCTGTCACACCCCTATAACAAGATCGGTTTGAGGTTGAACACGCAGGTCAAAGCCCTGAACGCGACGATGCGACAGCGTGTGCGGCGGGATGTGATGTCGACCGGGATCGCGGCCAAATATCGGCTGAATCGCCAAGTCCCTACAACATGATCGACTCTTGGAAGCAGAATCACTGGTGCCTGCAACAAGATCCACCCGCCGGTGTAACAAGATCAAAATAGGTCGGCCCGCCCGAGGGGTGGCCAAGCCCCGCCACTCGACCACACGCGAATCGCTTGCTGCCATTGGTCGTTGATGTTCACGGCGCGTTCTCGGTCGAGGGAGGGCCGGGGCTGCACCTGCGCCCCGGCGAAGGGTTGAACACGCAGCTCGGCATCCCTGTTACACCCCTCGGTAGGCGTGTGGGCTGCGGAGACCGGGAGGCGCTCGGCTGGGCTGCTAGCGCAAGGGTGGAACACGCGCTGTAACCCCCTTGAACAAGATCGACAGTGTTCATGATCTGTTACACCCGAGTGGCGGGATGGGTGCTGTTCCCGCCGGACGCCCAGCGAGGCGCCGGTATCCCACACCCACCTTTCGGGGGTTGTCCATGTCTGAGTTCGACTCTTCCGTGCTGCCCGCCGCTGTTGGTCTGGACGCACCGTGTCTGGTGTACGGCGAGCGGCCCTTTGATGTCGCCGCGAACTCGCTGCGCCTGCTGACGACCGGTCCGGAGCCGCTGTCGGTGGACGGCGCCGGCCTCGGTGGAGGGCTGCCGCGTCGGCAGATCGCGCTGTCGGAGCTGGCGGCGATCCTGATGCACCCCTCCTGCGACTACGCCACGAGCGACCAGGTGTGGCGGCTGCTCATTGGCCGTGCCCGCACCGACGGCCCGGCTTGGGTCGTCGGCGCTGTCGGGGTGGCCTTGCCGGGGCTGCGGCAGGCGGCCTACCGGCTGCGCGGCTTCTCCGGTGACGTGCAGGCCGAACTGCTGACTGCGTTCATTGCCGCTTTGGGCACGGTGAAGCCCGGCGGGGCCAAGGTGGCGCAGCGGCTGCTGTCGGCGACGGTCACCGCCGCCCGTGCGGCGCTGCGCGCCGACGAGCCGCGCACCAAAGTCCCCGCGGTTCAGGCGCCGGTGCCCTCCGGTGCAGGGCATCCGGACTTCGTGCTGGCCCGCGCGGTCGCGGCCCGGGTCATCACCGTTGCGGAGGCGGGGCTGATCGGCGCGACCCGCCTGGAAGGCGTGTCGGTGGCCGACTACGCGCAGCGCTCCGGCAAGGCGACGAAAGCGGTCTACAAGGCGCGTGACCGGGCCGAGGAGCGTCTGGTCGCGGCGATCCGTTGCGGCGCCCTGTCCGACGAGGACAAGGCAGTTATCGCCGAGGCCACGATGACCCTTGCCCCCGATCCGGTGCACCATGCCTGACCTGCATCTTGACGGCGCGATGTCGAAAACCGGCCCGAAATCTGTATCTCTTAGTGCGCGACTTTCCCGCATCTGGTGACCGGCTTTGACCGGCCCCGCTGACGGCGCTGACACCCCGTAACGGCCCCCGAATCCTTCGAAGGAGGACGGCCAACACGGCCGGTCGTTTGGTCACCAGCATCTCTCGCCCGTTTGCCCAGCCCCACACCTTGTGGGTGTGGGGCTGGGCTGCCCTTGGAAGGTGCCCACGTCCCATGAACCACCGCCCGTCACACCGCCCGAGTCCGACCCCGCGCCGCCCAATGACCGACCGGCCCGGTCGACGCCTGACCCGCACTGTGCGCCGCGCGGCTCCGGCGGTGGCAGTCACCGTCAGCACAGCCGTCGCCGTGGCCCTCGTTGCCGACGTCGCGTACGCGGCCGAGTCGATCGAGCAGGTGGTCAACAACATCCGTGCCTGGCTGGTCGGCATCCTCGTCGCCGTCGCCACGCTCTTTCTCACCGTGGGTGGGCTTCGCTACGCCGCCGCTAACGGTGATCCCGGTGAGGTGGAGAAGGCCAAACTCGCGCTCAGGTCCGCCGCGATCGGCTACGCCCTGGCGATGCTGGCGCCGCTGTTCGTCACGATCGTCGGCCAGTGGGTGGCGTGATGGCAGCCCACCTCACACCACCACATCGCCGTACCCGCCTGCTTGTGCTCATCGTGCTCGGCATCGGGCTCGCCAGCGGTCCCGTGTTCGCGGGGACGGCATCGGCGCAGCCGTCCCCGGAACCCGTCCCCGCTCCGGGTGGGCCGTCCCCGACACCGGCCCCCGACCCGGGGACACCGTCCCCGATTCCCCCGCCGCCACCGGACGGACCGACCCCGCCCGCCCCGTCGTCCCCGCCGACACCCGCCCCGTCCCCAGGGCCGTCCCCGCCCGCAGCACCACCACCCGATAGCGGGGACGACGACCCTGGCATGTTCGATATCCCCGGGCAGATCCGTAAGGCCATCAACGAGCTCCTACTGTGGATTGCCAAGACCGGCCTCACGCCCGTGATGAACACTCTCGGCCGCACAGCGCTATCCACCCCGGATCTGACCGGCAGCGAGCACGTCAGGGCGATCTGGACGACCAGCCTGGTCGCCGCGAACGGCATCTACGTGCTGTTCATCATCGCCGGCGGGTTCATCATCGCCTCCCGCGAAACCCTCCAGACGGCTTACGGGTTAAAGGAGATCGCGCCGCGGCTGGCCCTCGGGGCGGTGATCTCGAATGTCTCCCTCATCCTGTGCGGCAAGGCGATCGAGGCGACCAACGCCCTGACCGCCGCCATCGCCGGCCAAGGTGTCGACGGACCGGCGGCGGCGTCTGCGATCGTCGGGATCCTCGACCAGCCCCTGACCGCTCCCAGCAGCCCGAACATCCTGCTCGCGCTGCTGGTCATCGCCGTGGTCGTCCTCGGCATCGTCGTGGTCATCACATTCCTGCTGCGGGTGGCGCTGCTCGTCGTCCTCATCGGGGTCGCACCCTTGGCGTTGGCGTGCCACGCGACACCGCAG
This sequence comes from Salinispora pacifica CNR114, assembly GCF_000514775.1. Lineage (GTDB taxonomy): Bacteria > Actinomycetota > Actinomycetes > Mycobacteriales > Micromonosporaceae > Micromonospora > Micromonospora pacifica. The sequence goes on along the minus strand of NZ_AZWO01000068.1, from coordinate 4,343 downwards.
ACCGAGGGCCTGGCCTACACCTGGTGGCGGGCCTTCAGTGCGTGCCTCGGCCTGCAGGTGGCCCAGGCGGTGATCGTCCTGGCCACAGTGAGGGTGTTCCTCACCCCCCACGGGCTGGTCCTCATGGGCGTTCCGGCCACCACCAGCGGCCTGCTCGGAGTGTTGGTCTGCGTCACGATGCTGTGGCTACTGACCAAGCTGCCAGGGCTAGCCACACAGTTCGTCCTCGCCCCGCTCGGGTTGCGTAACCAGGGCCGGGGGCTGCTCGGGCAACTCCTGCAGGCATACGTCATGGTCAAGACCCTCGGGGCCGCCGCCACGTCCATCGGCGCAGGCCGCCGCGCCACCCGCACAGGGACGGCTGCCCGCCAACGGGCCGGGAGCACCACCAGGAACGCAGCAAAGTCGAGTACCGCTCGGCACGTCCCCGCCGTCAGGGGCCGTCCGGGTACCCCACGCCCGCCGCTGTCCCGGCCGCCCCGACCCACCCCGGTGGCGTTTAGTAACGCCCCTGTCACGCAAACACCATTGTCGGTGCCGGCGGGCACCGCTGGGGCACCCGCGTTTAGCCACCCGGCCCGGTCGGATACCCCAACGGTGACCCCGACCGGTCCGGCCCCGACCCCGGCGTTTTCGCAGCCCAACCCTCCACAACCGGCCACCCCTCGACCGCGTACACCGCCCACCCCGCCAGCGTTCAGCACCACCACGCCCGCACCGACGAGCCCGACACCTCAAGGGCCGACACCCGCGGCAGTGTTCTCCAACCCGCCAGCACGGCAGAGCGCGCCACGCCGCCCACCGGCACCGTTCACGCCAGTGTTCTCCTCCGCACCGCCGACCCCGGCGACCCGACCCACGATGGCCCGGCGGCCCACCACCACACCTCGCCAGACCACCCGGGGCGGCTCACCGCCGGCCACCACAACACCGGCCGCGAGGCCGTCCCCCCGCCCGGCACCGGCCGCGCGGCCGTCCCCAGCCCCGCCGCGACCGTCCCCGCCTCGACCAGCGCGCAGTGCGGCTCCGGTGTTCCGACCGGCATCGTCCCCGTCCCCGTCCCAGTCCCCGCAACGACCGTCCCCGCCGACAGTGCGGCGCCGTCCCCGAGAGGCAGGTAGCTGATGAGCCGCCGTGACGATGAGGCGCCGCTTCGCGCGCGAGTACCGACGGGCGCTTCATACTGCCTTCTCTGGGTGTGCTTGTGGGATGGGTTTGGATCGCTGCTGCGGTCAGTCTCGCGCCCTGATGGGCGAGCCGGGCGACTGCGTCCGGGTCGGTGTCCAGTTTTTGGTGAAGATCCAGTCGAGGCCGTCCTCTCCGGCGGTGTCGAGATGTTCGGCGCGGCGCAGTCCTGTTCGGCCGGCGACTGTGGCGGAAGCGATGTTGTCCGGGCGGACGCGAGCGATGATCCGACGGTCTGGCAGGTTGGTGGTTGCCCAGGTGACGACTGCGGTCGCGGCTTCGGTAGCGATGCCGTTTCCCCAGGCGGCCGGGTCCAGGCGGTAGAAGAGGTTGAGTACCTGCTGGTCCTGCAGGTGCATGAGCTTGAGTCCGCAGAAGCCGAAGATGCCGTGCTGGGCGTCGGCCTCACGAGGGTGGATGACCCAGTAGCCGAAGCCGTGCTGGTCCCACCGGTGGTAGCGGTCTTCGGCGTCGGCGCGGGTGGCGAGCATGTCGGCCGGGTTGTGGGCGCATGCCGCCGGGTCGTGGTGGATGCGGTAGATCGTGTCGATGGCCGCCCGGGTGGGTCGCCGCAGGGCCAATCGCGTGGTCAGCAGTTCGTTGTGACCGAGCTGATCATCGCCCATGGTGGTGGTCCTTTCATGGCGTTCTGTCGGTTTCTGTCCGACGTTGCAACGCTCGGGCTGCTCAGGTCAGCTTCGGGATGGGTTCTTGGGCGTGAGCCGGAACGATCGAGCGACTTTCTGCCGGTAGATCTGCTGTGTTGCGGGGTCCCAGGGGATGCACCAGCGTCCGCCGGGTGCCCGGCGGGCTGGTACTTGACCTTTGATGAGCCAGTTGTAGATGGCGTCGGCGGGGATGCCGAGTTGGGCGGCGGCGTGTTTGACGCTGATCTCGCCATCTTGGATGGCCACGGTTCGGGGTGCCCAGATCTTGTAGGCGTCGCGGACACGGGCGACGCCTGCGGCGGTGAAGGGTTTGCCTTTGCCGGTGAGCAGGCCGGCGGCGTTGAGCCGTTCGGCGAGTTGTTCGCTGGTGTGCGTGGCGCCGTAGCGGCGGACCAGCTCGAGAGCGCCGGCGGGAGTGCGGCCGGGCCCGTGCCGCAGCGCGGTGAGTTCGTCGGTGGCGCCGGTGTGCCAGCGGACACCGATGCGGACGCTGTCGTCGTCGGTGGCGGGCAGCAGGGTGATGTCGGCGATCAGGCTGCGCAGCAGCCGTTTGCGGTCGCGGTGGCTGGTGGTGGGGCTGTCCCACAACCGTGGCAGGTCAGCAGCCAAGGCTTGCAGCGCGTTGCGCTGGGGCGCTGGGGCGCTGGTGGCGTGTGCGGTGGCCAGCGCCGCTTCGGCGTCAGCGAGTTGGGCCAGCTTGGCTTCCCATCGGCTCTCCAGGCTTCGGGCTACCAGGCGATTTTCTGGCTCGACGTTGGTGAACGCTCGTTCGGCGCGGTCGGCTTCGTAGCGGGCGCGTTGCACGGCCAGTTCGGCGGCCCGGTGGGTGCGCACGCGGCGGTCGGTGACTTCGTCGCTGGCGGCCAGCGCGATCGTGATGTGTTGTTCGGTGATGGTGTCGAGGAACAGGGCGCTGACGGCCGCGTCGACGGTGGTCGCGACCACGGTCCGGCACTGCGGGGTGCGGATCGAGTCTTTGACCTGGCAGGTGTAGGTCGCGCGGGCGTCGCCGCGGTCGTAGCGGGTGCCGACCCGGCCGCCGCAGACACCGCAACTGATGATGCCCTGACACAGCGCGGTCCCTTCCCGGGCCGGGCGGGCACCGCGTTGGGTGTTGTTCGCGGCGAGTTTCACCTCGATGTCAAGGTATTCCTGCCAGCTGATGTAGCCCTCATGGTGGTCTTGGATGGTGACCGTCCAGTCCTCGCGGGCGCGTTTACGGCGCGAGCTGCGCACCGTCCCGTCGGGTTGCACCCGGCGTCTCTCGGTGGAACGGCCGAAAGTGTAGGCGCCGGCGTAGGCCGGGTTCTTCAACGCCTGCAGCACCCGGGCGTGGGTCAGCTTGCCCCACTTGAGGTTGCCTGCCCATGCTCCGCCCCAAGTGCGTTGCGGGAACAGCCGGCCCGCGGCGTCGAAGGCGCGCATCACCGCGAGCGCGGAACCGCCGCGGTGGAACTCAGCGAACAGGTCCGTGACCGCGCCCTGGATCTGCTCGTCGGGGTCCTTGACGACGTCTCCGTCAGCGTCGTACACGAGGCCGACCGGCAGCGGGTGCCGCAGCTCACCGCGCTGCGCTGCCGCCAGCTTCGCGCCGTGCAGCCGGCCCATCAGAAAGTGCAGTTCAATCTCACTCATCTGACCCTTGAGGCCGAGCAGCAACCGGTCGTTGACGTTACCCAGGTCGTAGACGCCGTCGGCGTCGATCAGCAGGGTGTCGGTGAGACGGGCCAGCTCCATCAACCGGGTCAGGTCGGCGTTCGAACGGCCGAACCGGGACACCTCCAACCCGAACACCGCGCCGACCTCGCCCATGCAAATCCGCGCCACGATGTCGCGGAAGCCATCGCGTTCGGAGCCGAACCGCCCGGACATCCCCAGATCGGCGTCGATCACGACGATCTGCTCGGCCAGCCAGCCGAGCTCCGCGGCGATCGCCGTCAACCCGTACTGCCGAGTCGTCGACTCGGTGTTCTCCCGCACCTGGGCGAGGGTCGACTGACGCACATACACGATCGCCTGCCGGCTCAGATGCGACGACATGACCTTCGGCGACGGCTTCACCAGCCGCACCCGCGTTCAGCAGCGCCTCGAGCATGTTCGCCACCGCCATCACCGCTTGACGCAGGTCCGGCCCGCTCAACCACCCTCGTCTCCGGCTCGTCCGAGCCATCCCAGTCCCGCTCAGGAGCCACCTCATGAGTACTGCCTGTCCGCGCCACGTCGATGGCGTCGACCAACGCCCGCGCGGCAACCAGCCCCTCAACAGCAAGCCGATCCGACGACGCCGGCACACCACGATCCGTCCACTCCTGACGCACCGTGACCCGCCGCCTCCCGTCGACCTCGCACATGAACCACAACCCGGTGCGTTTACGCATCGTGATCAACACCGTAAGGCACCGACCATTCAGAGGATGGAAAGGGTGGGTGATCGTCAATGAGTCCGAAGAGTACCTGGACGGACGAGCCTTATAGGACACGGGTTCCCGC
>NZ_AZWO01000067.1 GCF_000514775.1 Salinispora pacifica CNR114 | reverse complement strand
GATCGGCAGCGCCCCCGCAGGGTGCGCGAGCGTGGCCGGCGCGTCCGCGCCAACGGTAAACAGTTGCGTGGTGGTCAGCCCTGGGAAGAGACCTTCAAGGATGCGACACGAATCCGGGTGCGGCAGACCCTTCAGGTCGCATGCTAGCCACCGGGCAATTTGGGACCGGCTTGGGTAGCCACCCACAAGATCAGGGTCAACCCGCTCGGCAACCCGATCCCACTCCTTACAGAACGTCGAGTACTTCTGCCAGTGACGCTGGCGAAGCAGCGCCTTTAGCAGAGTCGATGCCTTGGCCACGTCACACATCCCTGTCCGGTTGGCTACGCCCGGCGTCCACATCGTAGCGCCGGAATCGCGAATCGACTGCTGCTGACGGCGTCCCAACGTCACGCGACACATAGACGCGACAGAAACGCGACCGAAACTCCTCCACAGCTAGTGGCACGCAGTCGAAATGCGAGGCGCGCTGAACCCATGCTGTTTGGTAGCCCACCACTGCTACAACAAGGCTGAGCGGCGCGCGATGACACCTTCACCGCGGTCCATCAATACCTATTCACCGGAGGCTCGCCATGCCGACAGTCGCGAATGAGGACAAGGATTGCCTGTCCCAGCGAGGTAGCAGGTTTTTCCGCGCTAACTCGTCCAATTCGGACTTCAGTCAGATTGCCGCGTCAGAGCTGGATTCTGAGCGCTTGCTTTTTACTGGTCGTGCTGTGGGCCGGGCACGCGTGTACTACACCTCCCATCCTGGCTTGGACGTTCTTCAGTCCGTCCTGGACGGGCTGAGGAAGCTGTGAGGGTCGACGGCAGCAGGCGCCAGCTCCACGGCAACCGTGATCCACACGGAAGGCCTCCGCTCCCGGATGGTGATGGGGTTCCAGTGGTACCGAGGAAGCCGGATCCGCCGACAACCAGGCAGAAGCTGGTCGCGGCGCTCGTTCTGATGATCGTTTTTGTTGGGGTTGTGATCGGGACGTTGCGGTGATGGGCCAGGTCGCCGAGGGTTACGGAATGGGGGCCGGAGAATCCCTTCGCCTGGATCAGGTTTGTTCCCCGCAGTTCGTTCGCCCCATTATGGTTCGTGTGGTTGGAGTCCTTGATCGGCCTACCTATCCCGGGTGGGTATGGGTGGAGGGCTATGAACTTGACGCGTCGGGTGATGCGTTGCGGCGGCGACAACTGTTCATCAGGCACGACGGGACTCGGCCGGCGATGTCTGGCCGTGGGTGACGGCCGCTCAACCCGCGACGGACAACGGCACTGACCGAGCACCCTGGGCTGCACCCTGGCCAGCGAGCGCCTCGTACCGGCACGCCCGCCACACGACGGTTTACGCGGCCGGGCACTACCGGCCCGTCGCCTGGCCCGCCCTGCAGCAGCACGTCCGTCCTCCGGCAGTACGCGCGTCACGCGCGACGGACGAGGTTCTGACGCCCCCAGCCGGCTGGCCTGTGCGCGGGCCGGTCCCCGCAGCTGGGCGTATCGCTGCGAGGGCCAGCTTGTCGGTGGCCTGCGGTCAAGGCTGCTCCACCTGCGAGTGGCCGTGGCCAGCAGAGTCCCTACCGCAAATCTTGATGATCGTCAGGTTCAATGCGGATGCGAGGAGGCCGGGAACGAACCGCAACTCCCAGCAGTAGGCTCAAGGAAAAGAAGCCCATCTGCTTGGAGTCTCGGGACCCTTCACCAGCATCTCCTAAGAGGATAGCCGATCCAGGCGGAACTCGTTTCGTGGAGGACAGTGGAGTGAGGTCCGCTAGAGTTCCGGGCACCAGATCGCCGGGCAGCGCCGCGACCCGCTTGACCAGCCACTTCCGCCCACTGTCGGCGGGTAGGCCAGAGCCCGAGGAGCCGTGCCTCGCGGCAAGCTCCTCTTCAACCACCACAACGTCTCCGATGCGGAGTTTTCNGCCCTTCAGTCGCTTAATGAAGATTTTCTCACCCTGCCGATAGGTTGGCTCCATAGATGTGCCCTGTACCACCACTTGCACGTAGTTTGTTCTAAACCAGGCCAACCCGGATGCCATAACCACCGGCACTATAAATATCCAGATCATGGCGCTGTTCCAATGCCCTCGGATGATTCCAGATATCCCTGGGCCTGGAGCTTGAAGAGCCGCGAGTAATGGCCTTCTATGGCAAGGAGCTCCGAATGTGTTCCCCTCTCGGCGACAGTTCCAGCTTCGATGACAATAATTGAGTCAGCATGTCGAACGACCCCGAGCCGGTGGGAGATTAGAACACAGGCACGGTTTTTGCGGGCCTGGCGGAGCCGTGAATGAATCTCATGCTCAGCCTCGGCGTCTAGGCCCGAACTCGGCTCGTCAAGAAGAAGCAACTCGCACCCCTCCCGCATGAAACCACGGGCCAGCGCAACCCGCTGCCACTGCCCTCCCGACAGGAGGGTTCCCTGATCGTCAGAGCCTGGAGCCCCACCGAAAGCGCGCGTGAGTTGAGTTTCATAACCCTGAGGTAAGGACGAGAGGACTGAATGGATACCCGCCCGCTCAGCGGCACGCTTTACCGATTGGGGGGAATCTTTCGAACCGATGTCGCCGATACTTACGTTTTCGAGCGCGCTGATCTCGTACGACATGAAATCCTGGAACACCGCGCTAATTCTGGTACGGAGCTCCTCGATCCGCACAGACCGTAGGTCAACCCCGTTCCACAATATTGAGCCCCGCACGGGATCATAGAACCGGCAGAGTAGTTTGATAATGGTGCTCTTTCCTGCCCCGTTAAGCCCAACAATGCCAACGGTCTGATCCGCAGGAATGACCATTGAAACTCCCCTGAGCGCCCACGGGGTGTCGTCCGAGTAGCGGAACCAAACATCGCGAAACTCGATACAGTCCCGCAAATGAGGTGCCTTCACCGGCGCCGGAGGCAGTGGCAAATCTGGTTCGGCCTCGAGAATATCCGTGTAATGTTTGAAGAGCGTGAGTGCATTGTGCGCCTCTCGCACGCCGCCAATAATCGCTCGTATAGAGTTCTGCAAGCCTGAGACAGCAGCAATGAAGACCGAAACTTCACCAATGGAAAGTCGGCCGGCTCCTGCTTCCATTACTGACCAGACTAGAGCGCCGCCGACGATGGCGGCGGCCATCCCGGCGAGTGCGCTCTGAGTGCGGAGTTCTCTGAGGTCTTGCCGTTTGTTTGCCAGGTTGACGAGTTTGGCCTCATCAGTCATTCTTCGGGCGAACAGACTCCTGAGGCCGAAGACGCGCATTTCCTTGGCTGCTGATACCTCTGTCAGCAGCTGGGCGTAGAAAATTTCCCGGCGCATTGTAGGGCTAAGCGCCCAGAGCATACTTGCATACTTCGTGCTTAACGCAATCTCCGCTCGGACTGTAGGGACTGAAGCTACCAGGATCACGATGATCAAATATGGGTTGAAAAAAGAAAGGCTTACAAGAAAGCCGGAGACGGTAATCACGCCTTGTAGGATCGTGAGAACGCTTCCCACCACCCGATCTGGGCCGGCTGGCCCAGATCCGGATGCGAGCTGAACGCGGTCGTAGAATCTAGGGTCCTCGAATGGCGCCAATCCGATGAGTCGCGCCAGTGCCCGATGAAGTTCTTGCTTTACCCGCAAAACGATTTTGCGTGAGGCTTCGTTTTCGACAAAAGTCTGCGCGGAGGGCAGTAATGCCGCGATCAGACCAAGAATAGCGAACAGCAGAGCATAGCCGGTCAATGTGGGCGCCGGTGACCCTGCTGCGATCGAATCTAGGACCAGCTTCATGAGCCATGCCATTGTCACCGGCATCATGCCAGCAAGCACTACGAGCAGGCATCGGAAGGTCAGATTCAGCGGATCGGTCTTCCAAGCCAGGGCCATTGTTCGGCCAACGGATCGGAGCACCGAGTACACAACAGATGAACGAAAGATCCTGGGCCGGCGGTCTGAGGACGCCATCATGGCGCTACGGGGTCGGCGACTGCCGAAACGGCCCATCCGCTAGCCTTCACGACACCTTGCGCGTCCACCATGCCAAAGGCTGGAAAGCCGCGAACATCGAAGGCGCTGGAGAGTACTCCGCCATTGCCTTCGACAACGACCTTGGCAATCGGCCTGAGACGTTCGACGACGGGAGCGGCTTCGTCTGTCGAGCCGACGACGACGGCGAGTGTGCTTCCCTGTGACTCAGTTCGCTTTGCTGCCAGATCGACAAAGGCCGGAAGTTGGTCCGTGCAGGCGGGGCATCCAGGAGAGAAAAACCCGACCAAGTCGTGATCTTGCAGGATCGCGTTATCCACCGCCTTGCCGTCAACGGTGACGGCGGTGAAGTCACCGACAACTTCTCCCTCGCGCTTCATGATCGGCGGCTGTTCAGCGCTGTTAGCCTGGTTCAGGATCGCAGCCTGCTCGCGGAGCCGTCGTATTATTCCAAAGGTGAGGGTAAGGTTGCACAGGGTAATTGCGGCAACCATTGCTATCGCCGCATATCCGTACATCATAATATTGTTACCCTTCGCGCAGCCGGTCAACGCTTGGTGATATCGGTGTTCAAATTCTTCGTTACTTGGCGGTTTGTTCAGGTCGGCCGAACACGTACGCCACGTCTTCAATTCGGATCGACACGAGCGCCAGCGCCAATCCACCAACCCAGGGCACCGGCGTTACGTAATCGTCGAACGATATCGTCACGCCTAGCAGAGTGGTCACCAGGCAGCTTGCGGCGGCGAGGCTCAGCGCAACGGCTCTTACGAGATGCGGTCGTCCCATGGGGGCAGCCCCGCGACTACCGAAACAACTGCATGCAATCTCCCGGCCCCGCCGTATCAACGAGAGTATGATAACGCTGAACGCCGCAAACAGCCCTGTTGACAACATGAAGCCAATCGGGACTGTGGCAGGTGTGAGCAAGGCTGCCCCAGCCAGCGCCTCGGCCATCACAAGGCTTGGAGCAACTCTCGCGTCGAGCCGGCGCAGGCGCCGTGGGATGGGTTCAAGGAGATGGGTAGGGGGCCTTAATGGTGCGGATGGTCGTTGGCCAGGTGCGGCGCCGACTCGGTCGGGCGATGGCGTTGTTTGTGGCTGTGCTGGTGGCGACCACCGGGTTCACGGTTTTGACGGGAAGCGCCGAGACATCGCGTCTGACGGTGTCCGGTGTCGTGGAGGCTGATTTCCGGTCGGCCTATGACATCCTGGTCCGTCCGGGCGCCAGTCGGACTCCATTGGAGGAGCAGCAGGGCCTTGTCCGCCCGAACTTCCTGTCGGGCCAGTTCGGCGGAATCAGCATTTCTCAGTATGAGGAGATACGCCGGATTCCAGGAGTCGAGGTCGCGGCACCGATCGCGATGATCGGCTACGTCACAGTCAACGGTGGGGTCTCAGTGGATCTCTCGGACGCGGTCGACCCGGGGCTCGATCGACAGGCCGTACGCCTGGAATTGTCGTGGAACACAGCGCGAGGGCTGTCGAGCCTGGATGGTGATGTCCCTCGCTACGCCTATGTGACCCGGCACAACATTGTGTGGCCGGAGATGAGCGCGACCGGCGTGACCTGGTCCGACGGAAGGCCCCGGCCCCCCACGTCCTCGTGCCAGGGACGCCCGTCCCCGATCGAGATCCTCGCCGATGGCAGCGAACGCCCGCTGTGCCAGTATTCCGACGAAGGAGAAGTGGGACCACTCGGCAATCAAGAGCATCGGTCCTCCTTGGATGTTGTGCACCTGAGGGCCGACGGGTCGTTCGTCACCGGTATGCGCGACGGGGCTCCAGTGGTGTCGGACCGGCTTTCCAGCGTCGTCGGCTGGCCGTTGTCGCTTCTGTTGGCCGCGGTTGATCCCCGGGCCGAGGCCGACCTCGTCGGTCTGGACCACGCAGTCACCGCGGGCCGCTATCTTGAACCCGACGACGCACCCGAGCCACTGGAGGGGGCACAGCTGGCAGGGATATCGCAGGTATCGGTTCCGGTTCTCGCCACCACCAGTCCCGCCCTCGACGAGGGACTGGTGGTGGAGCCTTCTCGAATCACCGGTCCCGCTGTCGCCCAACTGCCGGGCCGGGACTGGTCCGATGCCCAGGCCGAGCTCAACGCGGCCACCGCCGTCCCGGTCGGTGAACGGACCGAGGCGCGCGTCACCGACGCCTACGCACCACTTGCGGCCCCGGGCAACGAGATCGGCTCGCTCAACCACATCATCCAGTCCGGTGCCGTGACATACACCCAGGGTGATTCTGGGCTCACGCCCGCGGTCGCACCTCACAACCCCGGCGTCTTCATCGACACCATGCACGGAGACTTTGGCACGTCGTGGTTCGGCGCCGACAAGAAGTTTCGGCCCTTGCGTAAGGCGCCGTCGGTGAGCGACGAGCAGCTGGTGGCCACCGCAGTGGGCACATTCGATCCGCAGGAGCTGTCCGGGTTCAGTGAAGTGTCCGCCGTACCGCTGGAGACGTACTTCCCACCAGCGGCAAACGGCGCCGACGAGCAGTCACGGCGCCTCCTGGGCAGACAGCCCCTCGAACCGGACAGCAACCCGGGCGGCTACCTGGCCACCCCACCGCTACTGCTGACAACACTGACCGGATACCCGGGCCTCACCAGCTCACCGGACCCCCTGTCCGCGATCCGCATCCGGGTGGCCGGTGTCACCGGCCCCGACGAGGTGAGCCTGGAGCGCGTCCGGTCCGTCGCGCAGATGGTCTCCACCAGAACCGGGCTGGACGTCGACGTTACGCTCGGCTCGTCACCCGCCCCGCAGAGCGTGACATTGCCGGCGGGATCCTTCGGGCGCCCCCAGCTGAGCCTGCAGGAGCAGTGGACGAAGAAGGGTGTCGCCACGCTCATCCTGAAGGCGATCGACCACAAGAGCACCTTCCTGTTCGGGCTGATCCTCATCGTCTGCCTTTTGTTCCTGGTCAACGGCGTGTCGGCAGCGGTGCGTGACCGGCGACGAGAGTTGGCCATCCTGGCCACCCTCGGCTGGCCTCGCAGACGCCTGGCCTTCCTGATCGTCACCGAGACGGGCCTCATCGCAGCCGCCGCAGGATGCGTCAGCGCTCTGATCGCCTGGCCACTGGCCCAGCTGGTGGGAGTACAACTGACCGCCGGGCACGCGGCTCTGGCCGTGCCGCTGGCCATCGGGGTGTCCCTCGCCGCCGGCGCCGTGCCCGCCTGGCTCGCCGCACGGACCCGCCCCGCCACCTCGATCCGGCCAGCCGTGCGGCCACCTCGACGAAAAGCATGGACGGGACGCAGCGTCCTGAAGATGGCGCTCACCAACGTGTCGAGGACGGGCGGACGAACACTACTCGCCGCAGCCGCACTCGCCACCGGCGTCGCCGCCGCCACCATCGTAGCCATCGTCACCACGAGCTTTCATGGATCGATTACCGGCAGTCTTCTCGGTGAGGCGGTCTCGATTCAGGTCCGGGGGGTTGACCTGGTGGCCGTGGTCGCCACCCTCGCCCTGGGCCTGGCCGCGGTCGCGGACGTGCTGTATCTGAACATCAGAGAGCGGGCGGACGAGTTCGCGGTGCTCCGGTCCTCCGGGTGGCCGGTGACGGCGCTGGCTCGCCTCGTCGTCTTCGAGGGCACCGCCCTCGGGCTCATCGGGGCGCTCCCAGGGGCCGCACTGGGCATCGCCGGTTCAGCGTTCTTCGCTCAACAGATCCCGCCTGGGCTCGGTCCGCTGCTCCTCATTGTTGTACTCGCCGCCGCGATCCTGTCGGCGGTCGCTGCCCTTGTTCCCGCTCTCCTGCAGTTGCGGGTACCCGTGTCCACCCTGCTGGCCGAGGAGTGAGCGATGCCGCACGGCGCCTCCATCGAGATATCTCAACTTTCGAAACACTTTCCCGCCGGGTCGACGAAAATCCCGGCGGCGGACAACCTCTCCATCACATGCGACCCGGGGACCATGACAGCGGTCACCGGCCCCTCCGGCTCAGGCAAGTCGACCCTGCTGCATCTCCTCGGCGCCATCGAGCAAGCCGACTCAGGCACGATCCTGGTCGACGGCGAGGACATCACATCAATGCGCCGATCTCGCCTCGAGGCATTCCGTCGCAACGTGGGCTTCGTGTTCCAGCGCTACCACCTGCTGCCAGCACTCACCGCACTGGACAACGTCCTCGCACCGCTGATTCCTCACCGGGTCGCGTTCGACAAAGTAGCCCGAGCCCGTGAACTGCTCGACGCCGTCGGCCTCGGCGGTCGCGACAACGCCCTTCCCGGCGAACTGTCCGGCGGCCAACAACAACGGGTCGCCATCGCCCGAGCCCTGGTCGGCCGCCCCCGACTACTGCTGGCCGACGAACCCACGGGCAACCTCGACTCACGCACCGGCGAAACCATCCTCGACCTCCTTATCCAGCTCAGAACCGAGCACGGAGCCCCCACCATGCTGCTGGCGACTCACGAACTCCGACTCGCTGACGCCTGCGACCGCATCATCCACCTGACCGACGGCCGGATCATCGAAGACACCGCGGCGATCCGGGTCGGGTAGCCGCGCAGCCGGTGACCCGGCTGATCAACTCTCGGGACACGTCGGCGTCGTACACGTCCGCCAGATGCGCGGCGATCTCCCCGGCCGTCAGCCCTTTGACATACAGCGACAGGACGGCCTCGTTGAAACCGTCGAGGCGGCGGGCGTGCTTCGGGACGATCCACGGAGTGAACGACCCGGCCCGGTCCCGGGGGACCTGGATCCGCACCGGCCCGACCTCGGTCTGCACCGTCTTCGCCCCGTGACCGTTAAAGATGTTGACCCGCCGGCCGGTGGCTTCGTCCACGCCGGCCTTGTCGAGGTGAGCATCCAGCTGCGCACCGAGCGCTGATTCGAGCACGGTCCGGATGATCCCCGCGAGGAGCCCACCCGGGGGCGACCAACGAGACTCCATCGGCCTTGGTCCGCTCGACCAGCTGCTGCGCGAACTTCACCTCCGTCGACGTCGGCTCAGGAAGCTGAGCAGCGTTGTTCTTGTCTGTCATGACATGGTCCTTCCTGGACAGTATCGACGTCCTGTCCAACGGACCGCACCCGGGTCAAACCCGGAAATCTACACAGTCCCGACCTCGGACGCGCCTACTACCAGCGCAAACTCGGCGAAGGCAAAACACCAACCAAAGCCCGCCGGGCCCTGAAACACCGCCTCACCAACGCCATCTACCAACGGATCCTCAGAGATCAGAAACAAGCACACCCAGCGGCCGCTTGACATACAGAGGCGCTATCAGCGGTCCGCCGGCGCCACCCGACCCGGCGACAACATCCCCGGATCATCCAAACGACAGGGGCAGAAAGTCATACCGCGCCGGGCGACCGAGGGTCGCCGGCTGGGGACGATCAATAGGTAACGGGGCGGCCACTCTGGAGGAGTGGTTCGCCGCGCCAGGAGACCGGCCCCCCGTTTACCCCCCGAAAACCCCCGCCAAAGGTTGACCAGTGGTGACAAGTGATGATCATCGTGCCCGGTCGTTTGTGCAGCTCAACGCTAATACTCCAGCCGGGGTTGTTGACCTTGGCTGAGCTGCGGTTCGATGCGATGCGGGAACGAGGGCAGCCACCGTCGATCATGGACGGTTGTGTGGACTGACCATGATGCAGCGGTGGCTGCCGGATACAGGGTAGACGCCCAGCGGTGGCGGGTGTTGTTCGACGACCTGATGTTGACGGTCGGGCAGCGTTTCCGCAGGCCGGAGCCTCGCCGTCGGGTGCGTGACTTCGTCCGGGGCTTGCTGGCGCCGTTACCGTCG
>NZ_AZWO01000066.1 GCF_000514775.1 Salinispora pacifica CNR114 | reverse complement strand
TCACCGGCATGCTCCGCGATCGTCCAGCAGTTCTTCGACGGTAACGGCGCCAGCAAGCCCCGGACGAAGTCACGCACCCGACGGCGAGGCTCCGGCCTGCGGAAACGCTGCCCGACCGTCAACATCAGGTCGTCGAACAACACCCGCCACCGCTGGGCGTCTACCCTGTATCCGGCAGCCACCGCTGCATCATGGTCAGTCCACACAACCGTCCATGATCGACGGTGGCTGCCCTCGTTCCCGCATCGCATCGAACCGCAGCTCAGCCAAGGTCAACAACCCCGGCTGGAGTACTAGCTGCCCGCAAGAACCCCGTCTCGTCCAAGCCCGTAGCGGCGCATCGTCGACTGTGGACGGGTATGACGTGAAGCGCTGTTCGGAAACGTCCTGGCACCTCACGCAGCCGCTGCTTCCCGAACATCCGAAGCACATGACGTTCACTAGGGAAATGCCTAGGGACGCGGGCCAGTGGCCGTAGCCATCGCCGGCACCGGGCAGGAAGGCTACCGCCCAGTCGTAGAGTCGCCGTCCCTTGGCGCCGTCGCCGCAGCTGCGGCGCTTACACGCCAGGGCCGGCGCGGCGGCGGCGAGGGCGTCAGGACAGGGAGCTGCCCGCCGTGGTGGGGATCCATTGGTGCGGGGCACTGCCAGGACATAACCGATGCGTTGCTGCTGCAGCCAAATCCGGAACTTGGAGTTCTGCCCGTACGCCTCGTCCGCGGTGACCCACTTCGCTGGCAGGCCGGCGGTGAGGGCACGCTCGATCATCCGCAGGCCCAGCGCGGGCTTCGTAGCGAACCCAACTTTCGCGGTGATGCCGGCTTCGGCGCGGCGGGCGGGGTCGTCACACCAGCCGCGGGGCAGATACAACTCCCGGTCGATTAGCGTTCGCCCGGCCGGGCTGGCATAGGCCAGGAACACCCCGAGCTGGCAGTTCTCCTTCCGGCCGGCCGTGCCCGATTACTGGCGCTGCACCCTCGGCCGACTTGATCCCCTTCTTCATTGTGGAACCCGGTCTCGTCGACAATCAGCACTCCGTCGTCGTGGCCGAGATGCTCCCCCACGTAGGCGAACAGGCCGTCGCGAACAGCGTCCGAGTCCCACGCAGACCTGTTGAGCAGCCGCTGCCTCCGGTCCGGCGTGGTGTCGACGGCGGCCTCTACCAAGGTCCAGCCGTTCTTGCTCGCCAGCGGCGACAGCATCCCGAGCAGCCAACCCAGCTCTTGCCGGCGCGGCTCCGCACGCCCCAATCGGTGCGCGATCCGCGCCAGCAGATCGTCCAACCCTGCCCGCCAGCCCACGATCTCGTCGATCAACACAAGCACGGGAGCCTGTGCGCCCTCCGACCAACCACCACAGACAGACGGTGCGACCACGCAACCCATCCGTCAAATAGCATCGACATCCGCAGCTACGTGGCCGACATAACTCGGCCGTCGATCATGCCTATGAGCTGCCGAAGATTCAGAGCAAGCAAGTGCGGCTGGAGTAGTAGGCTCGGTGAGTACCTGCGGCCAGAGCTTGGACCCTCACCGTGGTCACCGCCCAGAACTGGGGACGTCCCCGGGGATCCTAACAGTGACGGGTGTGGCCAGATAAATGGGCCGTTGGCGACCTTCCCCTCGTGGGTTTTCCCATGCAACCGCAGCATTACCCACGACGGGCGTTGTTCCTTCGGATATCAGGTACGGCTCCTTAAACGGACGGTGCCGCACGCAACGAAGACGGGCGACCGCTGGCCGGCCCGAGCCCGTTGGTGTCAGTGACTCATTAGCTCGGCGATATAGCTCGTTACTTTCTGCACCTCGATCGTGCGTTGGTCACCGTTGGTGAGGTTTCGTACGGCGATCTTGCCAGTCGACCAGTCGTCGGGGCCGAGGATGACGACGGTTCGAGCCCCCGTTTTGTCCGCTCGTCCGATCTCCTTGCCGAGTTTGCGAGGCTCGAGTGGCAGACTCGTTCGCCAGCCGGCTTGACGAAGTTGGTGAGCGACTGCACGGGCAGCATCGTAGAGCGTGTCCTGGGTGGGGATGACAACGATGTCGGCCTCGGCGCGGGGTTGTGGGAGCAGCCCGTGGGTGTTCAGGAAGTCGAACAGAGTGACGTCGCCCATGCCGAACCCGAATCCGGGGATGCATCGGTCGGAGAACAGGCCGACAAGGTCGCTGTATCGCCCTCCGCCAAAGAGCGAGCGATTGTTGGCCGGATCGCGGTCGAAGACCTCGAACACGGTGGAGGTATAGTATTCGAAGGCTCGAACGATTAAGGGGTCGTAGGTAACCAGGTCTTTCGCGGGGCCGGTGAGGATCCTGGCCAACTGCGACCGCTCGATCACGTCGTCCGGCAGGTTGGCGAGAAGGCTTTCGTCGGCTTTGAGGGCGTCTTCCAGCCGACCGAACTGAGCGTCGGTGAGGCCCAGTTCGGTGGCGTCGGCGAGGAGTTGCTCACGCGGATACTTTTCCCACCTGTCGATGACAGCCGAGACCTGCCGGATGCGCTCGGCGGGCACGCCAACGATGTGGGTGAGGATGCCTTCGAGGAGGACTCGGTCGTTGACGCGCAGGACGTACATGTCGCGAGTGGCGCCGACCGAGGCCATCATGTCGTGGATGAGTTCGAAGATTTCCACTTCGCATCTCGGGCTCTCGGAACCAAACACGTCGACGTTAATCTGCCAGTGTTCCCGGACTCGCCCCCGCTGCGGACGTTCGTAACGGTGGCAGTTGACGTGGCTGTACCAACGGACCGGGAACTGTAGTGAGTTGGCGTTGGCGGCGATCATCCGGGCGACCGACGGGGTCATCTCCGGGCGCAGCGCCAATCGGCGACCACCACGATCGGTGAGGGTGTAGAGCTGCAGGTCCGCGATCTCACGACCAGACTTGGCCTCGTAGATCTCTGCGGCCTCCAGGACCGGGCCGTCATAGCGGACGAAACCGTACCGCTCGATAACTTCGTAAAGATGATGGAACACCTGCTGCCTCACCGACATCTCCCTTGGCAGGAAGTCTCGGGTGCCTCGGTATGGCGCGGTCGGCAGGTGCTGGCTCACGGCTGAGATCCTTCGCGGCGTGGTGCTACACGTGCGGGGCGGGACCCGGCCAGCCTAGCGGACGCACCGGCCTACAGGACGAATCCAGCGGGGGCGCGGCAGCGGGCGTACGGGACTCGGACGACCGGAGTCCCCGAAGCCTCGTAGACTGATTCCCCAGTTCGTCGGCGGGTGGATTACCTGGTGCCGATGGGCTCAGGTTGAAGGACTGCCGTCGTTCTGTCGGGCCCCGTTGAACCGACGCGTGTCACTGAGGCCGGCAGAGCCTCCATCTGACTCCAGCCGATTTTTGCAGGGCACGGTGGAGTCTCTACGCGAGTTCGCACAGCGCCACCTCTGTCGATCTTGGCTGTTTGGGCTGGTAACGGGCCTTGTCGCGGATAAAGACCCAGAGGACGTTGAGGCGTTGTCCGGACAGGCCGGCGGTGGCTTGCGGTGGGTCTTCCCCTCGGGTCGTTTCTTGTCGTAGTAGGCGCGTGATCCTGGGCAGTGGGTCAGGGCGGTGAAGCTGGACATGCTGAACTGAAGTGACCCCCTGAGACCGGACACCTCCTGACTTGGCATCCTGCCGAGGAGGAGGAAATCCCTGTGGCTCGACAGAGCAAGTACCCCGAGGAGTTCCGGCGCCAGGCGGCGGCGTTGGTGCTCGACTCCGGTCGCACGATCCGTGACGTGGGCCGGGAGTTGGGCGTCAACCACGAGACGCTGCGCAACTGGGTCGACCGGATGCGGCAGGAACGCGACGGCGGCCGGCCTAGTGACCTGGCCGTGGACGAGCGGGCCGAACTGGTGCGGTTGCGGCGTCAGGTCGCCCAGCTGGAGCTGGAGAAGGAGATTTGAAAAAAGCCGCGGTCTTCTTCGCACGCGAGACGGAGCGGTGAACCGGACCGACGTGTACCGGTTCATCGACGCGGAGAAGACCACCTACCCGGTCCGTCTGCTCTGCCGCCTGCTCGGCGTCGGCCACAGCGCCTTCTACCAGTGGCTCCGAACCGGCCGGCAACATGCCGCTGACCGGGAACGCCACGACGAACAGCGCGTCGAGGTCACCCGGCAGGCCTGGTCGGAGCACCGAGGCGTCTACGGCGCCCGCCGGCTCACCGCCGAACTCCACGACCGTGGTCACCGGTGGAACCGCAAGGCGGTGGCGAGACTGATGCGCTTGGCCGGCATTGAGGGCGCCCACCGCCGGCGACGCGGCAAGCCGCGCCGCAAGGCCGCAGCTACCGCGACCGCGCCGGACTTGGTCCAGCGGCAGTTCACCGCCACCGCACCGAACCGGTTGTGGGTCGCCGATATCTCCTACCTGCGCACCTGGGAAGGATTCCTCTACCTCGCCGTCGTGGTCGACGCCTACTCCCGCCGCGTCGTCGGCTGGGCTATGGCCGACCACCTGCGCACCGAGCTGATCCTCGACGCCGTCGGCATGGCCATCCAGCATCGCCGACCCGCCCGCGACCAGCTCATCCATCACTCGGACCGCGGAACCCAGGCAGTACACGTCGTTCGAGTTCGGCCGGACCCTGCGCTCCTGCGGCGTCCTGGCCTCGATGGGCTCGGTCGCGGACTGCTACGACAACGCCATGGCCGAGACGTTCTTCGCCACCCTCAAAACCGAACTGGTCTACACCCGGGCCTGGCCGTCACGGCATGAACTGGAGATGGAGGTCTTCTCCTACATCGAAGGCTTCTACAACCCTCGCCGCCGGCACAGCCGTCTGGGTAACGTCAGCCCCGACACCTACGAGAAGGTCCACCGAGAGTCCCTGACACACATCGAGGTGTCCGGCCGATAGGGGTCACTTCAGTGGGTCGTCTCCAAGGACCTCACCCACGAACCACTCATCGACGACGCGACCTTCGAGCAAGCCCAAGCCATCCTGCAACGGCGAGGCCGAGGCACCGGTGGACAACACGTCCGACAGCGCACTCGCAACCCGTACGTCTTCCGCGGCATCATCTACTGCGCCGCCTGCGACCGACGCATGCAGGGCCAGTACAACCACGGCGACGCCTACTACCGCTGCCGATTCCCACAGGAGTACGCCCTCGCCAACCATCTCCCACACCCCCGCAACGTGTACCTACGCGAGGACGCCCTCACCGACCCACTCGACACCTGGCTCGCCTCCGCCTTCGCCCCCCAACGCCTCGAACACACCATCACCGCGATGGCCGACGCCCAACCAGTAGCCCATCCGCCCGCAACCGGCATACCAGCCCAGACCATCATCACCGAGTGCGACGCCAAGCTAGAGCGCTACCGCGCCGCCCTCGACGCTGGCGCAGACCCGACGGTAGTTACCACCTGGATCAGCCAGACCCAGGCCGACCGCGCCCGCGCCGAAGCAGAACTACACGCACTCGCGAGCACCACCCCACACCGGCTGACCCGAGCAGAAATCACCGCCCTGGTGACCGCACTCGGGGATATCGCCGCCGTNCTCCGCGACGCCGACCCAGCCGACAAGGCCAAGGTCTACCGGCAACTCGGCCTCCGGCTGAACTACCAGCCCGAAACGCAAACGGTGCGCGCTGAAGTGAATCTCAGCGCGCACCGTGGGGAAATGGTTTGTGTCCGAGGGGCGATCGATACCGTAGCCCCACACGAAAACGGCGCCAGTAACGAAATCGTCATTGAACTATAGTTAGCGCCGCCCAAATTGCTACAGGGCAGGGCTGAGCCAAGTCCCCTTCGGCGTCATCGATCTGGACCCCCGTTCCACACGCCGGCACCGAACCGATGTTGAAGGCACATGTAGGGCGTCGGGTGGCAGGGCGATTGCGTAGTCGGTTGGCGGGGGCGCTGAGCTGGTGATGTGCGTAGTGCGTGGCCTGCGCGGAGGCCGGGAAAGCGGGTGAGATCGCGTCGGTAATCATGGAGTTCTCTACGCTTCACGACACCCCGAGGACCTCACCCGCCGATGTCATCATGCCCGATCCCCGCACTGTCCGCGGTCACCGGCAGTCCTGACGCACCAGCACCTGCGGTCACCGAGGGTGAGACAGCAGGGCTGCTGCACGCCTTGTCAGCAGTTCCCGATCCCCGCGACCCGCGAGGGGTGCGTTACCCGCTGTCTGGCCTCCTCGCGGTCGCGGTGTGCGCGGTCCTGGCCGGCGCGTCGTCGTTCGCCGCGATCACCGACTGGCTGCACGATCTGGACGCCCAGGCCCGCGACCGGCTCGGTTTCGATCGAGGGGTGCCGATGGGCACGACGGTGTGGCGGCTGCTGACTCGCCTGAACGACGGGCTGCTGTCCACCGCCCTGGCCGGTTGGCTGACTACCCGCGCCCGGCCGGTGAGCACGCCTCGGCCGCACCGGTACCGGAGGCTAATCGCCGTGGACGGGGAAACCCTTCGAGGTGCCCGCCGCCGCGACGGCGGTCAGGTTCACCTGCTCACCGCGTACGACACCAGCACCGGATCGTCCTGGCCCAGGTCACCATCGCCGCGAAATCGAACGAAATCCCCGCGTTCGCGCCGCTGCTCGACGCGGTCGAGACCGTGTTCGGCAGCCTGACCGGCCTGCTGTTCATCGCCGACGCGCTGCACACCCAGACCGCCCACGCCGAGGAGATCGCCGCTCGCGGCACCCACCTGATGATCCCCACGAAAGGCAACCAGCCCACCCTGTTCGCCCAGCTCAAAGCCCTACCCTGGCCCGAGGTCCCACTCGGTGACCGCCGCCGCGACACCGGGCACGGCCGCCGCGAGACCCGCACCGTCAAAGCCATCACCGTGCACACCCCCGGCGTAATCGGGTTCCCTCACGCGCAGCAGGCCATCCGAATCATCCGGACCCGCACCACCGGCGCGAAGACCAGCCGCGAAACCACCTACTTCACGGTGTCCCTGCCCGCCGAGCGGGCCCAACCCGCCGACCTGCAGGACTGGGCCCGCCGCGAATGGCACATCGAGAACCGCTTATACCATGTCCTGGACGTTACGTTCCGTGAAGACCTCCACCAATCCCGCACCGGCACCGGACCCGTCGTCCTGGCCGCTCTGCGCAACGCCTCAATCGGCTACCACCGCACCAACGGCGAGGCCAACATCGCCCGCGCCACCCGACGCGCCAACCGCCTCCCCCACGACCTCATCACCGCCGTGACCAGCACCTATCCGACAACGCAATGACCCTGCATCGGGTGGCTGACGCCGCATCTCATCCGATAGAAGTCCGTTGAACACGACCTCCGGGCCGTCCCGTCAACTGAGCTCGACCGTCTCCTGGCAATGCGGAGGGCACATGTTCGAGACATGTCGCATTTCGCGCTCCGGGCTCGTCGACACGCTCCGCCGTAGGCATATTCGTCGATGCCCAGCTCGACACCTGTGAACCGCAGGAACCCCAGCGTCCGCCGGTCGAGGTGCCAGCCCAGCAGTTGATGCTGTCCGGGTTGCTTCTCCAGCCCGTCAACCGGACCGAACAGGGCTCCGGCTCGCCCGCAGATTGCTCGAAGACCCGCACGACTTGCAGGACGACCGATCCAGGGCCGCCGTCTGTCTGGTCAAGTTCTGCGACGCGGCGTTCGCCGATGCGCTGATGGAGGCGACCGGTGTCTGTGTGGTGCCGGGCTCAGCCTTCGGTTACGCGGCGAACGTGCGGCCAACTATGCGGTGCCGCCGGCCGAGATGACGCGGGCGCTGGACCGGGTCGCGGACTTCGTCAGCCGGCTGGGCTACGCCGACGGGCTGGCGTCGGCCGGAGGTGTCTCCTGACCGGACCGCCAGACCGCCGGACGGGCTGGCTAACGGGCGTCGATCCAGGTGCGCAGCAGCAGACGGCGTTTGCCCGGGTCGTCATGGTCGACGAAGTCAGTGCGGCCGTGCACGAGACGCCGATTGTGGATGATCATGAGGTCGCTGCGGCGCAGCCGGATGTGCCGGTGCAGCGCTGGATCGGCCAGCGCCTCGTCCACCGCGTCCAGCGCGGCGCGCTGCTCGGCGGTCAGCGGTGGCACGCCCTCGACGGCGTGGCCGCTCTCCACGTACTCCCTGATGTAGTTGATGCTTATGCCGTCTGCGGTACTCTCGAGGATCGGGCGCGGCACGGTCCGGGGGCCGCGGCCGCTGGTGTCACGGGAGTCGAAGTGAAACTCGCCCTCCAGGGTGGCGAGGATGCCGGGCCGCTGCCGCAGGCGGTCGAGCAGGTCGTCGATGACCACCAAGACGGACTCGCCGCCGTCGCGCGCGGATCGATGACAGTAGAGGGTGAAGTAGTCGGGGATATGGCCGGGCCGGTGCATGCCGTCGGTGTGCAGGTGGCCACCGAAGCGGGTGTCGGAGTAGCGTGCCGACCGGCTCGTGGTTATATCCATGCCGCGGTCGCGGATCTCCCGGACCTCCTCGGCAAGGTAGTCCTGCGGCATGACGGCGCCGAAGAGGCGTGACACCAGCATCAGGTAGCGCTTGGCGTCGTCGAGGCTGAGATGATCGGCGCCGACGATCACCACGTAGCCGCGCCCTTTGCGCAGTTCGGCGGGGGCGCGGTCGCGGACCCAGCTGGCCAGCGCCGGGGCGGCCTGCCCGGTGGCGAGCATCCGGTCCACGGCGGCGGGTTCGAGTCGCAGATCGTCGGTCGGAGTGGTTCCCATGAGAAGCCCTCCTGGTCGAGGTCAGCCGGCGGTGGCGGCGGAGAAGCGGGCGGCGATCTGGGCGTTGGTGAACTCGGACGAAACCCGCGGTGGGGTAGCGCCGCCGGCGCCGATCCGGACGCCGATCAGGTGCGGGCCGTCGGCGCTGCGCGCGGCCTCGACCGCGGCGCGCAGCTCGCCGGCGGTGCGGCACAGGTGGGCGTGGCGGTATCCGACGGAGCGAGCCAGCGCGTCCCAGGCGACCGGCGTGCGCCGGGTCGGCTGGCCGCCGGTGGACTCGTAGGCGCTGTTGTCGAGAACGATGTGGGGGCGGTTTCTATCAGTGGTTGCGAATCACCTGGTCAATGGGCCTGTGAGGCATTCTCGCATGACCTCGGCTGGGGTCCTGTCGCCAAGGACGAGTCGGGGGCGCCGGTTGAGCTGACGTGCGACCTCACGGAGGTGTCGTGCAGTGTGGATGGACAGGTTGGTGCCCTTGAGAAAGTACTGCCGCAGCAGGCCGTTGGTGTTCTCGTTCGTGCCGCGCTGCCAGGGTGAGTGCGGGTCACAGAAGTAGATCCGAAACCCAGTCAGCGCCTCGATGTCCTCGTGCAGGGTCAGCTCACGGCCCTGATCCCAGGTCAGCGTCCGCCGCAACTGGGGCGGGATGTGCGCGGTCTGCGTGATGAGCGCGTCGCGGACCTGCGGGGCCTTCCAGCCGTGCGGCAGGTGGATCAGGTGCACGTAGCGGGTCGTGCGCTCGACGAGGGTGCCGATCGCAGAGCCCTGGCCGCGACCGATGATCAGGTCCCCTTCCCAATGCCCGGGGATAGCACGGTCGTTGACCTCGATGGGCCGCTCGTGGATGAGCGTCATGTTCTTGATCTTGTTGGGTGTGGGGACACCACGGCGCTGCTTCTTGCGGCGGGTGCGGCCGGTGCGGAGCTTGGCCTCGCGGCGGCCGAGCAGGTCGGCGAACAGGGCCCGGTAGATCGTCTCCGGACAGGCCCGCATCGCCGGGTCATTCGCGTACTCGCGGGCCAGGTAACGCGCGATCTGCTGTGGCGACCACTTTTCGGTGAGCTTCTCACGCACGAGCGTCCGCAGCGGCTCGCTGCCGCGGATCTTCTCCTCCTTGGGACGGCGGCGCCGCAGCAGGGACTGGTTGTGGGCCCACCAGGGGTGGTAGCTGCCGTCCGGCTTCGCGTTGCGCTTGAGCTCGCGGTAGACGGTCTGAAAGCTCTTCCCGATCGACGCGGCGATCTCCTTGACGGTCTGCTTGGCCTGGAGTCCGTCGGCGATCGCGATGCGGTCGTTCTGAGTCAGCAAGCGCGGCGATACCGGGCCGGCGTCGGGGACGATCATGCTTCCAGCATCGATGAACCAGTTCGAACCACAGCTGGCGGATACCCCCACCACCCGAGCCGCCGCCGCACCCTTGTAGCCCTGCCTGAGTAACTCAAAGTACCGCTTCTTCACCGAGCTCGGCATCTTGTTGGGGGCGTACTTCGGCATCCGAACGCTCTCCTTCCGGGGCGTTCGCAATCACCGATAGAAACCGCCCCTCGTCCAGGGGGCGGGTCTGCCACGCCTTCACCTCGTCGAGGACCTCGTCGGTGATGGTGGAACTGGTGTCCGGACCGACCTCGGTGCCGTACACCCGGTGCAGGTGATGCGAGATGTCGCGCACCGTCATCCCACCGGCGTACAAGGAGATCACCACGTCCGAGAGCCCACCGAGGCGGCGGGTGTTCTTCGGCAGCAGCACCGGGGTGAACGTTCCCGCCCGGTCCCGCGGCACCCGCACCTCGACAGGTCCGACCTCGGTCTGCGCCGTCTTGGCCGTCGACCCGTTACGCGAGTTCCCCGAACCCTTACCCGTCGGATCATGCGCCGCGTAGCCCAGATGCTCGGTCAACTCCGCCCGCAACCCGCGTTCGAGGACAGCCTTGACCAGTTCGGACAGGAACCCACCCGGCCCGGTCAGCCGCAGCCCGTCGCCCTTGATCTGCGCCAGAACGGCGTCCATCGCCTGCTCGTCGACCAGGTCCGCGACCGCCTTCCGTGCGGCCTGCTTTGCCGCCTGCTCGTCGAGCACCGGGCCGGCCAGAGGCAGCCTCGGTACATCCGTGACGGCCTGTTCCCGCAGCCCACGCACCTCGCCGTCGTCAATCGGGAGGTCCTGCCTCTGCGGGTTGATCATCGATATCGTCACTACACTTGTCCTATCTGTGTCGACCGGCTCCTACCAGCCATAACGGATATTCATCTCAATCCGTTACACAGATCTCTCTACAAGCCCTCGACGCCACCAGGAAAGGCACCCACGACTACGTCCGGCATGGCACCACGAACCTGTTCGCCGCGTTCAACGTCGCCACCGGCGAGGACATCGGCGAGTGTCGGCCGTCGCGTAACGGGGCGCAGTTCCTGGCCTTCCTGAACAAAGCGGTCGCCCCGCACCGTGGGCGTGACGTGCATGTGGTGTTGGACAACCTGTCCACCCACACCACCCCAGAGGTCCAGGCCTGGCTGGACGCGAACCCGCACGTACACTTCCACTTCACCCCCACAGGCTCCAGCTGGATGAACCAGATCGAAACCTGGTTCGGCATCGCCACCCGGCAGGCCATCCGCCGCGGCACCTTCTCCTCCGTACAGGTCCTGATCCGCACCATCCGCGACTACATCACGGCCTGGAACGCCAACCCCCGACCGTTCCAGCGGACAGCGACCGCCGACGAAATCCTCGCCAAGGTCCAACTTGTACAGACCAGCATCAAACAACTCGTCGACAACAACGCCAAGTAAACCCAACAGGGTTACGAGAGGGGCTGTCTCGCTAGCGGTGTTTCCGGCGATCTTGGTTAGTAGGTTTCAGCGGCTGGGAAGCGGTCGCTGAAGGTGATGGCGAAGGCGTTCAACGCGGGTTTCCAGCGCATCGTCCATCGGGTTCTGCCTGCTCCGGTGGGGTCCAGGGAGCGAGTCACCAGGTACAGACACTTCAACGCGGCCTGCTCGTTGGGGAAGTGGCCGCGGGCCTTGACCGCCCGCCGGTAGCGGGCGTTGAGCGACTCGATCGCGTTGGTCGAGCAGATGACCTTGCGGATCTCCAGGTCGTAGTCGAGGAACGGGATGAACTCCGCCCAGGCGTTGTCCCACAAGCGGATCACCGCCGGATACCGGCCGCGCCACTTGTCGGCCAGGTCGTCGAACGCTGCTCGGGCGGCGTCGGCGTTGACGGCGGTGTAGATCGGCTTGATGTCGCGTTTGATCTCGTCCCAGTACGTGCGGGAGGTGAGCCGGAAGGTGTTGCGGATCAGATGGATCACGCAGGTCTGCACCACCGTGCGGGGCCACACGTTCGTCACGACCTCGGGCAGGCCCTTCAACCCGTCGCAGACGAGGAAGAACACGTCCTTGACGCCGCGGTTGCGTAGGTCGGTGAGCACGCTCATCCAAAACTTCGCGCCCTCACCACCTGTGCCGGCCCACAGACCGAGGATGTCCTTGTCGCCGTCGAGGGTGACCCCGATCGCGGCATAGAACGGCCGGTTGGCGACCTGCCCGTCACGGACCTTGACCACGATGGCGTCGATGAACACCGCGGCGTAAATCTCGTCCAGGGGCCGGTGCGACCAATCCGCCATCTCCTCGAGCACCTTGTCGGTGATCCGGGAGATCGTCTCCTTCGACACCGAAGCCCCGTAAATCTCGGCGAAGTGCGCGCTGATCTCCCCGGTCGTGAGGCCTTTGGCATACAGCGACAACACGACCTCGTCGACCCCCGACAGGCGCCGCTGCCGCTTACGGACGATCTGTGGCTCGAACGTGCCCGCCCGGTCCCGCGGCACATCGATCTGCACCGGGCCGTTGCCGTCGGTCACGACCGTCTTCGACCGGCTGCCGTTACGGACGTTGCCCGACCCGACACCGGCCTGGTCGTGCTTTTCGTAGCCGAGGTGCTCAGTCATCTCCTCGTTCAGCGCGGTCTCCAGGACCGTCTTGGTCAGCTGCTTGAGCAGCCCGTCCGGGCCCGTCAACGACAGCCCTTGTTCCTTGGCGGCTCGGACCAACTCGACGGCGGCTTTCGCCTCCGCGGTCGACTCGGGCCGCTTCTTACGTCCGGTCTGATCGTTCAGTGTCGCGGTCATCACGGCACCCTCCTCACCAGGCACAACGCCTGGCAGGTCAGGCCGGAAACACCGTTATATCCACACTCCCTTACGAGACACTAAGGGATGTCTCGTAACTCGGTGGAGGTGTTGCCTGGCAACGGTGCTGGTGTCACCCGGCGAGGATGATGTTGTGGAGATGGGCGATGCCGGATGCGGTGTCGGTCAATGTGTGGGCGGCGCGGCGGTAGTCGCGCAGGATCGTGAAGCACTTCATGCGGGCCAGGGCGTGTTCGACCTGGGCTCGGACAGTGCGGTGGTGCCTGTTCAGGTCCTTCTTCCAGTCGGGTAGTTCGCTGCCGTCGGCGGGTTTGCGGTACGGGATGATCACGTTGGGGTTGCCGCGGTAGGCGCCGTCGGC
>NZ_AZWO01000065.1 GCF_000514775.1 Salinispora pacifica CNR114 | reverse complement strand
GCGTCGGCGACCATGGCCGCCCAGGCGGCGTTGTCGAGCGCGCCGGTGGTGTCGAGGAAGGCCAGGATCCGGGCGCCGTCGGCGAAGCGTGCCACTGCCGGCATCATCGTGACGAAGCCGACCAGGACAGCGCAGGAGGCGTGCATGTTGTCCGCGTCGAGCAGTTCTTGGACGTGGGCACGGAGTAGCTGGTAGGCGGCTCTGCGGTCGCCGCGCCGGAACAGCGCCTGGGCACGCACGGACTGGTTCGGTGAGTGGGTGCGTGCCGGCAGCGGCACGTCGATCGCCTGGTCGAACAACGTGTCCGCGGCGGCCCGTCGACCTTGGAAGGCGGCGGAGAAGCCGAGCAGCGTCAGCGTCCAGTGCAGCAGGGTGGGTGGGCCGTGGCTGCGGAACCGGTCGACGAGCGGGGTGAGCTGGGCTTCTCCGCGTGCGTACTGTCCCTGAAAGACCAACGCTACGCCGAGGTCGACCTCGACCTGCGCGGCGAGATCATCGGCGCCGAGCCGGCGCAGCTCGGCCAGCGCTGGCGGCGCCGTGTGTATCTGCGCGGCGTAGTCGTCGTGGACGTTGGCCCGCAGGTGCCGGGCTACCGGGTCGTCCGGTTCGCAGTGCTGCCGGACCAGGGCGTCGAACCCGGCTGGATCCTGACGGACGTGATAGCGGGACGCGGCAGCGATCAGGCTGGCCACGTCCCGCGGCCGGTCCTCGGCCGGTGCCTGTTCGAGGAGGCGTTGCGCCCACTGCCCGATTTCGTGCCGGGGCGAATTCGAGCAGTCGTCGCAACGGTGACGAGCGTCAGGGTGCCAGAGCAGTATGGAAGACGTCGGCTGGGGTGCGCCAGTTGAGGGTCTTGCGGGGCCGGTTGTTGAGGCGTTGCTCAACGGCGCGGAGGCCGGCCGCGGTGTGCTGCGATAGGTCCGTGCGCTTGGGGAAGTACTGGCGCAGTAGGCCATTGGTGTTCTCGTTCGTGCCACGCTGCCATGGGCAGCCGGGATGGGCGAAGAACACCCCGTCCCGCAGCAGCGGTGCAATCTGCTGGTGGTGGGCCATCTCCGCGCCCTGATCCCAGGTCAGAGTGAGGCGCGCGGCCTCGGGAAGTCCCGCCAGTACGGTGAGGAGTGCGTCGCGGACGGATTCGGCGGTGCGGTCGACGGGCAGGTGCACTAGCCGCAGGTATCGACTGGTGCGGTCGACCAGGATAGCGATGGCGGACTGGTTCTGCCGACCGACGATGAGGTCTCCCTCCCAGTCACCGATCCGGGTGCGGTGCGTGGCGGCAGCCGGCCGATGCTCGATCAACAGTGCGGGAGCCACGAAGCGGCAGCGGCGCTGATCGGCTCGACGGCGCCGCTTCCTCAGCGGCCGGCCAGTGCGAAGTCGGCGAGTGAGCTGGCGGCTGAGTCCACCTCTGCCGCCGCGGTAGAGCGCCTGGTAGATCGTCTCGTGGCAGACGTTCCACGAGGGCTGGTCGGGATAGGCCTGCCGAAGCCACGCGGCAATCTGTTGCGGGCTCCAATCCTCTTCCAGCTTGGTCTGAACAACGGCCCGCAGACCGATGTCGGCGAGTAGCCGGCCTCCCCGCGGGCGCCGAGCCCGCTGCCGGGCCCGCGCGTGCGCCAGATCGCCGTCAGAGACGCCCTGGTCATGCGGACGGGTGTTACGCCTGACAACGCCGCAACTCCCGACTCACTGTCGACGGCGCCCGGCCCAACTGCTCAGCGATCGCCCTGATCGTCAGGCCCTGCCTGCGCAGGGTGGCGATCCGTTGCCGTTCCAACAGCGACAGGTACCTGCCAGACCAGACGCCCTCAGCCAATCGGGCCGGCGGCACACCACCCACTCTCGGCACGCCACCGATAGCCGGTCTTGCGACCGATCCCCACAATGCCGCAAGCCTCGAACGTACCCATGCCTGACTGCAGCAGCCGCCAGTACTCCGTTTCCAGCTCGAGCCGGCGCTTCCGCCCTCTTGGTCAAGATGGTGTGAGACACCCTGTGTGAGTGGGGTGGCGGGCCTGCTGAGGGCGGGGATCGGAGATCCTTGTGTACGTGTCCACTTCATCTGGCAAGCAGCCGGCGTCCGGCGACGGGGTTGATCCGGCGCCGAAGCCGTCGCGGCGGGTTTTCAGCCCGGAGTACAACTTGCGATGGTCGCCGAGTACGAGAACGCCGCGAACGGGGAGAAAGGCGCGATCCTGCGACGGGAAGGTTTGTACCTCTCGCGCATCATCGAGTGGACACGGGCTCGGGATGCCGGGCAACTCGGACAGGTAGGGTCTCCGGTCACGGGTTCCGGTGCTGCGGCGGGGTCGCGGGTGAAGAAGTCCGCGGAGCAGGTGGAGTTGGAGAAGCTGCGCCGGCAGAACGAGAAGCTGCAGGCGGATCTGAAGAAGACCCGTATGGCGTTGGACATCATGGGAAAAGCGCACGCGCTCTTGGAAGAACTCTCCGAGAGCGCGGACAACGACAACCCGCCGAAGAGATCCTGACTGCCGTGTTCGGCGAGTTACGCGGCGCGGATATCTCGGTGCAGCGGGCGTGCGAGTTGACCGGGACCTCGCGGGCGACTTACTACCGGCGGGCGAAGCCGGTCGGTCCACGGCACGGGCCGTGGCTGCCTCGGACCCCGCCACCGCAGGCACTCAGCCCGGCCGAATGCGGCCGGGTGCTGGCGGTGCTGAACTCGCCGGTCTACGCCGACCTGGCGATCCCGCAGGTCTGGGCGAGGGAACTGGATGCGGGCCGCTACCATTGCTCGATATCCACGATGTATCGTATCGCCCGTGCGGCCGGGCAGAGCCGGGAACGACGCCGACTGGCGGCCCATCCACCCCGGGTACGTCCGGAACTGGTCGCGACGGGGCCGGGTCAGGTGTGGTCCTGGGACATCACCGCGTTGAAAGGACCTGTCAAAGGCCTCTGGTACCGGTGCTACGTCGTTATCGACATCTACTCGCGCTATGTTGTCGGCTGGCTCGTCGCGGCCGGGGAGGACGCGTTCGTGGCCCGCGACTTCCTGGCCGATGCGATCAGCCGTAACGGGGTCGAGCCGCACACCATCCACGCCGACCGTGGCGGCGCCATGGTGTCGAAGCCGGTATCGCAGATGCTCGTCGACCTCGGTGTCCTACGGTCGCATTCCCGACCTCGGACCTCGAATGACAACCCGTATTCCGAAGCCCAGTTCAAAACCATGAAGTATGTGCCGGACTTCCCGGAAAAGTTCGGGTCCCTCGCTGACGCGAAAGCTTTCTGCGACGGCTTCTTCACCGCCTACAACCATGAACACCGACATTCCGGGATCGGCTGGCACACCCCGGCGTCGGTGCACTACGGCACCGCCGAGCAGATCCGTGAGCAACGGCAGGACACCCTCGACGCGGCCCACGCCGCCCACCCGGACCGGTTCAACCGCAGGCCCCGCGCACCGAAACTGCCCGACCACGCCTGGATCAACAAGCCAATCCAGCAGGAACCAACCGTCTCAGTTTGACTTGACAACTACCGCCGTCCTCGTCGTCCCATCAACACGCCCCACATGATCAGGTGTGTTGCGACAAGTACTGGAACCCGCCCGGAACCACAGGGTCAGTTTTCAGGCGGAGCCGACAGGGGACGAGAGCCGTGACGACTCATCCACTCAGTGAGCGCGGGGAAGACCCCCGCGCGTGCGGGGACGAGGCACACGATCCCGCCATCCGCGCCCAGCCACCAGGAAGACCCCCGCGCGTGCGGGGACGAGAAGACGGTATGGGCTGGGCTGACGGTGACCCGCGGAAGACCCCCGCGCGTGCGGGGACGAGCTATCCAACGTCTCCGGCATCATCCGGCGCCCGGA
This sequence comes from Salinispora pacifica CNR114, assembly GCF_000514775.1. Taxonomy (GTDB): domain Bacteria; phylum Actinomycetota; class Actinomycetes; order Mycobacteriales; family Micromonosporaceae; genus Micromonospora; species Micromonospora pacifica. The sequence goes on along the minus strand of NZ_AZWO01000065.1, from coordinate 11,956 downwards.
AGACCCCGCGCGTGCGGGGACGAGGCAGGCGTACCGCCCACACCAGACGGGTCGGAGGGAAGACCCCCGCGCGTGCGGGGACGAGTGCACAGGTCCTGCACCGGCCTGCTGGACGAGCGGAAGACCCCCGCGCGTGCGGGGACGAGGTCGAGATGGCCAGGGTCTAGACGGCCGCTGGCGGAAGACCCCGCGCGTGCGGGGACGAGCAAGAGAAGATGCAGCTCGGCGCGTCCCTGAGCGGAAGACCCCCGCGCGTGCGGGGACGAGAACCCGTCGCCGTCGCTTTCCATGTTGGATAGGGGAAGACCCCCGCGCGTGCGGGGACGAGCTGGCACACCCGGCAGTGCCCGACCCGGTGGCGGGGAAGACCCTCGCGCGTGCGGGGACGAGGCCGGCAGGGTCCCCAACTCGCGGTCTGGCAGAGGAAGACCCCCGCGCGTGCGGGGACGAGTCCGGGCCGCGATTGCGGGAGCGGCCGGCGCGTGGAAGACCCCCGCGCGTGCGGGGACGAGCGGGCCGTCGCGCTTGGATCGGAACGGGGCGACGGAAGATCCCCGCGCGTGCGGGGACGAGGGAGGGTGGGGCCGTCTGCTGTCACATGGTGGGGGAAGACCCCCGCGCGTGCGGGGACGAGACGCTGGAGGGGATCCAGCCGGTACCGCCGGCCGGAAGACCCCCGCGCGTGCGGGGACGAGCGGATCGATGGCGACCTGCACATCTGACCCGAGGGAAGACCCCCGCGCGTGCGGGGACGAGGGCGCGAAGCAGCGCGGGCAGCTCGCTGGCGCGGGAAGACCCCCGCGCGTGCGGGGACGAGGCATCGCAGTACACCCCCGATGACATGTACGAGGGAAGACCCCCGCGCGTGCGGGGACGAGGCGGGGATCGTGGACGGTCCACGAATGCCCGCAGGAAGACCCCCGCGCGTGCGGGGACGAGCCTTGATGACCTGCGACTTTGTTGGCGCTCTTGGTGATTTTAGATCGGTTCGATCGTAGCTGGCGGACACCGATTCGTGGGGGCTGTGGCTGGCTACCTTTTCGGGAGGTAGGTGGCCGTCAGGAGTCGGCTGGCCCGGCGAGCCGGCCGCGGAGGTTGCGGCGCCGAGGACGCCCATCAGATGTGGGCGGTTGAAGGCGGTGTTGACAGGTTGTCGGTTGCTGGTCAATGCGGAATGTCGGAGGTGATCGCTAGCGTCTGATGGGTGAGTTTGGCGAGCCATCCCGCTCTCGGGGTTATGTGGGGTAAGTCCAGTGCCGAAGGCAGCATGAACCTGCTGCTCCAGCATCTGTTTGATGCAGCGGCGGTGGGTGAGTGCCTGTGGGATCACTATCTCGCACCATCGGTGCGGGACAGGCTTGATGGTTGTACGGGCGGTCGGGGAAGGGCGTTTCTGGCTTTGCTGTGTGGGGTTCACGATGTCGGAAAGGCGACACCTGCTTTTCAGTGCAAGGATGACAGACTCGCCGCGCCGGTTCGGGCGGCGGGGCTGAGTTGGAAGCCGCTGAGTCCGGCGGCCAGGCAGTGGCATCATTCGCGTGCTGGTGCGGTGATCGTTGATCGGGTCTTGACGGATGTGGGTTGGGATTGCAAAGCTGTAGGTCTTGTGTGGCCGATGGTCGCAGGGCATCACGGCACCATCCCCGATGATTCCGACTTGATCAGCCTCAGCCTGTCCCGCGACCAGGGTCAGGGGAGCGCGGAGTGGCATCCCGCTCAGGATGCACTTGTGTACGCTGTCGCCTCGGCGCTGAAGTTGGACCTTGCCGAGTGTGTTCCGTTGACGCTGCCAAGTAGGGCTTTCCAGCTCGCGGTTTCCGGTTTGGTGATCATGGCTGACTGGATTGCTAGCGGGAAGGGGTTTCCTGGGGTCTCGGAGATCTCTGGGGTTTCCATTGAGCGTGCCCGAGTTCGGGCGGCGGATGCGGTGGTCAGGTTGCGGATCAAGGGCGGTTGGTCGCCACGGCCGTATCGTCAGGTGCCTGACCTGGTGTTGGAGCGGTTCAATCGTGTGTCTCGACCTTCACAGCTGGCAGCGATCTCCGTCGCGGAACGGATGCCTGGGCCGGGCTTGATGATCGTCGAAGCCCCGATGGGTGAGGGGAAGACGGAAGGGGCCCTGGCGGCGGTGGAGGTCCTAGCCAGAAGGTTTGGCGCCGACGGTGCTTTCGTGGGGATGCCCACTCAGGCGACGTGTGACCCGATGTATACGAGGCTGCGCAGATGGGCGGATTCGGTGGAGCCGGGTCTTCCGGTGGGGCTGTTGCACGGGAAACGCCGGTTCAACAAGGAGTGGGCCGAGCTTCGGAGTCTCGGCTTCGGTTGCGTCGATGAAGACGGCCAGGACGAGTATGGATGTGAGGACGCCTTTGGTTTGGGGGCCTCTGCCCGGTGGCGGGTAGCGGACTATGTTCCAGCCGACTGGTTTCTTGGCCCTAAACGAGGGCTGTTGATGCCGCTGACCGTTGGCACGATCGACCAACTGTTGCTTGCGGCGACCCGTACCAAGCATGTGATGCTGCGTCATGCGGGACTTGCCGGCCGCGTGGTGGTTCTGGATGAGGTTCACGCGTACGACGTGTACACGTCGCAGTTCCTGTTCGAGGCCTTGCGCTGGCTCGCGGACGCGGGCATACCGACGATCTTACTGTCCGCCACCCTTCCAGCCGGAATGCGAGCGAACCTCGTTCAGGCGTGGGTGCAGGGAGCTACTGGACGCCGTCAGGTCGCCATCGACGATCCGAGTCCGGGCGAGGGATATCCCGTCGTCCGGTCGGTGACGGTCGTAAATGGTCGTACGACGATAGATGCGCTGACCGCTTCGTCGTGGCGGCACTCCGAGAAGATCAGCGTCGAAGTCTTGGATCCTGGTTTGGCGGTAGCCACGGAGGTGGGCTCGGCTGACGATGATCCTGCGGTGGCCGCGCTGCTGCGCGACCGTCTCGCCGAGGGCGGCTGCGCGCTGGTCATCCGCAACACAGTCGCCCGAGCGCAGCAGACATACCAAGAACTCGAAAAGGTGTTCGGCAGTGACGTGCGGCTGCTGCACGCACGGCTGACTGCGGCAGAGCGCGCCGACCGTAGCGCGAAGGCCCTGCATGCCCTTGGCTGCCCCGATGATCCGGAGACCAAGCGTCCACACCGCATGATCCTCGTTGCCACCAACGTGGCTGAACAGTCCTTCGACGTCGATGCAGACATCCTCGTTACCGACCTGGCTCCCATCGACTTGCTGTTGCAACGCATCGGGCGAGTCCACCGCCATAAGCGGCCGGCAGCCGACCGGCCGGAGCGGGTACGCCGACCGGCAGTCGTCGTGACCGGACTGCGAGTCAGGTCCGGTCTGGCTCCGGTCTTTCCTAGAGGGAGTGAGGCGATCTACTCCCGGTACCCGTTGCTGCGCGCGGCCGCCCTGGTGATCGGATCCTCAGCCGATGGTTGGAGCATCCCGGAGGACGTGCCCCGCCTGGTCCGTCGGGGGTACGGCGACGAGGAAGTCACGCCCGAGACCTGGCGTGCGGCTGTGGACGAGGCCCGCGCCGAATGGATTGATGCTACTTGTAGGCGCCGGTCGCGCGCGGAGCCATTCCTTCTGGCTGGCGCTGACAAGCTGGGACTGGCGACGCTATCCGGGCTGCACGAGCAGGATACCGAGGAACCGCGCACCGACGACGCGGTGTCAGCGGTGGTACGGGACGGACCCGAGTCGGTCGAAGTCGTACTGGTGCGTCGGGACGACGAGGGCTACCTGACCCTCTCGGGTCGGCGGATGGGGGTCAACGGCGAGGCAGTCAGCGACCCCGAGATCGCCAACGAGGTCATCGAGGCGACCCTGCGCTTGCCTGGTGACGACGAACTGGCCGCCGCGGCCAAGGCTGAGCTTCGCCCCCTAGCTGGCTGGGCCACTGACAACTGGCTACGACACGCCCGAGCCCTGGTGCTCGACGCAAGCGGCACCTTCACCCTGTCAGGCCATCAGCTGACCTACGACCACGACCTCGGGCTCCTCTGGCAGAGAGCCCCGAGGCGGCGGCAATGACCCCCGCATGGGCAGGGACAACAATTCGTTTCACCCCCACCGGGTGCTCAGCGAGGGAAGACCCCAGCGTGAGCCGGGCAGCCCAACCCTACAAGATCGTAAACAGCGCCGTGAGTCCATACCTTAAGTATGAGGCTACGTGTCCCACCGTGTACTTAGCGACTTGGCGTAGCTACGATGCATGTGTGGTGAACTCCTCTGTGGATGTCTCGATCCTTGCGTTCCTTGCGGCGGCTTTCGATGCTGGCGCCGTTCTCGTCGAGCCGCGCGACCTGATGCAGCGTTCGGATCGTTCAGCTCACGATGTGAACAGCGCTCTGGCGGCGATGTGCCAGCATCATCCGGAAGTGATTCGGGCCGTCGTCGTCGAAGACCGGGTTGTGGCGGTCACAGGCCTAACCGTGGCTGGCTGGCACCTTGCCACATGCTTGGCAGTGGGTCTGTCTGGTGCGCCGCCTAAGGGGCGGGGTGTGCCTCTGGTTCGAGGGTCAGTTCGCGTCCTGTTTGGGGCTGTGGTCGCGGTGTTCATCCGGGTATTGAGCGATTGTCTGCTTTCAGACGATTGAGTGGCTGTTCTAGAGCGACGCAAAGGGGGGCCCGTGGAGGCATCTTTTAACCTTGTGGATGGGGAGTGGATTCCGGTTGTCGATGAGGGCGGGGCGCGGGAGGTGTCGTTGCGGTGTGCGTTGACCCGCGCGCACGAGTTGAACGGGCTGGCGGTGGACAATCCGCTGGAGATGGCCGCAGTGCTGCGTCAGGTGCTGTTGCCGGTCTATCTGCATGCGTGTGGCAGCCCGACTGATGACCGGGAGTGGGGGCGGCGGTGGACGGCTGGCCGGCTTGATGAGGCGATGGACGACTACCTCAGCGACCACCGTGATCGATTTGACTTGTTCGGGCTGCGTCCGTTTGCCCAGGTCGCCGGGTTACGAACGGCTAAGGATGAGACGAAGCCGGTCTCGCTGCTGATCGCGGCGGCGGCGACGGGTAACAACGTGCCCCTCTTCGCGTCCCGGACGGAGGCGGATCCGCCAGCGTTGACGTGTGCCCAGGCTGCTCGGGCGGTGTTGGCCACGCAGTGTTGGGATACAGCCGCCATCAAGTCAGGGGCGGTCGGTGATCCGAAGGTCAAAGGCGGTAAGACCACGGGTAACCCGACCGGCCCGCTCGGTGGACTCGGGGTGGTCATCCCGGTGGGCCGGAACTTGTTCGAGACCATCTTGCTCAATACTTCGATTCAACCCCAGCCGCGGGAGCACGATCGGCCGCAGTGGGCAGCTGACGAGGACGACGACCGGCCGACCGACCGCTGGCCGGGCGCTGCGGCGTGGTCGCGACGACCGGTAAGGGGAATTCTTGATCTGCTGACCTGGCAGGCACGCCGAATCCGACTGGTTCCGGAGACCGTTGGAGGCGCGACGGTGGTGCGCAGAGTCGTGGTTGCGGCCGGAGACCGTGTTGATCAGCTTCCGGAGTATGAGCCACACACGGCGTGGCGGCGGGTGGACAAACCGAAAGCCGGTGATCCGCCGAATCGACCGGTACGGCATGTCCCTGGTCGGGCTGCATGGCGGGGGCTGGAGCCGCTGCTAGCCACCCGCATGGATGCGGGAGAGTCGGTAACCAGCAGTCAACTCCTTCGGCAGCTCAACATCTTGCGGGCACGTCGGATTGTGGCCCGCGACCTGCCGGTGCAGGTCGTCACGGTTGGTGTTGAGTACGGCAATCAGTCCGCGATCGTTGAGGACGTCATGGCGGACCGGATCCCGCTGCCGGTGGCGGCACTCAATCCCGAAAGTCCCGTTCGGAAGCTGCTGCTGGATGTGGTGGCCGAGGCGGAGGCGTTGCGTAACGCCGGCAACCGTCTGGGTGACGACCTGCGCCAAGCGGTGGGTGGGGACAAGCTTCCGTGGGACAAGGGGCAGCGCGTCGGCGACAGTTTCATTCTCGAGTTCACGCCGCTGGTGGCGCGGACCCTCCGCGAGCTGCAACGCGATTCGCAGGATGTCGAGGGCGCCCAGCAGCGGTGGCGACGGGAGGCTCTCCGGGTGGCTTTCGAGGCAGCCGAGCCGGTGCTCTCGTCGGTGCCGGCAGGTGCATTCCTCGGCCGGATACGGCACGACGGTGTCTCGACCAGCGCGAGTGTGGCGGAGGCCTGGTTCCGCGGAAGCGTACGCAAGATTCTCAACCTTCAACGGGAAGCGATGACGGGAGCTATCTGACGTGGCCGATAGCGAGATCAAGGTCCGGCATTACTGGGAGCGGCACGTTGACGACGAGGGAAAGCCGACCCAGGTGCCCGGCAGTGACCTGGCGGCGTTGCGACGCGGCGCGGGTCGCGATGCCGGGGACGTTCCGGAGATGTGGCGCTACTACACCACTTTGCAGCAGGACGGCCGGCGGAGCTGGCGGCTGGCGGCGGAGCACGCCGCGTTGACTCTCTACGCGGTCCACCAGCAGTCCAAGGTCAAACCGATGCATGCGAGCGGTATCGGGTTGGGCACCGCGATGCGGGCTCTGCGGTTGAACGGCAAGTTCAGTCAGGACGCGGTGGACCGACGGTTCGCCGCTGCCGCGACCGCCACCAGTTTCGATGAGATCTGCCTGCATCTGCGTGGCCTGGTCACTCAGTTGCGCACGATCGACCAGCCGCTGGACTACACCCGTCTATACCACGACCTGGTGCGCTGGCAGAGACCCGAGGAGATCGCCTCAGTCCGGCGTGCCTGGGGCAGCCGATACTTCGCCACGTCCACCAACGGTGAGCCGAAGGACGGTGGGCCAGACCGTCCGACCGCCAAAGGCGGAGCCGACGACAACAACCGGCGTACTCGGACGATCCCCCACCAAAGCAAAGAGTCCGCCACCATCAACGTTTCTCAGGAGTCCGTGTGACCAGTAAAATCTACGTCGACCTGCACGTCATCCAGTCCGTTCCGCCGTCGTGTCTGAACCGCGACGACGCCGGTAGTCCCAAACAGGCCGTGTACGGCGGTGCCCGGCGTGCCCGGGTGTCTTCGCAGGCGTGGAAGCGTGCTACTCGCCTCGCCTTCCGCGACGAACTCGCGATTCCGCAGAACAAACTCGGCGTGCGAACCACGCGGATCTCCAGCCTGTTGGCCGATCGGCTACGGGAACGTACCAAGATTGACGCTGAAGCTGCCGGCCGGCTGAGCACCGCCCTGCTACACGACCTGAAGATCAGCGAGGGGAAAAACGCCGGCGAGACGGCGTACCTGCTCTTCTTCGGCTGGGCACAGCTGGATGCGATCGTGGACCTGGTCGCCGGGCAGGTTGACGAGTTGGTCGCACTCGCGGGCGACGCGCTGGTCAAGACCGTAGCGGACCTACCCGTACGGAAGACCCTCTCCGTTGGGCACCCAATCGACGTCGCACTGTTTGGCCGCATGGTCGCCGACCTGTCCACCCTCAACGTTGAGGCGGCAGCGCAGGTCGCCCATGCCATCTCCACGCATCCCGCGGAAATCGAGTTCGACTACTTCACCGCAGTCGACGACCAACCCCGCCCCGACCGGGAAGACGTCGGGGCCTCGATGATCGGCACGGTCGAGTTCACCTCCGCCACCCTCTACCGGTACGCCACCGTGGGGATGCACCAGCTGCGCGCCAACCTCGGGGGCGACGACGACAAGGCGGTGCAGGCGCTGGGGGCCCTCATCCGAGCATTCGCCAAATCGATGCCGACCGGGCACCAGAACACCTTCGCGCACCGGACAATACCCAACCTGGTCAGTGCCGTCGTGCGTCAGGACCAGCCGGTGAACCTGGTCTCGGCCTTCGAAAGGCCGGTGCGTAGCCAATCCGGCCTGGTCGCAGAGTCCACCGTCCGGCTCGCCAGGGAACTGACCAAGGCCAGCAAGCGGTGGGGAGCCACCCCCGCCTTGGTCGCCACCGAATACGACCGACCGGACGGCAGTAGCCCAGACACCGCCGAGCAGCTTCGTGAGGCGTTCGGGTCGCCGCTGGGACTCGACGAGGTCATCCGGACGGTCGAGACCGACGTGCGGACTCGGCTGCGGGAGATAGCGCCGCGATGACTGCCGAACACACCACTATCTCGGGCTGGTACCTGGTCCTGCGCCTGGCCGGACCACTGCAGTCCTGGGGCGGGCACAGTCAGTTCAACCGCCGTGACACCCAGGCCGAGCCGACCAAAAGCGGCATCATCGGGCTACTCGCCGCAGCCCAGGGCCGCCGCCGTCACGACCCCATCGAGGACCTGCTCGGACTGTCCTTCGGTGTCCGCACCGACCAGCCCGGCTCGATGCTGCGGGACTACCACACCGTCAGCGACCTACGTGGACGACCTCTCCTGTCGGCAACAGTCAACGCCAAAAGGACGCAGAAGACGACCTCACCACCGAAACTCACCCACGTCACCCGGCGCTTCTACCTACAGGACGCGGTGTTCGTCGCCGCCGTCAACGGCCCGCGTGAGCTGCTGGAATCCCTACGCGACGCGCTGTACGGCCCAGCCTTTCCACTCTTTCTTGGCCGGCGAGCCTGTCCACCCACCCAACCACTCCTGCTGTCGCCATCCGACGACAACCCACAAACACTCTGGCCCGGCACCTCCCTGCTCGACGTACTCAGACAGGTGCCCTGGCAAGCCGGCGAAGCACACCGCCGTGACCGCAACGGCCACCGCCGCACCACGCTTCCGGTCACCATCGACGACCCGAGCGGCGACGACATCCGCGCAGACGTACCCGTCACGTTCGATCCTCACCACCGCGACTTCACCTCCCGACGCATCCGACAGGAATGGGTCGTGCTGGACGACGACACGTCAAGCGCACGAGAAGACGGCCATGACCCGTTCGCTTTACTGGGCGGTGACCGATGACCTACCTCTCCCGAATCCGGCTTAACCCGCTACGCACCAAGACACAAAGCTTCCTGCGCAACCGCCAGGCACTACACGCCGTCATCCTGGGCGGGCTGAGTCGACAGCCGGTCACCGAACGCGTCCTATGGCGCCTCGACACGACCAACCGGCACCGGCTCAGCCTGCTCGTCCTCACCGAAACCCGCCCCAGCTGGGAACACCTCGTCGAACAAGCCGGCTGGCCCTCCTCCGACGACCCACAGGCAGTCATCAAGGCGTACCAGCCGCTGCTGAACCAAGTAGCCCGGGGCCGCCAATTCGCATTCCGGCTACACGCCAACCCCGTCAGCACCACCAAGAAGCCAACCCGACCGTCACCCGAGCAGCGCGACCGGCTGACCGCGTCGCTTCGACCACGCGGCGTACGGGTGCCACACCGCACCGCCGCCCACCAACTCGGATGGTTGCGCGACCGGCTCGAACGGTGGGGCTTCCAGCCCTTGACCGGCGACCACGGACCAACCGCGTACCTCGTAGCCCAGGAGCGGCTCAGCTTCGACAAACGCGACGGCGAGAAGTCGCGCCGCGTCACGCTGGAATCAGCCACCTTCGAAGGTCTGATCGAGGTCACTGACCCGCAGACAGCCCAGCGCAGCCTCCTCGACGGAGTAGGCCCCGGCAAGGCATACGGCATGGGACTGATCACCCTCGCCCCACCACACCCCCGTCCAGCTGGAGTCTGACATGTGGTGGCTGGCCGACCCAAAAGACCTACACCGCATCAGCGACCGACTCTCCTCGGTCTACGTTGACCGATGCCATATCGACCGGGACGACAACGCCGTCGTCCTGGTCAACCGCGAACGCACCATCCGGGTACCCGCCGCCATGGTGGCGACCCTGCTTCTCGGACCCGGTACACGAATAACCAACGCCGCCGTACGCCTACTCGCCGACTCCGGCACCGCCATTTGCTGGGTCGGCGAGTATGGCGTCCGCTTCTACGCCAGCGGCCTCGGCCCCAGCCGCAGCGGCGAACTGCTCCTCCGACAGGCATACCTCGTCACCCGTACCAAGGAACGCCTCGCGGTAGCCCGACGCATGTTTGGCATGCGGTTCCCCGGCGAAGATGTCAGCACCGCCACCATGCAACAGCTGCGCGGCCGAGAAGGAGCCCGCGTCAAAAAGATCTACCGGGAACAATCCGCCCGAACTGGCGTTCCGTGGGATGGACGGACCTACAAACCCGGCCAACCATTCGAGGCCGGCGACGACTTCAACCGCCTCCTATCAGCTGCGCACAGCTGCCTCTACGGCATCAGCCACGCGGCGGTCGTCGGACTTGGCGCCAGCCCCGCCCTCGGATTCATCCACACCGGCGGCACCACCTCCTTCGTACTCGACATCGCCGACCTCTACAAAGCTGAGTTCACGATCCCCATCGCGTTCGACCTCGCCGCGAAAGGCCTGACCAGCGAGCGAGACGCCCGCACCGCGTTCCGTGACCGAGTCAGAGATGGCAAACTCATACCCGGATCGTCCGCGACATCAAGAGCCTGCTACTCGAAGACGGCCACGCCTTCACCGACGAAGACCTCCACGAACTGTGGGACGACAAACTTGGCAACGTGCCCGGCGGCATCAACTGGGCCTCCGACTACGCCGACTGCCTCAACGAGCAAGCCTTCATCGCAGTAAGCGGCCCACCAGTCGATGACGAAAAGGTGGACTTTTGACCGTCATCGTCCTTATCGCCACCCAGCAAGGTCTACGCGGCCACCTCACCCGATGGATGATCGAAGTCGCCGCCGGTGTCTTCGTTGGGAACCCCAGCGCTCGCGTCCGCGACCGCCTCTGGAACCTCCTCATCGACCGCGTCAGCGACGGGCAAGCCATCATGGCCGAACCAGCACAAAACGAACAAGGCTGGGCCATCCGCACTACCGGCAGAGACCGATGGCGCCCCGTCGACCTCGACGGATTAATCCTGACAGCCCGAAACTGTCGCTAAAACCCCAGGTCGACAAGGCTCGTCCCCGCACGCGCGGGGGTCTTCCGCGGCCCGCTTTCCCCGACCATCCGGCCGGCGACTCGTCCCCGCACGCGCGGGGGTCTTCCCCCGTCTAGGTCCACCAGGACCAGGTCACAGGGCTCGTCCCCGCACGCGCAGGGGTCTTCCATGTCCAATGCGATACTCATCCCGAGTGCGGTCTCGTGGTCGGCTCCGCCTGAAAATGAGAAAGTGACCCCGTGGGTCCGCCCGAACCACGTGGTCAGTTTTCAGGCGGAGCCGACATCGTGGCGACGGACATCTCGGTGGCGGGGATGGGCATGGTGGAACCCTGATGGTGGGTCTGCCGGCCCCCGTTTACCCCCCGTTACCGTCTTCGTGGCCCCGCAACGGGGCTCCCGGCCTCCGGCGCGGCATGATTGTTCCCCCCTGTAGTTCGCATGATCCGGGGGGTGGTGTCACCGGGCCGGAGGCATCGGTAGACCGCTGATAGAGGCAGGACCACCAGCGTGCTGGGAGGCTCTTCGTAACGTGGATGCCGGCGACTGGTGCCACGCCAATGAGGCCGGGACAGCACGACCGTGTAAGGGATCAGCGTGATCGACACCGGCGATGTGGACGTCTTCCTCGGCTTGGACGTCGGCAAGGGCGAGCACCATGGAACCGCCGTGACCCGAGCTGGCAAGCGAGTCTTCGACAAGCTGTCGACGACGCGCTGAGACTGACCCTCTAGCGGCGGATTGGGACTGACCCCTCCGAGGCTGGAGGGGTGATCGCATTGGAAAACTGGGCTGAGGTCCGTCGGTTGCATCGGGCTGAGGGTGTTCCGATCAAGGAGATTGCGCGTCGGTTGGGTTTGGCGCGTAACACGGTCCGTTCGGCGCTTCGGGCCGAGGCGCCGCCGTCGCGTGAGCGCGGCCCTCGCGGTTCGTGTGTGGATGGGGTCGAGCCGCAGGTCCGGGCGTTGCTCGCGGAGTTCCCGCGGATGCCGGCGACGGTGATCGCTGAGCGGATCGGGTGGACGAAGTCGCTGACGATCCTCAAGGACCGGGTTCGG
>NZ_AZWO01000064.1 GCF_000514775.1 Salinispora pacifica CNR114 | reverse complement strand
CCGTATGGATGTTCCGGCGCGTCGCGGCGTACGCCCTACCACGGAATGGTGGTTCCGAACAGGTTCGAGCTGTCCGCTATGAAGTAGCGGACATTCAAACCGTCAACGGACGTCCAAAAATCATTCGTCGATATGAGTTGTCGACTATGGATACGCTACTAAAATTGTTCGGGCTGATCAGTGATCACGAGCATCGGTGACGGGGGCCTCCGTGCGGGGGTCGTGGCCCTCGGTCGCGCACCATCGCCGCCTGCAACCGGGCGAAGATCCATCGACACACCCCCGAGAAGTCTTCCCATCTGTTCATACGTGTGTTCGACTAGCAAACCCTGACCGGCACTCACCGGAGGTCTTCGACAGCGTGAACTACCCCTCCCACCCCCACCCCCACCGTCGCCCCGCCATGCCACTGGTTGCCCGCGCGGCGAACGCCGCCACCGCCGCCTACCAGCGCGCAATGACCAGCAAGCGCGAACGCCTGTACCAGCAGGAGATATACCGGCTCCGGCGGGAGGTCAGGCGACTGAGAGACGAGGTCGGGCGCCGCGCCGTCGAGGGGGCAGGCGATGTCGTTAGGTTGCCATCGGCTGAGACGTTGCGGGCGGCGCGCAACCTGGCCCGGAAGGTCATCGACGCGGAGCGCGAGCGCGGTTGAGGACAATTTTGAGGACACAACCGCTATGCGAACGTGGCGGAAGTGGTCTACGTAAGGGAACAAACATGCAGGTGGAGAGTGGGTTCACGTAGTCGCATTCGCACGTGCATCAACGATCACCATGCCCTCGTAATGCGTAGGTCGACGGTTCGATTCCATCAGGCGGCGCAAAGTGAGGCCCTGACCAGCAGAAATGTTGGTCAGGGCCTTATGTTTAGCTATCTAGTTTTGAATCACCCCCCGAAAACCCCCAGAAACGCGCGAGCGCGACCAGGTTCGCCAGCGGGGCGATGTGTCGGCTTTGGGCCGCTGGTGGCTGTCCGCGCGGCCTACGCGGCCGGGCGCCGCGCATGATCACGGCGCTTGTTGGCGGTAGCCGTCCGGCCGGCACCAAGCTGTTCGAGGATGTCGGAGCTGTCCGGGGCGACGGCGGGTTTCTGGATGTAGTGCTTCTTGGTGACCTGCTCGGTGGCGTGTCCGAGTTGGCTAGCAGCGTCCTTGGTGCTGGCCACATTGTCGATGAGCGTGGCGACGGTCTTGCGGAAGGTGTGCGGGGTGACCCACTCGAGGCCGGTGTCGGCGCGGGCTTGCTGCCACTGGCGGCGAACGTTCTGTGGGGACAGCCAGGTCCCACGCCGGGAGGCGAAGATGGCGTCGTGCGGGTTGTCGACCGCCGTGACCTTGCGGGCCAGCAGCATCCCGACCGCGAACCGGGGCAGGACAACGGTGCGGTATCCGGCGTCGCTCTTCGTCCACTCCTGCCGGAAGAAGCCCTTGCCCTTCAGGTAGACGATCGTGCCCGAGATGGTCAGGGTCGGGCGTTCGGCGGCGAGGTCCACGTCTTCCCACCGAACCCCCAGGATCTCGCCGATGCGGGCGCCGGTGGCGAGCATGAGGTCGACGATGTCGCCCAGGTCGCCGGTGGGACGAGGCCCCGACTTGCCGGGGATGGGCTCCTGCCACTTTTGGATGGCCGCGCGGACGCCGTCCAGTTGCTCCCCATCGAGTGCGCGAACCTTGCGGCGGCGGGGGTTACGTAGTCGAGCGGTGTCGCGGACGGGGTTGTTTGTCAGCGCGCCTCGGCGTACCGCCAGGGCAAACATCTGCCCGAGGACGACCTTGGCGCCTTTGGCCGCTGCGTGCCTCCCGACACAACACCCGAGGTCACAGCCCCGCAGACCCCGCATCAGCAGACCGTGAGCCAAGTCGGGTCTCAACAGACATTCAAGATCGTACTAAGTGTTCTCAGTAGCGAGCCGTGAGAATTACTGTACTGACAGTAGTAAATCTGATGGTTGTGGCCTGTCTCTCCGGGCGGAGGGGCGCATCTATCGCATCGTCACGGGTGAGGCACCCCCGTTGTTCTGGGAGAATGGCTCGTGGTGTGGTACATCATCGCCAGTTCGTGCGGCGCGGACAGGAATATTGGACATCGTGCATCGAAGCGGCTATGGTGTTCCCCTGATAGTCAGGTCGATCGATCGACTGAACGGATCGACAACCCTGTTCCATGAACAAGGGGAGGGGATCTCGATGCGTCGATAAACGTTGCGCGCCCGCGCCCGATACCGATCGCCCGCGTATCAGTACATAGTCGACGATCAGTTGTTCCGAGGAGGGCACGGTTTGAAAATGTCCAGAGCTCGAATGTTCGCTGCGTTGTCAATAAGCACAGTCGCCGCGGTGCTGATAGCGGCAGCCCCTGCACGGGCAGCAACGGTCACCAGTTTGGAGTCAATAATCGAGGACCAATCATACTACGTCTACTGGGGCGGTCTCCATAATATCCACACCTTCACACTCTCCCAGACGGAGAAGATCGCAGTTCCGGTAGGCACGCCCACGATCGTCCAGGGCGAACGGTACTATCTGGGTTGCGCGGTACTGACCAACAACACGTCCATTGACCAGACGTTGAAGAGTAACTCGTTCAGCAGGACAAGAACCAACATCGTGTCGACCACCGTCGCCACCGGTGTGTCCACCACCTTCGAGGTTTCGGGAACCTTCGAGTTCTCGAAGGTGGTGAACTTCGGAACGAAAAAATCGACCACGATCTCCTATCAAGAATCGACCACCCAGACCACGAGGCTCGACGACAGGCACACCGCACCGTCGCAGAGCGTCCTTGTGCCCGCCGGAACAACCCGGTACGTCGTCGCGTCGCTGACGCCAGCCACCTACACCGGCAACCTGGCCCTCAACACCAGCTTCCAGGGGAACTTCTGGGGAACGCAAATCATGTTGGGAGGCCCCCGCAGCTTTGACCTCTACGACTTCCTGACCGAAGCGAAGAGCAAGGGCACCACCCTTCCCTCCGGCTTCTCACTCAACACCTCCAAGAAGACCCTGGACTTCCAGGGAGCCGGGACCTACACGCTGGAGGTCGGCGTGAACTTCTCGGTCGAGGTGTCAGAAACGTTGCCGTCCCACATGGCGAAGGGGTCATGCGTATGACGCCACGCAGTCAGACGGGCCGGTTCGCGACCTGCCCCTGGCGAATCTTCATCACGAGTGCGTCGATGAAATGCCACCGGATAGACCCGGTCCAGGGGCCGTTGCCGCCACGCTTCCATCTCCTCCAGCACGCTGTCGGTGACCCGGCTGATCAACTCTCGGGACACGTCGGCGTCATACACATCCGCCAGATGCGCGGCAATCTCCCCGGTGGTCAACCCTTTGGGGTACAGCGACAGGATCGCCTCGTTGAACCCGTCCAACCTGCGGACATGCTTGGGCACGATCCGCGGGGCGAACGACCCCGCCCGGTCCCGAGGGACCTGGATCCGTACCGGCCCGACCTCGGTCCGCACCGTCTTCCCCCCGTGCCCATTGCGAACGTTGCTCCGCCGGCCGGTCGCCTCGTCGACGCCGACCTCGTCGAGGTGGGCATCCAGTTCGGCGTCGAGCGCTGATTCCAGGACCGTGCGGGTGACCCCAGCGAGGAGCCCACCCGGGGGCGACCAACGACACTCCGTCGGCCTTGGCCCGCTCGACCAGCTGCTGCGCGAACTCCACCTCCGCCGCCGTCGGCTGCAGAAGCTGAACTGATCCCCCTGGCATCTACCCCTTCGCTTCGGCATATCGATGGATAGTGGTTAGTCCCGCCGCTGAGTATGTCGGCGTAGCACTGGTCATCGGACTCACGATCCTCGTCCTAGCGGCCACGGGCCGCAATCAGACCACAGTGCAGCCCACGGCAACGACAACCTAGAGCGGCCCCGGGTTCAGCCCGCCACCCCTCAGCTGGCTGAACCCGGGCCACCTCCACTGGCGATCGATGACGTGACGGACGAGGGGACGGATCCTGGTGCGGGCCAAGGCTGCTCTCACCCTCCCCGGCGCCATCCGGATCAGGCTGCCCCGCAGCGCAGCCATCCGTCCAACCGTCGCCTGGCGCAGGGCTGACCGGCACCGCACGGCATGGTGCGCAGCGCTGAGAGTCAGCACGTCGGCGCTACGCGCTACGCAATGCCTGCTTGGCGAACCTCACGCGAGCCTCGATCTGCGTCCACAAGGTCTCCGCGGTGGCCGTCGAGATCGGCTCGTCGTATCCGACGGTCTGGTTGGCATTGACCCAGGTGACGACCATCCAGCCGGCGTCGTACACCTTCTGCGAGATGAACCGCTCGATGGCGGTCGCGTACTGCGTCGCATAGGTCATGTCCTGGAACGCGGGGTCGATCGCCGGCACGCGCAACTGCCTCGGTGGAACCGGTTTGATCGGCACGCCGCTCTCGCAGTCGCGGTTGAACGTCATGCACCAGGCGGACCAGACACCGAGCGTACCGAAGGCCTTGGTCATCTCCTGGACGGTCTTGGCGTCGACGGAGCTGCCGATGGCCTCCTCGATGCGGTTGTTCGCGTTGTTGCCCGGGCTCGACGCCTGCGACTTCAGCTCGACGACGCCCACCAGGTGGCCCTTGTGCATCGCCACGACGTCCCAGTTCTTTGACCGGCGGAAGTAGCCGGGGACGACGCTGTCGATCGTAACCTCGTGCTCGGGGAGCCCAGCGTCGATGAACATCTGTTGGACGAACGCTGCGATGCTCTGCATGTGCCTGGCGTCGCGGGCTTGGGCCCCGGTGTCCGATTTCCCGTCGGCGGCGAGCTTGGCGACGGCGGCGTTCTTCGCCTTCCACCAGTTCTCCAGCAACGGCTGCACATCACGGGCCATGGGTCAGAACCCTTCGGTGAGTTCGTAGCTGGAGAGGTCGATGTCGTAGGCCTTGGCCGCGGCCTCCGTGGCCGCACGAATGTCCCGCCGGCGGAACGCGTCACGGAGCATGTCGGCTATGTCACCGGGGATTGCGTCGGGTGTCGGCACGCGGATCTGCTTGAGGTACTGCGCCTGGAACCGGAGGGTTCCCCCGCGCATCCGCACGCAGTAGGCCTCGATGAACGCCTGCGCGACCCGGGAGAGCAGCAACCCTCCGAGCACCTCCATGTCCCAGGTGTCGGAGACGACGTAGTAGAGGTTGTGGTGCGGGTAGTGGCCGCCGGTCTCCAGGACGGGATGGATATTGGTCTTCATGTCCTGGATCAGCAGCTTCGGCCTGTCCGTGACCGCGGCGTTCACCTTGTCGATGGTCCGGTACCAGGAGCCCGGTGCCTTCCTGGCGACGAAGCGGTCCTTCAGGCCCGGGTGCTTGCCGAGGTACGCGGCCATCCGGGGGTAGTCGGCGAGGTCGACCAGCCGGCCGTCGGCGTCCCACGGGTTCACCAGGTAGTTGCCCTGCCACGCGAACGAGCCGGTCATCAGGTCCTGTCGCATCGAGAGCGGAAGCATCCGATCCGGTTCGACGGCGTCGTAATTCTTGGTGACGTACGCCTTGTCCGCGCCGGTCGCGATCCCGATAGACACTCTGGTGCCGGTAGCCGGGTCATGGAGCGGGCCGAAGCGGTCGTTGAGTAGCTCGATCAGGGCGAGTCTGGCCGGGGATCCGGTCGGCCAGAAAGATCCGTTGTTGAACCAGTGCGGCAGTCGGTGCGCCTTGACACCGACGTCGAGAAAGTCGTGGAACGAGCTGTCCGAGGTGGCCTTCGCGAGTGCGAACGCCTGCGCCGCTCCGAAATCCGCGGTCGTGTCCGCGACGACCGCAGGGCCCTGTGGCCTGTTCGCGAGGACGGTGATCGCCGGGTAGGCGGACACCTGGGCCTCGAACGCATCGACGTCGTGCATCGTCCAGATGTGCTCGACCGAGTAGTGCGTCGCGACGAGCTCACGTAGCGCAGCGCCGTACTGGTTGCGCATCCACCTGTCGGCGCAGATGAAGCCGAGGCGGCCCGCCGGCTTGAGCATGGCGAGGCAGCGTTCGATGAAGCCGATGTAGATGTCCCCACGGCCGCGCATAGTTGACCAGGTCCGACGGTACGCGGCGGCGGTCACGTCGTCGAGGTCGTCGTAGCGGATGTAGGGCGGGTTGCCGATCGCGACATCGGCCTCGCGGTCTCCCATATCGTCGAGCAGGAAGTCAGCGTGCCGGACCCAGGTCGCGGCCAACGACGTCGCGGTCGGCTCTGCTGCGCCCGCGGCAACGAGGAGATCCCGGCACAGAGCCCGCGACGTACGAACGTGCTCGGGCTGGAGGTCGTAGGCACGGATCGAGTCAGCCAGCGTCGTGAGGTCTCGCCCGAGGGAGCTCGCGGAGGTGATCAGACGCTCGACGGCGGGCCCGAGAAATGCCCCCGAGCCACAGGAGGGTTCGATGAGGTAGGCGCCGCCGAGGTCGCGATCAGCCGTGTAGCCCGTGAGGTCGAGCAGCACGTCGACGACCCATCGCCTGGTGAACACCTCGCCGTAACTTACTGGGGAGACCGCGTCGCGCTCCAGAAACACCTGTTCGACTGCGCTCACTGTCACCCTCTGCTCGCCCGATTCATCACTTCAGCTCGTAAACGAGCGATGATCTCAGGTTACCCAGAGGGGCTGACATCGACGGGGAGGGCCATAGGTGTCGGAGGTCGCCGTGTCCCGCCGGTTGATCCGCACGGCTGCGGATCGCTCCCGGATGGGTGCGGGAGCGGGCGACCTGCTGTCCCGCATCCGTCCCGAGGAACGCGGCCTCCTCGTCAAGGCGGTACCGCGGGCTGCAGGCGAACATGAGTCGCTTGGACGCATTGCGCGGGTTGAGTTGGCGCGAGCTCAGCAACTGCTGATCTTCACTCGCGGAGGAATCAATGCACCGATCCGGCTGGGACATTTTCAGACAGCTGGTCTGCTGCTCCATGAGTTCGTTCACGACCTGCGAGAAGGGTGTTCGTCACCCTGGTAGTGAGAGCACCGCGGACGCTGCTCGGCGCCGCCGACTGGCTCGCCGTCGCTCTCGCGGTGGCCATCTGTCTGGCCCCCGCCGCCCGGTCTGGCGTGCGGTGGCTGCTACCGTCGGCCTGGTAGCCGAGGAAGGCCCGTCTGCGCAGCTCAACGTCAAATTCTGACAGCCGATGACAGGGCCAAGGTACTGCAGGAGGCGCGGTGCGGGCGCGAAGCGTCCGTCGCTCAATTGGCCGCGCGGCGGCTGCGGGCGTAGTGCCGGGCTGCCTTGGCCCGGTTCCCGCAGCCTGCCATCGAGCACCAGCGGCGATTGCCTTTCGGGCTGGTGTCCAGGAAGTGCAGGACACAGTCCGGGTGAGCGCAGCGTCGCAGCCGATCGGGGCGCTCGGTCAGAAGAGTGTGGTAGTTGTCCGCCGCGTGCCAGGCCGCCTGATGAACCGGGTCCTCGACCCACACCGCGGTTGTCGGACCGTCCTGCCCGACGCTACGTGTGACGTATCCCCAGGCGAGTACGGAGTTCAGGGTGGCGAGCGCCGTCGGGGAGGCCGGGTCGGTGATGTGTGCCCGTATCGCCTCGCGCGCGACGAGCAGGGCTTGGCGGGCCGGCTCGGTGGCCGGCCAGTGTGAGTGGTCATTGCTGGCGAGCCATAGTCGCGTTCCCGCAAGATCGCCGAGCAGGTCATGGGGGCCTTCGGCGTCCACCCAGGTCGTGTTGAGCAGGTCCAGACCGAGCGGCTCGCCGGTGAGCGGGCGTGGATCGCGCGGCGGACCGGTGGCACTCATGCGCGCCACTCTAACCGATGGAGGTGGGTTGACAGGTCAAATACTAACCCCTACGTTACCGTTCACAGGTTAGAGCGCTGCGGTTCTCGGCGCGCCGTTACGGAGGTGTCCCATGACCACGACCCCCACACCGACCACCCTGAAGACCGGGCACGTCGGGCTCAACGTCACCGACCTCGCCCGCTCGATCGACTTCTACCGAGCCGCGCTTGGGCTCGACCTGCAGGCCGAGGGCGCGGGGGAGGGGCGGCGCTGGGCGTTCCTCGGCCGGGACGGACACCCGCTCGTGACGCTCTGGCAGCAGTCAGACGGCCGCTTCCCCACCGAACGTCCCGGGCTGCACCATCTGTCCTTCCAGGTGGAGACGATCGCCGAGGTGCAGACCGTCCAAGCGACCCTGCGGGCGCTCGGTGTCGAGTTCGCGTACGACGGTGTCGTTCCCCACGGCGAGGGAGTGACCTCCGGCGGAGTGTTCTTCACCGACCCCGACGGCATCCGGCTTGAGGTGTACGCACCGACCGGGGTCGATGTGGTCGCCGTCCCGGTCAGCGGCGCCCCCACCTGCGGTTTTTTCTAAGCCGACCCCGCGTGCCGGGTCCGCTGCTCCGGGCCCGGCACCACCGCCCTGCCAAGCGACAGCGCCACAGAGAGGCTGCGATGGTCCACTACCACCCCGGGGAACTCGCCGCGCAGCGGCGGGCCGGAGTCGTCGAACAGGCGGAGCATTCCCGCCTTGGGATCGGCACGACGCTCCCGCCGCCGGCCGTGCAGTTCCTGGCCGAACAACCCATGATCGTCGTCGGTGCGGCGGACGACGGCGGGCGCATGTGGGCAAGCCTGCTCACCGGGCCGCCCGGTTTCATCAGCGCCTCCGACGAGCGGACCATCGACATCAGCGCCCGACCGATGCCTGGCGATCCGCTCGCCCCAGTGCTCGCCCACCCGACGGAGGTCGGCTCGATCGCTATTGAGCCCGGCACGCGGCGTCGGATGCGGCTCAACGGGATCAGCCACCCGATGCCCGGTGGGCTCCGGGTCCGGGCCGAGCAGGTCTATGCCAACTGCCCCAAATACATCCAGCAGCGGACCCCGCAGCGCGCCACCCACACCCGACCACCCACGCCACCCGTCATCAGCAAGACGCTCACGCCGACCCAGCAGGAGACCGTCCGGCGGGCCGACACCTTCTTCGTGGCCACCCGATCCGCGACGGGCGCGTGCGATGCCTCGCACCGAGGCGGCAACCCCGGCTTCACGCACGTGCTCTCACCCGACCGGTTGCGTTGGCCGGACTACGGCGGCAACGCGATGTTGATGACGCTGGGCAATCTCCAGCAGGACCCGACCGCCGGCGTGCTGCTGGTCGACTGGTCCTCCGCCACGACGTTGCACCTCACCGGCACCGCCGAGGTCGACTGGGATCCGGCTATCCCGATGCCCGGTGCACAGCGGACGGTCGACTTCCACGTGGAACGTGTTGTCCAGATCGACAACAACAGCCCCTTCACCTGGAGCGCGCCGAAATACTCACGCTTCAACCCCACCCTCGACCCGCAGGCGGACAAGCCATGACCGTGATCGTCGACCTCAACCTGTGCCAAAACCACGGACAGTGCGTGTACGCCGCACCCGAGGTGTTCGCCTTCGACGAGGAGGAAACCCTGACGTACCAGCCGGAGCCTCCGGAGTCGCAACACGACAGGGTGCGCGCCGCCGTCGCCGCCTGCCCCGTCCGCGCCATCCTGGTGAGCGAGCCATGAGCCCACTGCGCCGGGTGGTGGTGGTCGGTGCCTCACTCGCCGGGCTACGCGCCGCCGAGGCGCTGCGTCGATACGGCTACGCGGGTGAACTCGTGCTGGTCGGCGACGAGCCACACATGCCGTACGACCGGCCGCCGCTCACCAAGCAGTTCCTCAACGATGGGTGGCGACCCGAGCAGATCGCGCTGCCCATCCCACCGGGGCTCGACATCACGTGGCGGCTGGGAGTACCCGCCAGCGGACTCGACGTGGCCGACCGCGCGGTGCGGCTCGCTGACGGTGCGCGGCTCCACTACGACGGGGTGGTCCTCGCCACCGGCGCTCGCGCTCGGCCCTGGCCCGGCCACCCGGTACCCGCCGGCGTGCGCACCATCCGAGGGCTCGACGACGCGGCGGCGGTGGCCGAGGCGCTGTCCCGCACCCGTCGACTACTCATCGTCGGCGCCGGCTTTCTCGGCGGCGAGGTGGCCGCGGCGGCCAGAGCCCTCGGTGTCGCGGTGACACTCGTCGAGCACCAGGAATTTCCGCTGCTCGCGCAAACCGGCCCGCACGTCGGGCGGTTCGTGGCCGCCCTGCACCGGGCCAACGGCGTCGACCTACACCTCGGCTCGAGGGTGCAAGGTTTCACCAGCAACGGCCGGGGTGAGCTGACCGGAGCCGAGCTGACCGACGGAACCCAGGTCGAAGCGGGCCTGGCAGTCCTCGCGCTCGGCGCTACGCCGAACATCGAATGGCTCGCCGGGTCCGGCCTGGTCACCGACAGGGGGCTGGTCTGCGACGAGCACTGCCGGCCGCTCCGGGACGACCGATTGCCCGCGCCGGATGCGGTTGCCGCCGGCGATCTCACCCGCTGGCCACATCCGCTGGCGGGAAATGAGCTGATCTCACCCGGCCACTGGAGCAACACCGTCGAGCAGGCCACCGCCGCAGCGCGGGCCCTGCTGAAGCCCGACACGGCCCCCGCCTACCGGCCCGTGCCATCGTTCTGGTCAGACTTGTACGGGGTGCGAATCCGCTCGGTCGGGCTGCCGCACCTTGCCGACGCCAGCGAGGTGGTCGACCACGACCCCGCCGCACACCGCCTCATCGTCGCCTACCACCGGAACGGGCCACTCGTCGGCGCGCTCACCGCCAACCGCACCAGCCAGCTCGTTCCCTACCGTGCGGAAATCCAGCGTCACCTCGACAGTCGACGTACCCGCACGCGGTCGGTTCAGGACTGAGTGGTGCGTCGTTCCTCGGCTCCAGCGCTCGCGTGACGCTCTGGGACCCCCGGCCCAGGTGATCGGTGCGGAAGCGGTTGCGAAGATCGCAGCATCGACACCCGCGTTCCTCGATCCGATTTCGCCGGAGTTGCACATTCTCATCTGCCGCTGACGGCCGGGTTCCCGGGCTGACGCGGTATGTCTGCCAGGCGTAGCGCGGCGGGGCGGCGCAGTGGGGCACGCGCCTCTCGAAGCCATCGCAGCGAACGCATCACCGTCGGGTTTGATCGGTGGCAGCGGTGTCAAACCCCGGGTTGACCCGAAGATCGCACTCTGGAGTGACGATCCGGACCTGCGGCCTGCAGAGACTTGCACTACTCCGATGTGGAAGGCGCAGGAAATGAGCAAAACCCCGTTACTACCTCAGCCGCTTTCCCTGCCCACGGCCCGGCGGCGGTCACTCGGTCTGGCCGGGACCGGGCCGTGGCTACTGCTGTGGGCGGGGTGCGCCGTGGCGGCGTTGCTCCTGGCTGCGGTCACCGACCAGGAGCCGCACCAGGTCTGGGGGCGCTGCGCCTTCTTTGGCTACGCCGTGGCCGGGGCCCTGGCCGTCGGCGGTTCGAGGGGACTGCGCCGGGCTGCGCCGTACGTCGCGGCGGTGGGTGCGGCCCTCGTACCCATGGTGTGGCTGGTCGCGCACCGGCAGGGGCAGCTCGAGGTCGATGTCGTGCACCAGTCGGGCGTGCTGCTGCTGCACACCGGCAGCCCGTACCTGCCCGAGCCAACCCTGCTTGAGGACCACAACCCGTACCTGCCGGGGATGGCGCTGTTCGGGCTGCCGTACGCCCTGCTCGGCGAGCACCCGATGACCGATGCCCGCTGGGGGTTCGCGTTGGTCTTCGGTCTCGCCCTGGCGGTGGCCGCCCGGGTAGCCCTCGGCCACTGCGCGCCCCGGGCCCTCGCGCTCCTGGCCGCTCTTCCGCTGCTGGCCCTGCCGCTGGCCACCGGGGGCATCGACCTGCCGGTCACGGCGCTGATGTGCCTCGCCCTCGCGACCGCCGCCGCGGGCCGTCCCGCGGCGACCGGGCTGGCCGCCGGCGCGGCGGCAGCGATGAAGTGGACGGCCTGGCCCGTACTGGCGGTGGTGCTGGTTCTGCTCGCGGTGCGCCGGGGCGGGCGGGTCGCGTCGGGCGCGGGCGCCGTGGCCGCCGTGGTCCTCGCCGTCCTGACGGTTCCGAGCTTCCTCGCCTCGCCGGGAGCCTTCGTTGAACATGTTCTGCGCTATCCGCTGGGAGCGGGTCGGGTCGCCTCGCCCGCCGCGAGTCCGTTGCCCGGGCACCTTGTCGCCACGCTGTTGCCGGGCGGGCGCCTGCTCGCCCTGGTACTGCTTGGCTCAGCCGCGGTGGCCATCGCCGTCGCGCTGGTGACGAGGCCACCGCGGACGCTGGTCGCCGCCGCCGACCAGCTTGCCTTCGCCCTCGCGGTGGCCATCTGTCTGGCCCCCGCCACCCGATTCGGCTACCTCCTGATGCCGTTGACCATCGCCGTGTGGTTCCGTCTGCATCCCGGCTCTCCGTGGGTGCACGGCACCACTACGCCCGGTCTAGGTCCTTATACACGAATTGAGTAGATTATTCCGAGTTGTAGTTGATCGATGTCGGTGTCGGTCTAGCGTGCGGATGGTTGCTACCACCGGCCTGGTAGCCGAGGAAACCCGTGCCTTCGGGCTCCTCGTCGTTCACGGGGAAGGGCACCAGCACCGCGATGAATCATCAGCGCCACGCGACCGGAGTCAGTTCGGAGCAACCCGGCGAAGGTCGGGCGAGGTCACGGTGGCGGGCTGCCGGGCTGGCCGGAGCAGCCGGCCTCGCGCTTACCGCCGCCGTCGCCACCGGCATCACCATCCCCGGCGTGGACGTTGTCGGCCGCGCCAGCGCCGATGACCAGCTCGGAAAGCCGAAGGGTACGCCGGTGCGCTGTGACACGGGTCGGTTGATCGCCGAGATCACCCGAGCCAACGCCCAGGGCGGTGCCGTGCTCGACCTCACCGCGGGCTGTACCTATCTGCTCACCGCGGACCTCGACGGTGCCGGTCTGCCCGCGATCACCACGCCGATCACCCTCAACGGCGGTAGGAACACCACCCTCAAACGCTCCGCCGCGGCCGACGAATTCAGAATCCTCAGCGTCGAGGCCAACGGTCGACTCACCCTGAATCACCTTACCGTCACCGGTGGGAAGATATCCGGCGACACCGACGGCGGCGGGATCCTCATCAATCCGGGTGGCGGTGCCACTATCAAAAATAGCAAGATTGTCGAAAATGTGTCCAGTGAGGGCGATGCCGGCGGGATTGCAAACCTTGGTGGTGCTCTCCACATCGAACACTCGGTCGTCAGCAGGAATACCGCGGCGAACATCGGTGGCGCCATCTTCAGTATCGGCGCGATCTCCATCAACAAGTCACGGTTCGAGGCGAACACCGCGCTGACTGGCGGAGCCCTGACCGTCAGTGGTCAACTGACGGTTACCCGGAGCGAGCTGGTCGGTCACCAGGCCGCCGAGGGCGGGGCCATCTTCATCCTTGGTGGGACGACCGGCACCATCGCCGACACGCGCTTCGCGGAGAACGCGATAACGGGCTTTGGTGGCTCCGCCATCGCCGGTGGGCCTCTCCAGCTCACGGTTTCCCGGGTCACCGTCGCCAACAACACCGCAACCGGCGGTGGTCAGGGGGCGATCTTTCTGCAAGGTGGAGCCGCGCTCGTCGAGGACAGCGTCATCAAGAACAATGTCGGAGTTGACGGTGGCGGCGTGCACAACCTCGGCACGTTGACGCTCCTGCGTACGAAGGTCACCGGTAATCAGGCCACCGAATCGGGTGGCGGAATCTTCAACGGTGCGAGCGGCTCACTCACCCTGCTGCGCGCGAAGGTCACCGAGAACCTCGCCGGCGTCGACGGCGGCGGCATCTTCAACGAGGTGGGCGGCACGGTCGATCTCTCCACTGCCACCGGCACCACTGTCGCCAAGAATCGACCAGACAACTGCGTGAACGTTCCCGACTGCTCCGGGTGACCTCCACCGTGCCCTACTGGCCGCCGGGTGGCAGGACTTCGGGTGGACTGACGGGCCGCTGGGTCCGTTGGTGTCGCCGGGCTGTTCGAAGGGCTGCGGGGTCAACCCCCGGTGTCGGGCCGCACACCAGACCCCGGCACGCTATTTCAAAGTTCTATTCGTGTTAATGTTCGTTTGGGTCTAATGTCGGCTTCATAGCGGGTAGTTTTTCGGCGGACACCGGCGGCGGGGTGCATAACGTCAGAGAACTGGTGATTCGGGCCTGCGGGGCAGGGATTGGCTCGACCCTTGTGGCCCGAAACGGCTCGTCCGGGCCGTTAGGCTCCCGACATGACCGATCTACCGCTCGTTGAGGACGCGTTCGCAGTGCCGGAGGCGTTTGTCGCCCACGGGTTGAGGCTTGAGTTGCTCGGGCCGCAGCACAACGAGGCGGATCACGCCGCCTGGATGTCGAGTATCGCGCACATCCGGTCAACGCCGGGCTTCGACCGGGGTTGGCCGCCGGCGGCCGGGATGACGCTCGCCGAGAACCGCGCGGACCTGGTGGGGCATGCGCAGCGGTCGCGACAGCGGGTGGACTTCGCGTACTCGGTCATCGAGATCGCCACCGGGGATGTGGTCGGCTGCGTCTATTTTGAGCCGTCGCCGATGGGGGAGGGGGAGGTGACGGCCTCGTCGTGGGTGACCGCTGCGCGAGCGGAACTGGATCCTCCGCTGACCGAGATCGTGGGGGCCTGGCTGCGAGACGTGTGGCCGTTCGCGGTCGTCCACTACCGCCGTGGCGAGGTGCCGGTGACGATTCGTCCGAGCCCCGAACAGCCGGTGGGGTAGGGGTTTACGGCTGGTGGCGCCACTCCGCAGCCAGCAGGGCGTACGTGTAACCGTCCACCCAGCCCAACTCGGCGTGCCAGGAGTCGCCGACGCCGTGCTGCTCCCGACGCATGCCGAGCTTTTCGAGGAGGCGCACCGAGGGGAGATTGTCCGCGTAGCAGCCAGCGGTGATCCGACGTACGCCCAGCCGGTCGAAGGAGTACGCGACCATCGCGGCGACCGCCTCGGTCGCGTAGCCGTGGCCGCCGTACCCCGGGTCGAAGCTGTAGCCGATCTCGGCCTCCGTGTTCGGCGGAGTGCCGGGCTGCCCCATGCTGTCGCGTACGTCGAGCGAGACCGTCCCGATGACGACACCGTCGCGGGCCACCGCCACACTGTGGTCGTTGGGGTCGTCCGCTGACCGTCGCCACCTCGCCCGGAAGGCGGCAGGATCGGCCTTGGGGCGCAGTAGCCAGCGGCCGACCTCCGGCAGGTTGCGGTACTCCAGGATGCGGTCGATGTCGTCTTCGCGTACCGGCCGAAGCTCGAGGCGTTCGGTCCGGAGGTTCGTGCTTGCCACGACACAGGACAGTAGCGAACGACGCGTCGCTGGTGAGGTGTGCCGGTCTGGCTGGGCTCATGAGTCGTATTCGTCACTGCATACGTCGCTCTGCCCGGCTTGGGCATATCTTTCGCGTTCATGTTTGTTTGGGTCTGGTGTCGGTTTAGGTTGCGGGTGGCTGCTACCGCCGTTCGGTAGCCGAGGGCGGCCCCCGTTGGCGCGGGTGGTGGGTCCTTGTCGTTCGCGGGGGAAGGGCATCGAGTTCACGATGAGGTATCAGGACCACACCCAGGGGCCGGTACGGCCGGGCGGGGGTCGGGCGAGGTCGCGGTGGTGGGCGGTGGGTTTGGCCGGGGTGACCGGTCTGGCTCTGGGCACCGTTGGTGTCGCTGTCGGCCCGGCCGTTGGCGCGCTCGGGAGCCCGCTGGCCGCCGCTGATGATCGTGGTGGTGACCGCGGCACACCGGACGCGGGCAAGCACGACGAGGCCAGGTACGACGACAGGGCCACGCATGGCGAGAAGGCCAAGGGCGGCGCGAAGGGCAAGCACGACGAGGGCAAGGGCAAGCGGGACGACAAGGGCGGGGGTTCGGGGAAGAAGCCGCGGGGGATTCCGGTCCCGTGTGACGCGGATGCGTTGATCGCGCAGATCACCCTGGCCAACGCCCGTGGTGGTGCGGTGCTTGACCTGGCCGAGGACTGCACCTATCTGCTCACCTTCGACATCGACGGTGCGGGGCTGCCGGCGATCGTCACCCCGATCACGCTCAACGGCGGCAAGCACACCACCATCGAACGGGCTGCCGCGGTGGAGGAGTTCCGGATCTTCACCGTTGATGTCGGCGGTGACCTCACCCTCAACAAGCTGACCGTCACCGGCGGACAGACCGACGAGGACGGCGGCGGGATCCTGGTCAACGCCGGTGGCGCGTTGACCACCAACCACAGCGCCATCACCCGCAACATCGCCGGCGGCTCGGGGGGTGGCATCGCCAACTCCGGCACGACCCGGGTCAAGTACTCCACCGTCGACCGCAACACCGCCGCCGCAGCAGGTGGCGGCATCTACAACACCGGCCTACTGGAGATCGTCAAGTCCCACATCGAC
>NZ_AZWO01000063.1 GCF_000514775.1 Salinispora pacifica CNR114 | reverse complement strand
CGGGACGCGCCCGCGTCATCGGCGTCGCTGCCGCCGCGCAGAGGTTCGTCGGCTGGTTCCGGCCCGCGCGCCCCGTTCCGCCGACGCCGGTACCGCTGCCCCGCCGGCAGCCCATGGCCACCCTCGGCCTCGCGGCCTGACGTCCCGAACAGAGCAGCGACCGGGGCAGATCCCGCCGCCGGTTCGACAACCCCCATGGAGGCGCCTTGACCTTCTACCAAGAGACAACCCTGGCCGGCTACGCCCGTGCCGCCGTCCACCTCAAGTCACGGATGGTCGACTACAGCCGTACCCGCTTCGCCCAGCAGTACCTGAAGGCATACCTCGACGCCGCGTTCGAGGAGACCGTTGCGACGACCCCGCCGAAGGTGCTCGCGGCCATCGACAAGCTCGCCCACCAGCCGTGGCAACTCGGCGATTCCTACGTGCTGGCCCCCGAGATGACCGCGATCGTGGCCGCCGCCGCCGAGGCACTCGACCTGACCGGCGACCTCATCCCCGACGACATCGCCCCCAGCGACAGCGGCGTCCTCTTCCTGCCCGAACCGATCTACTACCGTGGAATACACGGCCAGGTCACATCGATAGGCGCGGTCACCTGGGCCAAGATGCACAACATCGGCACCGGAAGCACCGACTGGTGGATCACCGGCTGGGCCGACCGTAACGATCCGCTCGACCCCAGCGCCGCCCGCCTCCGAGCCCAGTGCGATCAGGACGCACAACTCGCGGCGGACTTCGGCCCGTACGTGCTGGCCTTACCGGCCCGGATTCCCGTGGGCAAACCGGTCGAAGCCCGTTCCGACCTTGCCCCGTTCGATGATGACGACATCGAGTGGGAACCAGCCCCGGACGGGCGGTTCTGCATCGACGAGTCGACCGTCCGGGTCAACGCGGTCGCCGCCGTCGCCTACGCGTTCTGGGTCATCCAGGCCCAACCCCTCGCCACCGTATCCGCCCCACCCCTCGACCGCGCCGCCCGCCGCCGCGCCCAACGAGACAAGGTCGGCCACCTGACCCGCGTCGTCATGCTGCGCCGACGCAAACCCGTCACCGACCGCAACACCGGTGAAGCGAAATGGCACTACCGGGTCCGGTTCTTTGTGCGAGGCCACTGGCGTCACCTCTTCGATGCTGACGGTCGGCGGTATCGCATCTGGGTCCACAAGCACATCAAGGGGCCAGACGGTGCCCCGCTGCTTCTTGGCGACGCCGTCTCCATCCTCACCCGCTAAACAAGAAAGAAAACAAGGTGCCACCCCTCGAGGAGTTCCTCCAAAACCAACAACGTCTCATCAACGAGTTCGGCTGGGCAGTGACCGCCGTACTACCCGATCTCGGGGAGAGCGGCTCCACGTTCGCCTACACCGTCGGCCTGACCGAGCACGATCTCCCTGAGTTGGTCATCGCCGGCCTCGACCCGCTCACCGCCCAGGAATTGCTCAACGACATGGCCGCACGCGTCTCCTCCCGGGCCGAGCGGTTCACCCACGGCCAACGCGTCGCCGACCTGCTCGCCGGCTACGACGCGATCATCGTCGAGGGACCCGCCACCGACGCGCTGCATCCCGGTGCGGCCCACGCCCGGTACGGCAAGGATCGCGTGCGCCTCCAGCAGATCGTGTGGCCGGACACGCACTCCAGGTTCCCGTGGGACGACGGCTACGAATACCCCGCTCACGTACAACCGCTGCTGGGACGCCCATAACCGATGAGCGGCATCACGGGAACCATCAACGACCTGGCGCTTCCACCCGGACGACGACGACATGTTCGCCGTTGGCGCCGGTACGTGGACGTGGGAGGAGCGGCCGGAGTAGAACCCGGCCAGCCACCCGACCCGGCGCGCCCCGAGCTGTACTCGCCCACCCGGGCGAGGCCCGTACTGCGGGCAGGCACGGCCAAGGCGCAGGGCAAGCCCCTAAAAACGCAGTTCCTCTACCCGAAGAAAGGAGGCGAGATGCTCAGGATCCTCGCGGTATCCGTCCGAGGGCATCGGTACCTGGAGGGAAACCCGAGCGTTCACCCCGTCAGCGAGGTACCCGCCGGTATAGGGACCCTTTTCCCTGGCCTGACGGCGGTGCAACACCACGTGCAGCGCGAGTACCGCACCCTGTCGGTGATCTGGCGCGTCGAGGTCATCAACGAGCGTGGTCAGGTCGTATCGCGCGGCACGCGTGACGGCCTCAACGGCACCGGCAACCGCTGGGTGTGGCAGAGCACGTAATCCGTGACCGGCGCACCCACGCCACCCGAGCCCGACTCCGCTCGACGTCCGGACACTCCGGCGAGCGGCACCAGCTCCACCCGTTCCTGCGGCGTCATCCGTAGCTGACCGACGCCCGCTTTCGGCACCGCCACCGGTTGTCCGCCCCGCCTGTTGACGGCGGTTCGGCGCGGCACCAACCCCATTCCCGACCAGGAGGTGGCCACGCCGGAGGCGTGGCCACCTCCTGCCCATTTCTCAGGAGGAACAACGGATGGACTCTTTACCCACACCGGCGCACAACAGCCCCGAACGCGACTTGATCAGCGAGAGCGGCAGCGGTAGTCGTGTGTCCGCTGCACCGAGTGACGGCGTCAGGGGACCGGCGATGGCGACACCGACAACGAATACACCCGCTACATCTGCCGGCGCGGCCGGCGGCAACGTGATCAACGCGGTCAGCGGGCTGCCGAGGCTACGCGCGGGCGAGCTGCAGAACCAGGTCCTCGCGGTCCTGGCCAGCCGCACCGGCGTCGCCCTGGATGTCGGCGACATCGCCGGGGTCCTCGTCGGCCGGTCCTCTGGCGCGATCGGTCAGGCGTGCGACCGGCTCGTCGGGCGCGGCCACGCCGAACTCCTGCCAAGCTCGCCGAAGCAGTACCGCATCACCCCGGCCGGGCTAAGGGAGCACCGGGCGAACCCGACGCTGATACCGCCCGCACCACAAGGCAGCACCGCTCGACCCGCGTCCGCCGCCCGGCCGGCTGCCCCAGCCCCACGCCCGGCGGCAGCCACCAGCCCCACCCAGCCGGTGGCTGCGACCGCGCGACCCACGATGCCGGCGGCGCCCGCGCGGAAGAAGCCGACCACGGGGCCGGTGCGGCGCCCGAACGGGCAGTTGTACTACCCACGGCTGCTGGCCAAGCGCCCCGACGTCGACGTGCTGCGGGACCTGCGCGAGGCCGACGTGCCCGTGCTGCTCTACGGGCCGCCCGGCACCGGCAAGACCTCGCTGATCGAGGCCGCGTTCGGCACCGACCTCTACACAGTTCCGGGCGACGGCGACACCACCGTCGGCGACATCGTCGGCGACTACGTGCCCACCGACAGCGGCGGCTACGAATTCGTGCCCGGCCCGCTGCCACGAGCTATGGAATCCGGCGGGGTGCTGTTCATCGACGACGCCACCCTGATCCAGCCGAAGGTCCTCGCCGTGGTCTACCCGGCCATGGACGGCCGACGGCAGATCATCCTCAAGGCCGCCGCCGGCCGGGTCGTCACCGCCGCCCCCGGCTTCTACGTCGTCGCCGGCCACAACCCCGGCGTGCACGGCGCCGTGCTGACCGAAGCCCTCTCCTCGCGGTTCTCCACCCAGGTCAAGGTCTCTAGCGACTACGACCTAGCCGCCGCGCTCGGCGTCGACCTCCGGATGGTCCGCGCCGCCCGCAACCTCGCCACCCAGCACGACAGCGGCGAGATCGGCTGGGCACCCCAGCTCCGCGAACTGCTCGCCTTCAAGCGGATCACCGACGTGCTCGGGATCGACACCGCCATAGCCAACCTGATCGGCCTCGCCCCGGTCGAGGACCGCGAGGTGGTCCACAAGGCCGTCTGCAAAACCTTCGCCCGAGCCAAGATCCAGCCCCTCGCCCTCGGCAACCAGCTCTAACCCCCGGAACGGAGGCACACCCATGTCGTTGTCGAAACACCTCAACCCGGACCCGGACGCCGCATCCACCCCGCTGCCGGCCGACCACGCCTGGCTGCGCATGTCGGCCGCACTCAGCGCGCACATCCCCCCGATCGCCGGCCGCGAGGACCTCCTCGTGGTCATCGAACCCGGCGCCGGCGCCGGCGCACCAGCCTGCTTCATCCGCGAACGCGCCACCCTCGAGATCGACGGCAGGTACCTCGGCATCGATCCCCGCTCGGTGGACCCGCACGACCCCGACGCCCGGGAGAAGTACCCCGTCGCCTGGGGGCTGCTGGTGCACGAGGCCGCCCACTCCCGGCACACCCGCTGGGAGTTCGGCACCGGACCCGTCCGGGTGGCCGAGGCCGCCGCGCTGCTGGAGGAGTCCCGCATCGAAGCCGCCCAGCTACGCCGCAGACCCGGTGACCACCGCTGGCTCCGCGCCGCCGTCACCAAGATCCTGCTCGACGACATCCCGACCACCGACGACCCGTGGGCCGCCGCCACCAGCGCCGCGCTCGTTCTCGCCAGGGTCGACGCCGGCGTCATCGACCCAGACGAGGCAGAACAGCTCCGCCGCGCGGTCGCCCGGATCCTGCGCCCGGCCCTGCTCAAGACCCTCAGCAGCATCTGGAGCGACGCGCACCAGGTGCCCGACGACGACACCGACGCCATGCTCGCCCTCGGCCGACGCTGGTGCGAGGCCCTCGGCGTCGACCCCGACAGCCCACCGCCCTCACCCGGCCCCGGCCAGGCGCGCTCAGGCAACGGGCAGGGCGGCAGTGGACAGGGCAGCGGAGATGGCGGCCCAGCCGGCGGGGGAGTGCTCCGCAAGGCGGCTACCTCCGTCGTCGGTGCCGTGGCCGTCCACGATGCCGAAGCCGCCCAGGCCGCCGCCGCTGCCGCCGCCCGTGCCCAACAGCGGTCTCAGCAACGCAAGGCAGAAGCCGACCAGCAGAAGCGGTCCCGAGACGCGGCCAGCGCGATCTTCGGCGGTGACGGAGGTACCGGCGGCGGAGGTGGCGCGAGCACCAACGGGAACCCGCTGGTCCGCAAGCAACCTCCTCGGAGTCAGACCCGACAGCCCAGCGACGATGAGCGTACCGCCGCGCGGCAGCTCGCCCGCGCCCTGCGGGAGGCCGCCTACCGGGAACCGACCGACGCGGTAACCACCTCGGTGACCCCGCCCGGCCGGCTCGTTACCCGCGCCGCGCTCGCCGCCGACGCGCAACGCGCCGCCGGACAGATCCCCACCTCCGAGCCGTGGCGGCGTACCGAACGTCGCCGGGTACCACAGCCGCCGATCCACGTCGGGATCGTCGCCGATGTCTCCCCGTCGGTGGAGGCGTTCGCCGGGCCGATCGCCTCAGCGGCGTGGATCACCGCCCAGGCCACCGCCTGGGCCGGCGGCACGAGCGCCACCGTCACCTTCGGCCAGTACGTCACCGCCGTGACCCGTCCAGGCCAGCCACCCGAGAGGGTCCACCTGTTCGGCGAGGAGGGCAACACGCAGGGCTTCCCCCTCGCGGTGGACGCCCTCGACGCCGCTCTCGGCCTGGCCGACCTGCGCGGTGGCGCGCGGCTGCTCGTCGTGGTCAGCGACGGTGAGTTCATCGCGGGCGAGATCACCGAGGGCCAGAAACGTCTGGACCGTCTCGTCCGCGCCGGCTGTGGTCTGCTCTGGCTCGGACCGCCCAACTCCCGCCCGCTCAAAGGCGCCCACGCCACCGTCCTCGGCGACCCCGGCGACGCCGGCAGGCTCATCGCTCGCGCCGCCGCCACCGCACTGCGCAACACCTGAGGCGACGCCAGGGTCGGCACCGTCTACACCGCCGCTGGCAGGCGGGCGGTGTCGACCCGCGCCCACCGAATCGGCTGGACGAACGACTTGATCCCAGCGTGGAGTCACGCCTGAATCGTCGTCACGACCACCAGGGTCGACAACCGTCCAGCCACACCTTCGAGGAAGGAATCCTGATGCTGTCAGCACATCAACGCGACGCCATCGTCCACTGCCTACACGGCATCGACGCACATGCAGCAGCGAAGTACAACTGGCCAGGGCCGGTGTTGTTCGCCTGGCTCCGGGAAACCCCAGTGCCCGGCCACCCCGGCCCGACCGCCCGCGCCGTCAACGTTGTCCCGCTGCTCGTCGAGCCCGCGCGGTGGCAGAACGAGCCGGACGGACCGGTCGCCGCGCTTCGGCAGATCACCGACGAAGCGCACCACCCATCCCACCAGGCCGCCATCGCCCTCAAAGCCGGACGCCCATCCCAGACCAAGGCTCTCGCCTACCTGTTCATGTACCCGGTCACCATCGAGCGTGAAACAGGGGAACGGGTCGAGGCCCGAATCATCGACGCGGTCGACACCGACGGCGCCATCTACGTGCTAACCCGCACACCAGGAACCACCGAAGGCATTGTCGTGACCGCCGACGACGGTGACGACGAGACCATCACCCTGCTCCGCCGCCTGATCAGCCTCACCTACCCCGACGGCACCAAACCCTGACTGCCGCCATCGCACCATCGGTCTGGAGTTTAGGACGACAACCGGCAGCCCCGGAACTCCGGAAAGTCGGTACGGCATCGGGCTGAAGCGGGACAGAGCCGTCCCCTGTCCCGGCAGGTACTCATGAAAGGGGTGTGCCCTCACCACTCACACGGGGGCCGTGCTGCAGCCGGTTCACCAACGAGCGTGCCAGGGCAGTTGTCTCGTCGCTGACCTCGGTATCGATTTCGTCGAGGGACCGGGCTAGCTGACGCTGCAGGTCGCGGATCGCCGCGGGGTCGCCGAGCGCAGCGTGGGCGCGCATGGCCGCCTGGTACAGCGTCTCGGCGTAGGGGCTGTACCCCATCACGGTCGTGAGGACGGCGAGCGCCTCGGCGGGTTGGTCGAGTTCGTCGGCGAGCGCGAGTGCGGCGTCGACTGCCTGCCGCTGCACGGCCTCCCGATAGGGCTCGATCCACTCGTATCCTTTGTTGTTGGCGAGCGGGCCTTGGTAGGCGTCAACGGCGCGACGCAGGGCGGATGTCCTGTCGGCGGGATTGGCGGCCCGGTTCGCCTCGTCGACAGCGTCGCTCATCCGCCACAGGTCCACATCGACGGCGTCGCGGTGCAGGATGTAGCGGCGGTCCGGGTGGGACAGGTAGGTGGCAGGGCCGCCGGTCTGCTTGAGGACTCGGCGCAGGTTGTAGACGTAGGTGTGGAGCCTGTGCGGAGCCTTACTGCTCGTGGCCTCTGGCAGTAGGTCCTCCAAAATCGCCTCCTGGCTCGCGGTCCCACCCCGAACGGCCAGGTAGACCAGTAGCTCCAGAGATTTGCCGCGCAACGGCTGCGTGGTGTCGATATCAATGATGTGGGCGTCCCCAAGCACTCGCACCTCGACCCGCCCGACTTCGGCGGCCTCGCTGTCCGCCAGTTGGGCGGCGTCTTTCTCGGGTTCTACGCGGTCGTCATGGGCGGGCGATTCGACCACCACATCGGTGCCGGCTCGGTGATTGGGAGGTGAGGTGGTGCTAGTGGCGGTGTCTGGTTCATCGTCGGGCTCGGCCGGATCAGTGAGTGATGCGGCCTCGTCGTCGTTCTGGACCGTCGCGTTGCCGACGTCGGCCGGACCGGCGTCGGCGGTGGGCCGTGCCGCAGGCTCGGTGGGTGCCGGTGGCTGGGGTTCGCCGGTGTGAGACTCGGCGAGAACCCGCAGTAGGTCGGCTGTCTCGGTCGGGCCGATCACGGTGAGGCGGCCGACGTCGGCGGGATGCCGGCCGTGCCGGTTCGCATCGCCTACGGCGGGGCTGGTCACACCATCGTCAGCCACGACGACGGTGTCACCGTCGGGCCAGGCACCGAGCAGGACCCCATGGATGTCGAGGCGCTGGCCCTGGGCAAGTAGCGCGGCGATGCGGGCGCGTTCGTGGGCGGCGGTGGTGTCGGCGATCAGCACCAGCGGCGGCACGGGTTCGGCCATCGGGTCCGCTTCCCGCAGGCCAGTGATGGTGGCTACCTCGTTATCAAAGCACATCCTGGTGCGGTGCAGGGTCTGCTCCTCCAGGAGCGTCAGGGCGTCGGTGAGCCCGCCGGTCACGCTCAGCCGGGGCGTGTCCGGCACGGCGACGGCGGCGGCACCCAGCAGGGTGGCGAGGGTGCCGGAGGGGATGACGACGTAGCCGCGACCGTTGGGCTCGTCGAGCCCCCCCGCCGCGAGCGCGGCTACCAGGAAGCCTCGGGCTGCCCCCTCGGCGCCAGGTCCGGTCAGCCCGAGTCCGGCTGGTGGCCAGACCTCCATCACTGGGCTGGCCACTGCGGGCGTGACCGGCTTCGGCGTGGCCGCCGTCTGAGTGACCTGGGGCGTGCCGTCGGTTACGTCTGGCTCGTCCGCGTCAGGATCTGTGATGAGTTCGTCGAGCGGAGTGTCCGGGACCGTCTTCCGGGGCGGCGTCGGGCGGCGCAGGCCACGACGGATCCGGGTGATCACCTTGGGCATCGGCTCGACGGTCGCGTCATCTAGGCGCAGCTCGGCTGCGGGCGGCCGAGGGTTATAGCGGCGGCGGCGGTGTGCCCAGACGAGCGCGACGGCTCCGAGGATCGCGGCAACCAGACCTAGGTCGAGCCAACTGCCGGTGACCAGTGAGACACCCGGCGATGGTTTCGGCCTGGGTGTGAGGGCCTGTTCCTCAGACGGCATCTCGGGGGTGGCCACCGTGCTGCCAGAGGCTGGTGGGGGATTAGACGGTGTGGCGGTGGCGGTGGCGGCCGGCGGAGGCCCGGGTTCCACCACGTTGTCATCACCGTTGTGGACTTGAGTGGTGGAGCTGGGGGACGGGTCCGCCGACGGGGGATGGCCGGTTTGCGGGGGCTGCGTCGGTGCTGGTGGTTCGGTAGCGGGTGCTGATTGCCCGGGTGCCGTGGCCTCGGTGCCGGCAGGTGGCAGCGTGTCGGCTGGTGGTGTGGCGTCGTCTGGCAGCTCTAAGGTCCAGCCTGGGTAGATCAGGTTCGGGTTGGTGAGGGTTCCGCCGGTGTCGCGGAAGTGGGTGCCCCGGTTTAGGGCGAAGATCTCCGGCCAGCGGGCGGCGTCGCCGAGCCACTGCTGGGCGATCTTCGACAGGGTGTCCCCGCGCCGCACCTCGCAGGTGTAGGTCTGCCCGGATGACACGAGCGTCACGTGGCCAGTTACCAGTCGGGCCGGCACCGGATCGCCCATGATCGGCAGGGCGGACGTCGATGCGGCATTCTGCCAGGTCTGTGTGTGGTGCCCATCCGTGCCTACCAGCCGTACGGTGGTTGCCGGGGCCGCGGCGGTGGCGCTGGTGTGGACGGTTGTCGCCTGTGCTGGCGGGGTGAGGGTTGGTGCGGCTTGGGCCGCGGTGGCGAGGACGCCGCCGCTGATTGCGGCCACCAGGATGGCGGCGAGTCCGCGGGCCGGCGCGATGGCTCGGGGTTGTGGTAGGCGGATGCCCGTGATGGTTTCGGCGACCTCGGCGATCAGCGACCAGATGAACGCCGCCCACACTGCCCAGAGCAGGCACACGATGGCGTTGCCGAGCATGGCGTCGGTCAGCGGTGAGGTGAGAGCGGCGCCGATGTCCTGCCAGGTGGGGACCTGGTGGGGTAGTGGCCAGCCGACGTATCGAATGAGCGCGTACGGCACGCCGGCGGTGAGCAGCGTCAGGATTCCGAGTCCGGCCAGCCGGCGGGTGGTGGCGGCGAGGAATGCGAACACTGGGGGCTCCCGGTCGTGGCGTGGCGGTCCTGGTCAGTTCGGTGCGGTGATGCCGGTCAGAGGGAGGGCGGTGGCGGTCGCGGACACCGGCAGGGCGGTGATCCCAACGAGGTGCAGCAGCTGTGTGGGCCGGGTGCTGCTGATAGTGACGGTGACGGCGGTGGGGGTGGCGGATACGCTGACCTGTCCATCGGTGCCGGTCTGTTGGGCGAAACTCCGTGCGGCTGCGGCGGCCTGGGCGGGCTGGAGTTGGACGGCACCGATGGCCCGGTAGGTGGCGAGGTCGATCTCGCGGGCACCCGCCCGGGCGGCGGCCTGTGCGACGTCGAGCAGCCGTACCTTGTCCGACATGCCTAGGCCCAGGTCGAGGACCAGGCCAGCGAGGATGAGGACGATGACGACGCCGAAGATCGTCCACGGCGTGATCTGGCCGCGGTCGTCATGACGGGCCTGCCGAAAGCGGCTACGCACCCGGATCATGGGCCCGTTGTCCCACGGTAGGTGTCGAGGGGTTGGTATGAGGTGCTTCGGATGGTGATCGCGCCGGGCAGGCCGAGGCCGTAGAGGTCTTCGAGGCGGACGGTGCACGCTATGGTGACGCTGACCTGCCCACCGGGGACGAACGCCCCGGGGTTGACGGTGACGGTGGACGGCTGGCAGGTGAAGGGCCGCCCCGCCAGGGTTGCGGAGGCGCCGTCGGCGGCAGCGGCGCGGGCCTCGCCGGGCGTGCGGGCGAGGGACGCCTGGCGGGCCGCGGCGGAGGCGGCGGAGTTGACGTCGATGGCAGCCGAGGCCAGGCGCAGGCACGCCACCACCGCGAGGGCGGCCAGGACCATCAGCGGTACGTAGCTTAGCGCCATCTCGACGCTGACCGAACCACTGTCTCCCCGCAGCCGAATCGACCGGCGGCGAAGTGGGTCTCCGTTGCGGCTCCGCTGGCGGGTCATGTGGGGTCCTTCTCTACTCCGGACTGCCAGGGGGCCACCGATAGGGCGAGGGGGCGGAAACGCTCGACCGGGGCGCTGGCCTGGGTGCTGACCCGCAGGTGCAGGAACGGCACGACGGCCGGCACCCGGCCGGCCACGGCCACGGTGGCGGTGTCGGCGGTACGGGTGACCGACACGCTCGGGTCAACGACGACCTGGCCGGCGACCTGGTGTAGCACTTCGGCGGCGTCGGCGTGGCCGGCGGCGGCGGTGCCGTCGGACACCCTGGTGGTTTGCAGGGCGTGGTTGGCGGCGTGCTGGACGCCGAGTTGGGCCAGGGCCCACAGGGCGAACTGCACGCCGACGAGGACGAGAAGGAACAGCAGGGGCGCGTAGAGGACCACCTCGGTGGTGATCGACCCGCGGTCACCACCGAATCGGAATCGCCTGCCTCGGGTGCGGTCCACGGTTAGAGGTCGATCCCGGTGATCTTGTCGATGATCTTGCTTTGGAAGATGGCGTAGACAGCCAGAACGAGGGTGACGAGTAGCGCGATCCACATGACTTTTTCGGTGGTCTCGCTGCCCCGGTCGCCGGAGTCACGAAGCCGGCGTACCCGGTCGGTGAGGGTGAGGTGTGCCAGGGTCAGCAGGGCCATCAGCTTGTTGGGGTGCATGGCGCTTCTCCTTCTGGTGTGTCGGGATCAGAAGCTGTCCACGGCGGTGACAGCCGGGTACAGGAGGAACAGCATGTAGGCGGCGGCCAGGAGCATGACCGGCATAGACATGCGTTCGGTGGCGGAGTTGGCTCTGGCCTCTAGGGCGGCGGATTGGTGGGCGCGCAGCGTGGCGGCGCGGATGGTGAGGGAGTCGCGGATACGGGCGCCTTCGGTACCGGCGAGGCTCATCGTCGCGGCGAGTTCCTGGAGTTCGACGACGCCGATGTCCTCGCCGAGCTGGCCGAGGGCCTGCCAGGGTGGGATGCGCAGCAGCCGGGCGGTGGCCACGGCACGGTTTAGGCGTCCGGCGGCCCAGCCGTGAGTGTCGGCGCAGGCGTCGTCGAGGGCTTGTTCGAGTCCGGCGCCGCCAGCGAGGGAGATGACGACGAGGTCGAGTACGGCGGACAGGGCGTAGCGCAGTTCGTCGCGGCGTCGCTGGGCCTCAGCGTGCACAGTGGTCTCGGCCAGCCACCAGCCGCCAGCGGCGCCGGCAAGTGACGCCCATAGCGGCATGCCGGCGGCGAAGTTGGCCCCGCCGGAGGCGAGCACGGCTATCGCGACCGGGGGCAGGAGCAGGCCGGCGAGGACCGCGAGGGCTTGGTCGGCCAGGTGGGCGGCGGTCGGTCGTTGCAGGACGGCGAGGTCGGCGCGCATCCGCTGGCGGGGTAGGCCGAGGGCGCGCAGGGGCGCGGCGAGTAGCCGGGTTCTGGCCCCCACTGGCTCTTCCAGGGCAGCCGGGGTGCGGCGCAGGGCGTCGAGGGCCTGGGCGAGGCTGGGCCGGGCTGGATGCAGGCCGGTGCCGGCCAGGACCAGGCCGAGCCCGGCGACGACGCCGCACGCCAACACGAAGGCGGCCATCACGCCACCTGCCCGGGGTGGTCCGTCGAGAGAACTCGTGGTGGTTGCGGGACGCGGGAGGTGCGGGCCAGCCACCAGAATCCGCCGGCGAACACCGCCCCGACAACAAGGAGTACAAGCTGGCCGGTGACGCTGCGGTAGGGGGCGAGAAAGCCGCGGTTGAGCAGGATCAGCCCGGCGACCATCGCCACTGACGTGCCGGTGATGACCCGGGCGGCGGTGCGGGTCGCGGCCCGTTTGGTGGCCACCCGCATCCGGATGCTGGCGAGCTCGCGGGCGGTGGCGGCGAGGCTGGTCAGGCACTGGGACAACTGCCCGCCGTGGTAGCCGGAGGCCTGCGTCAGGGCGCGTACGACGAGGTCGGCGGTGGGGTCGGCGAGGTCGGCGGCGAACGCGCGCAGCGCGTCGGGCAGCCGTGCTCCCCCGCGTACCGCCCCCGCGAGGGCCTGCACCTGGGGGCGGATTGGCTGCGGTGTTACCGGGGCGGTGGCGGTGATTGCCTGCTCCAGGCCAGCGGCCGAGGACAGGGTGTCGCGCAGCAGCTCGGCCCAGGTAGCGATCGCCTCGATCCGGGCGGTCGCGCGGATATGTTCCCGATCGGGGCCGAGGACGCGGGGTAGTGCCCACACCGCGGCGGCGGTCAGCAGCGCCGCGACCGGCCAGCGGGTCAGTGCTGCCGCACCGAAGCCCGCCACGACGGCCGCGAGGAGGCGGGAACGGTCGGCCGAGGTCCACCGCCGCCATGTCCAGGCGGCCGGGGTGCCGGGTGGCCGGCGGCGTAACCCGTCGGCGACGAGGATAAGGCCGGCGGCGCAGCCCAGGCCGAGCAGGATCGGCAGCAGATCCACGGTCACCACCGGTCCTGGACGAGGAGGCTGGGGTTGAGGCCGGCGGCGGTGAGCTCGTCGAGGGTGTCGGCGCGGACCGGCGCGGCCGGGATGGCGCGCCGGTCGGAGCCGGGGCGGTAGATCTCGTTGGAGGGGACCTGGGTGCCATCGGTCTCCAGGACCTGGCGGACCGACGACACGACACGGGTGCCGTCGGTGGCGACGTCCAGGTGGACGACGAAGTCGACCGCCTGGCCGATGAGCACGTTCGCGGCATCGAAGGTCAGCTTCTCCGGCGCCTGCATGACGTACATGGCCAGCCGGGTCAGCGCCTGCTTGCTGGAAGAGGCATGCAGGGTGCACATGCTGCCGTCGTTGCCCTGCGACATGGCCAGAAGCATGGGTACGGCCTCCGCGCCACGGGTCTCGCCGACAATTACCCGGTCCGGGCGCATTCGCAGGCCCCAGCGCACCATCGTGGACATGTCGATGCCGCCGACGCCTTCGAGGTTCGGCTCCCGCTGCTGAAGTGCGGTGGTGTTCGGGTGCGCCTCGATGTCCTCGTCAAGGCCGAGTTCGTAGGCGTCCTCGACGGTGACGATCCGCTCGTTAGGGCTGATCGCGCCAGCGGCGGCGCGCAGCATGGTGGTCTTGCCGACGCCGACACCTCCGCAGATCACGATGTTCTTACGCGCTCGCACCAGCGCCCGGATGAGTTCCCGCAACCCCACCGTGATCTCCCCGCGACGCAGCAGGTCGTCCAGAGTCACCCGGTGCAGGGTGTTGCGGCGGATCGACAACGAGGGCCGTTTCGCCACCGCCATCACGGCGAACAGGCGTTGCCCGCCGGGCAGCCGCAGAGACAGGCCGGGCGAACCACGGTCGAAGCGGCGCTCCTCCTGCCCACTGCGCGCCGCCGCTATCCGCACAAGGTCGACCAAGTCGTCGTCAGAGCCGGCCACCGGCGGCACTCGCCGCACCTGCCCGTCGGTCGTACGGATCCACACGTTGTCACAGCCGTTGACGAAGATGTCCTCCACCCGCGGGTCGTCGATCAACCTCTGCAGCCCGCCCAGGCCCGTGAAGCTGTCCCGCAAAGCGCGGGCCAGGGCCGCCTCGGCCCGCGGAGTGAGCGGCGGCCGTCCGCCGGAGATGTCCTCGCGAGCGTGGACGACGAGTTCCTCGGCGATATATCCCGCGAGCACCGCGTGGCGCTCACCGTCGGGAAGCTGCGCGCCGTGCACGGCCAGACGGTCGCTGACCCGAGCGCGCAGCCGCGCCAACACATCCGGCGGCGCCGCGGTCGTGCCACCGTTGAGAGCCGTGGCGGTCACCGCGTGACCTCCAGCGCCGCACCAGAGAACTGCCCGCCGACCGCGACGGACGCGGCGAGGGCGCGCAGCGCCTGGGCGAGGCGGGTACGGGTCCACGCCCGCCNCGTCATCCGCCCGGCGAGGACGCCCGCGCCCCATCGGTCGGTGGGCAACTGCGCCCACACCGGGACACCAAGGCGCCCACTGATCTCGGCCGGGGCGTAGGCGGACCTGCCGGAGACGGCCAGCCCGACACCACCCAGCCCGACAGCCGCACGCAGCGCCGGCAGACGGGTGTCCAGATGATCCAGGTGCTCCGTTGACCCCCAGGTAACCAGCACGACTGCGTCAGCGGAACGCAGCAGGCCCCAAGCCGGGCTGTGCGCGTATAGGCGGCCCGCGTCGGCGACCACCACCGACGGCGCCAACCCCGCGACCGCGTCGGCCTGGCCAGCGAGGACCGATACCGCCCCCGCGGCGGTCTCGGCCGCACCCGGCCCGACGAGGACGTGCAAGCCCAGCGGCACCTGCTGCACGTACGGCGCCGCCCCATCAGTGTTCTCACCATGCCGTGCCGCTGCCGCCAAGGACGCCAGACCCGGCTCCTGCGCCAGCCCGAACCGCGCAGCGACCACCCCACCGCCGGGATCAGCCTCTACCAGCAACGCCGGGTGCTCCGGCCACAACGCCGCCATCCCCAACGCTGTCGTTGACGCCCCCGGCGCGCCGGACACCGACGCCACCACCACCAACATCTCCCGCGCCTCCTCACATCTCATTGGGACGGGCCGAGTTGCACCAGCGACACGTCTCCCGGTGCCGCCGCGACCGCTTCCGCCGAATCCGCGGCGAGCAGCACCGTCACCAACTGCGTGCCCACCTGGTCCCCGCCCGCCGCCACGGACACGACCGTGGCCACCGCCCGGCGCACACCGTTGTTCTGCTGCGACGCCTGCTGTCCCCCCGCAGGCGGAGCGACCAGCACCAACACCCGCGACCCGCCGGTCAGGCTCGTCGGGGCCCGGCCCGGCTTGACCGGAACCGCGATCACCGCCTGCCCCGCCGCGGGCCACGCCGCCGGCCCGACTTGCGCCAATACCAGCAGGCT
The DNA here is from genome assembly GCF_000514775.1 of Salinispora pacifica CNR114. GTDB lineage: Bacteria > Actinomycetota > Actinomycetes > Mycobacteriales > Micromonosporaceae > Micromonospora > Micromonospora pacifica. The sequence continues at coordinate 3,027 of NZ_AZWO01000063.1, read as the reverse complement.
CCCCGCCGCCAGCGGCACCGCCGCCGAACGGCCGACGATCCCCCCACGCCGCTCGGCCGGGACGAGATCCAGTCCGGACGGGTTCGCCACCCGCACCACCCGCACATCGGCGTCGGCGATAACCTGACCCGCCGGTACGTCCCGCGCTACGGCGAGGAACTGCTCGTCAACGTGCCGGCGCAGATCCACCTGCCAAAACGTCACCACCGTCGCCAGGACCACCAGCAGCCCGGCGACCACACGCCGCCCACTGCGCCGCCCCACCCGCCGCGTACCCGCGGACACCGGCGGCAGATCCACGGCGGCAGCATCCGCCGCGCGGGGACGGTCCGTGGTGACGCTCATCGAGCACCCCCGACGATCGCCTGGGACTCCGCCACCCGCACGGACACCGTCGAGGTCGTCGTGAGCGGGGCGAGAGTGCCGCCACTACCGGCACCAGACCAGGCGACAGACCACGTCACCATCGCCCGCAGTCGGAACGCCGCCCCCGCCGCGGCAGCGGACGAAAAGGAGTAGGTATGCCCGCACGACGACGACGCCCGCGGGTCCGTGCCCGGCCTCCACGGCTTGCCTGGGCCAGCGCACGTCAGGTCATCGCTGCCGTCGCCGAAGGACCACACCACCTGCGTCGGTGTCGCGGTAGCGGTGACCGACACCCCTGGCACCGACGCGGTCGCCGACCGGGCACCCCACGTGGCCGGGTCTACCCACAGCCACACCGGCACCTGCACCAGCACGAACGGCGCCGTCGCGGGATTCGTGCGGATCTGCGGCGAGGGCAGGCGCAGCCGAGAACGCGCTGTCTGCGCCAACGCCGCTAGGCTCACCGCCGGGGCCTGCTCCAGCCACACCGGCACCTCCTGCGACCCAATCCCGTTGCCCACGCAGGTCCACGAATACCAACCGCCCGCTGGGCCCTTACCCGGCGGGGGCGGGAAGTCCCCGTCGACCGGCGCCCAGTAGCAGCCATCGCCACCGCCGCTATCCGAGCCGTCATCGGACCCGCCGCTGCCCTGGTTGCCGCCGGTGGAGCCGCCAGGCCCGCCGGGGGTGCCGGCGCTAATCTCGCATTCGGGAGCCGACGGGCTCTGCGTGCAGTTGACCCCGCCGATGCCGCCGTCGGCATATCCCGGGCTTCCGGATGCCAGCACGATCGCTGCCGCGCCCGCGGCGATCAGGGATTGGGCGGTGCGACGCATCAGCACGACCCCACCTCCTGGACGCCGAAGCTGGTGACCTTCCAACTGCCGGCCGCGAAGTTCGTGACCGTGGCCCGCGCACTCTGCCGGCCCCCGGGCACATCGTTGATCGGCTCGCCCGACAAGTTGTAGACCAGGAAGTTGCTGTCATCGATGCAGTCAGTGACTGTCACCGTCACGGGTGAGGAGGTGAGCGCAACTTCGGCCGCCTGCGGGTTGAGGACGTACTCGCCCTTGAGTACCTGCTTCTTGCTTCGGTAGGTGGCCAGGCCATTCCGCAACGTCTTCAGTGCGCCGTCGCTGGCGAACCTGCTGAGGTCAGGCTCGTCGGGGTTGGCGGTGAGGCCGGCCTTCGCGTATGCGGCCCACATGCCGCGGTACGCGTCCAGCGCGGCATCTTCGGCAGCACCACGCGGATCCTGGCTGGGTATGGAAACAGTGACGGAGGCGGTGGGAGAAGGTTCTTGCCCGGTGCTCACGGTCTCGCAAGCTCCCGCACCGGCCGCCAGCATCAGGCCGATCGCTGAGCCCGCCGCCCGAAGCAGGTGACTTCGTGATCGGATAGTGGAACTTCGCTGTCTGTTACGGCTCGTCATCTGCCGTCCCGCCTCCGAACGGTTCGTGGCGACAGCGACGCCTGGTCGCCCCGCTGTCGTGGAAGTTGCACGCACGAATGCCTGATCCACCTCTACACCCGACCCCCGTAGTTACCGCAACGTGCTTACCTCCCAGTGATTACTGCTAAGTGCTCACCCAGGGGTTACCGATAATGTGAATTTTTCGGCTTCAATCCGGCAAGTCGATGTCGGACTCGTGAGGCTATGCCCACAGAGAGCGAATACTTGGAAGCCTCGAAAGGCTCTGGCGGTCGCGTACCATGAGCTGCGCTACCGAGGGTCCTCAGACCGCTGACCCTCGTCCGAGGAGCTCCGCGTCGGCCCGCCGCCATTTGCAAGTCTCTTGCGTTGAGTAGCCTGTAGCGGTCGCCGTTGGGGCGTTGGCGGAGCGGATGAGGCAACCCGCGCGGTATTGCGGGCAGACCTGTGCTGACGTGCGGCAATCGGGCTTTGTGGCGCGAACCGCGCAAGGTGGTCTGGGGCCTGATCGTCACTGCAAGCGCCTACCGGCTGACCAGCATCGGGTGCGCGCTGGTGGGCATGTTGCATGCACTCACCAAGGGCGGCCGTCTCGTGTCCAGCACGCTCTCATCTCAAAGAGATTCCTCAACATCGTGAAGATCTTGGCTTGACTCAAGGTGAGTTTGTTGTTCACGTAGAGCAGTCGATCCCCTAGACTCGCCCTCTGGCCGACCTTGACGGGGAGGGCAGGCGGATGGACGACGACCTCCAGGACGCGCAAGACGCCATTAAACTGTGCGCACAGCGGTGGAGCCTGGAAATCCTCACGACCCTCGGCCAGCGGCCGATGCGATTCTCGGAGCTGCTGCGCGAGATCCGACCGGCGCCGAGTTCGAAATCCCTCAATGACGCCCTGCGCCGTCTGCGCGACGGTGGCTTAGTGCACCACGTTGACGACGCAGGTGCCGGTACCTACACTCTCACCGCCGCCGGCACCCACCTGCTGCCGCTGCTTTCATCGTTCATGCGGGAAATACGGCGTTGGTCAGAGACCTACCGCGTCGGTTGCGTGCGGTCGACAGGTGCAGACGCGGCACCGGCGTAGACCGAGGGTGCACCCCGAAAGCCACAGCCGATGAATCCCGTAGCACTGTGTCAACACCGCCCCAAACTTGACCACCGTGGTCCGGCTGAAGCTGGACCACCTTGGTTTGGTTGATCTTTAGTTGTTGGTCTTGGTGGCTGCG
>NZ_AZWO01000008.1 GCF_000514775.1 Salinispora pacifica CNR114 | reverse complement strand
CCTACGCCGGCCTCGCCCCCGTCACCCGACGCTCCGGCAGCAGCATCCGCGGCGAACACCCACCCCGAGGCGGCAACAAACACCTCAAACGCGCGTTCTTCCTCGCCGCGTTCGCATCCCTCACCGACCCCGTCAGCCGCGCCTACTACGACCGCAAACGCGCCGAAGGCAAACGCCACAACGCCGCCCTCATCTGCCTCGCCCGACGCCGCTGCGACGTCCTGTTCGCCATGCTCCGCGACAAGATCCCCTACCAACCACGGCCAACAAGCCCCATCCCCGCTTGACCAAAACCATAGGGACACCCCCCCGACCTGGTTCAGCGGCTGCACACCCTCACGGGACACGCCGTCCCGGTCGACACGATTGTCCGGGACATCACCGACGGAGCCCGTCGTTATTCGCGCTGGCGCGATGACACCAGCCGCGAACGGGGTCCGCGGGAGGCGAGCCACGACCAGGTCTGGAACGAGTTCATCACCGTGGGGTGGCCGGAGGCGGCGCGGGCTGCCGTGCGGGCGGAGGCGGTGTCGTTGAGCTACGCGTGGGCGTGGGGCGACAACTGGACCGTACGCGACGGCATCAACGAAGCACTACAGGCAGCGGCGGCGGGTGGGATTCCGATGGTCGTGGTGAGCAACGCGATCAGTGGGGCCGCTCACCGGGACTTCCTCGCCTCGGTAGGTCTCGGTGCGTTGTTCGCCGCCGAGTTGTACAGCGATGAGGTCGGGGTACGCAAGCCGAACCCCGAGTTGGCCTGGCGCGCGGCGGACACGATCGGCGTACCGATCGGGAAGTGTTGGTTCGTCGGCGACATGATCGACCGTGACATCGCCTGCGCCCGCCACGCCGGAGCCGGGACGGCGATCCTCATGCGTTCGTCGCGCACCGCCCGGGCGGTGCCCACGTCGGGGTTCGAGCCGGATGTCGTCGTTGACGATGGGTACGGGCTGCGGGACGTGCTACGCCAAGCTGGGCTGCACTGACTGCCGAACCCGAGGGAATTGCCGGGCCATGAAGCTGTCGGCGAGCACATCGGCTACGACGTGAGGGCGCGCAGCTCGCGGTGGGCCTGGACGTGCAGGGTCGGCAGTATGGGCAGCCGGGCGGCGATCACCGCGCCGGGCGGCAGGGACAGGTGGATGCGGATCTCGCGGCAGACCAGCAGCAGGTAGTTCACCGTGTGGGGGACGGTGATGTCGGCGGCGGCGACCCGGCGGGCGATCACACGAGTGAGGGTCGGGCTAGCGACCGTGGCGATGACGCGTAGGAGCGCAAGATCGTATCCGGGCAGGTAGGCGCCGGCGTGTTCCCAGTCGATCAGTCCGCAACCGCCGTCGTGGATGAGGAGGTTGGCGGGAAGGGGATCTCCGTGTTGGGTTGTGCGGGCAGGTCCGGCGCGGTCGACGAGGGTATGCAGGGTTGCCTGGTCGCGGCCGTCGAGAAGCTGCGCCGCGTGCTCGTCGTCGATGCGCTGGTGGTAGTCGACGGGTTCGGGCAGCGGGTGCCGTGGCGCCCACCGCGTGACCTGCTGGACAGTGTCCGCGACCAGTTCGGCCTGTGCTGGCGGGATGTCGTGGGTGAGGTGCCGCTCGTGGTAGAGCCGCTGTCCGGGTAGCGCGGTCAGGACGGTGAGCTGCTGGTCGGCCCACAGCAGCCTGGGCACGTCGACGCCGGGAGGATCAACCTCGAACCGGGAGTACATATCGAGTTCGTGGTCGCGCCGGCTGATCCAGTACGGGTCGCGGCTGGTCAGCAGTTTCACGACCACCCGGTGCCCGCAGCGGGTCCCGATGGCGACGAGTGCCTTGTCGGTGTCGTGAACGATCTCGCTTACCTTCACACTCGCTCGCTCGGCCCGGCTGACCATGTCACCCCATGACGGATGCTGGTCGCGCTTCAACGAACGCGGGGACGACATCGCCCTATCGTCCATGCTCAGGCGCGGTCGGAGCGGGTGTGCCGCGAGCAAGGGCTGGTGAGGCAGCGTGTGACGGCGGGGTGTTGGCAGCCTGCCGGCGGGGTGCGGGTGTCCGGGGTGCGGCGGCTGTCAGTGTAGAGCCGGTAGCTGTCGGCTTCAGCGGCGATCGCGTCCCGGGCGTGGGGCCCAAGGAGCGGATCCGTGGAGGGGACGGGACCGGTGATGGTGGTGAAGGCGGCGAGGAGCTGGCCGGTGTTCGGATCGATGGTGAGGACGTCGCGTCGTGGCACGCCGGAACGGTCGGTGTACGGCAGGGCGATGTCGATGCCGGTCCGCCCGACGCGGTCGGTGACGCCGGTTTGGACGAGGAGGCCGGGGTGCTCGGCGAGGAGCCGGAGGAGCGCGGCACGGACCGGGCGGGTGAGGGCGTGACGTTCGTAGAGCATCGCGACGCCGCCGATGAGGTGCCCCGGGCGGTCCCGGTCGGGGCCGGCGGTGATGAGCAGGTGGGACCGCAGGTCGGCGGCCCTGGTCGGTGGTGGCTGGTCGAACCGGTCGCCCCCGCTCTGGCTTGTCCAGCTGTGGTCTGGACCGTCCGGGGTGCAGCCGGTGGTGCTGATCTGGGTGCTGACCTGCCGGCAGTTCGCGGCGTCGTCGGTGCGCCAGAGTTGGTCGACGCGGATGCGCTGCGGCCATCCGGCCGGTCCAGATGGGCCGGTGATGTCGCGGTACCAGGTGCGGCGTTCGACGTACTGGTACCTGCCGCTGGTGGTGTCGGCGGGTGCGGTGCTAGGGCTGCTGGCCAGACGGGTCAGCACCGGGCCTGCCGGAATCCATGGCGTGCTAGTCGGGGCCGGGGGCATCGGCGACGGAGCGGCAATGTCCCCACGGTCGGAGGCCGCGTCCCTGCCTGCGGGGATCGGCGTCGCGTCAGCGGTGCGACGGTGCGGGCCGGTGTGGATCGGATCGGTGAGGACTGGCGTCACGGCGATGGTGAGGGAGACCAACGCCGCCGTCAGTCGTACCGTTCGGGATGTCCGCGGTCGTCGTTGCGAGGCTGGCGTACGGAGCGGAGTCACGGGTGTTCCTCATCGTTGTTCCCGGTCGTGGTTATGGGAGTGGTGGCTCGCTGCTGTTGTGGCAGGCGTTGTCAGTCGGCCACGTCGTTCGAGAGGGGTGGGCGGTAGGAGGTGAAGTAGGTCGCCGATGGCGTGGGTGACGGTGGGGTACCGTACCGGGGCACGGTCGCCGGGTGCGGTGGGATGTCCGTCGGCTGGTGGGAGATCCAGATTGGAATCAGGCCGGCTGTTTGAGCGCCTTGGATGTCGGTCTGCCAGTTGTCGCCGATGTGAAGGCATCGTGTGGGGTGGACGTTCAGTGCCCGGCTGCAGGCGCGGAAGGCAGCGGCGTGGGGTTTCGCAATCCCGCTGTCCGGAGCGCAGATGACGGCGGTGACGAACTGGGTGAGGCCGGCCCTGCTCAGCTTCTGCTGGCTCGAAGCGCGCGGCCCGTTGCTGCAGCGTCGACCCGCTCGAACACTCGCTCGCCCAGGTACTGCCCCACCTCCGCGGCGCATTCTCGTTCGTGATCATGGACGAAAACCGGCTCATCGGCGTCCGCGACCCCCACGGCTTCCGGCCGCTGATCCTCGGCCGACACCCGCACGGCTGGATCCTCGCCTCAGAGACGCCCGCGCTCGACACCGTCGGCGCGGACACCGTCCGCGAGATCAGCCCCGGCGAAATGGTCATCATCGACAAAGCTGGAGTCCGAAGCACCCAACCTTTCTCTGGCGACGTCAACCCCAGCTTCTGCTCCTTCGAGTTCGTCTACTTCGCCCGGCCCGATGGACGGCTCGGCGGGCAGGGCGTCCACGGTGCCCGGCGGCGGATGGGCATGCACCTGGCCACCCAGGCGCCCGTCGACGCCGACCTCGTCGTTCCCGTACCCGAGTCCGGTATCCCCGGCGCCCAGGGCTACGCGCAGCAATCCGGCATCCCCTACGGCGACGCGTTCGTCAAGAACCGGTACATCGGACGAACCTTCATGGCCCCTACCCAGGAACTACGCGAAAACGCCGTCCGCATGAAACTCAACCCGGTCGCAGAGAACGTCGCCGGCCAACGACTCGTCGTCGTCGAGGACTCCATCGTTCGAGCCACCACCCTGCGCGAGACGCTGAGAATGCTCCGCCGGGCCGACGCCGCCGAGCTGCACCTACGAATCCTGTCCCCGCCCTACCGCTGGCCCTGCTTCTTCGGCATGGACACCAGCGACCGCAGCAAGCTAATCGCCGCCAACCGCACAGTCGAAGAGATCCGCCAATACCTCGACGTCGACTCCCTGGCCTACCTCGAACTAGACCGCATGCTCACCGCCATCGGCAACGCCCCCCGTACCTTCTGCACCGCATGCCTGACCGGCGACTACCCCATACCGGTAGATATCAACAACGGCAAGCACGTCCTGGAAGGCAGGTGATGGGCACCGAGTTCCTGTCATCCGGCCCTCAGAAGGTCGCCAACCAACTCATGGACGGCTGCGTACGTGTCTGGCGACAGGTCTTCCGGGACCTCTGCCTCCCGGGTGCGTACGAGGTCGTCGAGGAGCGCGCGAAGTTCGGCTGAACGGCCGTCGGCGCGTGCTACTCGCATGGCGTCGATCCAGGGATGGTCATCGAGGCGGGCAGGATCTGCGAGCCAGGCTCGTTCTACGGCCCATCTGGCGCCGGTGGTGTCTCCCACAGCGAGATAGAGATCCACGAGTTGGTGGGCGGTATCTACCACAGCGGAGGCGAGGTTGTGCGGTTGGACGTCGCTGCCCGGTAGCCAGGTGTAGGGGTTGCGGTAGCCGGACGAGTAGGGCAGTTCCGCACCGGCGAGCGGTTCGCCTCGGACGAGTTCGAGTGCCTGGCGCAGGTCTGCGATGCCCGCTACTCCCCTGGCTTCGCCGCGGGCGCGGAGGCGGCGGAACAGTTGCCAGTCGAGGAGGACGCCTGGAGTGAGGCGGTAGAGCCGGTCCGCCCCGGCGTTAGGGGGCAGCCAGTGGGTGCCCTCAGCGGTCTCCCCGAGCCAGCGGCGTACCTTGCTGATGGCGACGCGGCGGCTTCGTGCGTTGACGCCACGTTCTGGCCAGAGGGCGTCGTCGATTTGTTCGCCGGTTGCTCCTGCTCTGCCGCGTTGCGCTAGGTAGACGACCAGTTCGGAGTAGAAGCGAATACGCTCGTCAGGCATCTCGCCGGGCGCTTGGACGTCGACGGGGCCGAGGATGGCGATGCGCGGGCGGTGCGGGTCCGGTCGATACCAGGCGTCGAGGTCCTCATCGAGGGTTGGGTCATGGGGTTCCCGGGACCGGTTCGGGACTGCGGGTGCGGGGGCGGTCGCTCCGTTAGTGATCGGTGTGAGAGCCGCGATGTCGACTGGTTGCGTCGCGGTGGTGCCGGCTTGGGTGGGCGCCGGGGTGCTGCGGTCGGGTTCGGGCACGGCCGGTCGCCTTTCTTGTGCGTGTTGGTCTGCTGTCGAGTACGCGCCGGTCGGGTTTTCGTGTACGGCATGGTGGTCGGGGTCGGCCGGTTCGTTGTCCTCGACGTCATCCGGTGCGCTGTCGGCGTCGAGGAGGTGCCCGTGTGCGTCGGTGCCCTCGGCCCATGGATCCGGATCGGTCGCGGCGGGAACGGGTTCGTCACCTGGCTGGTCGTCAGTGGGTGCGGCAGCGCGGGCGGCGCGCATGACGGGTGCGAGGCGGGCGAGTTGGTCGCGGGGCAGTCGGGTGGCGGCGGTGTTGGTGATGCTGAGCCAGTCGATGGCCAGGCTGCCGTCTGCGCGGACGTCGACGTGCCAGGTGGTCGGGGTTTCGGTGACGGCGGCGACCGCGACGGCGCATCTGCCGGCCAGGCGGAGTTCGTCCGCGAGGGCGGCGAGTTGCTCTTCGACGTTCGTGGTGTCTGCGATGAGGAGGACGTGCGGCATCCAGGCGTCGGCGACGATGTCGGCGACCCGCCCGGCGAAGGTGGTGATGATGCCGGTGTCGGTCATTGCCTTGGCGTTGGCTGCGGCGCGACGTCGGGCGCGCTCGATGGCATTGGCGGTGGAGGTGGCTGCGGTGATCCGGTTGCCGCCGATGGCGAGGAGGTGGTCGACGTCAACGGGGTCGAAGCCCGCGAGCACCACTTCGGCGTCGTCGCTCCACTGGTTGGTGGCCAGTTCGGCTGCGATGTATCGAATCAGGTCCATGCTGCGTTCGGGCTCGCCACCGATTGTAAGTAGGCCGGTGCGTTCGAGGTCGATGAGGAGGTGGTCGCCGCCGGGTCGGGATGCGACGGTGACGAGGACCGGCAGTGGCGCCAGGGTGTCTTCGACGTCGGGAAGGGTGGCCGTGGCCGGCAGCATCCAGTCCATCGCGGAGCTGTCTGCTTGGAAGGGTGGGGGCGCGGAGGTGTTGGCGTGGGCGAGCATGAGGTGGACCTCGCCTCCGGAGAGCCAGGCAGCGGCGAGGTCGGGCAGGTCGTCGGGGTCGTGATCGCGGAGGCCGGTGGCCAGTGTCCGTAGAGCGTGGTCGAGCCGGTTGACGTCGACCGGTTGGGCAGCGTTTCGGACACGCCGTTCGATGGTGGGGTTGGGCGTGGGGATTCGGCGGCCGGGCCGGCGGTGCTGGCGTTGACGACGTCGGCGTTGCGTCAGACGAGCCAGGAGGAGTGCGGCAAGGAGGCCGGCGGTCGCCAGCGCTGCGGTGATGGGTAGCGCGACGTCGAAATCTCTTCCGTCGGCGTCGTCGGCCGGCTCGTCGTCGACGATTGATGTGGGGGCAGGATCGGGCGTTGACGGCTCGGTGGGCACCGGTGGCGCCGACACGGATGCCTCCGATGTCGGCAGGGCGCTGGCCGTCGACGACGGCTCCGGAGTCGTGGTTGGTGGCGTCGGGACCGTGGGTGTGGCCGGGGCGGGTTGCTGCGACGGAGCGCCGCGCGGGACTTCTTCGGCCGTAGGCGGTGTGGGGGGCGTGCGCAGTTTGCCGGTGGCGTGGCGCCGAGGGCCGCTGTCGGTGGCGTCGGTGGGAAGGTTCAGCACCTGCCCGGCGACGATGTGGTCGGGGAAGCGAGGATCGGCCTTCTTGAAGGCCGGGTTGAGCGCGGCGATGTCGACGTAGCGGTCCCCGTCGCCGAGGAATCGTTCGGCGATGTGGTAAAGCCAGTCCCCGCGCGCCACTTCGTACGTCGGCCTCGCCGTGGCGGTCTTTTCGCTGACGGTGGTGGTCGCCAGCGTCGTATTCAGGGATACATGGGTGGCAGTCGTGGGGGTATGTGTGGCGGCGATCCCTGGGGGCGTGGACGGCATAGTGATCGCGTTTGCGCTGGCAACGGCTGGCGCTGCCCCGATGGACAGGGCTGCGGCGACGAGCGCGGCTGCGCGACGTTGCTGCCATGCGAGGCCGAGGATTCGCGGGGGTCGCCAGCGGAAGATGTGGCAGATGATCTCCACGAGCAGCGGGAGGGCGAAGGATGCCCAGCCAATCCATCCGACCCAGGTGATCGCGGTGAGTAGCACGCTGCCGTCGTCGGGGGTGGTGAGCAACTCGCCGAGGTGGGACCAGGACGGCAACTCGTCGGGCAGAGGATTTCCGGCTAGGGCGTAGAGGGCGTAGGGGATTCCGCCGAGCGTGGCCAGGATGCCTAGCTGGGCGGTGATGCGGGTGGTGAGGCCGACGGCGCGCGGGCGGCGTGGGCGTGGAGTGCTGCGAGCCGGTTTGGCCATGGATCATCCCACCAGCAGGGTTGCGGTGACGGTTGCGTGTGCGGGGATCGTGGTGACGCCGGGCAGGACGTCGACCAGGAGTGGGTCGTAGTGAACGGTGACGGTGACGGTGAGTTGTTGGCCGTCGTCGTCGACGGTGGCCTGCCACTCGCTGATGCCCGCGGTGGTGAGGTAGTCCCCGACGGCGTCGATGGCTTTCGTGGTGTCGACGGCCTTCGTTTCGCCGTTGATAGCTTCGGGAAGCCGGATCGCCTGGCCGCCCGCCCTCGCGGCTTCGGCGGCGATGTTGTGGGCGCGCTGGGTGGTGCGGACGTACCCGGCACCGTCGCCCGCCAGACCGATCATGGCGATCAGGCCCGGCAGGACGATCGCGTAGAACAGCCCGATCCGACCGGCATCGCGGCCGGTCGGGGGGTGTGCACAGCGGCGTCCGTTCATCCGGACCTACTTCGAAATAGATCGAGGGGAGAGCTGTAGACGGCGGTGATCCACCGCGAGGTCGGCATGCCTGGCATCGCGCCGGCGGACAGGTCGACGCGGCATTCGACAGTGACGGTCACGCTGGCAGGTTCGCCGACGTCACGGGCGAACTGGCCGGTGTCGACGGTGACGAGCAGGTTGAGGCAGTTGATGCCCTGGGCGTCGAGTGTGGTGTGGATCGAGGATTCCGCGCGGCTTTGTGCGGTGGTCGCGTCGCGGGCGAGCGATGCGGTTCGCGCCGCTGAGTACGTTGCCGCGTCGAGCGCGGCGTTTGCCAGGGAGATCCGGCCGACGAGCATGGCGAAGGCGGCGACCAGCAGCAGGCTGGGTGCCAGGATGGCCAGCTCGATGGTGACTGAGCCGCGTTGTCTCTCTGGTTTCCGTTTCACGAGTCGTCTTCTGTGGTGAATCGCTGGATCGGGCTGTAGGCGGTCTGGCTGATGGGGATCCGCATGCCCAGCCAGCCGAGGGTGGTGCCGGTGACGGTGACGCGTACTGCGGTGGTTTCGGGCGTGCCCTCAACGACGGGGGTAACGGTGATCTCCCAGTCATTAACCGCATCACCCATACGGGTCAGGTAGGCGCTGGCCTGTGTCTGGCCAGCTCCGTCGGCGGCGCCGTAGGCCGCCTCGGCGGCGGCGCCCTGCTGGGCGGCGGCTAGGGCCACCGTCCTTCCATAGAAGACCAGCGCCACCTGCACACCGAGGAGGATCAGCATCACGAAGACTGGGAACAGGATCGCCATCTCGATGTTGGTCGAGCCCCTGTCATCGGCCAGACGCCCGGGCCAACGTGACCGCCGGCCCAGGCGCCCGACACGGGTGTGCGTCACGGTGCGGCCGGGGCTGCGGCGTCCGGCCAGATTCCGATCCATCCGAGCACGTAGTCCGATGCGGCGGTCAGCAGTGCGAGCGCGATCACCGCTGCGATCGCGTAGATGATCGCGGTCGGCACGACTTCGCCCCGGTCATCGTGGCGTAGCGCGGCGAGTAGACGCAGAACGTACCCAGCCTGGGCGGACGGCCTTGTGGCATCCATCGCGGAAACCTCCTAATCGTGGTCAGTTGACGGTGGGCGCGGCGAGCAGCCGGGCCGCGAAGGGATAGAGGGCCAGCAGCATGAGGACGACCAGCAGCAGAGCGCCGGGGATCTCCAGTTGCGAGGTGCGCAGCTCGGCGCGGGCCAGTTCGTCGGTCCGAATCTGGGCGCGTAGGGATGTGGCTCGGGCCCGCAGCGTCCGGTAGACCTGGGCACCGGTGACGCCTGCGGCCTGCATGATGTCGCCGAGGTCGCCCAGTTCCGGCACGCCGAGGTCGGTTCCGAGTTTTTTCAGGCCGTCCCAGGGCGCGGAGACAGACAGTTCGGCCCGCAGCAGCGTTTGCCGAATCCGTGCGAACACCCAGCCGCTGCCCTTGCTCGCCGCTCTGCTGAGGGATTCCTCGGTGCCTCGGCCAGCGGCGCGCTGCAAGGCCACGAGATCGATGAAAGCGCAGACGGCGCGGCGGCACTCGCGTCTGGCGACGACAGCCTTGCGGCCGACGTCCCGGTAGACGATCACGATGAGTAGCGCGGCGAAGCCGAGCGCCGCGACGACCGGGACGCCGGTGCCGAAGTCGCGCCCCATGAGCGCCAGCAGGCCGAGCACGACTGACGGCACGGCGAGTCCGAGAAGCCCTGCGACGATGAGGCTGGTGACGAATTCCTCGGGGCTTCGTCCCAGCAGCCGCAGGTCAGTGGCGGGGATGATCCGCTGCATGCGGTCGGCCAGCCGGCCGATGGCCTTCGACCCGCCCGACCGGGAAGCCACCACGTCGGTCGGTGGTTGCAGCCGGGCGAGTGCTGGGCCGAGCGCAGGGCTGGCGGGGCGAAGTTCGTGGACGGCGAGGAACGCCGCGAGACCGAACCCCGCACCGAGTACGGCGGTGACGCCGATCCAGGTGGGCGTCATGACGAAGTCCCTCCGGCGCTTGTATTCGTGGAGAGGAAGCGCTCCTCGGCCGGCGGCAGGCTCAGCGTTCGCGCCCACCACAGGCATCCGATGAAGCCGCACGCGAGGATCGCGAGCACGACCTGCCCCCGGGGCTCGGCGTACGGAGCGGTGTACTGGCCGCTGGCCAGTCCGAACCCGACCAGCAACACCGATCCGACGGTGAGAAAGCGGATCTGGAACCGTGCGCGGGAGCGTTTGGAAGCTGTTTCGCGCCGCATCGCTACCTCGTCGGCCGCGGCCTCCGCGATACCGGTCAGCGCGTCGGCCAGCCGGGCACCCCGGTCGCTGAGGTGCAACGCGAGGGCCACCACGACCTGGTCGCTGACCGGGTCCCGAAGGGCCTCGGCGAACGCGTAGAGCGCCGCTTCGACGTCCCAGCCGGCTTGGATGCGCGCGGCGAGCAACTGCACGTCGGCGGCGATGGCGGCGGGGGCTGTCTGCGCGGTGTCCACGATGGCCTCTCGAAGACCAACGCCGGAGTCCTCCACGTCCCGCAGGCGGCGAGTCCATGCCTCCACCGCCTCCACCCGGGCGATCGTGCGCTGCTCTTCCCGGCCGGCCGAGAGAAGCCACGGCACGCCCGGAACGGCGACGGCGACGAGAGGCGCCGCCACCGGTATCCCACTGATGATCCAGGCGAGGACGCCGGCGGCGAGCGCGCCGAGCACCCAGGCTTGGTGCCGGCGTTGGGATTGGAGGGTGGTCCCGGGTCCGAACCAGATCCAGCGGGCACGCGCCGCCCACCGCGACGGCGGACGGTCCCGCTCGCCGGTTCCGGTGATGGCGCTGATCCCGAGCGCGAGACTGCCGACGAGACCGGCACCGATTAGCGCGGCGACGAGGATCGGATTCACGCCCGCACCCCCAGCCGAGGCAGAGGGCGCGGCCAGGCACCCCGCCCGCGGTGCGCGGTCAGGATCGTCGGGTCGTAGCCGGCAAGCAGGAAGTGCTGCTTGAGCCGGTCCGGCTGGTGCATTGGCACCGCCCGGCCGTCCGGGCCAGGCCCGAAGATCTGTGTGGTCCGGGGCCGGCCGTCCTCGACCAAGCCGCCTACTTCGACGACGTGGGACACGAAGCGGTGCTTGCGGCCCCCGATCGCGCTTTCATCGATCATGCTGACGTAGACGACAAGATCGAGGGCGTTGGCGACCTGGAGGTAGGCCCTCCGGTCGGACCGCTCGTCGCGGTGGCTGAGCGCCAACTCCACGACGCGGTCGAAGACCAGACCTGGCTCGCGGGCGTGGATCGTGCACAGGGAACCGTTGGTGGTGCCCATCGCCTGGAGCATGGCGACGATCTCGCGGGAACGAACCTCGCCGACGATGATCCGTCGTGCGTTGAGCTGCAGCCCGATCGGAATCAGGTCATCAAGGGTGATCTCACCAACCGGTCGGCCGTCCGCTCCTCGCTCGCCATGACCTTCCCGGGTCTCCATAGAGACGGCCCACGGGTGGCGGCCGGTCTTGTGCAGGCCCAGCTCACGCGCCTCCTCCATGACGATCATCCACTCATCGGCGGGGATCTCGCTCGCCAGCGCCCGCAGGAGAGAGGTCTTACCGCTGCCCGGTACACCGGCGACCATGATGTTGAGACCGGCCCGCATCGCCGCACGAAGGAAATCGCGCAGCAGCGGGTCGATCATGGCGCTCTTGTTCGCGTCCGTCTGGTCCAGGGTGACCAGCTCGTCGAGAGTGACCTTGAGAATCTGGTGATTACGGATGACCGCGACCGGCCGCTGCGTCACCAGATACGTCGCCGCGAGCCGCTGACCGCCCGGCATCTCCATGCTCAGCGTCGGCTTGTCCTTGGTCAGCGCACGCTCGGTGCCACCCGCCCGCCTAGCCAGGGCCTGGAGGAGCAGCACGAGTTCTTCGTCGCTGTCAGCTACGGGGGGCTCGAAGTCGACGCGCCCGTCCGGACGCTCGACTCGCACGCCGTCGCATCCGAGGATGGTGATGGTGTCGAAGGGCTCACGAAGCAGCCGGTCGAGCCGGCCCAGGCCCAGCAGCGCGGCAAGCACGCCATCGAGCAGCCGCTGCTCGTAGTCGCCGCTAAGCGGGGTGCCGCTCATTCGTTGCTGGTCGACGTACTGGCTGACGCGCTGTGAGGCGATCTGCCGCCCCTCGGCTTCTCGCTCCGAAGCACTGACGTACTCACGCCCGGCCAGCAGGCGCGACAGTTCGTCGCTGACGGCGTTCTGGAGCGACCGGATAATGGCGTAGTCGGGCTCATTCGGCGACGGGCCGGGCGCCGGAGGCCGGGGTCGTGCGGCGAGGCTGCCGTTGGCGTGGCCATTCTGTCGCTGTCGAGCGGCGCTTTCCATCGTGGCAGCCACATCGGACGGGTCGCGCCACCGTGGGTGCTCAAACGTCGGCATGGATGGCCTCCCGCTTTCCTGGGCCGTGAAGGCGGTCACGCCGGCCGGTGATGGCACGCATGACCTTTCCCTCGGCTGCTGCCGCCGCGCGAAGCAACGGCAGCCGTGTGCGGACCGTGCCGCCCTCTGCAAGCACGCGGGCGGATCGGTCATCGTGGGGAAGATGAGCGATCACCGGGACGCCGAGGTGCCGGGACACAGCACGGTCGTCGTAGTCGCCGTCACCGACCACCAGCAGCCCTATCCGGCCGTCGCTGCCCGGACCGGCACCCGCGAGTAGCGTCTGCACGGCGGCGCGGCCAGGCAAGAGTGAGGCCAGCGTCGGTTTCACCGCCAGCAGGACGAGGTCGGCGCGGCTGAGCAGCGGCCACGGCGTGTGTGGGGCAACGAGCCGGCCGCAGTCGGCGATCACGTCGAACCGTGGGTCACCGTGTTCGAGGGAGGCGAAGAAGCTCGCGAGGCCGTACCAGTTGGGATCGAGGCTGGCCGCCTGCGCGGGGGTCGCGATACCTGGCAGGAGCAGCCGCTGCGTACGCGGCGGGTCGAGATCAACCAGTTGAGACCAGAACTGCTCGCCGGCCTGTCCTCGCAGCTCGGCCACCACGAGCTGCATCAGACCGTGCCCGCCATCCAACTCCAGATGTCGCAGGTAACCCGCCGCGATGTCGCCGCCGGCCGGGTCGCACTCGGCGAGCACCACCGGCCGCGACCAAGTCAACGCGAAGGCCAACCCTGCTGTGGTCACCCCAGGCGATCCCTTGGCGCTGGCGAGGCAGATGACCGCCATCGTCAACTCCCCGAGGTCAGGGTCAGCACCAAGCGACCCTGTGCGGCCAGCCGGGCGACAACCGGTCCGTCGCTTTCCCGGACCGCGACCGACACTGTGGCGGTGCCGTCGCGTGCCCCCGCGATCACGTGCACCACCGTGGCCCTGATCGTCGGCGCCGCGGCAGCCGGCTTGTCCTGGGCCGCTTCCTCGGTGGACACCAACAACACGCTCGCTCCTGGCCGCAGCGGCGCCGACGGCATCTGCCCCGCCTTCAGCGAGACGCCGACCACCTGCTCACCGGGCGCGGGGAACGGTTTGTCGACCAGGGCATTGGCGTTCAGCAACGTGCCGGACAGCAACGCCACCGAGGCGTACTTGCCGATCACCTGATCGGTCCGGTCGCCCGGCACCCCGGCGATTGCCGGATCTGGGGTGAGGTGCACGGTCACCAGGTCGGCAGCGGTGATCTGGGCTCCCACAGGAACGTCCCTGCCGACCGCCAGATACGGCTGGGTTCTGCTGACGTAGCCGAACAGCGCCACCGCGCCGAGGGCACACACCGCCATGAGGGCGACCGCCACGCCCAGCCGCCCTCGGCGCACGCTGCGCTCGCGGACTACCCGCCGCTGCGGAATGGTCACGGTGGTGAGGCTTGCCACATCGTCCGTCGTCGTCACCCGGTCACCACCTGTAGCTCGTCGATCCGAATGGATGTGCTGGACTCGCGCGTCAGCGTCTCGGTGCCCGTCACACCGCCGCCGACGATCCACCAGTCGACGTGCCACGTCGTCGTGGCGACGACCGTGTACCGGCCGTCAGGCTGGGTGCGGCTGGGTAGCGAGTAGCCGTCGTAACCGCACGTCGGCGATCGAGACGCTCCGTGCTTGGCCTTGTCGTACCGGGTGCCCGGGTTGTCACAGGTGACCGCCTGCCCATTGCCCAGATCCCAGGTGATCTTCGTGGCCTGGCCGCGAGCGGTGACGGACATCCCGGGAACCGAGGCGGTGGCGGTGATCGGACCCCACGTCTGCGGCGTAACCTCATTCCACAGCCAGACCGGCAGGCCCACCAGCCCGGCGCCGGACTCGCTCGGGCTGATGCCGATCTGAGCGCCTCGCATCGGCAGTTCCTTGACCGCCCGCGCTGCAAGCTCCGCCGGGCTCAGGCTGCCCGGCGTGCCCGGCGGCGGGTCCGCACGCCACACCAAGGCGCCGACGACGTCGCCGAAACAGCGCTGCCGGTACACCGCACCATCGCCAGGCTCATGCCCGGCCCACGCCTCATCGCCGGCGGCCGGCTGGGGCGATTCGAGGATGTAGTAGCAACCGTCAGCCGGGTTCAAGTACCCCCAACCGGCCTGCCAACAGGGCACCACGATGCCACCGGAGGTGCACTCCTGCGTACCGTCGCCACCACCTTCACCAGGCGGCGTTCCGCCGCCGCCCTCGCCGGGCTTCTCGATCACGAGGTAGCAATCCCCGACCGGGGGACACACCCAGTAGTCCGCTCTGGCCGGCGCAGCCTGAAACCCCAGGACCACGACAGTGGCGGCAACGGACGCTACGATGGCGCGCAGGATTCGACTCCTCAGCATGTAGAACTCCGCTGGGCTGTCGACTCGTACACGTACCACTTGCCGTTGACCCGCTTGGCCTTCACGACCACCGGGTACCTCTTCGCCTGAGCGGTGGGCTGCGCCTTCCCACCGACGGCGTTCCAGTTCGTCGAGTCGAAGCAGTCCTGGATCACGGCCTCGCCCGCGTCGAGGTGCAGCTCGGTCACCATCGGACTCCAGGACGGGCGACCTTCGTTGTGCACCCCGCTGCGCGACATGTTGAACAGGTTGTTCAGCAACTGCCCGAGCAGCGGCTCGCCAACGTACGTGGCCAGTTCCTTGGTGCGGTAGTCGGCCGTGGCCGATGCCTTGACGTACGCCTCCAGGTAGCCGTTGTAGGCGGCGAGGACCGCCTGCCGCGCCTCTTCCTCAACAGCGTCGACCGTCGGTGCCGCGGTCGCCGTCGAGCCACCTGTCGCCGTGGGCTCCGGCTCGGCGGCAGGCTCCGACGTACATCCCGCAAGCACGCACAGCGCCACGCCAAGCGAGGCCACGAACACGCTCATCTTGGTTCGAGTCATCTGGATGCCTCCCTGCCTCCGAGGCCGCGCCGGCACGGCCCAACTGGTGGAGATGATGTCCCCACTCCAGCTTCGTCGGCGGAAACGAGCGACAGCAGGCCGGCAGCGTGCGTGCCGCCAGGCGGCTCGAAACTGAGCACTGAACGATCGGGCATCCCCTGCCACCTCCCCCGCGCGGTCGGACGCACCCATTGGTCTTAGCGCATACGAACGGGCTCCGCTACGCACCGTTAGGTACGTCGCCGCCGTGCGTTCCCCTACGTACGCACCGCCAGGTGCGCTCCCATGAGAGCGCTCACCAGTGTTCGCATCTTCCGCTTGTCGGCGGTATGCCGGTCGGTGAGGCGCTCACGAGAGGCCCCCGTCGCCTGGCCGCACACGAAACATCCATCACTCTGAGTAAGAGCCACGGTGACTGCCTCGGGTTCAGCAACCGACAGGGAAGTTCCCTCTTGGTACCGTCTGCTCACCACCGTCGCACTGTGGCCATCAAGTTCCGATCAACGATGACGGCGAATACAACCACCACTCACGGGAAGCCAAAGGGGAATGCCCGACGACCGCAGCGAATTACAGACCGTGATTGACTTCTTCGGCGTTCCACTGGTCGTTGACGTTCTTCTTGCCGCCCGGGACGGCCGCCGGCCCCGAGACTGTCCAGAACTGTGCACGTACGGTGATGCGATCGACACGGCAATTACGACCCTGGCGGCCACCGGCGCCGTGCGCGGGTCGACAGATCCAGACTCCAGCGGAAGCCCCTTGCTCACCCTGACCAACAAAGGTCGCGAGGTCTGCTCCTTGGTAGAACGCGTTATCGATCTTGATGGGGTCAAGCAAAAGACGGGTCATCCGGTCGAACGGACACCTGTCGGATAAAATCGATAAGCACCTTTAATTGGGAATAGCCTGAGCACAACGCGATCCATTTGCCTTTTCCCTTGACACCAAGGTCACTACCGCCTGCACACTGGTGCCTTACTGTCGGCTAGCCGACACCCGATGACGTGGAGGCAACGCGGTACGGGGGACGGGGTGGAATTCGGAGATCTGCTGGAGATTCGGGATATTCTTCAATATCAACATGTGATCGGAGCGGTGGTCTGCCTTGGCGAGCGTCCGATGCGGTACGGCGAGTTGGGTAGCGCGATCACCGAGTGGACGGGCAACCGTATAGGCGACGGCGAGATCACCCGCACGGTCCGCCGCCTCGTGGACAGCGGACTCGCGCGAGAGACCTTCACAGAGGGCCATCGGCTGCTGACACTCACGCGGGCGGGACGACGGCGGCTAGAGACAATCCGGAACCTGGGCCGGGCCTTGCACCGAAGCGACTCACATGTCCGAGACGAGGACCGTCGACCAGGATCGTGACCGGGATGAATCCGTTGGTGGTGCCGCTCACCGTCGGGCTCGCGGTAGCAGCTGGCCCGGTGATGCGGGTGACGGCCATCCGCTACTCGATGCGCAACGGACCGGCCCGAAGCGCGGCGTGTGAGCGTTGTGAACCCCTGGTTGCCGGCGCCGGGCCTTCGTGGCGAGGCCTCGCACGGCTGTGGTCGGGGCAATGCCGCGGGTGCGGGGCGCGGATAGGGCCTCCGCTGGCGTCGGTCGAGGTCGCGACCGGCCTGTCGCTGGCGGCCCTTGCGGCGATGGTTGACGAACCGCTGGTCCTGCTGGGGTACGGCTGGATCGTGCTGGTAGGCGGCACGCTCGTGGTCGTCGACATCGCGGTGCACCGGCTACCGGACCGATTGACCGCGCTGCTCGCGGCTGGCACGCTGGTCACCTTCGGGGCACAGGCAATCACCTCTGGCGAGCCACGTCGGTTGGTCGGAGCGCTCGCAGCCGGTGCCGGCGCCGCGACGTTCTATGCGCTGATGTCACTGCTGACCCGGGGCGGTCTCGGTCTCGGCGACGCCAAGCTCGCACTCGGGCTGGGAATCGGCGTCGGCTGGATAGGGTGGACTGCGGTCGCGCTCGCCACCTTCCTTGCCTTGGTGCTCACGGGGCTCACCGCCGTAGCGCTGCTCGCGTCCGGGCGAGCCGGACGCAAGGACGCGATCCCGCACGGGCCGTTCATGGTGCTCGCCGCGATGGTGGTGGTCGTCGCGCTGCACTGGGGCACGCTCGGCCCCGGGTGACAGGCGGCCGTCAATTCCGGTGCCGGGCAGCAAACTGTCCAGAGCCGCATATGGACGTCGCCGCGTCCGCGGTCTACCCGAACACCGATCGATCCTCCTACTCCTCACGAGCCACAACGACGGGTATGCCGATTGGGTGGGCCGGTCCCGCTCGCGGCGTCTCGGGCAGAGATGAGGTTGGTGCGACAACAACCGATTGGCCAGTTGTCGCCGGCCGGAGCGACTCCTACGGCTGCGGGATCGCCGGGCGGGGTGACTTCCCCCGTGGTCACCCTGCCCGGCCGTTCCCTAATGGCAGCGAGTCGCGTTCTGGTCAACGTCCATGGGCGTTGCGCGTGGTAGTCGCCGGCGGAGCAGGATCTGCCGGTGCCCGGCTGGAATCGGCCGTCAGCGCGGGCCGCCGTGCGGCATGGCCGGCCCTCGCCAGAGCTGCCGGCCCTGAACGTTCCTGTATCGCCGAATCCTTCCGCCCAGATCCCGAGTGAGCGGCTGTCCCCGGCTCTCCCTCGGCGGAGGCCCCTGCCTTGGATCGCACAATACGACGGTAGTGATCCCAGGTGCCGCCTCGGTCCGGGTGGCCTTCCGGGCAGTGCACCTCGGCGTCGTCGAGCCGTGCTAGGGCGAGGTCGAAGTCGCCGCGCCTCATCGCTTCGGTGGCAGCCGCGAATGCTTTCCGTCCGGCCTTGCGATTGATGTCGTGGATGCGTGCGTCGCCGAGGCGTTCGCCCTCCAGCACCTGGGGGTTGGCCTGTGCGTAGTCGGCCATCCACTTGCGCTCCTGCTCCGTCGCGCGCACTGTTTCGGCGGCACACCGCTGCCCGTCGCCTGGGTTCTGCTCGTCTCCGGGGCCGTACTGTTCGAGCGCGAGTACCAGTTGACGCTGCCGTACCCGGGTTTGCCGGTCCGTGAAAGCGACGTCGTGGGGCGTCTGCTGCTGAGGTTCTTCGCGACGATCCGGAGTCTCGGGGCTCGGGGTCGGCGGGGACGGCGGGGACGGAATCTCCTTGGTGGCGTGGGTGAGCACGTATTCGCGGCCCGCGTGCCACTCGGCGAGGGAGAGCACACCGCATGCGCGTGCCTCGTCGAGGCAGTCCAGTGCGCTGGTCAGGTCGCCTGCGGCGTGGGCGGCCTCGGCCTGCTGAAATGCCTCTTCGCCGCGCCGCTGCCGGACCTGATCCCACTGCGCCGGCGTGCGGTACGGAAACCCGAGTACCTCGGGGTGGTCCGCGATGTGGGTCTTGATCCACTCCAGTTCCGTTGGGGTAGCGTCGACCATCTCGGCGATGTAGCGGTGCGCTGATCCGGTGCTCCGGTGGTATCCGGCGGCGTGCTCCTCGATCTTCAGTGCGATCTGGCGATAACGGATCTGCTGCTCCCGCTGATCGAGGTCATCGCTGCTTGCAGGTTCTGCCTGGTCGGGACCCGGCGTACCCACACTGCGCTCGGGCTCTGCGGTGTGGTCGGGATCGACGTGCGGCTCGTCGTCGTCCGGTATGCCGGCGGGCTGGGTTGCCTCCGGTTCCGCCTCAGCCCGAGCGGCGATGGCCTGAACACCGGCCGCGGATCGAACTGCGGCGTGGACTGCTTCGGTGGCGGCTTCCTGCAACGCGGCCTGGTCCTGCTTGTCGCCGAAGTAGGCCCACCGGAGGAGGTCGATGCGCTCCTCGAAGGCGTCCATGAAGGTGTTGGCGAGCATGTCGGCGAATGGGTGCGTGAAGTTGTCCAGGGAGTTGGCCAGCGCCCACATCTGCGTCCGGGGATCATTGGCCAGACCGGTCAGCACGTCGGAGAGCCAGGTGATGTCGTCTGCGCTCGCGCGTGTCCCGGGGCCGGCAGCCCAGGCATCGAGGTTGACCGGTGCCGTCACGGCGACGGTGGCAGCTGGCGGTGTACCCGCGGACTCTGCCGACGGTTCAGGTGTCTCGGTGAGTTGCTGCGCCCGGTCCGGCGGCGGCTCGGCACGGCGAGGTTCAGGTTCAGCAGGGGGTGGGGCGGCTTCTGTCGGCGGGTTGGTGGTGTCCTTGTGCGCCCCGGGCCAGTCTGCGGGCTGGTCGATCGGGGTGAGTAGGCACCGGCCGAGTTCGGTCTGCCGGTGGCCGTCCGTGGTGTCGTGGCCCTTGATCTTGCCGTTGACGTGGACGTATGTGCCGTCGCGGAAGGCGTTGAGGTTGGGTGCTCGCCACGTCCACAGGTTTCCGGATGCGTCGGCGAGGTAGAGCGTGGTGGCGGCGGACTGGCCGCCACCACGTCGGTGTCGGTTGTAGCGGCGAGCGGCGAGGACACGGGCGTCGAAGCTGACCTTGTCGCCCTTCTGGCCCTGCCAGGCGGACGTTGCCGTGGTGTGGCGGATGGCTTGGTCTTGCAGGTGCCGCTGGTAGCTGGAGACGGCGGAGACCAGGGTGGCGAAGTGGCGTGGGCCGACGGTGTCTTCCGTGGCGGCGAGCCGGAGTTGGTAGGCGTAGTCGCTCGCGTCGCGTTCGGATAGCGCGATGGCGTACTCGCGTGTCGCCACGGCGTAGGCGCGGGTTTCGTCGGTGACCGCGGCCTCTAGTTCCTGCCGCAGCCCGGTGGCGTCGTACCCGTCGCCGTTGATGGCGGTGTCGACGATGGCGGCGGTTGGGACGAGTTTGCCGTCGCTGGCGTCGGCGTCCCGGCGGGACACCCAGCCGTAGGTCTGGATGGCGGCGGCGGTGAGGGTGAGGATCTGGATCGTGTCGTTGCCGTCGGGGTGTCCGGGACGGCCGGTGCGGATGATGGCCGGGTCGACGTGCTTCGGTGCCGCTATGGCCTCGGCGGAGGCAGCCGGCGTCGTTGGCGATTGGGACTTGCTCGCGTCGGCGATCTGCGCGTTCACCTCCTCCAGCCGAAGGAGGGCGGTGCGCAGCGCGTCGGCGTGTTTGAAGGGCGCGTCCAGACCGCTCGTGATCCGGTCGAGGTCCTGTTCCTTGGCCGTGAGGTCGCGTTGCAGTTGCCCGACGATGGCGTCGAGTCCACGTAGCCGGTTTTCCAACCGGTTGACCAGGTCCGCGTTGTCCAGCTCGGCTGGCGAGAGAGCGAACTCGGCTCGGGGCAGGTCGGGCAGGCTGACGTACAGCAGGCGCCGGTTCTGGGCCTCGATCCACCGATGTTCGGCGACGACGTGGAATCCACCGATGGTGGCGACCTCCTGCTCGCCGCGCGGGGGCGGGGCGGTGAGCGCCTTGAGCGCGTCGCGTAGGAGGAGGTTGCCCTGCTTGCGCTCTCCGGTGCTCTGACCGAGCACGGTGATGCGGAACTTGTCTCCGCTCGTGTCGATGCGACGGGCGCGAGCTGCGGTGGCTTCCTCGATCTCGGTTCGCAGGATCGTGATGTCCTGTTCACGTTCGCGCCGGACCCAGGCCATCCGATCGCGTTCCCGGTGGTGCGAGCGCTCCATGCGCTCCAATTTGGTCGCTTCTGCTTGCAGTGCGGCCTGGTCGAGCAGCAGAGGGTTGCCGGTCGCCAGCGCTTTCACTTCGTTGTATGACAGCGCGGCGTCGCCGATGTCCTCGATTTCGCGGACGTCGAGCCGGCCGCGCATGAGTTGCGCGATGAACTCGGCCTTTCTCGCCACCGTCTGCCACATGAACCCATCGAAGGAGCCTTCGGTGACGTATCGGATGATCTCGACTTCAGCGTTCTGGTTGCCCTGTCGGAGGATCCTGCCTTCTCTTTGTTGGAGGTCCGCTGGCCGCCACGGGCAGTCCAGGTGGTGCAGGGCGACCGCGCGCTGCTGCACGTTCGTGCCGACACCCATTTTCTCGGTGCTGCCGATCAGGACGCTGATGCGTCCGTCGCGGGCGGCGGCGAACAGGGCCGCTTTCTCCGCGTCGTTGCCGGCCTCATGCATGAACCGGATCTGCCCTCGGGGCACGCCACGAGCAACGAGCTGCTCTCGCAGCTCGTCATAGGCGTTCCAGCCGGCCGCCGGTACGCCGAGGTCGCTGAAGACGATCTGAAGCGCACCGGGACGCGGATGGGGTTGGCCGTCGCTGTCGCTGAAGATGTCGTCGCGGTGTTCGGCGTACACGCGGGCGATGGTCTCCGCCGCGGCGGCCAGTTTGCTCGGCGCTTCGGGGTCTATGCCGCGGATGGCGAGCAGCGCGGACTGGACTTCCTCGCTGAACGGCCCGGACCACAGCAGCCCAGGCGGAGCGACGACTGGACCTGGCCATGCCGTCGCCGCCGCCCGTTGCCCGTCGTCGCCGACGTGTGGTCCTGGTGGAGGCTGCTCGCTCCAGAGGCTGGCGAGTTCGCCCGCGAGCCGCTGGCGGATCGCCGGGTCCGCGAGGCGGTCGTAGGTGTCCATCAGCCCGGCGAGCTGGTCCGCGGTCACGGGATGACCGGCGTCTGCCTCCAGGTGTGCGAAGGCGAGGGCCTGCCTGAGGGTGTGTGGCAGGCTTCCGCTCCAGACCACGCGGCCGGTGGCGTCCTCAACGCTGTTGGGCCAGATAACGCTCCTTCCGGCTTGCGCGTACGGTGGCTCGGTCGCCCAGTGGTCGATCAGGTGCTCGGCCACCCGCTGCCGGACGTCGGGGTCACCGAGCCCGGCGTAGTTGGTCAGCGTGTCAAGGATCTGGCTGCTCGAAAGCGTGCCGGCGCTCCAGTCGTGGCTGTCGGAGAGGTGCAGCAGGGCCTGTTCCGTGGCGTGGTCGAACTGTCCCGACCACAGCGTCTCGCCCTCGTCGTGCCACACCTCGCCGGGCCATGCGGCAGTAGTGGGGTCCAAAGGGTTGGGCCGTTGCCGGGACCACAGGGCGGCGAGGTTCGCCGCCACGGCGGCGGCTGGCTCGTCATCGAGGACCTCGAAGCGGCGCAGGACGTCGGCGATCTCGTCTGCCGTGGGTGGCACCAACCTCAGGTCCATCGCGGCGGAGCGGCCGTTGTGGGTGATCTTCAGCAGGTTGTCGTCGGTGGGGTCGACGTCGCCGCGCCGGACCTTGTCGGCCCGGTCGACCAGGGCGGTGAGGTAGTCGCTCAGCCCGTCGCTGGCGGGTATGACGACCGTGCGGGGCAGACGCTGACCGTCCTCTCGTTGCTTGAGCGCTGGTACGGGCAGGGCTAGGTCTTCGGCTGTCTTGACGTCTGCGACCTGATGCAGCAACCGCAGCAGCTCGGGCACGTTGTAAAACTTGGCGAAGCGGCTGTTCATGCGTAGGCCGCCGCCTTCGGGGACGACTTCGATTCCCTCGACCGTCTCGCCGAATGTCGCCGCCCAGGCGTCGAACTCGTCGATGTTCAGTGAACGCATGAGGTGCGGGGCGAGGTACATGAGCATGGTGTGGACCTCGCCGAGCGAGTTCGCCACGGGGGTCGCGGTCGCGATGGTGCCCACCCGGTTGTGGGTCTCGCGCAGCCACCGCAGCTTCATGTCCAGGTCGGTGGACCGGTTGGATCCGGGGATGCCCATGCCCGGGATTCGGCTCGGCCTCTCCAGGTTCTTGAACAGGTGGCCTTCGTCGACGAACAGGTAGTCGACGCCCATCATCTCGAACGTCAGGCCGGGGTCCTTCTTCGTGTTGAGCTTCTTCTTGATCCGTTCCTCGGCCCGACTGATGGCACTTTCGAGTTGCTTGACGAGCCGCTTCTGACCGGCGGCGTCCGCCGACGCCAGCCGCCGCTCCAGCTTTTCGATCTTCGACTTCAGGTACGTGCGCTGGTACTTCGGCGACATGGCCACCTGCTCGAACGCGCGGTGGGTCATGATGACCGCGTCCCACGCCCCGGTCGTCACCCTGGCCTGGAACAGCCGGCGACGGTCCGCGGTCAGGTCCGCGCTGCTGGCGGAAAGTAGCCGCGCCTGGGGGTACAGCTGGAGGAACTCCCGGCTGAATTGCTCCAACATGTGATTCGGGACGATGATCATCGGCTTGCGCACCAGGCCGAGGCGACGCAACTCCATCGCCCCCATGAGCATCTCCGCTGTCTTTCCGGCACCGACTTCGTGCCAGAGTCCGACCGACGGCTCGTTGACGATCCGAGCCACGGCGCTGTACTGGTGCGGGTGTGGTTTGAAGGTGAGTGCCAGGCCCGGCAGGGTCAGCTTTGCCCCGTCGTAGGAGCGCAGGACGAGCGAGTTGAATCGCTCGTTGTAAATGGCGAGGTGGGCGTTGGCGCGCTGCGGCTCTCCCCACAGCCAGTCGCTGAACCGTTCGTTGATTTCGGTCGCTTTGGTTTGGGCCGCGAGTGTGGCGTCGGCGTTCAACCGGCGTTTTTCCGTGACGGGATCGACGTCGTAGACGCGCACGGGCCGCTGCTTCAGCAGGTCCTCGGCGATGTCGACTGCGGATCTCCGCTCGGTTCCCCACGTGCTTGTGGCGAGGGTCGTGGCGCGCCGCTTCGAGGTGACCGTCCAGTCGGCTGCGCCGACGCCGTGTTCGACGGCGAGGGTGGGGTCGTCCAGGAGTTCCTGCAGGAACTGCTGCACCGTCTCGCCGCTGACCCAGCTCGCGCCCAGCCGGACGCGAATCTCCTCCGGTGTGAGGTCGGCGGGCTTCACAGCGGTCAGGGCCTCGACGTTGGGCGCGTACCGCTCGTCCTGCTCGGCTGCGGCGCGGGCCTGGTCCAGTTTGATCCGCACGTTGCCGGACAGGTACTCCGCTGCCGGGACGAGCCGGTCGGTGCCGGGCTCGTCGAAGACCAGGGTGCCCAGTTGCTGACGCGCGTCCTCCTGGTCCAGGCCAAGCAGCCACGCCACCCGCTCCAGCGTGATCTGGCCGTACACGTCCTGGCAGATGGCGAGGGCGTCTTCGGGCGTCTCCGCGCCGAGCTTCGGTGCGCGAGGAGCGATCGCCCGGGTGGTGAAGATGTCGGACTTGTAGGCGACCTGCGATGCCTCGTCGAAGCGCTCCAGGGCGTAGACGAGGTTGGAGAACGGATCGGCGCGGAATCCGCCCTGCGCGGGGGCGACCCGCCGCAGGATCGGTTCGCCGGTTTCCTCGTCGACCTTGCCCGTCTCGTAGGTGTTGTAGCGGTTGATCGGCCCGAACCGGGAAACGTAGCTGTCGTAGCGGCGGCCGAGCTGGGCACGAAGACGGCCGATTTCCTCGGTGTCGTCTAGCGTCGCTGCCTCCGCCTCCAGCAGCCGCATGGCGAGGTTGCGCAGCCGCAGCAGCTCTCGCAGTTCGTCGCCTTGCGTCTTCGGCGGCGCATACGGCTCGTCCTGGCCGTTGATCACCCGGGTGAACGTGCCGTCCTTGCGCAGCGCCAGGTAGCCATCGGGCTGCTGCTCCGCCGCAGCGACGAACGCGATCGGCTGCGACTGCGTGGCCTGCCGGGCGGGGCTGTAGGTCAGCGCCTGGGCTTGCGCCTCCGCCACGATCTCCTGCAATGCAGCGCGCAGGGCCGGGGCGCAGTCGCGGTCACCGACGACGGCCAGTTCGTCCCCGCTGTAAAGGCCGCCGGTGCCGAGCCGGCCGAGCACCCGCCCGGGGCGGTCGAGGAAGTAGCCATTGACGCGCACCTCATCCTCGCCCAACGTGATCCGCCGGGTGGTTTCCCACTCCCGGGTGGCGGTGGCGGGGCGGCCCTCCTCACGACGGCGCAGGATCAGTACGTCCATGACGGCATCGGTGCCAGCAGCTCTCGCCATGGCCTTTGAGGGCAACCGAACGGCACCGACCAGGTCGGCGAGTCCGGTGATCTCCCGGCGGGCCGCGGGGTTCGCCCGGTCCATGCTGAAATGCGAGGTGAGCACCGCCATGAGCCCGCCTGGCCGCAGCAGGTGAAGGCTTTTGATCATGAAGTGGTCGTGAATGCTATGGCCGCCAGGGTTGTGCCGGCGGTCCGTCAACGCGACCTTGCCAAAGGGAACGTTTCCGACGACGAGATCGAAGGCACCCGTGGGAAGGCGGGTGTCAGCGAAGCTCTCGTTGAGGATCCGGGCGTCCGGGTAGAGGGCCGCAGAGATGGCTGCGGTGACCGGGTCCAGCTCGACACCGACCATCTGCGCATGCTCCGGCGCAAAGGCGATGAAGTTGCCGCTGCCGGATCCCGGTTCGAGTACGTCGTCGCCGGTGAAGCCGAGCTGCTGCACGGCGTCCCACACGACTTTGACGACGGAGGCGTCGGTGTAGTGTGCGTTGAGCGTCGTCCGTCGCGCGGCGCGCCACTCGGTCTCGTCGAGCAATTCGGCAAGCTGCTCCCGCGCCCACACGTAGGTGCTGTCGTCGCGGTCCGGGTCGAAGACGGCGGGGGCGGCACCCCATCCGGACCAGCGGGCGAGTACCTGTTGCTCGTCGACGGTGGCGGGCCGCTGGTCGGCTTGCAGCGTGCGCAGCACCCGCAGCGCGGCGATGTTCGCCTTGATTCGGGCGGCCTCCCCGGAGGGGGCAAGGTCCGCCTGCTCCGTGGGCCGGAACCTCGGTCCGCTCGGTGCCGCCTCGGCGTCGTGCGACTCAAAGCCGGAGGAGCGGACGGAAGGAACGGGATCGTTCTCCGGCTCGATTGGGGGTACGGGCGGCGCGGGGTGTGGCAGGTCCGCCAGTTCGCCAAGCAGGTCGGTGGCCGCGGTCGGGGTGTTCGTCGGCCGCTGGGCGGGGGCGATGTCTGGTGCGGTGGAGTCGGGTGAAGCCGTCGCTACCGGGGGCGGTAGCGCAGCCCCCGGTAGCGGTGCGGCAGGTTCTAGCGGGTCGGGCTCAAGTCGGTTGCCGGGTCGGGCAGCATCTCCCGCAGGACCTGGCCCTCGGCGCTCAGCCTGGCGTTGTTGAGCCGGCCGACCTTGCTCAGGTACGTCTCCTGCTCCGGGTCCGGGCCTGCCAGCGTCCTGCTCAGCTCCTCGATCTGCTGGGCGATTTGCTCCCCCAGTTCCGTGAAGAACTCGTCCGGGTCCTCGATCTGCCGATACCGATTCGGCAGGTGGCTCCTCCAGTGACTCATTGCTTGCGCTGCGTACTGGTTCACTCGTTTCCACCTCCAACTCGTCGAAGTCGTCCGGCTCCGACGCACGCGCCCAGAGGTAGTCGTCGAACGACAGCTGCCCGGCTATCTCCTTGCGCTTCCTTCCCATGGAATCACATCCCCCGGTGCCTGCGGTCGCCCTTATCCAGGCCGTTGTTGTGGTGGTTCTTGGCCGCCGATGGGGCCTCGCGGGCCGCATGGTCGCCGCTGGCGGTCGATGGTGTCTCGGCCGGTCCGGCGAGTCGGGCGAGCTGGGCAGGGTGCTGGCCGGGCCGTTCGTCGGCGATCGCCCGAGCCGCCTCGGCGAGGTCGTCGAGCCAGTCGACGGCCGGTATCCCGTCGATGGCGTTTGTGGCAGCGAGCTTGCTGTCCCGGATCGGGATGATGATGCGGTTGGCGGTCCAGTACGCCTGTCTCCATCCGTCCTTGACGGCGTGGGTCCAGGCGACGCTGGCGGCGGCTGCGGCGCGCTGCGCGTTGGTGCGGGCGCGGTTGTCGCTGGCCGCAGCCTCGAATGTCCGCCCTAACGGACGATTACTTCCCGCTTCCGTACTCGCTCCGTCGTGACGTCGGACTTCGTCATGGGCCGCGGCCGTCAACTGGTCCAGGAGTCCGCGCACGACGCGCCCGGGGTCGTTCTCGTCGCTGAGGCGGCCGGTCGCCTCGTGGGCGGCTGCGGTGATGTGACCGTCCACAGCCAGGACTCCGGCTCGCTTGCCGGAGGCGAAACCGAGCGGGAAGACGGCCTTGACCACAAAGTCAACGCCAACCAGCTGTCGATCGTCGGCGGGTGAGACCGGTGCCTCGTTCCACCCCTCGTTCCACGCTACGGCCGTTAAGGCGGCCAGGTTCGATGGGGCCGGCCAGGACGCATCTGCCCAGTAGTAGCCCAGATGCGCTGCGACAGCGTCCCGGGTAAGAGGTCGGCGGGTCATGGGCACCTCCGCGCCGCAGCCGCAGCCGCAGCGGCAGCGGCACGGACGCCGACCAAGGCCGGGGTGGCCTGTTTCGTGACGGTGACTTGCGGAGGATGGCGTCGTCGGCGCGGAACGGTCATGCTGCGGTCCCTCGTCTATCTGGTGTGCGGACGGGCGACTGCCCCGTGGATCGGCGCTCCACCGGGCTGGTGGGCCGGGGAGCTAGCGGCAGCGCCCGGCGCGGCAGTGGGCGGCGCCGCAAAGCTCAGCTGGGCAACGCCATTAGGCGGAGCTTCCGGGTTGGCCGTCCCGGCGGTGCTCGGGTCGGCAGCGGCGGTGGGTGTTGCCGACGCCGGTCGTGGATGCGTGGGCGTAGTTCGGGAGGTGACTGCTGGCGTACGGGCATAGGCCCGTGCGGCTTCGGTGTGCAGTGGCCCGTTGGTGGCGTCGGTGAGCAGGGTGAGCGTGGTCGGGTTGGTTCGCACAGCCACCCATGGCCGGTCCGCGAGACCAACACGGTCTGCGATGCCGCGCACAATCTCCGACCAGTCGTGGTCGGAGAGTTGGCGTTCACCGGGTTGGGTACGCAGGGCGAGTGCCGTCACGCGGGCCCGGTCGGCAAGCCGTCGTAGGTCGACACGCCAGGTGCCCGCGTGCCACCCGCCGCCGACGTCGATGACGCGCGTTTCGGCCAGATGACTGCGATTAGCAGCTCGGCCCACCGCCCGTACCGTGATCGAGCCGGCGATCTGTCGCGAGGACTGAGAGTCGTAAGCACTTACCAACATTGGTGATGCCTCCAGAAATGGCCGGGCTCGCGAGGAGCGCCAGCAGGAACCAGCGACAAGAAAGTCGGAAATGCCGAGTTCCTGCTTATCGATGGATATGCACCCCCACCGAGTCCAACCAGGACAGCGGGTCGACCGCGTTGGCAGCCGTCAGCGGCGGCGCGTTTCGGTGGACCTCGAAGTGCAGGTGTGGACCGGAGGAGCGGCCTGTGCTGCCGACCCAGCCGATGAGCTGCCCGGCCTGGACTTGCTCGCCGGCGGAGACGGCGAGACGCACGGCGTGGCAGTAGCGGGTGGCGATGCCATTGCCGTGGTTGATGTTGACCAGCAGCCCGCAGCCCGACAGGTTCGGGTTTCCAGGCCGGTCGCAGTACGCGCTGTCGCACCGGGCGGCCAGGACGACGCCAGCCGCAGCGGCGTAGATCGGAGTTCCGGTCGCCGCGGCGAGGTCGACACCGTCGTGGCTGGGCCGCGATGGCGGCCGGAACCTGCTGACGAGTTGGTAGCTGTCGGCGGGTAGCGGAAGGCGCCAGGCGCCGGTGCCTCCTGCTTCGAGGGTGTACTTGCCGATGCGGGAGCGGACCTGCTGGGGATAGTCGTGTGCCTTACCTGCAGCCGGTACCCCGCCGGCGTTGGCGATGCAGCTGCGGCCACAGAAGTAGCCGGCCCAGGCGATGTCGAGCGGGTCGCCGTTCAGCACGTTCGCCGCGATGTTGCGGGAGGCCCACGCGACGAGGTCGCACATCAGGCGACCCATCGCGTAGATGGCGTCTTCGGGGTCGTCCGGCCCGTTGCGTCCGTCGTTGTCGTAGTCGTCGCCCCAGTTCGCCCACGTGCCGCGCTGGAACTGCGCGATGCCGATGGCAGGCCCACCGCGCTCGGGCGGGTTGTCGGCGACGGCGTCGGCACGCCAACTGCTCTCCAGGTCAATCTGCGCGGCGATCATCGGCGGCGTGATCTGGGGGCAGATCGATCCGGCGCGGACCACCCAGGGAGCGAGGTAACGCGCATGGGGCGGTATGGCGTCGACGTTGAGTGGGCCGCTGGCGGGGGCGGCGACCAGCGCCGGGCTCGCGGCGAGCAGGGTGGCGGCGCCCGAGGCCACGAAGGCGACCAAACCGGCCGCGATGGCCACCACGCCGGTGAGCAGCAGTACGAGGGCGCGCACCGATGTCGGGCTGGCTTGTCCGTTCGTGCCGGTCATCGCGATCAGCCGATCTCGTATTCGCTGATCCGCCACCCGTCCGTGCTCGGCCGCAGGCCGCACACGACGGTGTGGCGTTCGAGCGTGCCCCGCCAGCCGTCACGCCCAATCGGTTGCACTGTCACGAGTGCGCCGACGTGCCGCTGTTCGGCGGTGTCGGGCGGGAGCGCGTCGCCGGCGTACGGGCCGAGCTGAACGTCGGTGTAGGCGCGGTGGTTGAGCAGTTCCTGCCATTGCGGGGTCTGGCGCGCCGAGTCCTGGTCGACCACCGCCGCAGCCAACCTGGCGTCCAGGTACATCGCGGCCCGCCGGTAGACGTCGGCGCGATCACGGTCGACGGCGGTGTCCACGCGATGCGCGGCGACGGCGAACGCCGCGCACACCGCGTGCGGGTCGTGGTAGTCCACCGACGGATCTACGAGCTGGGTCGACGCCGCCACGGACGGCTGCGGACGAGGCTGAGGAGTTGTTGCCGAGCAGGCGCCGAGCAGCCCGGCCGTGAAGACGACCGCCAGTAGGGCGGGAATGTGACTGGAGCGGATCATGCTGGTCACGCTCGCGTCCGCCCGTAGGCGGCGACGCTGCCGTAGCGCCGTAACGCCACCGGCTCCGCGCCCGAACAAGAGGGGAGCCCAGGGCGTGGATTCGCCTCGCCGACATCAATCGGTTCGGCGACCCGCGGAGAGCCAGCCATGGGACCGGCCTGCTCAGCAAATCGCGGATGCCCCTCTCGCTCCGGATACCCGCGCGCAGCAGCGGTGAACAGTTCCGGACCAGGGCTACCCCTAGCGCCCGCAGCGCTCCCGTCAACGTCGGCGGTAACCGTAACGGCTCCGCACCCCGACGAACGTCTCCGGCAGCGGCCCCGACTGGGCCGCATTTCGATTGTCGGAGGAGATCGAGATGGTCCTCAAGCTCGTCGTTGCCGGCCAAGCGGTGCTTGCCGTGAACGCCCCGAATCCGGCGCCGTCGGCACCGCCCGGAATGGAAGCGGTAGCCACCAGCTTCCTCAGCTGGGGAAAGTGGATCTTGCTGGTCGCGGGCGTCCTTGGATTCATGATCTGCGCCGGGATGATGATCATCGGACGGCGTAACCGGTCGCAGACCGCCGTGGATGGCGCCGCAGGCGTGCCCTGGGTGCTCGCCGGACTGGCGCTGACCAGTCTGGCCGCCGGCATCGCGGGGGTGGCACTCACGTGAACCGCCGCATCTCGCACACGGCGCCCCGCCGCCGCATCCGTCCCATGGTCGTCGCCGCCGTCGGGTTGGCACTGCTTGTGCTGGCTTCGGTTGCGGTCGCCCGCAGTGGCGACGACACCCGGAACGATCACGCCTCGCCTGGGCAGCCACTCACCGAGGCAAATGCGCCGGCAGACGCTCCGGCGTCCGACGTACCTCAGCAGGTGGCCGACGAGGTCTCATGGCCTACCGACTTGACCTGGACCACCGTGGCGGGGCTGAATCTGCCGGTCTCCGCCACTGCGGGTCCCCGCGACTCCTCCGCTGGGCGAGCGCGAGGCTTCGCACAGACACCGTCCGGTGCCGTTCTCGCCGCACTGCACCTGCTGGTGCGGACCAGTCCGCAGGTGGGGCCCCGGATCTGGGAACCGACGCTGCGTGAGCAGGTCGTCGGGCCGGATGTTGCGGCATACATCGACGCGGTGACCCAGGACTACGCCGTTGCTCAGGAGCAGTTGCAGATTCCCTACGGCGATCCGCTGTCTCCCATCTACGCCTCGATCGCCGGGGTCCGCATCGACTCGTACGGCCCGCATGCGGCCAGCCTGCGGCTGCTCATCGAGGCGCCGGACGGCAACGGTGGCGTCGCCCGCGCGGCCACGGTGGTGCAGGTCTCCTGGACGGGCACGGACTGGAGTCTGATCGCCCCGCCCCGGGGCGACTGGTCCACGGTCCGCGCCCTGGTCGGCCCTGCCGTTGTCCGCAGCTACACGCCGCTGCCGGGCAGGTAGCCATGTGCGACGCGTGGGATCTCAAATGCCAGTTCAAAGAGGGCGCGACGGAAGTCGCTGGCGCCGTGGCCGACACGATGATCGGCCAGCTTGCCGACCTGATCAGCCAGGCCCAGTCCACGCTGATCACGTCGACCGTGACGTGGTGGCTGTACCTGCCGCCGGTCGACGTCGAGCATGCGCCAGCGGCACAGACTCTCCAGCGGTGGATGCTGCCGTTCGCCTTGATCGTCTCGGTCGGCGGCATCATGTGGCAGTCCCTCCTGCTGATTATCAACCGCAAGGGGGAACCGCTCGTCGCGGTGGTGAAAGGGCTGTTCACGACCGCGTTGTTCGGCGCGGTAAGCCTCACTGGCACGCAGATGCTGCTCCGGGCGTGCGAGTCCTACACCGAGTGGGTCCTCACCTGGGGTATGGACTGCGCGCCAGGGCTCGGCGTCGACCCGGGCTGCAAGACCAACGCGCTGGCCGCGCGGATGCAGATGCTGCTGCTTCCGGTGGGACCGGGTATCGGCAGCGTCCTGGTGGTCGTCGTGGGCATGGTCGTGCTCGTGGCGAGCATCGTGCAGGCGATGCTGCTGTTGTTCCGTAACGGCGCCATCATCATCCTCGCCGGAATGCTGCAACTCGCCGCCAGCGGCAGCTTCACCGCCGCCACCAGTAACTGGTTGAAGCGGGTGCTCGGCTGGCTGCTTGCGATGGTCTTCTACGAGCCGTTCGCCGCCACCAGCTACGCGGTCGCGTTCATGCTCGTCGGCGATCCGCAGAACCGGGATATCTCGACGTGGTTCATCGGTGCCGGGATGCTCGGCATGACGCTCGTGGCGTTGCCGGCCATGATGCGGTTCTTCAACTGGACCGTCGGCGCGGTACAAACCACCGGGAACTCCGCCGGCATGCTGGCTGCGGCGGGCGCCGCAGGGCTGCACGCGGTCGCGTCGAGACGCGGCTCATCCGGCATGTCCGCGACGGACTATGCCCGGGATATGGACCGCCGCTACCCGCCGCAGCCCAGCGGCGGCGACAGCGGATCGGGCACGCCTCGACCGACCCCGCCGGTATTCACCGGCCCCTCCCCCACCGCTGGTGCCGCCCCCTCGGCGAGTACCGCGACGACCACCACCGCGAGCGCCTCAGCCGGCAGCGCTACGACGACGGCGACGGCCGGCGGCAGCGCCGCAGCCGGTGCGGGCGCTGGTGCCGCAGGCGCCGGTGCGGTCGGGGCGTCCGCCGCAGCGGGCCCTGCCGCGCCTGTCGTCGCCGGTGTCGTTGTCGGCGCGCAGGTGGCGGGGGCAGCAGTCAAGTCCGCGGCGAGCACCGCGTCCCGTTCGACGGAAACCGGGTGATCAGGATGCCTACGAACGCTCAGGCCGAGGAGACACGAACCTACGGTGGTTGGCGTCGCGCTCGACCGCTGGGCATGTTCGGGCTCGGCTTCGGTCAGACGATGGTGGTGCTCGCGGCAATGACCGTCGCGCTGATCACGGTGTCGGTGAGTCTGACCGCTCTCGCGGTGGTCGGCCCCGTCTGCCTGATCGTCATCGTCGGCAACGTCGCTCAGTGGGACGGTGTGTCGCTGGCGCAGGCGCTCGTGCAGCGTTTCCGCTGGGTCGCCGGTTCCGGCCGTGGCCGCACGAGCTTCCGCGGCGGCGTGATGTCGGCGCAGGAGCACGCCTGGCAACTGCCGGGCGTGCTCGCCCCGACCGTCCTGCTGTCCGTCGATGATGGCCACGGCGGCACGTACGGCGTGGTGTGGCATCGCCGGCTCAGGACCATGACCGTCACCCTGCGGTGCGCCGCCCAGTCGACCTGGCTGGCCGACCCGGAGGCGGCGACCGCCTGGGTGTCGAACTGGGGCGGCTGGCTGGCCGGCCTCGGTCACGTGCCGATCGTGCGATGGGTCGCGGTCACGGTGGACACCGCGCCGGATTCCGGCACCCGGCTGGCTGACTACATCACCGGCCGGCTGGCACCGGACGGGCCAGCGGCAGCGGTGCGAGTGATCCAGCAGCTCATCGCCGCCGCACCACAGGCCGCCGCTGACGTGCAAACGACCGTGTCGATCACCTTCGAGCCGGCTGCGTCGCCGGCCCGTCCCAAGACGGTGCCGGACTGTCTCGCGGAGGTCGATCGCGCCTTGCCCGGCTTGCAGGACGCGCTGGCCGGGTGCGGGCTGACGGTGCTGGGTCGGGCGACAGCGGCGCAGATCGCCGGAATCGTGCGGCACGCCTTCGATCCGACCAGTCGAGGCGAGGTGACCCGGCTGCTCAGCGCCGCGCCGGACGCGGCAGCCGAGCTGCTGGACTGGAGCAACGCCGGCCCGGTCGCCGCCGAGGAACACACCGATCGCTACGAGCACGACGGCGCCACCAGTGTGACCTGGGCGTGGCACGAGGCACCGCGTCAGCCGGTCACGCACCACGTGCTCGCCCGGCTGCTCGCCCCCGGCGAGCAGCCGAAACGGGTCACGCTGCTGTACCGCCCGATGACCGCCGGGCAAGCTGCCGGCGAGGTCGAGCGGCAGGTCAACGCCGCCCAGTTCCGGTCCGCCTACCGGCGAGCCCGCAAGCTCGATCCGACCGCCCGGGACATCGCCGACCACGAGCAGGCCGCGCAAGCCGCACGAGAAGAAGCGCTCGGCGCAGGTGTCGGCCTGATCAGCCTCTGGGTGACCACCACCGTGTTCGATCCGGCCGACCTCGGCCGGGCCGTCGCGGATGTGGAAAGCCGCGCGGAGACGTGCAAGGTGCGGCTTCGCCGCCTGTGGCGTTCCCAGGCGGCCGGGTTCGCCGTCACCCTCCCGGCCGGGATCTGCCCGCCGGTGCTGGCCCAGCAGTGGCCGAACTGATCTTCCCTCTCTCCAGGAGCACTCCCATGGCATTCGCAGATATTGACGTGACCGCGCTCGGCCCGATCCCCCCGGCCTGGGGATGGCGTCGACCGGGCGCCGGTCGCGCCGTCCACGTAACGGCCGGTACCGAGTACCAGGCCACGACCGTGCAGGCCGCCGGCTTGTACCCGTTCACCGCCGGCAGCGGCGCTCCCCTGCTGGGCGTGCCGATCGGCCGCCACCAGCTCTGGGGTGAGTCCGTGCTGCTCGACCCGTTCGAGTGGCTCAACGCCGGACTGATTACCAACACCGGTGTCTTCGTGCTCGGCCAGCCGGGTGCCGGCAAGTCCGCCCTGGCCAAGCGGCTGGTCATGGGAATGGCCGCCACCGGTGCCCAGATCTTGATTCTCGGTGACACGAAGCCGGACTACAGCCGGGTCGTGCAGCACCTGGATGGCCAGGTCATTCGGGTCGGCAGGGGCTTGGACCGGATCAACCCGCTCGACGCCGGCCCGCTCGGCACCGTGCTGTCACGGATGAGCGGACCCGACGCCGACCAGCTTCGCCTGGAGGTACGCGGGCGGCGGCTGACCCTGCTCATCGCCCTGTGCACGCTCGTGCGCGACGGCGGGCAGGTCAGCAACACCGAGGAGGTCGTCCTCGGCAGGGTCGTCGACCTGCTTGCCGAACGGCGCACCGGAGATCCGGTGATCCCCGACGTGCTCGCGGTGCTTGACCAGGGACCGGACACCATCCGCGCCGCGGCGCGGGCTACCTCGGCGGCCGACTACCGCCGCCGGATCGACGACCTGGTCGCCACCCTGCGCCTGTTGTGCGAGGGCACGCTCGCCGGTGTCTTCGACTCCGCCACCTCCACCCCGATCGACCTGTCCGCCAAGGCGGTCAGCATCGACATCTCCCGGGTGGCCGCCGCCGGCGACAAGCTGGTCGCCGCGGCGATGCTGTCCACCTGGAGCTACGGGTACGCCGTCATCGACGCTGCCGCCGTGCTCGCCGACCAGGGTCTCGCTCCCCGGCGGCGACATCTGGCGATCATGGACGAGCTGTGGCGGGCGCTCCGGGGAGCGCCCGGGTTGGTCGAGCCGGCCGACGCGCTCACCCGGCTGTCGCGCAACCTCGGCGTCGCACAGATCATGCTCACCCACTCGCTGGACGACCTGGACGCGCTGGCCAGCGACGAGGACCGCGCCAAGGGTCGCGGCATGGCCGAACGGTGCGCCATCAAAGTCTTGGCCGCGTTGCCTGGCCGGGAACTGGACCGGATCAGCCAAATGGTCCGGCTGTCCGTGCCCGAGCGGGACATGGTCGCGTCCTGGGCCGCCCCCGAAGCACTGGTGCCCGGCGCCATGCATCCCGGTCGCGGGAAGTACCTCGTCAAGACCGGCGAGCGGGCGGGAATGCCCGTCGCGCTGCACCTGGTCGGCGAAGAACTCGCCCTCTACGACACCGACGCCGCCGTACGGGCAGGTGCCCGATGAGCGGCATCCGCAACCAGCAGCCGATCTACCCACGCGGTAGCGCCGGCGGATACCCCCTAGCCCCGTGGCTGATCCTGGGAGCCTGCGCCGCCACCGCGGCCTTGACCTGGCTGGCGTGGATCGCCGGCCGCCTCGCCGCCGTGGCCGCCGGCCGCCCCTGGGACACCGGCCCGTCCTTCGGCTGGGAGTTCACGAAGCGCCTGCTTGACCAGGACTGGCAGCATTTGTGGCCCGGCGTGCCACCGCTACTGGTAGCGCTGCTCTACGCGCTACTGCTTACCACGACGGTCGTGCCCGGCTTCTGGGCGTGGGCGTGGTGGCAGGCCCGCCGACCGCAGGCCGGAGACCCACTGCCGTCCCTCGCCCGCACCCGCGACGTCGACGAGCTCATCGGCGCGACCGCGCTTGCGCGGGCACAGCGGCTACG
Organism: Salinispora pacifica CNR114; assembly: GCF_000514775.1. Taxonomy (GTDB): domain Bacteria; phylum Actinomycetota; class Actinomycetes; order Mycobacteriales; family Micromonosporaceae; genus Micromonospora; species Micromonospora pacifica. The sequence continues at coordinate 173,691 of NZ_AZWO01000008.1, read as the reverse complement.
GCCGAGCCTCGCCGGACGTGCACCCAAGCAGGTGCCCGCCACCGCGATCGGCATCGCGCTTGGACGACTCGTCACCGGGGGCCGCCGCCGCGGGCCGGTCCTGCGGTCCAGTTGGGAAGACGTGCTCCTCGCCGTGATGGCGCCCCGGGCCGGCAAGACGACCAGCCTCGCCGTACCCCCGATCCTGGACGCCCCGGGACCGGTGCTCGCCACCAGCAACCGCTCCGACCTGTGGGCCGCCACCGCCCGAGCCCGCGAGCGGGTCGGCCGGGTCTGGACGTTCGACCCTCAGCGGGTCACCCGGCAACCTCAAACCCTCTGGTGGAACCCCTTGGCCACCATCACCGGTGTCGAGGAAGCCGCACGGCTCGCCGACCACTTCATCCAGGAGATCCGCGGCGTCGGTTCCTCCGACCCGTTCTGGCCGCTGGCCGCCGGGGACCTGCTCATGTGTCTGTTCCTCGCCGCCGCCAACTCCGGCGGCACGCTCACCGACGTGCAAGCCTGGCTGTCCGACGTGACCAGCCGCGAACCGGTCACGCTGCTGCGCGCCGCCGGGTACCCCCAGGCCGCCCGTTCGCTCGCCGGCCGTCAAGGAGGGGCCCCGGAAACCAGAGACGGCGTCTACGAAACCGCGCGTACGGCCGCCCGGTGCCTGTCCGATCCGGAAATCATGGCCTGGGTAACACCGCCGACCAGCGCCCTGGACCGGCTCGACGTGACCACGTTCCCCGGCTCCCGCGACACCCTCTACCTCCTGAGCAAGGAGGGCGCGGGTGCCGCCGCTCCCCTGGTCGCCGCGCTCACCGACGCCGTGTTCCGCACCGCTGTCGTCCACGCCGAGGCGGCCGGTGGCCGCATCGACCCGCCCGTCCTGGCGGTATTGGACGAGGCGGCCAACATCTGCAAGATCAATGACTTGCCGCAGCTTTACAGCCATCTCGGCGGTAGAGGGGTCATCCCGATCACCATCATCCAGAACATCGCCCAAGGCCAGGGCGTGTGGGGCGAGCGCGGCATGACGGCCCTCTGGTCCGCCGCCACCGTCAAGGTCATCGGCGCAGGCTTGGACGACGCCCGCCACGCCGAGGACATCTCCCGCCTGATCGGCGACCACGACGTCGCGACGACCTCGATCAACCGTGACGGCAACGGTCACACCAGCTACTCCACCAGCGCCCAACGGCGCCGGATCCTCGAACCGGGCGACCTCCGCGCCCTCAAGCGGGGGCGGGCGATCCTGCTAGCGACCGGCGCCCGAGCCGCCATGATCGACCTGATGCCGTGGTATCGCGGCGACCACGCCGACATCATCGGTGCCGACACCACCGCCAATGTCGAGGCCATCACCCGCACCGCCCGCGCGGACCTGGGTGCCGACCACCTCGGTCCGTCGAGTTCGGACACAACAACGTCCACCGACCGCGGAGACCTGTCATGAGCGACCACTCCGCCCGGCTGTCGGCCGACCTGCGCTGGGTCGAGGCGATGCTCACCGACCTACAGCGGCAGATCGACGAGCTCGCCGGTGAGCTGCGGGCGCTGTCCCACCTCGTGCATGTGCACACCCTCGCAACGCTGCGGGCGGACACGGACAGCACGGTTGCGTCGGCCACGCCCACGGAGGCCGACGATGCCCGGTGAGCGGCCCGCCCCGCCGCCGGAACGCCTCTACGCGGTCAACGCCGCCGCCGCCCAGTTCTACGCCAGCCGGCTGCCTGTCTCGCGCAAGGCGGCCCGCTACCTGCACAGCCACGGCATCAACACCGCAGCGGACCCCACCGGCCCCTGGCAGGTCGGCTACGCACCGGGACGGTGGACCGAACTGGCAACCCACCTGCGGGCAGCGGGATTCACCGACGAGGAGGTGACCGGCGCCGGTCTCGGTTTCATCCAAAACAGGAGCGGACACCTACTGGACCGCTTCCGCGACCGGCTCATGTTCCCCGTCACCGACGTGCACAACCGCGTCGTCGGATTCACCGCCCGCGACCTGGGCGGACGCGCCGAGGCCAAGTGGCTGAACACGCCAGAGACGGCTATCTACCGCAAACGCCTGCTGCTGTACGGTCTCGGCCAGCAGCTCGCGAACCGGCCCGCCGGTATCGGCGACCCGATCGTGTTCGTCGTCGAGGGCGCCGCCGATGTCCTCGCGATGCACCGCATGGCCGCCGCGCACGCTGCGATCCCCGAGACGCAGCCGCTGTACGCGGTCGCACCGTGTGGCACCAACCTCACCCGAGATCAGCTCGACCTGATCCAACAAACCCTGCCAGGTGCCCACCTGATCCTGGCCTTCGACGGCGACGACGCCGGACGTCGAGCCGTCGACCGGGTGTACCCGGTCGCCTCTCGATGGCCCGGCCAGGTCTCCGGAGTACGCCTGCCGGAGGGACAGGACCCTGCCGACACGCTCGGCGCCATGGATCCCGTCTGGGCGATCAGCGAAATCATCGGTGCCGTCCAGCCTCTCGCTCAGGTCCAGATGACCAACACGATCGACCGGCTGTTCGCCACCAAGCGGATCACCGATCCGGTCCGATTCGTCGAAGATCGGATCACCGCCTACCGGGCTATCGCCGAGTTGTTCGTCGACGCGCCGCACGCCACCCGTGACATGGCCGAAGCCGCCGCCGAGCGGCTCGGCCTGGCCTCGACCGACGTCGCGCGTGGGGTCATCGAGGCTTGGAGTGCCCGCACCGACACCCCCGGCGGAACCGACCCTCCTCCGGACACGGCCGCCCCGCCCTCCGCTGATGAACCGGCGGCAGGCCCACCAGCCGAGGTCCCGACGCCCTCCAGCCCTTCTCATGGCGTAGCCGAGACGGACATCACCGTCTCGGCCACAGCTCACAACACGGGGAGTCGCCGCGCCGGCACCACTGCTGCGATCACACGCCACGACCCGAGCAGCGGAATCACCGTCTGGGCACTTGCCGACGGCATCGGCCGCCACGCGCAGGCCGCGACCGCCGCGCAGATGGCGGCCGACATCGCGGCGACGGTCAGCCTGCGCTCCACGCCAGCGGCCGGGCTGCACGCCGCGCGGGCAGCGATCAATGCCTTCTACAGCGGGGTCCACCCCAGCCAGGCGGGCGACGCCTCCCTGCTCGTCGTCTCTGCGTACCCATCCCCGACACACCGTCACGGCGTACGGTGGGAGCTTGCCTGGGCCGGCGACTGCCGCGCCTACACCATCCGAGCCGGCCAACTTGCCCAGGTCACCGCCGATCACACCGCCGCCCGGCAACGCCGCGATCAGGGAGAGCACCCATCGCCCGGTATCGTGGACGTGCTGCTCACCTCCAGCATCCGCGCCGGCGACATCAGCGTGTGCCCTCTTGACGAAGGGCCGCTGCTGCTGTGCAACAACGGCGTGCACCGCGCGATCCCCGAGCGCCAGCTCGCGGCAGAGCTGGCGGGCATGAGCGATGCCCAAGCCAGCGCCGACCGGCTCGCCCGCGGGGTCGGGCAGCACAACGCGCGAGATGCGACGGTCCTACTCATCCACGCCCGATCCGCACCACCGGCTCTGGTCACCACGACGACCAGAACCAACGCCCACGCGACGGTGACGGCGTCAGGATCCCCGGCGGCCCTGGCCAAGACCTCCTTCACGGAAGCAGGAACCGGTCCTGCGGCGGTCACGACGCCGCAGGTCGAGTCGGTGCGAGGGTTCGGTCAGCCGGCCGCCGGCCGGCGACGCTGACCGACTGCGGCCCTGTGCGTCCGATCGGAAAACGCAATCGGTCCCCGGGAAAGACCCGGGGACCGATTGAAAGCCTTGCTTCCGGCGTCGTAGCCGCCCCGCAGAGGAGACGGGCCAGAGGAACTGGGCGATCCACCGGTTGCGCACCCGGTAGGGCCCTTACTCCGGAAGCTTACGAAGAACAGCCTAGAGCGCCCTGCCCACGATTTGCTACCCGATTTCCCGGAGACTCGGACCACTGAGGCGAGCGGAACCTCACACCAACCTGTCCGGCGACATTGACTCACCGGCGCGAATGATCGTGGCGGCTCGGACGTAGCAGGACCTCCCGTGCAGCCCGGTCTATCGCGCCTTTCGCCTGCTGGCTCGGCTCGGCGTCGACCGGCGCCGCGAAGGCGAGCTTGGCCAGGCGTGGTGCGGCGCGGGGTAGGTGCGACGGCGTCGATGCGAGTGCGGAGGCCCCCACAGCCGCGAGCGCTGACCTCAACCGGTAGACCTGCTCGTCGTCTGGCTGCGCAACGCACCATCGTGCGACAGCGTGGTACACGAGCGACCTGGGCACGCGTTCGAGTTGCCGGCGGCCGAGAACGAAGAAGTGGCGGTTTCGAGCGGCCGTCTGGGTTGCCACACGCAGAACCTCCGACAGTGACGGGAGCACCGCCGCCAGCTTGTCGATCGCTTCGAGTCGGGACCCACGGCTGGTGACATGGCCTGGTCGCGGTGGCCCGGGACGGACCCATCTTGTTACCAGATCAAGCTCACGGGCTGTCTGCGCTGCCGCCGGGCCGTGTGGGGGCGTGCCGTGTAGCTGACCGGCTGCGTGGGCCGCTGCGCTCCATGATCGCCAGTCCGCTCCAACAGCGCCGGGTGAGGCGAGTGCGCTGACCGCGAGTGCCGCTTGGGTCGCCTTGGCCAGGTGCATGACGCGCACCTCGCCGGGGTTGCGGTGCATCCAGTCTCGCGTCGCGACCAGCGAGCGCAGCGCCGACGCGCCATCGCTGATCGCCCGGCGACCTACCGGGACCGGTGGCGGCGGTTCCAGCAGGTGCAGCAGTGATGGAGCGTCGCCGGCGGCCGAGATCATCTGGTGCACGACCTCGGTCAGGTAGCCGTTGCTGGTCCAGCGGGCCTCTTCCGCCACCGTCTCGAAAGCGCCGTACGCGAGTCGATGGCTGCCGGACAGCCACTCAGGTAGCCCTGCGTCGATGGCCAGCATATCGGTGGTCAGTACGGCGATGTCGGCCAAGCCGGCTTTTCGCCCGGCACCGGCACGAATCGCCACGCCCTCCGGCGTCAGCGGCTCCCGGGCCGGCGGCGTGTGACCGGCCAGGATCTCCCCGGCCACCGCGATCGCCTCCGCCGCCGACTCCAGATGGCGCCCGACCCGGCAGATCGGGGGCGTGGCGGGGGCAGCCTGCCGGTCGCTGCGAGCCGCAGCGGTGAGTCCCAGGTAGAGCCGTGTCGTGTGATCCCCCGCCTGCATCCGCAGAGCGACATCGACGGTTCCGCGGTCGATGTCGGCACGAGCCGGTTGGCCGCCGACGACCAGCTCCACGAGTTTGGCCAGCCGGGCATAGACCCGCTGCCGGGCCACGACGGTCGCTCCGACGTCATCGAGAGTGACCGCCGGATCGGACGGTAGGCGTGCTTGCGCGCGGGTGAGCTCGTCGTGCGCCCGCGACAGCCAGTTTCCGTACGTCACACCAGACCTCGCACCGCAGCGTTCAATCGCTCGGCTGTCGCGGCGTAGGCGAAGCGGCGCTGGGCCGACACCTCCGGCTGCTGACTCGCCTGGTCGTAGCCGTCCCCCAGCACGGAGACGAGGCGGATGAGGGTCCGTTGCGTTGTGGTGGACGTGATCGAGGACCGCGCCGTGGTGACGGTGACGGCGATCGGTGCCGGTTCGGGGTACAGCTCGGCGAGCGCGGTGAGCAACTCGAACCCGAGCAGTGCCCACTGCTGGGAGGGCACATCCGGAGAGTCGAAGGCCAGACAGGCCAGTCGCAGGCCGGCTTGCGCCTCCGTCTCGTCGACGATTCCCCGTTCCTCCACACGAGTGATGGCCTGCTGCAGCACGGTGATGTAGTCCATTCCCGGATCCTTCCCACGGCCCAGAACTCTGTCCACAACGGCAGCGAAGCCCTGTGGATAACCGACGAGGCATGTCGCGCCCCGCCCTCGGGTGCTCGCACCGAGCAGTTGTCGGCGCTGGTCAGGTGAAGCAAGAGCTGTTGTCGCAGAGGCCGTCGCCAGGTTCAAGGTCGAGCCATGGCAGGGTTTGCTGCGCTTCGGGGATCGAATCGGCGAGGGGACGGCCGTACCGCGTCAGCCAGACCGGATCTCTGCCGAGCGTGCTCCGCCGCGCGTTCAGGAGAGTTTCCAGGTCGCAGGCCGAGTGGAAGAGGTTCGGCCGATCGCGCCGCATCTCGCCCCAGCCTCGGGGCGTCTTGAGAGGGCAGAACCAGCACGCGGACTTGGGCGGAACCGGGAGTTTCGCCCTGGCGATGATACCCGCGCAGTCGTGGCGGCGTAGTGGAGGATCGTGGTCAAGCAGGGGGTACACCGGGATCTCGTACGGCATCGCCTGGCGTCTGTTGACCCGTTCGATCTCGTCCAGGCTGATGCCGATGCCCACCGTCGCCGGCCTGTCACGGCTCGCGCCGTGCTGCTTCAACCACTTTCCGATGACCTTGATCTTGAAGTCCACAGTACATGATCTTGTGCCGGGTGCGCCGTTCGACATGCGAACCGGGATGGGCAGGCTTCGGGATCCCTCGCGGGTGAGTCGGCCCCACAGGGTCTCGACGGTGCCGTCGCGGCGTGTGCGGTGCAGCTCGTGAAGCTCGATGCCGTGCGCCGCCGCGTACGGCTTGGCGTACCGCTGGAGGTACTTTAGCGTTGCCGGGTCTTCGGAGTCGGTGCCGGTGTTGGCGAAGAGGAATGTGGGAAAGTTGATCTTTCCGGTGGCGGCGAGGACCAGCAGCGCCGTCGACTGGACGCCTCCGCCGAACGCGACCGCTCGGATCGGGGCGGTCATCAGTCCCACCACCCGTCGGGGGCGGAGTCGGCGGTCGCCGACGGCAGCTCGGTGTGACGGGCTGTGCGGTCTTCGTCGACGGCCCGGCACTGTTTGAAAGGTCCGTCGTCGCCGAGTAGTTCGTGGATGTGCCGGTCGACCTCGACCGACCAGCCGGACATGCCGGTCGGGGCGAGGCGGCTGACTTCCCAGGAGCGCCAGAGCAGTTCGAGGCGCCAGATGGCCTCTGCGTGGCGCCACCACTGCGGGCACCAGTGCCAGCGTTGCCCGTCGACGCGCCACGCGAACATCGGGAGGAACAAGCCGGTGACCCAGGCTTCGACGGTCGGGAACCTCAAGGCGGCCGGCGCCTCGGTGGCACCGGGTGCCTGGTCGTCGAGCCGCTGAGTGAGTTCCGCGACCTGGGTCTGCAAGGCGGCGACCATTCCGGCCAGGTCCTCGTCACGGCGGCTGGTCACCGGGTCCTCCTCTGGGCGGGATGCGCGGTCGGGGTACGGGCTGGCATGGCGCTCGGGTGGGCGGTGAGTGCCCGCTGCGCGGGCAGGGCGAAGGACTCGGCTGCCAGCCGTGCCGCCGCTGGCGTGGTTGCGTCGTGGGCGCTGGCATCGGCGGCGAGGTCACCGGCGCGGCCGGTTGCCGCTACGGCGGCGGCGCGAGCCGTCTGGTGTTCGTTGACGGCGGTGGCGGGGTCGTCAGGGGTGGCTGCGGTGGTGACCGCGGTACGCTGCTCGGCCTCGGCCCGGTCGAGGAGGGTCTCAATGTGGGCGAGTGACTGCGCGGACCAGCCGCTGTCTTCGAGGTTGCGCAGCAGTCGGGCCCGGCCAACCGGGTCCAGCGTGCCGGCGAGCCGGGTGATTTCCTGGTCGAGTTCTTCACCAACTTGGGTGAGCGCGCCGGCGGTGGGCGCCCGGCCGCCATGTGGCCGGGCGGGGCCGGATCCGGACCAGACGTAGCGGGCCGCGTCCGCCATCGCGTCCTGGCGTGACAGGCCGGCGTCGCGGCCCCGGTGGTAGAAGTCGATCAGGCTCGGGGCGCGGCGGCGCAGTTCCTCTTCGGCGGCGGTCAGCACGGTGGCGTCGGTGGGATTGCGGTCGGCGTTCTGGGCCGCCTGTCCCCAGTGCCGCGCCACCTCGACGACGGGCAGGTCCGCAAGGTAGCCGCGTAGCCGGTCCTCGTCCCCGGCGAGACGGGCCCATTCCCGTTTGCGTCGGGAGGCGTCCGCTGCGGCGAGCCGCTCGGCTTTCCGGTTCGCCTTCTGCTCGTCCTGCTCCCGGCGTGTCTGGTCGCGTAGTTCCTGTTCGGCTCGGTTGGCTTTGGCTCGGGCGTTCTCAGCGGCCAGCCGCGACCCGGCCTCGACGAGTACGCCGAGGGCCATGAGCCGTTCCATCGCGCGCTGGTTGCCCTCGCTCCAGGGATCGTGATGCTCGGGTTCCATATCGGCGACGCTGCGGGGCACGGGTTTTCGGCGGCGCTACCGGGAGCGGCTACGGGCGGCCGGCCGGGCCGACCGTAGCGGGGCTACGGGTAGCGGCTGGTCGGGTGCCGGTGTCGCGGGCGGACGACCGTGCCTGCCAGCCGAGGCGTGCAGGCGCGCGGCGGCGGTGGAGGCCGCCGCAGCTTGGCTACGCCGCTGCTGGGATTGCCGGAGAGCGGCGAGGTTGTCGGCGAAGCCGGCCAGCAGGTAGACGAGTTGCAGCGCGGCGGCACCGGTGCGGTCGCTGCTGAGTTGTCCCATCAGCCCGACCAGCCGGGCGAGGGAACGAAGGTGCACCGCACGGGCATCCGCAGCCGGGAGCGGGGTTTCCCGCCTCTCACCGATGGCGCGGTGGAGCAGTTCTGCGGCGTGGGCCAGGCGGTGTGCCTGCGGTTGCGGGACGGTAATCGCGGTGGCGGTCAGGATGTCGGCTAAGGCATGGGCCGCCTGTGCGGACAACGGTTGCGCTGGCCGGGCCAGGTCGTCGGCGGCGTTGGTGATCGCGTCGGCCGTTTCCTGCCACAGGTGTTGCCACTGCTCCGCCGTGGTGGGTGTGGAGGTCTCGGACGGTCGGGGTGTCTGGGCCCAGCGGGCACGCAGGTGCGTCAGGGTCAGGTCGGGGGCGAGTTGACCGCCGCCGAACCAGGGCGGATGGTCCATGCCGGGCAGGGCGGGACGGCTGACGGCGTAGCCGGTGACGCTGTTGTCGGCGCGGCTGCGCCGTAGCCGCACCCGCAGCCCGGCGGCCCGTAGCCGGTGGACGAAGTCGTCTTCGTCGGTAGCGACGACTGCGGCTGAGCGGACCTGGCGGCGCAGCCGCTCACGGGCCGAGGGGGGCGCGGCCCGGCGAGTCGCAGCGGCGCGCGGAGTGCCGGGCGTGGTGGTATCTGGTCCCGGCGGAGGTGTTGCGAGTCCGAGTCGGTGTTCCAGGTTGCGGGTGGCGTGCGCGCACCGGTGCCGGTCGTCGCTGGCCGGTTCGGTCCGGCCGTCCTGACGCACGAGAGTGGCGACGACGTCGACCCGTGCGTGTCCGTGCGCTATGGCGATCCACCGCACGGCGTTGCGGTCGCCGTGGGGCGCCAGGCCGGCTTCGTCGAGGAGATCCCGGACGGCGGCGGCCCACTCCTGGTGAGTGAGCCGCCGTTCGGTGGGGTCGAGTTCGAGGGTGCACCGCCAGACGGGCCGGGTCGGCGTGGTGGCGCCTGCCCTCATCGGTTCGGCGAGCAGTACGGCCAGGCGAGTGGTGTCGTACCCACCTGGTCGGGGCGCTGGCTCCAGATCGGCCAGCTCGCCGCTACCGGCCCACGCGGCGACCAACTGGGGTGCCGGGTCGGTCACAGCGCGGGCGGCGTACGCGCGGCGGATCGCGGCGACCACGAGGGTGCCACGGGCGTGCACTCGGATGATCATCGAGTGATCCGGGTCGCGGCTAGTCGACGCCGAGAAGCTTGAGCAGGGCTGGGACGCTGACGAGGTAGCGGCGACCGATGCGGAGGATCTTCGCCGGGAACTCGTTGGTCTTGGCCAGCTCGTACGCCTTCGTTCGGCCGATGCCGAGAATCTCCCCGGCGGTCTCGACGTCGGTGGTCATGCCGAGGGCACGCACGGCCTGTTCGGTCCAGACCTGGGACTGCGGTGTGGTCGCGGCGCTGGTCGTCATCGGTGAGTCCTCCCGCTGCTGTCTGGTGCCGACCTGTGGGTCTGCGACAACAGCGACGGTGCCGATGACGGGGTGGCGCCAGGGCTACCCCTGCGGTGTCCTGCGCTAGGCCTAGCGCAGCTGGGCCAGGAGGCCCGGCACCCCAGCCAGCCGCGGTGTTAGGGGCAGCTGGGGCTCATCCTCCGGCGTCCGGTTGCGCGTCCTGTTTCGGTCGGCCGGTGCTCGACGCCGAACCAGTGCGGTTGTTGATCCAGCTTTCGACCCGGTGACGTTTCCAGGAGCGGATGATCCCGCGACGGCCGGGCTCTTCCAGATCTGGCTTGATCAGGTAGCCGTCCCGGTCCTCCTCCCAGGCCGGGACGCTCTTCTCCACGTACTTGGACCAGGCTCCATGGGTGACTCGGATCAGGGTGCGGAATTCCTTGGCGTTGATCAGCTCGTCCGGGTCGCCCTCCAGGCTGACCTGGTGCACCCTCGCCATGCGAGCGGTCCACTTGACTTGGAAGTATGAGGCGTTGAACACGTCGAGGTCCTCAAGCGCGTACCACTCCTGGCCGTCTACCACGTCGACCGGCTCGCGCCAGCCGGTGGTAGGACGATGCTTCGGTGAGGCGACCCGGTTGATGGTCTCCAGGCTCCGGTTGAGGTACTCCGCGGCCCCGCGACGGTTCGTGCAGAGGCGGTCGTTGACCACCCGTAGCTCCACGCAACCCCCTGCGCTCACGTCCCGATGTGCCCCGGCGTCGCCCGCCAGGCAGCCGTTTCCGCTTCCGCTCGCCGCAGCCGGGCGGCTCCGGTCGCGGGTAAGGGTCACTGTACCGGCAGCAACGTCGCCGGTTGCTTCCGCTGCTTCCGGAAGCACCACGTCAGTACGCATCATGAACCGTCCTCTGCAAACGTGGGCAGGTGCAATAAGCATCCGCAGGAGCCCGGCGAGGTTCGGCTCTGGCGTGGCCGGGCGGCTGATCCAGTGGGGGCGACGGGGCTGTGCGGGCAGGAGATGGCATCCGCGCTCGGTGTAAGTACGGGCAACGCCTCCCGGACTGGCACCGGGAGGTGTTGCCAAATTGCGGGGACTTGCAGATCAGGTGCCGGCGGTGACGAGGTCTTTCCGCGATGCCGCAGAAAGCACGCTCCGGACCGTCCGGTCGCTGACGCCCACCAAGGTCGCCAACTCCTGCTGCTTCGCGTCCGGGTGATCCCGATGCGCTTCGAGCACCGCCAGGACGGTGGCCGGGCTGACCCGGTCGACCTGCGGTACCGGCCGCCCGTCGAACATCAGCGGCTCGCCCGCTGGCGCGTTCGACATCGTGCGGCGACGGCGTGGCGACATCCGCTCCATGAGCCCGCGGATCTGCTCCTCCGCGGCCTCGCGGCGCTGCTGTTCGTCAGCGAGGGCACGCTCAGCGGTTGCCGCCCGCACCTCCAGGTCCTTCTGTACCCGCGCCTGCTCCCTGCCCTTGAGCCGGACGTTGGCGACCTCCGTTTCCGCCAGCTCGCCGCGCCGGTGCCACTGCTGAGCTTCCGCTTCCGCCTGCCCCCGACCTCGCGCCGCCTGCTCCGCTTCCGCTCGGGCAGTCGCTGCTGCTTCCTCGGCCGCCGCCCGCAGGACGGCTTCGTGTTCCGCCCGCCGCGTCGCTCGTTGCGCCTCCTCGGTTGCTTCCGCTCGCCGCGCTGCTTCCGCTTCCGCTGCCTGGCGGGCCGCCCGGGTTTCCGCTTCCGCCTGAGCGCGCCGGGTCGCTTCTGCGGCCAGCCGCGCTTCCGCTTCCGCCAGCGGCGCTCGGGCCAGGCGGGCAGCCTCCTGCGCCGCTTCCATCTCCTTACGCGCCGGCCCGGGTAGCGCCAGTGACGGTACCGAGGTGCCGGTCTGGGCGAGGTGCAGCAGCAGTGTCAGGGCCTTGCCGGTTTCCCCGGCACGGGCAGCGTTGCGGGCGGCGGTGCGCGCCTGCTTCCGCACGTCTGCCGCGAGTGCCTCCCGCCGTTCCCGGTCGCGCTCGACGGCGGCGAGCCGGCGGCGCTCACGGCGGGCGGCTTCGGCACGAGCGACCAGGGCCGCGGCGCTGGGGCTCAGCCGGTCCAGCACGTCCAGCCGCCAAGCCGTGAGGGTCGAGTGGGGGGCCACCAGCCACCGCCGCCATCCGAACCGCTCCGGCGGTGGCGGCAGCATGCCCCGGTCGCGCAGCGTCGGCCTGTGCTTGGCTCCGCTGCGGACCTCGTAGACGATGATGCCGAGCGCCGAGAGGAACGACAGCCCGACCGCCTTGACCGGGTCGGTGTGGTGGCCGATGGCGTTGATCGCGACCGCCGCCGCCGTGCAGATCCAGATCAGCGCCCGCGCTGCGAGCGCCCGCTCCCCGGCGAGTCGCTGCTGCTGTGCGGTCAGGGCCATCGCCAGGCCCGTGCCCTCGATGGCGACCGCCGCCACGACGCCGATCGGCGTGGGCAGACCGTTGATCCTGGCAGCGTCGACCTGCCCATACACGGCGCCGGCTACGGCGAGGCCGTAGATCACGCCAGAGTAGACCGAGGCGGCGTTGGCCCGTACGTACTCGACGCGACGCGCGTACCACGCCGCCGTGTCCTGCCGGCGGGCCTGCCGCCGCTTGCGCCTCGCCTCACGCTTGTTCTCGCGTTCCTTGCGGCGACGCTCGGCGCGGTCAGCTTTCTGCCGATCGCGCTGGTCGTCCAGGCGCAGCCGCCCTTCCTGCTCGCGCAGGCGTCGCTGCACCGCCGCGTCCTCGTCGGCGATCCGCTGCGCGCTGGCCAGCCGTTCCCGCTCAGCGGTCGCCAGCTCACGGGCGACCCGCCGGTCGGCCCTGGCCAGGTCGGTCAGGTCGGTGCTCATCGCGCCACCGGGCCTTCCAGCACCGCGCGCGTCGGCAGCGGCCCTGGCGGCAGGTGGTGAATCCGGGGCCGAGGGCGCGGCGGTATCGGGGCCGTAAGGTCTGTCATCAGTCGGACCTCCGTTGTCCGATCAAGGTCCCGGCCGGTGGGTTGCCTCCACCGGCCGGGACCGCCTGCGTTTACGGGCCGGATTGGGCACCAACGGTGGGTAATCATCCGGCTCATCGTGAGAGCTACGGGTTATCGGCAGCGCTACGGGTAACGCGCCCGGTGTACGGTGCTCGGATTTCCCTTCCGGCAGGGGCTGGCGGGTCGCCCTGACCGCACGCAGCGGTTGACGCCGCTCAGCGCGCCGGCGGCTGGCCGGGCGGGGGGTGGATCGGCGCGGTGAACGCCTTGACGCAGTAGCCGGAGCAGTGCTGCCTCCAGGTGGTGTCGTCGGCGTCATCGGCGTAGAGCAGGTGCCCGGCGGCCCGGCGGGTGCCGAGCCGGTACCCGGCGGCGCGAAGCCGGGCGGCGGCGTCGGCGCGGCTGATGACGCGCCAGCCCTCCGCGTACAACACGGCCTCCACCTCGGCCGTCGTCCGCCGGGCGAAGGGATGCCCGGCCGGTAGCGGTACCGGCGTGGTCGCCTCCAGCAACCTGAACCCGCGGGCCGGGACCGGGCCGTTGTCGTGGTGGGGACGGATGCCGATCAGGCCGGCGGCCCCGGTCGGCAGGTGCAGCCACACCTCACCGAGGTCGGCGGCAGCGAGCGGGTCACCGGGCCAACCGCCGAGGCGGCCGGCACGGTCGAGGTGGCTTGTTACGCGCGTTGTCATGAGTTCTCTCCCGAGGACTTGACGTCGGGCACCGGCAGCACCGCCCCGACATGACCTGTAATGATACCGCACTTAGTCGGTGTTGCCGCCCGGATCATCGAAAAGCGTGAGCTGGTCGGGGTGCGGAGCCCGAGGCCGGGAGCGCCAGGCCAGAGCGCTACGCCGGTTGCTCGCCGGCGCCACGGGCGGGATCGACGGCAGGTCGACCAGCGGTGTCGACGGAGCGGACGGCGCGCGTGCGGCGTACCGAAGGGCGTCCATCACCTCCTCCCGGTAGACCAGGGCGTAGCGAAAGCAGTTGCGGCAGTCGGTGGGGACTCGGCAGCCGGTCAGCGGGTCCGGACGGCTCAGGTGCGTGCAGCCTGGGAGGCGGATGCGTTCCCGTCGGGCAGTGGCGGACCAGGCTTGGCTGTCGGAGCTGGCCAGCAGCGGGCCGACGAGCCGTAGCGCGTTGATGCTCACGCCGAATCCGTGCATCCGCATGCCGAGCGGCGCGAGGGTGCCCAGGACGCGGGCAACCTCGCGCTGGGAGCCGCGCCGGCACAGGCTGCCGACACCAACGCGCATGCCGGCCAGGTCCACCCCCGCGGCCTGGTACATGCGGTGGTGCTCGACGTACTCCCACGGATGCCACCCCTGCAACGTCGGCAGCCACGGGACGTGGGGAAACTGCTCGGCCAGGTAAAGGTAGTTGGCCAGAGTCGCTTCCTGGTGCTCCCGGACGGTGGCTCCGGTGCGGCGCAGGCACTGCGGCTCGCAGGGCCAGTCCTGGATGCCGACAACATCCGGCGGCCCCACGTCCTCCTGAAAGCGGGTCCACATGGCCCCGTACTCGTCCGGGTGCGCGAACCAGGGATGTCCCTCCGGGTCGGCGCGCAGGATCAGCGCGGCGTAGGTGCCGGAGTCGCCGGCCCAGGGTGCCCCGTTCATTCGTACCGGAAAGTCATCGCCGCGCCGTCGGTAGCGGGACAGGGTTGTCGCCGAGAGGAACAGCGGCACGGGTGATTCGTTCAGCCAATGGGGATGCCCCACCCCGAGGTAGAAGGTGGCCCGGCGCGCGGCGTCGGAATGGAACTCGCTGACGGTCCAGGAAGTGACCGGCCCCCAGGGCGTTTCCACGCGTTCGGGGCCGAGGCCGAACCGGGCCACGTGCGCATCCCAGCGGGCACGACGCTCCTGCATCGTTGGTGGCGGTGGGGGCCACTGCGTCAGGTTCTGCTTCCGCAGGAACGCCAGCAGTTCGTCAGCTCGTCGCGGGGAGACGCCGGAGGCTGTGACGGTGGTGCGGCGGATCGTGTCGACGGTCATGCCGGCGCTCCGGCCGGCGCGTCGAAGAGCGTGAGCTGCTCGGTCTCGGGCCGGATGACGGGCACGACCTCGGCAAGGATGCGTCCCATGGTGAAGCGCAAGCTCTCCGCGTTCAGGTCCCCGCCGTAGAAGCGTCGCCCGTCCTGGAGGGCTGCGATGGCGGTGGTGCCCGAGCCGAGGAACGGGTCCGCGACCAGATGGTCGAGGTCGGTGGTGGCCCGGATCACCCGGGACGCCAGCGCCGGGTGTAGCGAGTTGTCATAGCGCAGGAGGTTCCGGCGGCGCTGCTCGGGGATGTCGGTCCACAGGTCCGTGGCGTAGATCTGCCCGGTACGGCCTCGGGGCATCTCCGGCGGAAGGTGGAACACCCGGGCGGGTTCGGTGAGCGATCCCTTGCACAGCAGCGTCACCCGATGGTGTTGGTGGACAAAGCGGCGCCGGGAGTAGAGACCGAATCGGCGCGCGACGGCGATCGAGTTGACGTAGGTGAGCCCGGCGTCTTCGGCCGTCACCTGGACCCGCGCTGCCTGCTGAGCGCCGGTGACCACCGCGAGGTAGCCGCCAGGACGAAGCGCCGCGCTGGCCGCCCCGATCCACCCCGAGGTGAACGCAGCGTACTCGGCCGGGTCAACGTCCACGTATCCCGGCATCACCTGGTCATGGTTCCGGCCGTACGTGCGCCGGTAGGCAGAGCGGTGGTCACCTCGGCCCAGCGCCCACGGCGGGTCAGCGACGATGAGGTCGATCGGCTCGTCCGCCTCGCGCAACACGGTGGCAGCCGCGCCGAGCACCAGCTCGACGTGCGACGGGTCGGCGGGCAGCCAGATCAGCAGCGCCCGCTGCGGCCGGGTGGTCGAGCCTTCGATCAGCCAGGCGGCTTTTCCGGTACCCGCCGGGCGGGCGCGGCCCTGTCGCTTGAAGGCGAGCAGCGCCGAGCGCAGCCGCCGCTTGTACTGGGCCTGCCCGTCCTGGGTGATCCGGCGGCCGTCCGCCCGGTCGGCCAGGCCCGCCTGCTCGGCCAGCCGGTACAGCTCGGGCAGGGTGTAGCAGCCACGTTCCAGGGTGCGCAGCAGGTCGGCTTCGGTGCGCAGCGGGTTCACAGAGTCACCGCCGGGTCGGTGGCGAGCGGGTAGGGCAGTTCGACCAGGCCGATCGGGCAGCGCCTGCGCCAGCCCCTGTCCCCCACCGGCCAGGCGAAGCGGTGGTAGCCGCGATGACGGACCCGTCGAGCGCCGACCTGGGCGAGCGCGAGTTCCAGCCACTCGCCAGGGGTCAGGTCCATACCGGCCCGCGCGTACTCGGCCACCATCTCCGGCAGAGGTCGGGCGCGCAGCGCCACGAGCCGAGCCCGGACGCCGGCAGCCCCGCGCTCCCCGGCACGCACCTTCTGCATGGCCCTGGCCGTCAGTACGGTGCCACCCGGCAGCATCGTGATGGTCCTGGCGGTCCCCCGCCCAGGTACCTTCCGCGAGTCACACGGTACACGTGCCCGACGTGGCCGGGCATGAGGAGTTCCCCGGCTAGGATCCGGGGCATCGGGTCGGAGAAGGCGACGAGCCCCCGAATGCCCTGATCGGCGGCGAGCCGGAACAGCCGGCCCAGCAGCCAGCTTTCGGCGTTGGACGGCACCTCATCGAGCAGGACGAGGCGGCTGATCTCGGCAGCCCGGCCGGGGCCGAGGGTGGGAAACGGCTTGGTCAGCACGGCGGGGTGCATCGGCACGCCGAGCACGACCGCCCCGACCAGATGGTCGCCTTCGAGTAGCCCGAAGGACATCCGGGCGGCGGGAAAACTCTTGCTGTAGTGGTGCTCGGCGACGAACCGGCGGGCCGCCGCCTCCGGTACCGGTTCCAGCCGGTAGCGACGCTGTTCGAAGCCACCCTCATGCACCGGCCGCCAGGTGTGGTTCCCGCCCCGCCACCGCTGGCAGAAGGCAGGGTCGAACAGGGAGAGTTGTTTAAGCATGGCGTGTCCCCGTGGATCTGTTCGAGGGGTGTGAGCGGGCGGGTCGCCGCCCTGGGCAGGTCAACCTAGGCGCCATTGGCGCGTCGCTGGGTCCTTCGGTCGCCGTCGGACGGCGGCGGCCGAAGGGTCGCGTCGGCTATGCCTCGTCGGCAGCGAGGATTGCGGGGTTGGTGTCGGTGGCCGGCAGCGGTGACTCACCGCATGCCCGCAGCTCGACCGTGGACAACTCGTACCCGTTGGCTTCGAGGTAGCGCAGGTAGCGGGTGGTGCTGTCGCTAACGCTGCGCCACGAGTTGCGGCTCGTCGCTTCCTCGTACGCGGCGAGCAGCAGGCCCAGCGCGATCATCTGGGCGCGCTCGTCGCTGGCCTTGCCGACGAGTTCGACCATCGCCGGGGCTCGCCGGCCGAGCGTGGGAGCCTGGTCCGGCAGCCCGAGCAGGTCATGGGCCAGCCGGTTGCCGCCGGTCAGCGCCGACGTGACGGCGTGGTCGGTGCGGGCGAGGCTGCCGGCGATGAAGCCTGCGGCCGCCTTCGGCGCGGTCTTGCGGGCGAGGAACGTGCGTAGCCAGTTCCGGCGTACCGTCTCGGCGCTGTCCCACGCCTTGTTGGACTGGATCACGTCACGGCGCTGGGCGCGGGCTTCCTCCCGTTCGGCGTCGGTCATCTCCGCGACGGTCTTGCGTCCGCTGCCGGAAACGTGCCCCCGCCAGCGCAGCGCGTGTCCGTGGGCGGCGAAGTCGGTGCACACGTACTCAGGCACCCAGATCCGGTACGGGCGGGCAGGCTCCGGCTCCTGTGCGTCCTCGTCTGCCTCGGTCGACGTGTCATCGCCCCACGGGTCCTCCTCTTCGTCGGCGTCGTCCTCGTCCGGGTGGACCCATTCGTCGTCGAGAAAGGCAGCGTGCCCGGGGCAGGATGCGTGGTTCTCTTCGGTGAGCTGTTCCTCGCCGTGCTTCAGCTCCGACAGCCGCTTGGCCTTCTCGTCGTTCCACGCCGGCCGGTCGACCATGCTGATCCCGGCGGCAGCGAGGGTAGCGGCGGTCTCGGCCTTTGCCGCCTCCTCCGCGCGGGCGTCACGCAACTTCTGCGCCTCGTGGTCGAACCCGCCGCGCTGGGCGGCGACCACGAGCCGCTTGACTGCCTCGGCGTCGTCCTCGAACTCCGCGACCACCGCGGCCTGGTCGATGGTGAGGAACTCCCACCGTTGCGTCGCCCCCCGAGCGAGCTTGCTGCGAGCCACCGACAGCGCCTTGTCGACCACCGGCCGGCTCGTGGACATCCGCTTGGCGATCTCCCCGGCCGGGACACCGCACAGGGCGAGCTGGTCGTACGCGGCTACACGCTCTGCGACGGTGAGGGGTTCCCGGTGATCGTTCTCGTTCACCTGGTCGGTCAGCCGGTCGGCCTCGTCCGGCTTCGGAACGACCATTACCCGCACCCAGGGGCGCTGGGCTTGCACGGCCGCCAGGGTCCGGCGTTGCCCGCGCAGCACCACAAGGCGGCCGTTGTCGTCGCGGTAGGCGATGACCGGCTCCAGCACGCCACGCTGGCGGACGTTGTCGACGTAGGTCTTGCGCAGCCGGGGGTCCAGGCGCACGTTGGCGCCCACGACCAGGGTCGCGGGATCGACGCGGAGTAGCTCCTCCTCGAAGTCCTCGTCATCGAGGGCATGAGGTGCGGTGGCCGTGGCCGTCGTGGGAGCAGAGAGCGTCACGGTGAAGGTCCTTCCAGAGGATGTGCGGGCAGCCGCGACGGCAGCGGGCATGGCTGGCCCACCGCGTCGGCGGCGGTTGGTGAAAGGGGTGGTATGGCGACGAGCGGCGCTACGGGTAGCCGCAGCGGCTACGCTGGCCGGTGCGGACCGTCTGGCGGTACGTCGGGCTCGGGTTGTAGCGGCCTGGAGCCCCGGTGGCCGGCCCGCGTGTCACAAGACCGCGCGGGCCGGCGCTGTCACCTCCGGCGCAACGGAGTCTCCAGCTCGCACTGACTGATCAGTTGCTGTCCCAGCCACGTACGAATCTGGTACCGGGCCAGCCCGTCGACAGCGGGTTGCTCGATGGTCTCCACGTCGACTGGCACCAGTTCGTCGGCCAGTCTGACGTAGGCAGCGACCAGGGCGTCACGGCTGCCGGTGCCGCCCAGCCGTCGAGAGATCTCCGCGTGGGCGACCGCCCGGACGCTTCCGATGAGGAGGCCGGAGTCGGGGCGCAGCGTGGTCAGGATGATGTAGGTCACGGACTGCCGGGTGGGCGTGGGGTTCTCGTCCGGCACGAGGCCCGGGTTCACGGCGTCGCCTGGCTGCTGGTCGGTCACTACGCACCGCCGGGCTGTTCGCCATCGGTCATGGCCTCCGCTGCCGCCTCAGCCGGCTTAGGTGAGTGGGCTGGCGGGGCGAACAGGAACGTCTGTCCGCCGGACAGGTCCAGGACCGTGCCCGTGTCGGTGACGACGTTGTACCGGGTGCGCCGGCCGGGCAGGGCCTGCTTGTCGAGGACGGTCGCAACGGTCGCGCCGGTCTTGACCCGGCTCGGATGCCAGGTGCCCGGGTTACGGGTCGATGCCTTGGTCGCGTCGTCGGTGATGAGAATTCGATCGCCCCGCGTCAAGCGGGTTGTGGTCTTCTTGCCTTGGGCAGTCACGGAGCTTCCTTCGATCAATCTGGCGGTTGTCGATGACGACGTGCGCCGGGTGGTAGCGACACCCGAGGGCCACACGTCGAAGAGTCAGGGTCGGTGCGAGTCCGGCGAGGCGATTCGCCGGCAGGAGAGCCACGGGTCCGAGCGGCCGGGCACCCGTGGCCTCTCCTCTTCGCGCCGCAAGCAACGCTGGTCGTCGCCAACCCACCTTGCTACTTGTAATGATGCCGCATCAAGTTCTCGGGACTGGTCCGCGACGGCCTCGTCGGAGGCGGTTGCGGCCTCAGCTCGCGCACGGTGCCAGTCGAGGATCGCCAGCCGGCGCAGGCCGGCCATCGCGGCATCCCGTTTGGTGCGATGCCAGGTGGGAACACCGCCGCCCGGCAGCGTGAGCTGCCAGACCCCGGGCTCCCCATAGGGCATCTCCGCTCGGGTGCGCTTGACGACCGAAGCCCGCGCGTCCTTACCCGGAATCGGAGTGTCAGCGGGGGCGACGCGCTCCGGCTCGCACTTGCGAACCGGTAGACCGCCAGAGAGCAACGCGAAGCTCAGGGTCGTCCAAGGACCGCCGTCACCGCCGCCGTACTCCACCGGGTCATCGTCGTACCATGAGATCACGCGATCGCCCACGGCCGGCAACCCGGCGGCTCCGTTGTCGGCACCAGCGTCGACAACTTCCAGTTGATCAGACATGCGCTTTTCCTTTCCTCGATCGGAGGCAGGCGGAGTTTCCCCATGCTCGACACCGGCCGACACGCCGGACAACTGAGCGATACGCCCCGGAAGAATCTCCAACAGCCCTTCGATGTGATTGGTCCAGCCGGGCATCGACTCGATGCGCGAGCGACCGGCGTTGATGAGCTGGCACCAGGAGTAGCAGAGTTCGTAGACCGCCATAGCAGCCTTCGGGCCGTGCGTGCATGCGGACCGCGCAGTGACCCAGGCCGCAGCCCTTCCGCCGTTGGCGGTGAAGAGGTTGGCATTCAGCGCGCGGGAGGCGGCCGCGAAGCCGTCGACGTCCGGCACGACCAGTTGCGGCATCGGAAGGCACTCAGCGGCAGCCGGGTGCACGGTTTCGATGGCGATCGTGATCTTGTGCCGAGCGTCGACCAGGACCGCACGGATGGCGTTGAAGCGCTCCTCGGGAGTCAAAGAGCTAGGGGGCACGTGAACCTCCAGGAGGGTCTGGGTTCCATCAGGAAGGGGTTCGATTCCCTTCACTTGTAATGATACCGCATCAGTCTCAGGAATGGCAGCCCTAGACCTACTTGACCTGCAAAGAGGGGGGCGAGAGACTGCCGTCAGCCACTGCATTCGGGGTCGACAACCGAACTGCTCATGAGCGCGGCCCAAGATCAATATGGCGAACGCTCACCGCCCTATCGGTGATTCAAGTCAACGCTGCCTCGCCCCGTTCCGGAACCGGTGTGCGTGGAAAGACAGACAAGCAAGTTGTAGTACCGGTCACCGGATGTGCCGACCGTGCACGGTCGGCACATCCGGTGACCGGTAAAAGCACTGACCCAGCGGGGTCAGTGGAGAAGGTAACGCGACCACGCCGCGCGCCGACAGCAGCCACGCCGACGCTCCGGCAGGCTTCCGCCTTCGAGGGCGAGTTGCCATACCTCGCGCCGAAGCGGATCCGACTGGTTCCGCTTCCGCAGCCAGCAGGTCCAGCACGTTCGCTTCCGGTCGCGGGCTCCTGCTTCCACCGTAACAGCCCGAGCGGAACCGGAAGCAGAGTCATGCCGAGCCGCTACCCGTAGCGTCGCCAATAACCCCGCCGCCGCACGTTCGGACGCAGGAACGTGCGAAGCGGAGGCGACGACGGTGGACACCCGTACGCGAACAGCGACCGGCGACACGCCAAGCCCACGTGGCGCCGACCGGCGTCACCAGTTTCCGGGCCGGCGGCAACGGATCAACCTCCGGCTCGACGACGCCGAGCACGGCGATGTCGTGACCGCCGCGCACCGTGCCGGGCTGACCCCGACCGGCTTCTGCGCCGACGCCGCGTTGGCCGCCGCCAGGAGCACCACCGTCCCCGGCGCTCTGATTGCCGGAACCGGCGTCACCCGAGCAGAACTCGCCGCCATGCAGCGGGAACTCTTCGCTGCCCGGACCGCCATCACGCGTACCGGCACCAACCTCAACCAGGCCACCGCAGCACTCAACGCCACTGGCGAAGCGCCGGTCTGGCTCGAGCACGCCGTCAGGCGGTGCGTGCAGGCACTCGACAGACTCGACGCTCTTGTGGCCGACATCGACCGGCGGCTGCGCTGATCCCCGCGATCCATCCCCGCGGTACGAACTTAGGCGGACTGCTCCGCTACCTGTTCGGGCCAGGGAAGGCTGAGGAACACGTCAACCCCCACCTCGTTGCCGCGTGGTCCGGCCCCAGCCAGCTACCTTCGCTGGAACCCCCAACCCACGCCTCCGGACGCCACGACATCCGGGCCCTGGCCCGCCTGCTCGAACAGCCCGTCCGGGCCGGCAGGAACCCGCCACAAAAGTTCGTCTGGCACACCTCCGTCCGCAACCACATCACCGACCGCATCCTCACCGACAGCCAATGGGCGCACATCGCCGCCGAGATCGTCGCCGCCGTCGGCATCGCCCCGCATGGCGACCCGGACGCTGTGCGATGGGTGGCCGTTCGCCACGCCGACGACCACATTCACATCGTGGCC
This sequence comes from Salinispora pacifica CNR114, assembly GCF_000514775.1. Taxonomy (GTDB): domain Bacteria; phylum Actinomycetota; class Actinomycetes; order Mycobacteriales; family Micromonosporaceae; genus Micromonospora; species Micromonospora pacifica. Next base: position 151,547 of record NZ_AZWO01000008.1, on the reverse strand, counting down.
ACGCTCGTCCGGCAAGACGGCGAGACCGTCTGGGCCTGGAACGAACGCGTCAAGGCGCAAGCCGCCGCCCGAGACCTCGAACAACGCTACGGCCTGTACCAGGTAGGCCCGGTTGACCACACCAGCCACCGGCGGCCAACCGCAGCGGAGCAGAACAAAAGCCACCGACAGGGCCGGCCTGAGATACCCCGGAACAAGCTCCGCCGCGAGGTACGTACGGCCGCTGTGGCGGCCGTTGACGAGGACGACTTCCTCAGCCGGCTTCAATCCGCCGGTGTCCTCGTGCGGCTGCGGCACAGCACGATCAACCCAGACGAGGTCACGGGCTATGCCGTCGGACTCCCCGACCACCACACCAGTTCCGGCGACACCGTCTGGTACGGCGGTGGCAGGCTTGCTCCAGACCTCACCCTCCCGCAGCTACGACAACTCTGGGGCATGCTTCCCGGCACCACCTCACGCGGCGGGATGAGGCGCCCAGAAGCTCGACACCGGACGGACACCTTCCGCCGGGCCACGGCAGCGGCGGATCGCGGGGCCCGTCTTCTCGCGGAGGACCCAACCGGCGGCGAAGACCACATCGCGTCCCTCGCCTACGCCGCTGCTGACGTCCTCGCGTCGACGGCGCGGGCCTTCGAGGGCCGCAGAGGCGGACCCCTCACCGACATCTCGGAAACCTTCGACAGAGCAGTCCGGGAACCACATGGTCGACGCCTGAGCCAGTGGCACCCGGTCGCGGGTCAACTTCTATCCATGTCCCGACTGATCTCGGCTGCAGGCCGACTCAGCAACGATGACGACACCGCCGCAGCACTGCAACTGGTACTGCGTGTATCGATGATCGCGAACAACCTCGCGATCATCCGCGAGGCACAAGACAGACTCCACCAGGCCAGCGCGGCGCGACTCGCCGCTGACCGACTACAGACGATTGCTACCGCCTCACTTTCTCATGCTCCCGCCCCAGCGGTCCCCGTCTCTGCAGCGACCGTACGTTCAACAGGTGAGCGGGCATCACGACGGAATGCTTGATCAATCGCGAGTCGAGACACGAGAACGGAAACGGCAAGGGCGAGGTCCCATTCGACCTCGCCCAGCCGCCTTGTCGTCGCCTACTCGTCGTGGCCGAGCGGCCCCAAGATCGTCTCTTCCATGATCTCAGCAGATCGCCGCTCCGACTCCGGCAGGACATGGGTGTAGATCTCGTCCGTCATCCGCGCCCGCGCGTGCCCCAGACGCTTCTGCATCGCGTGTCGCGGCACTCCATGGTCAGCACCAACGGTCGCGGACGTGTGGCGCCCGTCATGCAGCACGATCACCGGTACGCCCGCCGCGATACAGAGAGCCCGGAACCGGTCCGTGAAGTATTTCGGATGGTACGGCGTACCGTCCTCCTTACAGAAGACGTAGCCGAGCTCCTTGTACAGCAGACCAGCTTCGGCCATTTCCTTCTGCTGTCGGCGCTGGTGCTCCGACAACACCGCGCCCAAAGCGGAGCCGAAGAGGATGGACCTCTTGCTCTTGCCCTTCGGCGCCTTCTCGACGACGCCGCCCTCGACTTCGCCGGATGCAACAGCGCGCTGCCAGTGGACGTGGAGGATCTTGCGATCCAGATCGATCTTCGACCACTTCAACCCGGCCACCTCGCCGCGACGCAAGCCGCACACGACGACGAGCACCCAGGCCGCGTAGAGGCGGTCATCGGCGATGTGCGCCAAGAATTGAGCACACTGCTTCGCCGTCCAAATCCCCTTTCGGCCATGTTCCTCACGTTCGTCGGGGCGTGGCTGCCGGACGCCATCGATGACGACGCCAAGGTCCTTGAGCGCCTTCATCAGTGTCCGGTGGACGTGCCTGACCGTCTCCGCCGACAGCCCCGTACCCCTCCGGCCGCCCTTCCTCAACAGATGACGGTAGAAGTCGTTGATCGTTTGCCTGTCCAGGTCATACAGTCGCCGAGCACCCAGCCGCGGAATGATGTACTTAATGATCGCGTTGCGGTAGTTGCTCAGCGTTGTCACCGCAACATCCAGTTCGCGCTCTTCCAGCCACTTCACCAGTTCAGCGGCCATCGTGCCGTCTGCCGCCAACTCGCTTTGGCCGAACTGCTTGCGAGCCAGTTCCTCGGCCTTTAGGGCCTCCTTCTCCGTCTCGAACCCGCGAACGAACTTCTGCTTACGCTTGCCGTCATCTCCACGCGGCAGATCGATGACGTAGTACCAGGTGTTCCGTTTCGGGTCTTGTCGGACGCTCATCGCCGGACGCCGTTCAGCGGGATTCGGGGCGCAGAAATGCGCATCCGCGCTTGCCCGGCAGGCAACAACCGGCCCTTCGCATGCGATCGGCGCACAGGGCTCGTGGCCTCGCCTCTGGCGAGACGGCTCGCTGGGACGATCGCTAGCGCCACCGGCCGGGCAGGCTGCGATCGTCGGGTCTTAGGGTGGTTCATGGGTTGGACCTCCTGCGTCCAATCAAGGTCCCGGTCAAGTGGTGGAGCACGTGGCCGGGACCGCCATCCATACCTGGGCGCGACGATCCGGAGCACGGTGATCTCACCGCGCTCATCGTGAGCGGCCAGGGTTATCGGGAGCGCTACGGCTGAGAAGGCTGTCCCACGCAGGCACCGCAGAAGAAGCGGCGTGCAGAGGCGTTCCGGAGAGACAGACGGAAGTCTGACCTCGCTGCGGCCCCACTCATCGTTGACGAGCGTCGGACCGTCGAGGTGCTACGCCTTGGGTACGGCAGGGCGTCAGGAACTAGCCCCACACCTGAATCGCGGACCGCCATCTTTCCTCCCGTGCTCACAGCCGAGCGCCATGGGAGTCAGCGTAACGGATCATTGTGAGCACAACTGTGAGCACAAGATCACGGTAGATCGGCCTCTGCCGATGAATTCCACCCTTCCACCTGCGGTGGAAGATGGTGGAGCCGAGGGGACTCGAACCCCTGACCCCCACACTGCCAGTGTGGTGCGCTACCAGCTGCGCCACGGCCCCCTGTGCACTACCCGGTCGCCCGGGCACGGGAGAACTATACACACGGCGGCCGGCGCGGTCATCGCGCGGGGTGCCCGCCACCGCACCGGGTCAGTTGAGCGCCACGTCCGCCGGGAAGTGCGCCACCGCCGCCATCATGCCGCCCTGCCGGCGCAGCACCATCGGCCACAGGTCGTCCGGACGATCGACGAAGGCGTCGCCGGGCAACGCGTCCAGGACGAACCAGGAGCCCTCCGCGATCTCCTGCTCCAGCTGGCCCGACTCCCACCCGGAGTAGCCGGCGAAGACCCGGATGCCCACGATGCTCTCCCGCAGCTGCTCCGGGTCCACCGTCAGGTCGAGCGTGCCGACCGCACCGGAGATCTGCTGGAAGCTCTTCATCGGCCGCAGCGGGTGGCGCATGCGGGCGAGGCAGATCGCCGAATCCGGCTGCACCGGGCCCCCTTCGAAGACCACGGCCGGGTCACGGGCCAACTCGCCCCAGTCGCCGAGTACCTCCGCCACCGGAATCTCGGTGGCCCGGTTGAGCACGACGCCCAGCGCCCCGCCCGGTTCGTGGGCGACCAGCAGCACCACGGTCCGGTCGAAGTTCGGATCCTTCAACGTCGGTGCCGCGACCAGCAACCGCCCGGCCATCGACTCCGTCGCCTGCCCGCCGATCGCCCGCCCCTCTTCCTGCATGTCGGACATCCCGTCAGTCCGACCGTGCCCGGACAACCGGGGACACCGGTGCCAGCCACCCCGTCAACGTCATGCCTGGCACCATAGCCTGCTGCTGGGTCGCTGGCTAAGGTCTGACGCGACAGAGACGAGGGAGGTTCGGTGAGTCCCACGGCAGAACTCGCGGTGATCGGCGGGTCGGGGCTGTACGCCCTGCTCGACGGCGCCACCGAGCACGTAGTAGACACCCCGTACGGGTCGCCGTCCGACGTGGTCACGATCGCCGAGGTCGCGGGCCGCCGGTTGGCGTTCCTGCCCCGGCACGGCCGGGATCACCGGCATCCGCCGCACCAGATCCCCTACCGGGCCAATCTGTGGGCGCTGCGCTCGCTCGGGGTCCGCCAGGTGCTCGCCCCCTGCGCGGTCGGCGGGCTGCGCCCGGAGTTGGGCCCCGGCACGTTCGTCGTGCCGGACCAGCTGATCGACCGCACCAGTGGTCGGGCACAGACCTACTACGACCGGGGCGCGGTGCACGTCTCCTTCGCCGACCCGTACTGCCCGGTCGGCCGGCGTACGCTGCTCGCCGCCGGCGCCGAGCGGGGCCTGCCGGCGGTGGACGGGGGGACGGTGGTGGTCGTCGAGGGTCCCCGCTTCTCCACCCGTGCCGAGTCGCGTTGGTTCACGGCCATCGGCGGGACGGTGGTCAACATGACCGGCCACCCGGAGGCGGTGCTCGCCCGGGAGTTGGCCCTCTGCTACTCGTCGATCGCGCTGGTCACCGACCACGATGCGGGCGTGCCGGGCGGCGGATCGGTGACCCAGGAGGAGGTGTTCCGGGTCTTCGGCGAGAACACCGCCCGCCTGCGGGAGCTGCTCTTCACCGCGGTGGCCCAGCTGCCGGCCGATCGGGACTGCGCCTGCGGGTCAGCCCTGGAGGGCATCAAGCTTCCCTTCGCGCTGCCCTGAGCCCGGCGGCCGGGCCGTCGCCGGTCAGCCGGTGGTGAGCCGCAGCGGCCCACCGCCGAGCACGTCGAGGACGGTCCGCTCCCCCAGCGGGGCGGCTAGCTGCACGGTCACCGGTTCGAGCAGAAGCTGCTCGGTGCAGACACCGGTGCTGCGGGTCACCGCGCCGCCGACCACCACCACGTCATCCTGTTCGTATACCAGTGGGGTGACGCTGGTGTCACACGCACCGATGCCGACCCGCACGGTCAGCGTGGCGTCGTCCACGGCGCGCAGGTCCAGCGCCCCGACCAGTTCCTGGTGCAGTGGCGCGGTGGGTGCGGTCGGCTCCGGCGGCTCTCCGACGGCGGTCGGGGCGACCGCGAGCCGGGCCACCGGGGCGGTCAGCTCGTCAATGGTGAACAGCCAGGCCGGCACCGCTGCCTCGCCGCGACTGGTCCGCACCGGCACGCTGTCGAGCTCGACGGCGGTGACGGTGAGCGGGATGCAGGCGGTCTGCGGCGAGGTGCTCACCCCGGTGTCCGGCCCATCCGCCGGGGCTGGTGGGGTGGCCGGGTTCGTCGGCCGCCCGTCGCAGGCCGGTGGGTCGCCCCGGTCGAGTTCCCGGTACGCCTCGGCAGCGCTGACCAGCGGCACGGTGAGGGTGCCGGAGGGGAACTGGATGGTGCCGTCTTCGGGCTGGTCCGTCGGCAGCGGAATCTGGTCCCGGTACCAGCCGGCCTGGAAGGCGGCCTGAGTGTCCGGGGTGAAGCCGGGGTCTCCGACGGTCATGGCGGGCTCCTGGAGTGGGATGTACCCGTCACTCCAGGATGGGCCGGGCTGCCAGGCCGCGGCGATCTGGGTGGCCCGCTCTTCGAACGCCGCCTGCCGGCCGTCCGGCGGGGGGGCGTCGGCCGGCTCCGAGTCGGCCGGCGCGCAACCGGCGACCAGCAGCAGGGGCACGCACAGGGTGACGAATACTCGACGCATACTCTTCCGACGCCCGCCACCGCGCACTGGTTCCCGTCCACCGGTGGCACTCGTTCCCATCCATCGGTGGCACTCGTCGCCGGGCCTGGTGGTACCCGGCGGCACGGAGGTTCGAGGCCAGAAACGCCGACGCGCCCCGGTCCGGGTGGACCGGGGCGCGTCGGCCAGGTGGTGGAGGTGCCGGGAATCGAACCCGGGTCCTTCGCCGCCTTGCCAGGGCTTCTCCGAGCGCAGCTCGCTGTGCCTCTACTCGGCCCCTCCGATCACGCGAGCGAGTCGGTGTGACGGGCCCAGTCGCTGATTAATCTCGCCGCACGGCCCCCGCGACCGGGGCCGATTGGCCAGCCTCCTAGCTGATGCCGGCTAACTGGGTCGAAGGCACTCCCAGGCCGACAGACTTGCTACTCGCCTCAGGCGGCGAGAGCGAAGTCAGCGCGATTCTGCTTGGCGCTTATTGTTTTCCAACGAACGATTTCCGAGACGACGTTGGCTTCCTCGGCTCGCTTCCCCTGCCGCAACGTACGAAGTCGAAACCAGTCACCCCCTCGACGGGCCGCCCCTGTTGGCGGCACCGATAAGCCTAACGCCTGACGCAACGGGTTTCATCCCGCCCCAGCCGGGCGTCAGCTCAGTCTTCCATCCCCTTGCCCCGCCGACCGGCGGCCCGGGCGATCTCCCGTTGCGCGTCCCGCTTGGCGAGGTCCTGCCGCTTGTCGTACGACTTCTTGCCCTTGGCGACGCCGATCTCGACCTTGGCCCAGCCGTCGGAGAAGTAGACCTGCAGCGGGACGATCGTGAGCCCACTCTCCCGGGTCTTGCCGATCAGCCGGTCGATCTCGATGCGGTTGAGCAGTAGTTTGCGGGTGCGTCGGGGCTCGTGGTTGGTCCAAGTGCCCTGCACGTACTCCGGGATGTGCATCCCGTGCAGATAGAGCTCGCCGTTGCGTTCCTGGGCGAAGGCGTCCACCAGCGACGCCCGCCCCGCCCGCAGCGACTTGACCTCGGTGCCGGTCAACGCCATCCCCGCCTCGTAGGTGTCGAGGATCGCGTAGTCGTGGCGGGCCTTCCGGTTGGAGGCGACGACCTTCCGCCCCTTCTCCCGTGGCATCGGCGCCACCTCCCTTCCTGATCGCTGCGTCCCTGGGTCGAACAGCCTGGTCGCTGCGCCCCTTGGGTCGACAGCGGCGATCATCCTACCGGAGGACAAGGGCTCCCCCGCGCCGATTATTTCCGGTGCGGGGGAGCCCTTGGCCGACAGGGTGCGCGGGCGGCCCCAGCGGCCGCCCGGCGGGCACTAGACCCGCAGGTAGAAGCGGAGCGTGACCCAGGCGGTGATCGCGCTGATCAGAGCTCCGACGGCGGCCATCAGGGGGAAGGCCAGCAGCACCTCACCCCAGCTGACCGGTGCGAAGAGCCCCTGGAGGGCGCGCAGTGCGCCGTCGAAGAGGAAGACCTTCAGCCCGGCGAGGGCGCCGAGGCCGAGTAGGGATCCGATCAGGCCGGCGACCACGGCTTCCAGGACGAAGGGCGCCTGGATGAACCAGTTCGACGCGCCGACGAGCTTCATCACCGCGACCTCGCGCCGCTTGCTGTAGGCGGCGACCTGGATCGTGTTGGCGACCAGGAGCAGGGCGGCGACAGCCATCGCGATCGCCGCGACGAGGGCGATATTCTGACCGGCGGAGAAGAGTTTGAAGATCTTGTCGAGTACGCTGGACTTGTCGATCACCTGGTCGACGCCCTCAATCTCGGCGTACTGCTCCCCGATCGCCTGGTACTCCTGCGGGTTCACCAGCTTCAGCCGGTACGACTCCGGCAGCACCTCCGGACCGATCGCACTGAGCAGGTCCGGGGAGTCCCGAAAGATCTCCTCGACAATCTCGTACGCCTCTTCTTTGTTGACGTACGTGACGCTCTCGATCAGCGGGTCGGCATCCAGCTTGGCCTGGATCGCTGTCTTCTGTTCCTCGGTGACCTCGGTCTCCAGGAAGATCGAGACCTCGATGTTCTCGAAGTACAGCTCCTTCATCTCGGCGACCTTGACGTAGATCAGACCGCTCGCGCCGAGCATGGTCAGCGAGACCGCCATCGTAATGATCATTGCGATGGTCATGGTCACGTTGCGCCACAGTCCGACCAGGACCTCGGACAGGACGTATTTCAAGCGCATCGAAGATTCCTCCGCGTCTCCGGCAGGTGGTGGTCGTCAGTCGAGGTGGAGCGCCGGCTCACCCGTAGACGCCGCGAGCCTGGTCGCGGACGATCCGGCCGCTCTCAATCTCGATGACCCGGCGGCGCATCTGGTTCACGATGTTCGAGTCGTGGGTGACCATCACGACGGTCGTACCGGTGCGGTTGATCCGGTCCAACAAACGCATGATCTCGATGGAGGTGTCCGGGTCGAGGTTTCCGGTCGGCTCGTCCGCGAGCAGGATCAGCGGACGGTTCACGAACGCTCGCGCGACCGCCACCCGCTGCTGCTCACCACCGGAGAGCTCCTGCGGGTAGCGGTGCTCCTTGCCACCCAGCCCGACCAGCTCCAGCACCTCCGGTACCACCCGGCGGGCAACCGCCTTGGTTTTGCCGATCACCTCGAGCGCGAACGCCACGTTCTCGTAGGCGGTGCGGTTCGGTAGCAGCCGGAAGTCCTGGAACACGCAGCCGATCGAGCGCCGGAAGGCGGGCCGCTTCCAGGAGCGCATCGACGTGACATCCTTGCCGTTCACGACGATCCGTCCCTTATTGGGCGCAACCTCGTGTAGCAGCATCTTGATGATGGTGGACTTGCCGGAGCCGGATGGGCCGATGAAGAAGACGAACTCGCCCTTCTCGATCGCGACGGACACGTTGTCGAGCGAAGGCCGGGACGCCTTCGGGTACGTCTTCGTCACTTGCTCAAGCTGAATCACGGGTCGTGAGTCTACGCGGTGTAACAGATGTGCCAAATCCCGCGCCCCTCAAATTCCGGGCACGTCGTCGATCTGCCAGCACTCACGATTTTCGATGGTGCGCTGCGCCCATGATCGGTCACGCTTTGTCATCAGCAAGCTGCTGTTGCTTTCGCCACCGGATACCGGCCTCAATGAAGGCGTCCAACTCGCCATCGAAGACCGCGGAGGGTGTCCCGGTCTCCTGCTCCGTTCGAAGGTCCTTCACCATCTGGTACGGATGCAGGACGTACGAACGCATCTGGTCACCCCAGGAGCCGGCGGCGTCGGTCTTCAGGCCCTGGAGCTTGGCCTGCTCCTCTTGGCGCTTCCGCTCCAAGAGTCGGGCCTGGAGGACGCGCAGCGCGGACGCCTTGTTCTGCAGCTGGGACTTCTCGTTCTGACAGGTGACCACGATGCCGGTCGGTATGTGGGTGATCCGCACCGCCGAGTCGGTCGTGTTCACGCTCTGCCCGCCGGGGCCGGACGACCGGTAGACATCAAAGCGCATCTCGTTCTCGGGAATGTCGATGTGATCGGTCTGTTCCACCACCGGGAGCACCTCGACCCCGGCGAAGCTGGTCTGCCGCCGGCCCTGATTGTCGAAGGGGCTGATCCGGACCAGCCGGTGGGTACCCGACTCGACGCTGAGCGTGCCGTACGCGTACGGCACCTTGACCGTGAAGGTGGCCGACTTGAGCCCGGCCTCCTCGGCGTAGGAGGTCTCGTAGACCTCGGTGGGGTAGCCGTGCCGCTCGGCCCAGCGCAGGTACATCCGCAGCAGCATCTCGGCGAAGTCCGCCGCGTCCACGCCGCCGGCACCGGCGCGGATCGCCACCAGCGCCTCCCGGGAGTCGTACTCACCGGAGAGCAGGGTGCGGACCTCCATCTCGTCGATGGCCTTGGCCAGCCCGGCAACCTCCGTCTCGACCTCGGCGAAGGCACCCGGGTCGGACTCCGCCTCGGCCAGTTCCAGCAGCACCTTGGCGTCTTCGAGGCGAGAACGAAGCTCCGCGAGCTTGTTGATCTCCCCATTCACGTACGACAGCTGTGAGGTGACCTGTTGCGCCCGGGCCTGGTCGTCCCAGAGGTCGGGGGCGGAGGCGGCCTCCTCCAGACGGGCCTTGTCCGCCCGCAGCCGGTCGATGTCGAGCACCGACTCGATGTTGCGAAGAGTGGCGTCGAGGTCCTTGAGCTGTTCGGCGTAGTCGGCATCGGTCACGACAGACAAGACTACTGCGCGGGCGAGGAGCGAGCTTGCGAGCCCCGCAGCCTGCGCCGAACAAACCCAGCGCGGGCGAGGAGCGAGCTTGCGAGCCCCGCAGCCTGCGCCGAACAAACCCAGCGCGGGCGAGGAGCGAGCTTGCGAGCCCCGCAGCCTGCGCCGAACAAACCCAGCGCGGGCGAGGAGCGAGCTTGCGGGAGCAGGGGCAAGCTTGCGGGCGCAGGCGCAGCGGAAACGAGCCCCGCGTGCAGGCGCGAGCCGGCGGCCCCGCAGCCCACGCCACAGCCACCCCGCGGCCGAGGCGGGTCTTTCTCCGGGCCGGCCAGATCCGGGGCAGAGTCTTCCGGACCTGGGGCCACCTGCGCCCAGGCCCGGGGGCAACCGCCGGGTCAGCCGACCTGGGCGGACTTGAGCCAGGACAGGGCGGCCTTGTGGTAGGCGACGGCGAACTCCAAGGCGCTGGCGTCGTACGTCTCGCCTTCCTTCTTCGCATTCTTTACCTGCTCCCGAACCCGGGCCAAGGCCTCGGTGTGGTACTCGTTCGCAGCTGTCTGAAGGTTCTTGAGCTGGCTGGCCGAGTGCAGGTTCCCGAAGGCGAACCGCAGCGCGATCGGGTTTCGAATGGTGTCCCGACCGGGCTCCTCCGTCAGCCATCGGGAGAAGGTCCGTTTACCCGCAGCGGTGATCGCATACGGCTGACTCATCCGCGGCCCTGGTTTACCGAGCCGCACCAGCCCCTTTTCGGCCAGCACGGGCAGCTCTCGGTAGACCTGGCTGCGGGTCATTGACCAGTACGGCGCCAATCGGCGCTCGGCGGCGGCCATCAGTTGACCACCTGTCATCGGGCCCTCGTGAAGCAGCCCGAGCAGGGCCGCCGCCGTGGGATTGACTCCGGAATCCGCCATGACTCCCACGCTGCCACTTTGCAGTCGCGGCGTCCAGGATTTCACCTTTTCGCCACCCGTAAGGGCTTCCTATGTGCACTGTCTATCGATATGGAGTGGATGAAAGGACCCCTCCCCCAAGCCGGGCGGTCGACGTAGCGAAGGGGTCCTTCTGGTTAGCGCATGTGGGGATAGGTGTGGTCGGTCGGCGGGACGAAGGTTTCTTTGATCGTACGAGGGGACATCCATCGGACCAGGTTCTGCCAGGAGCCGGCCTTATCGTTGGTGCCACTGGCGCGAGCGCCGCCGAACGGCTGCTGACCGACCACCGCACCGGTGGGCTTGTCGTTGATGTAGAAGTTGCCGGCCGCATACCGCATCCGCTCGGCGACCCGGTCGACCACCTGCCGGTCGGTTGCGAAAATGGCGCCGGTCAACGCGTACGGCGCGATCGACTCGGCCTGGGTGACCACCTCGTCGAAGCGAGCGTCGTCGAAGACGTGCACGCCGAGGATCGGCCCAAAGTACTCGGTGGTGAAGGTTTCGTGCGCGGCGTCGGTGCACTCGAAGAGCGTCGGCCGGACGAAGTAGCCGACCGAGTCGTCGGCGGTGCCGCCGGCGACGACCTGGCACGAGTCATCCCCTGAGATCAACTTCAGGGCGGCGGTGTGCCGCGCGTACGCCTTGGCGTCGATGACGGCGCCACCGAAGTTACTGAAGTCGGTGACGTCGCCGTAGGTGAGCGCCTCCGCGGTGGCAGCGAGCCGGTCCCGCAGCCCACCTGCCCACAACGACCGCGGGATGTACGCGCGGGAGGCCGCGGAGCACTTCTGACCCTGGTACTCGTACGCGCCGCGGATCAGGGCGGTGTGCAGCGCGTCCGGATCAGCGCTGGGGTGGGCGACCACGAAGTCCTTGCCGCCGGTCTCGCCGACCAGGCGCGGGTAGGTCCGGTAGTTGGCGATCTCCTCGCCGACGGTTCGCCAGAGCTGCTGGAAGACCTTGGTGGAGCCGGTGAAATGGATGCCGGCCAGGTCGGGATCGGTCAGCACCACGTCGGAAACCTCCTCGCCGCGCCCGGTGACCATGTTGATCACGCCGGGAGGCAGGCCCGCCGCCTCGAAGAGCCGCATCGTGAAGTGCGCGGCGAACTGCTGGGTGGGGGCCGGCTTCCAGACCACCGTGTTGCCGAGCAGGGCCGGCGCCGTGGGTAGGTTGCCGGCGATCGCGGTGAAGTTGAACGGGGTGATCGCGTAGACGAAGCCCTCGAGCGGACGGTGGTCGAACCGGTTCCAGGTGCCGGACGAGGAGAGGGGCTGTTCGGCGAGGAGCCGGCGCGCGAAGTGGACGTTGAACCGAAGGAAGTCGATGAATTCACAGGCCGCGTCGATCTCCGCCTGGAACGCGGTCTTCGACTGGCCGAGCATTGTGGCGGCGTTCAGCGTGTCCCGCCAGGGCCCGGCGAGCAGCTCAGCGGCGCGCAGGAAGATCGCCGCCCGCTCTGCGAACGGCAACGCCCGCCAGTCAGGCGCCGCGTCCTTGGCGGCCTGCACCGCGGCCCGCGCGTCGTCGTGGGTGGCATGGCCGGTGACACCCAGCACGTGCGCGTGTCGGTGGGGCTGCACCACGTCGATCGAGGCACCGCCGGCCATCCGTTGCTCGCCCGCGATGGTCATCGGCAGGTCGATCCGGTCGCTGGCCAGCTCGACCAGCCGCCGTTGCAGCCGATCCCGGTCGGTGTCCCCCGGCTCGTAGGGGCGTACCGGCTCGTTGCGGGGCTCGGGCACGGAGAAGACGGCGTCCATCACAAAACTCCTGGGCGTTCGGGGCAGCGGGGGTAGCGGACCCGCAGAGCGTCGGCCGGGTGGCCGGACGCCAGACACCGGGGCCGCAGGGGCCAGACACGGCGGCGGGACCTCGACTGATACTCCCACGTTTGGGCCCCTTTCCCCACCACCCAACTCTCCGCGCACCGACCGACACGGATCCCGGGCCGACGACGACGGACGCGTACCCTGGTGGGCCGGTGAACCACCGGCCGCGCCGCAGGCCGAATGCCGGTCGAAGGGACAACGATGACGAAGCAGCCCGGCGACTCCGCCACCACGGAGCCGACGCAGGCGAGCCCGGACCCGGACGAGACAAGCTCGGACGCGGACGGAGCAGGCTCGGAGTACCAGGACGAAGCGAGCCCGGAGCACCCGACCGCAGCGAGCCCGCTCGCGACCGGCACGCCAACGGCGCCGGCAAGGGCCGGCCTCCTCGCCCCCGGCGCGCCGATGCTCGGCCCGCTGGCGCTCGGCTGGCTGACCGCCATGCTCTGGTCGACCCGCGCGGTGATCGACTCGGCGGCGGCCGGAGTCACCGCGATCAGCCTCTCCGCCTTCGCCCTACCCGGAGTGATCTCTGCCGCGCTCGTCGCCGGCACCGCCTTCGCGCTGTTCGGAGCGGAGTTGCTCGCCCATCGGGGTCGGGACCGGGCCACCCTGCGCTTTGTCATGGCGGTCGCCAGCGGGCTGCTGATCGGGCTCGCCGCCGCCTTCGCCATCAACCTGACCTACGCCGACACGGCCACCACCAACGTGATCGCCGGCACCACCGCCGCCGCCGCCATCATCGGCGGGGGCATCGCCGCGACGCGGACGGCCCCGGTGATCGGCGCGGTGGTGGCCGCCGGTCTCGGCACGCTCGTCTTCGTCGTGGCGTTCAGCTGGGCCCGGGACCCGCTCTTCGACCTCTTCGGCGCCGGCGAGACCCAGGAGTCGCTGCTCAACGCCGCGAAGTGGGTCTCCCGCACCGAATCCCTGCTCGCCGGTCTGGTGGCGGGGCTGTTGGCCTTCGGCTACCTGACCTGGTCCCGACGCCGAGCGGCGACGCACCGCAATGATCCGCACACTCTGCGCTGGCCGGCCTACCTGATCGCCGGAGCCGGGCCCGGCCTGCTGCTACTCGTCGCCGAGGTGATCCTGCGCGTCGGCGGGCGGCGCCTGCTCGACCTGGCTGGCGCGCTCAGCGAGGCGGACGCCGTGGCACAGACCGCTCTCGGCACCTCACGGGTGGACAACGGGATCTGGGTGCTCTTCGTCGGCGCGCTGACCGCGATGATTGCCTTCGGCCGCACCCTCGGACCGGCCCCGCTGGACGAGGAGGAACCGGATGGGGCATAGCCCCGCTCCAACCGGAAGGCGTTCGGCGTCAGCCGGGTCGGATCGGGTGCGGCCAACCAGGTCGAGCGGCTGGGCTAGCTCAGTTCGAGAAGCTGGTCCAGCTCCGTGCGGTCGTACCACTCCAGTTCATGGTCTTCGGCGCCGTCAACGGTGAACTGCGCGTCTGGATCACCACCGAGCGCATCGGTCACCACCCGGGCCGCAGCGGCAACATCCTTGACCGCGTCCACCCCGTCCACGTGAATGGCGGCCACCGCCCCCACGGGCACCGGGCCGGCCAGCTCGACCGTGCTGGCTCCCGAGTCCGCGTCACCCGGTCCGACCGTCGCCGCGGGCAGATCAGCCGAGACGACGACCCGGCGGCGTGGCGCCTCCTCGTCGGCCAGCAGGAGTTGGAGCGCGTCCTGGGCAGCCCGGGTGAACGCGACGTACTCCAGCTCCTCCTCGTCCCCCTCGGCGTACCACTCGCGCAGCGCCGGGGTGACCGCGTGCGCGGAGGCCGCGGGGAGCCCCGCGGTCCGCAGCAGGGTCAGCATCGGCACGGTCGCCGGGACGTACACCCGGACATGCTCATTGGTCACCGGTTCTCCCTGGGTTCAGCTCCACCGGCGGATGCCGGTCTGGGGCGCCGGTCATGCCGTACGCCGTGACCGTCATACACCCCGGACCGACTCGACGAAAGTCGGGTTCCCGGTGTGTTTCCGGACGCACTCTCGGTGGGGCGGTGGACCCCACTGCCTTCGGGAGACTGCTGGTGGCAAACTAAGGCAAACGTAGCCAACTCCGGGAGTGTGCGTGGCGGAGCCGAGGTTCCTGCTGCTGTCCGAGGTCGCCGCCGAGCTGAATGTGTCGGACTCGCAGGTCTACCACATGGTACGCAGCGGTGAGCTGCCCGCGATCAAGATCGGCGGACGTGGTCAGTGGCGGGTGGAGCGTACCCGGCTGGAGGAGTACATCAACCACAAGTACACGGAGACCGCCGAGTGGGTTCGCGACAACCCGCTCGCCGAACGTGAGCCTGAGTAGCCCGCCGTCGCCCCTCATCCACAGGCATTGACCATCCCCTCTTTCGTCCTCCAGAATCGTGGCTGCCGTAGGCAAACGAAGGCAAACACAAGGATTTGGAGGGCTGGGATGTCTGCTGTCCGCCGCCCCGAGCCGACTCGTCCCCCCGTCCGACTTCGCCCGGCCCCGTCCATCGACCCGCCCTGCGTTGAGGACGACCCCGCCCACTGGCCGATCGACGGCCAACTCGCGCTCGACCTGTTTCGGCTAGGCCCAGGCCCGCTGCCCCGCTCGCCCAACCCAGGTCCCGGGGCCGGTCCGGGCCCAGCCCGGCCCCGACGCGCACCGACCCGAATGCCCGCCACAGCGCTGGCCACCGCCACCCCGGAGGCGACCCGGGTCGCGCATCGGTTCGTCACCACCTGCCTGGAGGTGATCAACGGCTATCGACCCCACAGCCAACTGCGCCGACTACTCGATCCAAGCCGGGCTGCCGAGCTGGCGGCCGAGTTGACCCGCGCCACCGCCCGCGCGGGGCCGGTGCGACGCCGCTCCACCCGGCCCGGCACGCGCCTCCGCCGGCTGCGGGTATGCGAGCCACGAGCCGCGGCCGTCGAGGCGGCCGCCGTGCTGGCCGGGCCAGCCGGCAGGACCTGGGCGATGGCGATCCGCCTCGAACAGCGCCGCGGCAGCTGGCTCTGCACCGCGCTCAACGTGCTGTGAAAAGGTGCGCACGCGTTGCGTGCGCACCTTTTCACAGGTCGGTCAGGCGCCGCCGTTGGGCGAGCCGTGACAGCGCTTGTACTTACGGCCCGAGCCACACGGACACGGCGCGTTTCGCGACGGACCGTTGCCGCCCTCGGCCTGCCCAGGTGCCGCCCGGCGGGCAGTGCCAGCGGCGACCGCGTGGCCAGGCGTACCGCTGCCCGGCCGTTGTGGGGCGGTGGGTGCGCTCTGCCCGGGGGCGGCCGGAGCCGTCCTGGCGGGCCGGCCCTTCCGCGGCGCCGGCTCGTCGGCCTGCTCGACGGCGACCGAGCCGCGCCCGGCTTCCCCGTCGATGGTCGGCGCGGAGTATTGCAGGCCCTGCTGCTGTGGCGCACGACCGAGACCCTTGGCCCGAACCTCGACCGGCTTCTCCAGGAGCTTGACCTCGTCTGCCGCCGGCTCCGGCTCCTGGACCTGCACCTCCAGGTTGTAGAGGAAGCCGACCGTCTCCTCCTTGATGCCATCCATCATGGTGGCGAACATGTCGAAGCCCTCGCGCTGGTACTCCACCACCGGGTCCCGCTGAGCGTAGGCCCGAAGACTGATGCCCTCCTGGAGGTAGTCCATCTCGTAGAGGTGCTCACGCCACTTGCGGTCGATCACCTGAAGCAGGACCATCCGCTCCAGCTGGCGGACACCCTCCGTGCCGAGCTGCTCCTCGCGCCGGCCGTACGCGGCGTGCGCGTCCTCCTTGAGCCGGCTGAGCAGGAAGTCGACATCGATGCTCGCCCGGCTTCCGCCGGCCTCCTCCTCCAGCTCCTCGATGGTGATGCCCACCGGGTAGAGCTGCTTGAGGCTGGACCAGAGCTGCTCGAAATCCCAGTCCTCGGCGTAGCCCTCGGCGGTGGCGCCCCGGACGTACGCCTCGACGACATCGTCGATCATGTTCCGGACCTGGTCCGACAGGTCCTCGCCGTTGAGCACCCGAAGCCGCTCAGCGTAGATGACCTGCCGCTGCTTGTTCATGACCTCGTCGTACTTGAGGACGTTCTTGCGGATCTCGGCGTTCTGGGACTCGATCTGCGCCTGCGCGGTCTTGATCTGGCGGGTGACCATCTTGGACTCGATGGGCACGTCCTCCGGGATGTTGAAGCGCTCCATGACCGCCTCGACGGCGCCGGAACGGAAGCGCTTCATCAACTCGTCCTGCAGCGACAGGTAGAAACGGGACTCACCCGGGTCGCCCTGGCGACCCGACCGACCGCGCAGCTGGTTGTCGATGCGCCGGGACTCGTGCCGCTCAGTGCCCAGTACGTAGAGGCCGCCGGCGGCGGAGACCTCTTCCGCCTCGGCGTCGCAGGCCTGCTTCCAGGTGGGCAGGACCTCCTCCATCGCCTTGGCGTACTCCTCCTCGTGCTCGGCCGGGTCGAGCCCACGCTGGCGCAGCTCGTTGGCGGCGAGGAACTCTGGGTTACCGCCGAGCAGGATGTCGGTGCCGCGGCCGGCCATGTTGGTGGCGACGGTGACCGCACCCTTACGCCCCGCCTGGGCCACGATCTCCGCCTCGCGCGCGTGGAACTTCGCGTTCAGCACCGAATGTGGAATGCCCCGATGGCGTAGGAGCTGGGAGAGAATTTCGGAATTCTCCACCGAGACCGTGCCGACAAGCACCGGCTGACCGGCCTGGTGCCGTTCGACGATGTCTTCGACGACCGCGTTGAACTTGGCCTTCTCGGTCTTGTAGATGACGTCGGAGCGGTCCTCCCGGACCATCGGCCGGTGTGTGGGGATGGTCACCACCCCGACCTTGTAGACCTTGTTGAACTCGCCCGCCTCGGTCTGGGCGGTACCGGTCATCCCGGCGAGCTTCGCGTAGAGACGGAAGTAGTTCTGGAGGGTGATGGTGGCCAGGGTCTGGTTCTCCTGCTTGATCTCCACCCCCTCCTTGGCCTCGATCGCCTGGTGCATGCCCTCGTTGTAGCGGCGCCCGTGCAGGATGCGGCCGGTGAACTCGTCAACGATCAGGACCTCGCCCTCGCTGACGATGTAGTCCTTGTCCCGCTTGAAGAGCTCCTTCGCCTTGATCGCGTTGTTCAGGTAACCGACCAGCGGCGTGTTGACCGACTCGTAGAGGTTGTCGATGCCGAGCCGGTCCTCGACCTTGCCGACTCCCCGCTCCGTCACCGCGACCGTGCGCTTGGCCCGGTCGACCTCGTAGTCGCCCTCACCCTCCTTGCCCGCCTGGAGGCGGGCGACCACCGCGGCGAACTCGCCGTACCAGCGGGCGGAGTGTTCGGCCGGGCCGGAAATGATCAGCGGGGTGCGGGCCTCGTCGATCAGGATCGAGTCGACCTCGTCCACGACGGCGAAGTTGTGGCCCCGCTGGACCAGGTCCTCCTTCGACCACGCCATGTTGTCGCGCAGGTAGTCGAAGCCGAACTCATTGTTGGTGCCGTAGGTGATGTCGCACTCGTAGGCGGCGCGGTGCTCCGCGGCGGGCCGGTTGGGCAACACGACGCCGACGGTGAGCCCGAGGAACTCGTGTACCCGGCCCATCCAAGCGGCGTCCCGCTCGGCCAGGTAGTCGTTGACCGTGATCACGTGCACGCCCTCGCCGGAGAGCGCGTTGAGGTAGACCGGCATGACCGAGGTGAGGGTCTTCCCCTCACCGGTCTTCATCTCGGCGATGTTGCCGAAGTGCAGCGCCGCGCCACCCATCACCTGGACGTCGTACGGGCGCTGACCAAGCACGCGGGCTGCGCCCTCGCGACAGACCGCGAAGGCCTCGGGCAACAGGTCATCGAGG
This sequence comes from Salinispora pacifica CNR114, assembly GCF_000514775.1. Taxonomy (GTDB): domain Bacteria; phylum Actinomycetota; class Actinomycetes; order Mycobacteriales; family Micromonosporaceae; genus Micromonospora; species Micromonospora pacifica. The sequence continues at coordinate 133,240 of NZ_AZWO01000008.1, read as the reverse complement.
GTCTCGCCGTCCGCCAGCCGCTCCCGGAACTGCGCGGTCATCTCCCGCAGCTCGTCGTCGGTGAGGTTGACGTAGTCGTCCTCGATGGAGTTGACGGCGGCGGCGATCGCCTTGAGCCGGCGCACCAGGCGCCCCTCGCCCGCACGGAGGACCTTTTCCAGAATCGACACGGATCAACGCTCCCCTAGACAGTCTCGACCCATCGTAGGCGCTCCATCGCGGCGATGGTCACTGGTGGCGGGGTCCACTCCGCCGAAGCGGACATAACGCACTCGGTTCGAGCGGGCGGACTAATCCGGTTACGCCGTGGGCGAACGGTCCGGCACGATGACTCGGGTGAGACGAATCGAGATCAATGACCTGGAGGGAGACCTCCCCGCGGCGCGGCCGGCCGGAACCGAGACCGGGCCGGGGCGGATCGAGACCGGGTCCGGACCGATCGACACCGCGCCCGGGCCGGAGGCGGCATGACCCCGGAGACCATCGACGGGCCCGGGATCAGGCTGCGTCTGCCCCACCTCGGGGACATCCCCGACACCGTGGCCGCCTGCTCCGACCCGCTGGTCCAGCAGTTCCTGCCAGCGCTGCCGTCGCCGTACACCGAGGCGGACGCCCGGTGGTGGATCACCCAAGGGGCGCCCGCGGCCTGGGCCGGCGGTGGGGCCGCGTACGCCATCACGGATCGCGAAACGGATCGGCTCCTCGGCACGGTCGGGTTGAACGACCCGGCCCCCAGCCGCCAGGAGGCGGCGATCGGTTACTGGGTCGCCCCGTGGGCGCGGGGACGCGGCGTCGCCACTGCGGCGACCCAGACCCTCGCCGACCGGGCGTTCGCCAGCGGGATCCGTCGGCTGGAGCTCCTCACCGTCCCGGAGAACATCGCCAGCCAGCGGGTGGCGCTGGCCGCCGGCTTCCGCCCCGAGGGCGTACGCCGGTTGGCGAGCCGCGGCCGGGACGGCGAGCGGGCTGATCTCCTCACCTGGGCGCGGCTCGCCGACGACCCCCCGGGGCCGACTCCGCGGTTGCTGCCGGACCTACCCGACGGCCGGCTCACCGACGGCGTGGTGGAGCTCCGGCCGCGCGGCCCGCAGCACGCGAAGGCCATGTACCACCTGCACACCCAGCCCGAGACGGTCGCCGTCCTGGTGCCGCCGGAGCCGCCGCGGCGGGCGGACATCGAACGGAACTGCCGGGAGGTGCAGTCCCAATGGCTGCGGGACCAGGTCGCGAACCTGGTCATCATCGACGCGAGCAGCGGGGCCACCGCCGGCATCTGCCAACTGGTCCTGGACCATCCGCAGTTCCGACAGGGCATGGTCGGCTACGGCCTGCTGCCGGCCTGGCGCGGACTCGGGTACGCCAGCCGTGCGGTCCGGCTGCTCGCCGAGTGGGGATTCACCGAGGTCCAACTCGGCCGGATCTGGGCGGACACCCACGCCGGCAATATCGCCTCGGAGCGGGTGTTGGAACGGGCCGGGTTCCACCGGGAGGGCCGGGTACGCGGGCGCTTCCCCGCCGGCGACGGGCCGCGGCGGGACAGCACGCTCTTCGGCCTGCTCCCGGGTGACCTGACCCAGGGCAACCGGAGCACGCTGAGCCGGTGACCGGCCCGGGCCCGGGCCGGTCACCGGTGCGCTCGGCCCGGACCTGGGGCGTCAGACGGCCAGGGAGATGATCCCGTAGTCGTAGGCATGCCGCCGATAGACGACGCTGGGCCGCCCGGACTCTTTGTCCTGGAACAGGTAGAAGTCGTGCCCGACCAGCTCCATCTGGAACAGGGCATCGTCAATGGTCATCGGCTCGGCAGGGTGGACCTTCTCCCGGGCGATGTGCCACGGCTGGTCGTCGCGCTCCTCCTCGGCCCGCTCGGCAACCGCCGTCGACGTGGCGGCGTCGGCGGACAGGGGCCCGGCGACGAGGTCGGTCACCGGAAGGCCGGCGGTGGCGGCGGCGACGGAGATGGGGGCGTGCCGGCCGTGGTGGACCCGACGGCGGTCGGCCGCCCGGCGCATCCGGGCGTCCAGTCGGGCAATGGCCGCGTCGAGCGCGCTGTAGAAGTCGCTCGTGCCCGCCTCGGCCCGCATCACCGGGCCCCGCGAAACGCAGGTGATCTCCACCCGCTGGCAGTGGTCCGCCTGACGCGGATTGCGCTCATGGAACAGCTCGACATCGACCCGGATGATCTTGTGATCGTAGCGTTCGATCTTGGCGAGCTTCTCCGCTACGTGCACCCGGAAATGATCTGGAACTTCGACGTTCCGGCCCTTGACCACGATGTCCACGTGACCTCCCTCGTTCGGATGGTCGTTACTGCGGTACCCCGGTCGCGCCCTCGGGACGGTCCCACTCTCAGCGTCGACCGGTCAGTGCGGCTACGCCTCCCTTCACCGCCGGGAGGTGGGAGAACTCCTACTTCCCCCGACAGCAGAACGCTAACTCCTGTTCGGCCGACCGTCACCCCTGGTTTTCAGGACAGTCCAGGATTTTTCGTGAATCGTTCACCAGGGGAGAAGAAAATTACGGCCGGTTACCGGCGCCTCCGCTCGGTCGCCGCAAGCACCGCCGCAACCGAGGGCACCCGGCCAGTCGCGGTCAGCACCCGGCTCACCGCGGCGAGCGTCGAGCCGGTGGTGACGATGTCGTCCACGACAACCAGCGCCGCACCCGCCGACATCGGCCGCCACCGGCGCCGGGTCCGAAACGCCGCGGCGGCCGACGCCGCCCGGCCCGCGCTGTCCAACGTCACCGAGTCCGGCCGGGGCAGCGCCCGCACCGCGGAACGGACCTCGACCGGCCAGCCGGCCCGCCGCAACCGGTCCGCGCAGTGCCGGGCCAACCGGCTGAGGTGATCGCCGTACCGGGCCCGCGCCGCAGCCGGGGTGTCGGGCACCGGCACCAACAACACCGGGCGCACCGGGCCGACCGCGACCGCCACCACCTCGGCGAGCAGCGCGCCCAACGGCCGAGCCAGCCCGTGCCGGCCATGGTCCTTGTAGGCGAGCAGCACCTCGCGCAGCGGGCCCGTGTAGGGGCCGAGTGCCACGCAGGGCGGCAGCCCCTCCGGAGCCGGTGTCGGGCGTACCGGCCGCGGACGCAGGTCGCCCAGCGCCGCGACGCACTCCGGGCAGACACCGTGCCGCAGCCCGGGTCGCCGGTCCCGACATCCGGCGCACTCCACCGGCAGCACCAGTGCGCCGAGGTCCTGGACGACTTGACCGAGGCCCCGCATCACTGATCAGAAGAGCAGGAGGGGCGCGGACGGGTCGCTGGTCTGCGCGTCGTTCGGCGTGAGGTCCCGTACCTGGTCCGGGGTGATCCGCTTGAACGGAAAGCCCTGGTACGCCACATCGTTGGCCTCATACATCACCATGCCGTACGGGGCCTCCGGATGCGCCGGGTACGCCGCCAGATGCGTCACGATGGCGCCGGTGACATGCAGCTTGGTCTCCCGGGACCCATCCACTCCGACCTCGTAGAGCACTCGTTTGCCGCCCTTCGAACCGGCCACCACCAGACTGTTCTCGCCGTACCAGTCGACTGCGGTGAGCCCGCTGAGGGAGGTGTGGGTCCGGCGGGGCGGCCCGACGGCGAGGGTGTCCCCATCGTGGCTCACCGCGGCCAGGTAGAGCTCACCTTCGCTGACGATCGCGAGTCGATGTCCCTCCAGGGCACCGGCCACCGCTGTCACGCCCCCGAGGCTCAGCTGCACCGGCTCCAGCTTGGCCGCCTCGTCAAAGCGGTACAGCTGGCCATCGGCGACGACCAGGCCAACCGGCCGCTGCGGTTGCGCCGAACGCAGCCAGACCGGACGAGCCACCGTCTGGAACGTCTCCTGACTCACGGTGAACGAGGTGAGGGGGGCGGATCCGACCTCGACCGCGAGTCGCTGCCGCCCGTCCCCGGCATCAACCGCGAGTGCCGCGAGGATGCGTTGCCCGGAGTAGCTGATACCGGCCGAGAGCACCTTGTCGTTCGCGTCCGTCGTCACCGGCTCAGCTGTCGGGCCGAGGGATCGGATCGCCCCCTCGTAGACGCAGAAGGGCTCCGCGATGGGGTTGACCTGATACACCGGATTCAGCCTCCGGTGCTCCCCCACATCCTTGATGATCACCTGCGACTGGTTGCGGATCTTCAGCTCGAGCTGCCCGGTCAGCTCCGGCAGCGACCACACAAGCTGGGTGGCGAGCAGATTCAGCCAGGTTCTGTCCGTACCGGCCATGTCGAGGTTGACCTCCCAGCGGTCGTCCGTCCGGGTGGCGTTGTTGATCAAATTGGTACCGTCTGGCAACCCGCTGATCGCCCGCTTCAGCCAGGTGGAGTGGCCACCGACCAGCCACCGAACGACCTCGCTGACCAGCCGGTCCTCGGGCACGGCGCGCGCCAGATAGCGCTGGTCCGGCACCAGGCGCAGCCGGTCCGAACTCCAGAAGTAGATCGTCCAGGGCGTGTAGTACTGCTGCAGCGCCTCGATGCTGAGCAGGAGCACGTTCGGTGGATTCGTCACATACCACTCAACGTCGTCCCCACCCTCCGGCGCGAACGGGCGCAGGCCGAATTCGTACGTCGCCGGGGTGGCCTCCGGTGGCGCCAGCACCCCGTCGGCGGTCAGCTGCCCGACCTGCTGCACCGTGAGGGTGACCTGGATCTCCTCCGGCCCGGGGACGATCACCGGCTCCTCCAGCAGCCGCACCACGGTCAGCGCGACCTCGCTCCCCTCTTTCCGCGGCAACCGGGCTCGATCCTCGGGAACGACGAACTCACTAACCCGGTCGTACGCCCCACCCGGCTCCCCGGCTGCGGCGGCGAGGAAGTTGTCGACGAACTCTTCCCGGCGGTCGGCCGCGGTACGAGACGGCGGCTCGTGCCTGCCCCCGCTGCTCGCGCCCGTCTCGGCCGCCGGACCGGGGCCCTCGATGCGCACCTCGGTCTCCCCCGGGATCCCGCAACCGGCCGCGGTGACGAGGAGAACGCCACCGAGTAGGCCGGCGAGCACCTGGCGGCTCACGGCCGGGCCTCCGCGCCATCGGTCGGTGCGGGACCGACCGCCAGCGCCCCCGCGCTGCCCGGACCAATGGCGAGCAGGCCGCCCTCGCGTGGGCCACCACACGGCAGCCGCACGTCGGCGGGAACCAGTCGCAGCGGCGAGGAGGTCAGCCGGTCGCCGGCCCGCGCCGGCAGGGTGAGCCGGAACTGGGCCCCCTGCCCTGGCGCGCCCCACGCCTCCAGCCACCCGCGGTGCAGCCGAGCGTCCTCCAGGCTGATCGACAGGCCCAACCCGGTGCCCCCGGTCTGTCGGGCCCGCGACGGGTCGGCCCGCCAGAACCGGTTGAAAATCAACTTCTCCTCCCCGGGTTTGAGCCCCAACCCACGGTCGCGCACAGTGACCGCCACCGCGGTGTCGTCCACTCCCAGGGTGATGCGCACCGGTTTACCCTCGCCGTGCTCGACGGCGTTGCCGACCAGGTTCCGCAGCACCCGCTCGACGCGACGCGGGTCGACCTCGGCGATGACCGGGTTACCCGGCAGATCCAGCTCGACAGTGACCCCGACCCGCTCGGCGAGGCCGGCCAGCCGACCCACCACCCGGTGTACGACCGGCACCAGGTCGGTGGGTTCGGCGTCCAGCGCGGCGAAGCCGGCGTCGAATCGACTGATCTCCAGCAGGTCGGTCAGCAGTTCCTCGAACCGGTCCAGCTCCGTCTGGAGCAACTCGGCGCTCCGGGCCACGGCCGGGTCGAACTCATCCCGCTCAGCGAAGATCAGGTCTGCGGCCATCCGGACCGTGGTCAACGGAGTCCGCAGCTCGTGCGAGACATCCGAGGTGAAGCGGCGTTGCAGCCGCGACATCTCCTCCAACCGGAGGATCTGCCGTTGCAGGTTGGTCGCCATCTGGTTGAAGGACTCGGCGAGCAGCGCCAGATCGTCCTCGCCGTTTACCGCCATCCGCTGGTCGAGCAGGCCGGCGGAGAGGCGTTGCGCGGTCCGGGCGGCCACCCGGACCGGCGTCACCACCAGCCGGGTCACCAGGGCGGCGAGCAGCCCAAGCAGCACTACCAGGGCGACACCGGTCCCGACCACGGTCGCCCGGGCGTCGGCGGCGGTCTCGTCCTGCCGGGTCAACGGAACGAGGTAGTAGAGCTCGACCTGACCGAACTGGGTCGGCACCGGCGAGCCGTAGGCCAGATACTTCGTATCGGTCTCACCGAGTCGGCCGGTGCTGATCTGACTGGCGACCTCACCCGCGGCGACGGTGGCGCGCAGCTCCGGGCTGATCAACGAACCGAAGTTGTTCACCGCCGGGGCGGTTCGGGGTTGGATCACTCCCTCGGCGTTGTCCGCGATCAGGGCGACCACCACCCCGGTCGCCTGCTGGGGGCCGCCGCCGGCCAGGTAGTTCACCGTCCCGTCAACGGTCTCCTGGAACTGCGCCTCTTCTGGCTTGTGGTAGAGCCCGAGCTGTTTGGCCGCGTACGCCGCACCGCTGTTCAGCCGGTCCTGCACATCGGCTTCGGCGTTCTCCAGCAGGATGTTAGTGATCTTGTCTGCGATGAGGTAGGCGAAGCCACCAACCAGCAGGCTGGAGGCGAGGAGCGTGATGGTTACCACCCGCACCTGCAACGAGCGCCGCCAGCCCTGGTGCAGCCCGCTGGCCAGCCGGGCACCCCACCCGCCCACGGCACGCCACAGCTCCCCGGCGCCGAGGCGGCGCGGGGAGCCGTTCGTGGTGGGGTCGGAAACCAGGGAGTTGGCCACAGTGTGGCCAGGTTATCCGGTACCCGCCTTGTAGCCCACGCCGCGCACGGTGAGGATGATTTCCGGGCGCTCCGGATCTGGCTCGATCTTGGCCCGGAGCCGCTGGACATGCACGTTGACCAGGCGGGTGTCGGCAGCGTGCCGGTATCCCCAGACCTGCTCCAACAAGACCTCCCGGGTGAAGACCTGCCGTGGCTTGCGGGCGAGCGCGACCAGTAGGTCGAACTCCAACGGCGTCAGCTTCACCTCCTCGCCGTTCCGGCTTACGGTATGCGCCGGCACGTCAATGGTGATCTGGTTGCCCGGGGGACCAATGGTGAGCAGTTCGGGGGCGGCATCCTCGCCCCGGCGTAGCCGGGCCCGCATCCGGGCCACCAGTTCCTTCGGCTTGAAGGGCTTCACCACGTAGTCGTCCGCCCCGGACTCCAACCCCAGGACGACATCAACCGTGTCGCTCTTGGCAGTCAGCATGACGATCGGTACACCCGACTCACCCCGGATCGACCGGGCCACGTCAATGCCACTCATGCCCGGCAGCATGAGGTCGAGCAGCACGATGTCCGGCCGGTTCTCCCGGAACGCAGCCAGGGCACGTTCGCCGTCGGCAACGAACGAAGGCAGGAAGCCCTCGCTGCGCAGGACAATGCCCAGCATCTCGGCGAGGGCGGGGTCGTCGTCAACCACCAGTACCCGAGCTCTCATGGGATTAATCTTCCATCCCCATCTCCGTCATGGGATCCACGTCCGCCTCCGTGGCGGGATCCACGTCCGCTGGCACCGATGCCGTCGGCCGCCGTTACCCAGCACCCTGCGGCCCGGACGTCACCGTCGGCCGCGCGGTCGGCTGATCGGACCAGCCTGCCACCATGATCCCTGGATGCGCCCACCGACGCCAGTACCGAACGTGTAATCCCGGTGCTCACCCGGCTGGCGGCGGGTAGCCGAGCCCGCCCGGGAGGCGGCGAGAGCAGCGGCCGCCCCGGGCTGGCCGGCCCCCGCCCGGTCGGGCGGGGGCCGGCCAACACACGAGATAATTAACCGTGCCGGGCGTCGCGCCTCAGTAGCGGTAGTGGTCCGGCTTGAACGGACCCTCCTGCTGCACCCCGAGGTACGCCGCCTGCTCCTTCGTCAACGTTGACAGCCGCGCACCCAGCGCGTCCAGGTGCAGCCGCGCGACCTTCTCGTCCAGGTGCTTCGGCAGCACGTACACGCCCGTCGGGTACTCGTCGGTCTTCGTGAACAGCTCGATCTGAGCGATCGTCTGGTCGGCGAAGCTGTTGGACATCACGAACGACGGGTGGCCGGTCGCATTGCCCAGGTTCAGCAGCCGCCCCTCCGAGAGCACGATCACCGCGTGCCCGTCATCGAACCGCCACACATCCACCTGCGGCTTGATGTTCTCTCGCGTCACATCCGTCCGACGCGCCAGCCCCGCCATGTCGATCTCATTGTCGAAGTGCCCGATGTTACCGACGATCGCCTGGTGCTTCATCCGCGCCATGTGCTCGTTGGTAATCACATCGAAGCAACCGGTCGCCGTGATGAAGATATCGGCGGTCTCCACCACGTCTTCCACCGTGGCGACCTGGTAACCATCCATCGCCGCCTGGAGCGCACAGATCGGGTCGATCTCAGCCACCACCACGCGGGCTCCCTGGCCGCGCAGCGATTCCGCGCACCCCTTACCCACGTCGCCGTAGCCGATGACCACCGCGACCTTGCCACCGATCAACACATCGGTGGCCCGGTTGATCCCGTCGACCAACGAATGCCGACACCCGTACCGGTTGTCGAACTTGCTCTTCGTCACCGCGTCATTGACATTGATCGCCGGGAACAGCAGTGAGCCCGCCCGGTGCATCTCATACAGGCGATGCACACCCGTGGTCGTCTCCTCCGTCACGCCACGGATGCCGCTCGCCAACCGGGTCCACTTTCCGCTGTCGCGCTCCAGCGACCGACGCAGCAGGTCCAGGACCATGGTGAATTCTTCACTGTCATTGGCGCCCGCCGCCGGCACCGCACCGGCCCGCTCGAACTCCACGCCCTTGTGCACCAGCAGCGTGGCGTCGCCACCGTCGTCGAGGATCATGTTCGGACCCTCGTCACCCGGCCAGGTCAACGCCTGCTCGGTGCACCACCAGTACTCCTCCAGCGACTCGCCCTTCCAGGCGAAGACCGGCACACCCGCCGGCGCCTCCACGGAGCCCTCCGGACCCACCACCACCGCGGCAGCGGCATGATCCTGGGTGGAGAAGATGTTGCACGACGCCCATCGGACCCGTGCTCCCAACACGACCAACGTCTCGATCAACACGGCCGTCTGCACCGTCATGTGCAGTGAACCCGAAATCCGCGCACCAGCCAACGGCCGCGACTGCCCAAACTCCTGCCGAAGCGCCATCAGCCCCGGCATCTCATGCTCGGCGAGCCGAATCTCCTTGCGCCCAAACTCAGCAAGCGACAGGTCCGCAACCTTGTAGTCACCGTCGGAGACGGTGGTGGGCTGGGACGTCCCGCTGGCGGACGCCGGAAGGGTGCTGGTCATGAAGTACTCCTGTCGACGATGTGCAGCGCGATAAACACCTTACGCGCGCGTACCGGCCGACCGCGCCCCTCCCCGGACAGCGCACGAGGCGGCCGGCCCCGGGACGAACGCTCCGCCCCTGGTCCGACCGCCCCGCACATCCCCCCGGTTTGGTTCCCCACACGCCCCGCGACCGTCGTCGCGAGAACGCTGCGCTCAAAGAGTCGCACCGCCATCCCCGACAAGTCAAGCTATTCCGGAAAAATCGGACTTGTGAGTTGTTGGGGGTAAAGCTCAGCGCAACCCAGAGCTCGCCACGTACGCCTCACCCGTACCCGCGATCCGCAGGTCACCGGCGGCAGCCGGGCTCACCGCGGCCTGCCCCGGCCCCAGCTCCACCGACCCGGCACCGTCGTCCACGATGAGGGCGCCGGCACTGCAGAGCACCACCCGCGGCCCGACCAGCGGCACCGTAACCTCCGCCCGATCCGAGCCCACCTGGACCTGGTGCAACGCGAAGTCGTCCACCGGTACCGGCCAGCAGACCACACCCGGCGCGACCGGCACCGCCCGCACCACCGGATCGTCCAACACCTCGAACCGCAGTACCCGCAACAGTTCATCGACGTCGATCCGCTTCGGCGTCAGCCCCCCGCGCAGCACGTTGTCGCTCGCCGCCATGATCTCCACGCCGGTGCCGCGCAGGTACGCGTGCAGGTTCCCGGCCGGCATCCAGATCGCCTCCCCCGGCGCGATCCGCACCCAGTTGAGCAGCAGCGCCACCAGCACACCGGGATCACCCGGGTAGCTGTCGGCGAGCGACCGGGCCAGCCGCGCGTCCGGAGTGTCCAACGCCGCCGACGCCACCGCCGCCACCAGCCCAGCACGCTGCTCGGTGGGGAAGGTCAGCAGGAGACGCACCGCGTCGGCGAGACCCGCCGCGCCCGTCCGCAGGGCGGCCACCACCGGATCCAGCGACGGTACGCCGAAGGCGGCGAGCACCTCCGCGGACTCCGCCGGAGCGCGGAACCCGCAGAGCGCCTCCATCGGGGTCAGCGCCACCAGCAGCTCCGGCTTGTGGAACGGGTCAACGTAGTTGCGCTGCCCCGCCTCCCGGGCGGCATCAGCGGCGTGGCCGGCGTGGGCCTGCTCCGGATCGGGATGAGCCTGAAGACTGAGCGGCGCGTCGGCGGCGAGGACCTTGAGCAGGAACGGCAGCCGAACGCCGAACCGATCAACGACCTGCTGGCCCAGCCAGTGCCCCGGTTCGGCCGACAACAACTCGACCAGACTGACCCGGGCCCCGTCCCGGTCCACGCTGGCCGGTGCGCCGGGATGCGCACCCAACCACAGCTCCGCCTCCGGCTCCGGACTCGGCGTGGGCCGCCCCTGAAGGGTGGCGATCGCCGAGCGAGAGCCCCAGGCATAGTTTCGGATCGGCCCGTACAACAATTCCATGGGTCAACCCCCAGACAGCCCGACGTTCTCGCCGGGTTCACTTACGGTCCGCTCAACACCAGACGCGACAAAGACGTCCGGCTCCAGATAGATCACGCGAGCGATCGGCACGGCGGCGCGGACCCTTGCCTCCACCGCGTTGATATCCCGAGCCAGCTCCTCGGCACTGCCGACCGCGGTAACGGCGATCTTCGCCGCCACCATGAGCTCCTCGGGGCCGAGATAGAGCGTCTTCATGTGGATGATTCGCTCCACCTCGCGACCGGCGGTCATCGCCTGCTCGATTGCCTGGACCTCATGCTCCTCGGCGCCCTCGCCGAGGAGCAGGCTCTTGGTCTCGATGGCGAGGATGACCGCGATCACCACCAGCAGGACACCGATCATCGCGGTACCGGCGGCGTCCCACCGGCCATCGTTGGTGACCAGGGTCATGCCGACCCCGAAGAGCGCGAAGATCAGACCGACCAGCGCACCCAGGTCCTCCAGGAGCACCACCGGCAGCTCGGGCGCCTTCGCCCGCCGGACGAACCGCACCCAGGACTGCTTTCCCCGGACCCGGTTCGATTCCTGGATCGCGGTCCGAAAGGAGAACGTCTCCATGACGATAGCGCTCACCAGGACAACGACCGGAACCCACTGCCAGCTTTCGATACCCTCCGGGTGCGACCACTTGTGGTACGCCTCGTACAGAGCGAAAAGACCACCAACGCTGAACAGCACGATGGCCACGATGAACGCATAGATGTAGCGTTCCCGGCCGTACCCGAACGGGTGCTGTGGGGTGGCGGCACGCTTTGCCCGCCGCCCGCCGAGCAGCAGCAGGCCCTGATTGCCGGCGTCCGCGACCGAGTGGATCGATTCGGCCAACATCGACGACGAGCCGGTCAGCAGGAATGCGACGAACTTTGTTACCGCGATACCCGTGTTGGCCAACAGCGCGGCGATGATTGCCCGGGTCCCGCCACCGGCGCTCACGTCCCGGCCCCGCTTCGCTGGGCCGTGGCGACCCTACCTACGCTCACTGATTGGCCAATTCCTTCATTTCGGTGACCGCGGGAACGGCCATCGGATCCAGTCCGTGCGCCAGGGCGAGATAGATCGAGGCGAAGTCTGGCACCGCGACCAGCGAGGCGAGCCGTTCCAGCGCCGATCCGCCTTCGGCGGTGATCACGTCAACGCGCACCCCCCGCCGCTCGGCGAGGGTCTGGACCGCGTCGGCACGCCGCTCCTCCACCGCGAGCGGCTCGTCGGCGTCGTCTTCCGGGTTGAGACCGCCGTCGCGCAGCAGCACCAGCCGCAGCCGAGTCCCCACCGCCGCCGTCAGGTCAGGATCGGCGAAGATGTCCCGTTCTCCCTCAACCAACCCGCCGAAGACCCCGTCGAGTAGGCCGACCCGGCCGCGCCCGGCCTCGCCGAGCGCCCCGGAGACAACCGGGTACCGGGCATTCGCCGAAAGCGTGTCGCCGAAGCGGCGGGCCGCGACGGTGGCCAGGGGCGACGACCCCCAGACGATCGGAATCGAGCCGGCCAGACCCAGCGCGAGGGACTTGGCCGGATTGACGAAAGACTCTGCGGACGGCCGACACCGGTCAGCCTCGGCGTCCAGGCGGGCGGCGGTCTCCGCCAGATCCGCCTCGTTGACCTTGACCAGACCGAGCATCCGGGCAGCCAGCAGCACCGGCACGGTCAGCGCCCAGAGACTCGCTCGTGCCGGGGCCCGTCGGGGTACCGGGATGAACGGCGCTCGGGCCCGCTCCGCGACCGACTGTAGCCGGGAATCCGGGGCACCGACCGCGACCAGGCGGGCACCCCGCCGGTGAGCCGCCTCGGCCGCACCGAGCGCCTCCGGGCTACGGCCGGAGGCGCTGACCGCGATCACCACATCGGCGGCGCCCACCCAGCCGGGCACGCCGGCACTGCGATGTGGGATCACCGGCACCGGGCAACGTGGCCCGGCGACCGTCGCCAGCACGTCACCGGTCCGCCCGGCCGTGCCGATGCCCGCGATCACCACCGCGCGCGGACGGCCCTCGTCGGCCAGCACCGACAGGTTGGCCTCGGCGGCGAGGGCGGCCGACTCGCGGACCTGTGCCCCACCGGATGCGATATGCCGCAGCATCCCACCGGGGTCCCGCTCGGCGAGCGCGTTCCGATCGTCCAGCCGGGCCTCGTCGACGTCCCGGTGGCCACTGACGCCAGCCGTACCGTCGATCACGACCGCTCCGCCGGGCCGCCGCGCGCCTCATCCAGTAGGAGCACCGGCACATCGTCGCGGACCTCGAAGATCCGGCCGCACTCGGTACAGGTGAGCGTCTGCGCCCCGGCGTCATAGTCGAGTGGGGCGTGATGTGTGTCCGGGCAGGCGAGAATATCCAGCAACTGCGGATCCAGGGCCACGGCGCGGCTCCTTCCACCTCTGGGTTACCGGTCGGTGGCGCCGACCGGGCGCACGGGATCTTATCGGCGAACCCGGTCGAGCACCGCATCGCGGAGCGAGGCCATGCGTTCCCGGGTCGGGGCTTCGACGTTGAGTCGCAGCAACGGTTCGGTGTTGGAGGCCCGTAGGTTGAACCAGGCGCGGTCGGCGAAACGCAGAGTGAGGCCGTCGGTCTCGTCAACCTCCGCGTCCGGGTACGCGGCCCGCACCTCAGCCACCCGCGCCGCCTGGTCTTCGACGGTCGAGTTGATCTCACCGGAGGCGACGTACCGCTCGTACTCTCCGGCCAGCACCGACAACGGCAACGACTGCTCACCCAGCGCCGCCAGGGTGTGCATCGCGGCGAGCATCCCGGTGTCGGCGAACCAGAAGTCCCGAAAGTAGTAGTGCGCGGAGTGCTCGCCGCCGAAGATGGCGTTGGTCCGGGCCATCTCGGCCTTGATGAACGAGTGCCCGACCCGGGACCGGACCGGTTGCCCACCGTTCTCCCGGATGATCTCCGGCACGGCAGCCGACGTGATCAGATTGTGGATAACCGTCGAGCCGGGGTGCTTGGCCAGCTCCCGCGCGGCGACCAGCGCGGTGATCGCCGACGGTGACACCGGCTCCCCACGCTCGTCGACCACAAAGCAGCGGTCCGCGTCGCCGTCGAAGGCCAGACCGATGTCCGCCCCCCCGGCCCGCACTGCCCGTTGCAGGTCGACCAGGTTCTTCGGGTCCAGCGGGTTCGCCTCGTGGTTGGGGAAGGTGCCGTCCAGCTCGAAGTAGAGCGGCACAATCTCGAGCGGCAACGCGGCCAGCGCGGCATCGCCGAGCACCGTCGGGACCGTGTAGCCGCCCATGCCGTTACCGGCATCCACCACGACCTTCAGCGGTCGAATCCGGGTCAGGTCAACCAGCTTGCGCAGGTACGCCGCGTAGTCCGCGAGTAGATCGCGCTGCTGGACCGGCGCGCTCGCCGCACCCACCGGCTGGGCCGCACCCTCGTCCAGCAGCGCCTGGGCCCGCGCCCGGATCTCGGCCAGGCCGCTGTCCTGCCCGATCGGACGCGCTCCCGAGCGGCACATCTTGATGCCGTTGTACTCGGCCGGATTGTGGCTCGCCGTGAACATCGCCCCCGGCAGGTCAAGCGACCCGGAGGCGTAGTACAGCATGTCGGTCGAGGCCAGGCCCAGCTCAATGACCCCCCGGCCGGCGCCCCGGACGCCGGTGGCGAAGGCCGCCGCGAGCCTGGGGCCGCTGTCCCGCATGTCGTGCGCGATCAGCACCGCGTCGCCGGGCTCCCCGCCGGTGTTGAGAACCTGGGCGAAGGCGGCGCCAAGTGCCTCCGCGACCTGCTCGTCCCACTGGTGCGGCACCACCCCACGCACGTCGTAGGCCTTCACGATCTGGGACAGGTCAGTCACCGTGCTCCGCTCCTCGCGCTGGCGGTCGTCAACGGCCTGAGCGTATCGGAGCGCGGACGATCGCTCCGGCCCAGCCGAAGAGCTGGCAGGACCCAGCTCAGTCCGGCAGCCCGGGATGAACCGGGTACGGTCGTCCGACGCCGGCGCGGCCGGCCCGCGCTGGCCGGGAACCGGGGGCACCGGCGGGGTGGTGGCCCCACCCGACACCGGCGGGGTGCCCGGTCCACCCGACACCGACGGAGGGCCCGGATAGGCCGTCCCACCCGACACCGGCGACGCGCTGTCGGGGTGGGCGCCGTAGCGCCCCGGGCGACCGCGACCATGGCCAGGCCGGCGTAGCGGAAGCCCGAACCGCCGGACGACCGAGCCGGGTGCCGCGCTGTCCGCGTCACCCCCGGATCGGCTACCGCGGCAACGGCCGTTGACGCCGCCGCAGTTGCGGCCTCCGTCGCCGCGACGGTCGGCGCCGGCGCGGCGCTGGACGTCGGGGCCACGGCGAGGCTACCGCCGGTCACCTTGGCGGCGTCGGAATCCCGACCGACTACCCGGCCGTCCGTGCTGACGGCCTCACCGACCACGGTGAGCTGCCCGTCCACCGTGTCCACCGCGAACGCCACCTCGTACCGCAGCGTGACGCGCCTGCCCTTGCAGAGCTGTGGGTTCTCTGGTGACGTCGCGGCGGTGGCCACCCCGCCCCGGCCGGCGGAGAGCCCCACCGGAAGCCACCTGCCCCGGCGTTGACCCGCACCCGCACCTGATCCGCCCGGAGGCCGTCGAGGTAGAGGGTGAGCTGCCGGGTTCGCCGGCCAGGCTACTACCGCGAACAACTGACGCTTGGCCCGCCGGCGTCCCGCGTCCCGGGGGCTGACGGCCCGACGCGGCCACGCCCGACCGGCGGCGGCCCGACCAAGCCGGCGCAGACCTAGCCGGCGGTATCGGTGAGGACCAAAACCCGGGGTTCGGTGTAGTCGTCCATCGCACTACGGACCCCCTCCCGCCCGACGCCGGAGGCCTTCACCCCGCCGTACGGCATCTGGTCGGCCCGGTACGACGGCACGTCCCCGACGATCACCCCACCCACCTCCAGCACCTGCCCGGCCCGGAACGCGGTGTCCAGCCGGTGGGTGAAAACGCCCGCCTGCAAGCCGTACGCCGAGTCGTTGACCGCGGCGAACGCGGCGTCGTCGGTGCTCGCCCGGGCGATCACCAGCACTGGTCCGAACACCTCCTCAACACTGACCTTGGCGTCCCTCGGCACCCCGGACAGCACCGTGGGCGGGAACGCGGCCCCGACCCGGCGCCCGCCGACCTCGACGGTGGCGCCCGCCGCGACCGCCTCGTCCACCCACTCCTCGACCCGGCGGGCGGCTGCCTCCGAGACCAGCGGACCGACCTCGGTCAGCTCGGACGAGGGATCACCCGTGCGCAACGCCCGCACCGCCGCGACCAGCCGGGGCAGGAATCCGTCGTAGAGCCACTCGTGCACGTAGACCCGCTGCACCGCGATGCAGGACTGGCCGGCCTGGTAGTTCGAGAACGTCGCGATCCGCTGCGCGGCGTGGGTCAGATCCTCCTCCGTGCTCCAGTCCTCGCAGATCACCACGGCCGCGTTGCCGCCCAGCTCCAGGGTGACGTGTTTCTCCGGTACCGAACGGCGGATAGCCGCGCCGACCGGGCCGGAGCCGGTGAACGACACCACCGGCAGCCGCGGGTCGGCGACGAGGCCGGCGGCCTGCTCGTTGGGGAGCGGCAGCACCGAGAACATGCCCTCCGGCAGGTCGGTCTCGGCCAGCAGCTCCCCGAGGAGCAGCGCGGACAGCGGAGTGGCCGGGGCCGGTTTGACGACGATCGGTGCGCCGACCGCGATCGCCGGCGCAACCTTATGCGCCACCAGGTTCAACGGAAAATTGAACGGGGAGATCCCCAGCACGGGGCCCCGTGGCGCCCGCCGGACCAGAGCCAACCGGCCGCCGGCGGCCGGGTCGGTATCCAGGCGCTGCAGCTCACCGGAGTAGCGCCGGGCCTCCTCGGCGGCCCACCGGAACGTCTCGACCGACCGCCCCACTTCGGCGCGTGCCCACCGCACCGGCTTGCCGTTCTCGGCGGTGATCAGTGCCGCCACCTCGTCGGCCCGCTCGGCGAGCCGCCGGGAGACATGCTCCAGAGCCGCCGCGCGCCGGTGGGCGGGGAGGGTCGCGGCCGTCGGGGCCACCGCGGCTGCCGCCGCGACGGCGGCCTCGACCTGGTCACCGGTGGCGAAGGTGGTCCGCCCGACAACATGGCCGTCGTACGGATGGCGCACGGTCAGCTCCTGCTCACCGTGGGCGGGGCGAGAGGCGACATAGAAGGCTACGGACTCCACATCTTGCAGCGTAGACGACACACCACTTGGCGATCCGGGATGAGCTGGGTCACGATGGGCGCCAGGAGGTCGCCGATGGCTGACCCGTGGCTCGCCCTGGAAATCGGCGTCGATCCGGCGGAGCGGATCGCGCAGGTGGGTGCCGCCCACACGGCCTTTCTCACCGGGGCGACGCCGCAGCGGGTGCGGGAGGTGGTACGCCGGTCGTGGGAACGGTCGATGCCACTGGACCCGGAGGGCACCCCGCCCGTTGACCTCGTTGACGACATGCTGGAGAGCTACCGGGCCGGGCACCCGCTGGCCCCGGTGCTGCCGATCTTCCGAGACCTGCTCGGTGGGATCGCCCAGGACGGCGCACACCTGATGGCGGTCTGCGACACCCACGGCCGGCTGCTCTGGGTGGAGGGGCACCCGGGGGTGCTGCGCCGAGCCGAACAGATGAACTTCGTGCCCGGGGCCCGCTGGGATGAGACGCACGCGGGCACCAACGCACCCGGCACCGCTCTCGCCTTGGACCACAGCGTGCAGATCTTCGCCACCGAGCACTTCAACCGCCGCGCCCAGCGCTGGACCTGTGCCGCCGCGCCGATCCATGATCCGGCCACCGGTCGAATGCTCGGGGCGGTCGACATCACCGGCGGTGATCACCTCGCCACTCCGCAGAGCCTGGCCCTGGTCCGGGCCACCGCCCGGGCCGCCGAGGCGTTCCTGGCCGGGATGACCCAGGTCGAGCCGGACGTGGTGCAGGTGACCGCGCTCGGCCGGGACGAGGCCCAGCTACGGGTTGGTGGCCGCCGGATTCGGCTGGGCCGGCGGCACAGCGAACTGCTGGTGTTGCTGGTGGAGCACCCGGAGGGGCGCACCGGGGAACAGCTCGCCCTCGATCTGTATGGCGAGGACCGGCTGCACCCCGTCACCCTCCGGGCCGAGCTGTCCCGGCTGCGCCGGGTACTCGGCCCAGAGTTGCTCGACTCCCGTCCGTACCGACTGCGCTGCCGGGTACGCGCCGACTTCCGTACCGTCACCGACCGGCTGGAACGGGGCGACCCGGCGGGTGGGATCGCCGCGTACTCCGGGAGCCTGTTGCCCGGCTCGGATGCGCCGGGAGTGGCCCGACTGCGCCGGCTGGTCGACGGGCAACTTCGTGCGGCCGTGTTGGCGGCCGCGGATCCGGCACTGCTCGTCTCCTGGACCGCGACCCCCGCCGGCACCGACGACCTGACCGCCTGGGAGGCCTTGGCGCAGGCACTGCCGCCGGGCGCCCCGCGTCGGCCGCTCGCCCTGGCGCGGGCCCGCCAGCTCGCCCGGGAGTACGGCGTCCCGCGTGCAACGTCGCTGCAACGTCGAGCTACCTAGGTTCGATGCCGTCCCACTCCTCGTTGACGGCGGAGGTACTCATGACGCGTTACGACACGCCCACCCACTGGCAGTCCCGCTACGACCACTTCATCGGTGGGGAGTACGTCAAGCCGCATGGCGGGCGATACTTCGAGAACCCGAGCCCCGTGACCGGGCAGCCCTTCTGCGAGGTGGCCCGGGGCACCGCCGAGGACGTGGAGCGGGCCCTCGACGCCGCGCACGGCGCCGCCGGGGCCTGGGGCCGTACCCCGGCCGCCGACCGCGCCCTGGTGCTCAACCAGGTCGCCGATCGGATGCAGGAGCACCTGCAGGCCCTGGCGATCGCGGAGACCTGGGAGAACGGCAAGCCGATCCGCGAGACACTCGCCGCCGACATCCCGCTCGCGATCGACCACTTCCGCTACTTCGCCGGCGTGATCCGGGCGCAGGAGGGCTCCCTCGCCGAAATCGACGATGACACCGTCGCGTACCACTTCCACGAGCCGCTCGGTGTGGTCGGGCAGATCATCCCGTGGAACTTCCCGCTGCTGATGGCGACCTGGAAGCTCGCCCCGGCACTCGCCGCCGGTAACGCGGTGGTACTCAAGCCCGCCGAGCAGACGCCCGCGTCGATCCACTATCTGCTGTCCCTGGTGGCTGACCTGCTGCCGCCGGGTGTGGTCAACGTCGTCAACGGTTTCGGGGTCGAGGCGGGCCGGCCGCTGGCCTCCTCGCCGCGGGTGGCCAAGGTGGCATTCACCGGCGAGACCACGACCGGGCGGCTGATCATGCAGTACGCCAGTGAGAACATCAAGCCGGTCACCCTGGAGCTGGGTGGCAAGAGTCCGAACATCTTCTTCGACGACGTCAGCGCCGCGTCGGACGACTTCCGCGACAAGGCGCTCGAGGGTTTCACCATGTTCGCCCTGAACCAGGGCGAGGTCTGCACCTGCCCGTCGCGGGCGCTGATCCAGCAGGGCCACTACGCCGACTTCCTGGCGGCGGCCGTCGCGCGAACCCGGGAGATCAGGCCGGGGCACCCGTTGGACAGCACGACCATGGTCGGCGCGCAGGCGTCCAACGACCAACTCGAGAAGATTCTTTCCTATCTGGACATCGGCCGGCAGGAAGGCGCCCGGGTGCTGACCGGTGGGGCACGGGCGCAGCTGGACGGCGAGCTCGCCGGTGGGTACTACGTCGAGCCAACGATTTTCGAGGGCAGCAACTCGATGCGAATCTTCCAGGAGGAGATCTTCGGCCCGGTGGTGTCGGTGACCTCCTTCGCCGACCTCGACGACGCGGTAAAGATCGCCAACGACACCCTGTACGGACTCGGTGCCGGCGTCTGGACTCGGGACATCAACACGGCGTACCGGGCAGGACGGGCTATCCAGGCAGGCCGCGTCTGGACCAACTGCTACCACGCGTACCCCGCACACGCCGCGTTCGGCGGGTACAAGCAGTCCGGAATCGGCCGGGAGAACCACAAAATGATGCTGGACCACTACCAGCAAACCAAGAACCTGCTGGTCAGCTACGCCCCGAAGAAGTTGGGCTTCTTCTGATGCGCGACCTGGTAGCCGTGACCCCCGCAGCGGCCGAGCTGATCCGGTCGCTGCGGGGGCAGCACGGACCGCTGATGTTCCACCAGTCCGGTGGCTGCTGTGACGGCAGCGCACCCATGTGCTACCCCGCCGGCGAGTTCCGCACCGGCTCGTCGGACATTCGACTGGCCGCGCTGGTGGTGGACGGCGTGCCAGAGCCAGTCGAGTTCTGGATCTCGCGCGCCCAGTGGGACCTCTGGCAGCACACGAAGCTCACGATCGACGTCGTCCCCGGCCGGGGCAGCGGATTCTCCCTGGAGGCCCCGGAGGGCCTGCGTTTCCTCCTTCGCTCCACCCTTGCCCGCCGCGACAACGACCTGCCGGGCGGGCCAGGTCGCCCACGACAGACCGGGTGACGCTGCTGTCGGGCTGCCCCACCGGTACGACCGGATCAGCGGGACGCCGAAAGACGACACTCTCCATCCCCGGGGATGGTCTGGATCGCATCCGCCGACCGCCGGTGGCCGCGGTCAGTGACTGGGAGGAATCACGCGGAGGTGACCGCGACGCCCGGTGGATGGCGCCGCGGCCCCCGGGTCGGAGCCGCCCTCCGGGGGTCGAGGGGCTACCGGGCGGGCTGCCTCGCGGACCGCCTCGGCGAGAGCGACCAGGTCGTCGGTGGTGGGCGGCGGCGGCTCGAACTCCCCCTCGTGCCGGACGACATCCCAGCCCCGTGGCGCGGTCAGACTGCGCGCATGCGGCTCACAGAGGTCGTACGTGTGCGGCTCGGCGAAAGCAGCCAACGGCCCCACCACGGCGGTGGACTCGTGGTAGACATAGGTCAATGTGGCGACTGCTTGCCGGGGGCAGCCGTTTCGGGTGCAGCGCCGTGGTGACCTCACCGCGGCAGGGTATCTCCATTACCGGCTCCCGCGCACCGGTTCGCGACCCGACACGCCCGTCTTGGTGATCACATTTCAGCCGTTCGGATCCGGCGCGCCAGTGCGCCCCGGCTGCCGTGGGACAGCACCGACCGGAGACTACCCTGGGCGCATGGGAAGCCCGGAACACCGCCGCCCCGGTACCGGCCGACGCACCCGCCGCGACCGTCATGGACGTGGCCTGCGCGGCCGTCTGGTGCCGGCGACGGTGCCGCTGGCCCGAACAAAGGCCGAGGTCTTCGATGAACTGGTGCTGGACACGGTGGAGACCCTCGAACGGCGATTCGCCAAGGAACTGGCCGGCGTCGAGTTCGCGGTGGAGGATGTGCCGCCGGAGCTGAATGTCTACGACTCGGACGTGCTCGAGGACGGCGCGGTGCCCCTCGCCCGCCTGCTGCTGGGGCGACCGGGCCGGCAGGAGATGCCGCCACGGATCGTCCTCTACCGCCGGCCGCTCGAGTTTCGGGCGATGGACCGTGAGGACCTGGCCGACCTCGTCCACGACGTGATCATCGAACAGGTGGCGAACCTACTCGGAGCCGACCCGGATGAGTTGGCCTGAGCCCGGCGGCAGAAGCTGGACCGAGCGGGGCCACGGCGGCGGTCCGGGGCAGCCCCCACTACCCCGGATCCAACCTGTTGTCAGGCGGCACGCCGCTTGAGCCGGCGGCGCTCCCGCTCCGAGAGACCGCCCCAGATACCGAACCGTTCGTCGTGACCGAGCGCGTATTCGAGGCACTCGGTCTTGACCTCGCAGCGCGAGCAGATCCGCTTTGCCTCACGGGTCGAGCCGCCCTTCTCGGGGAAGAACGCCTCCGGATCGGTCTGCGAGCAGAGTGCCCGCTCCTGCCACTCCGGCTCGTTTCCGAGCAGGTCGGCCGCCTCGAGCTGGCCGTCCATTCAATGCCTCCTTGTCGCGCACCGGCGTCATCGCCGCTGCAACCCCCCACGCGAAAGGCGTGCTGTCCGTCCGGTACCGAAATGCAGTGCTTCGCGAACAACCCCAGTCAAATTACACGTGTGTCATTCGTGCGCCGTCAAGCCAAACTTGATATTGGGGTTGCCCTCCAAACCTCACCCGGTCCGGCCCATCCGGCCTCCCGGCCTCGCAACCTGCCCTACCGATTCAGACCCCCGCCGGGTAACGCCCGCCCCGGCGAGTTGCCGGAGTTTTCTCCGTGGCGCGGCACCGAACAGCCGTCCAGCCAGCCCACCGAACCGACTCGTTGATCTTGATGTCGCCAAGGCTATCCCGCTACCACCACGCCCGTCGCCCAGGGTGACCGAGGGGTGCAACCACCGCCCACATGGTGGACGCTCGATGAGACCGGGGATTAGGCATGACCAACAGTCAGGCCACCGAAACATCGTCCAGGCAAGGAAAAACAGAGATTTATCCATGATGGACAAAGGTCGAGTACGTCCGATATGGCCTCCCACTACGTGGAAGGAGGACCTACGGAGAACCCAGGCGGGCCACCGCCGGCCCCGGTTCCACGGCCGGCGGTGGGAAGGTCCGGCGCTATCCGGCCCGGTGGCCGTACGCGGTTGTTCGCTTACTCGCTGGCCGCCCGGCCGCTGCCGCAATCGCGATCAACTGCTCCTCGGTCCGGGCCGACCCGTTGCCGGAGCCCGCCATCCGGGAAATCGTCTCCTCCATCAGGGTGCCGCCCAGATCGTTGCAGCCACCGCGGAGCAACTCGGCGCTCCCCTCGTCCCCCAACTTCACCCACGAGCACTGGATGTTGTGGATCCGACCGTGCAGCAGCAGCCGGGACATCGCGTGTACCGCTCGATTCTCCCGCCAGGTAGGCCCTGGACGGGCGATCCCCGCCAGGTAGATCGGGGCGTTGGTGTGCACGAACGGCAGCGCGACAAACTCGGTGAAGCCACCCGTCCGGTCCTGCGTTTCGGCCAACACGCGGAAGTGGGTAAGCCACTGCGCGGGATGGTCAACGTGCCCGTACATCATCGTGGAGCTGGACCGAATTCCCAGCTCGTGGGCGGTGGTGACCACCTCGACCCAGGCGGCCGTCGGTAACTTGCCCTTGGTGAGAACCCAGCGCACCTCATCGTCGAGGATCTCGGCGGCGGTACCCGGGATGGTGTCCAGCCCGGCCTCCCGCAACTCGGTCAGCCACTCCCGGATGGAGACACCCGCCTTACCGGCCGCGGTAACGACCTCCATCGGGGAGAAGGCGTGCACATGCAGCCCCGGCACCCGGGTCTTGATCGCCCGCACCAGGTCGGCGTAGGCCGTCACCGGCAGTTTCGGGTCGATGCCCCCCTGGAGGCACACCTCGCTGGCTCCGGCCTGCCACGCCTGCTCAGCCCGGTCCGCGATCTGGTCAACCGAGAGCCGGTACGCGTCGGCGTCCCGCTCGCGCTGCGCGAAGGCGCAGAAGCGGCAGCCCACGTAGCAGACATTGGTGAAGTTGATGTTGCGGTTGACCACATAGGTGACCTCGTCGCCGACCGCGTCGTGGCGTACCTCGTCGGCGATTCGGCACAGCTGGTCCAACGCCGGGCCATCCGCCGCGAAGAGCGCCAGCGCCGCAGCGGTCCGCTCGGGCTCCAGCAGCGCCGCCGGATCGTCGGCGGCGAGGCGTAGACCGGCCCGCAGGTCGTGGTCGCCGACCCCGGTGGTCGCTCCTGCGCCCACCCGGTCGGCCACCATCGACCAGTCGCCGTAGACCTGGTCGAAGTCGCCCCGCCGATCGGCGGTACGGCCAGTGGTGTCGATGGTGCTGTGCAGGTCGACCCGCCCGCCGTAGGCCTCGTCCGGCTCCTGCCACGGCCGTCCCGTCAGGCGGGCGGTGGGCACCGCCAGCCCGGTCTCCGGGTCCGCCAGGGCCGCAACGTGTGGCAGCAGGCGCGGGTCGAGCCACGGGTCACCGGCACGGATGTACTCCGGGTAGATCGTCAACCGCTCCTGCAGCGCGAATCCGGCCTGCTCGGTGCGGCGGGACAGCTCGTCGAGCTGCGGCCAGGGCCGCTCCGGGTTGACGTGGTCCGGGGTCAACGGCGAGACGCCGCCCCAGTCGTCGATGCCGGCACGCAGCAGCAGGTCGTACTCGCCCGCGATGAGGTTCGGTGGCGCCTGGAGGCGGGCCTGGGGACCGAGCAGCACCCGGGCCACCGCCACGGTGGCGGCGAGATCGTGCAGCTCCACGTCGGGCATCCCGCGCATCGCCGTATCCGGCTTGGCCCGAAAGTTCTGCACGATCACCTCCTGGAGGTGGCCGTACTCCCGGTGTGACCGACGAATCGCGAAGAGTGCATCGACCCGCTCGGCCGGGGTCTCCCCGATCCCGATGAGAACACCGGTGGTGAAGGGAACATTCACCCGACCCGCGTCCGCCAGCACCCGCAGCCGAACGGCCGGCTCCTTGTCCGGCGAGCCGTGGTGCGGGCCCCCCGGGGAGGACCACAGCCGGGTGGCGGTGGTCTCCAACATCATGCCCATGCTCGGCGCGACCGGTTTGAGCCGCTGTAGTTCAGACCAGCTGAGCACCCCCGGGTTGAGGTGTGGCAGCAGGCCCGTCTCCTCCAGCACGGCCACCGCGCAGGAGCGCAGGTAGTCCAGGGTCGAGTCGTAGCCGCGCTCGTCTAACCACTGACGCGCCGCCGGCCAGCGATCCTCCGGCCGGTCACCGAGAGTGAATAGCGCCTCCTTGCAGCCGAGCTCCGCGCCCTGCCGGGCGATCGCCAGCACCTCGTCGCGGTCGAGGAACGCCGCCGGCAGCCGGTGCGGCACCGTGGCGAAAGTGCAGTAGTGACACCGATCCCGGCAGAGTCGGGTGAGCGGAATGAAGACCTTCTTCGAGTACGTCACCACCCCCGGCCGCCCGGCCGCGCGCAGCCCCGCGTCCCGGATCGCTCCGGCGACCCGCAGCAACTCGTCCAGCGCGGTACCCCGGGCGCTCAGCAGTGCCGTCGCCTCGTCGGCGTCCAGCGCCCGCCCAGACGCCGCTCGACGTAGGGCCCGCCGCACACTCGCCTCGGTGGGGGCCGGCTCCGTGCGATCAACCATCCGCTCAGCGTAGGCGCTCCACCCGCCATCCCGCCCGGCCGGTTTGATCACTGGGTCGGCCAGAACGCCGTGGGCCGGCGCCGACGTGGTCAGTCGGGGCTGTCGGACGGATTGATCCGCCGGGTGCGGTCCTCGTCGTGAGACGGCGCCGGGGGCTCGACCGACTGACGGGGAATGGCCTGGTTCGGCTCCGCCGACGGCGGCTGTCCGAACGGCGGGGACGTCCCGGCGTGCGGCGCGGCCGGCTGGCCGTAGACCACACCGGGCTGGGGCGGAGCCGGCTGGGGCGAAGCCGGCCAGCCGGCTCCCTGACTCGGGCCGGACCAACCAGCCCCCTGGCCGGGCCAACCGGGCTGGCCGCCCGGCTGCCCACCCGGGGGCGGAGCCGGCCAGCCGGGCTGGGGAGCACCGTAAACCCCGGGCTGGGGAGCGCCGTAAACCCCGGGCTGGGGCTTGGGCTTGGGCACGTAGTAGAGCCGCCGCCAGATCCGATACACCATGAACCCGGCCGCCAGCAGCAGCCCCAGCCCGGCCAGCTGGCTCAGGAACCCAAGGAAGGCCTCGAGCAACACCGCCGACACCAGCCGGTCAACGGACCAGATCAGGAAGGTAAGGGTGCCGAAGAACGCGCTGAAGGCGTACTGGCCCAACGCCACCTGCGTGATCAGCTTCGCCCGGGGAAGCACCGGGTGCAGGTGTGTGGCGAGCAGGACCGCCAGCAACGGTAGGACGACCACCTCGATGCCCGTGAACGTGACGGCGGCGGAGGTGGCCGAGGTCATGAGCCGAAGCAGGCCGACAAAGAGGAGGAGGCCATTCGCGCCGAGGAGCACGAGCGCCACCGGCTCACGCAACGGCTGGGTCAGTTGACTGGCCGGCGTCGGCTCGGTGGACGCCGGTTCGACAGGGCTGGTCACGGTATCCCCCTACGAGCGGA
The DNA here is from genome assembly GCF_000514775.1 of Salinispora pacifica CNR114. Taxonomy (GTDB): domain Bacteria; phylum Actinomycetota; class Actinomycetes; order Mycobacteriales; family Micromonosporaceae; genus Micromonospora; species Micromonospora pacifica. The sequence continues at coordinate 107,504 of NZ_AZWO01000008.1, read as the reverse complement.
AGCGGACAACTGCCGACGTGAGCCTAGTCTCTTGGGTGGCCCAACGCCCGAAGGCAGCAGGTAGGCGAGGATGGACGGCATGCGCATCGTGGTTCTGACCGGAGGAATCGGCGGCGCCCGTTTCCTCCTCGGGGTGCGGGCTTACGCCCGGGCGATCGGCGCCGAGGTGACCGCCGTGGTCAACGTCGGCGACGACCTGTATCTACACGGTCTGAAGGTCTGCCCGGACCTGGACAGTGTCATGTACACGTTGGGTGGGAGTGCCGACCCGGAGCGTGGCTGGGGACGCGTCGCGGAGAGTTGGACGGTGCGGGAGGAACTGGGCGCGTACGGGGCGGAGCCGGCCTGGTTTGGGTTGGGCGACCGAGATCTCGCCACCCACCTGGTCCGCACCACCAAGATCACTGCCGGCTACCCCCTGCACCAGGTCACCGCCGCGCTGGCCACCCGCTGGAAGCCCGGCGTGCACCTGCTGCCGGCGACCGACGACCGCCTGGAGACCCACGCGGTGGTCGACCTCGACGGCGGCCAGCGGGCGATCCACTTCCAGGAGTGGTGGGTACGGCACCGGGCCGAACTGCCCACGCACCGGTTCGTCTTCGTCGGCGCGGAGGACGCGAAGCCGGCGCCGGGAGTGACCGAGGCGATCGCCGCGGCGGACCTGGTGCTCATCGCACCGAGTAACCCGGTGGTGAGCATCGCCCCGATCCTGGCCGTGCCCGGGGTGCGGGACGCGATCGCGGTGGGCCCGGCCCCGGTGGTCGGAGTCTCCCCGATCATCGGCGCCGCACCGGTCCGCGGGATGGCCGACCGATGCCTGGCCGTGCTCGGCATCGAGTGCAGCGCCGCCGGGGTGGGCAGTCTCTATGGTGGACGGAACAGCGGTGGTCTGCTCGACGGCTGGCTGGTGGCCGAGGAGGACGCGGCGACGGTGGTGCCGGGGGTGACGGTCCACGCGGCGCCGTTGCGAATGACGGACGAGGCGGCGACCACGACGATGGTCCAGGCCGCGGTGGGGTTGATGTGAACCTGGAGATCATGCCGGTGCGCGGCATCGGCCACGTGTCCGAAGGCGACGACCTGGCCGCCATGATCGTCACGGCGGCGCCGTGGTTGCGTGACGGCGACATCCTGGTGGTGACGAGCAAGGTCGTCTCGAAGGCCGAGGGACGACTGGTGGACGTCCCAGCCGACGGGCCGGAGCGGCTCGCGGCCCGCGCGGAGGTCCTGGCGGCGGAGACCGCGCGGGTGGTCGCCGCCCGCGGCGCGACCCGGATCGTCCAAACCCATCACGGCTTCGTGATGGCCGCCGCGGGTATCGACGCCTCCAACGTCGACAAGACCCGGCTGGTGCTACTCCCGGTTGACCCGGACGCCTCCGCCCGGGCACTACGCGCCGCGCTCCGCCAGCGGTACGGCCTCGATGTGCCGGTCATCATCAGTGACACCATGGGCCGACCGTGGCGCAACGGGCTCACCGATGTCGCGCTCGGCGTCGCCGGCCTCGACGCCGTCCACGACCACCGGGGTGAGGTCGACCCGTACGGCAACGAGTTGGAACTCACCCAGATGGCGGTGATTGACGAACTGGCTGGCGCCGGCGAACTGGTCAAGGGCAAGTGCGACCAGGTGCCGGTCGCGGTCGTACGCGGCTACCCCGCCACCCCGCAGGCCGACGACGGCCCCGGGGCCAGAGCCCTGATCCGGGACTCGTCGTTGGACCTGTTCTCGCTCGGCACCGCCGAGGCGCGGGCCACCGGGCTGACCGAGGCGGCAACCCTGCCGAACCGCACCGGCGCGACATCACCCGACCCGGCCGCGATCGACCGGGCGATCGCCGTCGTCGGCGCGACGGCAGCCCCGGGCACGGTCTTCACCCACGTCACCGACCCGGCGACCCACGACCAACTGGCCGGGACGGTCCCGGGCTGGCCGGTCGCGGCGAGCACCCTGCTACTCGCCGCCCCGCCGACCCCGGTGGACCCGTTCGGGCTGGTCCGGTTCGGCGCGGACGTACACCGCCTGCGCGCCGCCCTGGCCGCCGAGGGCCTGCCGTCGACCCTGCTGCCGCCCCCACCCGGCACCTCCGCCACCGCGGCCCTGGCGCTCTAGGGTCGATGGCACCGGGTCGCGGGGCTGCCGCCCCGCGACCCGGCCGGGATCAGCCCACCCAGAGCGCGACCCGATGGTCCTCGTCCGTGACGTAATATCGGCTCCCGTCGAGCTCGGCAAGCCCTTCGACGTGGTGAAACGGCGCGAGGTCGGCGACCAACTCACCGGTGATCCGGTGCCCCTGACCCGGAAGCCGGAAGCGGACGTGCCGAGAGGTCACCTCCCCACCCGCCGGGTGGTCGGCCAACAGCACCGAGCCCTTCCCGAGCGCGTCGATCGAACCGATCACCGCCGCGTAGCCACCGTCCGCGGTGGGCGCCATCGCCCGGAAGCCGGCCAGCGCGCCGGGCGGGGTCACCCCCGTCAGCACGTATCCGCCCAGCGCCTCCGGCCAGGTCGGGCGGGGCGCGAAGAGCTGGGGCACGCCGGCCAACTCGACCAGGATCGGGTCGCCGTCGGCGGTGACCGGGAACCGAAGCCCGAGCAGCGCCGTGCCGGCCGGGGTGAAGGCGACCGCCTCCACATTCAGCGGCAGGTCGTCGGCGGCCAGCCGCTCGACCCAGCCCTTGGACCGGGCGGTCCCCCGCGCCACGGTGGCGCCGATGAACCGGGAGCGAACCTGGTCTCCTGGCGGCAGCGGCACGAACGGGGCCTTGAGCAGGGCGTCGTTCACCGCTCGGTGCAGCCGGAAGCGATTGCGTACCACCTGCACCGGCAGCGGGCCGTGGGCTGCGTCCTGCTCGCGGAACCGGGCCACGAACGCCCGCCGCGGACGCAGCGGGCCGGCCTTCGACCCGAAGTGCGACCCGAAGACATACACCCAGCCGTCGTGGTGGGCCAACGCCTCACCGTCCTCGGTACGGCCGTTCTCGGCTCCGGCGTCGGCGGTCACGTGCTGGGCCGTCCAGGTGCCGTCGGCAAGCTCCAGGAGCAGCGCGAGGCACTGCTCCACCGGGCCCTCGTCCAGCACTGTCCAGAAGCCACGCCGAGCACCGTGGGCGCGCAGCAGCACCGGCGAACGCACCGGGAGTAGATCACTGGCCTCGTTGTCGCCCACCACGAATTCCAGGAGTCGCAAAGTCACCGGCCAAGCGTACGAACACCGCACCCGTAGGGTTGCGGGCGCACCCGAACACCAAGGAGGGCCCTTGTCAACGCCGGATCTCCACGCCGACCCGCCGCCCAATCCCGCCCTGCACGCCGACGCTCTCACCGTGCTGCGTGGCTGGACGCCCACCTCGGTGGCCGCCGCCGAAGCCCGAGACCGAACGCTGGACCTCCTCGCCGCCGGGCCGGAGGCGATGAGTCGGACGCACCGGGCCGGCCACGTCACCGCCAGCGCGCTGGTGCTCGACGCCACCGGTTCCCGGGTGCTGCTCTGCCTGCACGGCAAGTTCCACCAGTGGGTGCAGCTCGGCGGGCACTGCGAGCCCGCCGACCCGACGCTGGCCGCCGCGGCGCTGCGGGAGGCAACCGAGGAGTCCGGCGTGACCGGCCTGCGGATCGATCCGGTACCGATCGACGTGGACATTCACCCGGTCACCTGCCAGGGCGGCTCATTCCACTACGACGTACGCTTCGCCGTCCTCGCCCCACCGGGCGCGCAGACCCAGGTCAGCGAGGAGTCCGAGGAGCTGGGCTGGTTCCCACCACACCAGCTTCCGACCCCGTTGGCCGGCGGAACCGCCCAACTGATCACGCCGGCCCTGGCGACGCTCAGACGAGCCCCACTTCACCCCGCTCCTTGAGCTCGTCAACGAGTTGTTTCACGTTCTGGGCGCGGTCACGCGGGCAGACCAGCAACGCGTCCGGGGTGTCAACCACGATCAGATCGTGCACCCCGACTGTCGCGACGAGCCGGCCCGAGTGCGGGACAACCACCAGGTTCGTGCTGTCCCGCAACAGGACACTGGGCTTCGCCTCCCCGCCCAGGACCATGTTGCCGGCCGCATCCGCCGGCAGGACCTCGCCGAGGGTGTGGAAGTCACCGACGTCGTTCCAGCCGAAGTCGCCGGGGACGGTCGCCACCCGGCCCGCGGTCGCCGCCCCCTCCATGACCGCGTAGTCAACCGAGATCTTCGGCAGCGTCGGCCAGACCGTGCCAAGCACCTCGTCCTGCTTCTCGGTGCCCCAGGCGGCGGCGATCTCGAGAACGCCCGCGTGCAGTGCCGGCTGCTGGCGGGCCAACTCGGCGAGGAAGACATCCACCCGCCACACGAACATGCTGGCGTTCCAGAGGTGCCGGCCAGACCGGAGGTACGCCTCCGCCACCGCGGCGTCCGGCTTCTCCTTGAACTCGACCACCGGCCGCAGCGACCCGGCCCCGGTCGGCTCCCCGGTTTCCAGGTAGCCGTAGCCGGTCTCCGCCCAGGCCGGGGTGATGCCGACGGTCATCAGCAGCCCCTGCTCGGCGCCCTGGGCGGCCTGGCGAACAGTCTCCCGCCACCCGGCCGGGTCACCAATCAGATGGTCCGCCGCGAACGAGCCCATCACCGCGGTCGGCTCCTGCCGGGCGATCACGGCGGCGGCCAGTGCGATCGCCGCGCACGAGTCCCGCGGCGACGGCTCGACCAGGATGTTCTGCTCCGGCATCCCGGCCAACTGGCGGGCCACCGCGGTGGCGTGTGCCAGGCCGGTGACCACGAAGGTGTGTTCCGGCGTCGCCAGCGAACCGAGTCGCTCCACAGTCGCCTGCAACAGCGATGCGGCGGACCCGGTGAGCGGGTGAAGGAACTTTGGATGCCCGGCGCGGGACAACGGCCACAGCCTGGTGCCGCTGCCACCCGCCGGGATGACGGCGTAAATCACCCGCACATTCTCCCTGAACTGATCGACTCAGGCCGCAGGGTCAGCCGAACCGGCACCCCGTTCACGCACGGGCCCGCGACCAGGCGGCGAGGTGCACCTCGGCGCTGGACTGCCAGGTGAACTCCTTGGCCCGGTCGAAACCGGCCTGGGCCAGTGCCAGCCGGCGGTGCTCGTCGTCCAGCAACGCGACGAGGTCGGCGGCGATCTGATCCGGCGCCTCGCTGGTGTAGGCGACCGCCTCGCCGCCCACCTCGGGCAGGGACAGCCGGGGTGTCGTCAGCACCGGGGCGGCACAGGCCATCGCCTCCAGGATCGGCAGGCCGAACCCCTCGCCGTACGACGGGTAGGCGGAGACCAACGCCCCACCGAGGAAACCTGGCAGGTCGGCGTAGCGCAGGTAGCCGGGGCGGAGCAGCCGCAGGTGTGACGGCACCTCGGCGACCGCGCGATCGATCTCGTCGTCGTGTCCCTGCCCCCCGGCGACCACCAGGGCCGGCGGCTGGTGCCGGTCCGCCACGGCCCGCGACCAGCCCCGAATCAGGTTGGGGACGTTCTTGCGGGGCTCCTTGGCGCCGAGGAACGCGATGTAGCTCTGGCTGCCGAGCCCCAGCCGAGCCCGGACCCGGGCCTTCTCCTCGGCGCTCGGGGCGTGGAACGCGGCGTGATCAACGCCGTGGTACGCGACGTCGATCCGGGTCGGGTCGGCGTCCAACAGCCGAATCAGCTCGTCCCGGGTGGCTTTGCTGGGCACGATCACCCGGTCGGCACGGCGCAGCGACGTCCGGATCGCGCTCCGGAAGAAGGTGCGACGTGACTTGTCGTAGTGCTCCGGCTCGGTGAAGAAGGTGGCGTCGTGCACGGTCACCGTGACCGGACAGCCCGCCCGCAGCGGGCAGGTGTAGAAGGGCGAATGCAGCACCTGGGCGCCGACCTGCTGGGCGAGCAGCGGCAGGCCGGTCTGCTCCCAGGCGAGCCGGGCGGGCCGGTGCGCCACCGCGGCCGGGGCGGGGATGACCTCCGCCCCGGGCAGCATCCGGGAGTAGCGCTCAAGGTCCGTTCGAAGGCTGACCACGACCAGGTCGACGCTGGTGCCGCAGACCTTCCCGAGCGCACCGAGCAGGCCATCAACATATCTACCGACGCCGCCACGATCGGCGGGAACACTCGTGGCGTCAATGAGCACACGGGGCGGGCTGCCGGCGGTCAAGGGGCGACTCCTTGCACTCGGGGGTGTGGGGTACGACACTTTCGCCGTAAGCCTACGCCGCGCCGGCGCTCAGGCGGTGACTGCGACCCGACGGCGAACCAAGTCGTCGTCGCCTCGGCGCCGGGCGGCGGAGCGTATCGTTCGCGCTGATGGCCGACAACCTTGCCCGGGTCCTCGCCGACGCGATCGCACCCGACCCGACCAGACCGCTGCTCACCTGGTACGACGACGCCACCGGCGAACGCACCGAACTCTCCGGCGCGACCTGCGCGAACTGGGTGGCCAAGACCGCCAACCTGCTGGTCGACGGGGTGGGACTCGCACCCGGCGATACCGCCGGGGTGCTCCTGCCCCCGCACTGGCAGACCGCCGCCGTGCTGCTCGGATGCTGGTCGGCCGGCCTCACGGTGGCCGAACCGCCGGACGATGTGGACGTTCTCTTCGTCGCCACCGGCCGGCTGGCCGAGGCGGAGGCCGCCAGCGCCGGGGACCGCTACCTGCTCGCGCTGGACCCGTTCGCCCGGCCACTGCGGGAGGTGCCACCGGGGTACGCCGACTTCGCGTCCGAGGTACGGACACACGGCGACCACTTCGGGGCGCCCCCGCCCGGTGGGTCGGACCAGGCTGACCTGGCCGCCCGGGCCACGGCGCGCGCCGCGGACCTCGGGCTCACTCCCGGCACCCGGGTCCTGATCGACGTTGACCGCTACCCGGACCCGGTCGACTGGCTCCTGGCCCCGCTGACCGCGAGCGCCTCCACGGTCCTGGTCGCACACGGCGACCCCAGTCGTCTCGGCGCCCGCGCCGTCGCCGAGCGGACCACCCTCACCCTGCCCTGATCCCGCGGTCGGTGTCACCCGGGCCCTGGTCGTCCGGGCACCGCCGTCACCGGGCTCCCCGGTCGGCGGGGTCGTCGTGGGCGGCTCGGCGCTGGGCCAGACCGGCGAAGGCGGTCAGCGACTCCGGGTTGGCCAGCGCACCCCGGGCCGCCGCCGAGTCGACGGGGGTACCGGTCAGGATCTTCTTGACCGGTACCTCCAGCTTCTTCGCCGACAGGGTCCGCGGTACGGCTCCGACCGGATGGATCTCGTCGGGCACGTGCCGGGGCGACAGGGCGGTACGCAGTTCCCGGCAGATCCGCTTCCGCAGCGCATCATCCCACTCCACGCCCCCGGCGAGCACCACGAACAGAAGCAGCTCACCAGCGCCGCCCTCGGCGTCCTCCAGGTGCACGACGAGAGAGTCGACGACCTCGTCCAGCCCTTCCACGACCGAATAGAACTCGGCGGTGCCGAGGCGAACCCCACCCCGGTTCAATGTCGCGTCGGAGCGGCCGGTGATGACGCAGCCGCCCCGCGGGTTGATCGTGATCCAGTCGCCGTGTCGCCAGACGCCGGGGTAGCGGTCGAAGTACGCATCCCGGTAGCGGCTGCCGTCGGCGTCGCCCCAGAACCCGACCGGCATGCTCGGCATGGGTTCAGTGATCACCAGCTCGCCCAGCGCACCGATGACCGGGGTGCCGTCGCCGGAGCGCGCCTCCACCTTCGCCCCGAGCGCCCGGCAGGTGATCTCGCCCGCGTGTACGGGCAGCAGCGGAGTTCCGCCGACGAAGCCGGTGCAGACATCGGTTCCACCGGAGAGCGACTGGAGTTGGAGGGCGTCGCCGACGTTCCGGTAGACCCAGTGAAAGCCCTCGGGGGGCAGGGGCGCTCCGGTGGAGCCGACCCCGCGCAGGCCGGACAGGTCGGCGAACTCGGTGGGGACCAGCCCGGCCTTGCGGCAGGCCAGCAGGAACGGCGCCGACGTACCGAGGTAGGTGGTGCCGGTGCGCTCCGCCAGCCGCCACAGCGTGCCCAGGTCGGGGTTGCCCGGGTCGCCGTCGAAGAGCACGATCGCCGCCCCCACGGCCGGCCCGGAGACGAGGAAGTTCCACATCATCCAGCCGGTCGTGGTGAACCAGAAGAACCGGTCCGCCGGACCCAGGTCGTGGTGCAGGGCGAGCATCTTCAGGTGCTCGAGCAGGATGCCGCCGTGGCCGTGCACGATCGGCTTGGGCAGGCCCGTCGTGCCGGAGGAGTAGAGCACGTAGAGCGGGTGGTCGAAGGGCACCGGTGCGAAGGTGAGTGGCTCGTCGGTGGCCGCGGCGACGTCGGCCCAGGCGATCGCGTCCGCCGGCGGAGGACCGGCCGGATCGAGGTAGGCGATGCCGACGGTGTGTGACAGCGACGGCAGGGCGGCGCGGATGGCGGCCACCTCGGCTCGCCGGTCAATCGGCTTCTGGCCGTAGCGGTAGCCATCAACGGCGACCAGAACCTTCGGCTCGATCTGCTGCCAGCGGTCGGTCACGCTCCGGGTGCCGAACTCCGGCGCGCAGGAGGAGAAGATCGCGCCGAGGCTGGCGGTGGCCAGCAACAGTACGTACGTCTCGGGAATGTTCGGGGCGTACGCGGCCACCCGATCGCCCGCGCCGACACCGAGCCGGCGTAGCCCGGCGGCGACCCGGCGCACCTGCTCCCGCAGCTCGGCGGCGGAGAGGGTGACCGGTGGCCGGGTCTGCCCGTGGGCGATCACCACCGGGTCGGCGTCGGCGCGGCCCGGCATCCGCAGCACGTTCTCCGCGTAGTTCAGGGTGGCGCCGGGGAACCAGCGGGCACCGGGCATGCTCCGCTCGGCGAGCGGGGTCGTGGCCGGGGCGTGCGACACGACCTCGAAGTGGTCCCAGATCGACTGCCAGAAGGCGGGCAGGTCGGTGACCGACCAGCGCCACAGCTCGTCGTAGTCGGCGAAGTCCAGCCCCCGGTGCGTGCGCAGCCAACGCAGGTAGGTCCCGATCCGGGTTCGCTCACGCACGTCCGCCGGCGGCGTCCACAGCACCTCACCCATCGCTCCACCCTCCCTCGGCCCGGCACGACGCTGTCCGGCCGTGGCGCCATCTTGCCCTACCTCGGGGCGCCGTAGCCCGCACCTGGTCCGGACGATCGCGGACGCGGGCGATCCAGCGCCGCGCCGCACCGCCGGCTTTCCACCGATCTGGACCGGCGACGACTCAGCCGCGCCGGTGTGCCTGGATCGCCCGCCGGCGGGCGAGTCGGTGCGCCCGCCGGATCTCCGCCTCCCGGAAGCGCCGCTGGTCCGCGACGGTCTCCGGAGCCAACGGTGGGACCGGACGCGGACTGCCGTCGGCGTCGACGCCGACGAAGACGAGGTACGCGGTGGCGACCCGCACCGGCTCCCCCTCGGCTGAGTCCCACCGTTCGGCGGTGACTCGCACCCCGACCTCCATCGAGGTCTGCCCGGCCCAGTTGACCTGGGCATAGGCGTGCACCAGGTCTCCGACCCGCACCGCCTCGGAGAAGACGATCTCGTCGATCGCCGCGGTCACCGCCGTTCCACCACTGTGCCGGGCGGCGGCGGCCCCGGCGACGTCGTCCACGAACTTCATCAACACCCCGCCGTGCACGGTGCCGTAGAGGTTCACATCGACAGCAGTCATGATTCGACTCAGCGTGACCCGGGAGTAGGCGGTCGGCCGACCCGGTGCGGTGGTGGCGGGGTACTCGCTCATATCGGAGACGGTACGGTGCGCGGATGCGACATCTATGGAGCTTCCTAGCGGGTCTCGTGGTGGCACCCGTCACGTGGATCCTGGTTACTCTCGGTCAAGATGGATCGGCGCGTACCGTCAACCGCTGGATAGACATCGGTCAGTTCAACTCGGCCAACCTCATCGAGCCCGCGGTCTGGCTGGTCGTCGGCGGTGTCCTGCTCGGACTCCTCGGCACGCTGCGCGTCTCGCCGATCGGCCCGATCGTCGCCGGGCTGCTGCTCGCCACCCCGTACCTGGGGTTGGCTCTCCGTCCCTTCGCTGTCCGCGACCGCATCCCGACAGACTGGGAGGTCCTCGGCGACCCGCTGCCGCTACTGCTGCCGCTGGAGAACGGGACGCTCTTCCTGATCGGCCTGCTGCTGCTGGTCGCCGGCTTCAGCGGTCAACGTTGGCGGCAGTGGCCGACGACCAAGGCGGAACCGAAGACGGCGGAGAGCCCAACCCCATCGGACACCCCGCTCGACGACTGGCCGCCCACACCGGTTCGGGGCACCACCCAGCCGGTTCCGGGCAGCCCGAAGTCCGACCCGACCGAAGCGCTACCCCAACAGACCGACGCCGAGAACCCCTGGCCCGCTCCCGCGCCGGGCAGCCCCCGGCAGACGACCACCACCGGGCCGCGCTGACCTGCCGACCCGAGCCCCACGTCCGGCCCGTTCCCGGCCGGCCGGAGGTGGGGCATCCGGGGGTGCCTCGTCAGGGCCGGTAGTCGTCGTGGAGAACGACGCGGGAAAACTCATAGCCACCTTGGGTGCGCCAGTAGTGCAACCGCCGAGCGGCGGCCGACTCCCGCTGCAGGGCCACCCGCCAACAGGTCGCACCGTCAGCACGACGCAGATAGCCACTGCCGGCCCGGCCGGTGCGGATCTGATGCGGGTACCGCCCGGCGAGGTGCTGGACCTGACCGGTGAGCACCTCGACCACGACCGTCACGACCTTCGCCCGGCTGATGCCCTCCAGCTGTTCCAGGGAGTCCAGGAAGCCGGGACCCAGAACGTACGAGGCGAGCGGCCTGCCGGCCTTCTCGGCAGCGGGAACGCGCTGTGCCCACTCGCAGGTGACCTCATAGCGGAACTGTTCCTCCGGATCGAGAAAGAGGGTCGCCTCCCCGGTCGCTGGCTGACCAGCGCGGTCCTGGGCGCTCCGGAGCTGCTTGACCAGCCGCTGCCGAGCCAGATCGGCGCCGCGGTAGCGGGTCTGTAGCTGCTCGATGGCGCCAACGGCCCGCGCGAGCTCGGCTTCCAGCTCAGCCGCCCGGAATCGCAGATCCGCCAGCTCGTCGGCGAGGGCCTTGCGAGTCGCCTGCTCGGCTGCCAACTCATTACGCAGCTGTACGACCTGGGCTTGCTCCCCTGCTGGCGCCGTGCTGGCAGGACGCGCCAGCACCGGATGCAGGGCCGAGGGAAGGCGTCGGGCCACATCCAACGGCGTCGGCTGCCGCGCCGGCACCGTCCGTACGACAGGCTGCGGTGGCGTGGCGGGCGGCAGCGGGGGCGCCGGTGGTCGAGGCGTCGATGTCGGCGCGGGCCGCGGGTCGGGCGGACGTAGCCAGGCAGGCCCGCCGGGGAGCAGACTCAGCGCGGGCTTCACCTGCTCCGTGTCGTCAACGTCGTCGAACCGCAACGCCAGTGGTGTGAGCGTGACGAGACGGCCGGCGACGATCTCCCCAACGCTGAACAGTCCGCTCAGCCGGTCTCTCCGGTTGGAGGTGACCGCATCCAGGCCGACCTCGACGGTGAGCCCGGGCAGAAGTCGTACGGTGACAGCTTCGTCGGCCACCGCCACCACCTCGGCCAGCACCACATCACCGACCTGGTACGCCTCGTTGACAGCCACCAGGGCGCTGGGGACGTCAACGAAACGCAGCGCCGCCCGCAGGTCTAGACAGCGCGAGACCTGGTCATAGCTGCCCGTGACCGCCTGTCCCCTGGTGAGCAGTTGATCCAGGGCAACGCCGGGGAGTGTCAACTCCTCCCACACTGTCGCCACCGCCTGATCGTCCAACGTCACGAGCGCTCGGGACCCGATCAGACCCTGTACCCGTCCCGACCGACGCTGGGCCTCGGGACGAGCGCGGGGTTCGACCAGTCCGGCCGACAGCGCCGCCTGCAGCGCATCGCTGATCAACTGTTCGGTGATGCGACGACGGTCCTGGCGGGAGTAGGCGAACCGCAACCTACTGCGGGTCGGGTCACCCACCCAACTGTGATCGACCGAGTACACCCGCCCCGCCCCGCCGTAGACCTGGGTCATCGGCGGCATCACCCGCGAGAAGGCCCAGGAGACATCGCTCGTGGGCATGAGTACCACCTCAGCCAGATCCCCCACTGCCGCTTTGAGCTCATCGGGATCACCGAACGGCTCGTCATACCCGGTGGGCAGGGTGAGTACCGCGACCGGCCACCGCCGCCCCGGCGTCAGCAACCGGTGGGCGAGTTCGCTGGCCTCAGTCGCGGAGGTGATCCGCTGTATCGCCGCCGGCGGCGGGGCGGCACCGGCGGCCACCTCCCGAATGGGCACCTGCCCCATCAGTTCCGACCTCCTACCAGTTAAAGCTGTAACGACCGCAGCATCGGGGCGACGGCCAGCCCGGGCAGGCTGGCACTGGCCCGTACGGTCGCCGGCGCCAGACCGGTAGCGCGGATCTCCCGCCAGGAGGGATTGGAGCGGACGTTACGGCCCTCGACGAATTCGAGGGTGCGGGACAGACCGCCCGGAGGGGACCATGGACGGGTCACCTGGTAGGTACCGACGAGGGGCCGGCCTTCCCCCTTGGGAACCCGAGCTAAACCGTATAGCGACTATGCAAGGGGACAGTGGACGGCACAAGGCGAAGAGCACGTCGGAGCCCCTGCCTTGCCCGTTTGACTGACCACTGCCGACAAAGTTGTTGACACTGGCGCCCACTCGGGGGAACGACAAATCGTTGTCGCCATGGCAGCGCCCGCCGGTGCGGCTCCGCCTGTCCCCGGTCGTCCATGAGGGGTTCCCTCGACACCAGCACGCCGTCGGAGTAGCACAACCAGTGCAGGTCGTCGGAGGTCGAGGGAGGTCGTCGTGGTCGGCTAGGTAGGTAGACCGAGGAAGATCAGCCCGAGCGTGGCGACGAAGATCGCCGGCAGGGTGGTCGCGTGCCGCAGTTCGCCCCTAAGGGTGATCGTTCAGTTACGGCGAGCAGGCACGCCACCCGTGCTCGGGGAACCCGACCGAGCTACCAAAAGCAGCTTCCGATCAACCCTTCAGAAGCTGCCGCGCCATGACGATTCGCTGCACCTGATTGGTGCCCTCGTAGATCTGGGTGATCTTCGCGTCGCGCATCATCCGCTCGACCGGGTAGTCCCGGGTGTAGCCGTAACCGCCGAGCAGCTGCACGGCATCGGTGGTGATCTCCATGGCGGCGTCGGAGGCGAAGCACTTGGCCGCCGCGCCGAAGTAGGTCAGGTCGGCGTCCCCTCGCTCGGACCGGCCCGCTGCGGCGTAGGTCAGCTGCCGGGCCGCCTCCAGCTTCATGCCCATGTCCGCGAGCATGAACTGAATGCCCTGGAAGTCGGCGATCGGCTTGCCGAACTGCCGACGCTCCTGCACGTACCCCTTGGCGTGGTCGAGCGCGCCCTGCGCGATGCCCACCGCCTGCGCGGCGATGGTGACCCGAGTGTGGTCCAGGGTCTGCATAGCGGTGGCGAAGCCGGTGCCCTCCGCGCCGATCATGCGGTCGGCGGGGACACGGACGCCGTCCAGGTAAACCTCACGGGTCGGCGAGCCCTTGATCCCCAACTTCTTCTCCGGTGCGCCGAAACTCACCCCCGGGTCGGACTTCTCGACCACGAAGGCCGAGATACCCCGGCTCCGGGCGGTCGGGTCGGTAACCGCGAATACCGTGTAGAACTCGGACACCCCGGCGTTGGTGATCCACCGCTTGACGCCGTTGAGTACCCAGTCGTCGCCGTCCCGGACCGCCCGGGTGGTCATCGCGGCGGCGTCGCTGCCCGCCTCCGGCTCGGACAGGCAGTACGAGAACATCGCGTCGCCGGCCGCCACCGGGGTCAGGTACTTCCGCCGCAGCGCCGCGGACCCGGCCAGAATCAGCGGCATCGTACCCAGCTTGTTGACCGCCGGAATCAGCGACGAGGAGGCACAGGCCCGCGCCACCTCCTCGATCACGATGGCGGTGGCGAGGGCATCCGCGCCGGCGCCGCCGTACTCGACGGGGATGTGCGGGGCGTGAAAGTCAGCCGCCCGCAACGCGTCGAAGGACGCCTTCGGGAACTCACCGGTCTCGTCCGCCTCAGCGGCGTGCGGTGCCACCTTCGCCGCGCAGACCTCCCGGACCGCTTCCCGGATCGCCTGCAGCTCATCGGTCAATCGATAGCCGTCGAATGCCTGCTCTGCGGCCATGTCGGCCCCTCCTCTTCACCGCTATCATGCGCAGTCTGTAGCGTCACCTGACCGCGGACCGCGCAGACTGAAGGATAGCGACCCCGGAGTCGGGCGATGTTACCGCCGCGTAGGCCACGAAGTGTCGCACCGACCGGCCCGCGCGGGAGCATGGTCACACAAACGAACAACCCCACCTTCGGTGCCCCTGGCAGGCGCCGCGGTCGACAGCGACGCCACGAGCGGCGCCAGTGCGAGCGGAGAAGACAGGCGTGACGATCCCGTACCCGAACACCCAGCCAGTACCTCCGATCGGGGCGGTAACCCCCCCATCCGGCGCCCCTCGCCCCCGAGTGACCTTCCTCGGCACCGGCTACCTCGGCGCGACATACGCCATCTGCTACGCCGAACTGGGCTACGAGGTACTCGGCTTCGACGTGGACGCCGACAAGATCGCCATGCTCAACGCGGGCGAGGTGCCGATCCACGAGCCCGGCCTGGACGAACTGCTCAAGCGCAACCTCGCCGCCGGGCGGCTGCGTTTCAGCACCGACATGGCCGAGGTCGCCGAATTCGGGGACGTGCACTTCATCTGCGTCGGCACCCCGCAGCGGGCCGATGCGCTGGGTGCGGACCTGTCGTACGTCGAGGCAGCCGTCACCAGCCTGGCGCAGCAGCTCACCCGCCCGGCACTGATCGTCGGCAAGTCCACCGTGCCGGTCGGCACCGCGGAGTGGGTCGAGCAGCTGGTGAGCAAGCACACGCCGGCCGACCTGGGCATTGAGGTCGCCTGGAGCCCCGAGTTCCTCCAGGAGGGCTTCGCCGTCGACGACGTGCTCCGCCCGAACCGGATCGTGGTCGGCGTCAAGAGCGAGTGGGCCAACGGCATGCTCTACGCCGCGCACAAGGGCGTCTTCGACCTAGCCGCCACCGAGGACCGCGAGGTGCCGATGGTGGTCACCGACTTCGCCACCGCGGAGCTGGTGAAGGTAGCCGCGAACGCCTTCCTGGCAACCAAGATTTCGTTTATCAACGCGATGGCGGAGGTCTGCGAGGCCGCTGGCGGCGACGTGACCCACCTGGCCCGGGCGGTCGGCTTCGACCCCCGAATCGGCAACCGGTTCCTCCAGGCCGGTCTGGGCTTCGGTGGGGCCTGCCTACCCAAGGACATCCGCGCCTTCCAGGCCCGGGCGCAGGAACTGGGCGCTGGCGAGGCGCTGCGTTTCCTGCACGAAGTCGACCTGATCAACCTGCGCCGCCGGACCCGAGTGGTCCAACTCGCCGCCGACCTACTCGGCCGGCGCACCGGCCCGGCCGGCCCCGACCTCTCCGGTACCCGAATCGGCGTGCTCGGTGCGACCTTCAAACCCAACACCGACGACGTCCGCGACGCCCCGGCCCTCGCCGTGGCATCGCTGCTCCACAAGGCCGGCGCTGACGTGCACGTCTACGACCCAGAGGGGATGGAGCGTGCCCGTGCCGTGGCGCCCGAGCTCAGCTACGAGCCGGGCATCAACGAGGCGGTGACCGGTGCCGACCTGATCTGCGTCCTGACCGAATGGGCTGACTTCCGCAACGCCGACCCGGTCACGCTCGGCGCCCTGGTCGCCGGGCGCCGGGTGGTTGACGGTCGCAACTGCCTCGACCCAACGTTGTGGACACAGGCTGGCTGGGAGTACCGCGGCATGGGCCGCCCCTGACCCGTCGCCGGCCGCGCTCCGCGGAGTAGGGCGCCACGCCCCTGGACCCGCCGCCGGCAACTGTCGAAATCCGCGCCAGCATTGGGCATGCTGCGACAGTAAGGTCCGCCGTGCGGCTGGAGGGTGTCGTGGTGAGCTATCAGTGCTCCTCGTGCGGCCGGGAGTTGAAGCCCGCCGCCCGCTGCCCACACTGCGGCGCGCAACAGCCGCAGCGGCTCGAACACCTGGCGGAGATCGAACGGTCGATCGCGGAGATGAAGGCGCGGGACGCCGAAATCGCCGGGGAACAGCGGAAGATCGCCGCCAAGATGCAGGCTGCGCTCTTCCAGCGGGACATCCTCGCGCATGCCGGTGAGGAGAACGTCAAACAGGCCACCCGTCCCCGGCGCGTACTCCGTCGCCGGCCAGACCGGCGGCCACCGACCGCTCCCCCCGGCACACCGCCCCGGGTACCCCGGCAGGGCACCTCGTCCGGGACGGCGGAGCCGCCGCCCCCGACCGCCGGTTGGCTTGACGCCGACAACCCCGAGCATCCGCCGGAGGCGTCCAGCCGCGAGGTGCAGAACATTCCCCTCGGGCTCGGCGCGTTGCTGCTCGGCGTCGCCGCGGTGGTCTTCGCCGCCGTCGCCACCAGTTCCCTGGACGCCCTCGCCCGGCTGGGCGTGCTCTGCCTGGCGACGGTCCTGATGCTGCTCGCCCCGCCGGTGCTGGCCCGACGGGGGCTCACCTCCACCGCCGAGACCATCTCCGCCGTCGGCCTGCTCCTGGTGCCGTTGGCCGGGTACGCGCTCTGGTCCGTAACCAGCGTCGACGACGCATCCCGGGCGGTGTTCGCCGGGGCCGTCTGCGCGGTCACCGCCGGGGTTGCCCTGGCCTACGGCGGCTGGACCGGACTCCGCGCACCACGGTTCGCCACGGTGCTGGCCCTCCAGCCGATCCTGCCACTGCTTGCCTACGACCGAACCAGCGCTCCGGCGGGCTGGGCCGCGGTGCTGGCCCTCGTGGCCGTCCTGAACTTCTCGCTGGCCGGCTCCGCCGTCACCCGGGCCCGACCGGTCCGCCAGGACCTACCCGAGGCACCCCCGACCCCATTGACCACAGCTGGGGGCCAGACCGGCCCGGAGCGGCCCCCGGACACCCCTGTCGCCCCGCGTCAACGATCGGGGGCGGGCCGACGAACCGATGGCGGGGCCGACCAGGTGCTCGGTGGGGACGGCGCCGCCGTCCGCCCAGTGCCCGGGCTCCGCGAGTTGATCTTCATCCTCTACAGCGTCGCCGCTCTGGCGGCCCTCGGCTACGCCAGCACCGCGCTGCTGCGGGTGACCACCGTGCCGGCGACGGTCGGAGCGGGAGCCGCGCTCCTGCTCGCCGCCACCGTGGCCGGCGCGGGGATGCTGGCGACTCGCCGCGCCCCGTTCCCCGACATCGGCACCGGCCTGCTCACCCTCGCCGTGATCAGCGCGTCGAGCCGGCTCGCCTGGGTGGCCGCACCCGACCAGGCACTACTTCTGATCACCGCCGGTATCGCGCTCACCGGGCTGGTCGTCCGGGCGGTACCGACTGTCCTGCGACGCGGCCCGCAGTCCGCCTCCGCCATCGCGTTGACCATCAGTGGTGTCGTCGTCGCCGCCGGTGCCCTGCGCGCCGGAGTGACCCCGGTCCGCGCAGCCCTCCCGGCGTGGACCGCCGACCTCGACCGCTACCCAGCCCAGCTGGCCGCAGTGGGCGCCCCCGTCGCCAGCCAGCTCGCCGCCAGCGCACTGCTGCTGACCGTGGCCGCCACGGTCGCCCTGCCGCCGAAGATCCGCCGGGAGTTCGCGGTGGTGGGCGCCGCGCTGACCGCGCTCGCCGTGCCCGCCTCGTTCGGACTCGGCTGGACTGCCGCGCCGTGGCCGATGGTGGTGGCGGCGGTCGGGATCGGGGTGGCCGGGTTGTCGGCGCGGAGCACACGCGCGGCGCGAGCACACGCCGTAACCGCCGCCGGGGTGGGGCTGTTCGGTGCCGGAGCCGGCCTGACCCGGCCGTCGTTGACCGCCGCCGTCCTGCTCACCCTCTGTGTGGCGGGCGTGCTGGTGGCGGTGGCACCCCGGCTCCGGGCCACCTCCGTCGGAGCGGAACTCCTCTCCGGCTGGGCCGCGGGCGGGGCGGCCTTCGCCCTGCCCGGCACGGTGGCGGCGGTCGTCGCCGTGCCGGCAGCGTCCACAACCGCGCTGCGGGAGGTGACCGTCGCGCTGCTGGCGGCGAGCTTCCTCGCGGTCTGCGTCACGCTCGGTTACGCCGCGCTCGTGCAGGTTTCCCACCGGCATCTCCCGATGCCACTGGCGACGGGGGCGGTACTGGGCGCCCTGGCCGTCGCCGCGGCCTCGTTCGTGGCGCCCGCCACCACCGCCGCCGACGCCTGGGTCGGCGCGCTGCTGGTGATCGCCGCAGTGCTCCTGTTCTTCGCGCCTTCCGTCGACGCCCGTCGCCGCTCCGACCTCCGCCTGGACGGCTCCGACCTGGCCAGCGCCGCGGTAACCGCCGCGCTGGTCGCCACCCTGGTTCGGATCGCCGCTGTCCTTGCGCCGGGCGCGCAGCTGGCGGTCGCGGCCGGGCTGCTGCTGGTCGTGGCCGTGGCTGCCCGCGCACTTCCACAGCAGTGGCGGCGGGGTCCAGTTCTCGGTTTGGCCCTGGGGGGCGGGCTGGTCGGGCTGCTGGCCGCCGGGATGGCGCTCCGCGGGGGCATCGGCGTCCTGCTCACCGCCGGCCCGATCTGGGCCGGCGACCTGAACACGTGGCCGGCCGCCCCGATCGGCGGCTCGACCTGGCAGGCGCCAGTCGCGCTGGCGCTGCTGGCGATAGCCGCCGCGGTCCTGTTACCGCCGCCCTGGCAGCACGACGTCTCCGGCGCGGCCGTGGTCCTGGCCACCATCGGCGCACCGGCCGCGTTCGCGCTGCCGTGGTGGTCGCCGGTGCTGGTGGGTTCGCTGGTCGCAACCGGGTACGGCCTGGCGTCGGTGGCGTCGGTGGAGGCTCGGGCCGCGTTCTCCCGGGCCGTCGTGGCCGGCGTACTGGCGCTGCATGTCGCCGGCGCTGGGCTGGTCCGGCCGTCGACGACCGCACTGGCCCTCGGCAGCATCGCGCTGATCGGTGTCGCCGTGGCGGCCCTCGCTCGCGCCCTTTCCCCGCCGCTGGGCACCGATGTGGACGTCGCGGGACCGCCACCCCACCCGACGCTGATCGGTGGTGCCGCGACCGGGGCCATGCTCTTCGCGCTACCCGGTGCGGTGGCCGCCCTGACCGCCGAGTTCGGGCACTCGTCGCGGGTGGTGCTGATCGCCGCCCTGGCCACCTCCGGCCTCAGCCTGACCACCGTGTTTGCTGCCCGACACCGGGTTCCGCAGTACCTGCCCTGGGCCAGCGCCGCGCTGGTCGCCGGCGCCACGGTAAGTGCCCTCGCCGCCATCCCCGCCGGCCTGCAGGTCGGGGTGTACGCCGCCGCGGCTGCCCTGATCGGTGTCCTCGCCGAGCTGAGCCGTGGCACCACCGAGCCGCCGGCCGGGCTCGCGGCACCGACTCGCCGATGGCGAGTGCTCGGGGGTGCCCTGGGCCGCTCCACCGGGCCCGGTGCCCGACGGTGGCGAGTGAACCCGGCCACCGGGGCGCTCGCCGCGGCGACGCTGCCCACGGTGCTGGCCCTGGTCTCGCTCGCACCGGCGCTGCACGTGGCGCTGGTCGAGCCGCACCGAACCCTCAGTCACACCTGGCAGGGCCCGCCGCCGGAGCTACTTCTGCCCGCACCCGCGGCGGCGGACCCGACGCACGTGCTCACCGCGCTGCTGCTGACCGCCGCCGCCGCGCTGGCTGCGGTCGCTTTCAGTGGCGGCCGGCGCAGTCGGGCGGTGCCGGTCATCCTGCCGGGTGCGGCGGTGACCCTGCTAATCACGCCCGTGGCGCTGGATCTCGCCTGGCCGGCGAGTACGCTCGCCGGGCTCACCGTGTTCACCCTGGCCATGCTCGGGCTTGCGCTCACGCCACCGCCCGCCCTGGTGGAGCGGGCCCGCTCGCTCCGGCTGGCCCGGATACTCGTCTTCGGCATCGGTCTCACCGCCGGCGGCGCGGGGCTGGCCGGCAGCCTGGCCACGGAGAACCTGACCCTGGTCACGCTCGGCGGCGCGGTGGGCGTCGGTACGGTGGCGGCGCTCTTCGGCGCCACCGGGCACGCCCGCATCCTCGGCTGGCTGTTCGCCGCCCTGATGGCGCAACTCTTCGTACTCACCACCGGCCTGGTCGCCGGTCTGAGCGCGCGCTGGTCGGCGTTCGGCGTCCTGGCCGTCGGGGCGGCCCTCCAGGTCTTCGCGGCCACCCTGCCGCGCCTGCGTCGCCCGGAGGCGGGGCGGGAGGCGGCCACGGTGGAGTGGAGCGGTTTCGCCGCCGCGCTGATCGCCCTGGCGCTGGCCTACGACTCGCCCCGGCACATCGCGGCCCTGCTCGCCGCCGGGGGCGCCATCCTCGGAGTGGCGGCGGCCCGGCCGGGCCGCCGCGACTCCGAGCGGCGGATCCTCTTCTGGGCGGTGGTGAGCTGCGAGATCACCGCGTGGTGGATTCTGATGTGGGTGGCGAACGTGGCCCTGCCCGAGGCCTACACCCTGCCGTTCGCGGTGCTGGCCCTGCTCGTCGGCGTACTGGAGCTGCGCCAACGAGCCGAGATCAGCAGCTGGGTGGCGTACGGACCGGCGCTGGTGACCGCCTTCGCTCCGACCCTGGCGATCGTGCTGGTCACCGAGAGCAGCATGCTGCGCCAGGTGCTGCTGCTACTCGGGGCAGCGGCGGTGCTGGTCTTCGGCTCGCTGCGGCAGCAACAGGCGCCAGTGATCGTCGGGGCCACGGCCACCGCGATCACGGCGATCCACGCGCTGTTCAGCCTCGGGCCGTGGCTGCTGCTGATCCCCGTCGGTCTCCTCCTGCTGGTCCTCGGGGCCAGCAACGAGCGTCGCCGTCGGGCCCAGGAACGCCTCCAGGCCGCCCTGCGCGGTATGCGCTAGCCGACGACTGGCCAGCCGGGGCCCACCTTCGGGCCAACGGCGGGGCCGGCGACAGCGGACCAACCGGATCCGGCGCGGCGCGGCTCGCGGAACACCGGGATCCGGGCACCGCTCAGCCGGAACACCCAGATCCGGGCACGGCTCAGCTCAGCGAGGCGTGCAGGGCCGCGTTCTTCTCCGCGACCACCTGCTCCAGATCGGATTGGTACGCCGCCATCCGATCGAGCAGCGCCCGGTCCTCGACACCGAGGATCCGGACCGCGAGCAGACCGGCGTTGCGGGCGTTACCGATCGAGACGGTAGCCACCGGCACGCCAGCGGGCATCTGCACGATGGAGAGCAGCGAATCCATCCCGTCCAGATACTTCAGGGGCACCGGCACCCCGATCACCGGCAGTGGGGTGACCGAGGCGACCATGCCCGGCAGGTGTGCCGCACCCCCCGCCCCCGCGATGATCACCTTTACGCCACGGTCAGCGGCGTCGCGGCCGTACTCGATCATGCGAACCGGCGTCCGGTGCGCGGAGACCACCTCGACCTCGTACCCGACCCCGAACTCTTCCAGCGTCTCGGCGGCGGCCCGCATCGTCGGCCAGTCCGAATCGCTGCCCATGATCAGCCCGACCGTGCTCATCCGTGCCCCTCCCGCAGCCAACGGGCCGCCCGCGCCGCCCGGCTGCGTACCTCGTCCAGGTTCTCGCCGAGTACGGTAACGTGGCCGATCTTGCGACCTGGGCGCACCTGCTTGCCGTACAGGTGCACCTTCGCGCCCGGCTCAGCGGCGAAGAGATGGTGCAGGCGCTCGTCGATGGAGATGCCGCCCGGCTCACCGCCCAACACGTTCGCCATCACCACCACCGGCGCGGCCAACGAGGTGTCCCCCATCGGGTAGTCGAGCACCGCCCGTAGGTGCTGCTCGAACTGTGAGGTCCGGGCGCCCTCGATGGTCCAGTGCCCGGAGTTGTGCGGCCGCATCGCCAGCTCGTTGACCACGAGACGACTGCCCGTCGTCTCGGCCGGGTCGGTCACCTCGAACAACTCGACGGCCAGCAGACCCACCACGCCGAGCTCGGTGGCGAGGTCGATGGCGAGCTGCTGCGCACCGACCGCCAGCTCCGCCGGCAGATCCGGTGCGGGGGCCAGGACCTCGACGCAGATCCCGTCCCGCTGCACGGTCTCGACCACCGGGTACGCGGCGACCTGCCCGAACGGGGATCGGGCCACCTGCACGGCCAACTCCCGGCGCAGCGCCACCCGCTCCTCGGCGATCAGGCGCATCCCGGTGGCCAACAGCGTGGCCGACAGTTCGGCCGCCTCGGCGGCGTCCTCAACCAGCCACACGCCCCGGCCGTCATAGCCGCCCCGGGCCGCCTTGAGCACCACCGGCCAGCCCACGGCGTCGCCGAAGGATTCAAGCTCGGCCGGGGTCTCGACCGGCCGCCAGGCCGGGTTCGGCAGGCCCAGCGCCGCCAGACGTTCCCGCATGACCCGTTTGTCCTGGGCGTGCACCAACGCCTCGGCCGGCGGGAAGAGCTTGACGCCCTCGCCGGCGAGGGCCTCGATGTGCTCGGTGGGCACATGCTCGTGGTCGAAGGTGACCACGTCGCAGCCCTTGGCGAAGGTACGCAGCGCCGCGAGATCAGTGTGCTCGCCGTACTGCACGTCGGCGGCCACCAGGGCGGCGCCGTCGTCGGGAGCGAGCGCGAGCAGGCGCAACGACTGGCCAAGGGCGATCGCGGCCTGATGGGTCATCCGGGCCAATTGGCCGCCACCCACCATGCCGACAACAGGCAGACCGGTGTGGGAGTCCATAGCCAGGTCAGCGTATCCGGCCAGCAGAGCCAGCCCGCCACCCGGGCCCGCCACCCGCCACCCGCCACGCCACAGCCCGGCGCCGCCGGCCGGCCCGCCCAGTCGCCACCGGCCCACCAGCCGGGCCGACCGGCCGGCTACCGGCCCGTCAGCTGCGCCACCAGGTCGTCAACTCCGGTTACCGGCCGGTCGCAGACGAAGCCCCGACAGACGTACGCGGTGGCCTGCCCGTCAACCAGCTGCCGACCGGCGAGCAGCGGCACCCCGGGCTGATCTGGCCGCCCCGCCACCACCACAGCACCCGGCGGGGCGTACCGGTGCGCCGCACGCACCAACGGCTCACCGGCCGGATCGGGGGTCACCACCGCGATCTCGTACGGGCCGGCGAGCAGCGCCGCACCGGCGGTGGCCGCGTACCCGGTGAAGCGGGCGTGCGCGGCGATGACCGGCGCCACGGTGGCCAGTGCCGCCTCCGCCGCCTCCCGGTAGCGGGTCTCGCCGGTCAACGCCGCGTACGTGACCAGGGCGGCGACGATCGCCGACCGGCCGGACGGGGTGGCGTTGTCGGTGGGGTCGGCGGGCCGGCTGACCAGCCGCTCCGCGTCATCAGCGGTGTCGTAGAAGCTGCCCTGCGGTGCGGCGAACCGCTCCAGCGCCACGTCGAGGAGCTGCCCCGCCAGGGTCAGCCACCGTCCCTCGCCGGTCAGCTGGTGCATCGCGCAGAACGCCTCGGCCACGCAGCCGTAGTCCTCCAGGACTCCGGCGGCCTCGCCGACCCGGCCGTCCCGCGAGGTGCGGCGCAGCCGCCCGGCCACGATGTGCACTTTTGCCAGGTGCTCGGCCGCGTCCCGCATGGCGCCGTCGGCGACGATCGTCACGCCCTCCACCAGGTTGGCGTCCGGCCCCGGAGCGTCCTCGGCGAAGCTGGCTACGACCTGCTGGAACTCGGCGATCGCGGTGATCGCGAGCCCATTCCAGGCGGCTACCACCTTGTCGTCGCGGGCCGGCTGCGGGCGGGTGTCGCGGACCATCAGGAGCCGGTGCGCGATCTCCTGCCAGCGGGACTGCACCTCCGGCGCCGCATCGTCGACGTCCCGGGCCAGCCGGAGCACGCTGGCCGACTGCTCGGCGGCTGCCGCCCCGGTCGGGGCGGCGGCGTGGGGGCTGAACGAGCCCTGCTCGGTGACCGCGAACAGGTCGGCGGCCCACCGGCCGTCCGCCTCACCGAGGGCCGCGACGAGCTGGGCGGGGGTCCAGACGTAGGTCAGCCCCTCCACCCCGGCGGCGTCGGCGTCCAGCGCGGAGGCGAACCCCTCGCCCGGCCGGTGCAGCTCATCGGCGAGGAAACGGGCCGTGTCCCGGGCCACGCGACGGGCCATCGGGTCACCGGTCAGCCGCCACAGGTGGGTGTAGACCCGCAGCAGCAGGGCGTTGTCATAGAGCATCTTCTCGAAGTGCGGCACCAACCACTGTCCATCCACGCAGTAGCGGGCGAAGCCCCCGGCTAGCTGGTCGTACAGGCCGCCCCGGGCCATCGCCTCCGCGGTGTGTCGAACAAGCTCCAGGCTCCGCTGGTCGCCGGTGCGCTGGTACTGCCGCAGCAGGAAGAGCAGGTTCAGGTGCGGCGGAAACTTCGGCGCCCCGCCGAACCCACCGTTCGTCTCGTCGTACTCCGCGCCGAGCCGGTCGGCGGCGGCGGCGAGCAGGTCGGCGGTGAACGGGGCGGCCGGACCCCCGACCGCCTGGGCACCGCCAATCGCCTCGACGACCGCGGCACCCTGCTGGAGCACAGCGCTGCGCTGGTCCCGCCAGGCGGTGGTGACCGACTGGAGCAGTCGGAGGAAGTTGGGCTTCGGGAAGTAGGTGCCGCAGAAGAACGGGGTTCCGTCCGGGGCGGCGAAGACGGTCATGGGCCAGCCGCCCTGCCCGGTCATGGCCTGGGTCGCGGTCATGTAGACGGCGTCTACGTCCGGACGCTCCTCGCGGTCTACTTTGATCGCCACGAAGCCCTCGTTCAGCAGCGCGGCCACCTGCTCGTCGGCGAAGGACTCGTGCGCCATGACGTGACACCAGTGGCAGGCGGCGTAACCGACCGAAATCATGATCGGGACGTCTCGGCGGCGGGCCTCGGCGAACGCCTCCGCGCACCAGGGCCACCAGTCGACCGGGTTGTCCTTGTGCTGGAGCAGGTACGGGCTGCTGGCGTCGGCGAGTCGGTTCACGAGACGACCCTATCGGCGCGGACGGTCAGGAGGCGCCGTCGGCCCGGAGGGGGACAACCCGGGAGCGCGCCCCGTTGACCAGACCACCGAGGACCGCACCGATCTTGTCGGCCGGCATGGGCTTGAAGAAGTGGTAGCCCTGGGCGGCCGTGCAGCCGAGTTCGGCCAGCGCGCTGCGCTGCTCGGCGGTCTCCACCCCCTCGGCGACGACCCGTAGCCCCAACTGCTGGCCAAGCCCCACCGTGGTGCGCACGATCGCCGCCGCCTCCGGCGAGTCGGCCATCCGGAGCACGAAGGAACGGTCCACCTTCAACTCGTCCACGGCGACCCGGGTGAGGAAGGTCAACGACGAGAACCCGGTGCCGAAGTCGTCTACGGCCAGCTGCACGCCCATCGTGCGCAGCGCGCCAAGCACCTCGTCGATCACCTCCAGCTCGCTCATCACCACCGTCTCGGTGATCTCCAGGACGAGGCGCCGCGCCGGCACCCGGTGGCGGCGCAGTGCGTCCGCGATCTCGGTCGGCAGCCGCCGGTCGAGCAGGCTGCGGGCGGAGAGGTTCACCGAGATCGGCAGGTCCAACCCGTCCCGGGCCCACTGCGCCGCCACGCCGAGCGCCTTGTCCAGCACGTACCGGGTGAAGGTGCCCAACTGCTCGCTGTTCTCCACCGGACGGATGAACTCGTGCGGGTTGAGCCAACCGCGTCGGGGGTGCCGCCAGCGGATCAGCGCCTCCACCCCGGTCGGTGCCCCGGTGGCCAGGTCCACCGCCGGTTGCAGGACCAGCACCAGTTGGTCGTCGGCGGCCAGCGCCTCGCGCAGCTCGGCCAGGAGCGCGAGCCGGTCGGTGCTGGTGGCGTCCCGCGCGGAGTCGTACGCGGCGACGCAGCCACTGCCCTCCTTCGCCTGGTACATCGCGATGTCCGCCCGGCGCAGCAGCTCCGCCATGTCGGCGGTGCCGGCGCTGGCGACCACCACTCCGACGGCGGCCTCCACGGACATTCGGACCCCCGCCACCTCGGTGGGGGCGGCGAGCCGTTCGGTGATCTCCCGGGCCTGGCGCAGCGTGTACGCCATCGGGGCGGCGCTGTCACCGAGCACCGGCACCGAGGTCAACAGGAGGGCGAACTCGTCGCCGCCGAGCCGGCCCAGCAGGTCCCCGCCGCGGGCCAGCCCGCCCAGCCGGTCGGCGGTCAGCCGGAGTAGCTGGTCACCGGCCGCGTGCCCGAGCGTGTCGTTGACCTCCTTGAACCGGTTGATGTCCAGCAGCAGCAACGCCACCGGCCGGTCCCGGGCCAGTTGCCGCAGCACCTGGTCTCCCCTGCTGAGCATGGCCGTCCGGTTGGTCAGGCCGGTCAGCGCGTCACTCACCACCGCCGTTGCGACGCCCCGCTCGTCGCGGTGATCGAGCGCGGCGGTCGCCTCGGCGAAGGCCCGCCAGGCACGTCGATCGCGATCGACGCGGAGCCGGTGGCGGTAGGCCTGCTGGAGCAGCCAGAGCGGCAGCGGGAGGATCAACAACCAACGTGGGTCGACCTCGATGAGGGCGACCACGACCAGGCCCACCACCACGTTCCCGACGAACATCAGCAGTTTGCCGCGGAGCACCTCCCGCAGCAGGACACCCGTTGGGACGCCGTGGTGCAGGCTGAGGGTGACCGCACCCAGCCCGACACTGACGAGTAGATAGGTAACCGCACCGGCGAGCATCGCGAGCACCAGCGGTGGGGTCGGTGTCGCCAGCAGCGGCTGCCCCAGCAGGGTGGTGACGAACCCGGCCAACGCCGTCGCCACGGTCAGCGACGATGCGACCCGGGCGATCTCCAACGGCCGCCGGCGGGTGCCGAGTAACGACATCCCCGACCAGGCCAGACCGGCGCCGAGCAGGGTGGCCGCCGGAATCCAGCCGGCGGGCACCTGGTGGAGACAGATGACGAGCGCGGCCTCGCCCCAGGTGAGGCTGACCGCTCCCGCCGCAGCCCGGAACTGGAGTTGGGCGAGCTGCGCGAATGCGAACACGGTGACCGCGAGCCCGAAGCGTGCGAGGCCGCCGAGCGGGTCGTCGCTGGGCAGACCGCTCGGCGCGATGACCGCCGCCACGGCTGCCACCAAGGCCGTCACCAGCACTGCCGCCGTGAGCACGCGAGCCCGCTGCGACCGGTCGGAGGGACCTGCCCGGGACTGGCCGGGCAGCGCGGAGGTCACCACCCCGCTCCGGCCCCGAGCTCTCCGACAGTACGACGGGCAGCCTCAGCTGCGCTGATCATCGGCGCCCCCTCCTGCCCAGGCCGACGAAACTTCCGTCCCCGGCGGGAAGGCTAGGCCAATACCGGTTACCGCAACAGGGGGCTAGGGTGCCGATAGTCGTGAATCATGCGACCAGGGCCGGTTCAGGGCTGCTGGGACCCGGTGCCGGAATTCGGTGATGAATCCCGCACCGGGGCGCCGTCGGTCACCGCACTGACTGTCGCAGCTGCCGGATCAGCACCGGACGGGGTGGAGTCGGAGGCGGGCGGGAACTGGTTGGGCAGTCGGCGCAGTCGAGCGTTCATGTTGCGGATCAGCAAAACGGTGGCGGTCGCCAGCACGAGGATCAGGAACAGGCCCATCGGGCCGGCCAGCCCGCCCGTGCGGGTGTTCCCGAAGTTGTTTTGGGCGAGCACCTCAGCGGCGGTCAGCATGGCGTCCTCCGTTGCGCGAGTGGTGACCAGCCTAGCCCGCCCCCGGGGCAGGGCCGATGGACCCCCTCATCGGGGTGCGCCGGGCTCAGCAATGCCAGCGAACAGGTCCGACTCGGGCAGGGGGCTGTCGACCAGGGACCGGACGAGTTGGAAGTCCTCCGTGGGCCAGGCGCGCTGTTGCACCTCCATCGGCACCTGGAACCAGAATCCGTCCGGGTCGATCTGGGTCGCGTGGGCGCGCAACGCGTCGTCGCGGACCGGGAAGTACTCGGCGCATCCCACCCGGGTGGTGATTCTGGAGCCCTTGTCTGTCCGGTCCTCCCAACGCGTGAGCCACTCCTCGTACGGCGACTCGAAGCCGGCGGCGAGCAGCGCCTCGTGGAGCACCAGGATCCTGTCCTTGGAGAAAACGATGTCGTAGTAGAGCTTGAGCGGCTGCCAGGGCTCGCCGAGATCGGGGTAACGCTCGGCGGCGCCGGCGGCGTCGAAGGCCGCAACGGTGATCTTGTGAGTCATGATGTGGTCGGGGTGGGGGTAGCCGCCGTCCTCGTCGTAGGTGGTGACGACGTGCGGACGGAACTCACGCATCAGGCGCACCAGCGGGCCGGCGGCCTCGGCCACGTCCTGTAGGGCGAAGCAGCCCTCCGGCAACGGTGGCAGCGGGTCCCCCTCCGGCAGCCCCGAGTCGACGAAGCCAAGCCAGGCCTGCTCGATACCGAGGATGGCCCGCGCGGCGTCCATCTCGGCACGGCGGATGTCGGCGATGTTGGCCCAGACGTCGGGCCGGTCCATCTTGGGATTGAGCACGCTCCCCCGCTCGCCGCCGGTGCACGTCACGACCAGGACGTCCACCCCCTCGGCCACGTACTTCGCGGTGGTCGCGGCGCCCTTGCTCGACTCGTCGTCCGGGTGTGCGTGGACGGCCATGAGTCGCAGTCGCTCTGCCAAGGTCGGTGCTCCTCATCTCTGCCCCGGCGGTCCTACCCAGGCCGCCCGGCTACGGCACATCCCCCGCCGTCGTGCCGCCCACCGGGCACACCCGCACCCCTGGGCACTCCACCGGCGCTGACCTACGATGCTTACGGCGCTGCTGGAGCTCCCACGATGCCTGACGTGGCCACGGTGCGTGACGTGCCCGGACGGCTGGGAGAATGAACCTGCCACTCTTACCAAACCATTCTTGCTGATGGCCCCGACAACGATGCCAGGAGATGCCCGCCGGTGAGCGAGATGCACGCCACACATTTAACCGGCGCGCCGGTGTTCCCACCCGGCCGGTACGGCCGGCGGCGGGAGCGCCGTCGGCGCCGTCCAGTGCTGACCGCGCTGGTGGGGCTCGCCCTGGTGGCGGCCCTCGGCACGATCGTGGTTCGGCTCTACCAGCAGTACGGCGGGCTGGAGTACGACGCAACCGTGATCACCTATACCGAGATCACCGACTCCCAGGTGCTGATCGACTTCCGGGTCACCGTACCCCCGGGCGGGTCGGCGGTCTGTGTGTTGCGGGCCCGGGACCGGGACGGCGCCCAGGTGGCCCGGGAGCAGGTCACGGTGACCGCCCAGCCCGACGAGCGGGAGGTACGCGCACAGCATCGTCTGGTGACCGAGGGACGCCCTTTCATCGGCGAGGTACTTCGCTGTCGTCGCCCGGCCTGACCTGCTCCGACGGCCGTGGCGGGGCGGCGTGCGAAGGGCTGGACGTTGATCGTCGGGCCGACGACGTCGGCGGGCACTGGTAACTTGGAATTTCACCTGTCGCCAGCACGACTGAGGAGATCGCCTGTGTCCACTGGCAACGAGGCGCCCGCCACCTGGCTGTCCCAGGAGGCGCACGACCGCCTCCAGGCGGAGCTCGACGCGTTGATCGCCAATCGGCCGGTCATCGCCGCCGAGATCAACGCCCGGCGTGAGGAGGGTGACCTGCGGGAGAACGGCGGCTACCACGCCGCCCGCGAGGAACAGGGCAAGGCCGAGGGACGGATCGTCTACCTGAAGGAGCTACTCCGCACCGCTCAGGTGGGTGAGGCACCGACTGCCGACACGGTCGCGCCGGGCATGGTAGTAACGATCTACTTCGATGACGACAAGGATGACACCGAGCGTTTCCTGCTCGGTTCCCGTGAGATCTCGTCGACCACCGACCTGACGGTCTACAGCCCCGAGTCCGCCATCGGGCAGGCGATCCTGGGCTGCCGCCCGGGCCAGACCTGCACCTACACCGCGCCCAGCGGCGCCGATATCAAGGTGACCGTGGTCGCCTTCGAGCCCTTCGCCGGCTGAGGGCAGCGCTGACCCCACCCGTCCCGACGTGCCGGTGGCCCGGGGCCACCGGCACGTCGGGACTGCGGGCTCCGTCGGAGCTCGGGCTGGGCGGCCTCACGCCTCGCCGGCGAAAACCACTTGGTAGCCACTCGCCCGCAGCACGCTAATCAGCGTGTCCGAGTGTTCGGTGCCGCGGGTCTCCACCGACAACGCCACCTCGACCTCGCCGAGCCGCAGGTGCGGATTGGCCCGCTGGTGCTCGACGTCCACGACGTTCGCCCGCTGCTCGGCGATCTCACTGAGCAACAGGGCGAGCTGGCCCGGCCGATCGGAGCAGCGGACGGTGACCCGCAGGTAGCGCCCGGCCGCCGCGAGCCCATGCTCGATCACGCGCAGCATCAGTAGCGGATCGATGTTGCCACCGGAGAGCACCGTGACCACCGGCGCCTCGACGTCAACCACGCCGGCCAGCAGCGCCGCCGCCCCCACCGCACCGGCCGGCTCGACCACCTGCTTGCCCCGCTCCAACAACATCAGCAGCGCCCGGGAGATGTCCTCCTCGCGCACGGTCACGACCTCGTCGACCAACGCGCGGACGTGCTGGAAGGTCAGCTCACCGGGGCGGCCGACGGCGATTCCGTCCGCGATCGTGCCGAACGACGGCAGCCGCACCGGCTCACCCGCGGCCAGCGAGGGCGGGAAGGCGGCGGCGCTCGCCGCCTGCACCCCGACGACCCGCACGTCCGGACGCAGCGCCCTAACCGCGACGCCGATGCCGGAGACCAGTCCACCGCCCCCCACCCCGGTGACGATCGTGCGGACCTCCGGGCACTGTTCGAGGATCTCCAGCGCCACCGTGCCCTGCCCCGCGATCACATCGCGGTGGTCGAACGGGTGGATCAGCGTTGCCCCGGTGCGCTCGGCGTAGGTCTGCGCGGCCACCAGCGTCTCGTCAACCGTGTTACCGACGAGTTCGACCTGCGCGCCGTACCCCTTGGTGGCCTCCACCTTCGGCAACGGTGCGTTCACCGGCATGAACACGGTGGCGTGCGTGCCGACCAGGCCGGCAGCGAGCGCCACACCCTGGGCGTGGTTGCCGGCGCTGGCCGCGACCACACCGTTGGCGCGCTCCGCCGCCGACAGCCGGGAGATCCGCACAAAAGCCCCTCGCACCTTGTACGAACCAGCTCGCTGGAGGTGCTCGCACTTGAGCCACACCGGCCCGCCGAGCGCCGCGCTGAGGGGACGGGACGGCTCCAACGGGGTGGTACGAACGACACCGGCAAGTAGCTCCCGCGCGGCCCGTACGTCGTCCAGGCTGACCAATTTCGTCATGCCCTGATCGTGCCACCCGCCCCGACCAGCGCCGGGCCTGGCCACCGCCCCCGCTTCCCGCTGTCGTGGTCCGGTGCCGGGACGCCTCACCCGGAAGCCGGCGAGGGCATCCCGCCTTGTGGGTAGCCATCGGCGTGTCGGGCCCAGGGGGCCTGCATCTCGAACTGGCCGGCCACACTGAGCAACAGGAGCTCGGACCCGGGCGGACCGACCAGTTGGACCGCCACCGGCAGCCCATCCGGGCGACGACCCACCGGCACCACCAGCGCGGGTAGTCCGGCGAGATTCCACGGTGCGGTGTACGGGGCGTAACGAAGGTTGGCCAGGACGTTCGCCCGCCAGGAGCGAGCCGACCAGCTGTTCGCCGCCGGGGGGATGCCCGCCAGGGCCGGGGTGAGCAGCAGGTCGATCGAGTGGTCGGTGAAGAGTCCGATCGAGCGCTCCCGCCAGTCCGCCCGGTCGGCCGGGCGTACGTACCCCCGGCGCTGCACCCACTCTCCGAGCCGGACGTGCTGGCGGCTGCGCTTCTGCAGATTCCGCCGGTCCAGGCCGGCGGCCTGGACATCCGCGGCAGCCGCGGCGAACCAGGTGGCGAGGCCCTGTAGGCCGAGTGTCGTCGAGTAGCTCGGGTCGGCCGGCACGGTGTCGTGCCCGGCGGCGGCGAGCAGTCGGCCGGCGGCAGCGACCGCGTCCCGGTTCGACGCATCCGGCGAAATGCCCCGCACCGGGGAGCGCAGGGATACGCCGACCCGGAGCCGGGCCGGCGGGACAAGCTTCTCCTGCCGCCGGCCGGCGAGCGTCTGAAAGCCGACCGCCGCGTCGGCGACGGTGGTGGTCAGCATCCCGTGCTCGGTGAGGCCGAACCAGTCGTCCGCGCCGAGTTGGCAGGGCACCACCCCACGCCCGGGCTTGAGGCCGACCAGACCGCAGCAAGCCGCCGGAATCCGGATCGACCCGAGCCCGTCGTTGCCGTGGGCGATCGGCACCAGCCCCGCGGCCACCGCCGCGGCCGACCCCCCGGACGAGCCGCCGGGGGTTCGGCCACGGTCCCACGGGTTTCGGGTCACCGCGGTCAAGTCGTCGGTCACCCCCCACAGGCCCAGCTCCGGCATCCGGGTGACGCCGAGAATCACCGCGCCCGCACCGCGCAGCCGCCGGACCACCTCGTGGTCGGCCTCCGCCACCGGGGTCCGGGCCGCGGCCGAACCGTTCCAGGTGGGCAGGCCGGCCACGGCGGTGTTCTCCTTGACCGCCACCGGCACCCCGGCCAGCGGAAGGTCAGCCAGGTCCTCCAGCTCGTCGACCTTCTCCGCCTCGGTGACCGCCGCACCGGCCCGTACCTGCCGGAACGCGGCCAGGTCGGGGTCGACCCGGGCGAGGTGGTCGAGATGGTCGGCGACGACCTGGGTGGCGGAGATGTCACCGCGGCGCACGCCGCGGGCGATCTGCTTGGCAGTCGCCCCCACCCAGGTCGGCACGATGTCCTGCACGGCCACCCTCCCCCAGCCCCTGTGATCAGCCCAGCGCCTGCTCCAGATCAGCCAGCAGGTCGTCTACCGTCTCAATGCCGACAGACAGTCGCACGAGATCGCCGGGAACTTCAAGCGGCGAGCCGGCCGCACCGGCGTGGGTCATCCGACCCGGATGCTCGATCAGGGACTCCACCCCGCCGAGCGACTCGGCGAGCACGAACAGCTTCGCCCGGTTACAGATCTGTACGGCCTGCTCCTCGCCGCCGACCGCACGGAAGGAGACCATCCCGCCGAAGCGTCGCATCTGCTTCACGGCCACCTCGTACCCGGGGTGGGTGGGCAGGCCGGGGTAGCTGACCGAGGCGACCGACGGGTGCCCGTCCAAGAAGGTGGCGATCCGCTCGGCGTTGTCGCAGTGGCGATCCATTCGTACGCCGAGGGTCTTGATCCCGCGCAGGGTGAGCCAGGCGTCGAACGGCCCGTTGATCGCACCCATCGCATTCTGGTGATAACCCAGCTCGGCACCGAGCTCGGGGTCGGCGACGACCAGTGCCCCACCGACCACGTCGGAGTGTCCACCGATGTACTTGGTGGTCGAGTGCACGACGACGTCGGCACCGAACGTGATCGGCTGCTGCAGGTACGGGGAGGCGAAGGTGTTGTCCACCACGAGCAACGCCCCCGCCTCGTGGGCGATCGCCGCGAGGGCGGCGATGTCGGCGATGCCGAGCAACGGGTTGGTGGGGGTCTCCACCCAGACGATCTTCGTCTGGCCCGGCCGGATCGCGGCCCGCACCGCGTCGGGGTCGGAGACCCGGGCCGGGGTGTAGGACAGGCCCCAGCGCTCGGTGACCCGAGCGAAGAGCCGGTAGGTGCCGCCGTAGGCGTCGTCCGGGATGACCACGTGGTCGCCGGGGGTGCAGACCGCCCGCAGCAGCGTGTCCTCGGCGGCGAGGCCACTGGCGAAGGCGAGACCGACGGCGCCGCCTTCCAGCGCGGCCAGGCACTCCTGCAGCGCGTCCCGGGTCGGGTTGCCGGAGCGGCTGTACTCGTAGCCCTGGCGCGGCGCCCCGACGGCGTCCTGCGCGTACGTGCTGGTCTGGTAAATCGGGGGGATCACCGCACCGGTGCGGGCCTCCGGGGCCTGACCGGCGTGGATGGCGAGCGTCTCGAAGCCGTTACTCATGACCGGAACGTTAGTCGGGCCCGGTCTGGGCTACCCTGCCGAGGGATGAGCGGATGCGTGTTCTGCGGAATCGTGGCGGGCGAGGTGCCGGCGTTCCGGGTTGTGGACGAGCCCGGCGGGGTGGCCTTCCTGGACACCCGGCCGGTGTTCCCGGGCCACCTGCTCGTGGTGCCGCGTCCCCACCTGGTCACGCTGGCGGACCTGCCGGCTCAGGCGCTGCCGGGTTACTTCGCGTTGGTCCGCCGACTCGCCGTCGCGGTTGAGGCCGGGTTGGGCGCGGGCGGCACGTTCGTGGCGATGAACAACAAGGTGTCGCAATCGGTTCCGCACCTGCACACCCATGTGGTGCCGCGGACGAGGGGCGACGGGCTGCGCGGCTTCTTCTGGCCCCGCACCCGCTACCGGGACGACGCCGAGGCGGCCGACCACGCCGACCGGATCCGCGCGGCGCTGCCGGATTCCGCCTGAGGGCCACCGTCGCGGGGTAAGGCAGCCGTCGGCACGGGTAAGGAAACCGGGCCGGCCGGCGTTGCAGCCGGGGAAGGTATGAGAGGAGTTCCATCGTGTTCCTGCGCCGTACGAAAGCCCAGCTGATCACCGCGGAGGAGGCCCTGCCCGGCCGCCCGGTCGCAACGCCGGTCACCGACCCGCACGAGGTGTTGGGCACCCCGCTGACCGGCCCGTTCCCTGAGGGAACCGAGGTCGCCGTCTTCGGGATGGGTTGTTTCTGGGGCGCCGAGCGGCTGTTCTGGACGCTGCCCGGCGTGCTCACCACCTCGGTGGGCTACGCGGGCGGCCACACGCCGAACCCGTCGTACGACGAGGTCTGCTCCGGCCGGACCGGGCACGCCGAGGTCGTCCAGGTCAACTACGACCCGACGAAGATCACATACGAGGACCTGTTGAAGGTCTTCTGGGAGAACCACGACCCGACCCAGGGCATGCGGCAGGGCAACGACATGGGCACCCAGTACCGGTCGGCGATCTACCCGACCACCGACCAGCAGCTGACCACCGCGCTGGCGTCCCGCGACGCGTTCGCACCGGTCGTGGCCCGCGCCGGCAAGGGCGAGATCACCACCGAGATCAGCCCCCTCGGCGACTACTACCTAGCCGAGGGATACCACCAGCAGTACCTCGCTCCGACCAAGAATCCCGGCGGCTACTGCAACCACGGCCCCAATGGGCTCAGCTTCTGCGCCCCTTCCGAGCAACCGGCAAACCGAGACTGACCAGGTAAGCACGCAGGCGGGGCCGCGGCGGACGCCCGGCCCCGCCTGCGTTCCACCTGTGCGTTCCTGAGGTTGCCCAACTCCGCGGCAACGGCATGAACGGTCTGGCGAGAGCGCCGTGGTGACCGAACCCGGGCAGCGCGAACGGCGGCCGGCGGATACGTTAAGGCGCGTTGTCACGACGAGTGGGGGGTATGTCGGTGAGCGACCAGCGGCAGCAGGGCTACCGGTTGAACGGGCTACACCACACGCAGTTGGCCATCCCGCCGGAGTCGGAGCCGACCGTGCGAGAGTTCTACGGCGGTGTGCTGGGCATGGCCGAGCTAGCCAAGCCGCCAGTCCTCGCCACCCGCGGTGGTTGCTGGTTCCGCTCCGGCGGGCTCGAGATCCACCTCGGCGTGCAGTTGGATTTCCGGCCGGCCCGCAAGGCGCACCCGGGAATCCTGGTGAATGACATCGACGCCTTGGCCAAGCGCCTCGGCGAGCATGGGATCGAGGTCGACTGGGACGACAACTTCCCCGGGCACCGTCGGTTCTACGCCCACGACCCACTGGGCAACCGGCTCGAGTTCCTGGAGCCGGAGCAGCCCGCCTAGCCTGGAACCGGCGCGGCGACCGCGGCCACCAGGTCCCCGTGGTACCGGCCTAGCGTGATCCGGAGACGCGTGCCCAGTCGGCGATGAGCGTGACCAGGCCCGCTACCCGCTTGACCACCAGTTCGGCGGACTCGTCCTGGCTGTAGTTCGACGACCCGACGTCGTTGCTGACCGCCCGGCCGAGCACGGCGGGACCAAACCAGCTGAACTTCGCGGCGCCACACGCGCCGACCGCGACGCGGACCGCGTCCTCGGAGCCGGACCAGCCACCGTCCCGTAAGCCCTTGAGGTAGCCGTCGACACAGCCCTCCGCGATCTCCGGTAGCAGGTCCGGATCCATCAGGCCGTCGGTGAAGCTGTCCAGGATGAGGTTGGAGATGTCCTCGCCGACCGCTCCCTCTCCGGCGAACGCCCAGTCGAGCAGCACCGACCTGCCGCCCACATCGATGAGGTTGGCGGGCCAGACATCGAGGTGGCACAACGTACGCTCGACGCCCTGTGCGACCGCGAGCGTCTGGTTGCGCTCGGCCCACAGCCGACGCAGGCGCTGCCGCACCGGGTCGGGCCAGAACGCGACGTCCGGATGACCCCAATCGGAGTCCTCGATGTTCACCGACAGCGGCGGCCCATCGGCGAGGTACTGCCGCAGCCAACCGCGCGAGAGCCAGGGCAGGTCCGGCACCCGCCCGGTCCACCGCGCCTGGCCCGTGCCGAGTTCGTAGGCGAACCGGGCGATACGGCTGGGCGACCATTCGAAACCACCGATGCCGGGGACGTAGTCCAGCCAGAGTTCGACCATGCCGTCGGCGCGTACGTTGGTCTCCAGCATTTCCGGCCCGCTGACGCCGGCCTCGGCGTAGACAGTCGAGGTCAGGCCTTCCGCATAGGCCAACGACTCCCGCCGCCAGTAGTTCCAGTGCGTCGGCTCGGTGGAGGTTGGCCAGAAGCCGGTGTAGCCGGGCGCACCCGGCCGGTAGATCTTCAACACGGCTTGACCGGCCGCCCCCCGCACCCGCCAGATCCCGTAGGTCGCGGCGTTTCCCTTGTTGTGCCGCAGCTCCTCGACCTCCAGGACCGGCAGACCGACCCGGCCGGGAACGTGCTGGACAGCGAGCGAATCTCCCGCGTCGATGTTCAACCTTCGCCCGGAATGTGCGGTATGGCCCATCGACAGCCCCGTCAGTCGGATCGCGACGGGCCACGGCGGCGGCTCCCTGCCGAGCGGCGAAGGATGTCCACCGAGCCCGATGTCCGTCGCGGATCCTAAACCTCGCTGTCGCCTCGGCCGGATACCAACAGACACGGCGCAAGGCTCGCCCCGATATGACCCATTTATTCGATTTGACCCATTCCTGCCGCCAGCCGAGGGCGGGGCCGATGGATCACTCGCGCCGGCGACCCGCCCGCCACATCGGATTCCATAAATGGGTCAATCATCACATCGCGTGACGGCGATAGATCCTCGCAGAGTGACCACGCGTGACACGAACCGCCACCCTCAACCCCATGAACCGTCACTCTGCGCAATGGAGGACAGGAATTCTAGCAACCCTTTTACACGACCGTCATAGTCTCAACAGGCTAATCGCAATATCCTCTGGCAGCATGGGCTGACATGTGCGGACTTGCGGGAGAGTTTCGCCGTGATGGTTCCCGGGCCGACGTGGCCACGGTGGAGCGCATGGCGGCCACGATGAGTGACCGAGGGCCGGACGACAGCGGGGTGTGGGCACAGGGAGCGATCGCCCTGGGGCACCGCCGCCTAAAGATCATCGACCTCTCGGCCGCCAGCGGCCAGCCCGTCGTGGACGCCGCCGCCGGCCTGACCGGCGTCTTCAACGGCTGCGTCTACAACTACCGGGAATTGCGGACGGAACTGCAGGCCAAGGGGCACCACTTCTTCTCCTCCGGAGACAGCGAGGTGGTGGTCAAGGCGTACGCCGAATGGGGCCTCGACTTCGTTGACCACCTCGTCGGCATGTTCGCCGTGGCGATCACCGAGCGGGACACCGGCCGACTCGTGCTGGCCCGGGACCGGCTCGGCATCAAGCCGCTCTACCTGGCCGAGTCGCCGGGCGTGGTCCGCTTCGCCAGCACCCTGCCGGCGCTGCTGGCCGGTGGCGGCGTCAACACCGAGATCGACCCGGTCGCGCTCGCGCACTACCTGAGCTTCCACAGCATCGTGCCGCCCCCGCGCACCATCCTGCGCGGAGTGGCCAAGCTTCCCCCGGCCACCATCCGGGTCTACGAGCCGGACGGCCGCAGCCACGAGCGGGTCTACTGGAATCCGTCCTTCACCCGGCACCCCGAACGCGCCGGCTGGTCGGCGGAGGACTGGCAGGACGCCCTGCTGGGCTCCCTCACCACCGCCGTGCGGCGACGAATGGTCGCCGACGTACCGGTCGGCGTGCTGCTCTCCGGCGGCCTGGACTCAAGCCTGGT
Source organism: Salinispora pacifica CNR114 (assembly GCF_000514775.1). Classification (GTDB taxonomy): domain Bacteria; phylum Actinomycetota; class Actinomycetes; order Mycobacteriales; family Micromonosporaceae; genus Micromonospora; species Micromonospora pacifica. The sequence goes on along the minus strand of NZ_AZWO01000008.1, from coordinate 69,434 downwards.
GGTGGCCCTGCTCGCCGGGGAGGGCCAGCGCGGCCTCTCCACCTTCTCCATCGGCTTCGACTCGGTCGGGGGCCGGGAGGGCGACGAATTCCGCTACTCGGACCTGGTGGCGAAGACCTTCGACAGTGACCACCACCAGATCCGCGTCCCGTCGCAGGACCTGGTGCCGCCGCTGGAGGCGGCCGTCGCCGCGATGAGCGAGCCGATGGTCAGCCATGACTGCGTCGCGTTCTACCTGCTCAGCCAGGAGGTGGCCCGACACGTCAAGGTCGTCCAGTCCGGTCAGGGCGCGGACGAGATCCTGGGCGGCTACCACTGGTACCCGCCGCTGGCGCAGGTCGCGCGGGAGGAGGCGCTCGGGACGTACGCCCGTGCGTTCTTCGACCGGGACGCGGCCGGGCTGGCCCGCGTCCTCAACCCGGCCTGGCTGGCCGACGGGGACCCGGCACGCGAGTTCGTCGCCGCCCACCTGGCCCAGGCCGGGGCGCAGACCGCGGTCGACGCCGGCCTGCGGATCGACACGCAGATCATGCTGACCGACGACCCGGTGAAGCGGGTCGACAACATGACCATGGCACACGGGCTGGAGGCCCGGGTCCCGTTCCTCGACCACGAGTTCGTGGAGCTCGCCGCGACCTGCCCGCCGGAGCTGAAGCTGGCCCAGGGCGGCAAGGGCGTGCTCAAGGAGATCGGCCGACGGGTCCTGCCGCACGAGGTCATCGACCGGCCGAAGGGCTACTTCCCGGTTCCGGGCCTCACCCACCTGGAGGGCAAGCTCCTCGACCGGGTCCGCGACGCACTCTCGGCGCCGGAGGCTCGTCGTCGAGGGCTGTACCGCACCGACTACGTCAACGCGCTGCTCGACGACCCGAACGCCGAACTGACCCCGTTGAACGGAAACAAGCTGTGGCAACTCGGACTCCTGGAAATGTGGCTCCAGAACCACGGAATCGGTTGACCATGTCGGGGAGCCTCGCGACCGGGGTAGCACTGGCAGATCAGGTACGGGGCCGGAGCCGTCGGTTCGAGCGGGTCGGCCCCGGCGGCGACCCGGTGGCCGCCGCGGCCACCTCCGCCAGCCCGGCCGTCGTACCCACGGCGGAACACGTCGCCGACGCGCCCGCCGCGGGCGTCGTGCTCGACTGCGGCTGGGGCCGGTTGGTGTTCGGCCAGACCTACGCCGACCAGGCCGACGTCGCCGACGTGCTGCGCTCGGAGGCGGCCGGCGCCCGGGACATCTGCATCTACCTCGACGATCCGCACGTACTCGTCTCCCGGCTGCCGGACGAGCTGTTCATCGACCCGTCGCTGACCTTCCGGCTGCCGTTGCACGGCGAGGGGCTCGCTGCCCCGGAAATCCCCGGCCTGCGGATCCGGCCGCTGCGGGACGCGCAGGACGCCGAGGACGTCAATCGGATCTACGCGGCCAACAGCATGGTGACCGCGCCGGTGGAGGTACTCGTCGCCAACGCCGCCACCGACAGTTTCCTGCACCTGGTCGCCGAGAACGCGACCGGCGAGATCGTCGGCACCATAACCGGGGTGGACCACGTCGCCGTCTTCGACGACCCGGACGGCGGTTCCAGCCTCTGGTGCCTGACCGTGGACTTCAACGCCGCACCGCCCGGCACCGGCCAGGCGCTCATCACCGAGCTGGCGGCCCGGTTGGTCAACCGGGGACGGGCGTACGTGGACCTCTCGGTGCTCGCCGAGAACGAGGGCGCGATCCGGCTCTATGAGCGGCTCGGTTTCTACCGCGTCACCGCACTCTGCGTGAAGCGGAAGAACCCGATCAACGAGCGGCTCTTCCTCCCCGCCATGCCGGAGGGGTACGACGAGCTCAACCCGTACGCGCAGATCGTCGCGGACGAGGCGATGCGCCGGGGCATCCGGGTGGAGGTGACCGACCCGACCTGGGGTGAGCTGCGGCTGACCAGCGGCGGCCGGACGATCCTCACCCGCGAGTCGCTCTCCGAGCTGACCTCGGCGGTGGCGATGAGCCGCTGTGACGACAAGCGGGTCACCCGGCGGATCCTCGCCCAGGCCGGGCTCTCCGTGCCGCGGGGCCGGACGGCCACCGGTGACGGGGCCGACACCGCGTTCCTGGCCGAGGTCGGCGAGTTGGTCGTCAAGCCGGCCCGGGGCGAGCAGGGCAAGGGGATCACCGTCGGCGTACGCACCGCCGAGGCCCTGCAGACGGCCATCGAGCTGGCCACCCGATACTGCCCGGAGGTGCTGCTCGAGGAGTTGCGCGCCGGTGAGGATCTGCGCGTCATCATGATCGATCATGAGGTGGTGGCGGCCGCGCTGCGTCGACCAGCATCGATCATCGGCGACGGGGCGCACGACATCACGGAGCTGATCAAGCGGCAGAGCCGGCGTCGGGCCGCCGCGACCGGCGGCGAGTCCCGCATCCCACTGGACGAGATGACCCGCGAGGTGGTCGCCGAAGCCGGATACGCCCTGGCCGACATCCTGCCGGAGGGCGAACTGCTGGTCGTCCGCCGGACCGCCAACCTGCACACCGGTGGCACGATCCACGATGTCACCGCGGAGCTGCATCCAGAGATCGCCGAGGCGTGTGTGGCCGCGAGTAGGGCACTTGACATCCCGGTGACCGGGCTGGACCTGTTGGTGCCCGCCGCGGAGCATCCCGAGCACGTCTTCATCGAGGCGAACGAGCGACCCGGCCTGGCCAACCACGAGCCGCAGCCGACCGCCGAACGCTTCGTCGATCTACTCTTCCCCGGGACCCGGGCACCGCAACGCCTCTGGTCCCCGGCGGGTGCGGCAAGCTCTGGAGTATGACCCCGAGCCAGCCCGTACCCCTCCCACTCGACCTCGACTACCTACGCCACGTCCTGGTGGAGCTACTGGAGATCCCGAGCCCGGCCGGCCGTACCGACCACGTACAGCAGTACGTGGGCGAGCGGTTGGCGGCGCTCGGGATCCCGTCCACGCTGACCCGACGCGGCGCGCTCAGCGCCGAGCTGCCGGGCCCCCGCACAACCGGGGCCGACCGGGCGATCGTGGTGCACACCGATGTCATCGGCGGGATGGTGAAGCGGCTCAAGGAGAACGGGCGGCTGGAGCTCCAGCCGATCGGGACGCACAGCGCACGTTTCGCCGAGGGCGCCCACGTACGGGTCTTCACCGATCACCTGGATCGGGTGGTCACCGGCCAGGTGCTGCCGTTGAAGGCCAGTGGGCACCGATACAACGACGCGGTGGACTCCCAGGGCATCGGCTGGGAGCTGGTCGAGGTCCGGGTGGACGAGCCGGTGTACGACACCGCCGGCCTCCGCGCGTTGGGGATCGACGTGGGCGACTTCGTGGCGCTCCTACCCAACCCACAGGTCACCCCCGCCGGGTACGTGAAGTCCCGTCACCTGGACGACAAGGCGGGCGTGGCCGCGGTGCTGACCGCGTGCAAGGCGTTGGTTGACGCCGGGGTCACCCCGGCGGTCAGCGCACACCTGTTGATCACTGTCACCGAGGAGATCGGCCACGGCGCCTCCCACGGGCTGGATCCGGATGTGGCTGAGATCGTCTCGGTGGACGCGGCCGTCGTCGCCCCCGGACAGCAGTCCCGGGAGGACGCGGCCACCCTGGCGATGGGGGACGGGGTGGGCCCGTTCGACTACCACCTGACCCGCAACCTGGCGGCGATCGCCCGCGCCAACGACGTCGACCTGGTCCGGGACGTCTTCGACAACTACCGTTCGGATGTCGCGGCGGCGGTCGAGGCCGGTGCGCACGCCCGGGTGGCGCTGCTCGGATTCGGGGTGGACGCCACTCACGGCCACGAGCGCACCCATCTGGACGGGCTGCGCCACCTGACCCAGCTGCTCTGCCTCTACCTCCAGAGCGACCTGGTCTTCCCGGAGTGGGATGCGGAGCCCGCGGGTGAGCTCGCGAAGTTCCCGTCGCTGGCCGTGCAGCCCGCGCAGGAGGACGGGCCGCGCGAGGGCCCGATCGGCCTGCACGGCCTCACCTGAGGGATGCCCACGCCGCGACCAGCGCCCGGGCGGCCGTCGCGAAGCTGATTCGCCTCCCGCCCGGGCTTGTGATCGAAATCCGTTGCCGGGGGCACAGCGCTGTGGATAGCGTGACGGTACACGGGAAAGGAGGTGGTCCAGACTTGTATAGCAATCGGACTCGTGAGGTGGCTGCCCGCTAGCCGCTGTCCTCGACAGTCGTCCACCCGGCTGGGTGGGCAGTAAAGATCGTCGAGACCGTGTGGCAGCGGTGCGGCGAATCCATGACAGCCACCCGACCCCCGGGGTGCCGGCCCAGTCCAGCCGGCCCGCGTGTCAACGCGGAAGCCCCGGGGGTCGTTCTTTCCCCAGCAGCGCCAGGGCGACAGGAGGGCGGCATGTCGATGCGGGAACTGGTGGTACTCGGGACTGCCAGCCAGACGCCGACCCGCACCCGAAACCACAACGGGTACGTCCTGCGCTGGGACGACGAGGTGATCCTCTTCGATCCGGGGGAAGGCAGCCAGCGGCAGCTGCTGTACAGCACGGTGACCGCCACCGACCTGACCCGGATCTGTGTCACACACTTCCACGGCGACCACTGTCTCGGGCTCCCCGGCACCATTCAGCGGCTCTCCCTGGACCGGGTGCCGCACCCGGTCACGGTGCACTTTCCGGCCGGCGGTGCCGAGTACTTTGCCCGGCTGCGGCACGCGTCGAGTTTCTACGAGACCGCCGAGCTGGCCGTCGTACCGATCGCCACGGACGGGCAGCAGATCGCGATCCGCGGCGGCGTGCTGGAGGCCCGCCGGCTCCGGCACCCGGTCGAGACGTACGGGTATCGGCTGGTCGAGCCGGACGGGCACCGGATGCTGCCGGAGCGGCTCGCGGCCCACGGCATCGCCGGCCCGGCCATCGGCGAGCTGCTCCGCGTCGGCCACCTCGACGTGGCGGGACGGCGGGTCACCCGGGAGCAGATGAGCACGCCGCGGCCGGGCCAGCGGTTCGCGTTCGTGATGGACACCGGCCTCTGCGACGCGGTGTACGCCCTCGCCGACAACGCCGACCTCCTGGTCATCGAGGCCACCTTCCTGGCCTCGGAGGCCGCGCTCGCCGCCGAGGTTGGGCACCTGACCGCAGGGCAGGCGGCGCAGGTCGCCACCGAGTGCGGGGTACGCCGCCTCGTGCTCACCCACTTCTCCCAGCGCTACCCGGACCTGGACCGCTTCGCCGCCGAGGCCCGGGAGCACTTCACGGGTGATCTGGTGGTCGCCGAGGACCTGACGACCGTGCCGGTGCCACCCCGGCGGGTACCCTCGGCCAGGTGACCGTCACGCTCCGTCCCGGGACGGTGGACGACCTGATCGCGGTTGGGGCGCTGCACCACCGTTCCCGAGTCGCCGCCTACGCCCCCCTCCTGACCACCGCGCAGCTGACCGAGCCGACCCCGGCGGCGCTCGGACAGTACTGGCGAGAACGCTGGAGTCACGAGCGCGCCGACCACGTGTTGACCGTGGCGGAACGGGGTGACCACCTGGTCGGCTTCAGCTACCTCGGCCCGGACGACCAGGGTGACCCCGCCACCGGGCTGCTCCACGCGGTCTACCTGGAGCCGGCAGAGCGGGGCCGCGGGCTGGGCCGGATGCTGATGGCCGACGCCCTGGCCGAGATGCGCTCCCGTGGCTGGCGGGTCGCAGCCCTCTGGGTGTTACGGCAGAACGGACCGGCCCGCCGCTTCTACGAGCGGGGCGGGTGGCGGCCAACCGGCGTCACCCAGGAAGAACTGATCGGCTCGACCCCCGCCGTGCTGCTCCGCTACCGGCGGGAGTTGTAGCTCCGATGGGCGAGGTACCCGGCAGGGCCCCGGCCCACGCCCAGGTCGGCGAGGGCCCCGCGGGGGGTTGATCCAGCGTCCGTCAGCGGGAACCGAGGTGGGCGAGCAGGTCCTGCCGGGTGAGAACCCCCTTCGGTTTGCCGTCGATCAGCACCAGAGCGGCGTCGGACTTCTCCAGCAAAGTCACCGCCTCGCTGACCGGCTGCCCGCCACCGATCATCGGCAGGGGCGCGGCCATGTGCCGCTCGATGGTGTCGTGCAGCTGCGCCTGGCCGGTGAAGAGCGCGTCGAGCAGGTCCCGCTCCGCGATCGACCCAGCCACCTCGCCGGTCACCACCGGCGGTTCAGCCTTCAGCACCGGCAGCTGGGAGACGCCGTACTCGCGCAGGTAGTCGATCGCGTCCCGAACCGTCTCGGTCGGGTGCACGTGCACCAGCTCCGGCAACCCACCCGGCTTGCCGGCGAGGGTCTCGGCGATGGTCGGCTCGTTGCCGGAGTTGTCCAGGAAGCCGTACCGGGCCATCCACGAGTCGTTGAAGATCTTGGACAGGTAGCCGCGCCCCCCGTCCGGCAGCAGCACCACGACCACGTCGTCCGGACCGGCTGCACGGGCCACCTCCAGCCCCGCGACGACCGCCATCCCGCAGGAGCCACCGACCAGCAGCCCCTCGGTCCGGGCCAGCCGGCGGGTCATCTCGAACGACGCCTTGTCGGAGACCTCAACGATCTCGTCGGCGATCTCCCGGTCGTAGGTCTCCGGCCAGAAGTCCTCACCGACCCCCTCGACCAGGTACGGCCGCCCGGTGCCACCGGAGTAGACCGACCCCTCCGGGTCGGCGCCGATCACCTTGACCCGCCCCGCCGACGCCTCCTTCAGGTAGCGCCCGATACCGGAGATCGTGCCACCGGTGCCGACCCCCGCGACGAAGTGGGTGATCCGACCCTCGGTCTGCGCCCACAGCTCCGGACCGGTGGTCTCGTAGTGGGAGCGGGGGTTCGCCGGGTGGGCGTACTGGTTGGGCTTCCAGGCGCCGGGGATCTCCTGGGCGAGGCGATCGGAGACGTTGTAGTAGGAGCGGGGATCCGCGGGCGCGACCGCGGTCGGGCAGACGACCACCTCAGCGCCGTAGGCGCGCAGCACGTCCTGCTTGTCCTGGCTGACCTTGTCCGGGCAGACGAACACGCACCGGTAGCCCTTCAGCTGGGCCACCAGCGCCAACCCGACCCCGGTGTTGCCACTGGTCGGTTCGACGATCGTGCCGCCCGGTCGGAGAATCCCCGCCTGCTCGGCGTCCTCCACCATGCGCAGGGCGATCCGATCCTTGACCGACCCGCCGGGGTTCAGGTACTCCACCTTCACCAGGACGGTGGCCTGGATGCCCTCAGTCACGTTGCGCAGGCGTACCAGCGGGGTGTTGCCGATCAACTCGACGACGTTGTCGTAGTACTGCACCTGGTTGTGCCCTTCTCCTCCGGTGCCGCCGGGTGGGCGGCCGGGCAGACGAATACGGATGTCGCGCGCTCAGCCTACGTCCCGTCCGCCCGCCACCTCGCCCGGGACGGCCGAAGCCTGGCGCGCCTCCCACTCCAGGAACCGCTCGGTCTCGGCGAGTACGCTACCGGCTAGCCAGGTGACCATGACCGCGTCGTCGGCCAGCCCGAGCAGCGCCAGCCCAAGCTCCGGCAGCAGGTCGACCGGCGAGACGATGTAGGCGGCGGCGGCGGTCATCAGCGCCAGCCGGAAGCCCCCGTCATACCGTCCCCGGACGGTCGCCAGAAACATCCGGGGCAGCGCCGCCACCCGCGCCCCGAGCCCCGGCCCGCCTCGTACGCCGACCACGAGCGCCCGGGCCAACGCGAGGAACGCCGCCCGCCGGTGCAGTGTCTTCCCCATCTGCTCACTCCTTCCCTACGCCAGCGTGCCGCCCCGGCACAAGCCGGGCCGGACCGGTTCCGGCAACGGGAGCCGTCTCGGGCGACGGTGTCCGGTGGCGGGTTCGCGTAATGTCGGTGCATGGGGGTCGCTGATTCCGTTGTCCCGGCCGGTCCACGCTGGCAGGTCGCCTGGCGCGTCACCCGGCTGGTGGGGCTGGGCGCGGTCGCCACGGCCGCCGCCGCGGCGACCGCCGGTGGTGTCCTGATCGGCCAGGCTCGGCAGGCGCGACGAAGCATCCCCCCGGCCGAGGCGCCGCCACCGCGCTGCGATGGAGTCTACGGGGCGAAGCTGCCCGGACCACCGGTCACCATGGTCGTACTGGGCGACTCCTGCGCTGCCGGCTACGGCGTGTACCGCCGCCGCGAAACCCCGGGGGCGCTGCTCGCCACCGGGGTTTCCCGCCGGCTACACCGGCCGGTCCGGCTACACCGATTCGCCGTGGTGGGAGCGCACTCCGCCGTACTGCGCCACCAGGTCGAGGCGGCGCTCGAAGCCCGACCCGATGTCGCCGTCATCCTGATCGGCGGTAACGACGTCACCAACCGCACCCCGCCCGCCGTGGCCGTGCGTTACCTGATCGAGGCGGTGACCACGCTTCGTGCCGCTGGCTGCGCGGTGGTCGTCGGCACCTGCCCGGACATGGGGGCGATCCGCCCCATCCAGCCGCCACTGCGCTGGCTGGCCCGCCGCTGGAGTCGCCAGCTCGCCGCCGCCCAGACGGTGGCCGTGGTCGAGGCCGGCGGCGCGACGGTCTCCCTCGGCGACCTGCTCGGTCCCCGGTTCACGGCCGAGCCGGCCCGGTTGTTCGCCTGGGACCGGTTCCACCCGTCGGCGGAGGGCTACGCGATGGCTGCCGCCGCGCTGCTGCCGACCGTCCTCTCCGCTCTCGGGGCAGGGCCGGAGCGGGGGGCTGCGCCATCGCGGGTCCGCGGCGTACGGTCGCTGCCGGAGGCCGCCCAGGAGGCGGCGCGGCACGCGGGGACCGAGGTCAGCGGCGCCCAGGTTCGGGGCCACGATCGCGGTCCGGCGGGTCGGTGGGCGCAGCTGCGCCGACGGGCCTTCTTCGGTGCCGTGACCCAATCCGACCCGGCCGTGGACTCGCCCCACGATGGAGGGGATGGCATGCAGGAGCGGAATACTGAGCGGGGGGCGGTAGCACCGTGACTGACCGCTTCCGCCCCGGCTTCTCCCGCCGGCTCGGGCGGACCACGGCCGGCTGCTTCGCCGCCGCGGCAGTGGGGGGTGCCGCTCTCCTGGCTGGACAGGCCTTCGCCGCCCGCCATCGGCGTTATGCCCAGCCCGAGCTGGGGCTGGCCCTGCGGGCCACGGTCGGCCAGGCCGACGCTCCCCCGCTGCGGCTCGTGCTGCTCGGGGACTCGTCCGCACTCGGGGTCGGCGTGAGCCGGCTGGCGGATACCGTCGGTGGGCAGCTCGCCCACCTGCTCGCCGAGGGGCCGGCCGGGCAGCTGGTCCACCTCTCCAGCGTGGGCGTCTCCGGCTCCCGCTCCACCGACCTGGCCACCCAGGTCGCTCGGGCACTGCTCGGCGAACGACCCGACGTGGCGGTGATCCTGATCGGCGCAAACGACGCCACCTCCCTGCGTCGGTCGACCGTCGCCGCGGCCTGCCTCGGGGCCACGGTGCACCGGCTCCGTGAGGCGCGGGTGGAGGTCGTGGTCGGGACCTGCCCCGACCTCGGGGCGGTACGCGCGATCGCGCCCCCGCTACGGCACCTGGTCAGCTGGTCCGGTCGGCGGACGGCGCGTGCCCAGACCCTCGCGGTACTCACCGCCGGTGGGACGGTGGTGGATCTCGCCACTGAGGCCGGTCCGGTCTTCCGGGCCGACGCCGGCACGTTCTGCCACGACGGCTTCCACCCGTCTGCCGACGGGTACCGGGTGTGGGCGCACGCTCTCTTTCCGGCGGTTGCCGCTGCCGCAACGATGGCGGCTCGGCACGGCCCGCCGCGGTGACATTTCCCGGGTCTGGCACGACTTCCGCCCGATGTTACTGACCGGTTAGGTTTGGTCCATGCCGATTGAGTCGTCCCGCGACGCTGTCATCGTCGCCACCGCCCGCTCCCCCATCGGCCGGGCCCGCAAGGGGTCCCTGCGCGAGTTCCGCCCGGATGACCTCACCGCCACCATCGTGCAGGCCGCCCTCGACAAGATCCCCCAGCTCGACCGGAGCGAGATCGACGATCTGTACCTGGGCTGTGGTCTGCCCGGCGGTGAACAGGGCTTCAACCTGGCCCGCGTGGTCGCCACCCTGATGGGGCACGACGACCTACCCGGAGCCACCCTGACCCGCTACTGCGCCTCGTCCCTGCAGACCACTCGGATGGCGATGCATGCGATCCGGGCAGGCGAGGGTGACATCTTCGTCTCCGCCGGCGTCGAGACCGTCTCCCGGTACGCCCGGGGCACCTCAGACAGTCTGCCGCCGGAGGCGCAGGCGTTGGTCGGTGGAGGCTGGGAGAACCCCCGCTTCAACGCCGCGCGGGAGCGTTCGACGGCACGCGCCAAGGGCGGGGCCGAGGTGTGGACGGATCCGCGGGACACCGGCGACCTACCCGACATCTACCTGTCCATGGGGCAGACCGCGGAGAACCTGGCCCAGGTCCATGGCGTCACCCGGGCCGAGATGGACGAGTTCGGTGTGCGCAGCCAGAACCGCGCCGAGCAGGCGATCGCCGCTGGGTTCTGGGCTCGGGAGATCACCCCGGTGACCGCCCCGGACGGCACCGTGGTCAGCGCCGACGACGGTCCCCGACCCGGTGTCACGCTCTCCGCCGTCGCCCAACTGGATCCGGTCTTCCGGCCCGACGGCCGGATCACCGCCGGCAACTGCTGCCCCCTCAACGACGGCGCCGCCGCCGTAGTGATCATGAGCGCACAGCGGGCGAGTGAACTCGGAGTCACCCCGCTGGCACGGATCGTCTCGACCGGCGTAACCGCGCTCTCGCCGGAGATCATGGGGCTCGGCCCGGTCGAGGCGTCGAAGCAGGCCCTGAAGCGGGCGGGGATGACCATTGACGACGTGGACCTGGTAGAGATCAACGAGGCCTTCGCCGCACAGGTGATCCCCTCCTACCGGCAGTTGGGCATAGCGGAGGAGAAGCTGAACGTGATGGGCGGCGCCATCGCCGTCGGCCACCCGTTCGGTATGACCGGCGCGCGGATCACCGGCACCCTGCTCAACGCCCTGCAGTGGCACGACGCGACGATCGGCCTGGAGACGATGTGCGTCGGCGGCGGCCAGGGCATGGCCATGGTGATCGAACGTCTGACCTGAGGGTTTCGGGAGCCGGCCCGGCGCGGGCCGGCTCCGCGGGTAGCCCGCAGCGGGCCGCGCGGGTCGCCGTGGGCCGCGCGGATGGTCCTCAGAGGGCCGCGCGGGTCGCCGTGGCCACGCTGGCAGCCCGCGCCAGCGTGGCGTCCGATGCCCCCGCGGCAAGCAGATCTGCCGCCACCACCCGCAGCTGGTCCGGCAGGGCAACATCGTGGTCAAGTCGGGGCACGAGCCGGCGCGGCCGCGCCTCGGCGTCCGCCACCAGATTCGCGAGTTCCTGCACGAGCCGGTGCACGAGATCGGCCCGGGAGACATTTCCGCCGGCAGCGCTGGCGGCCCACCGTGGCTGTTGCCAGTGCCCCACCTGCCGCACGATCAGCTCCACCGTCCGCCTGAAGTCCCCGGCCTGTTCCACCTCGCCGAGTCTACGCCGGACGTCTCCGCAGCCTGCTCGTCAATCTCGCTGACCAGCTTCGTCGCCGAGGGGCTGCGAACCGCCGCGGAGCAACCAACCGCATGTGAAGACGGCGATGCCCGGCCCCCGTGAGGCGGGCCGGGCATCGCCGGTTGCACGGAGACGATCAGTCGTCGCCCTGGAAGTAGCTCAACAGTCGGAGAATCTCGATGTAGAGCCAGATAAGGCTTACCAGGATGCCGAAGGCGGCGACCCAGGAGTAACGCTGCGGCAGCCCCATCCGGACGCCGTCCTCGACCTCCTTGAAGCTCAGCACGAAGCTGAGCGCCGCCACGACGATGACGACGAGGCTGAACCCGATCGCCAGCGGGCTGCCGTCGCGCAGCCCGGTGTTGATGCCGAAGAGCGACAACACCAGGTTGATCATGATGACCGCGAAGAGGCCGGCCATCACCGCGACCATGCCCTTGACGAACTTCGGGGTGGCCCGGATGGCCTTGGCCCGGTAGAGCATCGCCATCAGGAAAAAGACGCCGAAGGTGGCCACGACCGCTTGGAGCACGATGCCGTCGTAGAGCGTCTCGAAATACTTGCTGACGGCACCAACAAGCACGCCTTCGACGACGGCGTACGCGACAACCAGCGCCGGGTTCGCCATCCGCGAGAACGAAATGATCAGGCCGAGCACCAGGCCGACCATCGCAGCGCCAATCCACGCGGCGCCGAGCAGCGCCTCCGGGATCATGATCCACGAGGCAGCGGCGACCACGCCGAGGATGCCGAGTAGGCTGACCGTCTTCACCACCACGTCGTCAACCGTCATGGTGTTGACGGTCGGCGGCGCAGCCGGGTAGCCGGCCTGCGTCGGGTACTGCTGGGGGTAGCCGGGCTGTCCATACGGCCCGGTCGGGGCGTACCCGGTGGCCCGCTCACGCTCGGCCGCCTGGCCGAGCCGGGCGAGCACCGGGTTCGAGGTCTTCACTGTCAGGCCTCCCTCAGGGGGTTGGTGCACGTCAACGTGCAGCATCAAGGATAAACGGCCAACATGATTCGTGGAGATCGCACAGTGGGGCGGTGTTGAACGACGCTCCGACGACGGCTGACCGCAGGTGCCCGGGGCGGGGATCGAACCCGCACGCCTTGCGGCAGCCGCTTTTAAGGCGGCCGTGTCTGCCATTCCACCACCCGGGCGGGTGGCACCGGCACGCCGACACGCGACGGTGCAGTGCCACCGTAGCCGGTCATTGGCCAGCAGGCGTACTCGCAGTCCCAGGTGCCCGGGCACGGCCGGTGCCGCGCCGCGCCCGGGGGCAAACCCCGCGCCCCGGCTATCGGGGGTTGACCGGCTGGGACGCCTCGGCGAACTCCTCACGCGGATCATGCAGCTGACCGAGGGCGACAACCTCACGCCGGAGAAAGAACGCCAATGTCCAGTCGGCGACCACCCGGACCTTTCGGTTCAACGAGGGAATCCGGCTCATGTGATACGTCCGATGCATGAACCAGGCGGGCAGGCCCTTCATTTTGATGCCGTACACCTGCGCGACCCCCCGGTAGAGGCCGAGGCTGGCGACGCTGCCGGCATGCCGGTGTTGGTAGGGCACCGGCTCCCGGCCCCGGATGACGTTGACGATGTTGTCGGCCATCCGGTTCGCCTGACGGACCGCGTGTTGGGCGCTCGGCGAGCAGTAGCTGCCGGGCTCCTTCGTCAGATCCGGCACCGCGGCGCAGTCCCCGGCGCTCCAGGCATCCGCCACCACCTGATCACCATCGACGACCTGCAGCGTGGGCTGACAGGTGATCCGCCCCCGATCGTCACGGGGGAAGTCCGTCGAGTCCAGCATCGGCGAGGGCTTCACCCCGGCCGTCCAGACGATCGTGTCCGCCGGAAAGCTGTCGCCGTCGGAGAGGCTCACCAGCCCGTCAACGCAGGACTCCAGCCGGGTACCCAGCCGAATGTCCATCCGGCGCCGGAGGAGCTGCTGCACCGTGTAGGCACCCATGTCCGGGTCGACCTCGGGCAGCACCCGCTGCGTCGCCTCGACGAGCACCCACCGCATGTCGTCCGGGTTCAGCTCCGGGTAGTACCGCAGCGCGCTCCGGGTCATATCCTCCATCTCGGCGAGCGCCTCAATGCCGGCGTAGCCCCCGCCGACGAAGACGAAGGTCAGCGCCCGCTGGCGCAGCGCCGGATCCGGCGTGGCCGCGGCGACATCGAGCCGATCCAGCACATGGTTGCGCAGGTAGATCGCCTCGCCAATGGTCTTGAACCCGATGCCGTGCTCGTGCAACCCGGGAATCGGCAGGGTCCGGGAGACCGAGCCGGGGGCGATGACCACCTGGTCGTACCGGATCTCGCGGGTCGGACCGGCGATCGGCTGGACCAAGGCGGTCTTGGTGGCGTGGTCGATCCGGGTGACCGCGCCCACGACGACGGTGCAGCGGCGCAGCTCCCGCCGCAGCGGCACCACGGAGTGCCGGGGCGAGATGCTGCCCGCCGCCGCCTCCGGGAGGAATGGCTGATAGGTCATGTGGGGCTGCGGGTCGACCACGACGACCTCGGCCTCCCGCGGGCCGAGCTTCTTCGACAGCCGCAGCGCCGCGTAGAGCCCGACGTGTCCGGCACCCACCACAAGGATCCGCTTCGGATTCACGCCTCTATCTTTCCTCGGTGACCCGGCAAATCCCCGGCTACGGACCCGGTTGTGACCCAACACAACCGGTGACCCCACCTAACCCGGACATACCGCCGTCAGCGCCGACGGAGTAGCCACCCCAGCAGCGCAGTCACCAGCACCGCTACCACCAGCCCGGCCACCGTCACCGCCTGCAGCCCCTGCGCTCCGCCGACACCGGCCAGCTCAACCAGGAGCACGCCCAGCACCGCCGTACCGAGCAACACGGCGACCGCCCGCAGCAGCCAGCGCAGCACCAGGGCCGGATCCACCACCGCGTCGTACGGCAACACGGCCACCAGCGCGCACAGGGTATGGCTGAGATAGAGCGCCGCCGCCACGGCAAACAACCGCCAGAGCGCGACCGGCCGATCGTAGCCATCGATCGCCAGCACCCACCCGCCCACGGTCAGCAGGGCGACGACGGTCGGCCAGATCCGCCGCGGCCCCACCGCCGGCAGCAGCGCCACCACCGGCGCCACCACCAGCAGCTGCCCCCGCAGGAGCTCCACCGGATACGCGAGCACCAACCCGACCAACGCAGTGAGGAAGACGCCCGACCGGAGCAGCAACGGCGCCAGCGTGATCCGGGTCACCGCGCGCCGGGCCGCGCGAGCCCGGGTCACCGCGGCGCTCATCGCCGCCCGCTCTCGGCCCGGGCCAGCCGGCTCACCGGGCCCCCGCCCTCGGCGCAACCGCCAGCCGAGCCACGTCCCGCAGCACCTCGTCCAGGCTGCCCGCGCCGGCCCACCGCACCACCGGCACACCGTGCTCCCGCAGCTGGCGCTGCATCGTGTCCCGATCCAGCCGCCACAGCCGGTGCGCCGCCTCCGACCACCGCCGCTCCCCCGACGGGGTCAGCTCAACAGGAAGGGTATCCACCGCCACGACGAAGCGACCCGACCAGGCCAGGCGAGCCAGCATCTGCGCGGATCGTTCATCCAGCAACGGCGTAAGCACCACCACCAACGCATCCGAGGAGAGCAGCTGCGGTCCGAAGCCCGAGTCGTGCAGCTCCTCTGGGGAGGACTGGGGATGCACGTCGAGCAACCACTCCAGCACTGTCAGATAGTGGCGGCGGCCAGTGGCGGGACGTAACCGACGGCCGGCCGGACCGTACTCCAGCAACGACACCCGGTCGCCCCGGTGCAGGTAGTGTTCCGCGATCGCCGCAGCGGCCCGAACCGTCGTGTCCAGCACCGAGGCGGTGCCCCCGACTCCACCGGAGCGGCCCGCCTCGGCGAACACGTCGAGCAGCAGCACCACCTCAGCGTCCCGGTCGGAGAGGGTGGCCGCGACGTGCAGCTGTCGGGCCCGCAGCGAGACTCGCCAGTCCACCCGACGTAGCCGGTCACCGGGGCCGAAGACCCGTACGCCGGCCAGCTCCCCGCCTTCGCCGGAGCGACGCGAGTGGTGTGCACCAACCAGGCCCGCCGCGCGGGGCATCGCCTCCACCGCATCGAAGGGATCAGTCACCGGGTAGGTACTGACCGAGACCGCCTCGGCCACCACCGCGCGGGAGACCAGTAAGCCGAACGCGGCGCTGGCCTGGACCCCGACGGGCCCCAGCGGGTGCCGTCCCCAGCGGCGCACGGTACCGGCGAGCTCCACCTCGACCAGGGCACCAGCCGGTACGGCGGTCGCCAGGGGACGGTCGACGACCGACTGCCCGCCGCGCGACGCGGCGTGGGTCGCCGCCATCCCGGCGACGGACACCCGATCGACCCGCAACCAACGCGACGCTCGGCTCTGCAGCAACGCGAGGTCATAGTCGACCGGGTCCAGATTACCAACGGTGAGCTGCGCGGCGAGCGCGCCCCCCTCCACCTGGCTTCCCTCGGCGGCGACCTGGACCAGCGGCAACGCGGCGGGCCGGCGACGCAGGGCGTACGCGGTGCCGATCGCGAACGGAGCGGCCAGCACCACCAGGTCCACCCGCCCGAGCAGCACGCCGGCAATCAGGAGCAGACCGGTCAGGAGCACCGCCCGGCCGAACGCCCAGGTCGGCGTCCAGCCGCCGGCCTGCTCCGGTGGTGACGGCACGGTGGACGAGGTCATCAGCGGACGGGCAGGCCGGTGGCGTAGCTGGGCAGCGCGCCGCTGGCCGGAGCCGGGGTGGCCGCCAGCACCTCGTCGACGACGATGGCCGGAGCGACCCGACGCAGCCACAGCTCCGGACGAAGCGTGATCCGGTGCGCCAGCGCCGGTACCGCCACCTCCTTGACGTCCTCTGGCACCACGTAGTCCCGGCCGGCCATCACGGCCCGGACCCGGGACAGCAGCAGCAGCGCCAGCGAGCCACGCGGGGAGGCACCGACCAGTACGGAGGGGTGTTCCCGGGTGGCCGCGGCAAGCGCGACCAGGTACCGGCCGATCGAGTCCTCCACCACCACGTCCTCCAGCGCGGCCTGCATCGCGCGCAGGGTCGCGGCGTTTACCACCGGCTTGATCTCCGCCTCCTCACGACGGCGGGAAATCCGGCGACGCAGCACCTCCCACTCCTCGCCGGGCTCGGGATATCCGAAGGAGACCCGGAGCAGGAAGCGGTCCAGCTGGGCCTCGGGCAACGGGTACGTGCCCTCGTACTCGACCGGGTTGGCGGTCGCGAGCACATGGAAGGGCTCATCCAGCCGGTAGGTGACGCCCTCCACCGAGACCTGCTTCTCCTGCATCGCCTCCAGCAGCGCGGACTGGGTCTTCGGCGGAGTGCGGTTGATCTCGTCGGCGAGGAGCAGGTTGGTGAAGACCGGCCCGGCGCGGAACGCGAAGTCCCCGCTACGTTGGTTGTAGAGGAAGGAGCCGGTGACATCGGCGGGCAGCAGGTCCGGAGTGAACTGGAGCCGCCGGAAATCGAGCCCGAGGGCCTGGGCGAAGGACCGGGCGGTCAGCGTCTTACCGAGCCCGGGCAGGTCTTCGAGCAACACGTGCCCGCCGGCCAGAATCCCGGCGAGGACCAGCTCCAGCGCCTCCCGTTTTCCGACCACGACCTCGCCCACCGCGTCCAGGACCGCGTGGGCAAGGTGGCCGACCTCCGTGGCGGGTAACTTCCGGTCCACGTCGTTCATCACAGTTTCTCCAGTTCGGCGACGATCGCCGCGAGCTCGCGCGGCGACGGCGGGCGGCGAGGCGGGTGCTCCAGGAAGGTCGACAGCCGATCACCGAGCAGTACGCGGGCGCGGGCGGGATCCGACCCGCGGGTCACCCCGTGCCGCAGCCGGATCCGTTCGTCGGCCAGCTCGCCGAGTCGGGGCAGGATGGTCCCGTTGAACCGCTTGGCCCGGGTGGCCGCCCAGTCCAGCGGACCCTCCCAACTGTTGATCGCCGCACCCAACGCGTCGTGCTGGTCGCCGCGCTGCCCGCGGAGCTCGGCCGGGTCGAACAGCGCCAGGTGAACGGCCGGCGCCGCAGGTGGTGGGCGGAGCGCCCGAACAACCTGGCGGACCAGGAAGAGCGCGAGTACGCCAGCGACCAGAACCGGCAACGACACCTGGAGCCCAACCGCACGTAGGCCGGCGACCACAACGACCACCACGGCCCCGACGCCGGCCAGGTTACGCAGCAACAGCCGCAACGGCCGGTCGCGAGCCGATTCCTGGTGTGGGCGCCGCTGCGGGCCCCGCTCCTCCGCGCCACTGAACAGGTCGTCGATGCTGGTGCCGCTCACCGCGACACCTCCTCGTACCCGGTCCGGAGCCCTCGGTTGGTCACGCCGGCCCCTCCCCGCTCGCACCGGCCAGCTCGGTCAGCTCCCCGCGAAGCCGACGCAACGCGGCCCGGGCCTGGTCCCGGGTACGCTCGTCCACTGGCCGGGTAGCGTAGCGCGCCTCCCGGTAGACATGTGCGAAATCGGCCAGCACGTCGGCGCTGGCGATCGCGGGCACCCCGGTGGCCGGGTCACCCCGCAGGAGGCGAACCACCAGTTCGGTGGGGGTGTCGCCGGCCAGTTGACGTACCCCGGCGCTGGCGGCGGCTTCCTCCAGGCGAACCCAGCAGGCGATGACCACCGTACGCGGATCGGTGCCGGTGTCGTCGAGGTCAACCAGGCCGGCATCGAGTGCGGCGACCACCTCACGGGCCGTGCCTTCGGCCGTGCGCGGGACCCGGCGCTCGGAGCGGCGCCGAGTGCTTCGGCGCAGCACACTGCGCAGGAGCGCCCCGGCGAGGACGCCGGCAACGGCCAGCCCGGCCAGCCCGAGCAGCGCAAGGAGTGCGGTTCGCAGCCAGTCGGGCCGCTGCTGGCTGTTCAGCTCGCCCGCGTCGCGCGGTTCTACCGGTATCGATACGGCCGGCTCGGCCGTCGGGTAGTCCGGGACGAGCGGCAGCTGTTCGGCCGCGGGTGGGATGCGGCTGGCCCCGAGCGACGAGTGCGCGGCTGCGGCGGTGGCGGCGGCCAACAGGAGCAACACCGCTGCGAGGGGCCACCACCGGCGCAGCACACCGCTGTCGGCGGGAGCCGAGGATGCGGATCGGCGCTTCCGGTCCGTCATCCCAATGCCCCGCAGCCCTTACTCCACCCCGGCCAGTCGCTTCGCCCGGGCGAACACGTCGTCCAGCATCTCTGGTGTCAGCCGCCCGGTAAAGGTGTTCTGCTGGCTGACGTGGTAGCAGCCGAGCAGATCCGGGGCGCCGTTCCCGGACCAGTGTGCCCCATGCGTGAAAGCGGGTCGCGGGCTGGGCGGGGACATCGCGTACACCCGGGGCAGAGTCGGCCACCACGCGGCCCAGGCGAAGGCACCCAGCGCGACCACAACCCGCAGGTTCGGCCGGAGCAACGCGACCTCGCGGTGCAGCCAGGGCTGGCAGGTATCGCGCTCGCCCGGGGTGGGCTTGTTGGCTGGCGGCGCGCAGCGCACCGCCGCGAAGACTCGGGTGTGGCGCAGGGTCAACCCGTCGTCGGCGGCGACGCTGGTCGCCTGATTGGCCAGCCCGGCCCGGTGCAGGGCGGCGAAGAGGACATCGCCGGAGCGGTCGCCGGTGAAGACCCGGCCGGTCCGGTTACCACCGTGCGCCGCCGGCGCGAGGCCAAGAAGCCCGATGCGGGCCCTCGGGTCGCCGAAACCGGGCACCGGGCGTCCCCAGTACTCCTGTTCCCGGAAGGCCGCGCGTCGAGTGCGGGCCACCTCTTCCCGCCAATCGACCAGGCGGGGGCAGGCGAAGCAGTCGCTGATCGCCGCTCCGAGTGCGGCGAGGCTGGGCGCCCCGGCCGCGGCCCCGGTCACCTGCTCGGCGGTGCGTGGCCGGGCTGTGACCGCGGGTACCCGCGGCACGCGCCGACTCCCGGCGGGCGTTCCGCCGGGAGGCGCCGATCCGTGGTCAGCCAAGCTTCGCCCGGAAGAGTTCCAGGGTGCGGGCCCACGCCGTGGCGGCAGCCCGTTGGTCAAAGTTCTCCGGCCGGTCCTCGTTGAAGAAGGCGTGCGCGGTGCTCGGGTAGTCGTAGGTCTGACAGGTGCCGCCACCCGCCTCGATGGCCCGACGAACGAGCTGCACTCCCGGTTCGGCCGAGGTGCCGTCGGCCTCGCAGCAGTGGATGGCGGCGGCCTTGCCCGCGTACTCCGACCACTTCGGGCGCATCCCCTCCCCGGGCAGCCGAGGGTAGAAGGCCGAGGTCGCCACGATCCGCTCGGTGCGGGCAACGGACCAGAGCGCCAGGCTGGCCCCGGCGCAGAAGCCGACGCAACCGATCTTGCCGGCAACCTCCGGCCGACCCGCGAGGTAGTCGGCCGCGGCGGCGATGTCCGCCGCGGCGGCGTCCAACTGCCCGCTGTTGAGCAGTTGCCGGGGTTCATCCGGCTTGTTGGCCGGCCCGCCGCGCCGCAGGTCCGGGGCGAGGGCGACGAAGCCGGCCTCAGCGAAGCGGTCAACGACCGCTCGGACGTGCGACGCCAGACCCCACCAGTCCTGGATCACAATGACCGCCGGGCTGGCCGTACCGCCAGGCGGTACCACGAGATACCCCTCGCCCGTACCACCGTCGCACCGGTACGTCACCATGTCGCCCATCGGCCGTCCTCCTAGCGGTCAGTCATCGTTGGCTGGTCGCCCAGTGGTCCTACGTGCCGGTAGCCTGCCACGGCCACGCGGGCCCCGGGAAGACGCCGGAGAAGTGGCGTTCACCTCCCGGACACCAATCGATGGCCCAGGTACGGCGACGGCGGCGCCGGAAAGCCGCGCCGCCGTCGCCGTACTTCCGTAAGCCGCTCAGGAGTTGTCGGTCAGGCAGAGCAGATAGCCCGTCTTGCCCGGAATGATGTTACTGAAGATGTAGTACTCCTCGTTCTCCTGGAAGAACTCGGCACACGCTTCGCCGGACTCGGCCTGCTCCTCGGTCTGGTCCTCTGCTCGACCGACCACCTTGTACGTCGCCTCGGCGGAGGCACAGTCAACGACCTTGCCACCGTCAACCGCCTCCATCTCGTCGCCGATGGTCGTGGGTAGCTCGGCGATGCAGTCACCAGCCTTGGCTTCCGCGGTCTCGTCGGTCCCGAGCACCGCGCCCAGGCCGAACTTGAGGCCGGCGACCACCAGGAACGCGACGATCGCGCCAACGATGCCCAAGACCTTCTTGCGACCGGACTTCCGAGCTGGCTCTGGGGCTGGGGCTGGGGCTGGGGCACCATCCTGGGGTACGTCGGTTGACGGCTGAGTGCCAGCCGGCTGCGGGACGTCGGGTTGGGCGGGGGGTACGACCTGCTCCGGCACGAATTTTCCTTCCCAGGGGTTGATAGTGCGGAGAAAACCGTAGACGATCAACAACGGCCCTATTACCCCGCAGCCTCATCCCTTCGGCCACTTTCATCGCTACGGGGATATGAGGAACACCTTGGAACCCGGGGGCCAGCGCTCACCCGGTGGGCGCGACACCCGGCGCGGGCGCGGATGTCGGCGGGGTATCCGGCACCGTCGTTGCGGTCTCCGATGTGGCCGGCGGGGTCTCCGGAACCACCGGTGGGGTCGCTGGATCCGGCGTGCTCGGTGCGGTCTCCGGCACGGCTGGCGAGGCAGTGGAGTCCGGTTGGACCGTGCCCGGTGGAGCGGGGAGGGCCGGTGGGGACGCCTCAGCCGTGGGCCGCGGCCCGAACGGCGCCGCCTCCGGGCAGTACGGGTAGCCCCGCAGCAGCGGGCTGGCGCCGTTGATCTCATCCCGGCGGATCACGTCCCGCGCGTCCGCGCAGTCCGGGTAGCCGAGCCGGATCGGATCGCCGTTCTGGTCGAACAGCCGCGCGTAGTCCACCAACTGACCCTCGGTGTCATAGACGAAGACGTCGCGGATGTGGTCGTACCGGCTGTCGACCGAGATCGGAGCGTAGTAGTCACCCGCACCGCGCCGATCCTCCTGGTGAACCAGCGCCGCCAGCGCGAAACCGACGAGCACCAGGTTGCCGAGGACCAGCAGCCGTCCCGGCCAGGGTCGCGACCGGGCATCCCGGCGACCGAGCATGACCGAGGCGACGACCAGGGCCGCCAGGATCATCAGGCCAAGCGACAGGTGGCCCCCGATCCTGGGCAGTAGCCCGATCTCGCCATTGAGGCCGGTACTGAGCACGGCCAGCAGCATCGCCGCGAGGTAGCCGCGCAGAATCCACCAGCCCGGGGCGAGGAGGTGCAGAAAGGCGCGCACCGTCGGATACCCGAGGGGTGGGCCCAGTTGCCGGTCGAGCGTGTTCAGCCGGCCGCGGACCCGGTCAACAAGGGCGGTCAGCTCTCCGGTCGCCGACCGGCGACCGGCTCCGACCCCGGCGGCGATCCGCAGCTCACCGGCGTACGCCTCCGGCTCACCGAGCCGTTCCACCAGCGTTCCGTCGGACTCGGCGGCCACCACGGCGAGGTGCTCCGGCAGGTCTTCGGTCAGCTCGTCGCGGACCGCCGGCGACAGGTCGGTCAGGGCGCCGCGAACCCGGGCGACGTAGTCGGCTATCTCCTGCTCAGTGACGGTCATACCGCCCTCCCCCGATCGTCGAGCAGCGTGTCCATGGTGCTGGCGAATGAGCGCCAGAGCTTGCCGGAGCGCGCGACCTGGTCTCGGCCGGCGGCGTTCAGCGAGTAGTACTTGCGGTGTGGCCCGGATTCGCTGGGCACCACGTACGTGGTGAGCAGCCCCGCCGCGAAGAGACGCCGCAACGTGCCGTAGACGGAGGCGTCGCCCACCTCGGTCAGGCCGGCGTCGCGCAGTCGACGCAGGATGTCGTAGCCGTAGCCGTCCTCTTCCCGAAGCACCGCGAGGACAGCCAGGTCCAGCACGCCCTTCAAGAGCTGTGTGGTGTCCATACAAAGGACAGTACTATTCAATGCACAGTAGCGTCAACGGCCGGGTCACCTGATCCGCGGCGGACACCCGGAGCCAGGCGCACCACCCCTGACTCGACACCCCGGAACCTCCCGCGGAGCAGTGCCGACAAGGCCCGCCCGACTAGGTGAGCCCGCTCCAGGGCAGGCGAGCCGGAGCAGGAAACTTCGCGTGATAGATGGCGGCGGAAGCCTCCCGACTCCACTCCGGCATGCCCTCAGGCACATCCGCCGGATCGACGACCACCTCGACGAAGGTCAGCCGCTCCGCGCGCTCATCGATATCGGCCAGGATCTCGGCCAGCTCGGCCTCGGTGCGGGCCGTGCGCGCGACGAAGTCTCCCTCCGCCGCGAACACCGCCAACAGCTTGCTGTACCGCCAGTTGAGTATCTCGGCGTAGCCCTGAGACTCTTCCCCCACCGCTTTCTCGAGCGCCCGCTCGGTAGCGTAGCCACCATTGTTGATCATGACAATTATCGACGATTGACCAAAGTTGAACATCTGGCCAATCTCCTGCGGGGACATTTGCATTCCACCGTCACCGGTAATCGACACCACCCGCCGACCCGATCCAGCGACTCCGGCGCCAAAAGCCGCCGGAATCACGTAGCCGGCCGAACTCCAGATTGGCGCCGACAGAGCGGATGCCCCAGTCGGCAGACGCATCATTTCCAGGCCAAAGAAGGAGGTCCCGACCTCCGCGACCACAATGTCCCCCGGACGCAGCAGAGCCTCGATCGCCGGCCAGAGTCGCTCGTGAGTGATCGGCCCACTGCTCGCCCTGTCCAGTTCGGGCGATGTCTTTGACTGGACCACCCCGCTCGGCCAGTCGCGCGTACGACGGACAGCCAGCTGGTGCAACCGACCCAACGCCGCAGCCATGGGGATCGGGCCGAAACGGGTACCGGCGACCGATGCGGCATCAGGCCCCAAGTTAATGATCCGATCCGGATCCAGTTCCGCGGTGAACAGGCCATTCCAGTCAATGAACGTGGTTCCCAGACAGACCACGACGTCGGCGCCTTCGACCACCTCCCGGACCGCGTCCCGACTCTCCAGGCCAGAATAGACCCCGACGTATCGGGGGTCAGCCTCGTCAAACAGACCCCGGCCGAGCGCCTGCGCGGCAACAGGCCAGTTGCGCTCGCTCGCGAACGCGGCGACAGCCGGCCCCAGACCCAGCCGGATCGGCACGTTTCCCACCAGCAGTACCGGCCGCTGGGCGCCGGCGAGCCGGCGCTGCGCAGCGGCCGCGAACGCGTCCAGTTGCGCCGCGTTCGTGACCGGCTCCGGGCGCCGGAAGGGTCGCGCCGGTCGCGGGACCGAAGCCACCGCCACGTCCCCCGGAATTCGGATGTACACCGGACGCTGCTGCGACCAACACTCGCCCAGCACCCGATCGACTTCCCGCAGCGCATCCTCCGCGGTCAACGACGTCTGGGCAACCGTAACCTCGCCCGCCATCCGGGCCCAATGGTCAAAGTCGCCATCCACGAAAGAGTGATGGACCGAGGTGCGCCGCCGCATGATCTCGGTCGAGGGGCCACCGACGATCGAAACGACGGGGACAGACTCAGCCATCGCGCCGGCCAGGGCGTTGAGCGCCGACAGCTCACCCGGGCCGTACTGGGTAGCAATTGCCCCGATGCCAGCAATCCGCGCATAGCCGTCCGCCGTGTAGCCGGCGTTGAGCTCGTTGGAGCTGCCGATCCATTCGATACCGCCAAAAGCCATGACCTGATCGGTGAATTCCATTGCATAGTCGCCCGGCACACCGAATATGTGCCGCACACCGAGGTCGTGCAGGCGACCAAGTAGTAGTTCGGCTACTGTGACCGTCTCCCCCCGCCCGACCACCACGCCTCCCCTCACCACGATCGGCCGATCATGAAACAGTCTCAGCCTATCCAAACCACCCGAAAATTGAGCTGGTTCGGTCATATTGCGACGGGAAGGGTCGGTGCCGCTCCTACCGGAGGCTGTAGGCGATGCCGTCCAGAATGTCGTGCTCGGAGGCGACCACGAAGTCCTTGCCCGAACGCTCCATAATCACGCGAAGCACCAGGGCACCCGCCGCGATCACGTCAGCCCGACCCGGATGCATCACCGGAATCGCCAGCCGCTGCGCCCGGGTCGCCACCAGCAGATCAGCCGTCACCGCCGCCACCGCCCGATCCGACACCCGGGCGTGGTGGATACGCTGCGGGTCGTACCCGGTCAGCCCCTCGGCGATCGCGACCACCGTGGTGACGGAGCCAGCGAGCCCGATCAGCGTGGCGGCCTCCCGACCGGGCACCGCATCGAGCGCCTGGTCCACGGCAGCCACGATGTCCGCCTCGGCCGCCCTGATCTCGGCCGGATCCGGTGGGTCACCCTGCAGATGCCGCTCGGTCATCCGGACACAACCAATGTCCACCGAGATCGCTGCCGTCACACCACCGCTGCTGGTGCCCACGACGAACTCCGTCGAACCGCCGCCGATGTCGACCACCAGGTACGGCTCCCGGGTCGAGTCGGGCAGGCCACGAACTGCCCCGGTGAACGAAAGCCGCGCCTCCTCCTGACCAGTCACCACCTCCGGGGCAACCCCCAGCGTCCGCTCCACCATGTCGCGGAAGTCGGCGGCGTTCTCCGCATCCCGGGAGGCCGACGTGGCACACATCCGCACCCGGTCGACGCCCAACTTCTCGATCTCGGCGGCGTACTCCGCCAGCGCCACCCGGGTCCGCTCGATCGCCTCCGGGGCCAGCCGACCGGTGCGGTCAACGCCCTGGCCCAGTCGAACGGTCTCCAGTCGACGGCTCAGCTCAACCAACGGTGCGCTCGCTCCGGCGCCCGGATCCGGCAGCTCGGCGACCAGCAGGCGAATCGAGTTGGTCCCGCAGTCGATGGCGGCCACACGCGTCGTCACGCCCGCAACCCTACGGCAGGCCGGACGGCCCGCTCAGAGCCGCAGCAGCATTCGCGTGTTGCCGAGCGTGTTTGGCTTGACCCGCTCCAGGTCGAGAAACTCCGCGACCCCCTCGTCGTACGAGCGCAGCAGCTGTTCGTAGACCGGGTGGGGCACCGGCGCCCCGTCGATCTCGGTAAACCCGAACTGACCGAAGAAGCGAGTCTCAAAGGTGAGCACGAAGATCCGAGCCACGCCCAACTCCCGGGCATCGTCGATCAGGCCGCCCACGATCCGGTGCCCGATCCCGCCACCCCGACAGCTCGGGTGGACCGCCACCGTCCGAATCTCCGCCAGGTCCTCCCACATGACGTGCAGGGCACCACAGCCGACCACGTCCCCGGTGGGTGTCACCGCGACCCGGAACTCCTGCACGTGCTCGTACAGGGTCACGGTCGCCTTGCTGAGTAACCGCCGGCCGTCGGTGTACGTGTCGATCAGCCGCCGGATCCCCCGAATGTCCGCCGTCCGGGCTCGACGGACCACGGGTCCGCCGGCAGCGGTCATCTCACTCGTCCGCTGGCGTGGCCACGCATGGTCCCCCCGCCCACCACGGCTCGATCAGCCGCAACACCTCGTCCCCGAAAGGGTTGACACCGGGACCGGCGGCGAGCGCATGCCCGAGGTGCACGTGCAGGCACTTGACCCGATCCGGCATCCCACCGGCGGAGATTCCGGCGATCTCCGGCACGTGACCGATCGCCTCCCGACGCTGGAGGTAGTCCTCGTGCGCGGCACGATAGCGCGCTGCCAACTCCGGATCCGCCGCGAGCCGGTCGGCCATCTCCTTCATCAGCCCGGCGGACTCCAGCCGGCTACAGGCCGCCGTCGCCCGGGGACAGGTCAGGTAGAAGAGCGTCGGGAAGGGCGTGCCGTCGGCGAGCCGCGGTGTCGTCTCCACCACATCGGGCATGCCGCACGGACAGCGGTGGGCCACCGCCCGGGTGTCCCGGGGCGGACGGCCGAGCTGTCCCGCCACCGCGGCCAGGTCGGCGGGGGTGGCTGGCTCGCGTCGCGGCAGCGGCACGGAGGATGCCGCCGGCTCCTGCGGTGGTACGACTGTCACGGTGTCCTTCCTGGTTCGGTGCCGGCACTCACTCGCCGGACCGTTCCTGATCCGCGGCCGTCACGCTCGACCACAGTGTGTCGTACCACCGATCGGCCCCGGCCAGACCGTCCGGACCAGCGGGCTGATCCGCCGACTCGGCCACTCCCGGTTTGGGGAGCACGATCAACAGTTGCTCGCCTTCACGGCCCATGAAGAAGCGTTCCCGGGCCTTGGCCGCGATGTACTTCGGGTCCTGCCACTTCGCAGCCTCGGCGGCAAGCCTCTCGATCTCCGCCCGCTGCGCTGTCTGGGCGGCCTCCATCCGGGCGATGTCCGTCTGCTGGTCGAGGTAGACCCGCACCGGATAGGTGTAGCCGAGCGCAAGGGCGATCAGCACCGCGACCAGCACGGTCGCCCGCCCGGTGCCCCGTCGGGGGCGGGGGGCGGAGAGCCGCTTCACCGCACTGCCGGAGGCCGACCGCCGCGCGGCGGGCCGGTTCGCCGAACGGGCTCCGTCGGCGCCCCGGACCACGCCCGGGGCGCGGCCGGCGGTCGCCCGCGACTCGGCGCGGACGCCGCCGGTACGAACCGGCCGGGCACCGCCCGACCGGCCGGCCTGACCGGGCCGGCGGGCCGGACGCTGTCCGCCCGGCATGCGGCGCTGCTGCATCCCCTGCCCCTCCCCCGAAGGTTGCGCGTCTGTCAGGCAGAACGGTAACGCGGGAACGCGCCCGATCCGGCGTACCGCGCGGCGTCAGCCAGCTCCTCCTCGATCCGCAGCAGCTGGTTGTACTTCGCGACCCGGTCCGAGCGGGCCGGGGCGCCGGTCTTGATCTGGCCGCAGCCGGTGGCGACCGCCAGGTCGGCGATGGTGGTGTCCTCGGTCTCGCCGGAGCGGTGGCTCATCATGCACCGGAAGCCGGCCCGGTGGGCAAGGTCCACCGCGTCCAGGGTCTCGGTGAGCGAACCGATCTGGTTAACCTTCACCAGGACCGAATTGGCGGCGTTCTCGGCGATACCGCGGGCGATCCGCTGCGGGTTCGTGACGAACAGATCGTCGCCGACGATCTGGATCCGGTCGCCGACGGCAGCGGTCAGCGTCCGCCACCCGGACCAGTCATCCTCGGCCAGCGGGTCCTCGATCGACACGATCGGGTACGCGTCGGCAAGCTGGGTGTAGTAGCTGCTCATCTCCTCCGCGGTCTTCGCGGCACCCTCGAAGGTGTAGGTGCCGTTCTCGAAGAACTCGGTCGCGGCCACGTCGAGCGCGAAGACGATGTCGGTGCCGAGCCGGTAGCCCGCCTTCTCGACCGCCTCCGAAATCAGGTCCAGCGCGGCGGCGTTGGTCGGTAGGTTGGGCGCAAAGCCACCCTCGTCGCCGAGGCCGGTGGCGAGATCCTTCTTCTTCAGCACCGACTTCAGCGCGTGGTAGACCTCGGTGCCGGAACGCAGGGCCTCCCGGAAGGTCGGCGCACCGATCGGCGCGATCATGAATTCCTGGATGTCGACGTTGGAGTCCGCGTGCGCCCCGCCGTTGAGGATGTTCATCATCGGAACCGGCAACAGGTGCGCGTTCGGCCCGCCGAGGTAGCGGAAGAGGCTCAGCTCGGCGGCGCCGGCGGCAGCCTTCGCCACCGCCAGGGAAACGCCCAGGATCGCGTTGGCGCCGAGCTGGCTCTTGTTGTCCGTACCGTCGATGTCGAGCATCTTCTGGTCGATCAACCGCTGCTCGCTGGCCTCGTACCCGATCAACTCGTCGACGATCTTGTCTTCGATGTTCGAGACGGCCTTGGCAACGCCCTTGCCGAGGTAGCGGTCCTTCTCACCGTCGCGCAGCTCGATCGCCTCGAAGGCGCCGGTGGAGGCGCCCGAGGGCACCGCAGCGCGGGCGATCGTACCGTCGTCGAGCCCAACCTCGACCTCGACGGTCGGGTTGCCCCGTGAGTCGAGAATTTCCCGGGCGACGATTCCCTCGATGGTTGCCACTGAGTCGCTCCTCGCGTGTGTTGCCGATCGGTCATGGCCGCGACGGTGCGGCTGGGAAGGTGTTGCACGCAGCGTATCGGGCGGCGGTGGAGCGCGACGCGGCACCCGGCGGTTGATTCTCCGGCCGCGCAGTCGAGCGCCGACCGCTTCCTCCGAGCGGCCCGCCCGACATTCCCGTATTCTCCGATGTCAACCGACGTCGGAGTTTGCGCACACTCGATCCGATCGGCGAGGCTGGTCATCATGTCCGCCATCTCGACCCCGCTCCGGCTGCTCGCCGCTGCCGCCATCGCGTCGCTCACCGTCACCGGTTGTCAAAGCCTCGGAGAGGCCGGCCAGACCATCAGCCACGCCGATCTGGTCAACGACCTCGCCAACCGGCTGGACGGGTCGCTGATCCGGACCTACACGGCCGACTACCGGCTCGCGTCCGGGCAGACCGCGACCATCGCGCAGGACCAGGAGCCGGCCCGCGCCACCTACCACTGGACGGCCGGCCAACTGACCGCCACCGAGGAGGCGACCACCCGGTGCGAGACCGCCGACGGGCGGACGGCCTGCACGATCACACCGCCGCCGGACAAGCCGGACAAGCCGGCAGTGGCCGTCTTCGCCGCCGCCGAGAGGCAGGGGCTGATCACCCCGCCAGCGGTGCTGGAGCTACTGACCGCTGCCGCCCTGGATCCGGAGTCCAGCATCACCCGCAGCGACACCACGCTGGCCGGGCGGCCGGCGACCTGCGTCGAAGTAGGCCGGTCGGACGGCGACCTCACCGGCTGCTTCACCGCCGAGGGGGCGCTGGGCAGCTTCGTCGGTCACCTGGACGGCGAACCGGTCAGTGTGACGCTGACCAGCTACCGGGAGACCGCGGACGGCCCGATGTTCGAATTGCCGACGGAGGCCGACGTGGTCGACCGTTCGACGAGCCCGGGAACCTGACCCCGACCAACCTCAACTGCCAGCGCGTTCGGCCCGGCGGACGGCCTCGGCGTGGGCGAGGGCGGCGCGGCGCAGGGCCGCCTCCGGATCCAGCCCGGAGGCGCGGGCGGCGGCCACCGCGGCCAGCAGGTCGGCGCCGAGCCGGGCCTCCGGGTCGACCTGCGACTGCGGCGGCGGGGGCGCGACGGCGAGCCGCACCCGGGCGACCCGATCAATGATCTTGGCGGCCAGGGCGAGGGCGGGCTGGCTCAGGGCGATGCCGTCCAGCACCGAGTCACGCGCCTTCTCCGCCCGCTTGATCCGCTCCCAGTTCTCCTCGATCTCGGCGAGGGTGCCGGCCTGCTCCTCGGCGAAGACGTGCGGATTGCGCCGCACCATCTTGTCGACCAGGCCGCCGGCCACGTCGTCCACGCTCCACCGCTCGCCCTCGGGTAACTCCTCGGCGAGCCGGGCATGCAGCACCACCTGGAGCAGCACGTCCCCGAGCTCCTCGCGGAGCGCGTCGGTGTCACCGGCGCTGATCGCGTCGTACGCCTCGTAGCACTCTTCCAACAGGAAGCCGGCCAGGCTGCGGTGGGTCTGCGCCCGCTTCCACGGGTCACCCCCGGGCGAGGCGAGCCGGTCCAGCACCGCCACCGCGTCGAGCAGCCGCGCTCCGGGCGGGTCCCATGATCCGTACAGCAGCTCCAACTCGGCGAGTCCCGGCTCCCGGGCCAGTCGCAGGCCCAGCTCCCGAGCGAGTGACTCGTCACCCGCCGGGCCGGCGAGCCAGACCGCACCGCCGCGGGTGGTGGCGGCGTCGAGCAACGCCGGGGTGGCCGGGCCGGCCACGACAGTGACCTCGGCGCCCGCGACCCGGAGCGCCGCCGTCAACTCGCTCTCCGCCCCCGCCAGCACGGGATGCTGGCGTACGACGTCCCACGCGGCTGCGGTGAGCAGCCCGGCCGGCAGCCGCGGCGAGGTGACGAGCAGAATGATCCGCGTCGTCATGCTCAGGCCGGCTGCTGCGCCCCGGTCGGCGGCTCCGGGCTGGAGACGTCGGTGACCGCGTCCGAACCGGGCTCACCCAGGGGCACGCTGACCGCAGCGACCTCGGAAGAGAAGTTAAGGATCGGGAACTCCAGCGGCCGGTAGCGGGGATTGACCGTGACACCGTGCTCCCCGGCAGCCTCAGCAAGTGCCCGGCGACTCACCAGCGCGTTGCGCAGCTGGGGGACGTCGAGTTGACCGGCGATCTCGGCATCCGGAGTGTCCGGAGAAATCACTCCGGCCGCCCGCCCTGCGGCGATCACCTCCGCGAGCTCCTGCTCGGTCGGCGCGGCCGGCTCGCCCACCGGCAGCCCGGAGAGGCAGGTGTGGAGGGCGGCCAACTGCTGCACATACTCCGACTCCGGGGGGAGTCCGAGCTGGCCGGCGAGCTGGACCGGCTCCATCCGCCCCCGCGGCTGGTAGCCCTGATCAGCGGAGACCTGGTCACACACCTGACCCAGTACCAACTCGCCGACGACCTGAGACCGGGGCGGCAGCTCCGGGGCCGGTCCACCGAGCTCGGGCGCCTCCGTCGCGGCGCGGCTGTCCCGCAGCTCGTCGAGGATGCTGTCCACGGTGTCCTCGGTGATCTGCTGGTCACCCACGTACGCGGCGACACCCGGCTCGGTACGGCATCCGGTGAGGGCGACGAGGCCGACCACCAGGCTGGCGGCGGCGACAAGACGGCGAGCACGCATAGCGGCAACTCTCTCACGCCGGCGGCGCCGGAACGGACGCCCCCCACGACCCGCAGCTGCCGGCTGGAGCTGCGCCCGCTCACCGCCCGCCGTGCGCTGTGGAGGTGGCGGCACCGGCCGGCTCCCGGGGCGGGCCGAGCACGTCGGCGAGGAGCTGCCCACACCACTCCAGCAGCGCCTGGTCGCGCAGCGGCTCGCCGCCGACCCGCCGGGTGCTCGGCCGGGGCACACTGACCTGTTCCAGCGCCTGCTTGTAGACCGCGTCCGGGTGGTAGCGCTTGAGCCGCAGCTGCTTCGAGTCCGGTAGCGGCAACGGGCCGTACCGGATGTTGCGACCCTGCATGCTGACGTCGGTGAGCCCGTACCGGCGGGCGAGCAGCCGGAACCGGGCCACCGCCACCAGGTTCTGCACCGGGGCGGGCGGCTCGCCGTAGCGGTCGGTCAGTTCGGCGACCACCGCGCGCAGCCGCTCCTCGTCCCGGGCCTCGGCGAGCTTGCGGTACATCTCCAGGCGCAGCCGCTCCACCCCGACGTAGTCGTGCGGCAGGTGGGCATCCACCGGCAGATCGACCTTGATCTCCGGTTCCTCCTCCGGGCGTTCCCCCTTGAAGGCCTGCACCGCCTCCCCGACCATCCGCACGTACAGGTCGAAGCCGACGCCCTCGATGTGGCCGGACTGCTCGCCGCCGAGCAGGTTGCCGGCGCCCCGGATCTCCAGATCCTTCATCGCCACGTACATGCCGGCACCCAGCTCGGTGTGCTGGGCGATGGTCGCCAACCGCTCGTGGGCGTGCTCGGTGAGCGGCTTGTCCGACGGATAGAGGAAGTACGCGTACGCCCGCTCCCGGCCCCGGCCGACCCGGCCCCGGATCTGGTGCAGCTGGGCCAGACCGAGCAGGTCGGCCCGCTCGACGATCAGGGTGTTGGCGTTCGGGATGTCGATGCCGGACTCGACGATCGTGGTGCAGACCAGGACGTCGAACTCCTTCTCCCAGAAGCCGACCATGACCCGCTCCAGGGCCTCCTCACCCAGCTGGCCGTGCGCCACCGCGACCCGCGCCTCGGGCACCAGCTCCCGCAGCCGCCGCGCCGCCCGCTCGATCGACTCCACCCGGTTGTGCAGGTAGAAGACCTGGCCGTCCCGGAGCAGCTCACGGTGGACGGCGGCGGCCACCTGCCGCTCGTCGTACGCCCCGACCGCGGTGAGTACCGGGTGCCGCTCCTCCGGTGGGGTGGCGATGGTGGACATCTCCCGAATGCCGGTGATCGCCATCTCCAGGGTCCGGGGAATCGGCGTGGCTGACATGCTCAGCACGTCAACCGAGGCCCGCACGGACTTCAGGTGCTCCTTGTGCTCGACGCCGAAGCGCTGCTCCTCGTCCACGATGACCAGCCCCAGGGAGCGGAACCGGGCGGACGCCTGAAGCAGCCGGTGGGTACCGATGACGATGTCGGCGGTGCCGGCGCCGGCCATCTCCAGGGTCTGCTCGGCCTCCTTCGGTGTCTGGAACCGGGACAGCTGGCGAATCGTCACCGGGAACTGACTCATCCGGTCGGCGAAGGTGTTGTAGTGCTGCTGCACCAGGAGGGTGGTGGGCACCAGCACCGCCACCTGCCGACCGTCCTGGATCGCCTTGAACGCCGCCCGGACGGCGATCTCGGTCTTGCCGTAGCCGACATCGCCACAGATCAGCCGGTCCATCGGGACGGTCTGTTCCATGTCCCGCTTGACCTCTTCGATCGCGGCGAGCTGGTCCGGCGTCTCCTGCCAGGGGAAGGCGTCCTCCAGTTCCCGCTGCCACGGGGTGTCCGGGCCGAACGGGTGCCCCCTGGACGCCTTGCGGGCGGCGTAGAGCTGGATCAGCTGCGCGGCGATCTCCCGGACCGCCTTGCGGGCCCGGGCCTTCGACTTCTGCCAGTCCGAGCCGCCCATCTTGTGCAGGGCCGGCTGCTCACCGCCGACGTACCGGGAGAGCTGGTCGAGCTGGTCGGTGGGGACGAAGAGCCGGTCGCCCGGCTGGCCCCGCTTGCTCGGGGCGTACTCGATGACCAGGTACTCCCGGCTGGCCCCGTTGACGGTGCGCTGCACCAACTCGACGTACCGGCCGATGCCGTGCTGCTCGTGCACCACGTGATCGCCGGCCCGCAGCTCCAACGGGTCGATGGTGTTGCGCCGCCGACTCGGCAGCTTGCGCATGTCCCGGGTCGACGCGCCCCGGCCGCCGGTGACGTCGTCCCCGGTGAGCAGGACGAAGCGGGGTACCTCGGCGACGAAGCCACCGGTCAGTGACCCACAGCTGACCAGGATCTGGCCGGGCGCCGGCGCCGAGGTCACCTCGTCCACCAGGCGGGCGCCGAGCCCGGCGTCGTGCAGCACCTCGACGGCCCGCTGGGCCGGGCCGTGCCCGGCGAAGACCAACGCGACCGACCAGCCCTCGCCGGCCCAACGCTTCAGTTCGTCCACCACCCGCGCCGTCTCGCCGTGGTAGAGCGGCGCGGGCTGGGCCGCGACCGTCACCGCGATCGCGTCGTCGGGGGTGACGTCGACCCCGTCCGGCTCGTCCTCCCACGGCTGGCGGGCGAGGGCCGGCTCGGCCAGCCCGAACGGGGAGATCGTCCACCACGGCTGCCGCAGCTCGCGGGCCCGCGCGCGGACGTCGGCGAGCGTCCGGAAGGCGGCCGCGCCGAGGTCGATCGGGGCGGCGCCGCCGACCGCGGCCGCGGCCCAGCTCGCCTGGAGGAACTCCGCCGAGGTACGCACCAGGTCGTGCGCCCGGGTACGAATCCGCTCCGGGTCGCAGAGCAGCACGTGGGTCCCCGCGGCCATGGTGTCCAGCAGCAGCTCCATCGAGTCGGCGCCGATCAGCGCCGGAGCGAGCGACTCCATTCCCTCGACCGGAATGCCCTCGGCCAGCTGATCGAGGATCTCCACCAGCTCCGGGTGCTCCGCCGCCAGCACGGCGGCCCGCTTCCGGACGGCCGGGGTGAGCAGCAGCTCCCGGCAGGGTGGGGCCCAGAGTTGGTCCACCTGCTCGATGGTGCGCTGGTCGGCCACGGCGAAGGTACGAATCTCCTCCACCTCGTCGCCCCAGAACTCGACCCGGGACGGATGTTCGTCGGTGGGTGGGAAGACATCGAGAATTCCGCCACGCACCGCGAACTCACCGCGTTTGGTGACCAGGTCCACCCGCGCGTACGCCATGTCGGTGAGCCGGCGCGCCACCTCTTCGAGGTCCGCTTCGTCACCGGCGGACAGTCGCACCGGCTCCAGGTCCCCCAGCCCCTTGAGCTGGGGTTGCAGCAGGGATCGGACGGGAGCGACGACCACCCGCAGCGGGCCACTGCGCCCCTGTGCGTCGGTCGCGTCGGGGTGGGCGAGACGACGGAGCACCGCCAGCCGGCGGCCCACGGTGTCGGAGCGCGGCGAGAGCCGCTCGTGCGGCAACGTCTCCCAGGACGGAAAGACCGCCACCTGGTCGGTGGGGAGCAGGCTGCCCAGCGCGGCGGCGAGGTCGTCCGCCTCCCGGGTGGTGGCGGTGATCGCCAGCACCGGGCGCCCCGCGCCCCCCACCGGCTCGTCGGCGGCCACGGCGGCGACCGCGAACGGACGCAGCGCCGGCGGTGCGGTCAGGTCGAGCCCGTCGACCTGGGCCGCGCCGGATCGTGCCAGGTCCCGGGCCCGAACCAGGGCCGGGTCGGCGAGGGCGGCGGCGAAGAGTCCGGTGAGCATGTGATCACTTCCACGGCGACGGCACGACGAGCGCCCCTCGTCCGGCCGGACGAGGGGTTGACCCGTTGACCCTATCGCTCCGGGGGCGGGTCAACAGCCACGTGACGCGTCTCCAGCGGACCGAAAGCGGCTCGCCGAGAGTTAACAGGGACACCCCGTGGGCTCCGCCCGGTTCCCGCGGTTACCATCCTGGGAGTCGGACAGCGCTGTCCTTCGTACTCACGTAAGGAGCGCATTGTGACCGACCAGCACGACCACGACGGCCCCGACGCCGCACTGCGCGCCGACATCCGCCGCCTCGGCACCCTGCTCGGCCAGACCCTCGCCCGGCAGGAGGGGCGGCCCCTGCTCGACCTGGTCGAGGAGATCCGCGCCCAGGTTCGCACCGACGCCCCGGCCGCCGCGCAGCGGCTCGCTGGGCTGGATGTCGCCACCGGTACCCGGCTGGCCCGCGCCTTCTCCACCTACTTCCACCTGGCCAACATCACCGAACAGGTCCATCGCGCCCGGGATCTGCGGCGTCGTCGGGCCGTTCGGGGCGGCTGGCTGGACCAGACCGCCAAGATGATCGCCGAGCGCGGCGTTCCCGCCGAGGAGATCGCGGCGGCGGCGCGGCGGCTGGCCATCCGCCCGGTCTTCACCGCCCACCCCACCGAGGCCGCCCGCCGCTCCATCCTGTCCAAGCTGCGCGCGATCGCCGACGAGTTGGACACCGAGACCACCAACGCGGTCCTCTACGGCGCCAGCGACGAGGGACCGGCCAACCGCCGCCTCGCCGAGCTCCTCGACCTGATGTGGCAGACCGACGAGCTGCGGCTCGACCGGCCGGACCCGACCGACGAGGCGCGCAACGCCATCTACTACCTACGCGACCTCTACGCCGAGGCGGCGCCCCAGGTGCTCGACGACCTCGCCGACACGCTGCGCACCCTCGGGGTGGAGACCTCACCCACCGCCCGGCCCCTCACCTTCGGCACCTGGATCGGGGGGGACCGGGACGGCAACCCGTTCGTCACGCCGGCGGTGACCCGGGAGGTCCTGGTCATCGCACACGAGCACGGCCTGGCCGCCACCGAGAAGGCGATGGACCAACTGATCAAGGAGGTCTCCGTCTCCCGGCGGTTGCGCGGGGTCTCGCTGGACCTCTCCGCGAGCCTCGCCGCCGACCTGGACGCGCTGCCCGAGGTCGCGCCCCGGTTCCGTCGGGTGAACGCCGAGGAGCCGTACCGGCTCAAGGCCCGGTGTGTGAAGTCGAAGCTCGCCAACACCCGGCAGCGGCTACGCCAGGGCACGCCGCACCTGCCGGGACGGGACTACCGCGGCTCGGGTGAGCTGATCGCCGACCTGGAGCTGCTGCGCGCCTCGCTGGCCCGCAACTCCGGCCAGCTCACCGCCGTGGGCCGACTCGCCTCGACCATCCGTACGGTCTCCGCCTTCGGCCTGCACCTCGCCACGATGGACGTCCGCGAACACGCGGAGAAGCACCACGAGGTGTTGACCCAGCTCTTCGGTGCGGTGGGCGAGGTGTCTGACTACCCGGCACTGAGCCGACTGGAGCGCACCAAGCTCCTCGCCGACGAGTTGGCCGGCCGCCGCCCGCTGTCCACAGTCGACACTCCACTGACCGAGTCGGCCCGCCGGACCTTCGATGTCTTCGGCACCATCCGGGAGGCCCAGGACCGGTTCGGCACCGAGGTGATCGAGTCGTACATCATCTCGATGACCCTCGGCGTCGACGATGTCCTCGCCGCCGTGGTGTTGGCCCGCGAGGCGGGGCTGGTGGACGTGCACAGCAGCCGGGCCCGGATCGGCTTCGTGCCGCTGTTGGAGACCCCCGCCGAGTTGAACGCCGGCGGTGACCTGCTGGACGAGTTGCTCTCGCTGCCCGCCTACCGGGCCCTGGTCACCGCCCGCGGCGACGTCCAGGAAGTGATGCTCGGCTACTCCGACTCCAACAAGGAAGCCGGCATCACCACCAGTCAGTGGTCCATTCACCGGGCGCAGCGCGCGCTGCGGGACGTGGCCGCCCGGCACGGCGTGCAGCTGCGGCTCTTCCACGGCCGGGGTGGCACCGTCGGCCGGGGTGGCGGGCCGACGCACGACGCGATCCTGGCCCAGCCGTACGGGACCCTCGACGGCGAGATCAAGGTGACCGAGCAGGGCGAGGTGATCTCCGACAAGTACAGCCTGCCGGCGCTGGCCCGGGAGAATCTGGAGCTGACCGTCGCCGCGGTGCTCCAATCGACGCTGCTGCACACCACGCCCCGGCAGCCGGCCGAGATGCTGGAACGCTGGGACGCGACGATGGACGTGGTGAGTGCGGCGGCCTACCGCTCGTACCGGGACCTGGTCGAGGATCCGGACCTGCCGGCGTACTTCTGGGCGTCCACCCCGACCGAGCTGCTCGGCGCGTTGAACATCGGCTCCCGACCGGCGAAGCGACCAAACACGGGTGCTGGGCTCACCGGCCTGCGGGCCATCCCGTGGGTGTTCGGCTGGACCCAGACCCGACAGATCGTCCCCGGCTGGTTCGGCGTCGGCTCCGGGCTGGCGGCGGCCCGCGCCGCCGGCCACGGGGACGTGCTCGCCGAGATGCACCGCAGTTGGCACTTCTTCCGGACGTTCCTGTCGAACGTGGAGATGATGCTGACCAAGACCGACCTGACCATCGCCCGCCGGTACGTGGAGACGCTGGTACCGAAGAAGCTGCACCCGATCTTCCACAAGATCGAGCAGGAGTACGAGCTGACCCGGCGGGAGGTGCTCGCCGTGACCGCCTCCCCGGAGCTGTTGGAGAACGCCCCGGTGCTCCAGCGCACGCTGGCGGTACGCGACACCTACCTGGAACCGCTGCACCACCTCCAGGTGGCGTTACTGCGGCAGTACCGGGACTCGGGCGCGCCGGGCCGGGCGGTGGTGACGGCACCGGGCAGCCGGCGGGCGCCCAGCGACGGCACCGCCCTGGAGCGCGCCCTGCTCACCACGGTCAACGGCATCGCCGCTGGCATGCGCAACACCGGCTGAACACCGCGGGCGGGCCGCTTCGCCGGCTCGCGGTGGAGGCGGGTGGGCACCACCTTCGATCTGCCCGGGGCCGCCTCGGTCGTACCCGTTTGGGATGCTCGGTGACATGGAGTTTCCGACGCTGGCCGTGGTGCTCGGCTGCCTCGCGGCGGGCGGCGTGGTGGGGTGGTTCGCCGCCCGGGCCCGCTCCGCCACCGAGCTGGCCCGGCTGGAGGCCACGCTGGCCGCCGCGCGGGCGGGCGAGGGTCGACTGGAGCAGTCCCTGCGGACGTTGGGTTACGAGGCGACCGCGCAGTCCCAGGAGGCGGTGGCCCGGGCGGTGGCCCCCCTACACGACACGCTGCACCGCTACGAGCAGCGGGTAGCCGAGTTGGAGCGGGACCGGGTTGACGCCTACGCCGAGCTGCGCGAGCAGGTACGCGCCATGAGCACGGTCTCCGGTGAGCTGCGCACCGAGACCAAACAGCTCGTCGCGGCACTGCGTGCACCGCAGGTCCGGGGGCGGTGGGGCGAGCACCAGCTGCGCCGCATCGTCGAGGCGGCCGGCATGCTGGAACACTGCGACTTCGCCGAGCAGGTGACGGCCGCGACCGATCAGCAGACGGTCCGCCCCGACCTGGTGGTTCGCCTGCACGGGGGGCGGTCGGTGGTGGTGGACGCGAAGGCGCCCTTCGAGGCGTACCTGACCGCGATGGAGGCCCGCGACGAACGGGGACGCGACGCACACCTGGACGCGCACGCGAAACACCTGCGGGCCCACGTGGACGCGCTGGCCGCGAAAGCGTATTGGACCGCCTTCGACCCGGCACCGGAGTTCGTGGTGCTCTTCGTGCCGGCCGACCCGTTCCTCGACGTCGCCCTACAGCGCGACCCGACCCTGCTGGAGCACGCCTTCACCCGCAACGTGGTGCTGGCCACCCCGGCGACCCTCGTCGCGTTGCTGCGTACGGTCGCCTATGCGTGGCGGCAGGCGGCGCTGGCCAGCAACGCGGTGGCGGTGCACTCGCTCGCCCGGGAACTCCACAGCCGGCTCGCCACGCTCGGCGAGCACGTGGGCCGACTGGGGTCCGCGCTCGGTGGGGCGGTGACGGCGTACAACCGGGCGGTCGGTTCGCTGGAGTCGCGGGTGCTGGTCAGCGCCCGCAAACTCGCCGAGTTGGGCGTCTCCGACGAGGAGTTGGCGCCACCGGCGCAGGTGGAGCTCGCTCCCCGCCAGCCGCAGGCGCCGGAGCTGCTGGATTTCACTCCAAACCGGACACCAGAGCACTCCACCATGGAGGGGAAAGACGCCGAATCGGCGTGACAGCGGCAAACCTGCATGTCACGAGATGGTCACAACGCCTCCATCGATAGTGACAATGGGCATCGATAGCCGAAGGATTTCGCTCACCTGCGCCCTGGAACTGAGGGCCCTGTTCTCCGGAGGAGAGAACGTGAGCAAACCCCGAAAGCTGAGCCGGCGCACCTCCGCCGGACTCTTCGCCTCGGTCATGGCCGCCAGCGCCGTGACCGTCGCGGGCGGCGCCACCACCGCGAGCGCCGCACCCGACACGCCGTCCACCCCCGTCGAGGTGTTGGGTTCGCACGACGCCAAACTCCTGGCCGAGGCGGAAGCGACGAAGGCCGAGACCGTCACCCTGATCGTCGCGACCGAGCAGGACGAGGCGAAAGAGGTCGCCGCCGACCTGACCGAGCTCGGTGCGGCCGTCACGGACAAATACGACACCATCGGCTACGTCCTGGCCACCGTCCCGACCAGCAAGGTGATCAAGGCCGCCACCCTGCCCGGGGTCGCCGCGGTCGACCTGGACGAGACGATCCAGCTCGCCGACCCGCGGCCGGTGACCAGCGGCCGGCAGGCCGCCAAGCAGGGCAGCACCCTCAGCGGTCCCGGTGATGACACCCGCGCGGACAACCCCTACCTGCCGGCCGGCGAGACCGGCGCCGTCAAGTTCGTCGACCAGAACCCCGAGTGGGACGGCCGGGGAATCACCATCGGCATCATGGACTCCGGAGTGGACCTGGACCACCCGGCGCTCCAGCACACCACCACGGGCGACCGAAAGATCGTCGACTGGGTCACCGCCACGCACCCGTTCGAGGATGCCACCTGGCGCCCGATGATCACCGAGGTCACCGGCCCGTCGTTCGAGTCGGCCGGCGGGACCTGGACGGCACCGGCGGGCAGCTACCGCTTCAACGTCTT
This sequence comes from Salinispora pacifica CNR114, assembly GCF_000514775.1. Classification (GTDB taxonomy): domain Bacteria; phylum Actinomycetota; class Actinomycetes; order Mycobacteriales; family Micromonosporaceae; genus Micromonospora; species Micromonospora pacifica. The sequence continues at coordinate 29,412 of NZ_AZWO01000008.1, read as the reverse complement.
CCGGGAAGAGATCACCGCGGGCAGCGAGGTGGACGGTGACGTCAACCGCGACGGCGACACCACCGACCAGTGGGGCGTGCTCTACGACCCCGCCACGAACGACATCCTGATCGACGTTGACCTCGACGGAGACTTCACCGACGAGACCGTCATGCGTCCGTACCAGGAGAAGTTCGACATCGGGCACTTCGGCACGGACAACCCGGCGACCACCGTCCGCGAGCAGCTGCCCTTCGTGGTCGAGTTCCGGGAGGACGTCGACACCACCCCGGTCGGCGGCCCCGGCCTGGTCGACTACGTCAACATCGGCATCGTCTCGGACGCCCACGGCAGTCACGTCGCCGGCATCACCGCCGCCAACGACATGTTCGGCAACGAGGCCTTCGACGGGGCCGCGCCCGGCGCCCAGATCGTCTCGTCCCGCGCCTGCTCCTGGGGCGGTGGCTGCACCTACTCGGCGCTCACCAGCGGCATGGCCGACCTGGTCATCAACCGGGGTGTCGACGTGGTCAACATGTCGATCGGTGGTCTGCCGGCGCTCAACGACGGCGACAACGCCCGCGCCGAGCTGTACAACAACCTCATCACCACCTACGGCGTCCAGCTCATCATCTCCGCCGGCAACTCCGGCCCCGGCCTGAACACCATCGGCGACCCGTCGGTCGCCCAGCACGTCATCAGCGTCGCGGCCAGCGTCAGCAAGGACACCTGGCTGGCCAACTACGGCTCGGTGGTGCGGACCAAGAACGCGCTGTTCAACTTCTCGTCCCGCGGCCCACGCGAAGACGGCGGCGCCAAGCCGAACGTCGCCGCACCCGGCGCGGCGATCTCCACCATCCCGCTCTGGCAGGCGGGCAGCCCGGTCCCCGAGGCCGGCTACTCGCTGCCGCCGGGCTACGGGATGTTCAACGGCACCTCGATGGCCTCTCCCCAGGCCGCCGGCGCCACCGCGCTGTTGCTCTCGGCCGCCCGGGCGACCGACCGCGGGGTCACCCCGCAGATGCTGCGCCGCGCGCTGTACAGCTCGGCGCAGCCGATCAAGGACGTGCCCACGTACGGCCAGGGCTACGGCATGGTGCACGTGTCGAAGGCGTGGAAGCTGCTGCGCAAGGGTGTGCAGACCCGCTCGTACACCTCGGTCGCGCCGGTCTGCACCGTCCTCTCCGACCAGTTGGGGACACCGCACCGCGGTACCGGCGTCTACAACCGGTGCCCCGCCGGTGAGGGGGGTCACCGGATCGACCAGAAGAAGACCTACCGGGTCAAGATCACCCGTACCAGCGGGCCGACCGGCACCGTCAAGCACAACATCGCGCTGCGCGGCAATGACGGCACCTTCCAGGCACCGAAGTCCGTCGCGTTGCCGCTGAACCGGACCGTCACCGTCCCCGTCGTCGCCCGGCCGGACGCGGGCGCGCACGGTGCGATCATGACGGTGGATGACCCGGCGACCAACACGATCGACTTCGAGGTCTCCCTCGTCGTCGTGGCCAGCACCGACACCCGCAAGCCGGACTTCTCCCTCGCCGCCGAAGGCTCGGTCGACCGGAACGGCTTCGAGTCCTACTTCGTGACCGTTCCGCCGGGTACCGAGGCGCTCCAGCTGAACCTCGGCGGCATCGCCACCGGCTCGCAGACCCGGTTCATCGCCATCAACCCGTACGGCGTACCGACGGAGAGCACCTCCAGCCGAGTCTGCTTCACCAACTACTCCGACCCCGCCATCTGCAACCCGCAGGAGCGGGACTACCAGAACCCGCTCCCCGGTGTCTGGCAGATCGAGGTGGAGTCGCGTCGCACCTCGCCGTCGCTGAACAACCCGTACCAGCTGACGGCGCGGATCCAGGGCGTGGCGTTCGAGCCGGCCGTGGTCGACCTACCGGCGGTTGACGCCGGTGCGCCGACCCCGGTCGAGTGGAGCCTGACCAACACCTATGGCCCGGTCACCATCACCGGCCAGGGTGGCCCGCTCGCCAGCGTCCACACCGACCGCCCGACCATCGCCGAGGACGCCGCGCAGGAGTTCCACGTGGAGGTGCCGGCCGACGCAGCCGAGTTCGTGGCCCGGATCGGCAACCCGGCGAACGCCGGAGCCGACCTGGACCTGTACGTCTACCGGGGCACCGAGCTGCTCGGCTCTTCTGCGGACGGTGACTCGGAGGAGGCGGTGACGCTGTCGAACCCGGGTCCGGGCACCTACCGGATCGTGGTCGAGGGGTACTCGGTGGACGGCCTCGGTGGCAGCACGGCCTACGACTACCGGGACTCCTTCTCCGCCCCGGCGCTCGGCACCCTGTCGGCACCGGCAACCTCCCTCACCCTGGGGCACGGCGACACCGACGCCTTCGGCGGCACGGTGACCGCCCTGGCTGGCCCGGCCGCTGGTCGGGAGCTGCAGGGTGAGCTGACCGTGGTGACGGCGGAGGGGGCGGTCGTCGGCCGTGGCACCGTCGCCATCGGCTCGGTGAACTGACCCGTACCCGAAACCAGTAGGAGCCCGTCCCCGGTGACCCGGGGGCGGGCTCCGTCGGTTTCGGCGGGCGGGTCAGCCCTGCCGAGAGGCCGTCTCCACCAGGAAGGGGATGCCCTGCTGGCAGATGGTCACCAGGTCCGGCTGGATCTTCCCGGTCACCAGCACCGACGCGCCGGGGGTCAATACCGCACGGGGCCCACCCACCAGCAGATACCCATCCAGCAGCAGACATCCGGGCTCCACCCCGGCCTGCACGGTGCCGGTAAGGGTGGCGGCGCCGACCGGCGGCGGCTTACTCGGACCCGCCGGCGCCTTCGGGGTACGCGTCGGCACGGAGGCCGGCGTCGACCTCGGGGCGGCCGGGGTGGCGGACTCGCTGTCGGCGGCCGCTGGTTCCGGATCGGTGGGGGTCGTCACGGGCGTCGCTCCCATCTCGGTCGGGGGGTCAGCACCCGCGCCCTGGCCGCTGCCGCAGGCACTGAGCGCCAGGCAGACGGCCAACGCCGGGGTGGCGAGCCAAGGGCTTCTCATACAGTTTCGGACGCTCCGGCCCATGGGTTCGTTCCCGTCCCGCCGCTGCCGCCACCCCTGCCCGGGCCCCGTCCGTCGAAGCGGGTCCCCACCGCTCAACCGCGGGCCGCCGCCGCCCGCATGTCCCGCTTCAGCTCCTGCGGCAGCGAGAAGGTCAACCGCTCGTCCGCGGTCACCACCTCCTCGACATCCGTGAAGCCCCGCGCCGCGAGGTGCACGAGAACCTCCTGGACGAGCTCCTCGGGGACGCTGGCCCCCGAGGTCAGGCCGACCGTGCGGGCGCCCCCGAGCCACGCGTCGTCGATCTCGTGGGCGAAGTCGACGAGGTGGCCGGCCCGCGCACCCGCGTCCAGGGCCACCTCGACCAGCCGCACCGAGTTCGACGAGTTCGTGGAGCCGACCACGATCATGACGTCGCAGTCCGAGGCGATCTGCTTGACCACGTGCTGCCGGTTGCTGGTGGCGTAGCAGATGTCGTCGCTCGGCGGCGACTGGAGCAGCGGCAGCCGCTTCTTCAGCCGGGCCACCGTCTCCAGCGTCTCGTCCACCGACAGGGTGGTCTGCGACAGCCACACCACCTTGTTCGGATCCCGGACGGTGACCCGCTCGGCGTCCTGCGGACCATCGACGAGCTGGATGTGCTCGGGCGCCTCGCCAGCGGTGCCGATGACCTCCTCATGCCCCTCGTGACCGATCAGCAGGATGTCGTAGTCCTCGGCGGCGAACCGCTTCGCCTCCTGGTGCACCTTGGTGACCAACGGGCAGGTCGCGTCGATCGCCTTCAGCGAGCGGCTCCGCGCCTGTTCGTGGACCTCGGGGGCGACGCCGTGCGCGGAGAAGACCACGGTCGCGCCCTCCGGCACCTCCTCGTTCTCCTCCACGAAGATGGCGCCCTTGGCCTCCAGGGTCCGCACCACGTGCTGGTTGTGCACGATCTGCTTACGGACGTAGATCGGCGCGCCGTAGAGCTTGAGCGCCTCCTCCACGGTCTGCACCGCCCGGTCGACGCCCGCGCAGTAACCGCGCGGCTTCGCCAGGATCACCCGCTTACCGGTCCGGGTCGCTTCAGCCTCACTCACCCGCCCATCGTACGTGCCGACCCACCACCCGCCAGCGGCTGCGACCCGCCCGGACGGTCCGTAGGGTGAGCGGGTGAGTTCGGATGGCGGGGTTACCCGCAGCACACCCGAGGAGCCATGGCCGGTCCGGGTGGTCAGCCAGAAGATCAGCGCCTGGATCGCCCGGCTCGGCTGGGTGTGGGTGGACGGGCAGGTCGCGCAGGTCAGTCGCCGGCCCGGCGCGAGCACGGTGTTTCTCACCCTCCGGGACCCCTCGGCCGACCTCAGCCTGACCGTGACCACGAACCGCGACGTGCTTGACTCCGGCGCACCGCAGCTTCGCGAGGGCGCTCGGGTGGTGCTGCACGCCAAGCCCGACTTCTATGCCGCCCGGGGCACGTTGAGCCTGCGCGCCGACGAGATCAGACAGGTGGGGCTGGGCGAGTTGCTGGCCCGGCTGGAGAAGCTCAAGAAGCTGCTGGCCGCCGAGGGGCTCTTCGACCCCCGACGCAAGCGACGCCCGCCCTTTCTCCCGCACCGGATCGGGCTGATCACCGGCCGGGCCAGCGCCGCCGAGCGGGACGTGCGTACCAACGCCCGCCGACGCTGGCCGGCGGTGGCGTTCCGCACGGTCAACGTGGCCGTGCAGGGGCCGTCGGCCGTGCCGCAGATCGTGGACGCGCTACGGGTGTTGGACGCCGACCCGACCATCGAGGTGATCGTGATCGCCCGGGGCGGCGGCAGCATCGAGGACCTGCTGCCCTTCTCCGACGAGGCGCTGTGCCGGGCGGTGTTCGCCGCCCGTACCCCGGTGGTCAGCGCCATCGGCCACGAGACCGACGCGCCGCTGCTCGACTACGTCGCGGACATCCGCGCCTCCACCCCGACCGACGCGGCCAAGCGGGTCGTCCCGGACCTCACCGAGGAGGTACGCCTGATCGGGCAGGCCCGGTCCCGACTCGAACGCGCGGTGCGCAACCTGGTTGACCGCGAGGCACACCGGCTGGAGCTGCTGCGATCCCGGCCGGTGCTGGCCCGGCCAGAGGTGATGATCGAGCAGCGGGCCACCGACGTCGCCGGGCTGCGCCATCGGGCCGCCCGCTGTCTCGCCCACCGGTTGACCGCCGCCGAGGAGGGCCTTCGGCACACCCGGGCCCGGCTCCGGGCCCTCTCCCCGGCCGCCACCCTCGACCGGGGGTACGCGATCGTGCGGCGCGCCGACGGCACCGTCGTCCGCACGGTCTCCGAGGTCGCCGTCGGGGACCCGGTGCGGGTCCGGCTCGGCGACGGGGAACTGGCGGCGACCATCGACGCCGGGTCGCACCACCCGGAGGCCCAACGGCGGTAGCGGTTCCTCCGCCGATCCGGCCGAACCCGGGTACCGGCGTCGGGGCGGGCACCGGCGGCGCCCGGGCACGGCGGGGAAAGCCCGGACGGGTAGATGTGGTGGGATGTGCACGATGACCGAGGAGACGAAGGACGAGCGGCTCAGCTACGAGCAGGCCCGCGCCGAGTTGGCGTCGGTGGTCGAACGGCTGGAGGCCGGCGGCACCACGCTGGAGGAGTCACTGGCCCTCTGGGAGCGCGGTGAGCAGCTGACCGGGGTCTGCCAGGCCTGGCTGGACGGCGCCCGGGCCCGCCTGGACGCCGCCCGACAGGAACCGACCGACTGACGCCGCCCCGCCCCGCTGCCCCGGTTGACTCGGGTCGGGTTCAGCCCAACGCCCCGGCCAGCTCCCGTAGCTCGGTGTCTCGGGCATCGCCGACCACGATCACTGTGCGGTCCGGTTCGAGGAGCACGAACGCCTGCTCGTTGCCGCGGGCCGTGTACCGCTGCCAGGTGCGTCCCGCGAGATCGGTCCGGCCCTGGGGCTGCCCCTGATCGGTCAGCTCGGTGGGGAGCAACTGCTCCGGCGGCACGCTGCTCTGCACGATCTGCGCCCCCCGCCCCTCCGGGGTCAGGTAGCCCAGGCGCAGCGTCGACCCGCCCTCGACGGTCCGGAAGTCGGCCCGGACGGTGCGCCATCCCGCGTCCAGCCCCTGTGGCTGGCTGACCGGAAAGGCCGCCGCCGCCTGCGCCGAATCCAACGCGGGCGCCGGGTCGACGACGGTTGCCTGGTCTCCCCCGAGGAAGCCTCGGTAGAAGGCGAGCAGCAGGGCGATCGGGACCAGCAGCACGAGGAGCGAGATGGCCATGTCCTTCGGCGAACGCTCCGAACGGGTGGTGTCCGCCGCAGCGGGCGGTGCCGACGACTCGCCGGCCTCCCGCGCAGCGCTGGTCTCCCCGACGCCGGTGGTCTCGGTCGGGCCGCTGGCTGCCGCCGGGCCGGTGGCGGGCTCGACCAACGCCGGCTCCTCGGCGGTCGCGGGCGCGGCCGGGCCGGGGGGCGCCGGATCGACCGGCGAAAGCTCCGGCGCGGTCTGGTCGGCAGGGACGCGGTCGGCGGGCTGTGCGGGTTCCACCCCGCTATCTTCGCAGCCACCCGATCAGACGTGACCAAGCCATCACCGCCCCACCACCACGCAGTGTCGCCGATCATGTGAGGATCAGCGACAAAGCCGGCAGCGACCCACGCCTGCCGGGCCACCCCGCACCGTCGCGAGGAGGAGCCGTCATGACGAACACCACGACGCGGACCCCACAGAATCTCGATCGCAACCTCGCCCTCGACCTGGTCCGGGTGACCGAGGCCGCGGCGATGGCCGCCGGCCGGTGGGTCGGCCGGGGCGACAAGGAGGGCGGGGACGGCGCCGCCGTCAACGCGATGCGCAAGTTGATCAACTCGATTCCGATGCGCGGAATCGTGGTGATCGGCGAGGGCGAGAAGGACAACGCGCCGATGCTCTTCAACGGCGAGGAGGTCGGCGACGGGACGGGGCCGGAGGTTGACGTCGCGGTCGACCCGATCGACGGCACCACCCTGATGAGCAAGGGCATGCCGAACGCCCTGGCGGTGCTGGCGGTCGCCGAGCGCGGGGCGATGTTCGACCCGAGCGCCGTCTTCTACATGGAGAAGCTCGCCGTCGGCCCGGCCTACGCCGACGTGGTGGACATCAACGCCGGCGTGGCCGAGAACATCCGACGTATCGCCAGGGTCAAGGGCACCGACGCCGCCGAGGTGACTGTCTGTGTGCTGGACCGGTCCCGGCACGACGAGCTGGTGGACCAGGTCCGCCGCACCGGCGCGGGCATCCGCTTCATCTCCGACGGTGACATCGCCGGCGCGATCGCCGCCACTCGTGAGGAGTCCGACGTCGACGTGCTCATGGGCATCGGCGGCACCCCCGAAGGGATCACCGCGGCCTGCGCCCTGAAGTGCATGGGCGGCGCCCTTCAGGCCAAGCTCTGGCCCCGCGACGAGCAGGAGCGGGAGAAGGCCGTCGCCGCCGGCCACGACCTCGACCGGGTGCTCGGTACCGACGACCTCGTGACCGGCGACAACTGCTTCTTCGTCGCTACCGGAGTCACCTCCGGTGACCTGCTCCGTGGTGTCCGGTACCGGGCCGGTGGGGCGTACACGCAGTCGATCGTGATGCGCTCGAAGAGCGGCACGATTCGCATGATCGACTCCTATCACCGACTGGAGAAGCTGGCGCTGTACTCCGCCGTGGACTTCGACGGCCGCCCCCTCGCCGAGCAGGAGTAGGCGTTGCCGGGGGCGCTACACCGGCCGTCCCCGGCCCGCCGGCTGGTCGGGGTGGTGCTCGCGACCATTGCCGGCGTCGCCGTCGCCGTGCAATCCCGGGTCAACGGCGAGTTGGGCGTACGCCTGGCCGACGGGGTCGCCGCGGCGGTCATCTCGTTCGGTCTGGGCCTGCTGGTCCTGCTGGTACTGGTGCCGGCGACGCCCGGCGGTCGGCGCGGGCTGGCCGCCCTGCGCGCCGCGCTGACCGCCGGCAGGCTGCGCCCGTGGCAGTGCCTCGGCGGGCTCTGCGGGGCGTTCCTCGTGGCGACGCAGGGCCTCACGGTCGGCACCCTCGGCGTCGCCGTCTTCACCGTGGCGGTGGTCGCCGGCCAATCCGCCAGCAGTCTCCTCGTGGACCGGGCCGGCATCGGCCCGAGCGGACGCCAGCCGGTTACCGGTCGGCGCCTGTTCGGGGCGGCGCTCACCGTGCTCGCGGTCGGGCTGGCCGTCGGCGGGCGGCTCAACGATCCGACCGCGCTGGCGCTGGCGGTGCTGCCGCTGCTCGCGGGGATCGCGGTGGCCTGGCAGCAGGCCGTCAACGGGCTGGTCGGCCGGGCGGCCGGCAGCCCGTTGACCGCGACGCTGGTCAATTTCACGGTAGGCCTCGTCGCCCTGTTGGCGGTCTTCGCGGTCGACATCGCGGTACGCGGGCTACCCGCTGGTTCACCGCCGGCCGAGCCGTGGCTCTACCTGGGTGGGCCGATCGGGATCACCTTCATCGCGATCGCCGCCGCTGTCGTCGAGTTCACCGGGGTGCTGCTGCTCGGCCTGGCCACGATCGCCGGCCAGGTGGTCGGCGCCGTCCTGCTGGACGTGCTCCTGCCGACCGCGGCTTCCCGCCCCGACGCCACCACCCTGCTCGGCGCGGCACTGACCCTGGTCGCTGTCCTGATCGCCGCCCGGCGTTAGGAGCTGCGCTTCGCCGAGCTGACACCGGGGTCCCGGCGCAGCGCGCGGAGGGTCTCGGCGAGGGCCTCTTCGAGCGCGGTCGGCTCGATCCCGAGGGCCTGTTGGGTGGCCGAGGAGTCCAACACGTACGGGCGATCGAACTGGTATGTCGTCTCCCGCAGCTCCCGGAGTAACGGGTTGACCAGGCCGCCCAGCCAGAGCACCGGGTAGGGCAGGCGGGTCAACCGGGGCCTGGGTGCGCCGGCCAGCGCAGCGGCGCGGGTGGCCAACTCCCGCATGCTGAGCGCGCGCGGGCTCGGCACGTGCCAGGCCCGTCCCCAGGCATCCGGGGTGGTGGCGGCGGCGACCACGGTACGGGCCACGTCGCCGACGTAGGTGATGGCGTGCGGGACGTCGAAGTCGACCGGCAGGACCACTCGGCGGCCGGCCAGTACGTTCGGCAGGATCCGGGTGGTGATCGAGTTGGTCCGGTATCCGAGGTAGTCCGAGCCACGGACCTCGGTCGTCCGGGCCCGGCCCGCCTCGTGGGCGGCCAGCGCCCCGGCCCACATCTGGTTGCGCACCCGCCCCTTGACGCCGGTCGCGGCCAGCGGGGTGGCCTCGGTCATCGGCCCGTCCGTCGGGCCGTACCCAAAGAGGTTGCCGATCGTGGCAAGCACCGCACCGGTCCGCTCGGCGGTGGCGAGCAGGGCGGTTGCCAGTGGCGGCCAGTCGACAGCCCACCGGTGAAGCGCGGGGTTGGCACAGTTGTAGAGGGCGGCGGCGCCGGACGCCAGGCGGGTCAGGCCGGCGACGTCGGTGGCATCGGCGGCGACGAGTTCGATGGCCGGATGCTCGGGGCCGGCACCGCGGCGGCTGACCAGCCGGACCTGCTCCCCCTGCCGAGCGAGGAGGTCGGCGGTCGCGGTGCCGACCGGGCCAGCACCGACGATCACGTGAATCGACATCAGAGCTCACCTTCCGAATCAGGGGATCACTTCGAGAGCAGTGCTCACTAGGGAGTGTGTCGGTAGTTGCCGAACCCGTCAAGAGCACTGCTCTCGAATTGGATCAGCGCCCTACGCATGACAGGGTGAGGAGATGGTCGCCAACTCACTCCGGGCCCGGGTCCGAGCCGAAATGATCGACGAGATCAAGGCCGCGGCGCGCCGCCATCTGGCCACCGACGGCGCCAACCTGTCGCTGCGGGCGGTCGCCCGCGACCTGGGCATGGCCTCCTCGGCGATCTACCGCTACTTCCCCAGCCGGGACGACCTGCTCACCACGCTCATCCTGGAGGCGTACATGGCCCTGGGCGACGCGGTCGAGGCAGCAGACGCTGCCGTGGACCGCGACGACCTGCGCGGACGATGGTTCGCCGGGTGTCGGGCTGCCCGGGCCTGGGCCCTCGCCAACCCCGCCGAGTACGCGCTGCTCTACGGCAGCCCGGTACCCGGCTACACGGCGCCCGACGACACAGTCGAGCCGGCTCTGCGCCCACCAATGACCCTGATCGGCATCGCCCGCGATGGACTTGCCGCCGGACAGCTCACCCCACCCCCCACCGACGACCTACCCCAACCCGTCCGAGCCGACCTCACCGACATCGCGGCGAGCCTCGTCCCGGGGATGCCGGCAGCGCTGCTCGCCCGGGGGATGGCGGGGTGGACCCAGCTCTTCGGGCTGATCAGCTTCGAGCTCTTCGGCCGGATCAAGGGTGGCCTGCCGCACCGCGACGACTACTTCGACCACCAGATCGCGTTGATGGCCGACCTCGTCGGCCTACCCCGATAAGCCGGTCGCCGAAGCGTCAGGTCCCGTCGGAGGAGTGCCCGGGGAACAGGTGCGCCGCCGGATCGAGCACCACGGCCACGTTATTCACCGCGGTCGCGGCCTCACCGAAGCCGGTGGCGATCAGGCGAACCTTACCCGGGTACTCGGTGATATCCCCGGCGGCGAAGACCCGCGGCAGGTTGGTCGCCATGGTGCTGTCAACCACGAGATGCCGGCGGTCCAGGCGCAGGCCCCACTCCGCCAGCGGGCCGAGGTCGGCGGTGAAGCCGAGCGCCGCGACGACGGTGTCGACCGGCAACAGCTCCGCCGCGCCACCCCGGACAGTGACCTCGGCACCGGTCACCGCGCCGCCCCCGTGCAGCATCGTCACCTCCGCGTTCACCACCACCCGCACCGGCAGGGCGCGGACCCGGGCGACGGTGGCGGCGTGCGCTCGGAACTTCTCCCGGCGATGCACGAGGGTCACCGAACGGGCCAGCGGCTGGAGGGTTGACGCCCAGTCGAAGGCGGAGTCCCCACCACCGACGATCAGCACGTCCTGACCGGTGAGGTCCGCCGGTTGCGGCACGAAGTAGATGATTCCGGTGCCGACGAAGCCCTCCGCGACGGGCAACGGGCGGGGTGTGAAGCTGCCCAGCCCGCCGGTGATCACTACCGCGCCGCAGCGGAGCTGCTCACCCCCGGCCAGGCCGAGCACCGGCTGGCCATCGGCGTACGACAGCTTCTCCGCCCGCGTGCCGAGCAGGTAACGCGGGTCGAACGGGGCGGCCTGGGCAACCAGGTTGGCCACCAGATCCCGGCCCTTGATGGATGGGAAGCCGGCGACGTCGTGAATCAACTTCTCCGGGTACATCGCCGTGATCTGGCCACCGGGCTCGGGCAACGCGTCCACCACCGCCACCGAGAGCCCGCGGAAGCCGGCGTAGTACGCCGCGAAGAGGCCGGCGGGCCCGGCCCCGATCACCGCGACATCGACCTCGTGCATGGGCGTACCGTCGCTTTCCGCTCCCGGCTCAACCGACGCTGATCCTGACGGTAGAGGTGCCGGAGCCGCCGGGCAAGGATGTCCGACAGTCCGTCGTCGCCGCTCCGGTCAGCCGAAGATGCGGGTCGAGTCGGAGTAGTGCGAACCACCCAGGCCCGGTCGACGCCGCCGGAAGACGATCGCGGCGACCACCCCGCCCAGCAGCCCGAAGAGGTGCCCCTGCCAGGAGATCCGCTCGTCGGTGGGGAGAATGCCGACGAGTTGCCAGCCGTAGAGGAGGCCGACCAGGAGAACAACCGCGAAGTTCCACCAGCTCCGCTCGACGATGCCCCGGGTGAGCAGGATGCCGAGGTAGCCGAAGATGACGCCGCTCGCGCCGACCACGACGGAGTTCGGGGCTCCGGTGAACCAGACGCCGAGCCCGCTGACCAAAATGATGATCAGCGTGGACCAGAGGAAGCGACGCGCACCCGCCGCGAGCACGAAGGTGCCGAGCAGGATCAGCGGGACGCTGTTGCTGTAAAGGTGATCAAAGCCATGATGCAGGAACGGTGAGAAGAAGACGCCATCCAGGCCGTCGAGGCGCTGCGGGATGATGCCGGCCGCCGGGTCGAGCCCGAATGCCAGCCCCTGGTCAATGGCCTCGACGAGGAACAGGAACGGCACCACCGCGCACATGGCGACGAAGGCCCGACCGATCGCGGCGTAGAACGCCTCGGTGCCGAACCGGTGCCGGTCACCGCCCTCCGATAGCAGGCTCACCCGTCAACAGCTATCAGGTAGCGGCGACCGCCGCCACCTGGGCCGGTGTCAAGTTTGGCCGGACGAGACGGAGTGTGACCAAGCACACCCCGTCGCCACCCGACAAATCAGCAGTAGTCCCTGCTGGAGCTCAGTACCAGCCCACGCGCTGCAGGTAGGCCCAGGCATTGCACGGCGTCTGGTAGCGACCCTCGATATAGCCAAGCCCCCACCGGATCTGGGTTTTCGGGTTCGTCTCCCAGTCGTCGCCCGCCGAGGCCATCTTGCTACCGGGCAGCGCCTGCGGAATGCCATAGGCGCCGGTCGACGGGTTGCGGGCCTGGTGGTTCCAGCCGCTCTCCTTGGTGAAGAGCTTGTCCAGGCAGGGGAACTCGTCGATTTCGAAGCCGGCGTTGAGCATCTCCGCGCAGCCGATCTGCCGGTTGCCGGTGAACTCCGCACACGATGCCGGGATCGGGCCGTCGTACGGCTTCTCCGCGGCCGCCTTGGCCTTGGCCTCGGCCTCGGCCTTGGCCTCGGCGAGCTCCGCCGCCGCCGCTCGGGCCGCGTTCCGCGAGGCCACAGCGGCCTCTTCCCGGCGCTTCCGCTCCGCCGCCGCCTCGGCCACCGCGGCGTCGCGCAGCTTCTCCTGGTATTCGGTGGCCTGCTCCTGCATCGGATGCACCTGCGGTGCTCGCAGCGCAACCTGCTCGACTCCGGCGGTCTCCAACAGGTGTTGGCCCTGATCCCGGTCGTCGCCCAGTTGGAAGCCGCCGACGACGCCCGCAGAGAGCAGCGCCACCGCGGCCGTCCGGGCACCCAACCGGCTCCACAGCCGATTCACGAGGTGGTCCCTTCCTTTCGGGGCACGGAAACGGCGCTGACCACACCCGGATGGGGTGGGGTCACACCGCGAGCGCTCCGACCGCGCGGGTCCCCTGGCAACCCCGCCAACGGGGACGCGGGCGAACGATCACCGACGATCCGCCGGTTGTGCGAGCGCTCGGGGACACGATTGCGCACAGTAGAGCGGATGGGAAACCATCAGCCCCAATTGTGACCTGCACCACTCTCGAACCCCGCCTTTCGCCACCCAGGGTAGTCGAGAGCTTCACCCGCCGACCGCTCACCCACTTCGCCGAACCAGCGTCCCGGTCGAATGTCGGCCATCGACCGGAGCCGTCGCCGCACCGGTCCCTTGTCGGCCACCGGCCGGAGCCGCCGCCGTGCCGGTGTAGGTGGTGCCGGACCGGGCCATCGGGGGCGCGATGCGGGTGCGAGCCGCCTCCACCGGCCGCGGGCCGGCGAGCGCGGATGCGATCGCCGCCTGGGCGTCGCGCCGACGCCGGTTCCAGGCGCCGCGGTCACCGTCGAAGTAGCCCTGCCGGTAGCCGAACCGGTAACCGATCCGGTAGCTGAGCTGACCATGCAAACGACCGGCGGCATAGCTGGCGGCGGTCAGGACGCAGACGAGGAGCAGGGCGAGGAGTGGGCTCATCCGGCCACTCCGGACTGTGGGCTGTGTGAACTCATCGTTCCTCCGGCTCAACCGGGGTGGGATCCACGACGAGTAGCTGGTCGAGGTCGGCGGTGCCGACCTGTTCGACCAACTCGACGCGGATCCGGCACCCGTCCAGGACAACCTCGGCCACCGACGAGCGGCGAAGCTCACCGCCCGTGTCGTAGACGCGGACGCGGAGCTCCGGACAACCGAGGTGGGTACGCCAGGCGTGCCACTCCGCCCGGTCCCCGACGCTGAGGGAGAGGTAGCGGGAACCCCGGGCCAGGTAGAGGCACCAGGGCGCGCTCAAACCGGTGGCTACCCCGGCGGCGATCAGGCCGAAGGCCTGCGCTCGGGTGGCGAGTTCGGTCACCAAGTCCCCCTCGTGCCGGAGATATCACGCATGGGAGCAAGCAGTCGTCATCTCCTGCAGGGACACACGGTAGAGTGTCCCGCGAACGTGACAGTATCAGCTTTTCGCCTGATTCCCCCCAGCCGCGCAAGCACCTATTAACCCAGGTGAGGACCGGTATCAGGAGCGCTGATCTGGACAGCGAAAAGCCGAGCAGATCGTCACATTCACGTGACAACCGCGTGCCAGGAGACCGTTCGAGGGCTCCGTAGCCGTACGGTCACCAGGTGACCGAGACGGCCAACGCACGAAAGATCGCCTTCGCCACCTTCGTCCGGCGCGCACTCGAAGAGGCCCGAGCTACCCGCGCCTGGAGCGGCACTGAGGTCTCCCGGCGCACCGGCGTCTCCCGACAGACGGTGAACCGATGGGTCCGGGGCGACTGGGCCAGCGACCCCGAGGCGGAACGCGTCGTGGCGTTCTGTGAAGGACTCGGGCTCGACCCGGCAACCGCCTTCACCACGCTGGGCTGGGACCGACGGAGCACCCCCCACCGACCCGAGACGATCCCGCCCCCGATGGATCCCGACGTCGAGGCACTCCTGCGCCGACTGGTCAACCCCGAGGTGTCGGATGCGGAGAAGTTCCACATTCGAGAAACTATCCGATACCTCGCGTATCGCCCCACTCTCCCGGTGGCAGCACCAAACCAGGGCAAAAAGGTTGGATGATCCTCAGATGGCGAAAGAACAGCAGGTCAGACTCATTCGTTTCACTCCCGGGCCCGGATCGGCACGCTAGCGTCCCTACTCGTACTGCTTGGGCTCGTCGTCGGCGGGGGGACGGGAAGGCCGAACCCAGCCCTGCGGGACAGAAGGAGGGGTCTGTCCATGACCCTGAAATGGTTGGCAGTCGTGGTCGGCACCGCGTCCCTGACGCTGTGCGTGACCGGGAACGCGGTGACCCTGGCGGTCAACGGCGAGCAGCTTCCCCTGCTCGTCAACCTCGTCACGCTCACCGCCACCGGCACCGCCGTCGTCCTGGCCGTGCTCGCCGAACTGAACGAACGACTCAACGACCGAATCAGCGCGCTCACCGAGTTCCTGGTGGCCCGGCTCAACGAGATCGAATCCGGCACCGGTGACCGAAACTCCGGCTTCGTCGAGGGCTACCTGCTCAGGCACAGTCGGGAAGCCACCGTCGTCCCAATCGGGCGTCGGGGACGGGAAGCCGCCGAACGCTGAACGCCACCACCAAGACCCGGCATCCACCCGCCGCCAGGCCCGGTGGCCGGGTACCTCACGGCCACGATTGAGCCGCTGCGAGCGGGGTACGCTGTCGCGCGTGCCGCCGTTGAATCTGGGCAAGCAGCCGCCGAAAACCCCGTTCACCGCCGACCTCGCCTGGCAGAGAACCGCTGCCCGGGCTGCCGGAACCGTCCTCTTCTTCGACTTCGATGGCACCCTCGCACCGGTCCGGGACGACCCGACGGCGGTGCACCCCGCACCGAGGGTGCGCACCGCGATCGAGGCGCTCGCTCCCCTCGTCCGTCGGATCGCGATCGTCTCCGCCCGCCCGGTCGACTTCCTCCGCGAGCGACTCGGTGATCTCGCCGGTGTTGACCTCTACGGTCTCTACGGGCTGGAGCACAGCCACTCCGGCGGCGAAACCGTCACCGAACCGGCGGCGCTGCCCTGGGTGCCGACCATGGCGGAGCTCGCCGGCCAGGCCCGCGCCGAGCTGCCCGCGGGCACCCTGGTGGAGTACAAACGGCTCTCGGTGGCACTGCACTGGCGGACCGCCCCGCAGCTCGGACCGGCGGTTACCCGGTGGGGCTACGCCCAGGCCGAGCAGCTCGGCCTCCGGGTCCAGGCCGGACGGATGGTCCTCGAGCTGAAGCCGCCGGTCGACCGGGACAAGGGCATGGTCATCGACGAGGCGGTGCGGGACGCGGAGGCCGCCTGGTACTTCGGCGACGACGTATCGGACATCAAGGCCTTCGCGGCGCTACGCGCCCGGGCCGCCGCCGACCCGCGCTTCTTCGGCGTCTGCGTCGCCGTCGCCAACCCGGAGACCGGTGCGGAGGTTGCCGCCGAGGCAGACCTGACCATCGACTCACCCGCAGACCTCGGCGACTTCCTCACGGCCGCCGCGCGCCGGCTGGCCTGACTCCCGGGCTGCGGCGCACCAGCGGCCGTGGCACACCCCAGCCTCGGGCCGGTTCGGGGCCGCCGACCAGGTGCGCGGTGATCCCGGGCCAGCCAGCGACGGCGGTCCCCGGGCGATCAGATACCGAAGCGACGCTGGCGGGTGGCGTAGGAGCGCAGCGCGCGGAGGAAGTCGACCCGGCGAAAATCCGGCCAGTTCAACTCGCAGAAATAGAACTCCGAGTGGACGGACTGCCAGAGCATGAAGCCGGACATCCGCTGCTCGCCGCTGGTCCGGATGATCAGATCGGGGTCCGGCACGCCCCGGGTGTAGAGGTGCTCGGTGATGTGCTCGACATCGAACGTCTCGGCCAGCTGCTCGATGCCGGTGCCGGCCTTCGCGTGCTCGTGCAGGAACGACCGCACCGCGTCGGCGATCTCGCGCCGGCCGCCGTAGCCCACGGCGATGTTGACCTGTGCGCCGCCCACCCGGTCCCGGGTCCGCTCCGCCGCTGCCTTGAGCGCCGCCGCGTGCTGCGCCGGCAACACGTCGAGCGCCCCGACCAGCCGCAGCCGCCAGGGGTTGCCCTCCTCGGCCAGCTCGCTCGTCAGGTCCTCGATGATCTGCAACAACGGATCGAGCTGAGCGGCCGGGCGGGTCAGGTTGTCGGTGGAGAGCAGCCAGAGCGTCACATGCCCGACGCCGGCCGCGTCACACCACCGCAGCAGCTCCTTGATCCGCTCGGCACCGACCCGGTGGCCGTCGTTGGGGTCAACGAACCCCATCTCCCGCGCCCACCTGCGGTTACCGTCACACATCACACCGACGTGCTGAGGCACCGGCTTGCCCGCCAGCTTGGCCGTGAGCCGGCGTTCGTACACCGAGTAGACAACGTCCCGCAGAGTCATCACCTGCCAGGGTAGCGACCGGAATGACGCCTCACGGCTGGGGATGCCGATCCCCGACGGCCAGACCACGCCCGATCATTGCCAGCGTCCGGAGATCCAACCGGCCGTCGCCGAGCCCCAACTCCACCACCGCCCGATACACCCGGTCATCCCGGTCGGCCGCCCACACCGCCGCGTCCACCACCGATTCCCGCCGGGCGAGCCAGGCCGCAACCGAGCTGTGCCGCAGATGGCCACCGAGTCGACGACGAAGCGCCGCGGTGTAGCGCCGAGCGGCCTGCCCCGGCGTACGACTCACCACGGCGCCGGCGAGCGCTCCGGAGAGCAACGCGTAGAAGATCCCCTCCCCGGTGAACGGATTGATCAACGAGAGCGCGTCACCCGCCAGCACCACCCGGCCGCGCCCCGGCACCGGCCGATGGGTGGAGAGCGGCAGGTGGTGCGCTCGCAGGGCGGTAACCGCCGCCGGATCGAGCCCGGGTAGCAGCGCTGGAATCCGCGCGACGAGGTGTTCCCGGGTCAGCGACTCGCCGCGGAGCACCTCCCCGTACCCGACGTTCGCCCGTCCGTCGCCGATCGGGAAGGACCAGGCGTATGCCGGCCAGCGGGCGGCCGAGGTGACGATGAGCTGCTCCGGCGGGCCGGGCGGGGCGGGCGCGTAGCCCCGGATCGCCAGGGCCAGATGGCGGTCCGGATTCGGGGGGTGTCCCAGTACCCGACGCACGACGGAGCCCGCACCGTCGGCACCCACCACGGCCCGCCCGGCGATCTGCCCATCGAGCACGACCCGGTCCGCCCGCACCTCGACCCGACGTACCACGTGCCGACGCAGCTGGGCGCCGGCCGCGACGGCCGCCGCTACCAGCCGAGCATCGAAGACGGTTCGGGGCACCGTGTACGCCGGGCGGGGCAGTGCCCGCGCCACCGCCGGTCCGCCCGGGGCGACCAGGCGAAGTGCGCGCAGCGGGGCGTATCCGGCCACCGGGTCGGGCACCCCCAGCCCGGCCAGGACATCCAGCGCATCCGCGGCGATCCCGTCCCCGCAGGCCTTGTCCCGGGGGAAGTCGGCCCGATCCAGCAGGAGCACCCGGGCTCCGGTCCGGCGGGCGGCGAGGGCGGCGGCCGAGCCCGCCGGGCCGGCCCCCACCACCACCACATCGAACTCGTCGCCCCCGTCAGCCAGCCCGGTCGCCACGTCGTATCCCCTCTCCGCCGCCGAGCTACCGCTCTCGGCGGCCGTTGCGGGGATCATCCATCGCCCGCGGCGCCGGCCCAGCCAAATCCGCTCCTACTGCGGCTCCACGTCGAGCCGAGCACGCAGCGCGTCCAGCTCAGCCCAGAGGACACCAGGCAGCTTGTCCCCGAACTTCGTAAACCACTCGGTGACCATCGGTAGTTCGGCCTGCCACTCGTTCGCGTCGACCTTCAGTGCGATCCGAATGTCTTCCGAGGTCATGTCCAGGCCCTCGATGTCCAGCGCGTCCGCGGTGGGAACCATGCCGATCGGCGTCTCCACGGCGTCGGCCCGGCCCTCGATCCGCTCGACGATCCACTTCAGGACCCGGGAGTTCTCGCCGAAGCCCGGCCAGAGGAAGTTACCCTCGGCGTCCTTGCGGAACCAGTTGACGTAGTAGACGCTCGGCAGCTTCGACTCGTCGCCGTCGACGCCCTTACCCATCTCGATCCAGTGCCGGAAGTAGTCGCCGGCGTGGTAGCCGATGAAGGGCAGCATCGCCATCGGGTCGCGACGCACGACCCCGACCGCGCCCGAAGCCGCGGCGGTGGTCTCCGAGGAGAGCGTGGCGCCCAGGTAGACGCCGTGCACCCAGTCCCGCGCCTCAGTGACCAGTGGAACGGTGTCCCGACGCCGGCCACCGAAGAGGATCGCGTCGATCGGTACGCCGTTGGGGTTGTAGTAGTCCTCGGCGAGGATCGGACACTGGGTGATCGGGGTGCAGAACCGGCTGTTGGCGTGGGAGGAGAGGTGTTCGCTCTCCGGCGTCCAGTCGTTGCCCTTCCAGTCGATGAGGTGCGTCGGGGGCTCGCCCATGCCCTCCCACCAGATATCACCGTCGTCGGTGAGGGCCACGTTGGTGAAGATGGAGTTGCCGCGGTCCAACGTCCGCATCGCGTTGGCGTTGGTCTTCCAATCGGTGCCGGGGGCGACCCCGAAGAGGCCGTACTCCGGGTTGACCGCGTAGAGGCGCCCGTCCGGGCCGAACCGCATCCAGGCGATGTCGTCCCCGATGGTCTCGACCTTCCAGCCCGGGATGGTCGGCTCCAGCATGGCGAGGTTGGTCTTGCCGCAGGCCGACGGGAAGGCCCCGGCGATGTGGTAGACCCTCCCCTCCGGCGACGTGATCTTCAGGATCAACATGTGCTCGGCGAGCCAGCCCTCGTCCCGCCCCATCACACTGGCGATCCGCAGCGAGTAGCACTTCTTGCCGAGCAGCGAGTTGCCGCCGTAGCCGGAGCCGTAGGACCAGATCTCCCGGGTCTCCGGGAAGTGCGAGATGTACTTCGTCTCGTTGCACGGCCAGGACACGTCCTGCTGGCCCGGTGCCAGCGGCGCGCCGATCGAGTGCAGCGCGTGCACGAAGTCCGCGTCGTCGCCCATCGCCGCGAGGATCTTCCCGCCCATCCGGGTCATGATCCGCATTGAGGCGACCACGTACGGACTGTCGGTGATCTCGATGCCGAACATCGGCTTCTCGGCCTCTACCGGGCCCATGCAGAATGGGATGACGTACATGGTGCGACCGCGCATGCAACCGCGGTACAGCTCCGTCATCGTCCGCTTCATCTCGGCCGGGGCCATCCAGTTGTTGGTCGGGCCGGCGTCTGCCTCGTCCACCGAACAGATGTAGGTACGCTCCTCGACCCGCGCCACGTCCGTCGGATCGGTTCGCGCGTAAAACGAGTTGGGCTTCTTCTCCGGGTTGAGTCGGACCAGGGTGCCGGCCTCGACGAGTTCGTCGGTGAGACGACGCCACTCTTCTTCTGACCCGTCCGCCCAGACCACACGGTCCGGGGTGGTCAGTTCCGCGATCTCACGGACCCAGGCAAGCAGTTTGGGGTGGGATGTCGGGGCCTGATCGATACCCCGAACAGTGGCCGGAGCAACCATGACACATCTCCTTGTGGTCGACGCTGACCGGTCTATGGGATGCACGAGGCTTGACGGCGCGTCGCGTCGCCTACGTGAAACCTGGGATTGGCCTCAGCGTAAACCGGCTTGCGTCACCAGTCAGTGGGACTGGTTGTGAAGAACTGCACAAGCTACGGTCCGGCTGCGGCATCGCGAGCTAATACCCGCTTTCACGCGCAGTTTCACGCAAATCCAGTGACGAAACAGCTGGCCTGTCGTCGTCCGGTACGGCGGCGGTGACCGTGTCCCCACTTGGCCAGGTCACTCGGGAGGCACTGCCCGGGGCGGTAATTCCCCGCTCATCGCTGTCGGGACCGGCCATGCCGACCGGTGCTACCCGTGCCGCGGGCCCGCACCCGGTACGCTCGCTCGGTGGCAGCGACGATGACCGGGGAGCCCGGCTCCCGGCGAACCCGGCCGGGCCTGATCCACTCCTTGCTGGACCGGTTCGGTCACCTCGTCCACGAGTTGAGCAAGTTCGCCACCGTGGGCGGCATCGCCTTCCTCGTCGACTTCGCCCTCTTCAACCTCCTGACCTCAGTGCAGGACGTCGAGCAGGTGACTGCGAAGACCATCTCCACGGTGGTGGCGGCGACCTTCGCCTTCCTCGGCAACCGGTTCTGGACGTGGCGACACCGCCGGGGCGGCAACCCAGCCCGCGAGTACGCGCTCTTCTTCATCTTCAACGCGGTGGGCCTCGGTATCACCGTGGCGGTTCTGGCGATCAGCCGCTACGGCCTGGGCCAGATCTGGCCGGAGGTCTTCCAGACCCCGCTGGCGGACAACATCGCCAGCTATCTCGTCGGCACCGGGCTGGCGACCCTCTTCCGGTTCTGGTCCTATCGACGGTTCGTCTTCGTACCAGCGGGAACTCCCGCCGCACCGGAAGCGAAGCACGACCGATACCGGGCGTGACCTGGCGCCCATCTCGCCAGGCCGGGGCGATCCCGGCCCAGCCAACTCGCCTAAGGTGTTCTGCATGCGTCTTGTCCGTCTCCTGCCCGAGCGCTGGCAGAAGTTCCTGCATGAGGCGCTCAAATTCGGCATCGTCGGAGGCGTCAACACCGTTATCAATTACGCGGTGTTCAACGCCCTTGCACTCACTGTCTTCCAGGGCGGCGCACTGAAGGCGACGGTCGTCGCCACCATCACCGCGACGATCACGTCGTACCTGATGAATCGCCACTGGACGTACCGTGATCGCCCGAAAACGGCAGTTAGACGCGAGTATGCCCTTTTCTTCCTTTTCAACGGTGCGGGGCTCCTCATCGAGCTGGGCGTGCTGGCCGCGGCCAAATACGGCCTCGGCGTGACCAGCCTGCTCGCCCTCAACCTCGCCAAGACGATGGGTATCCTGCTGGCGACGCTGTTCCGGTTCTGGTCCTACCGGACGTTCGTCTTCCAACCCGCACCAGCGCCGGCCACCAACAACTGGCACAGCATCCCCCGCGACGAGTGGGACACGATGGCCGAGATGGACCCGGTCGCCGAGCTGGCGGAGTCGGTCTCGGAGCTGGAGGAAACCGCCCCGCCACCGGGCACCCACCACCCCCTCCGCGCACCGATCCAAGGCCTGACCATCCCGCTGGACGCCCGCCTCGACCTGGACCGGGAGCTGGCCGCCGAGCTCGCCGCGGAGCTGCAGACGAGCACCCGCCGATCCCGTCGCCCCTGACCGTGCCCGGCTCCGGGGCGGGGCGCCGGCCCAGCCCGCCCCAGCCCGACCCGGAGCCAGCTCAGCCCGGCTGCGACGGGACCGCTCAGCCCTACTCCCCGGACGGCCTGCCGTCCCGGGCCTCGGTCAGCGCCTCCCGAGGCTCGGCGTCGTCGGACGGCGGTCGGTCGTACTGCGCCTCCACCAGCTCGTAGAGCGTAGTCTGCACCCGCCCCACCTGCGGCACATCAACCAACACCGACCGCCCACGCTCCCCCGCGGAGTCGATGGTCAGGGTTCCGCAGCCGAACAACCGCTCGCTGAGGCGCTGCTGCATCGCATGGTCGGTGACCCGGGTGAGCGGGATGCCCCGGCGGTCCCGGGAGAGCACGCCCTGTTGGATGAGCACCCGCTCACTGGTGAACAGGTAGTGGGTCGCCTGCCAGACCAGCGCCGGCCAGAGCGCGAACCAGAGCACCCCCACCAGCGCCGCCCCGCCCAGCACCACCAACGCCGCCGCCCGGCCAGCACCGTCGGGGGCCAGCACCAGGGCGGCCACCACCACCGCGACGGCGAGCACCATCACCGCGACCGGCCGGACCAGGGCCTTCCAGTGCGGGTGCAGATGCAGCACGACGTGCTCGTCCTCGGTGAGCACGTCCTCCGGAAACGCCACGGGTACCTCCAGCACAGATCGGACGCGCAGACCGTAACCGCTCACCCCATCCCACGACATCAGCCGCGCGGGCCGGACGACGACAGCGCTACCGAGCTCGGCCCCGCCGGTCAGCCGTGGCCGTTCAGCGCAGATGCAGAATGTCGCCGGCGGAGAGGTGCCGGGTGGCCTCTGGGGTGGCCACCACCAGCTGGCCGTCGGCGTCAACGCCGGTCGCCGTGCCGGTCAACTCGCCGCCGTCCGGCAGCAGCACCCGGACCGGACGGTCCACGGTGGCACAGACGGCCAGGTACGCCGCGCGCAGGCCGCTGGCCACCGCATCACCCTTAGCGGCCCGCCACCGCCCATACCAGTCGCCCAGCGACCGGAGGAGCGCCCGCAACAACGGATCCCGGTCGGTCGCCGCGGCACCGGCCAACTGCAGCGAGGTCGCCGGCAGACCATTCGGGTTCGCCGGCAACTCATCAGCACGAAGAGTCACGTTCAGCCCGATGCCGAGGACGATCGCGGGGGGCGCCGCCGTCCTTGCCATCGGCACCCCCTCGGCGAGGATGCCGCCGCACTTCGCCGCACCGATGAGCAGATCGTTCGGCCACTTCAGGGTGGCCTCCAACTCGGCCAGCCGGGTCACCGCCTGCACCAGCGCCACTCCGGCGAGCAGCGGCAGCCACCCGTACGCCGACGGTGGCACCGGCGCCCAGCCCCGCTCGGCCACCGCCTCCCCCGGCCGAAGCAGGACGCTGGTCGCGATCCCCGCCCGGGCCGGCGACTGCCAGTCACGGCCCCGCCGCCCCCGCCCCGCACGCTGCCGCTCCGCGACCAGTACCAGGCCCTCCGGCTCCCCCGAGCGGGCATACTCGGCCACGTCCGCGTTGGTCGAACCGGTCTCCGCGAGAAGCTCCAGCCGGGCCCAGGCACCGTGCGGCGCGACCAACGCGCGACGCAGCCGCGCCACCGACAGTGGTGGGCGATCCAGATCGGTGTACGGGGAACCCAGCATCCCGCCAGCCTACGGCCCTCCCGATCACCGGTGGTGAGGCGTACTGCACAGCGGCGCCGAGCTGAACCATCGTTATATTCCCTTGGTGACTACCGAGACCGGGACCAACATCCACAGCACCGCGGGCAAGCTGGCGGACCTGGAGCGTCGGATCGACGAGGCGGTGCACGCCGGGTCGGCGCGCGCCGTGGACAAGCAGCACGCACGGGGCAAGAAGACCGCGCGGGAACGGATCGAGCTCCTCCTCGACCCGGGCTCCTTCGTCGAACTGGACGAGCTGGCCCGACACCGGTCCACCAACTTCGGACTGGCGAAGACCCGCCCCTACGGCGACGGCGTCATCACCGGCTACGGGACCATCGACGACCGCCAGGTCTGCGTCTTCGCGCAGGACTTCACGGTCTTCGGCGGCTCCCTCGGCGAAGTCTTCGGCGAGAAGATCGTCAAGGTGATGGACCTGGCCATGAAGATCGGGTGCCCGGTCATCGGGATCAACGACTCCGGCGGGGCGCGAATCCAGGAGGGCGTCGCCTCGCTCGGCCTCTACGGCGAGATCTTCTTCCGCAACGTACGGGCCAGTGGCGTCATCCCGCAGATCTCGCTCATCCTGGGCCCGTGCGCGGGTGGCGCCGTCTACTCGCCCGCGGTCACCGACTTCACCGTGATGGTCGACCAGACCTCACACATGTTCATCACCGGCCCGGACGTGATCAAGACTGTCACCGGTGAGGACGTCGCAATGGAGGAGCTGGGCGGCGCCCGTACGCACAACTCGCGCAGCGGCAACGCGCACTACCTCGCCACCGACGAGGAGGACGCGATCGAGTACGTCCGGGCGCTGCTGTCGTACCTGCCGTCGAACAACCTGGACGAGCCGGTCACGTACCCGGTCGACATGGACCTCGAGATCAGCGACGAGGACCGGGAGCTGGACACCCTCATCCCGGACTCGGCGAACCAGCCATACGACATGCACCAGGTCATCGAGCACGTCCTCGACGAGGGCGAGTTCCTTGAGGTGCAGCCGCTGTACGCGCAGAACCTGATCGTCGGCTACGGCCGGGTCGAGGGCCGGCCGGTCGGCGTGGTCGCGAATCAGCCCATGCACTTCGCCGGCACGCTGGACATCGCCGCGTCGGAGAAGGCCGCGCGCTTCGTCCGCACCTGCGACGCGTTCAACATTCCGGTACTCACCTTCGTGGACGTACCCGGCTTCCTCCCCGGCACCAGCCAGGAGTGGGAGGGCATCATCCGCCGGGGCGCGAAGCTCATCTACGCGTACGCCGAGGCCACCGTCGGGAAGGTCACCGTCATCACCCGCAAGGCGTACGGCGGCGCCTACGACGTCATGGGCTCCAAGCACCTCGGCGCGGACCTGAACTTCGCCTGGCCAACCGCCCAGATCGCGGTGATGGGAGCGCAGGGGGCGGTCAACATCCTGCACCGGCAGGAGCTGGCTGGCGCCGCCGACCCGGCGGCGCGGCGCGCCGAGCTGATCACCGAATACGAGGACACCCTCGCCAACCCGTACATCGCCGCCGAACGCGGGTACATCGACTCGGTCATCCCGCCACACGAAACCCGGGCACAGATCGTCCGCGCGCTGCGGGTCCTGCGTACCAAGCGCGAGACCCTGCCCCCGAAGAAGCACGGCAACATCCCGCTGTAGGTGTGCGGTCAGCGGGGTTCAGCAGGGCGGGCTGGCGGCGGTGCACATGCGGCGGGCCGCCACGTCGGCGAGGCGGACCAGTTCCGCCTCGCCGGCCATGCTGAGGAAGAGCACCGTCACCAGGTCACCGACGCGCAACACGACCCGCAGCTCCGGTGAGTTCGCCACGGCCTGCGGTTCGCCCGTCGTGGGGTTGACGGACAGGGAGGACGAATGCCGCAGCAGGAGCGACTCCTCACCGGCGAAGTCCACCTGCGGGGTGTCCCAGTGGTGCAGCGCTTTCAGTTCCACCGCGCTGCCTTCGTGGTAGGCCGTCCAGACCTCCCCCTGCTGGGGGCAGGAGGCGATCGTCTGTCGGACCTCGGCGAAGAAACGAGCCGCGTCATCACCGCGGAACCGATACAGATCCTGCACAACCAGGATGTCGCCGAGCCGATCGGGGCCGCCGGCCGACCACCGCAGTAGCGTCTGCGACCGGTTCATCCACGCCTCCGCCTCCGGGCCCGGGCCACATCGGTCGCGCCCGAGCCCCAGCGTGACCGTCCCGCCCAGGGCGGCCTCGCCGAGGTGCAGCTCCGTGCGCACGACCAGGTCCGACTGTTGGACGAAGAGCTCGGGCGGAAGGTCGGAACGCACCGCCGCAACCTGCCCGGCGGGCGACGCGGGGGTGCTTCCCACCGCGGCCTGCACCGGTACCGAGGTGGCCGGTGAGTAGCTCCATGGGGGGTTGATCACCGCGACGGTGACCACCGCCAAGGTCCCCACCAGGACGATCCCCGCCAACAGGGCGGTACGCCGGCTGCGACGGCGGGCCCGAGCACGGAGCTCCGCCGCCTCCAGCCAACGGACGTCGCGCAGGCCGCGTTGCATCGGCTCGGAGACGCTCAACTCATCACGCATCGACGGCCTCCTCCAGATCGACGACAGCGAGCAGCCCGGCGAGAGCAGCCCGGCCGCGAGCCAGCCGGGCCTTGACGGTGCCGACCGGGGCGTTGGTCTCCCGGGCCACCTCGACGACGGGCATCCCCACCAGGTAGTAGAGCGCGATCGCGATGCGCTGCTCCTCCGGCAGCCGGCGTAGTGCGGCGACCACCGCCACCGTGTCGGTGCTTGGCGCCGGGACGCTCTCGGTGGCACCGTGCCGCAGGTACGCCCGGGCGCGGCTGCGCAGGCTGCGCCATCGGCTGACCGCGATCCGGCTCGCCACCACCCGCACCCACGCCTCCGGGTTGTCGTACCCGCTCACCGTGGACCAGCGCTGCCAGGCCCGGATATACGCCTCCTGCACCGCATCCTGGGCCTCGGTGAGATCACCGGTGAGCACGTACACGAAGCCGAGCAGCCGCTGTCGGCTCCCCCGATAGAACTCGTCGAACCCATCGACATCCGGCACCTGGCTACCTCCCGTGGCGGTCGCAGAGGACACGCCCCAGCGCCGGCCCCAGGTTGCCGGCAGCTCCCGGCTTTTCCGCCCCGACTGGGCCAACCCGGGCTCCGGTTCAGCCGGTCAGCCCGTACCCGGTCAGGGCCGGGCCGGCCAACAGAGCCGCGCCGAAACCCAGCACGACCAGGTTGACCAGGGCGAACATCGTGACCCAGAAGAACGCGGGGAAGGGGGTGATGCCGGCGAGTTGGTCGGCGTCGGAGGCGGGCATCCGGCCGCTGGCGCGTAGCCGTTGCAGCTCGACCACCGGGCGGATACCGCCGAGCAGCAGGAACCACACCCCGGTGTACGCGAACGCCGCCTGCACCTGTGGTGCGGCGTACCAGGAGACGGCGAGTACGAGCCCTCCGGTGACCAGCAGCGACAGCACTCCGAAGACGTTGCGGATCAGGACCAGCATCGCCAGCAGCAGTGCGACGGCGATCCACAACAGCAGGGTGATCCGGTTGCCACCGAGGATTCCGGCACCGGCGAGCCCGACCAGCGGTGGAGCCAGGTAGCCGGCGAGCAGGGTGATCACCATGCCGGGTCCGGTGGGGCGACCGGCGGAGAGGGTGAGCCCGGAGGTGTCCGAGTGCAGCCGGATGCCGTGCAGGCGACGGCCGGTGAGCAGGGCGGCCAGGGCGTGCCCGCCCTCGTGGGCGATGGTGACCGCGTTGCGGGCGACCCGCCAGGGTCGACCGGCGCTGACCACAACCAACGCCCCCACCCCGGTCAGCAGCACCAGCAGCGGGGGCGGGTCCGGCTGCGCGCCGAGCAGTGTGTCCCAGATACCGGTCAGACCGTCGATCGACACCATGGGCGGGGAGCCTACCGCCCTCGTCCCGGCCGACCTCCGGCCCGATCTGGCCGCCCTCGGCCAGCCGGGAGGAGATCAGCTACGTACTGGCACAAAACCGGCGGCGATGATTTCGAAGATCGACTCGTTCGCCGCCCAGTCGTCCTCCGGGCAGTCCCAGCGGATCGCGTACCCCTTGTCGGGCGCGGTCACGAAGCCACGATTGCGGACGTGCAACCGACGTCCGTAGTCGTCATCGAAGATCCACTCCCAGTCGGCGGCCTCATCCCAGTAGTCCACTGAAACGATCTTGACGTGCTGGTAGCCACGGTAGCCGTCGCGTCGGGCAGCCTCCTGCTTACGCCAGTCGGCCACAGCATCGTCCAGTGGCGTCGTCGTCTGGTCGATGAGCAGGGCCCGCCCCTGACCGTCGGAGAACCGGACCCGATAGTCCTCCGGCCCCCGACCCCATTGCCGGCGGTAGTCCAGGTCGAACCCCGGCGGCACCGGCACCACAAATCCCGTGGCGTCCCGGTGTAGCTTCCAGCCGGCCGGCAGGGCCGCGCCTGCCGTGCCACTCGGGGTCGGGCTGACGCTGGCCGGCGGAGGGCTGGCGCTGGCCGTCGGGGGGCTCGTTGGCGCCGTGGCGCTCGGAGCCGAGTTGGCCGGAGCCGTGGTGGCCCCGGCACCGGTCGCGACGGCACCCGGATCCACTCCGTCACCCTCCGTGGCGAGCCGCGGATAGGCCACCACGACACCAAGCAGGAGCAGGACCACCACGGCACCGATCAGCAGGTTGCGACGGGTGACGTGACGCTTAGTACCGGCCGCGGGCACCCCGGGTGGGGACATGGACGATGCCGGGGCAGCCGACAGCCCACCGAGCTTCGCCGTCGGGTCGGCGTACGGTCGGTCCACCGGAGGATCGACCGGCGCGGTCGGGCCGGTACCCGTCACCTTCGCGGTGCGGGCGGCATCCGCCGGCGGCTCGGCCGTCGGTGGTGGCGCACCGGGCGACGGCGGCGATGCCGGTGCCACCGACGCCGGGGGTTCGGACAGCTTCGGCGCCGGTCGCGGCGCCGGCACAGCCGCCGGCGTCCGCCCCGGGCGACGGTTCGGCCCGGGCCGGCGTACGCCGGACAGCAGCGGGATGAGCTGTGAACGCTTGCCGCCGGCTCGGCGCAGTAGTCGCTCCGCCACCTCGGCGGTGATCCGCTCAGTCGGATCCTTACGCAGCAGGCCGTTGAGCACCGGACGCAGCGGGCCGGCGTTCTTCGGCGGCGGCGGCGGCTCGGTGGCCAGCGCCGCGAGGGTCGCGATCGCCGAGGGACGAGCATACGGCGACTTACCCTCCACCGCCGCGTACAGGGTCGCCCCCAGCGACCAGAGATCCGCCTCCGGCCCGGCAGTACCGTCCCGTGCCCGCTCGGGCGCGATGTACGCAGGCGAGCCGAGCACCATGCCAGTACGGGTGACATTCGGGTCACCCGGAACCGTGGCAAGACCGAAATCGGTCAACACCACCCGCCCGTCCTCACCGAGCAACACATTGCCCGGCTTGACGTCCCGGTGCATCACCCCCGCCTTGTGCGCCGCCTTCAGCGCACCAAGCACCCCCAGACCAATCTGCACCGCCCGGGCCGGCGACACCGACCCCTGCTCCGCCAGCGTGTCCTGGAGAGACTTCGACGCCACATACTCCATCACGATCCACGGATCACCATCGGTACGCAGCACATCGAAGATACGAACGACGTTGACGTGATTGAGACGAGCGATCGCCCGCGCCTCGCGCAGCGAACGCTCCCGCATCTCACGGCGCTCCTCATCGGTGAGACTGGGCGGCGGAACCAACTCCTTGATCGCCACAGTCCGATGCAGCACCTCGTCCTGCGCCTTCCACACCCGACCCATGCCACCCTGACCGATCGGCGACAAGAGCCGATACCGGCCAGCGACGAGTTCCGAGGGTGCGTTC
>NZ_AZWO01000062.1 GCF_000514775.1 Salinispora pacifica CNR114 | reverse complement strand
CCGCCGTCGTCCCGTGTGGGCCGCGCTGCTGGCCGGTGTGGCCGTGCTCAGTATCGCCGCCGGCGGCACCGCCATCGCCACCAACAGCGCCAGCGAGGCCCAAGCCGACCCCGCCGCCGCCGGAAAACGATCAGACCGCAACGAGGGCTTCGTCACCACCCGCGACGGCGTCGACATCTTCTACAAAGACTGGGGCCCCCGCGACGGACGACCCGTCATCTTCAGCCACGGCTGGCCCCTGAACTCCGACAGCTGGGAATCCCAGATGATGCACCTGGCCGACAACGGCTACCGCGTCATCGCCCACGACCGCCGAGGCCACGGCCGCTCCTCCCAAACCTGGGAGGGCAACGACATGAACCACTACGCCGACGACCTCGCCACCGTCATCAAAAAGCTCAAGCTCAAAGACGCCACCCTCGTCGGATTCTCCACCGGCGGCGGAGAAGTCGCCCGCTACGTCGGCCGACACGGCACCGACCGCATCGCCCAGGTCGCCCTCGTCGGCGCCGTCACCCCACTGATGCTCAAAACCCCCGACAACCCCAACGGCGTACCCATCGACGTCTTCGACGGCCTCCGCGAAGGCTCCCTCGCCGACCGCTCCCAGCTCTACCGCGACCTCGCCAACGGACCCTTCTTCGGCGCCAACCGCCCCGACGCCCAGGTATCGCAGGGCATGAAGGACACCTTCTGGCTCCAGAGCATGCAGGCCGGCCACAAGGCCGCCTACGACTCGATCAAAGCCTTCTCCGAAACCGACCTCACCGAAGACCTCACACGCTTCGACGTACCCACCCTCATCATCCACGGCGGCGACGACCAGGTCGTACCGATCGAGAACTCCGCCAAGGAAGCCCACGAAATCGTCACCGACTCCACCCTCAAGATCTACCCCGACGGCCCCCACGGCATCACCGACACCCACAAGCAGCAGCTCAACAACGACCTACTCACCTTCGTCAACAGCCTCTGACAACCCAGAAAGTAGGCCGGCCGCACACCCAACGTGCGGTCGGCCCGCCCCGCACCACTCACCGCCCACGCCCAGTACCGGACGGACCCGCGCCAACCGCCACGACGGCGACGCCCACCGCGCCGCCAAACAACGAGAAGGACTCACTGATGTCCATCACGGCCACCAACCAGGCCACGTACGCCATCGACGGCCACGTTGGCCCCATCCTGCAGCAGACCCTCGTTGACCTGCTCGACCTCACCCTCCTCGCCAAGCAGGCGCACTGGAATCTGACCGGACCCCGCTTCCTGCCCCTACACCAGCAACTCGACGCCCTCGCCGACGCGACACGCGAACACGCCGACACCATCGCCGAGCGAGCCGCGACCATCGGCACCGCGCCAGACGGACGCAGCAACACGATCGCCGCCACCAGCCGGCTACCCCAACTCGACAGCGGCGCCCTACGAGACGACACCGTGATCAAGAGGATCACCGAAATCCTCTCCACCACCGCCGCCGGGCTCCACCAGGCGATCGAGGCCACCGCCGACGACCCCATCACCCAGGACCTACTCATCACCACCGGCCACACCATCGAACAACAGGCCTGGCTCTTCCGCTCACAACGGTGAGCTGTCACCACGTCCGGTAGGAGTTCGTTTCTGAGCGTGGGTGAAGCCCGCTCGCGTCCACACAAGCACTGACGGCGACGCGGAAGATCAGAGGCGGCAACCGAAGAAACCACTGGTCGGGCACCTACTATGTGGTGCCCGACCAACGTGCGTGGAAGCGATGAACCACCCTCAGCTACTCAACGAACGTCGATCTCCCACAACGAGTAGCCCCACATGGTGCCACGTTGGTCGAACACGAGCCGGACGTATCGAGCATCCGCCGATCTCACGTTGATCCTGACGGTGCCGCCGGTTCCGTTACTGGTGGAATAGACGGTCGTCCAGTCCGCTCCGTCAGGTGAAAGCTCGACCCGGTACCTGGTCGCGTAGGCCTCCTCCCAGATCAGCCGGACCTCGGTGACAGCCCAGACCGAATCAAGGTCGATTCCCAACCACTGCGGATCGTCATTCCACTCACTGGACCAACGGGTCGTCCGGTCACCGTCGACCACGTTCTCAACCGCTAACGTGGACGTCTCCGTGCTGGAGGCGGCCGCCACCCGACCGAGGGCCAGGTTACGTTTCGTGGTGTTCGGTCGACCCGTGACCGTGGCCGACGTCGAGGTCGGTCGACCGGCGGCAGCGGGTGGCGTCTGCTCAACGCCCGCTCGTGTTGGCCCCGTCACCGGAGACATCGACGTAGCGGGCGCGGGCGTCCCGCTCGGGGGTTCGGACGCGGTCGGGGGCGCGCTCGGACTCACCGTGGGCTGCGGCGCCGCGCCTCCGGCGATGGGCGCCGGCTCCGATGACATCGTCACCTCCGCAGCCCTCGGCACGTCGCCGGCACCCGCGTCCACAGCATCCCGCAGGGCGACAACAGCACCGCCGGTGGCCGCGACAGTGGCCGCGACCAGGACTGCTCCCGCCAGCCTGCGACTACGGCGCGGGCCCCGCGCGTCAGCGCGAGCCGGTGACGATGTGGACGCAAGCACGGGCAGCGGCACGGCTTCCTCGACCGGCGCCGTCCGGGCCGGCAACGCACCGGAGGCACCCGAGATTGCGCTCCCACCGCCCGCCGAGGCCTCAGGTTCCACGGTGTCCGGGTCCGGGACCGGGACCGGGTCCGGGACCGGCTCCGGGACCGGGGTAGTGGGAGCCGCCACCGTCGTTGGCGTTGGCGGCGACACAGGCGGCGCTGTCGTGCTGTCGGGCACCGGACCCGCCGGGGTCGGATCCGGTCCAGCAACGGCGGCCGGCTCGGCCGGGACCAGGGAGGTGGACCGGAAGCCGTTTGTGGTGGGCCCCACCACCCGACGAGGTCGAGCCAGTCTCCCCCCAGGCTGGTCGCCGACTGCCGGACGCCCATCGACCCGCTGCCGCCGGGCTGCCAAGGGCGCATCCAGATAGTTCGCCAGTAGCTGCAGACTCAGCGGGTCAACGGCATCAATCTCGACCGTGATCAGCTGGTCACAGTGGATCCACTCCGGCCGCTGCGTGGCTATGGTCAGGGCCACCTGCCATTCACTCGCCAGTCGGCCGGACACGCGAAACGGCGTGCGAGCACCGGGACCACGGCCCAATAGTGCGACGCGATCAGGTGTGTCCGTTTCGCCCGCCCCCGTGGTTCCGTCACCCGTTTCCGCTACAGACCGCTTTGTTCGCAGGTCCAGCCTCCGCCGGTTCGCGCACGCCGGCTGCCATGTCACCTCCGTAACCGGTACCGCCGGCTCCCTCAGCATGTCGTCCAGATCATGGTCGGCCAGCGGATACGGGCTTTCCAGTCGTGACGGTGGCAACTCGTCGTGATCTACCTGACGCGGGCGGATGGTCGACCACCCGCCACCGTGCGGACTGCCGGTGATCACGATCGCCGGGACCTGGTCGGCGACACGCTGGCAGAACTCCATCGGCAGGTCGGTATTCGCCACGAGCAGGATCGGTCGGCCGGCTCGCTGACTATGGGCCGTGATCAGTTCGCCGAGCTCACCAGGTCCGAGCACACCCTCCTCGGTGCACACCTGACCGTCGTCATCGAGCTCGACCAAGACGCTGAACAGCCGTTCGTCGGCTTGCCACCACACCGGCGGCTCAGTCCGCGCCGGCACGAGTGCGATGTCGGGCGCTTCGGTCGAAGGTGTGTCCTCACGCGCTAGGGACTCGGCCTCCCGGGGATACAGGTCGACCCGTCCTCGTACCGGAGCCGGCAGCCGGACCAACAGCTCCCGCAACGCCCGCCGGGCCTCGCCGTCCAACGGTGCGCCCGGCACCCCAACGACGATCGCCATCCGGCCGGACTGCCAGGGCCGCTCACGCACCGCCGGGGTCGACTCTCCCGACAGCGGTGGACGAAGCCACACACCGCTCTGCACGACCTCGACCACCCACTCTGAGGTGAGTTGGTAGGCGTCCGGTTCGACCCGGGCCAGCCCGACCAGAAAGTCGACCGGCCCGGCCGGACTCGGCTGGCCGGATGGCGCGAAGGCGAGCCGCGATATCGGCGGTGCCCACCTACCGACGCCCTCCGAATCGACTACGACCGGCACCAAACGATTGTCGTGGTGCAGTGTCGGTACCCCGGCGGCCATGGTTACGGTGCACGCCCATCGCCGGGCGAGCATCTCGCACACCTGCGCGCTGACCGTCGCTCCCGGGCCATGGGGCACCACGGTCAGGCGTCCACGTAGGGCACTCGGCAGCGCGTCCGCCACTGCCATGACCGCGTCTGGGTCAGGTGCCGCAACGCCCGGCCGTCCCACCAGCAACACCGGACGGTCCGCATCCACCGGTATGGCGTACGCGGGGTCGTCCCCACCCGGAGCAGGCTGGTCGGGCGCGTCGGGGTACACCCACAGGCCCGCCGGGATCGGCGCTTGGAGCAGGCCGGCCACCGATCCGCCGTCGGCCGGGGGGTCAACGGCAGGTTGCCAGCGGGGCGCGGGAAACCGCCGGCCCACAGCCGGATCGGGCTGGCCGCCGCCGTCGGACGACGACGACGATTCTGCCCCGAACCGCCGCCAGCCCTCGTCCGCGAACAACGTGCCGCCGGGAATCGGCTCCAGGCGTCCGGCCGGCGCGAGAACCTCGAATCCCGCGTGCTCGGCCAGAACCGCCGCCGGCACCTGCCCCGAGGTGTCCGGGCTACCCCCTCCCGGCACCGCCAGCCATACCACCGCCCGTGCGGACACGACGGCCAACAGTGCGTCAGCCACGTCCCGCCAGTCGACTGACCCGCTCGGCCGTCCCAGCACCGCGACCTCACCTGGCGGCACCGGCAGTGATCGGGCCACTACCGCGAATGCCGACGGTTCGCCGACCACCGCGGCACGTTCGGAGTACCACGTCAGCGCGGACGTCCCCGAGGTCGCCGGTTTCATTGTGTTGTCGCTACCGTCCACCGCTCACGAACTCCCAACGAGTCAAATCGTCCCGGCCAAGCCATCACCCAACCCTGAGCTGCACCGCGCGCCCGCTCGCCTGGGCCTGCCACCCACCCTGGCCGCCATCCAGCTAGGCCGGATCCGTCCAGGTGCGGCGGCGAAAGTCACATCCGGAGTAGGCCTCGTAGTCGGCAAGCGTGCGCACCGGCCCGACACCGAACCGGCCTGTTGGCGGGTAGCGCAGCAGGTTGTTCACCGTCGACGGCTGGCCCGGTCGAGGACGGGCCAGCTCTTGCCACCGTTGTTGCCGACGTGGTCGGTCCAGTGCCGAGGGCGCTCGTTTCGCATGTAGTAGTGCCAGCTCAGCACCTCGGTCGGGTGAAACAGGTCGTATCCCCAGGTGTAGGCGCGGAGAGCAACCGTGATCTCCGCGCCATGGAAATAGATGTTCGGGTCGTAGGGCACCTCTCGGACAAAGGTTCCGGGTGCGAACAGGAAGCCTCCCGCCACGAACCGCGCCGGCCTCGGTGTGCCGGACAGGTCCCGGATCCTTCGCTGGGCATAGACCGGTAGCCCGTCGTTGGTCCACCTGGCCACGACGGTCTCGGACGGTACGCCCGCACCGGTGAACTCCGTCGCCGGATCGTACGTCGACGGGTAGCAGGTGATCACCGGCTTTGTGGCGCCGGTGGCGTGGGCCGTCGCGATCACCCGACACGAACACCGTCATCGGATTCCAGCCACGGATGTGATCCGCTCCGCGCACCGCGCGGTCATTCCCTCGCCTGCCGCAGGAAGTCGGCACCGAGGCGCGCCCCTGCGGGGCTGCCCGGGTTCACCAGAACGTCGGTACCGTCGGTCAGGGTGGTGGACAGCTCGGCCAGCCCGACCCGCCGCCAGTCTGGCGCGATGATTCGACGCTGGTGCGACGCGCTCGTCGCGATCATCGCGCACAGCCCGCCGTCATCGTCGCGCACCACCAACGGTCGACCGTCGCCATTGAGCGCGAGGTCCACCAGCGAGTTGCGCAGCACCGCGGCCAAGTGTTCGGGCTCGACCTCGCCGAGCAGCGTGAAACGGATGAGAGCGTCGAGCGGATCGGTCGGCGAGGCCTCGTAGCGCGGCTCGTAGTCCGGATTGGGGCGGAACTCGCCGACGGTGCCGTTCGGCAGCATCGGCCACATTCCCATCACCACCTCGAAGGGCGGCGCGTCGTCGGGGTCCTCTGGCTCCCACTCCGGGTCGGTGAGCAGGAACACCTCCTCCGCTGCCGAGGTACCGCCGGACGCAGTGGTCATGACTGTGTCCCGTCCCCGGCCGGCACGAATGCGGCCGATTGGAACAGCATCGCCAACGCTCGATGCTCGTGCGCCGCGTCCGGTGCCGGCAGCAGTGCCCCGGCGGCCCGTACGTGCGCCAGCAGGTCCGGCTCCGGCGCCAGGCCGTGCGTACGAAGGTAGTAGGTGACCGATTCCGTCCACAGCCAACGTCCGTCGGTGCGGTAGCTCATCGGTACCACCGCTCCGCGCTCCGGCTCGACCACGTCGGACAGCGTCCCGGCGGTACCCAGCACCGGAGCGCCCGCCTCCAGGTAGGCGGTGACCTGCTCACGATCCGCGCCGTCCAGCCGTTCGTGGCCGGACTCGAACCGGGCGCCGTCCGCGTCGACCACGTCGAAGACCCGGGCGATCCGCGGGGGCGGCGGCTCGTCTGCCATCCACAGCAGCGCCCCGGAGCTGCGGGCCGCGCGTGCGTAGGACGGGAGATCCGCACCGGATCGATACACCTCGACCTGCGGCATGTCCAGGTCCGCGGCCAGCGCGCGGATCATCACGGCCGCGATCGCCGCCGGCGGCCCGGATGCCTCCAGCACGTAGACCCGGGTCGGTGGTACCGCGGACGAGGCCCGCTGGGGCGCCGTACGCCAGGAACGCCACAGCGCCACCGCCCCTGTCTGCTCCCGCGCCGCCCGGATCGCCAGGTGGTCGATCTGGTCGGCGAGGTCCCGGCCGACCAGATCGAGCAGCGGCGGTACGGCGGTACCGAAGGTCTGCGGGTCCGGCAGTGCGGGTGCGAAGGTGTACGCCGGTTCCATGGGGTCGTCGGGCCGGGGCGTGAGTACCGTGCCGGTGTCGGCCAGCCGCAGCCGGAGCTCGACCAGCATCGCGTCCGGTATCCGGCCACCGAGGCGCAGCAACGCGGTGTGAAGCTCGGCTTGATCGCTCATCACCGTCATCCTTCTGAGTGGCGCTGTGATCGTCGCAGTGGAGTCGGCAACCGTGCCCGGTCGGCTGGCAGGCTTGCCCCTACGACCCCTCACCCGATCCCGTTCTTACCTCGACCGAGGCGCGGATGGTGAAGGGCGGGACCGGTCCGTGTGCGTCGTACCGGCCGTGAATTTCAGTGGGCAGCGGCAGGACTCGGCATCGCGGGGCGGAACAACGCAGCCAGGACCCGATGTTCGGCCACCTCATCCACCTCGGGGGGCCGGAAGTCGGCACGCCGAATGTGATCCAACAGTTCAGCCGCCGGAGCCAGGCCGTACGTGCGGAGATAGTAGGTGACGGTGTCGGTCCACACCCACACACCGTCGGTTCGATAGGACATCGGCACGACGGCACCACGATCGGGCGCCACCACGTCACTCTCCCGTCGGGTCGTCGTCAGAACCGCCCAACCGGAATCCAGGAAGGCGGCGACCCGCTCCTGCTCGACGCCATCGAGACGAGGATGGTCCGGGGCGAACCACGGCCCGGCCGCCGGGTCGACGCCGTCGAAGACCGGGGCGACAGCGATCGGGTACGCCTCGGCGGCTGTCCACAGCAACGCGGCGGACCCCCGCGCCTGCATCTGGTACGCGGGCAGTTCATCGCCTGCCGCGTACACCTCGACAAGCGGCTGGGCGATACCCACCGTACTGAGTTCCTGCTGCGCCATGGCCGTAACCACGGGTAGGTAGTCCGCGGGCACGTCAGCGGCCAGGACGAAGACCCGCGCCGCTGTTCTGCCGGTACCGCTGGACGCATCGAAACGCCAGGCCCGCCACAGCGCGGTCACACCGGGTACCTGGCTCAGGGCCTCGGTCGCTGCCCGGTCCAGCTCGTCGGTCAGCACGCCGACAGTCTCAGGTGGGGCAGCCGTCAGATCCAGCAGCGGCGGCGTCGCTCCCGAGGCGAAGGCCGGATCCTCCCCCAGAGCCGGCTGGAACGTGAAGGACGTCCGTTCCTGTCGGCCCTGGCCTATGTTGGACAGCGCGCCGACGCGATCCGGCTCCACGGCCGCGATCAGGGCAAGCTCCTCCTCGGTGAGGACCAGCCCAGCGTTTGCGGCAACTGCGGCAACCGTCCGGGTGACATCGACCATCCGACCCTCGGCCAGCGCATACCGCGCCTCGGAGATCGTGTGGTCGGGCGCGTGGCCGGCCACGCGCAGGAGAAGCCGATGCAGCTCCGGCCCTGGACCGACCGTACGAAACTCAGGCACCGCACCATTCGACCACGGCCGTTACCGCTGATCGACGATTCAGTCCCGGGCTTTCCCCTCGTGTCACCGACTGGTGGTACGCGGGGGCACCGACGGTCACGGCCTTCACCGCCAATCAGCCGAAAGGCGGTCGAGGAGGTCAGCGGCGTCAGGTGGTGGACCGGGCTGGCCGTGGGGACCCTAACGGGGGTCCTTGCGCTTGCCATGCGGGTCGGAGGCCCGGTAGCCGTGCCACTCGTTGTCGTCGTAGTACTCCCACTGGCTAGTCTCGGGATTCCAGTAGAACTGGCGGCCGTGGTTGTCTGCGTAGACAGGGGGACCGTGGTCGGAGACGTAGACCGGGTCCGTGTTCGCGGGTGGTGGAGCGGGGTCCGCCGCGGGTGCGGCCTGCGGCGGAATGTCGTAGGTAATGGGTGCAGTGCTGTAGGTAACCCGCGGCGGTTGGGACCCGGACGCGCTGCTGGGTCCTGCGTGGCTGGCTCCGGCCGGCTCGTAGTCCATGGCGTCGGAATCAGGCGGGATGTACATCTGCCGGCCGAGGTCGTCGTCGTAGTACGTGGAGTTGTCGTCGTAGTACATGGAGTTGGTGTCGTCGTAAACGGAGTCGGTGGCTACGGGCGTGAGATATGCGTCCGGCGCTTCCTCATCGATGGGGCTGGGCTGGGGGGTATTGACGTCGTTGACCGGGCCGTAGCGCTTGTCCAAGTGCTGCTGCAGACTCTTGCGTGGCATGTGTAGGTAGTCAGCGATGCTCTGCATGCTGTACTGCTGCCGGGCGGCGGCGAGGGCCTCATTGAGTGCGGATGGGATGTCGCGAGCCTTCAGAGTCGATTTACTCTGCGACTTCTCGATGTGCTTCCAGCCCTGGTAGAAGTCGGTGCCGCGCATAACGTCGCGCAGGGAGGAACGGCCGATGTCGTCGATGTCGGGGCGCTTCTTGAACTTGCCGGCGCCCTTGCTGGTCGTGGAGGACACTGTTGAGTCGTGGCGGCCGCTGCGGGACGCAACCCGTCGCGTGGCACTGTCGCGGCCGTCGCGGCGCTCATGGCCGTCCTTGTCCCGGACCATCCGGTAGACAGTGCCCCGGCTGGCCCCGGACGCCTCGACGATTTCGGCCTGCGACACGCCACGGGCCTCGTGGAACTTGAACCGTGCGGCGACCCGCTCAGGATCACGGTCCCGCCACACCGCTGCCAGTTCCGCGCGCTCGACCTCGTTGAGCACACGCTGGGCTGCGCGGGAACTGTGAGACTTTTCTTTGCCGGTGCCGAGAGTGCGGTTCCGCGTGCCCGCGGTGAAGTCGAGGGCACGCTTCCCGCTCACCATCTTGTTCGATTCTTGGTCGAACGCGCTCTCGGAGTCCGAGGCGGTGACGTAGCCCCGGTTGGGGGCGTCTCCCACCGGTATCACCTTCTCGGGTCCGTTGTTGTCGACGGCGTCATGGGGTGGTGCTTGACGGGAAAGCGCGGACACACTCATCATTCGTTGGGCCTCGCCCCTGATGACATCCTCCAGGTAATTGCCCACCCCGCCCTGAGGGTCGCGTATGGTGTGCGGAAGGTAGGACACCAGCGAACGAATCGACTCGAGATAGTAGTTGCCGTAGTTGTCGTCGAAGTCGACGGGGAAATTTTTCTTCCGATGATGGTTGAGGGCCGCCCAACATCCCAGACAGGGCCGATACTTACCCATGATCAGGTAGGGACCCTCGATGTCCGATGGCCGCAGACCGGCGCGATGCACGGCCAGCAGTAGTTTCTGCTCGGCGTGGATCGAGTTGGCATCGCTGTCCGAATGCTCCAGAACGATGACGGCACCCATCTTTTCGCTATTGGTGAGGAGGTAGTTCAACCACAGCCGACTCTCGTCGTCAGTCGGAGCGGCGTCCGCGAGCTGGACGTCTCGGTTGGCGCGCATCGCCCTGGCCGTGTCGTTGTCGCGGACTCCCCTGAACGCCTCATTGATTTTTTCCTCACTGCGTCTCAGCCGCCCGACATACTCGTCGGCATCCTGCGGCGCCAAATGCTTTCGCCGGCTGCTGTCGCTCTGCGAAATGCTCAGCAGCTGCTCCAAAGGTGTGACCTTTTTGCTTTCTGCCGAAAATTTCACCTTGCTGATCAGGCCGGCGGTGGCGTTAAAGTTGGTGGCGAAGACCAGACGTCCATTGATCAACATCCCCTGCACCTCGAGATCCTTGGGAAGTCTCTCAGGGTGCTTGCTCTGCTCGCGCAGCTGGCGGAACACGTCATGCAGCTTGAAGCTGAGATGAGAGAGCGTCTGAGCCGCCCTCTCGGCACTCTTGTCCCGGGCGAACCGCAGCCGGAATTGGTCCCCTGCCCGCCCGTACTGGCCACCCCCGTAGGACAGGGTAAACTCTTTGGCAGCCTGATCGATATCTTCGATCAGACTCTTTTTGGATCGCTTCTTGTCCGAGGATGTGGCCGGTTTCTTGCTCGACGATCCAAAGGGAATGGCATCGGCAATGTTCGGAGATTCGGCACTGGTGTGGCGGGTGGGGTATTCGTAGTGGTGGTGAACCCTGGTAATGGGAGGGTGGCCGGCGGTGCGACGCCAGGTGCCAGGGCGGGTGCGGTCGAGTTGCGGGTGACCAGTGGAGGTGTAGGTGGTGGCAGCGGCAAAGATGCGGCCGGTGGCGGTGACCCAGGCGGTGTCAGGGGATGCGCTGACAGCGGTGATGTCGGCTTGACCGGACAGGCGGAGGTCGTAGTCGCGCTGCCCGGTCTCGCAGGCGACGAGAACAACATCCTTACCGTGGGACCGGGTGTCAGCGGTGATGAGGGCGGCGAGGTGTTCGGGCGTGACGAGTTCGTTGCCGACGACGATGCCGTCGGGGGTGCCCTCGGCAAAGACCAGATATTCGTCGGATTGGGGTGGGTAATTGAGGGCGACACGCATTTTGTCGGCCTGGTCGGGATCGAGCAGGGCGAGTCCGGCGGGAACGTAGGTGACCGGCGGTGATGCGGTGTGGGTGCCCGAATCGGTGGTGGCGGCCCGCTCGGTGGCGCCCGGGGCCTCAGGGTCCGTGGGCCGCTCTCCGGTGGGCTCCTCGGGAATGGGCCGGTCAGGCGGCGTCGCCTTCACCACCTCGACGTCGTCCGCAAGGACGTGGTGTCGGCTTGCCACCCCTGGTGATGCCGGGTCACGCTCGGTCTGGCCCGGTTCCGGCGGGACCAGCGGCGGCCGGTCCACCTCAGTATCCGACCGGTCAGCCTCGGCGC
This sequence comes from Salinispora pacifica CNR114, assembly GCF_000514775.1. Lineage (GTDB taxonomy): Bacteria > Actinomycetota > Actinomycetes > Mycobacteriales > Micromonosporaceae > Micromonospora > Micromonospora pacifica. Next base: position 6,944 of record NZ_AZWO01000062.1, on the reverse strand, counting down.
GGCTTGGCGTGGGGTCGACATCGGCCCGGCGATCCGGGGTGGCCTGCAGTGTGTTAACCGGGGATGCGACAGGCTGATGCGCCACGGTGACAGCGTCGGGGTCAGCCGACGGTTCGATGATGCTGGGCCGTGAGTCGTCGACTGCCTTGATTCTGTCGCTGGCGGAATGGAAGGCACCCGCCGTGACGGACTCGGTCCGGTCCGGGTGCGTGCGGGATCCCGGATTCCCGACGGGTCCCTGGAGCGTCCGGCCGTCGGCGAGCTGGACGCGGGCGTGCTCGCGGGTCAGATCCGGGATCGAACTGACGTCGCCAGGCCGGTGTGACGCACCCGGGGTGCCAACGATTGTGCTTGGTGTGGCCGTCGGGGTGGCGCGGCCGTTCGGTTCGTTGTGACTGACTGTCGGCGAAACCCGCGCGTCAGTGGTGGTGGCCGGGGGAGGAGTGGTGGTGGCTTGGTAATGATCGTGATGCCGGTGAATGGTGATCAGGGGGGCGTCGTCAGGGCCGACGGTCTGGACGTGATCCGGTGTGTGGATGCGGATACGGGAGCCCAGTGCGGAGGCGAGTAGGCCGATGTATGCCTCGCCGACATCGCGGTGCCAATGTTGCTCCCAGTGTTGTACAGCCTTGGTGAGCTCGGCGAACTCGTCGGGGTCAGCTGGTCTGGCCGGGTCGAGCAGGTGCACCGTCAGCTGGCCGCGCTGTACCTGCTCAGACAGGTCGCGCAGGGGGATGTCCTGGTGAGTGCTGAGGAAGTCGAACATCTGCTGCGCTGACAGGGATCCGTCCGCAAGGTCACGTGCTGGGGTGCCGTCAGCGGCGGGCTTGAGGGGCACCTCCTGTTCCGCGATGGTTCGGGCACTCGCGTGGTCGGTGCCGTTGGCGGTCAGGCCGGCGGTCCGGTGGTGCACGTACAGGTCGCGTAGGTGGGCCACGGGGAGCAGACTGGGATCACGCAGGCTGGTGATTCCCGCCGCGTGGAGCCGGTTGAGGACCGTGGCCTGATCCAGGGAGTCGACGGTGGCGTGGAGTGTCTGATTGCGGTTTCCCCGATATGCCTGCAGGGCCACGGTCGGCACGTTCGCCGGACCCAGCGTGATCAGGTGGCGTTCAACGAGTTGACGTAGACGCTCGGCCGCCTGCCCCAACTCGGTGGACTGCGGTACGAGCTCCCGTGTGTCCCGCGTCTCGGGGCTGCTCTGCTCGGTGAGCTGGGTACGGACCAACTCCGGGTCGGCCAGCCAGGCACGTAGGGCCGGGGTGGCGAGACCCGCCGAAGCCAACCTCTCCCCCACCAGACCGGGGTCACTACCGATAACCGCATACAGCTGACATCGACCATCACCAGGAGTAGCCAACAACGACGGCCGCACTACCGATGGAGTAGCAGGCACCGGATCAGCGGCAGTCTCCGCACCATCCGGCCCACCATCGGCGGGTGCGGAGACGGTGTCCTCCGCTACGTCGCTGACGGCCGGCGCGGGTGCGGAGGCGCCGGGCTCGATCGTCGGGGTGCCGCCCGCCGCAGGGGACAACTGCGCCCCCTCGGTGGGCGGTGGACTTGACAAAGCATCGGTCGAGGTCTGAGCCCCCCTTTTGGGAGCTGATGGCTCAGCGTTGGTGAGATAAGTCGTCTCCTGCGTCGCGGCGGTGGGCTGAGCCTCCTCGGTCCCAGTGGTGTCCTCAGCCGTGTGCACAGAGTCGGTGTGGGGTGCGGCGGGACGCAGCGTGTCGAGTTGGCGTTCATGGGCCTGATAGGCATCCCACCACTTGGATTCAGCATCGGCGGCCTCTTGTTCGGCAGCTTTCAGGAGGTCAGCGTCTGTGGCCTTTTGAGCTTTCAACCCGTCCCTGCGATTGACTGCCTTGGTCCACTTCTTACTACTCTCGGCCAAACTTTTGGCTGATTCTTTGAGTTCCGGCGGTAGCACGATGTCAGTATGTTCACGTGCTGCCTCGTCGTTCATCCGCAGGATCACGGCGTCGTCGATTCGAAGCATGACGCCCGCACGCTTTCGTGACGTGGGTGGGTTGAGGCGGTGCTGGTGTGTACGACGGGCGGAAGGTTGGAGCCGTTTTCGTGGGCGGTGCACATGCACAGGGAGAGCGACCAGGGAGAATTCCAACGAATAGGAAAGACCCCAGACAAGCGTGTCATCCTCTGGGGTGGACGATGGCTGGGCGGTCGTCTTGTATTTTTCTGGCGTCGCACTGGCCTCGTATCGCTGGCTGTCAGCCGTCGCGTAGTGACGCCTCTCCACTGGCATACCCCCCCTCCCGTCCTCGCGAACGCCGAGTAGGCCGCGCGTTTTTACCAGATAGGTGCTCCCGGACTTGTGCGTCACCTTCTGGGAGCGCTCACCCTTCAAGGAATTCTTGATAGCGACATCCGTGTTGGCGCCAGCGAACCTCGGTCGCCCTACCACCCGGGCGTCCAGGAAGAGCTTCCGGTTTGTCTGGTGGGGCAGCGGGATCAGGAACAGGCCAGCCAGCATGGCTGGCAGCCCAGCCTTCAGGTTGGTGGTGTTGATCGCGGCGCGTAGCGTGGCCTGGGTGGTGGCGTCGACGGTAACGCCGGATTTGGTCAAGGCCAGCTCGGCCGCGTCGTGCAGTTCAGCCATATCCAGAAACACGTGCTCGACCGCGTATTGCGAGGGCTCTGGCAGGCTCTTGTTACGCCATTCACTGCGAGCGGAGTCGGTGAGCTCGTTGCTCGGCAGTATGCCCTTGTCACCGGCGACTCCGACCTGGCCGTTGATCCGCGAACTGTACGGCGACACGCGAAGTGTCAGTGGACGAACCTCCCTGAGGACCGCGCCCGCTTTGGGTAGCTCGCGACCGGTCACAGTGATGCTGAGGACGATGTCGGTACCGAAGGTGGCGACTGGCCCCTCCACGGCCAGAGACTGAGAATATTTCAGAGTGTCAGCGTCGGAGTACTCTTTTTCGCGGGCACCCCAATTCGCGGAGGTGGCCGCTCCCGCCCCACCCAGCACTCTGACTGGGTCAGAGTGCTGCTGCGCTTCCGGGCTTTGACCTTCAACGTGTATCCCCCGCCCCCTCAGCATGAGGGATACCGATGCCTCCGTAAGGCTGCGAGTGGTGACGTCGGTGAGGGTCATTTTTGTTTTATCACTGACAGTAAGCTTGTCGACGTGCACGATTCCCTTGAATTCAGGCTCACTCACCATCGACGCTGTAACCGTCATCTGATAGGTGTGTCCCCGGCCTCGCCCGTCCAGGCGAAGCAGCAGGCTCCGGCCACCGTTGAGGGCGCTGGTGATGTGACTGTCGGCGTGGCTCAGGAAGGTCTGCAACATCCGTACGTTGTCGTGTGGTGCATCCAGCGAGGACTCCGGCAGCAGCGCCTGCGCCACCCGCGTACCGCGGGTTCCGCCGATCGCGTTCGTAATCGCACGTCGCACGGCACCGATATGACTGCTCAGGTCTAGAGTGCGATCTAGGCCGCCGATTCCGAATGACGGTCTGCCGGGAATACCAATCATCGCGGGCAACGTGATGGTGCGGTTAGTCGGAACCGAGGGCTGGGCACGGTCCGTAGCGTTGTCTCGACGGTCGCGCTCGTGTGGATCGGCCTGCACGGCGTTGTCCGACAGATATCGCGTTTGTCGCTCGACCTCGGCCAGCTGGCCAGAATACGCTTTGTCGTCGTCCCCGAGTTCCCGCGCCTGCCTCTCGGTCATCCACATCAGGAGTGAGTCGCGCAAGGTGAAGCTCTGCCCTGCCCGCTGGATCGGACTGTCGGGCAGCACTTCCAGCACATCCAGGTTGCCTCGACGCCGGGTTTCCGCGACTACATCCACGCCCACGTCAAGTTGCACCAACACCCGACGTTCTGGTCTGCCGCTTACCTCGAGTTTCGATGAACCTGAGATGTTGTGCTCGTACTTTTGGCCGCGCGCGAATTGCAGGAAGGTTCCCGACATGACAAAGAAACCGCTTGCGGTGACGCGGCCTACATTCGGATCGCCGGCTGGTCCGCGCACCACGCCCACCGGCGTAATCGACAAGCTTCCGCCCCACGAGCGAGCCTGCTTGGCGCCACTGCTGGAGCCACCCGCGAGAACATCCTTGACGGTGTGGAACTCGATTGGCGCCTGCACCCGGGGGTTGTGGGGCCTCAGTCGAATCTTGACCTCGGCGTAAGCATCCGCCCGGCGGCGGCCGTAGGTGAGCTGGGACAGCGACAGCGGTGTGCTGAACAGCTCGCTACCACCCGTCAACTGGTCTGGCGCCAACGACTGGGAGATCAGGGTGGAAATCGACCCGTCTGCGAAACTCCAGATGGGGTCATTGGTAGCCCGCGTCAGGGTCTCCTTGACCCCCTCGAGCAGTTGAGCCGATCCGAGGAACGTCTCGACGAGGCTGCCGTCCAGCTTGTACGGGTACCCACCTGATATCTCCCTCAATGCCGGTGGATTTGTCATCCACTCCCTGTCGACCGGTTCCGGCGCTGGCGCGGATGGCGGCGGGCTCAGTGTGACCCGGTGCTCGGGCACCAGCAGGCGCAGTTCCAACTGGTGTTCCTTGGACGGCAGGGCACCGGAAACGACGGTCGGGACGTGGAGACCGGGCCAACCGGGCGTCAGGAGTAGTCTGCTCGGGTTGGGCCGCACGCTGGATTCGAAGGTTGTCGTCACGGTCAGGGTGGCCGCGAATTCGCGCATCGACGCCTCTGCGAGCCCGCCATCCTCTTTAAGATCCGGTGCGCGCGCAATCTCAAACTCGTGACGACGCTTGACGCCGACATCATGGCCACTGCTCGCGGTGTACCCGACACGCGGGCCGACAATACCGACCGGGAAGGCCGGGCCGAGCACCGCGATGAGCCGGGCATCAACTCCTATGGAAGAAGCCCAACTCTTATCCTTACTGACAATGACGTCGTCCTTCGCCGCACGATTCTCGGTAGCTCCTGACACCTTTTGGCTCAGAATTTCGCCGTCGGATAAGCTGGAAAGCTTACCTTTGATCACCACGACCGTGGTGTAGTCGTGCAGCTTGCCATTCATCGTTAGCGGGATCTCCAGCCCGGGCCCGACAATCCGGTCCAACATAAATCGTAGTTGACGATTCGAAAGCTGGGCTTCAATATCTTCCCGACGCGATAAGATCGCCTGGACGGGTCCGGTCAGCCCCTGAGCCAACTCCGGATCGCCGAACTGCCGGACAAATGCTTTCTTATTTAGAGCAGGGATTAGACGCTTCGTCATCGGCACATTCCGTAATGCGCGGATCACACTTCTCCTTAGCTGATCACCACCATCTAGATCGTCAATGTAGGCCCCTCCGAAGGAGCGTCCCTGCTCAATAGGCGCTGGCGCGAAGTGCGTACGGCGGTCACCCGTGCGCCCCTGCCACTCGGTCGGTTCGCTATCCAGCGAAGTACCCCGCACCCGATCCTTGGTCGTCCACTGCACCGTCGTGACGGCCCCGTCCAGCCTTTGAGCTGGCCTTCCAATAAGACGCACTTCCAGGTCATAGACAGTTCGGTAGCGAACGGCTGAGCCTTTGACCTTCACCTTCTGGCGCCCGACTCTCGTAGCCGCCACCTTCTGCTCGGTCGGCTCGGTGCGCGAGACCGTCACCCTCGGCCCGACGACGTACATCAGTGGCCCCGCCACACCACCGCCACCACCGGTCAACATCGCCGCCCACGGCCGGTCGGCGACTTGGCTGTCGGTGTTCTCGCCGGCCAGCTTGAAGCCATCTTCATACTTGACGCCGTCCGCAGTCCCGAGAGACCGCACCTGCCTGGCCACAAGCCGTACCTGCAGGGCGCTGCCACGCCCCGGGAAGACACGGCGCCATAGATTACGCTCGGCAGGCGTACGCAGCAGCGGCTCTGAAGTGACCCAACCTTCCTCGGCCCTGTCAGCGCCGACTGTTGTTGCGTCAGCGACAGGAAGCTTGTCTCTGGACAAGAACTGCTTGAGTACACTCCGGCCTGGCGCCCCTACGCGAACAATGTCCCCCAGCCCTTCCTTTTGGAGAATTTCCGCGACCTGCTTGAAGTGCGTGCCGCGATCTGGGTCGGAATGAACGACGACGCTCTCCACACCGAACCTCTTGGGCAGGGCGGTGGGCACCCTTGCAGGAAGGGGATCCGGTCCTGGTTCTGGAACAGCCAGTTTGGTCGGCACCCGCAACGGGACGATGCCCCTCGCCGTGACCTTCCCCGGCCCATCTGAGAACGCGCGATTCTCGGACGGCCGAGCATCGATTGTCTGCCCGGCGGACCCTTGCAGAGAGGCATAGATCACAGCCGGAACAGTGACCTCAATTTGATCCTCCACCTCAACGACGGTAGTCGCTTTGAAGCTCGTTTTGCTGGTCCTGGAGTTCGTCGATCTTGGCGCGGTCGGAATGGACATCCCCCCAGTAACCAGAGCACTGGGAATAAACGAAACGAAGAACTTTGGATCTACATGCGGATAATGATCTAGCTTCACTGAGCGCGAGTGGGATCCGTCCGACTTACTTTCTGCCTTCGGACCTTCCTTCGCCTTTTTCTCAGGCTTGATGCCGTCCCAATCAAACCGAGCGGTGACCGTCAACTCGGCAGCTTCCCCGCCAATACGAACAGGGTATGAATACCCCTCACCAAGAAACCTGCCAAAATCATCCTGTACGTCTCGGTCCAGTTCCTTCAACACCGACTGCGACATTCCTGGCGCCAACAACTCTAGCTCACGAATAAGGCTTGTGTCATGATCGATAGTGACGGATCGGAACTGCGCAGCCGGACCCAGGGCTTCGCTCCGACGCAAATAGTCAGGCAGAGCACTACGCAACTTATCCGGCGACAGGACCGTTGGAGAATTGCCGTTCCCGCTGTCAGTTTTCTGTTCGGCCTCGGCCTTGAAATCAGCCTCCGACTCGGACCTGGACTCAGGCGCGGGCTCCGCCTTCGACTCAGGC
>NZ_AZWO01000061.1 GCF_000514775.1 Salinispora pacifica CNR114 | reverse complement strand
CACACACCGCCCACATCATCGAAGATGATGTGGGCTGTCCGCTCCCCGGCTGGGCGTCGCTTGCGGCGGGGGCTTCGACGAGTTTGTCATTAGCCGTGTGGTGGCCCAGTCGTCGCTGTCGCGGTTCAGGTCCCTTGGGCCGAGGAAGACGTCGTCGTCAGCGAGTCACTCGCGCGTGGCCGGCTCATGGGATGAGGTCGTCTCTGCTGTAGTGGCTCCACCAGGTAGGCCGCTGCTGGAGCGACCCAGTGAGGACGTCGACCTGTTCACCGCCTGGGACCGCCGCGACGAGTTCACCGCCGCGGTCACCGCCGTCTTGCACGCCTACCGAGACGACGGCCTGACCGTCGAGACCGAGCGGCAGTACGACACGTTCGCCCGGCTGGCCGTCACCGACGGTATCCGGGTTTCCAAGGTCGAGCTCGGTGTGGACTGGCGTGCCAACGAACCGATTCTCATGGCAATCGGCCCGGTACTCCACCCCGACGACGCGGTCGCGAACCAGATGAGCGCCCTCTACGGGCGGGCGTTCGCCCGGGATTTCATCGACATCGACGCCGCCCTCCGGTCCGGCCGCTACACCCGCTACACCCGCCACACCCTTCTCACCCTCACGCAGCGCGCCGACCGCGGCTTCGAGTCGCGCATCTTCGCTGACGCCCTCGGGTAAGCCGCCCAGCTCGATCCTGACGACTTCGCCCAGTACGGCGTCACCGGCCCAGCGCTGGACGAGTTCCGAAGCCAATTCGCGGAGTGGCGCCGCGAACTGCTCGACGGCGAGGATGACACGAACCCCGGGTCGCGACCAGAAGAAGCGCCGCGGTGACCCGCGTTGGCACCGGTTCACCCGGGTTGGCATCCGCTGGAGGAGTCTCGTAACTACGTAGACCACTGTGCTGGCGACCACGGCGTTCGGCCCCATGCCGACCCTGGCCGCTACAGCTGACTGCGCCTCATGCGCGTCTTGGGCCTCGAATGCGGTGATGACCACCGATCGAATGCCGTCCGTGGAATGCTGCCACTTGGCGTAAGGTCTTGGACAGTAAGTGACGACCGATTCCAAGGTGTTGCTACACGTCGACGGCGGGGGCATCGAAGGTGAACACCGGATCACAGCCTGGCCGCATGCGGCCAACTCCCCCTTGCCGCTGTCCGCTACGGGGAGGAAACCCTGATGAGGGGCCTGATCATTCAGTTGCCGGCACGGGGGAACACATCGAAGAGTGGGCCCATGACCCTGCCGCCCGGCCGTGCCGCGGTCTTCGGCTATCGACGCCGCAGCGAGCGACTGACCGTAACTGGGGACGGAGCACAGATCAGTGTCGTGGCCGGCCGAGTCGCGTCGGAGTCCGACCACTGGACATTATCCAACTTCAGCGCGGTCGACCCGTATGTCGTGGAGAACCTGAACGACAGATCGGAGTACGTCAAGGTGCGCCCGGGCCGTCGAGCGGCACCGATCCTCTTCGAGCTGGCCCGGGTGGTGCTGCCCGGTAACCACCGCCCAGAGGGCTTCCACGTCCTGGCTCCGCCACCGCGCATGGTCGATCCGGTCGACATGCTTCCGCCGAGCGCCGCCAGCTTCGCGTCACTGGACGAGCAGCGGAAATACTTTGCCGTTCTGGTAGCGCTCTGCGAGCCACGGCTGCGCGGTGGACTGCCCGTGGGCGCACCCACGGCTTCCGAGATCGTTGAACGACTACGGCCCTTGCCGGATTTCCGCGACCTGACGCGGGACGCGGTGAACTACCACATCTCCTACCTGGCGCGCGGGAAGCTGCGACCCTACCTCGACCAGGACAGCGCATCAGGACGGGTGCGCTGGAAGCGCGAAGCGCTAGCGTCCGTCGCCCTCCGGTACGAGATGGTGCGGGAAGGTCACCTATCCCTGCTTCCCGACCCTCCTTCGGGCAGGGGCGAGCCGTCCGCCAACTCATCCTCTCGCCCTGAGCGCTCGTCATCCACTCCACACGAGGGTGAGGGTGCCGTCCAACCAGTGTGAGCAACGCACAGAGTTATCAAACACGTGGTGTAACCAGTAATTAACTAGGCGGGGATCCATATTTTGGTCATAGAAACAGAGCTCGGAGGCGGTGACTCCATAATTTTTCTGGCCGCAGACGCAGCTACCCTGAGCAACTTGTCACGCTGCGCTAGCAAAAATGACGGCGTTGTCACGTCGTCCAGCCTCTCCTAACGTCGGCCGCACCCGGGTCGATGGATTAGCGGAACGATCAGAGAGGAGAAGCGCATGAACGCAAAGGACCACACGGCCTTCGACAGCGCCGGCGTCGAGTTCGACGTTGACGACCTGCCGCTGAGCGTTTTCGAGCTCACCGACGGCGGCCTGACCGTCGAGTCGCTCACTGCGGGGCACGGCCTTGTTGAGAACGGCGCCTCGTGGCCGAGCTGCGGGTCGTCCTGCTCGTCCACGCCGTGATGAACGGTTAGCTCAAAGGGAGCGCCGGTAACGACCGGCGCTCCCTTTCCGTCCCGACGGTCTGCGGAGGAACAGCATGCGGCATAGCTACGAATTGGAGCGGCCCTTCGTTGTCCGAGTCGCTGGCCTGCCATGGAATGTGCTGACCGCCGGGGTCCAGCATCGGAGTTGGGCCCAGGTTCAGCAGCTCCTCGATCTCGACGAGACGATCGCCGGGCAGGCGGACAAGCTCAGCGACACCCTTTACGAGGTCATCGGTCGTCCAGCCCTCGCCGCCGTCAAGCCGAGGCTGGTCGCCCTCCGGCGCACCCTCTACGCTCGCCGGCCCCCACGGCCCGCCGACTGGCCGGGTGAACTGCGGGATTGCCTACCGACGTGCGTCATAGACGACGTCGAGGCGTTCCTGTCCCTGCTCCGCCAGCGGGCGGAGCGGAGCCAGAGGCTGCGGGAGGGCCTCACCGCAGAAGCGCACGGTTCGATGTCCGCCCTCCGCGACGCCGCCGCCGCACCCGCCCTGCAGCGCGGTCTGGCCCAGGCGAGCCCGTCGCTGGCCGCGCAATCCAGACGCTGGGTGGCCGGGCACCTCGACCGACCACGGCCCCGACTTCTGCTCGGGCTGGCGAAGTACGTGTCCCGAGCGGCCGCGAAGACCAGCCCTTACAGCACCTTTACCAGCATCGCACTCGGGGAATGGTCGACCGGCGGAGCGCTGCTGCGGGTTCCCCTTGACGGGCCGCTACGGTGCGTACCGGAACTCGACCGGCTGGTGCTCGGGCAGGTGGTGGAGCGACTCCTCGCCGACCCGGCAATAGCCGACAGGCTGCCGATACGGCTGAATCCCTCCGCCGTACGCGGCAGCGACACCGTGACATTCCTGGGACCGCGGCCGGACGAGGCCATTCGCTCGGTGCCCCTGAGCCCAAGCCTCGCTCTTTGCCTGGATGTCGTGGCGACAGAGCCCGGCCGATTCCTCGGTGACCTCGCTGCCTTGGTCGCGATGAAGTCCGGAAAGGAGCCCACCGACGTCCGGCCGTTCCTCGAACGCCTCCTCCACCTTGGCCTGATCGAGGCGCGACACCCGGTGACAGATCAGGCGCCGGATCCGGAAGGCCAGCTTGCCGACTGGTACGGCACCATCGCAGCCACCGGCCGTGACACCGCCCCGAGCGAGCCCGGAGAGACGTTCCCCGACGCCGAAAGGTCAACGGTCGCCGCCCGTCTACGCCGGCTGCACCAGACGCTGAACGCGAACGACGATCCGAGCGATCTGGCCGCCCACGATCGGCGACAGCGCCTCCTCGTCGAGACGGTCGCCGATGTGGGCAACGGGCTTGGTCTGCCTTGGCAACCCGACGACCGCCTACGCAAAGCCGCCTTGCACGAGAACGCTGTCCTGGTCGGGAGAGCTCAGGCATCCGCCGCCGCGTGGGAACCGGTCTTCGACGACCTCGACGTCGTACGCCAATGGTTGGGCTTGCACGATCGAATGCTCCCGGTGCGGATCGCGCTCGACGCCTACTGCGCGACCCGGTTCCCCGATCGGCGCGAGATCAATCTGATGGAGATGTACACCGCCCTTCAGCATGACCTCGGTGCCGAACCGACGGCGGACTGGAGCCGCTTCCTGCAGCTCGGTACGCCGTTAGCCGCCGAGGACCTGGACCGGGCGGCGGACCCACGGCTGCAGCGGCTCGCCGAACTCCGCCGGCGGTCGATGGAGGTGTTCTCTGCGGCTAGGCGGGATGGGAGCTCCGTCGTCGTCGCGCCCGAACGCTTGGCCGCGCTCGCCGCCACCTGGCCCGCCTGGGTGACCACTCCGCCGTCGATTTCCTGTTACCTGCAGCCCCGACCCACTGAGGACGGACTCCGGGCGGTGGTGAACGTGGTCAGTGGCGGGTACGGCAGGGGCAGGGGTCGGTGGCGACGGCTGGCCGGCTCATTTGGGCCGGCGAAGCACGTCGCGGCCGCCGCTGCCGATGCGCACGCCGTCGCGGAGCTCTCCGGCACCTTCGGTGTAGCCATGAACCTCCGCGCTCCCACCGCACCCTGGGAGGTGGACTATCCCTTCACCAACAGCGATCGCCCCGGCGGGCAGCGCATCCCCTTCGGGGAGCTCGTCGTGCGTCGCAACTCCCGGTCCGGGCTGCGTGAACTCGGCTGGCCCCCGCTGCGCGTCCCCGTCCTGCCGGCGCACACCGGGCTGATGGCCGACCCCCTTGTGCCACCGGCGGCGAGGTTCATGTTCGCCGCGTTCGGCCAGTCGTTCTTCATGCACCCGCAGTTCCCCGTCGTGACCGTCGGCGAACAACACGTCGAGGGAATTATCCGGCAGCCACGGATCGAGGTCGGCCGGCTGACCCTGCAGCGCGCCCGCTGGATCGTGCCGATCGACCGGATCCCGGTGCGGCAGCCGGGCGAGAACGACGCCGATCACCTAGTCCGGCTCGCCCGCTGGCTGCGGGAGACGGGCATCCCCAGCCGGAGCTACATCCGCACCGTGACCGAGGTCGGTCCCTGGCAGACAAGGGTCTTCGACAAGGCCCGCAAGCCGATGTACATCGACGTAACCAATCCCTGGCTGCTGAGCGTTCTGGAGCACGTCTGCTCGCCGGGGTCGGGCTCGGTCGCATTCGAGGAGGCACTGCCCGCACCGCTGGCCCACGACGGGACAGACGGAGACGCACGGGTCACCGAGATGATCATCGAACTCAGTGAGAGGCGCCAAAGTGTCTGAACCAGACTGGCTCAGCGTTCACCTGTTCTACCAGGGGGACTTGGACCCGCTGCTCACCGGGCTGGCCGGTCCCGTTAGCCGTGAGCTCAGTGAAGCCGGACTCGTGCGGCAAACCTTTTTCCTGCGCTATTGGGACGGCGGACCGCATGTTCGGTGGCGGCTGCGGCCGACCGAACCGGATGCTGCGCTCCCGCTTCGGACGCTGCTGCGCGAGCGGTGCCAGAATTGGTTGGCTGCCCGCCCGTCGCCGACGCTCCTCGATGCGGAGACGTACGAGCGATCCGCAGGTCAGTTGGCCCGCTGGGAGCGTACCGGCCGACCACATCGGCTCCAACCCAACAACACGATGGCATTCGTCCCCTACGTTCGGGAGGAGTCGAGGTATGGCACCGGCGGCTCCGCCGCCGCCGTGGAGCAGCACTTCACCGAGTCCACCGAGCTGGCGCTGGAGTTGCTTGGTACCCGTCCCGCCCTCGCCACCAGGGACACCGCAGCCTTCGCCACCATTGTGTTGACCTGGTTCGTGGCCGCCGGGGAGCGCGGTGACCTGCTCGCCGCGCTCGCCGACCAGACCGCGAACTGGACGGAGCTGGTGACCGACACGGCACCCGGTGTCTCCGCGCCGCAGCGCTTCGCGCCGCAGCGCGAGTCACTCCGTCGCACGGCAATGCAGCTGCGTCGGCTGGTACGGGAACAGGATCGGTTGTCCGCCAGTGAGCCTTTCGTGCGCTGGGCGCGGTCGATCCGGACGTTGCACAACATATTGACAGAAGAAATTGCCGCTGGCAGGTTCACGCCGCCGAGCCATCCCTCAACGGTTCTCGACCTGGACCCGGCCGCCCAGGCCATACCCGTGCTGGACATCTGTGCACACCTGTTCTGCAACCGAATCGGGGTGCGGTTGGAGTCCGAGGGACTTCTCCGCCAGATGGCCGCCCTCACCATCGCCGAGCAGTGGGAGGAGGCACGATGAGCCGTTGGCGGTGCGTCGCTGTGCACTACCACGACGAGTCCCGAGACAGACTGGTCGTCGAAGCTGTCGAACCGCTCTTCGCACGCCTTGGCACCGCAGTCCCCCGCGCGTATCACCTGCGCCACTGGCTGCGCGGGCCACACCTGCGCTTGATGTTCGACGTTGATGACGCCGCCTTCGACACGACCGTGCTTCCCCTAGTCGAGGAGGTGGTGGGTGGCTTTCTGGTTCGGCACCCGTCCACCACTGTCCTCGACCCGGATCGAACGCTGGCTCAACATCGCCGGCTGGCTGAACTCGAACAGATCCGGGATTCTTTGACACCATTTCGACCGGATAACTCCATCAGAGAGATTCCGGTGGACGAACGGATCGAGGTGCTCGGCAGTGCCACCGCCGCCGAACTCCTAGCGGAGTTCCACGTGGCGACGACACCGCTCGCCTTCGCCGCGGCCCGTCAAACGCTTGCCGGGTCCTCATTGCCGACAATGGCGTACGACCTGATGATCGCCTCGGCGCACCTCCTCTCCAGCGTCGGTTTCGCCCGAGGTTTCGTCTCCTTCCGCTCCCATGCCGACGCCTTTCTATCCTGGTGGCCGGAGGCGCACGGGCTACGCGAGCGGTGGCAGGATCGATACGCGGCATACCGCCCCGAACTGCTACAAAGGACCAAACGGCTGCTGTCCTGCCTGGACACGGGTAGCGCGAACGGCATCACCACCTGGGCCAGAACCGTTGAGCCGGTCCGGCGTCGCGGCGAAGCCCTGATTCGCTCTGGTGCGCTGAGCATGGATCCACCCTGGGCGGAGGTCGACCTGGCCGACCCGCGTAACGCCGATGTCGTGGAGATGCTGCGACGCAGCCCATTCCACCGCCATGCTCTGGGAGAGCGTCGACCGGTGCACCGGACCTGGTTCGCGACCTATCGACTGGTTCTTAACTACACTTATTTGTACCTGACACGATTGGGACTCACCCCGCTGCACCGCTTCATGTTGTGCCACTTCGCTGCCAACGTAGCCGAGGAACTCTACGGCGTGGCAGCGGCGGACGTGGTCCTGCCCGCGCCGACGGAGGTCGCGGGGTGAGCGGCGTCGAAGAGGTACGGATTCGGCTGCGACCAGGCGTCTCCGCTGTCACCGCGAGCAGCGGTGAGGTCCATCTGGTGTGCGGCCCCGACACGGTATGCCTGGGCGTCCTGGACGAGCGTGGCCGCGCGAGCCTCATCCGGCTCGCCGACGGCAGTTGCACCGGAACGGAGCTTCCCGCCGCGCTGGACCGGCTGCTGGTCGGTGGCGGCTGGGCCGGCCTGGAGGTGGGCACGGCCGACAGCGGTCCCACGTATGCCTTGTCCCCAGTCGGGCGGCCGAGAAGGCCCGAGGAATATCCCGCGCCGACCTCGCCGGTGCTGTCGCGCTTCGCCGTCCTGAGACGGGCGGGGGCCGCGGCTGTGCTGGAGTCGCCGTTGGCGACACAACAGCTCACCATGCACGACCCGACCCTCGTTGCCACCCTAACCGCCCTCATCGCACCGGTCCCCCGGGCCGGCTCGGTGCTGCTCACCGGGGTATCCGCTCCGCTCGCCGACCGGCTGTGGGCGTGCGGGCTGCTGACCGCCAGCGACGATGGAGAGGCGGCGGACCTGGCGCACGCCCAGTGGCGTCCGCACGAACTCTGGTTCCACCACGAGAGCCGGGATCGGACCCACCGCCGGCTCGGGGTGGACTTCGGCGGAACCACGTGGGCGAAGGGCGTCTTCCCTGCGCTGCCGGCCGTCGGCAATGACTCCGCTTGGCGTTACGTCCCACTGCCCGCACCGCAGCTCGCCGGCTTGCCAGCCGACCAGGTCACCCTGTCCGAAGCCATTGAGTCACGGCGTTCCTACCGTTCATATGACGAGGATCGGCCGATCCGGTTGGCGGAGATCTCGGAATTCCTGTACCGCTGCGCCCGGGTCCGGGCGCGCGACGACCACCACGGTGTCGAGATGTCCGACCGGCCGTACCCCAGCGGCGGGCGGTTGCACGAGTTGGAGATCTACCTCCTGGTGCGCAGCGTCGACGGCCTTGAGTCCGGGCTCTACCACTATGACCCGTTCCAGCATGGGCTGGCTCGGGTTCCGGCCGAGCCTGTCGCGGTCCGGGCGCTGCTACGGCGTTCGGCGGGGGCGATGGCGGGCCACGAACAGCCGCAGGTCCTGATTCTGCTCTCGGCGCGGTTCGGCCGGTTGATGTGGAAGTACGAGTCGATGGGGTATGCCCTCGTCCTCAAGCACGTCGGGGTTCTCATGCAGACGATGTACCTGGTGGCCACCGCGATGGGGCTGGCGCCCTGTGCCCTCGGCACCGGTGACGTCGACCTCTTCGCCGCCGCCTCTGGCCGCGATTCCCTACACGAGTCCAGCGTCGGCGAGTTCGCGCTGGGTAGCCGGCGGGCCGGGCAATGAGGCCGCGCCTGCGCGACGACGCCTATGACGTCGGCTCCGGCGAGGACGCCGCGTTCCTCCTGAGGGGTGAACTAGTCCGGGTGGCCGGGGCCGGTACCTGGCTCCGGCGGCTCACACCCTTCCTTGACGGCGGTCACACCCTTGAGGAACTGGCCTCGGGTCTGACGCTGCGGCATCGCGCAGCCCTGACCCGGTTGGTCGATCTTCTCCATGACCAAGGCGTGGTCGAGGACGCCGACCAGGAACTCCCGAGCGGTCGGGCCGCCGCAGCAGTGAGCCGACCACATGTGGTGCTGACCGGCGAGGGACGGCTGCACGCGGCGACCCTCGACGCCCTCCTGACGGCCGGCTGGCGATCGGTGCACACGACGTCGGAAAGGGGTGCCATCTCCACGTACCCCATCGAGAAGGTCATACTGCACACGACCGATGATTTGTCACCCCATGCTGCCGCCGCCGTCGAGCGGGCGGCCAGCAGCGGCACGCCGGTCGGGCTCGCCGCCCTACGCGCCGGCTACGGCTGGATCGGGCCGGTGGGGGTGTACACCGGCGCGGCAGCCCTTTGGACGCGGATCGACCGGACCGCCGACAGGGAGGGGCCCTCGCCCTCGGACCAAGCGGTCCGACAGATCGCCCGGCAGTTCGTCCGTCTGGTCGAACGCACCCTCGACGGCGAACAGCGAGAGCCGGTGATGCGCCTGGTGCACGCGGAGAGCCTGTTCACCACTCCGATACGGGTCCTGCCGCATCCGCTGGCCGCACCGGCCGAGGTCGGTAGCCCCGGCGGCGCCGTCTACGCCGTCCGCCGATTGCGTGCGGGAGCACCGGTCTGCGTTGAGGATCTGGACCGCCAGGTGGCGGCCTGTATCGACCCAACCGTCGGGATCTTTCGAGCGGTGAGCGAGCACGACTTCGCTCAGTCACCTCTGCACGTCACCGAGATCGACGTGGCTGCGCCCACCGGTCGGCTCCCGGTCCGGGCGGCCGCTCGCACGTACACCGACGCCCGTAGGGCAGCGGCCCTACGGGCGTTGGCCGCTTACGCCGTTCGTGTCGTCGACGCGCGGCGCCTCGGTCCTGGCCGAACTGTGTGGGGGGTCCGTCTGCCCGACGGCGAACCGGTCCAACTGCCGGCCGCGCTGGTCTTCGAGGCCGCGGGCCCGGACCTCCCGGTCGGCGTTGCGGCCGGCTGTTCGTGGGGCCAGGCGTTACAGGCCGCGCTCCTGTCGCACGTCGTGGCGGACGCGCGACACCGACTGGGTACTCGACATGTCGACCCGACCGCCAGGGACATCGAACTCGACCAGTGTGAGCCCGCCATTCGCGCTCTATGGACGATGCTGGGCGGAGCGGGCAAGCCGCTGCAGGTACTGGACGTGACCGGGACACTCGATGTTCCGGTCGTGGCGGTCATGTGCGGTGAGGATGTCATAGGCTGCGCGGCCGGCGTGGATCAGCCGGCGGCGGCGCGGGACGCGCTCGCTCAGGCGCTGCTGCACGCCCAGTCCACGTGGCACAGCGATCCCCGCTACGCCTCCACACCTGTGGACGTGCCGACGGCTGGCGCTCCGACGGCCGACGCGGAGCCGGTCAGTCTTGTGGACGCGTTCCGGCGGAACGGCACTGCTCCCGTCGTCGTGCCGCTGGACCATGACCCCGCCGTACATGCGGTACTGCCGTACGTGTTGCGGGCGGTGCTCGTCGATGGGTGACGTTCGCGGTATGGACCTGCTGCTGGCCGGTACCGGTTCGATCTCCGACGCGGTAGCCCACCTGCTGGGTTCCTACGGGTTGCGGCGGGTATCGGTGGGCGCCGGACCGACCGACACGCCGGCACGGGCTTTGTGGTCCGCCGACCTAGCTCCGCCCGGGTCGGTCGGCCCGCTGGTGCTGGTCACCGAAGGGTGGCCTATTAATGTCGACGATCCCACCGCCGAGGTGGCACAGGTCCCGGCGGCCGGCACTTTGACCGTTCGCGGCGAACCGGGCGAAGTGGTGATCGGGCCGTGGCATCGACTGGGCGCGCCCGGGTGCCCGTCCTGCGTCGATCTGCGGCGGAGCCGGGCGCAGGAGCACTTCCGGGCCCTGCGCGCCCGTCACGCGGCCCGCCTGGCTGACGCGCCACCGGCGGGCATTCCGGCACCTGCGGTCGCCGCAGCGGCCGAACTCGTCGCCGCCGAAGTGACGGCGATGCGGGAAGGGCGGTACGCGGACCTGCGCGTAGTGGGGGCGGTCATGCGACTGTCCTTGGACACCCTCGATGTGCGGACACACCGGTTCCTGGCCGATCCTCTCTGCCCGCACTGCGGCACACTGCCCGACGATGGACCGGACCGGGCCTGGCTCGATCTGCGGAGCAGGCCCAAGTCGGCACCGGACCGCTACCGGCTGCGGGACTTGCGGCAGGAATTCGACGACCTACGCACACTATTCGTCGACCCGTACGTCGGTCTGGTCCGGCGGGTGGAACGCGACGACGAGGCGGGCTTCACGGTCGCCCGGGCACCGCTCGGTCTGCGAGGAGGTGATCCCACCGTCGCCCCGGTGACCGAGTCCGGATGGGGCCGGTCCGACAACTACCGCAGCAGTGACTCGACCGCGCTACTGGAGGCGGTTGAGCGTTGGGGCGGGGCCAGTCCCGGCGGCAGCCGGCCGACGGTACGGGCACCGTACCGGGCGATATCCTCCGACGCGATCGACCCGCGCGCGCTGGGGACGCACGCCCCGGAGGCCTATGCGACACCCGACTCCCCCTTCGTGCCCTTCGCCGAGGACACCGTCTGCACCTGGGTGTGGGCGCACTCGTTCCGTCAGAACCGACCGGTCCTCGTCCCGCTCTCCGTGGCGTACTGGGGCACGGCGTTGACGCACCCGGACGAGCCGCGATTCGTCGACGAGATCTCCAATGGATGCGCTCTCGGTAGCTGCATGGAGGAGGCCATCCTCTTCGGGTTGCTGGAGGTTGCCGAGCGGGATGCCTTCCTGCTGACCTGGCTTGCTCGCCTTCCGGCACCCCGGATCGACCTGACCTCCACCAGTGACCCCCGCACCAGCATGCTGGTACACCGGATCGAGGAGACGACCAGCGCCGAGGTGACTGTCTACGACATCACCGTCGAGCAGGGTGTCCCCTGCCTGTGGGCGATGGCCACGCACCGACATCCAGGGACCGGAAGCCCTGCATTGGTCTGTGCGGGGGGTGCCCACCCCGACCCCGAGCAGGCGCTGCGGCAGGCTCTGGGCGAGCTCGGGCCGATCGCGGCGAGCGTGGCCCGGTCAGCTCCAGGACACACCGATCGGATCGAAGCCATGATCCGCGACGACGCCCTGGTCCGCCGGATGGTCGACCACTCGTTGCTTTACTCCCACCCGGCGGTGGGTGGCCGGTTGGACTTTCTACGCGGCGGAGACCGGACCACCACGGTGGCCGATATGGCCCGCCGATGCGGTCTCGTTCCCCAGGACGACCTGCGCGACGATCTGCACGCGCTGATGGACCGTTTCCTCTCCACCGGTCTGGACGTGTTGGTGGTGGACCAGACCACTGCGGAACACCGGGCTGCGGGGCTGTCGTGCGTCAAGGTTCTCGTGCCAGGCGCCCTGCCGATGACATTTGGCCACGCCAATCGGCGGGTCCACGGACTGGATCGCTTGAGAACGGTCCCCGCACGCCTCGGGTACCGCAGTTCCGCGCTGCCGGATTCGGCGATCAATCCTCATCCGCACCCGTTTCCCTGACCGTCCTCGGTCCACGACTCCGGTATCGTGTCGAAGCGCCTGCAACCGACGAAACAGCCCTACCGCCCGGTGGTGAGGAGGAAGGCCCTGATGCTTCTCCAGTGCCGTGATCTGTCCGTGGGCTACCGGGGCCAACCTCTGTTCGGCGCCTTGCGGATGGACGTCGACTCCGGCGAGGTGCTGGTGACAACCGGCCGCAACGGCAGCGGCAAATCCACCTTTCTCCGGTGCCTGGCCGGCCAGCAACAGCCACTTGAAGGCACGGTGACGCTCGATGGACATCCGGCCGACGACCGTGAGCCACGATTCCGCCGGTCCGTCGCCGCCCTTCTCGACGGTGGCGCCTGGTATCCGAACCTGACCGCCGCCGAGCACCTGAGCTTCGTCCAGTTGGTCAACGCCCCCATGCCGGGCGACTGGTTCACCACCGCTGACCTGGCCGAGGCGCTCGCCCTCGACGGCTTCGCCGACACCGTTCCGGGTCAACTGTCGTCCGGTCAACGTCAGCGGCTGGCGGTGGCGATGGTGTTGGCCCGTCCGAGCCGGCTCCTGCTGCTCGACGAACCGGAGCGGCACCTCGACGAGGCCGGCCGTGACAGCGTCGATCGCCTGGTGACTGAGTACGCCGGTCGCGGCGGCGCGGTCGTGCTGGTCACCCACGACGCCACGCTCGCTGCCGGCCTGGGCCGGCGGACGCTCTCGCTGGACCGGGACGCCGCCGAGGGGCCGGCAGTCGCGTCGGGGAAGCGGGCCCGTCGACGCAGCAGAGCACGATGAGCGTAGTGAGGCGTGCGCCCGCCGGTCCCGCGGTGTCCAGCGCGCAGCCGGTGCGAGCCAACCCGCCCGGGGCGTCACGGCGGTGGCTGAGGCAGCGCCGCCGTGAGCACGGGGGCGGGGCCGGAAGCCTCTATTTCGTGGCGCTGTCCGTCCTGGTGGGCATCGCTGTCGTGGCCGGTACGCTGCCCCGGCTGCTCAGTGGCGACCGAAGCGCCGCAGATTCCGCAGCGGCTCTACCGCTGCTCGCCGTGGGTCTGCTGGGATACGCCTTCGCCCTGACACTCGCCGCCAGATTCGGTCCGGTCACCGCCACCCCGGCGACATTGGCGTGGTGGTTGGCCAGTCCCGTCGACCGGCGACTGCTTCTGCTTCCCTCTGCCGCGATGGTGTTGTCGGTCGCCGCCGTCGCCGGTGCACTGCACGGCGCCTTCGTGGTGACCGTCGTGGGCGCGCAGGATCAAGCGGCAGCCGCGGCGGTGGTGGGTGCCGGAGTTGCCGCCGCTGTGCTGACCGGGGCCCTGGCCGTGGTGATCCAGACCGTGACCGACGCCTCGACGGCGGTGCTGGAGCGGATCGCGGTGCTCCTCGGCGTGGTGGCCGCGGTCCTGACCATGGCCCGCACGCCGGTGCCGGCCTGGACAGGCCCGTGGGGCTGGCCGCAGGCCGCCGCCGACGGCCGGGGCGGGTCCTGGTTGCTGTGGGTGGCAGTGGCGGCCCTGATGGTGGCCGGGATCGTCGTGTGGCGGCTCGACCGGCTTCCCCTACGTCGGCTCGCCGCGGGCAGCACGCTGGGGGCGATCACGGGCGCGGGACTGATCACCGTCGACCCGGGCATCGCCTCCCGGGCCGCCGAGGAACACCGATGGGCCACTCGGCCCCGGACGGGTGGTCGGCTGCCGAGGATCGCCGGCCCCCGCGCCGTGGTCGGCCACGATCTCCTCGTGACCCGCCGGTCGCCCGAGCATCTCCTCGTCGCCGGGGCGACGCTGCTGATCCCGACCCTCTTGGGCATCCTTACCGGCTGGGGCATCACACTGGCCGTCGGCTGGCTACTGAGCGGGCTCGCCGCGGTCACCCCCTGCACGGTCAACGCGAGACGGGACCGGGACCTGCCGGCATTGCGTCGGCTGCTCACCCTCCCCGGTCCGGCCCTGCTCGCCGCCCGGTCAGTACTGCCGACGGTCCTCGCCGTCGCGTGGGGTGTCGGCGCGGGCACCCTGCTC
Source organism: Salinispora pacifica CNR114 (assembly GCF_000514775.1). Lineage (GTDB taxonomy): Bacteria > Actinomycetota > Actinomycetes > Mycobacteriales > Micromonosporaceae > Micromonospora > Micromonospora pacifica. The sequence goes on along the minus strand of NZ_AZWO01000061.1, from coordinate 4,727 downwards.
ACGGCCCGGACTCCAGGCGCGGAGGGTTGGGCCTGGCCGATCCTGGGCGCCGCCGCAGGGCCAGGACTGGCGGCGGGGGCACTGCGGGCCGCGCGACGCGGCGCGGTACGCCACGAACTGCCACCGATCGTCACCCCCATGGGTATCCTGCCGACCGGCCCACTGCACTGGGCCGCGACCGGCTACGACACCGCCATCCTGTTCACCATCCCGACCCTGGCCGCCTTGATCACGGGCACACCGGCCGCCATGCTCCTGCCCCAGGCGATCATCTCGGTGGTCGGGTTGGTGGCATTCGTGCTCCTCGCCGGCCGCGCCGACGAGCGACGCTAACGGTTCCATCTCGGGTCGGTTCAGCCAGACCTGACTGCTCCACGAGCCCTCCGTTGTCCCGCCGCCAAGGTTCGGGCCGTCGGCCCCATTCCGGTCCACCCCACTGCCCACGGCTTCGTCCCCAACCGCTCCGCACACGCCTTCGCTGCCGCCCACGCCGCACAGCCGGTCGTCGTCCGGATCGACCTGTTCGCCTTCTGCACCCACATCACCGCCACCCGCGTCCACGGACCATTCCGCACCGCCGGCTACCCCGAACCCATCGCCCACACCCCCACCGGACTCTGCACCACCCGCACGTCCTGCGCCGCGCACCCACCGACCTACCGCACCAGGCGACGCGACTCACCGCGCTGGGCACCGGCCACTTGCCCCAAGACGCACCGGCCTTATCCGCTCTGGCCAACCTGTGCGCCTACCGACTCGACCGACGCCTCACCGGCTTCGCCGACGCCTTCGACATCACCTACACCCGCTACGCCGACGACCTCGCCTTCTCCGGCAGCCTCACCACCCGCCGCATCCACGACCTGATCGCCGACGTCACCGACATCGCCCGCGAGGAGGGGTTCCGAGTCCATCCAGACAAGACCCGCGTCCGTGGTCGGGCCGACCGGCAACTCCTCGCCGGACTCGTCGTCAACCAACACCCGCCACACCCCGCGACGAGTACGACCGGCTCCGCGCCATCCTCCACAACGCCGCGCGCACCGGCTGCCGCGCAGAATCGGACCGGCCACCCCGACTTTGCTCAATACCTCATCGGACGAGTTCTCTGGGCCAGCCATCACCATCCGGCACGCGCAGCCAAACTCGCCACGCTGCTGGCCCAAGCTCTCGCGACACCGTAAAATGACGCGGCGCGGCACCTTCACCGGATCTCGGTGAGGACGCGTCGGACCGACCGAAGCTTGGCCTGAGCAGGACTTACGCCCGTTCTGCTGATCTTCAGCAAGCGAGCACAGCAACACGCGTGTGCGACCCACTAACACGAAAACAAAATAGGAACCGGCAGGTAGTCAGCCTCCGGGTATAGATAGAGGCTGATGGGGGTAGCGGCGGTGGGCGTCCGACCGCCAACCCGTCAGCATTAATGGGGCAGCGGTGCTGATCTTCGTTGGTCATAATGGTGTCCATGAAGCTTGCTGAGGCATTGGCGCTGCGTTCGGACGCGGCGCGCCGCGCTGAACAACTCCGTGCCCGCATCACGGCTAGCGCCCGCTATCAGGAGGGTGAGACGCCAGCTGAGGATGCCTCGGCGCTCCTCGCGGAGGCGGGCGAGGCGCTCGGTGAGCTGGAGTCGTTGATCCGGCGGATTAACCGCACCAACGCTGCCACCGTCGCACGGGAGGGGGGCACACTTACCGACGCGCTCGCGCGTCGCGATGTGCTCCGGCTGCGGCACAGCGTGGTCACGTCCGCCGCGGACGCCGCCGCGGGGGAAGGCCAGCGTGGGTATCGGCAGCTGCGCTCGGAGTTGACGATGGTTCCGGCGCTGTCGGTGAGCGAGTTGCGCAGGCAGGCTGACGACCTCGCCCGGCAGTTACGCGAGGTGGACACGTTGATTCAGCGGACGAATTGGGAGGTCGATCTGCTCGACTGATGTTGCGGAGCAGGTAGCCGACGTGGAGGCGTGCACGTACCCGCGAGCCGGCGGGCAATCCGGCTCACTTGTGGCGCGCCGAGGGCAGGCGCAGGGGTTCGATTCCCCGGTATACATCGCATGCCCAGCACAGCACACAGGTGACGGCGCACAGGGCACGGCACACCACCGGGTGCAGATCCACGACGGTGAGGGCGGGACAGGGGACTTCCGCAATCTCGTACAACAGAGCCGGGCCGTGTATAGAGCGGCCTCATCCAGCGCGGGGCCGTGCTCGACTGTCACGCTCACAGTGGTGCCACCTCCAGTCGAAACGGACAAGGATCTGATGATGCGGGCGCTGACCGCCGCCGGACTCCCGGCGCCGCGGCAGCTGCGTGCGGTGGACCCGGCGGAGCTGGTGGCCTGGCGCACCGGCCAACAGCTCGGCAAGGTGGTCGTCAAGCCGCTGGACAGCGCGGGATCCGAGGACGCGTACGTGTGCGAGACCGACGACGAGATCCTCCGTGCGGCCCAGGTTGATCCTCGACAAGACCAACCTCATGCTCCGCGTGAACGAGGCCGTGTTGGTCCAGGAGTTCCTCACCGGCGACGAGTTCGTGGTCAACACGGTCAGTCGGGACGGCGTGCACCGGTTCACCGACGTCTGGCTCTGCACGAAGATCGACATCGGCCGGGCAGCGAAAGATCTACTCGTACGAGGACCTGCTCCCGGCTGACGACCCGCGGCTCGCGGAGGTGCTCGCGTACGTCGCGGAGGTCCTCGACGCTCTCGGGATTCGGCAGGGCCCCGCGCACACCGAACTGCTCGTCACCGGCGACGGGCCCCGCCTGCTGGATACTGGTGCCCGCCTATCGGGCCTGGCCAACCCGGTGGCTGTCGGGCTGGCCACCGGCGCCGACCAGGTGGGGCTGACGATTGACTGCTACCGGCGGGACGCCACGGTGCTTGCCGACCGGCCGCTGCGCTACGACCGCCGCCGGCACGCCCGGTGCATGAACCTGATCGCCCGCCGCGAGGTGCCGCTACCAGCGGCCGCCTTCCGCGAGGGCGGCAGCGCGCCTGCCGGCCTTCGAGAGCGTCCGGTTCCGCGTCAAGGAGGGTGCGTCCACGCGGCGCACAGTCGACCTGAATTCCTCCCCCGGAGCGTTGTTCCTGGTCCACGAGGACCCGTGCGAGATCGAACGGACGTACCGGACGTTGCGGATGCTGGAGCAGGAGCTGCTATGACCGCCGCAGGACTGGGAGGACGACAACGATGAAGATCGCGGTGATCGGCGCCGGTGCGATCGGTGGCTACTTCGGCGGCCGGTTGGCGAACGCGGGCCACGAGGTGGGGTTCCTGGCCCGTGGCGTGAACCTGGAAGCGATGCGGCGCCAGGGCCTGGTGGTGCGCAGCGTCGCCGGCGAATTCGTGATGCCGGAGGTGCTTGCCTCGAACGACCCCGGTGACCTGGGCGTCGCCGACGTCGTCCTGCTGGCGGTGAAGACCTGGCGGCTCGATGCCGTCCTCGACAGCCTGAACCCGCTCGTCGGAGCGGACACGGCGATCCTCACGACCCAGAACGGGGTCGACACGCCCGACCGGGTCGCGCAGCGGTACGGGCGGGCGGCGGTGCTGCCCGGCAGCGCGAAGGTCTTCGCGAGCCTGGAGGCGCCCGGTCAGGTCCGGCACGTCGGCGGACCGGGCCTGCTGACCTATGGCGAGTGGGACAACCAGGTGACGCCGCGGGTCGACGGCCTGCGCAAGGTGCTCGACGACGCCGGCGTACCGACGGCCGTGCCGGCGGACATCTGGACCGAGCTGTGGTCGAAGTTCCTCTTCGTGGTGCCGTTCGGTGGGCTCGGCGCTGTGACGGACGCCAGCATCGGTGTGCTGCGCACGCGTCCCGGCACCCGGCAACTGCTCGTCACGCTGATGGGCGAGATCCGCGATGTGGCCCGGGCCATGGAGGTCGACCTGCCGGCCGACATCGTGGAGCGCACGTTGGCCTTCGTCGACCAGCAGCCCGCGAACGGCCGCTCGTCACTGCAGCGGGACATCCTGGCGGGTCGCCCGTCGGAGCTGGAGGCGTGGACGGGGGCGGTGGTCCGGCTCGGCGCCGCCACCGGCACCGCGACGCCGGTCCACGACATGGTGTACGAGTTGCTCTCCGCCCGCGTGGAGCAGTCAGCGCTGGCCCCCGGATGACCCCGGTCCTCGCCGCTCCGTTGCCCCTTACGAGTTGGAGGTCCCCGGCGCCGTGGACGAGTTCGTGGGCCTCGCCGAGTCCCGCTGCTGAACGACCACGCCGGGCGTCCGCTCGTGTCGGCCCGGAGCAGTGGCGTGGAAGGTCGTCGTTCGCCGGCGGTGCGGTCAGCAGGGACCAGTTGCCGTTTCCGGACCAGCGCCGTGTCCTCCTGTCGGGCGGTCAACCTGCCGGGGGAAGGCTCTACCCGCTCCCGCCCGTAGACGTACGTGCCGCCGGACTCGGGGTAGCGGGCCGCCAGCCGGGCCGAGCTGGTCGCATTACAAAACGCTACGAACCCGGCCAGCGTAAGTGCCACCAGCAGTCCGGTCCCGCCGGCCGCCGCCGCAGCTGGAGCGAACACCACGAAGACGCCCGCGCCGAGCATCGCCCCCGTCCCGATGACCACCGCATCAGTTACCCCCAGCCGCCGCGCCAACCGCTCCACGGACCAGACCCTAGGGGGCCGAGGTGAACAGCGTGAATTTTACCCAAGGTGCCTTGTGTATATTTGGTTCGTGGCGAGTCGGCGAACAGCCCTGCGGCAGGTCCTCCACCGGGC
>NZ_AZWO01000060.1 GCF_000514775.1 Salinispora pacifica CNR114 | reverse complement strand
GGGGACGGTGCGGTTTGCGGATGCGGTGCAGACGTTGGTGGGGCGTGGGGTGTCGCGGTTTGTGGAGGTGGGTCCGGACAGTGTGTTGTCGGCGATGGTGGGGGAGTGTGTGCCGGGGGCGGTGGTGGTGGGGTTGCAGCGGGGTGGTGGTGATGAGGTGTTGCGGTTTGTGGAGGGGATGGGGCGGGTGTGGGTGTCGGGTGTGGATTTGGATTGGGGTGTGGTGTGTGGGGGTGGGCGGCGGGTGGATTTGCCGACGTATGCCTTCCAACACCAGCATTACTGGCTGCACGACACCGGAGCCGACAAGGACGTCACCGCCGCCGGCCTGCTTGATGCCGAACATCCGCTGCTGTCGGCTGTCACCGCTCTCCCCGACACCGACGGGCTCATCGCCACCGGCCTCCTGTCCCGGCGTACCCACCCGTGGCTGGCCGACCATGCGCTTGGCGACACGATCGTGCTGCCCGGCACCGGCCTGGTGGAGATCGTCGTGCATGCCGGTGACCACGTCGGCTGCGGCCAACTGACCGAACTCGCCCTCCAGGCCCCGCTGGTCATCCCGGACGACGGCGGCGTACAGGTGCAGGTCGCCGTGGGTGCGCCCGGCACGGACAACTCGCGGCCGGTCACCGTCTACTCCCGGCACCAGGACGCGCCGTGGACCCGGCACGCCGTCGGCGTGGTCGCCCCGGCCCCACCGGTCCCACCCGCCGACCCGCCGGCCCCGTGGCCCCCAGCCGCCGCCACCCCCGTCGACCTCGACGGACTGTACGAGCGGATGGCCGAGGTCGGCCTCGGCTACGGCCCGGTCTTCCGGGGCCTGCGGACCGCCTGGCGACACGGCGACGAGGTGTACGCCGAGATCGCGCTTCCCGCCGATGTGACCGACGCCGACCGGTTCCACCTGCACCCGGGCCTGTTCGACGCGGCCCTGCACGCCATCGGCCTCAGCCGGGGCGAGGGCGCGCCTGCCGTCCCATTCTCCTGGGCCGGGGTGACCATCCACGCCACCGGCGCCGTCGCCCTTCGGGTCACCGTCACTCCCACCGGACCCGAGCAGGTCGCCCTCACGCTCGCCGACGAGACCGGCGTACCCGTCGCGCGAGTCGACGCCCTGGTACTGAGGGAGATCGATGTCAGTCAGCTGGGGGCCGCTCGCGGCGGCCGGCAGGAGCACCTGTACCGGATCGACTGGACCCCGGTGCCGCTGCCCACCACCGCGGACACCGGCCACTGGGCACTCATCGGCACCGACGAGTTCAAGGTGGCCGCCGCGCTCGACACGGCCGGGCTGGCCGTCGAGACCCACCCCGGCCTCGACGCCCTCACCGCGGACCTGGACGCGGGCGCTGCCGCACCGGACGTGGTGCTGGTCGCCAGCGTCCAACCCGACTGCCGTGACCTCGCGGCCGGCGCTCGGCACACCACCGGGCAGCTCCTCGTCCTGCTGCAGCGGTGGCTCGCCGACGAGCGGCTGGCGTCGTCCCGACTGATGGTCCTCACCCACGGCGCGCAGGGCACGCCGGTCACCCAGCCGGCCGCCGCGGCGGTCTGGGGGCTTGCCCGCTCCGCCCAGTCGGAGAACCCAGGCCGGATCGTCCTGGTTGACCTCGACGACCACGACAGGTCGGTGCTGGCTCTCCCGGCCGTGCTGGCCGGCGGCGAACCGCAACTGCTCCTCCGCGAGGGCGTCGCGCACGCCGCCCGGCTGGTGGCCGCGGGCGCGCCCGACAGCACGTCCGGCAGCACTTTCACCGCCGACGGCACCGTCCTGCTCACCGGGGCCGCCGGCGCCCTCGGCGGGTTCGTCGCCCGGCACCTGGTCGACGCGCACGGGGTGCGGCACCTGCTACTGGCCAGCCGGCGCGGCCCCGACGCGGACGGCATGGCCGCGCTGAGCGCCGATCTCACCGCGCGCGGCGCCGAGGTCACCGTCGTCGCCTGCGACCTGGCCGACCGGGACGCGGTCACCGCGCTGCTCGCTGGGGTGTCCGCCGACCGCCCGCTGACCGGGGTGGTGCATGCCGCCGGGTTGCTCGACGACGGAATCATCCCCTCGCTGACCCGGGAACGTCTCGACGCGGTGCTACGTCCCAAGATTGACGCCGCCACCAACCTGCACGAGCTGACCCGCCACGCGGACCTCACCGCGTTTGTGCTCTTCTCCTCGGCAGCCGGTGTGCTCGGCGGGCCGGGCCAGGGTAACTACGCGGCGGCGAACGCCTACCTCGACGCACTCGCGGCCGCCCGCCGGGCGGCCGGGCTTCCCGCCCAATCCCTGGCCTGGGGGCCGTGGGCCGGCGGCGGCATGGCCGACAGCCTCGGTGGCGCCGACCGGGCTCGGATGTCCCGGGGCGGGGTGCTGCCGATGTCCAGCCAGGAGGGGCTGGACCTGCTCGATGCGGCGCTGGCCCGTACAGACGCGGTGCTCGTGCCAATCAAGGCCGACCTGCGTACGTCGGCTACGGCGGAGGTGCCGCCGATCCTCCGTACGCTCGTCACCCCGGACCGGCGGAGCCGGCTCGGCCCGGCCCGACCCGACCCGGCGGGGCTGCGGCGCACCCTCGCCGGGCTCGACACCGACGGCCAGGAGACGCTGCTGCGTGACCTGGTCCGAAGGCGGGCCGCGACGGTGCTCGGCCACACCCGACCCGACGACGTTGACCCGGCACTGCGCTTCGTCGAACTCGGCATCGACTCGCTCACCGCGATGGAGTTGCGTAACGCCCTGAACGAGGCCACGGGGCTGCGGCTGGACACGGGCGTGGTCTTCGATCACGGCAGCGTCGCCGAACTCGCCGCCCTGCTGCGCACCGAACTGGCCGCTCCGCCGGCCGAGGAACACACCGGCCCGGCCGACGCTGCCGACACCATGAGCGCGTTGTTCCGTACCGCCGTCCAGGGTGGCCGGGTACAGCAGGGCCTGTCCCTGCTGTACGCGGTCGCCGACATCCGGCCCACCTTTGACGGGCCGGCCGGCCTGCCGGAGATGCCCAGGCCCCGCCGGCTCGCCCGCGGCGACCAGGGGCCGGCGATGGTCTGCCTCCCCTCACCGATGGCGCTCGGCGGCGATCAGCAATACGCCCGGTTCACCGCCGAGTTCGGTGGCACCCGCGACGTGTGGACCCTGCCGGTGCCGGGCTTCGGCCGTGACGAGAGCCTGCCCGCCTCGTCCGACGCGGCGGTGCGGGTCTTCGCCGAGATGGTCCGCCCGATCGCCGAACAGGGGCCGTACATCCTGGTCGGCTACTCCTCGGGTGGGCTGTTCGCCCACGCCACCGCCGGTGAGCTGGAGCGGCAGGGACACGGCCCGGTCGGGGTGGTGCTGCTGGACACGTACCTGACCACCGGCAGCACCACACCGGCCTTCTTCACCCACATGCTCGACTCGCTGCTGGACCGGGAGGCCGAGTTCGGCGAGTTCAGCAGCGCCCGGCTGTCGGCGATGGGCCGCTACGTGCGGCTGCTGGAAAGCTGCCCGATCGAGCCGATCGACACACCGGTGCTCTTCGTCCGGCCGCGGGAATCCATCATGGCTGGCGATGACGATGGGTGGCGAGCCACCTGGGAAACCCCGCACACACTCCGGGAGGTGCCCGGCGACCACTTCACCATGATGGAGGGGCAGGTCGCTGCGACGGCCGGCGTGGTCCGGGACTGGATCTCGCAGTGACGACAGCTGGAGTGAACGCGATGACACTGGCACCGACCGACAAGGGCACCGTGGAGTTCGGCGACTACCGGACGTGGTACCGCGTGACAGGCCGGCTGCACGAGGGTTCACCGCCGCTCGTCGTGCTGCATGGCGGCCCGGGCAGTACCCATGACTACCTACTCAGCCTGGCCGAGCTGAGCCGCTCCGGTCGCCCGGTGGTGCACTACGACCAGCTCGGTAACGGCGGCGCCACCCACCTGCGGGACCGTGGCGCTGACTTCTGGACGGTGGAGCTGTTCCTGGCCGAGCTGGACAACCTCCTGCGTCGGCTCGGTATCGCCGACAGGTACGTCCTGTTCGGGCAGTCCTGGGGCGGGGTCCTCGCGGCGGCGCACGCGGTGGATCGGCCCGCCGGGCTGCGCGGCCTGGTGATCGCCAACGCGCCCGCGTCATATCCGCTGTGGCTGCCCGAGCTGGACGTCCTGCGGGCCGCGCTGCCCCCCGGCGTGGACGAGACACTACGCCGGCACGAGGCCGCCGGCACCACCGACAGCCCCGCCTACGTGGCGGCGATGATGGTCTTCTACCAGCGGCACGTATGCCGGCGTAAGCCGCTGCCGCCAGAGCTGATGGCCAGCTTCATGGAGATCAACGGGGATCCTACCGTCTACCACTCGATGAACGGGCCGAGCGAGTTCTGCGTGACCGGGACCCTGCGCGACTACTCGCTGGTCGACCGGTTGCCGCAGATCGACGCACCCACCCTGGTCATCAGCGGCGAGCACGACGAGGTCACCCCGGCCGCGGTACGCCCCTTCCACGATCTGGTCCCCGGTGCTCGCTGGGAGATCATCAACGGGGCCAGTCACCTGCCCCACCTGGAGACCCCGGAGCGGTTCACCGACCTCCTCACCGAGTTTCTCGACCAGCTCTGAGCTTGTCGTTCACCCGGGTGCTCTCGTCGATTCGAGGCGGAGCTGAGTCGTCGAAAAGGCCCGCGACCGAGATGGTCACGGGCCACTGTGTGCGGGATGCGTCACACGGAAGCACCGAGCATGTCGTTTATTGCGCTCCAGAGTGTCTCTGGGGTGGCAAACGTCTCCATCGACATCGCCTCGTCGACGAACCGTACGTTGTACTCGCTTTCGAGCATGGCCAGCAGCTCGACCATGGCGAGGGAGTCCAGGCCCGAGTCCCGCAGGCTGGTGCCGCCCAGCAGCGGCTCCTCCGGGTCGAGGAAGGGAAGGTGCTGGCGCAGGATGGTCTCGAACCGTTGATCCCACATGTCGGTGATTTCCTTCCGGTGCAGGGTGAGGAAACGCTAGCAACGACCGCCGGGCGTAGACGACCCGACAATTTCTGGCCCTGCGGAGCGTCGACGGTTAGGGGTCGCTAGGGGTGTCGATGCGGGTGCAACGCACTTAAGGTCGCCGATACGATCCGGCCATGGGTCGAGATATTTTCGCGCGCACGCACGCCTCCGTGGAGACACTGCCCGAGTTTCTGTTGGCGGGCGCCCGATTGACACCCGACCGGCCGGCTGTCGTCCAGGCCGTCGGTGGCGAGACCGGCACCCTGTCGTACCGTCAGCTCGCCCAGCGGGTTGACGGCTACGCCGCCGCTCTCGACGAGTTGGGCCTGGACATCGGCGACCGGGTGATCCTGGAGTCGGACACCTCGCCGACCGCCATCGCCGCCTTCCTGGCCTGCTCCTCGCTGGGGCTCACCTTCGTCCCGGTCAGCCCGGAGACACCTGCGCAGCGCCTCGCGCTGATCGCCGAGAGCACCGAGGCGGCGCTGCACCTGCAAACCGTTGACGGTCGCCGGGAGACGGTGCCCACCCCGCTGGGCACCGCCCGCTTCGGCACCGACGGTATCCAGGTCGAACGGGCCCCGACGCCCCGCACCCGGCGCCGCCGGGAACTGGTCCCCACCGACCCCGCCTACGTGATCTTCACTTCCGGCACCACCGGTCGGCCCAAGGGCGTCGTGATGAGCCACCGGGGCGTACTCGCCTTCTTCCGAGGCATGCTCCGGCACGGCATCGTCTCCGCCGAGGACCGGGTCGCGACCACCTCTCCGCTCCAGTTCGACTTCTCCCTGCTCGACATCGGCTTGGCCCTGGGCAGCGGCGCGGCCGTCGTGCCGGTTCCCCGGGCGCTGCTGCGCTGGCCACGTCGGTTCGTGCAGTTTCTCACCGACACCGGAGCCACCCAGGTCAATGGCGTCCCGTCGATTTGGCGGGGCGTGCTGCGGCATGAGTACGCGGGGCTGGCCGCGCTCGGTGAGCAGATCCGCGGTGTGCTCTACTCCGGCGAGAACTTCCCGCTGCCCGAGCTGCGCGAACTGCAACGGGCCCTGCCCCGGGCCCGGGTGGTCAACTGCTTCGGCAGCAGTGAGTCCCTCGCCGCATCCTTCACCGACGTGCCGAACCCGTTGCCCGACGACGCGGACCGGATCTCCATCGGTCACGCCCACCCTGGTGCGGAGATGCTACTGATCGACGAGGACGGTCGGCCGGTCGATGAGGCGGGTGTGGTCGGCCAGATCCATCTGCGCAGCGCCGCCCTGTTCAACGGCTACTGGAACGACCCAGAGGCGACCGCCGAGGCTCTGGTGCCCGACCCGCTCAACCCGGCCACCGGGCAGGTGGTCTTCCGCACCGGCGACCTGGCGTACCGGGGGGAGGGCGGTGAACTGTACTTCACCGGCCGGGTCGACTCGCTGGTCAAGGTACGCGGCAACCGGGTCGAGCTGGGCGAGGTGGAGCGCCGGGTCCGGGAGTTCCCGGGCGTCGCCGGCGCCGCCGCGCTGATGCTCCCCCAGGAGGGCAGGGATCCGGTGCTGGCCACCTTCGTGGTGCTCGACCCGGGTGTCACCGGCGTCGAGGAGATGGAGCTCGGCGCGTTCTGCCTGGAGGCGCTGCCCGACTTCATGGTGCCGCAGCAGGTGCGGGTCCTCGACGAGCTGCCGGTCAACGCCAATGGCAAGGTCGACCGGCGGGCGCTCGCCGCCCGCGCCGGAGAACCCGCGGGCTGATCCACCGTCCGCCGGTCCCCGGTCGGTTCCCGTTGACGTGGGCCCGACCGGTCCGGGTCAGGCCTCGGCGGCCGTACGGGCCAGCCGGGCCCGGTCGACCTTCCGGTTGGAGTTCAGCGGGAACTCCGGTACGTGTCGGTACGAGCGGGGCAACATCCCCTTCGGCAGGATCTGCCGTAGCTGCCGGGACAGCTCCGCCGGTGCGGTCGGCTCGCCGGTGTAGAAGACCACCAGTTCGGTGCCGCCGGCCCCGGCCCGGGCCACGGTGATCGCGTCCTCGATCCCGGGGCAGCCCCGCAACGCGTGCTCGATCTCGGCCAGCTCGACCCGCCAGCCGTGCACCTGCACCTGGGCGTCCAGCCGGCCCAGGTAGATCAATTCCTTGTTCCGCAGCCGCCGCACCCGATCGCCGGTGCGGTACCAGCGTCGGCCGTCCCGGATGAGGAACCGACCCTCGTCGTCGGCCGGATCGAGGTAGCCGGGGGTCAGCTGTGGGCCGGTGACCAGGAGTTCACCCTCCACCTCGTTGGCCGCGCCGTCCGCGTCGAGCAGCACCCCGTCGTGTCCGTCGTGCAGGGATCCGATTGGGACGAGGCCGTTGACGCAGAGCCCTGGCGAGGTCTGCGGCGACCAGCGGTGCCCGGTGATGGTGACGGTCAGCTCGGTCGGGCCGTAGATGTTCTCCAGGGTCGACCCGGGTGCCGCCGTCTGCCAGTCCACCGCGTCGGCGGCGTGCAGCGCCTCTCCGGCGAAGAAGCTCCACCGCAGCGACGGCATCGCCGCCGGAACCAGCCGTCCGGTCCGCCGGACCAGGGTGATGGCGCTGGGGGTGGAGAACCACACCGTCAGGCCCCGCTCGGCCACGAACGCCGGGACGTCCCGGTACGCCCCCGGGGGCACCGGGTGCATGCTCGCCCCCGCACCCCAGGCGCAGAAGAGGTCGAACATGGCGCAGTCGAAATTCAGGTCGAACGACTGTGAGAAGCGGTCGTCCGGCCCGAAGCCGTACCGGTCGTCCAGCACCGAGAAGTAGTGCCGCAGGTTGCCGTGGGTGATCGGCACCGCCTTGGGGCGCCCCGTCGAACCGGAGGTGAACAGCACGTAGGCCACGTCGTCGGGGCCGGCCGGGTGGGGCTCGGCCAGCGGCGTCGCCGAGGCCACCGGGAGCCGGAGACCGGTGCTGCTGCCGCCCGGGTCCACCACCGGTGCCAGCACCGGCACCCCGGAGACCACATCGCCCAACTCGGCCCGTACCGCCAGACCGGCGTCGTCGAGCAACAGGGTGGACACCCCGCACGCGGTGAGCATCCGTGCGGTGCGCGTCGCCGGGAACTCCGGGTGTAGCGGTACGGCGGTCGCACCGACGTACAGGGTGGCGAGCAGCCCCGCGTACGACTCCAGGGTCTTGCCGGCCAGGATGCCGACCACCCGGGGTGGCCCGTCCGGGCCAGCGGCCAGCGCCCCCGCCCAGCGCAGGGCGGTGTCGTGTAGTTCCTCGTAGCTGACCGGGCCGGACGGCAGGTGCAGGGCGGTGGCCCGGGGCGCGGCGGCCAGCCCCTGCAGGAATCGCCCGGACAGGGCGTAGTCGGGGTGCTGAGTCATCATCGTCCTCCGTGCTCGACCGGCCGTCACGCGGCCACGGTGCGGCGGATCGGCGACATCGCCCGCCGCGGGTCAACGATGGTGGTGTGGAAGTTGCGGACGGTCGCCCCCACCCGACCCCACAACCGGTCCGACCCACAGACGTGCACCGTCTCCACGCCCAACCGTTGGAACGTGCCGACCACCTCCGGCCAGCGCACCGGCGTGACGATGCCGTCGAGCAACATGGCCCGCACCCCGTCGGCGGTGTCCCGCACCGTGCCATCCTGGTCGGCGACGACCGGGATCTGCGGGTCGGTGAAGTGCAGCGACGCGAACAGCTCCGCCTCCACCCGGTCGCGTAGCGGCTGGAAAGCGGCAGCGTGTAGCGGCGGATCCATCACGTACAGCGGCAGCCCACCGCCGGCGCGTAGCCGCTGCGCCAACCAGTCGGTGCGTCCCTCGTGCAGCGTCACCATCCAGAAGTCGGTGTCTACATAGCAGGAGATTTCGTACCACTCACCGGCCTCGTCCAGTTCGCCCAGAATTTCCCGCAGCCGATCCGGCGGGGTCCGGACGAAGGACATCGTCACCACCCCCGGCTGCTCGGCCGCGAAGTACTCCGTCTCGATCCGGGACAGCCGCGCGGTCATCCGTACCGCCTCGGCGAAGTCCAGCGCGCCGCTGTACACGGCGGCGGCTTTGCCCCCGAAGCTGGGCCCGGCGACCAGGCTTGGCCGCAGGTCCAGCACCCGCTCCGCCCAGCGGGCCAATGCCACACAGTTGACCAGGAAGGCCACCTGGGCGTACTCGGAGTAGTCGTCATCACTGTCCCGATACCGGGCGAACAGGTCGTAGTCCAGGGCGTCGCTCGCGGTGGCGAGCAGGTCGCGAGCGTCCCGGTTGACGAGCATGAACTTCGCGACGTCGGTGAACTCGCACGGACCCATCCCGGGGAAGACGGTGGCGTTGGTCATTTCTGGCATCCTTGTCATCGGGGGAGCTTGGCGAGGGCCTGCTCAACATGGGCCAGCGCGTCGGCGACGTGCGGCACGGCGAGCGGGTCGGCGGCGTCCTGGGTCTGCCGCTGTTGCTGCTCGGTGGCGCCGTACAGCATGCTGGTCGCGGCGCGGAAGCGCAGCGCGTCGGGTCGGTCTCCGAAGTGGTGGCCGGAGAGCACCGCGATCCCCAACTCCGCCAGCAGGTGGCGCTGCAACGACGCGCCGTCGGTGACGCCCTGCTCGGCTAGGGGGCCCCGCAGCGGTGCGAAGTCCGGGTAGACGTAGAACGCGCCGGTCGGTGGCGGGCAGGTTGCGCCCGCGTCCACCATGATCCGGTGCATGGCGCCGGCCACCGCGCCGTGCAGCGCGGCGTCCGCCGCCAGCCGCTCGCGGATCTCCGGTGGCTCGGCGAAGGCGTACCGGGCCACGGACTGCATCGGGCCGGCCAGGGTGGACCATATCTCGCTGGCCACCGCGGCCACGTCCGCGTGGATCCGCTCGCCCCACCCGCCAGCCGGGAATCGGGCCGCCCCGATCCGCCAGCCGCCGAGCGCCAGGTTCTTGCTCAACCCGGTGATCACCACGGTCCGCCGGGGCGCGACCTCCGCCGGGCTGAGCAGGTCCGCGCCCGGCTTGTGCAGGATGTCCCGGTAGATCTCATCCGAGACGATCAGCAGGTCCTCCTCCTCGGCGATCGCGCACAGCTCCCGGATCACCTCGGCTGGGGCGTGGGTGCCCGTCGGGTTGTCCGGCGAGGTGAGGATGAGGATCCGGGGGGCCTGGCCGAGCGTCCGGGCGGTGCGGATGGTCTCCCGCAGCGCTGCCGGGTCGGGCACTCCGCCGCCGGACTTCGGGATCGGCACCCCCCGCACGTTCTTGCCGGCCAGCCGGGCCTGCGGGGCGTAGGTGACCCAGCTGGGCAGGGCGACCAGGGTGTCACCGTCGACCACCAGTTGCAGGGCCATCAGCAGCGGTTTACTGCCCGGCGCGACGATCACCTGGTTGGCCTCCGTGGGCAGGCGGCGGCGGAAGAAGTAGCCGGCCACGGCCTCCCGGGTGGCCGGGTCGCCGACCACCGGCCCGTACGCGTTGCGGTCCGCACCCGCGGTCAGTTGCCGCGCCAGCGGCGCAAAGACCGGCAGGCGGGACTCGCCGAAACCGAGGTGCACGATGGACTCGCCCCTGGCGATCCGCTCCGCGACCAGCTGGTCGAGTGCGAGATTGGGCGAGATCTTCCGGCCGGCCATCGCCAGCTCCCTTCGGGTCGGTTCGTGCTCAGGTGGTGACGACCGCGCCGGGGCGGGCCGCGCTGGGGCCGACCGCGGCGAGGATGTCCGTCGGGGCGGCCGGGTCGATCTGCAGGTCGCTCAGCCACGCCGCGTCCGGTGACCACCGGGCCCGGAACGGCCGGCCGACCAGCCGTCGGTCGCGGGACTGGATCAACCGGAGTTGGAAGAAGTCGCCGTGCGGGGTCTGTTCGACGCCGTCGACCAGGACCTTGCCGGGGGTCGCCGACATGACCGGTCCGCGCACGGTCCGGGCCAGACCCGGCAGGTCCTGATAGGCGGTACGGAAGATGTCGGCGGCGCGGGTGAGCGGCACCTGGAAGTAGTCCCGAGGCCCGGTGTCCCGCTCGACGAACATGTAGTAGGGCACCGCACCGACAGCCAGCTCGGCCCGCCACATGTCGCTCCAGGCGCGGGGGTCGTCGTTGACGTAGCGGATCAGCGGGGCCTGGCAGTAAACCACCGCTCCGGTCGACCGGATCCGGGCGATGGCCCGCGTGGCGATCTCGGTGGCGAGTTCACGCGGGTGGCTGAAGTGCGCCATCACCGCGACGGTGCGGCCGGCGGCGACCACCTGTGCGAAGAGCCGCAGCAGGTCGTCGGCGTCGCTGTCGGAGACGAACCGGGATGGCCAGTATGCGACCGCCTTGGTACCGAAGCGGATGGTGCGTACCGTGTCCACCTGGAGCAGCGGCTCGACGTGGCTGCGTAGCCGCTCCGTCGACATGATCATCGGATCGCCGCCGGTGACCAGTACGTCGGTCACCGCCGGATGCCGGTGCAGGTACGACACCAGCTGCTCGGGGCCCGGCGCGGCGAACCGCAGGTCGGCGTCGCCGACGAACTGTGCCCAGCGGAAGCAGTAGGTGCAGTAGGCGTGGCAGGTCTGCCCCTGCTGGGGGAAGTACAGCACCGTCTCCCGGTACTTGTGCTGCATTCCGGGCAGCTCGTGACCGTCCAGGTGCGGCACGTTGTGCTGCTGCTGCCCGGACGGGTGCGGGTTGAGTCCGGCCCGGATGCGGGCCACCTCCACGCGCAGCCGCTTGCGGTCGCCGGCGTCCAGTAGGTCGCCGAGGAGTCGTTCGTCGTCCGCGGCGAGCATGCCACGCTGCGGGAACACCAATCGGAAGATCGGGTCGTCCGGGATGCGGTCCCAGTCGATCAGGTGCGACAATACGTATTCATTGACCCGGAACGGCAGTACCTGGGAAATGGTGCGGATCGCGTGCAGATTGTCGGCCGACAGTCCGAAGCGGGCGCCCAGTTTGTCGATATGGTGCGGGCCGAAGGAGTGGAACCGCCCCGGACCAGCGATCGTGGAAATGAGCAGGGACATCAGCCATCCTCCAGGGGGATTGCGCCCACCGACGTGGCATGACTCAATCACCGGTGCACGCCGGCGAGAATCGCGCGACGGTCAATAGCGCATTGTCTTGAACCGAGGCTAGTGGCGGACCGGCCACCCGGACCCCTAGCGGCACCCCAGACTCGCCCTTACCAATCGTGGTAGGGGGAAGGTAGGGGCGGTGCGGGGGTGTAGCTGGATTTCCTTTCCTGATTACGTATTCCTCGCCTGGTCCGGCCGGTGCCCGGCGGGTCGCCCGGAGCTGCCGTACCACACCGAGCGGCCGACGAGACATCGACGCCAGCGCCCAATCCGTGCGCCCGGTGCGACCCGAGGGAGTGCCCGTGACGATCGATCAGGAGATCCGTGAGTACCCGTTCCGCGAGTCGCGCGGAATCGGCATCGACCCGACCTACGAGCTGCTGCGCCGGACCGAGCCGCTGGCCCGGGTGCAACTGCCGTACGGCGAGGTGTCCTGGCTGGTCACCCGGTACGAGGATGTCAAGACCGTGTTGACGGATCCGAGGTTCAGCCGAGCCGCTGCGCAGGGCAAGGACCAACCCCGTACCCGTGCGGAGATGACGTACGAGGGCATCATCGGCCTCGACCCGCCGGACCACACCCGGCTCCGCAGGTTGGCCGGTAAGGCGCTGACCGCCCGCCGGGTCAACGCGATCCGCGCGGACGCGCAGCGGATCGCCAACGAGTACGTCGACGAGATGATCGCCAAGGGCTCGCCGGGCGATCTGGTCGAGCTGTTCGCCCTGCCGTACCCGGTCACGGTGATCTGCGAGCTGCTCGGTGTGCCGTTCGAGGACCGCGCCCAGTTCCGGATCTGGACCGAGGGACTGACCAGTACCAGCGAGCAGTTGATGGTCTACGCCGAGCAGCTGTTCGACTACATGGGCAAGCTGGTCGCCCAGCGTCGCGCGGAGCCCACCGACGACCTTCTCGGAGCGCTGGTCAAGGCCCGCGACGAGGGCGACCGGCTGACCGAGCAGGAGCTGCTCTCCATCGCCGGGGTCGGGCTGCTGCTCACCGGCGTCGAGACGGTCTCCACGCACATCCCGAACTTTGTCTACGCGCTGCTCACCCATCCGGAGCTGATGGCGCAGCTACGCGCCGACCGGAGCCTGGTGCCGGCCGCCGTGGAGGAGCTGCTGCGGATGATCCCGCTCAACCCGGCCGCCATGTTCCCCCGCTACGCGGTGGAGGACGTGACGCTCAGCGGGATCACCGTGCGCGCCGGCCAGCCGGTGTTGGTCTCCCTGCCGGGCGCCAACCGCGACCCGGAGGTCTTCGAGAACCCGGAGACCTTCGACTTCACCCGCGAGCAGAACCCGCACGTCGCCTTCGGACACGGCCCGCACCACTGTCTCGGCGCGCAGTTGGCCCGGATGGAGCTGCAGGTGGCCCTGCACACCGTCCTGGACCGCTTCCCCGACCTGCGCCTGGCCGACGGTGACGAGGGCGTGTCGTGGAAGTCCGGCCTGCTGGTCCGGGGCCCGAGCCGGCTGCTGGTGGGCTGGTGACCGCGGTGGAAACCCGCTGGACGGTGACCGTCGACCGGGAGGCCTGCATCGGTACCGGGGTCTGCGCCGGCGCGGCGCCCCGCCAGCTTGAGGTCCGCACCGGTAAGGCATCCGTCCTGGCCCCGGAGACCGCGCCCGACGAGGCGGTCATCGACGCCGCCGAGATGTGCCCGATGTCCGCGATCACAGTGCGTGACGCGGCCTCGGGCGCACTGCTCGCGCCCGAGGAGTGAACGACCACCGTCCAGACCGGTGCCCCCGCCGGTTGCCGCGAGGCCGCCGCGACCGGTCCTCCCTACCGGTCACGGCGGCCTCGCCGTGACCGGGCGCCGAAACCGACACCGACCCGGGCGCCGAAACCCGGAGACCTAGTGGAGCGTGCCATGAGCGAGTCCGCGAACCCCACCGGTGCCGAGCCCGGCGCGCTGTCGGCCCTGCGGCGGCGACTGGAGGGCCGCACAGCCGACGAGCAGGACCGGGCACTCATCGCCCTGGTCCGGGAGCAGGCCCGCGACGTGCTGCGGACCGTGCTGCCGGACGGTCCGGAGGCCGTTGGGCCGGGCCGGCCCTTCCGCGAGCTGGGCTTCGACTCGCTCGCCGCGGTCGAGCTACACCGTCGGCTCACTGCCGCCACCGGCCTCGACCTTCCGGTCACCCTGGTCTTCGACCATCCGACGCCGCAGGCGGTCGGGCGGCTGCTGCGGACCCTGCTCGGCGGCGATGCCGCCCCCGCCCCGGCCGCCGCGCCGCCACGCCGAACCGACGACGAGCCGATCGCCGTGGTCGGCATCGGCTGCCGCTACCCCGGCCACAGCCACTCCGCCGAGGACCTGTGGCGGCTGGTGTCCGAGGGCCGGCACGTCAGCTCCGACTTCCCGACCGACCGGGGTTGGGACACCGACGGGCTCTACGACCCCGATCCGGGCAAGCCGGGCAAGACCTACGTCCGCCAGGGCGGGTTCCTGGAGGGCGCGGCCGAGTTCGATCCGGACTTCTTCGGCATCAGCCCGCGCGAGGCCATGACGATGGACCCCCAGCAGCGGCTGGTGCTGGAGACCGCCTGGGAGGCTCTGGAGGACGCCGGCATCGACACGGCGTCGCTGCGCGGCAGCCAGACCGGGGTCTTCATCGGGGCCGAACCCCAGGAGTACGGCCCCCGTCTGCACGAGGCCCCGGAAGGCCTGGACGGCTACCTGCTCACCGGCAACGCGCCGAGCGTGGTGTCAGGTCGGCTCGCCTACACCTTCGGCTTCGAGGGGCCCACCCTGACCGTGGACACCGCCTGCTCGGGCTCCCTGGTCGCCCTGCACCTGGCCTGCCAGGCGGTGCAGCGCGGGGAGTGCACCACCGCGCTGGCCGGCGGAGTCGCGGTGATGGTGCACCCGGGCGCGTTCACCGCCTTCAGCCGGCAGCGCGGCCTCGCCCCGGACGGGCTCTGCAAGCCGTTCGCGGCGGCCGCCGACGGGACCGGCTGGGCCGAGGGCGTCGGCATCCTGGTGCTGGAGCGACTCGGCGACGCCCTACGCAACGGCCACCGCGTCCTCGGCGTGATCCGCGGATCGGCGATCAACCAGGATGGCGCATCGAACGGGTTGACCGCTCCGAACGGGCCGTCCCAACAGCGGGTGATCCGATCGGCGCTGGCCGCCGCCGGTCTGACCCCCACCGACATCGACATGGTCGAGGCACACGGCACCGGCACCCGGCTCGGTGACCCGATCGAGGCGCAGGCGATCATCGCCACCTACGGCCGGGAACGCCCCGCCGACCGGCCCCTCTGGCTCGGCTCGCTCAAGTCCAACATCGGGCACTCGCAAGCCGCCGCCGGTGTCGCCGGGGTGATCAAGGTGCTGATGGCGATGCGGCACCGGGTGCTGCCGCGCACCCTGCACGTCGACACCCCCACCCCCACCGTCGACTGGTCCGCCGGCACCGTCGAACTGCTCACCGAGGCCCGCGAGTGGACCGATCCGGGCCGGCCGCGCCGCGCCGGGGTCTCCTCGTTCGGCGTCAGCGGGACCAACGCGCACGTCATCGTCGAGGAGCCCCCGCCCGTTGCCGAACCTGCCCTCCCCGCCGAGCCGCCGCCGTCCAGCGAGGGCCTGCCGGTGGTGCTCTCCGCCCGTGGCGGGGCGGCGCTGCGCGCCCAGGCTGCAGCGTTGCACGCCGCCCTGGCCACCAGCGAGAACCCCCCGACGCTGCTTGACGTCGCGTACTCGCTGACCACCACCCGGACCGCGTTGGAGCACCGCGCGGTCCTGGTCTCCCGGGACCGGGCGACCACCCTGCATGAGCTGGCCGTGCTCGCCGACGGCGGTGACCTGCCCGGCGTACACCTGGGACAGGTCACCGGTGGCGGGCTCGGGTTCCTCTTCACCGGGCAGGGCAGCCAGCGGCTCGGCGCCGGACGTGAGCTCTACCGTGCCTATCCGGTCTACGCCGCCGCGTTCGACGCCGCCTGCGGCTGGCTGGACCTGCAACTGGACGTGCCCCTGACCGACGTGCTGTTCGCCGAGCCCGGCACCGCCGAGGCGGCGCTGCTGGACCAGACCGCCTACACCCAGTGCGCGCTGTTCGCCGTGGAGGTCGCCCAGTTCCGGCTGCTGGAGTCGTGGGGGGTGCGACCCGACGTGCTTGCCGGACACTCGGTCGGCGAGTTGGCCGCTGCCCACGTCGCCGGGGTGCTCTCCCTGGAGGACGCGGCGATCCTGGTCGCCGCGCGCGGTCGACTCATGCAGCAGCTCCCCGCCGAGGGCGCGATGATCTCCGTGCAGGCCACCGAGGAGCAGGTTCGCCCGCTGCTCGCCGGCCGCGAGGCGCAGGTGGGCCTGGCGGCGGTGAACGGGCCAGCCTCGGTGGTGGTCTCCGGCACCGAGGCCGCCGTGCTCGAGGTCGCCGCCGCCATCGCCGCCGCCGCCGGGCACAAGACGAAGCGGCTGCGGGTCAGCCACGCCTTCCACTCGCCGCTGATGGCGCCGATGCTCGCCGAGTTCGGCCGGCTGGCCCAGGTGCTCGGCTATCGTCCGCCGGCGATACCGATCGTATCCACGGTGACTGGACGGGCGGTGCTCTCCGGTGAACTCTGCGATCCCGAGTACTGGGTGCGGCATGTCCGCGACTGTGTCCGCTTCGCCGACGCGGTCCGGGCGATGGCCGACGAGGGCGTCACCACGTTCCTCGAACTCGGACCGGCCGGGGTGCTCTCCGCGCTGGGCCCGGCCTGCCTCACCGAGGACGACGACGCGGTCTTCACCCCGGTGCTGCGCGCCGACCAGGATGAGCAGACCGACATCGTCTCCGCCCTCGCCCGCGTACACGTGCGGGGCGCGTCCGTGGACTGGTCGGCGTTCTTCGCCCCGCGCGGTGCCCGCCGGGTCGCCCTGCCCACGTACGCGTTCCAACGTCGCCGGTTCTGGCTGGCCTCCGGTGGCGGCAGCGCCGACGCGACCGGCTTCGGTCAGCTAGCTGCCGGCCACCCGTTGGTGGGTGCGGTCGTCGGCCTGGCCGGCGGTGACGGGGTGGTGCTCACCGGCCGGGTGTCGCTGCGCAGCCACCCGTGGCTGGCCGACCACATGATCTCCGGGGTGGTGTTGCTGCCCGGCACCGCATTCGTGGAGCTGGCGGTCCGGGCCGGGGACCAGGTCGGCTGCGGCACGGTGGAGGAGTTGACCCTGGAGGCGCCGCTGGCGCTGGATGAGCGCGGGGTCGCCCTCCAGGTGGTGGTCAGCGCCGCCGACCCGGCGGGACGCTGCCCGGTGGCCGTCTACTCCCGCCCCGACGAGCCGGGCGACCAGCTCTGGACCCGGCATGTCAGCGGCGTCCTCGCTCCGGAGGCCGCCCACCCCGGCACCCCGCTCACCGAGTGGCCGCCCCGGGGCGCCGAGCCGGTTGACCTGACCGATACCTATCCCGTGCTGGCCGGCCAGGGCTACGGCTACGGCCCGGTCTTCCAGGGCCTCAAGGCCGTCTGGCGGCGCGGTGCCGAGGTGTACGCCGAGGTGGCGCTCCCCGTCGACAGCCGCCCGGACGCCGCTCGCTTCGGCCTGCACCCGGCGGTGCTGGACGCCGCCCTGCACGCCATCGATGCGGCGGCCCACCACGGCGAATCCGCCGACGACGAGGTGCGCATCCCGTTCGCCTGGAACGACATCACCCTGCACGCGGCGGGCGCCGCCGAGGTGCGGGTGCGGATCGCCCCCGCCGCCGGGGACAGCGTCTCGGTGGCCCTCGCTGATCCCACCGGCGCGCCGGTCGCCTCGGTACGCTCCCTCGTCTCCCGGCCGGTCTCCACCGCCCAGCTCACCGCCGCCCGGGGCGGCTATCACGAGCGGCTGTTCCGGCTGGAGTGGACGAAGCTGGGGCACCGGCCCGCGCCATCGGGCACCCCCCGCTGGTGTGTGCTCGGCGACGAGCGGATCGGCGCGGCATCCCGACACCCGGACGTCGCCGCGCTGGGTGCGGCGATCGATGCCGGCGCTACCGCCCCCGAGTGGACGTTCGTCGGCGTCCGGGCCGGTGACGTCCGGGTCGCCACCGCCGACGCGCTGGCCACCCTCCAGCAGTGGCTGACCGATGCGCGGCTGGCCGGCTCCCGGCTGGTCTTCGTCAGCCGGGTCGACGACCTCGCTGCCGAGGCGGTGTGGGGCTTGGTCCGGGCAGCGCAGACGGAGAACCCGGACCGGTTTGTCACCGTCCGGCTCACCGACGCCCCATCCTCGCTGCTGGCCGCCGCCCTGGCCACCGGTGAGCCGGAGCTGCTGCTGCGTGACGGCGAGATCAGTGTGCCTCGGCTGGCCCGGGTCGCCACCACCACCGCTGTCGCCGCCGGAGCCGACGAGGTGGACGCCGGCACCCGCTGGCCCACCGACGGCACGGTGCTGGTCACCGGCGGCACCGGTGGCCTCGGTGCGCACGTCGCCCGTCACCTGGTCCACACCCACGGGGTACGCCACCTGCTGCTGACCAGCCGCAGCGGCCCGGCGGCGGCCGGTGTCACGGAGTTGTGCGCGGAGCTGGCGGCGGCCGGCGCGTCCGTCGAGGTAGCCGCCGCCGACGCTGCCGACTCTGACGCGTTGGCCGCACTGCTCGCCGCCGTCCCGGCCGACCAGCCGCTGCGGGCGGTGGTGCACGCTGCCGGCATCGTTGACGACGGGGTGATCGGCTCACTCGGTCCGGAGCGGCTCGACGCCGTGCTGAAGGCCAAGCTGGACGGCGCGATCAACCTCGACGAGCTGACCCGCGACGCGGACCTGTCGGTGTTCGTGCTCTTCTCCTCCCTGGCCAGCCTGCTGGACTGCGCCGGCCAGGGCAACTACGCCGCAGCGAACGCGGCGCTGAACGCGCTGGCCACCGCCCGCCGGGCCGCGGGTCGGCCCGCCGTCGCCCTCACCTGGGGCCTGTGGACCGGTGACAGCGGGATGGGCGGGCGGCTGGATGCCGCCGCGCGGCAACGCATCGACCGCTCCGGCATGCCCGGCCTCACCCCGGCGGAGAATCTGACCCTGCTCGACGCGGCGCTCGGCGTCAATGAGCCGGTCCTGGCGCCGATCCAGGTCGACCTGGCCACGCTGCGCAACCGCCCGGAGGGGGTACCGGCGCTGCTGCGCGGCCTGGTGCCACTGCCGGCCAGGCGGGCCGCGCAGGCGGCCGGAGCGGCGGACGCGGCGCAGGGCTGGGCCCGGCAACTCGCCGCGCTCACCCCGGCCGAGCGGGACCGGGTCACCGTCGACCTGATCCGCGCCCACGTCGCCGCCGTGCTCGGCCACGACGGGGCAGCGGCGATCGAGCCGCGCCGCGCCTTCAACGAGGTGGGCTTCGACTCGCTGGCCGCCGTGGAGTTGCGTAATCGGCTTAACGCCGCTACCGGGCTGCGGCTGCCGGCGACCCTGGTGTTCGACTATCCGACCCCGGCGGCGCTTGCCGAGTTCGTGGTGTCCACCGTGCTGGGCACCGGGCTGGAGGTGGCGGTGCCGGAGCCGGCGTCGGCCTCCTTCGTTCAGGAGCCGATTGCGATTGTGGCGATGAGTTGTCGTTTTCCGGGTGGGGTGGCGACTCCGGAGCAGTTGTGGGAGTTGTTGGAGGGTGGTGTTGATGCGGTTTCCGGGTTTCCGACTGATCGGGGTTGGGATCTGGTGGGTATGTATGACCCGGAGCCTGGTAAGCCGGGGAAGACGTATTCGTTGGAGGGTGGTTTCCTCTACGATGCGGCCGATTTTGATGCGGACTTTTTTGGGAT
>NZ_AZWO01000059.1 GCF_000514775.1 Salinispora pacifica CNR114 | reverse complement strand
GACCACCCTGGCGATCCTCGCCCACGCCTTCCTCGCCGCCGCGACCGCGCACCGCAGCCGTCCCGATCCGGCCGGGCTGATCGCGCTGACCGTCAACGAACTACGTCACCTGTTCAACGTCCTGATCATCGAACCCGCCCGCCGCCGCTGCGACCCACTGCTCTGGTCCGTACGCCGACGCCGTCACCAAGCACGAGCCACGACCAGCCACTACGCCCGGCAAGCCCTCACCGAGCCGTGATCACAATCCCCGGCTGGAGTACTAGGCGTCGCTCTCGCCAGCAACTTTCGCGGCGTGACTGAGTGGCACGTGCAGCGGTCGGTGTCCACCGCGAGCGTGCTCCGACGGGTCCCCCCGTGGCGCTGGTTACCTGATGTCTCGCACGATGAGCGGCTAGCACGATTCATCCTGCTGGAACGCATGATTGGCGTGGCTTTCGCTGCGGTCGGTCTCGTGTTCTTGATGGTTCTCGGCTACAGCCTCTTGACGGATCAGCCGATGCGGCTGGTGAAGTAGACGAGCCTCAACCGCCCGCTAGGTCGATCAGCGCGGCGGCGATCTCGCCCATGCTGGTGACCACCACGTCCGCCCCAGCGAGCCGGAAGGCGTCGACCTTTGCCGGCCGATTCGCGTAGCCAATCACCGCGACCCCGGCGGCCCGCGCTCCCTCGATGTCCGAGAGCGAGTCCCCGATCAGCACGCACCGGCCCGCCGGCTCGCCGACGGAGCGCACGGCTTGCAGGATCGGTTCCGGGTTGGGCTTCATGCGGCCCGGCTCGGCGTACGCCCGGCCGATGACCGGCGAGACGTGCTCGGCGAGGCGGTGCGCCGCGAGGTAGGCCGTCACCGCGCCGGCCGAGTTGTTGCTCACCGCCGCCACCGGCATCCCGACCTGCCGGGCCGCCACGATGACCTCCCGGCCGTACGGCGTCGGTGCCGCAGTCTCGACGGCTCGGCGCTCAGCCTCGCAGAGCGCATCCTCCACCGCCCGCGTGACGCCGTGGTCGCCGGCCGCGCCCATGCGGCGCAGCACTTCGAGCGGGTCCGGCTCGCTGGCGAGGTCCGATGACACGTCTACCCCGTGCCGCCGCAGGACGTCCACCAGTTCGGCCGCGACCTGCGGCGCGGGATACCCGGCGAGAATGCTGCACACCGGCCCGTCGAAGTCGAGCAGCACCGCGCCGATCTCGCCGAGCAGGTGGCGTAGGTCGGCGTTCATCCGTCGTACCGATAGGCGATGGTCGACCACACCGAGTCGAACCACAGGCGTCCCGCCAGTGCGTCTACGGCCAGGAGGAAGCGGCTCGCCGCCGGGTAGAGGCGGCGCTCGGCCTACCGGCCCCGGCCGCCGACGCAGCCCGCCCGGCGGCTTCCGGCACTGATGATCTCGGTGACACGCATGTGACACAGCCAGCGAGATTGAGCGGGTAAGAGCGGGACTCACGAAAGAGGCCCCTGACCGGCGTTTGCGCTGGTCAGGGGCCTCTTTCTGCACCTGGTGGCGGGTGAAGGATTCGAACCTTCGAAGCTTTCGCGACGGATTTACAGTCCGCTCCCATTGGCCGCTCGGGCAACCCGCCAGGGCACCCGCCGCGTCGCGACGCGGCGGCGAGAGCAAGGATAGCGGCTCGCCCCGGCGTGGCCGCAACCGGGTACCGTCAGGGGGCGCACGGCTGGCCCGTAGTGCACGTAACAGGACAGACCGCCAGGACAACAGGAGTATCAGCATGGCAGCCAACCCGTCGTTCGACATCGTGAGCAAGGTCGACCGTCAGGAGGTTGACAACGCCCTCCGCCAGACGGAGCGGGAGCTCTCGACGCGGTTCGACTTCCGGGGCACCGGCGCCGAGATCTCCTGGTCGGGCGAGGAGGCGATCAGCCTTCGGGCGGAGACGGAGGAGCGGGTCCGAGCCGCGCTCGATGTCTTCAAGGAGAAGCTGGTCAAGCGGAATATCTCGCTGAAGTCGCTGGACGCCGGGGATCCACGCGGGTCGGGTAAGGAGTTCAAGGTCGATTGCAAGGTGATCCAGGGCATCGAGACGGACAAGGCCAAGGCGATCAGTAAGAAGATCCGCGACGAGGGCCCAAAGGGCGTCCAGGCGCAGATCCAGGGTGACCAGCTCCGCGTGACCGGCAAGAAGAAGGACGACTTGCAGGCCATCATCGCCATGCTGAAGGGCGAGGACTTCGGCGTGGCACTCCAGTTCACCAACTACAGGTGAGAAGGCGCGCCGGCCTGGTTACCAGGCCGGCGCGCCTTGGGCAGACATGGTCACGAATGGTCGTCGATAGTTACTCCCGGCCAGCCCGGCCTCCTCCCATGCGACTCACCGAGTTGCGAACGTCAGCCTCCCCGGCGCTCTTGGCGATTTCGTCGCCGGGTGCTCGGGTCGCCGTCGGACGGTCCTGACGGCGGCCTGACCGTCCGCTGGGCCCACCACGGTCAGCGCTCCGGGCCTACGACCTGCTCGAAGCGGAACTCGCGGATAAAGCAGTCCCGCGGTTGGCTGACCGCGAAGAGCACGCAGTCCACAACAGACTGTGCGGTCAGGTCGTCGGATGCCGCCCGTGGACCGTGTTGCACGAAGTCCGGCGGGAAGAGGGAGATGACGCGAATTCCTTCGGCCCGTAGTCGATGGGACATGATCTCGGCGAAGCCGGCCTGCGCGTGCTTGGCGGCGTAGAACGCGGGATGGGCCGCCGAACGGCGGTGGCCGACCTCGCCACAGGCGGAGATCATGTTGACGATGTCCGGCCGCGTTGACGCTCGCAGCAGCGCCAGCAGGTGTTTGGTGAGCAGGACCGTGCCGGTCGCGGCGCCGCCGATCGTGGCGATGATGTGGTCGTCCTCGACATCGCCGAGGTCCGCACCGGGCAGGTAGCCCGCACCGTTGTTGACCAGGACGTCGAGGTGTTCGGTGCGCTCGGCCAGCGCCGCCGCGAACCCGCGTACCGAGTCGGGGTTGGTCAGGTCGCAGCCGAAGGCCTCGCCGCTCCCCCGCCCCCGCTGTCGGATCTTTTCCGTGGTGCGCCTCGCTGCCGCCTCGTCGCGGGCGGAGACAAACACCTGCGCGCCGTGCTCGGCGAAGGCGGTCGCCAGGAGGCGTCCGGAGCCACGTCCGGCACCGGTGATAGCAACCCGTAGTCCGTCCAGATTCATTGCGAGATCAAAACAGTTGAAGCTGACGTGATGTCAAAAGTGGGGTCACCGGCAGTACCACATCAGGCCTTCGGTGCCCGGCCTGGAGCATGAAAGTCGGCGGCGCGGGAAGAAGCGATCCCGGCGAGGGCCGGAAAGGCGAGGGCCGGGCAGTGCGACGGCCGGTCAGGGCGATGCCGAGAAGGGCGACAGCAGGCAGGGCGACGGTCGAGAAGGGCGACGGCCAACGAGGAGCAACAGGCCGGAAAGGCAGCCGGATGCGGGGGGCGAGGACGCAGGATGCGGAGTTCGTCCGCCCGGACCTGTCTCACCGGGCCGTCACCCGGCTACTCGTCGTGCTCACCACCGCCTCCGGCTGCCTCGACGTGTTCTGTGTGACCCAGCTCGGCGGGTTCTTCGCCAGCGTGATCACCGGCAACCTGGTCCAGCTCGGCCACAATATTGTCGCCATGGATTCCCGCCTGCTCAGCGGCGGGTCGGTAGCGGTCGGCGGATACGCGATCGGCGTGGCCGGCGGCACCCTGCCGCTACGCCACGCCGAGTTGGGCTGGCGTTCCCGCACCCATCTGGTCATGGTGGTTCAGGTGCTGCTGCTGGTCGGAGTGGCGGGTGGCTGGTGGGCCACCGGGGGGCGCCCCGGATTCGCCGCCTCCCTGACCCTGCTCTTCGCCGCCGCGACGGCCAGCGGAATACAGAGCGTGGTGACGATCAGCTCCGGGATACCGCACGCCACCACGACCTACCTCACCGGATCGCTCACCTCCATCGTGCGGTTGGTGGTCTTCGATCCGCACCGGTTCGCGGCGGGTGCGGCCGGCGTGACCCGGCTACTGGGGCTCCTCGGCGGCGCGGTGCTCGGCGCGGCGGTACTGCGGGTCGCGCCGCTCTGGGCGCCAGCGCTGGCCGCGGCGCTGGTGGCCGCGGTCCTGGCCACCGCAACCGCCGTCAGCCGGTCCCGCCGCCGGCTGCCGTCGCGCTCACCGGGCGAAGATGAGCAGCAGGATCACCGTGAGGATCGCGCTGATCAGCACCGAGCCGAGGCAGCCAAGTCGGTTGGAGAAGAAGACGAACACGGAGGTCGTGGTACCCACCGATGAGGGGGTTCAGGCACCGACCCGGGAGGAGGGTGCCTGAACCCAGCCGGTTCAGCGGTACTGGATGGGGCCGGTGCTGCCGGCCATCTGCTCCAGCCGGGCGACCCGCTCCTCCATCCGAGGGTGGGTCGAGAAGAGCGCCGCCACGCCGCCGCCCTTGAACGGGTTGTCGATCATCAGGTGGGCGGCGCTGGTGAGCTGCCCCTGCGGCGGCAACGGGCGCGCCTGGGTGCCCTTGTGAATCTTCTGGAGGGCGCTGGCCAACGCCAACGGGTCCCGGGTGAGCTGGGCGCCGGAGGCGTCCGCCTGGAATTCGCGGCTACGGCCGATCGCAAGCTGGATCAGCGTGGCGGCGATCGGGCCCAGGATGATGGTCAGCAGCAGCACCACCGGGTTGCGCCCCTCCTCGTCGTCGCCCCCGAGCCGGATGAAGAACGCCAGGTTGGCCAGGGCGGTGATGATGCCGGCCAGGCCGGCGGCCACGCTGGAGATGAGAATGTCCCGGTTGTAGACGTGCGACAGCTCGTGCCCGATGACCCCACGCAGCTCGCGGTAGTCGAGGATC
This sequence comes from Salinispora pacifica CNR114, assembly GCF_000514775.1. GTDB lineage: Bacteria > Actinomycetota > Actinomycetes > Mycobacteriales > Micromonosporaceae > Micromonospora > Micromonospora pacifica. Next base: position 14,956 of record NZ_AZWO01000059.1, on the reverse strand, counting down.
TCGACGATCCCCTGGGTGACACAGACGGCCGCGTTCTGCGGGTTCCGACCGGTCGCGAACGCGTTGGGCTGTCTGGTCGGGCTCACGTAGAGCCGGGGCATCGGCTGCCGGGCCTTGCTGGCCAGTTCCCGCACCATCTGGTAAAGCTCGGGGAACTGTGCCTCGCTGACTGGTTCCGCCCGCATCGCGCGCAGCGCGAGCTTGTCGGAGTAGAAGTAGCTGACGCCGTTCATCCCCAGCGAGATGAGGACGGCGATCACCAGTCCGCCGCTGCCGCCGAACCAGTAGCCCACCGCTAAGATCAGGGCGGTGAGCAGGCCGAGCAGCGCGGCGGTCTTCAGACGGTTATGGTGCACGGTCACTCCTTCGGTGCGCGGACCGCGTTGGTCCGCTGACCGGTTCAACACCACCGGTACCCGTCAACCATCCGTCATATGGCTGTGAAATGCCTGGTAACGAGGGGGGTAGGCCCGCTGGGTCAGCGGGCGGCGAGGTCGAGCACGAGCTGTGGGGCGAAACCGACCACCAACGCCACGACCGTCGCCGCCGCCAGGACCGCCGCGACTGGCTTGGCCCGGACCAGCACCGCTGCCGGTTCGGTCGGCGTCACCGCCGGACCCGTCGCCGCCGGACCCGTCGCCGCCGGACCCGTCGCCACCGGACCCGTCGCCACCGCTGCCGGGTCAGTCGGCGCCACCGCCGGGGTTGGATCGGTCGGCACCGCTGCCGGTTGGCCGGTGGACCAGAGCGCGGCCACGACCCGCAGGTAGTAGGCCAGGCCGAGCACCGCGTTGACCGCCACCACCAGGGCCAGCCAGCCGGCGCCTCCGTCGAGCAGCGACCGGACCACGGTGACCTTCGCGAAGAGCCCGGCGAGGCCGGGCGGTAGACCGGCGAGGCCGACCAGGGCCAGCGCCAGCCCCACCGCCGCCCACGGCCGGCGCCGGGCCGCGCCCCGCAGTTCCTCAAGGGTGCCGCCGTCCGCGCCCGCTGGTCGCAGCGCGACCACGGCCGCGAACGCCGCCAGCTCCAGGACCACGAAGAAGACCGTGTACGCCACCGCTGCCGCGTACGCGGCGGCGCGGGCGTCGCCGGTGCGGCCCGCGGCGAGGGCCAGCGCGCCGAGCGGCGCGAGGATGTAGCCCGCCTGGGCCACCGAGGACCAGGCGAGCAGCCGTACGGTGCGGCGCTGGCGCAGCGCCACCAGGTTACCGACGGTCATGGTCAACACCGCGAGCAGCGCGAGCACCGGGCCGGTGGTCCGGGCCGGCAGGGCGTGCTGCACCACCGCGAGCAGGGCCACCACCCCGCCGAGCTTCGAGACCGTGGAGAGGTACGCGGCCACCGGCAGCGGCGCGCCGTCGTAGGTGGTGGGCGCCCAGGCGTGGAAGGGCACCGCCGCGACCTTGACCGTCAGCCCCACCACGACCAGCGCCACGGCGACCGTGGTCAGCGGGACGTCGAGCAGCTCCGGCTGCTCGGCGAAGAGCACCCCGAGCCGGCCGAGGTGCAGCGCGCCGGTGGACGCGTAGAGCAGGGCCGCCCCGAGCAGGGTCAGCGTCGTGGCGACCACGCTGACCACGAAGAAGGTCATTGCCGCCTCGATGCTGGCCAGGCTGCCTCGGCGCAGGCCCACCAGGACGTACAGCGGCAGGGTTAGGGTCTCCAGCGCCACGATCAGGCTGATCAGGTCACCGGCCGCACCGAGCGTCACCCCGCCGGTCATCGACGCGGCGAGCAGGAAGCAGTACTCGCCCACCGGCGTCGCCCCGGCCCGCAGCAGCGGCCCGGAGAGCCCCAGCACGCCCAGGGTGAGCAGCGCGACGAGTACGGCGACCAGGGCGGCCCGGCCACCGAAGACGTACGAGCAGTCGGCGCCGACGCAGAACGTACGGCGTTCGCCGCCTCCCCCGACGAGGATCGCGCCGGCGGCCGTGGCGAGCGCACCGAGCGCGGCGGCGGAGACGGTGACCCGCGCCCGCGCGACCAGCAGGTCGGCGAGGAGCACCAGCACCGCCGTCCCGGCAGCCAGGTACGCCGGCAGCAGCGCCACGTTGTCGACGGTCTGCACCATGCTCATGCCCGTACCTCCACCCAGCTCACGGGCGCCCCGGCAGCAGGGCGTCCACCGGCGCCTGGGCCACGCCCAGGACCAGGATCGGGGCCAATCCCACGGCGAGCGTGAGTAGGACCAGCGGCGCCCAGGTCAGCAGTTCCGCCCGTGCCACACCCGGCCCGAGCCGCGCCACCGGCGAGCTGGCCCGGCCGTGGGTGACCTGGCGGAGCAGCCGCAGGAGGTACGCGGCGGTGAGCGCACCACCGAGCGCCGCCAGGACGGCGAGGGTCAGCCAGAGGGGACCACCGACCCGGACCGCGGCGACCACGGCGAACGCCTCTCCCCAGAAGCCGGCCAGGCCGGGCAGGCCCAGCGAGGCGACGGCGGCGAAGCCGAGCAGCCCGGCCAGCCGGGGCGCGGTCTCCCGCAACCCGGAGAGCTCAGCCAGGTCACCGGTGTGGGCTCGGTCCTTGATGGCGCCGGCGAGGAAGAACAGCAGGCCGGTGATGATCCCGTGCGCGATGTTGCCGATCAGGGCTGCCCGCAGGCCGGTACCGGTGAGCGTGGCGACGCCGAGGAGCACGAAGCCCATGTGCCCCACGCTGGAGTACGCGATCAGCCGCTTCAGCTCGGTCTGCGCCAGGCAGACCAGGGAGCCGACCAGGATCGCCGCGACCGCGAGTACGCCGAGTACCGGCGCGGCCCACTCGGCGCCTTCGGGGGCGACGCCGACCGCGACCCGGATCAGCCCGTAGGTGCCCATCTTGAGCAGCACCCCGGCGAGGATCACACTGCCGACGGTGGGCGCCTGGGTGTGCGCGTCGGGCAGCCAGGAGTGCAGTGGCCACAGCGGGCTCTTCACCGCGAAGGCGAGCGCCAGCAGGGTGAACGCGGCGAGCTGCGGCCCGCGGGCGAGCCCGGTGCCGCCGGTCAGCGCCACAATGTCCGCGGTGCCGGCGGCGGTCACCACCACCAGGACGCCCACCAGCAGCAGCACCGAACCGAAGAGGGTGTAGAGGGCGAACTTGCGGGCCGCCCGGTGCCGGTCGGGCCCACCCCAGCCGACGATGATCGCGTACATCGGCAGGAGGACGACCTCGAAGAAGACGAAGAAGAGCACCAGGTCGAGGGCGAGGAAGGTGCCGAGGATGCCCACCTCGACCACCAGCAGCAACGCCACCAGGGCCCGACCGCTGCCCCCACTGGGGACCTTCCACAGGGTGTAGCCGCAGCAGAGCACGGTCAGCAACGCGGTCAGCACGACCAGCGGCCAGGAGATGCCGTCCACCCCGAGGTGGAGGCGGAGGTCCAGGCCGGGCACCCACGGCAGGTCCACCTGATGCCAGGGGCGGACCGCGGGGCTCGGGTCGGGGCCCGCCCCGCCGTTGTCGCCGCCCGCTACCAGCGGCAGCGCGGCGAGCAGGGTCAGCCCGGCGGCCACCGTACCGACCAGGCGGGCGGCCCGGTCGTGTCGGAGCGCGGCGACGACCACCGCGCCGACCGCCGGGACCGCCAGCACCGCCACCAGCAGTGCCTGCCCCACGACCCCGCTCATGCGTCGCCTCCGATCAACATGGCCGCCAGCCCGATCAGCAGCGCGCCGGCCAGCACACCGGCGGCGGCCCGCGGCAGCGTGTCGCGGTGCCACGCCGCCAGCCCGCCCCCGAGCCACCAGGCGACCCGACCGCTGCCGGTGACCGCACCGTCCACCACCACCTCGTCGGCGGTACGCGCGCCAGCGGCGAGCCGGCCGATCGGGCGTACCACCAGGGTGTGCTGGAGGTCGTCGAGCCAGAACGCGCGGGCGGAGAGCGGGCGCAGCGGACCCAGCAGCACGGCCGGGTCACCGCCCGGATCTCGCCGCCAGCGGGCCCAGGCGAGCCCCGCCCCGAGCGCCAGCAGGACGAGCGGCAGCAGCACGGTCGGGCCGACGTGCACCAACGGATCGGCGGGCAGCAGCTCCGCGGAGCGCTCCCGGGTGGCCGACCCGTACGGTTCGAGCCAGCGGGCGAAGGTTCCGGAGAATCCGGCCAAACCGAGCAGCGCCGCCGGGGCGGTCAGCAGCAGCACCGGCCAGCGCAGGACCGCGGGCGGGTCGTGCGGCTGACGCAGCGGGCTGCGGGGCGCGCCGAAGAAGGTGCGCAGCAACAGCCGGGTGGCGTACCCGGCGGTGAGGGCGACCCCGACCAGCCCGGCCAGCCACACCGCCCAGCCCACCCAGGCGGGCGCCGGGCCGCCGTGCCGGGCGGCTTCCTCAGCGGCGTACAGCACGGAGTCCTTGCTGAAGAAGCCGGACAGCGGCGGCAGCCCGGCCAGCGCACCGAGGCCGATCAGCATGGACCAGAAGGTCACCGGCATCGTCCGGTGCAGGCCACCGAGCTGGGACATCAGCGCGGTACCCGCGGCGTGGATCACCGCCCCGGCGGCGAGGAAGAGCAGCGCCTTGAAGGCGGCGTGGGTGAGCAGGTGGAACAGGGCCGCCGCGGGCGCGCCCACCGCCAGCGCGCCGGTCAGGTAGCCCAGCTGGGAGACCGTTGACCAGGCGAGGACCCGCTTGAGGTCGTCCTGGGCGAGGGCGGCGAACGCGCCGAGCAGCAGGGTGATCGAGGCCAGCACGCCGAGCACCGCCAGGGCGACCGGCACCTGCCCGAAGAGGGGGAAGAGCCGGGCGACGACGTAGACCCCGGCAGCCACCATGGTCGCCGCGTGGATCAGCGCGGAGATCGGGGTGGGGCCGGCCATCGCGTCGGGTAGCCAGGTGTGCAGCGGGAACTGGGCGCTCTTGCCGGCCACCCCGGCGAGCAACAGCAGGCAGGCAGCGGTGAGCAGCCCGGTGGCGTGGTCGTGGGCGAGCACGTCGGCGATCCGGAAGCTGCCCGCGGAGACACCGAGCAGCGCGATCCCGAGCAGGAAGCCGACGTCACCCACCCGGGTGACCAGGAAGGCCTTCATCGCGGCGCCGGGCGCTGCGGGCAGCCGTCGCTCATGGGCGATCAGAAGGTACGAGCAGAGGCCCATCACCTCCCAGCCGACCAGCAGCAGGATGAGGTCTCCGGCGACCACCACCAGCAGCATCGCGGCGGTGAAGAGGCTGATCTGGGCCGCGTACGGCGGGTAGCGGTGGTCGACGTCCACCTCGTCGTGCGGGCCGTTCCGGAGGTAGCCGATCGAGTAGACCTGCACGGCGAGGGCCACCGCGGCGACGGCGACCGCCACCAGCGCCACCGTCGAGTCCAGCCGGACGCCGAGGGTGACCGTCAGGCCGCCGAAGTCGATCCAGGTCCGGGTGGCCTCGGCCGGTGCGTCGAGGGTGGCCAGCAGGGCGACGGCGAGGAGTAGCGACAGGGCCGCGCCGGTCGTCCCAAGGGTGATCGCCGCCCGACGGGCCCGCCGCCGGGCCGCACCGGCTTCCGGGGACGCCGGCGGCAGCAGGAGCCCGATCAGGCCGGTCACCAGGGGTACGGCCGGCAGCAGCGTGCCGAGCAGGACGGGCGTGCTCACCGGTCTGCCTCCCCGGGGGTGGCCGCCGTGGTGGGCGGGGCGGCCGTGGTGGGCGTGGTCACCGGTCTGCCTCCCCGGGGGTGGCCGCCGTGGCGGGCGGGGGCGCTGACGGCTCGGCCGGGGCGTTCGGCGGCGGGGGCTCGGCCAGCGGCACCTCGTCCACCGCCACGCTGGCCCGCATCCGGTAGAGCTGCAGCACGATGGCCAGCCCGACGCCCACCTCGGCGGCGGCCAGCACGATCACGAACAGCGCGAAGACCTGGCCGCCGTGCGGCAGCTGGGACCGAACCGTGGTGTCGGCGGTGACCAGGATCAGGTTCACCGCGTTCAGCATCAGCTCGACCGCGATCAGCACCAGGATGGCGTTGCGCCGGCGCAGCACCCCGTACGTGCCGAGCCCGAACAGCAGGGCGGCGGTGACGTAGGGGATGACCGGCCTCACCGGGACCGCCTGCCCTCGGCGGAGGCCTCGATGGAGGTCTCGGCGGGGGTCTCGTCCGCCCTGCTGTCGCCGGCCAGGTCCACCGGCGACCGTCCGATGTCCGGACGGGACAGGATGATCGCCCCCACCAGGGCGGCGAGCAGCAGCACCGAGAGCACCTCGAAGGGCAGCACCCAACTGCCGAAGATCTGCTCCCCGATCCGTTCGGCGCTGCCGGCCGTGGGCAGCGGCACCGACGACCACCGGTACGCGTCCACCAACAGCGCGGCCAGCCCGAGCCCGGTGCCGCCGCCGATCAGGGCGGCCGGCCAACCCGGTCGGTCCAGGTCGGTGGAGGCGCCGATCGGAGCACGGGTGAGCATCACCGCGAAGAGCAGCAGCACCACCACCGCCCCCACGTAGATCAGTACCTGCACCCAGGCAACCAGTTCGGCGGTGAGGACCAGGTACATCCCGGCCACCGCGGCGAGGCAGAGCACCAGGTAGAGGCCGGCCCGGACCAGGTGCCGGGTGGCCACCGCCAGGGCGCCGGAGCCGACCGCCAGCGCGCCCAGGGCGAGCAGCAGCGCGTCGGTGCCGGTCACGGGGTCGGGCCTTCCCCCGTTGCGGTGTCCCCGGCTGGTCTGGGCCCGGGGCGGGGCGGGGGCTGTTCGGCGGGGCGGGCCGGGGCGGCCGCCGGGCGTTCGGTGGAGCGGGGCGGGGTGACAGCCGGACGTTCGGCGGGGTTGGCCGGGATCGCGGCTTTCCGCGCGGCGGCGGTCTCTTCTTTGGCCGGCTCGCCGTTCGGGTCGTGCGCCGGCGGTGGCGGGACGGTGCCCATCCACTCGCCGAGGTGGTCCTTGTCGTGCAGGAGGTCCTTGATGTCGTACTCGGCGTACTCGAACTCCGGGGACCAGTAGAGCGCGTCGAACGGGCAGACCTCGATGCAGATCCCGCAGTACATGCAGAGCGAGAAGTCGATGTCGAACCGGTCCAGCACGTTGCGCTGACGGGCGCGGGCCGCCCCGGGCACCACCACCTCCTCCTTGTGCGAGTCGATGTAGATGCACCAGTCCGGACACTCACGGGCGCAGAGCATGCAGACCGTACAGTTCTCCGCGAGGAGCGCGATCACGCCGCGCGAGCGCGGCGGCAACGCCGGGGCGACATCCGGGTACTGCTGGGTGGCCGAGCGGCGAGTCATCGTCTTCAACGTGACCGCGAGCCCCTTGACCAGGCCCACGCCGGGCAGGCTGCGCTCACCGTCGGCCGGGTCGCTGCGCTCACTGGGGTCGGTCATGCCGACCATCCTGCCCTGTGCCCCCCGGCGGGCGCGACCACCACCCGGGTGCGGGCTGCGGCCACCGGCCGGGGGAAGCGCGGCTGGGTTACGGCGCGACGCTTCGCGCACCGCCTGATCCGGCGATGATGGGTGGTAGGCGCATCGCGACGACCAGAGGGGGCGGCGTGACCGAGGGCGCGACGGCGAGCAGCGGCGAGGCGGCGCTGCGCCGCACCGGCGGGAGGTACGTCGAGCCGGGCGGCGAGTTCACCCGGGATCAGCGCTACATCGCCACCCGGATCACCGCCGACGGCGGGGACGGCTGGCCGGTGGAGCCGGGGCGGTACCGGCTGGCGGTGAGTCGTGCCTGCCCGTGGGCGAACCGGCTGGTCATCGTCCGACGGCTACTCGGGCTGGAGGGCGTCCTCTCGATGGCGGTCGCCGGCCCGACCCACGACCGGCGAAGCTGGAGCTTCGACCTCGACCCCGGCGGGCGGGATCCGGTGCTCGGCATCGAACGGCTGGCGGACGCCTACTTTGCGCGCTTCCCCGGCTACGACCGTGGGATCACGGTACCGGCGATCGTCGACGTACCGACCGGGCAGGTGGTGACCAACGACTTCGCGCAGATGAGTCTCGACCTGTCGACCGAGTGGACCGCGTACCACCGCGACGGGGCACCGGAGCTCTATCCGCAGCGGCTCCGGGACGAGATCGACGAGGTGAACGCGGTGGTCTTCGCCGATGTCAACAACGGGGTTTACCGGTGTGGCTTCGCCGGCAGTCAGTCGGCGTACGACCGGGCGTACCAGCGGCTGTTCGACCGGCTGGACTGGCTGAGCGACCGGCTCGCCGAACGCCGCTACCTGGTCGGGGAGACAATCACCGAGGCGGACGTACGGCTGTTCACCACGCTGGTCCGCTTCGACCCGGTCTACCACGGCCACTTCAAGTGCAACCGCAGCAAGTTGGCCGAGATGCCGGTGCTCTGGGCGTACGCCCGGGACCTGTTCCAGACCCCCGGATTCGGCGACACCATCGACTTCGAACACATCAAGCGGCACTACTACGCGGTGCACGGGGACGTCAACCCGACCGCGATCGTCCCGCTCGGCCCGGATCTGGCGAACTGGCTGACCCCGCACGGTCGGGGGGAGTTGGGTGGTCGCCCCTTCGGCGACGGCACCGCCCCACCGCCGCCCCCACCGGCCGAGCGGGTCGACCCCGCACACACCCCCCTGCCCTGAGGTACCGCGGCTGGCGACGCGGCACCGTCCTTGTTGCTGCCGCCGGCATCACCACACCAGCGAGCCCACACCGCCTCGGCGTGGGTCGGACCAGTTTTGGTTAGCCACAAGCTGAAGGGTGACGCGCCCACGACGGCCGCTGGCCAGATCTTGACCGGTGGTGGCGGAGACCGCATGCGCGGACCAAGCAGGCGTGAGTCGCGCTAGGGAGGCCGATTGACTACACTCACCCGCCGTGGCGGATGGTGGAGTCAAACCAGGAATGCGAGATGACCGTGCCTGGCCGTCCAACGCGATTCCGGTGTCGGCCGGGGTGGCCGTGGGAGCATTGGCCGTGGCGGTCTATTTCGCGCTATCAGATGCCGAGGTCGTGCTCGTAGTAGTCCCGTTCGTCGTCGCGGCGGCGTCCGGCGCGGGCCTGATAATCTCTGCGATCCGTTATTCGCTCAGAGGCGAGGCGATCCCGACTCGGTTCAGCCTGCTTTCCTTGGCACTCGGGCTCCTCGGCTTGAACCTCTCCTGGATCATCGACGTGGACGTAGCAGGTGCCGCATTCTTATCGGGGGCCGCGTTCGGGCTCGCAGTCGGCAACATTCAGGCGATTCGCATGGCCCGCGCCAATCGTGGCGAGTCGGTGGGCTGAGCCCGAAGTGCTTTCGGTGTCCTCTCAGTTTTGGTTGGCCACTTCCAGCCCGAGGCCAACACCCGCATCGCTGGCACGCCGGCTCAGCGTAAAGGGCTGACCGTCCACCGTCATGCCGGAATTGCTGCGGCAGGGCATAGAAAGCGGAATGGCGCCCATCGCATCGGTGAGCGCCATCCAAATTAGAGCCAGAACTCTGGTGACCCAAGGGTGCCCAGAGCGTTCGCCGCGAGTCGACTACAACTCACCCCCGCAAACACCCACCGCACTGACGGACCACGGACGGCGGGGGCGTTTGGACGTTGGCTAGCTCAGGGTGGGCAATGGCCAGCGGAAGACGTCGCCCCCATCTCCGCCCTGGCGGCGAGCCGGGTGATCGAGCCATGCGTACTGGACGCCACCAGTGGTGGCGGTGATCCCGAGCCGATCGCGCCGCGGCTTGTCGTGGTCAACCCACGACCGCCACGCCGACTCGACGGTGTCCCACAGCCGCCTGGGGGACGACTGCCGGACGTGCAGCGGCCCATCAGCGCGTCGCAGTGCGGTGGCGAGATCAGCTCCGTCGTGGACGGTAAGCCCCGCATGCGCCAACTCGTTGTCGAAGTGCTCGACAAAATGCAACGTCGGCTGGTGGAGCAGGAGCCACAGCCGGAAGTCGGGGTCGGCCAGCGCCTCGGGTTCAAGGCCACTGACGCCGAGGCCCGCGAGTTCATCAGAAACGGGTTGGGGCTGGTCGGCGAGGAAGCCGACCGGCATCGCCCGGGTAGCAGGGCGCATGGCCATGAACCATGCCTGTTCCACATCGAAATGACCGGACACCTCGTCGGGGCCAGATTTGGTCAGCACCGCGAGCGCTCCGCCCATGGTTAACGGGGTGACAATCCGCCCGCCGTCGGCGAGCTGATCGATCCATGCTGGTGGCACCCCTCTGGTGGCGCAGGTCGACAGGATGCGATCATATGGGCCGTAATCCTTTACGCCCAGCGCACCGTCTCCGGCAACCACCGCGGGCGCGTAACCCACGGTGTTCAAGCGGCCCGCGGCTTCGGCTACCAGGCCGGCGTCGATGTCCACGCTTGTGACGTTGGCAGCGCCGACTCGGTGGCACAGTAGGGCGGTGTTGTAGCCGGTACCGGTACCGATCTCCAGGATTCGGTGACCGTCTGCAACGTCAAGGATGTGCAGCATCCTGGCTACCAGTGACGGCAGGGACGCTGAGCTGGTGACGACCCTCCGGTCCTCGTCCGGCACCCACTGGGTCACCAGGAAGCGATCCGTGTACGCGGCTTCCAGCCACTCCGGACGGTGGGCGGAGATGGCGCCGTCCACCAGCCGGCTGGGGCGATTGTACTCGTCAAGTTCCCAATATCGAGGTACGAACACGTGTCGCGGGGTGCCCTCGAACGCCGCCCGCCACTGGTCATCGGCTATCGCGGATGCAGCGGCAAGCTTGTCCGCCAACGTAGCCGCCCACGGCTGCCAGTCAGTCAAATCATTACCCTTTCTCCAGTAAGTCAGCCAACGCGGAGGCTATTGGCAGCCCGGTTGCGCCTTCAATCCAACCGTACTGTCCGGCTGGATTGCACTCCAACATCCACCATTTGTCGTTTGGGTCGACCACGAAATCAAAGGCACCAAACACTATCCCGAAGTGGGACATGAATGCTCTCACCCCATCGGCTACCCGGCCGGGAACGTCCACGATCTCATAGGTGAGGGCGTCGTAGTCGGCTCGAAAGTCGATACGCGCCTTCCTGCTGTGTGCGGTGATGGCTGCCGCGAACATTCGCTCACCCACCACAGTTAGCCGCACCTCGCAGGCCTTGCCAATAAAGGGTTGGAACTGGTGGGCTGTTGTCTCGACCCCACGTATGTCGGCCAAGTCCGCGCGAGACAGCAGGTAGGTGTTCAGCACCTTCCGACACCCCCCCTCGAGGATGGAACCGAAGCCGAGAGGTTTCATGACTATGCCGCCGGGGTGGTGATCCGCGAAACAGCGCACCGCGTCAGCCTGATTGGTGACCAGGGTCGCTGGGACCGAGATGCCACACCGTTGGGCCACCGCAAGCTGCGTCGGCTTGTACATGTCTGCCTGCCGGCCCGGGTGGTTGACCCAGCGCACCGGCAAAGACCACAAAACCCCACCGAGCCCGAATTTCGCTTCGTGGGTGGCGTGCCACCGTTCGGCCGGAGACATGCCGTCCGAGACAGCAAACGTGGTGGGGTTGCGGTACCACACGGACCGCAACCCCGCCAACGCCACCGTCCGGCGCTCAGTACGAAGAACGCCGCGCCAACCCACCTCGGTCATCTCCGCATCCAAACTGAGACGGCTGGGAAACCAGGAGGTGTCACAGCGGAATACGGGAACACCTCGCCGGGTCAGCATCTCCACCACCGCGTCCACCGTCGGGTCGACGTCCGCGGCAAGCACCAGGACGGTCATGGGTCAGCTCGGCTGGTCCGGCATGAAGTCCGGAGTCCACTCCTCGCCCCCGGTGTTGGGGCCTCCGTCGGGCGACGGCCCGGTTGTCTTCATGGTTCCGGCCTGGACAGTCCGGTGCCAGGGGTCACCGTTGGGGGTGACGCCGATCTGGTGGTCGTCGCACCACCGCCACTCCGGCAGGGCACCGTGCTCGGCGCTGTCCAGCGGCTGTGCGAAGCTCAACCCGAAAGGGCGTACGCCCCGCTCGGACGGAAGGCTGTCACTCATTGCGGCTACGGTGCGCCCCGTTGCAAAACGTTCACTCTCGCTAACCATCATGCTGTCTCCGATCTCCTGCTTTACCGAACGATGGGGTCATCTGGCAGAGGTGGGCCGGCGGAGCTCTTGGCCGCATCATCGAAGCTCCGGCGACTACGCCCACGACACGAACCGGTCGAACAACTCGTGGGGCTCGACCTGATCATCCGGGCTGAGGTGGCAGAGGTCGTGCATCGCCTCGTAGAGCAGGCCGGCAAGGTAGATCAACAGACCTGATCTTCGACCTTCGAATTCGACTCTGAGGAGGAGCTGGGCCTCGGCGCAGGGCCATGGCTGGCAGCAGGCGCGACACGCCCACGTGGGCCGTAGCGGTGTGTGGGGTGGTCGGTTCCCGATGCAGTGCCGAGGGTGCTCCGGATACGGACCGAGCCTCGGCTGCGGAAGCTGATGAAGGTTCACCACCGGCCTCCGTTGGCTCGCCACTGCTGGGCGGGCGTCAGCCGGCCGACGCTACCCGGCCGGGGGTAGAAGCAGGTCGGCTGCGTCATCCACGCCGGCGGGGTCGTACTCCGGACTCGCTGCGGCAAGGCGGGCAGATCCGGCTCTTTGCAGCGGAACCAACGGACACGCATGGCAGTCTCCTCTTCGGCTAGTTGGGCAGCTCCGCCACGCTGAAGCCTCCCGGACCTGGAGCGAAGTACCTCCCCAGCGCCCAGCTGAGCGGTGCTGTGCGGTGTGCGACGCATTCTGGCGACACGGCCCTAACGTTGTACGGGGAGTTACGCCAGCGCCACGGGAACGGATCTGAGCCCAGCAAACCCCGTGGAACTATGCGGGTCTAGCGGTGTCCCGTAGTCCTGCTGTTGTCTCACAGCAACAACCAGAGCAAACTCCGTGGCGGGGTCGATATACAGAAGCGCCAGCACTACCGCGCTCTGAAGTCGAGGGAGGCCGAGATGGCAGCACGTCAACCCGGCGGCCAACGCTCGCCGCTCATTCACCCCCTAAGCTACGTTCGGCAGGAGCATGGATGGACCTATCAAGACCTGGCTCATGTCATCGCCACCCGCGTGGGCAACAGTGCCGCTCGAAGAGAGAAGGCGTGGCGGTGGGAACACTGGGGGGTGGTACCTGATTCGGCTTCACAGCTCGCCTTGGCCGCGGAGCTTGGGGTCTCGGTCGAAGCAGTGCACACCCTGGGCTGGCCACACTGGCTCCCTATCGGCGAAAGGGTCAAAATAGATGCTCCATGGTCGGCTGAAAATTGCGTCCAAGCTATGGACGAGACGGCGGGTAGTGCCGTGCTAGATCGACGCGGGTTTCTGGTACTCGGCGTCGGGGGTGCCGCCGTCCTAGCCGATCAGTGGCTCAGCATCGACCCGCCCCAGTTGGCTTCTGTCCTCCGCGGCGGGCACATTGACGCGGAGCTTGTGACCTGCCTGGAACAGCGCCTGCCCGCCCTTCGCCAGATGGACGCTGTGCTTGGCGGAGGGCACATTCGCAACCTTGTAGACGCGGAGCTACGGCTGGTGACCGACTTGCTGATAAAAGGCGCGTACACGGAGCACCTGGGCCAGCGCGTCTTTTCAGTCGCCGCGGAGCTAGGTCGCATCGCAGGGTGGACGAGCTTTGACAGTGGCTATCATGCTGCGGCCGAGAGGTATTGGATAGCTGCACTACGCGCGGCACACACTGCGAATGATCGAGCAGCTGGTGCCAACATTCTCAAATGCATGAGCCTGCAACGGATGGACAACGATCGCACCGACGAGGCACTGTCTCTCGCGCAAGCGGCGCGCGAAGGAGCAAAGTCCGCACCGGCCCGCGTTTTGGCCATGCTGGCTGTCCGGCAGGCACGCACCCATGCCGTTCGCGACGAGGTTCGAGACTGCGAACGGTTACTTAGCGTGGCTGAGCGGAACATGGGCCGGGCCGACGATGAGGTAACCCCCGGATGGGCGAGTTACTTTGACCGGGCAGAGTACTGCGCCCAGGTCGCCGGAAGTTATCTGGCATTAGAACAGCACAAGGCAGCGGACTACTGGCTAGCCCAGTCGCTTGCTGTGCAGTCAATAGAATGTCGCCGCGACCGAGCGACATACCTCATCTGGCGAGCGGACAGCGTGCTCGGGCTAGGCGACGTGGAACACGCCTGTGAGCTAGTGTCCTGAGTCGTTAGTTCGACCACAGTATGTGGCGAGGCTGTTGAGGATCTCGTCGGCGGTTCTGGTCCAGACGAACGGTTTCGGTTCGGTGTTCCATGCCTCGATCCAGGTCTGTACGTCGGTTTCGAGGTCGGCGAGGCTGCGGTGGCTGGAACGGCGGAGTTTGCGGTTGGTCAGTTCGGCGAACCAGCGCTCTACGAGGTTGAGCCAGGATGTTGATGTCGGGGTGAAGTGCAGGTGAAAGCGGGGGTGCGCGGCCAGCCAGCGGTGCACGGCTGGGGTCTTGTGGGTGGCGTAGTTGTCCAGCACCAGGTGCAGGTCCACGTCGGCGGGAGTGTTGGCGTCGATGATCTTCAGGAACTTCAGGAACTCCTGATGGCGGTGCCGGCGGTGCAACTGTCCGATGACCTTGCCGGTGGCCGGGTCGAACGCGGCGAACAGGCTGGCCACGCCGTGACGGACGTAGTCGTGGGTCTGCCGCGCGGGGACGGTGGGCATCATCGGCAGCATCGGCCGGGTCCGCTCCAGTGCCTGCATTTGCGATTTCTCGTCGACGCACAGCACCATCGCCTTGACCGGCGGGTCCAGGTACAGGCCCACCACGTCACGGACCTTTTCCACGAACATCGGGTCAGCCGACAGTTTCCACGTGTCGACCAGATGCGGCTTGAGACCGAATGCCCGCCAGATCCGCGACACCGCCGTCTGTGACAGCCCGGTCTCGCGCGCCATCGACCGGGTCNACCAGTGACTGTCCTGATTGGCTGGCTGCTGTTCGAGGGTTTTGNCGATCACCTCCTCGACCCGGTCGTCGCTGATCCGACGAGGCGCNCCGGGCCGAGGCTCGTCAACGAGGCCCTCCAACCGGCGCGCGAGGAACCGGCTACGCCACTTGCCCACCATGTCGCGCGACACCCCAAGCCGCTGCGCGACGTGC
>NZ_AZWO01000058.1 GCF_000514775.1 Salinispora pacifica CNR114 | reverse complement strand
ACACCGCGGGGGTCTCGCCGGTCCGGCACTGCCGCCAACGCCGTGACCAGGCTCGACCGGCGTTGGACCGGCAACGACTCATCCAGGTGGTCCGCGTGCACGGCCAACACATCAATCAGCGATGATGATCCCAACGGGCGTGGTCCTCTTTGATCTTCCCAGACTCGACACCTGGATGATNATCGAAAGGCCGCGCCCGTCTCTATACCACCATGATCCGGAGCGTCCCCACCCAACCGGCCACAACGGTCATATCGCTACCTTGCCGGAGCCCTGGGCGTACCTGGACGGCGGCCAGTCCGGCGCCTCGCAACGTTTGCCGTCCACGCTGTACAGCGGCCGGCCCGAGCGTGGTGCGGTCCAGGACGCCAGTACCCACCGGCCGACCGCCTCGTCCCGGGCATCGGCGTCGAGACCGGCGTGGAGCGGTATTGCCCCACCGCTCCTCCCGATCATGTTCTGCGCAGTACGAGCAGGTCCAGGGCGTCGATCACCGGTCCGGTCTCGGTGAGCGCTGCCTGGCGTAGGCGGTGTACGCCGTTGTCGTACTCCTCGTCGGTGATCAGTTGCAGCGGGGTGTGTGCCGCTCGGCGCAGGGTGTGCGCCGCTTCGTGTAGCGATGCGGCGGTGATCTGCGGGATCTGCTCCCGGCTGACGGTGGAGAACCCTTCACCGGCGAAGGCTGCTTCGACCTGGGCGACGCTCGGGTAGGTGTCCAGAACCCGAATCGCCTCGGGAAAGTAGCGAAACAGCGTGATCGCTTCGTGCCGGCCGGCGAACGCGGACCGGATCAGGACCAGCGCACCGGGGCGCAGGACGCGGCGTAGTTCGCGGGCTGTGGCGTTCAGGTCGGGCACGTGGTGGATGACGGTGGAGATCCAGGCGGCGTCGGCGCTCGCATCGGTGAGCGGGATGTCGGTGTCGTCGCCGGCGAGGACGGGTTGGTATACCGACCGTTCACGCATCGCCGCTGACGGCTCGACTGCGGTTACCTCGATGCCGGGGAACCAGGAGGAGAACGCCTTGGCCCAGCTACCTGTGCCGGAGCCCAGGTCCACCAGCCGCAGGCCCGGTCGCGGGTCCAGGTGCCGGGCCACAGCTGCCCGCCACTCGTCGGCCTCCTGGTCGCCGAGGTGCCGGGTCGAGGCGAACGCACCCGCCTCCGTGCGGTCGTATGCGATGCGAGCCATGTCGATGAGCAAACCGCGGCAACAGTGCCTGCGACAAGGAGACCGGCTGTGACAGTTCACATACGCCAGTTCCGATGGAGCGACTACGACGCGTGTGGTCGCGGTGTGGACAGCCACGGGTCGTGACGTCCTGCCCCGCGCTGAGCTGGAAGCCAAACTGACCCGCGACCCGGAGCTGTTTCTGGTTATCGAGTTGGGTGGCGAGGCGGTGGCCATGACCATGAAAACATTTGACGGGCGGCGGGGCTGGATCCTGCGACTCGCTGTGCACCCGGCCCACCGCCGGAAGGGCGTCGCCGCCCGGCTGGTGGATGAACTGGAGAGCCGCTTTCGGCAGTTGGACTGCCCGAGGGCGAACCTGCTCGTCATGCCGGACAACGCCGCCGGGTTGCAGTTTTGGCAGTCACGCGGCTACCTGCCGCTGCCGGACGTGCTGTGCTCCAAGTCGATGCTGGCCGGCAGGAGCTGACCCCCGGCCGAAGGCCGGCGGCTTCCGGTCAGCTGACGCCGTACTTCGACCACTGATCCCGCGGCGGCGCTTGCCGAAGCCGTAGACATTTCGGGTTTGCCGTGGTTGGCCCGCCATCGACAACCGGCTCGCGGTGGGCGAAGGGCGATGCCCTTCGGCAGCAACCGAGCCTGCTGGGCTGTGGTCGGCGCCCCGGAGGCCAACTATGACAAAGATTTACACAAAAGTATTTGAGCTGCTACGGTCGATGCATGTCACCTGGATCGAGCCGGCGACTCAAGAACGTCGCCGAGCTACGGATGCTCACCCATCCGTTGCGGCTACGGTTGTTTTACGCGCTGACCGCAGCAGAGGAGGCGACCGCGTCCCGGCTCGCCGAGTTGGTTGACGAGTCGCTCTCGTTGGTCAGCTATCACCTGCGGGAACTGGCCGCGCACGGGTTCATCGAGGAGGCGCCGCGCCGCTCCGGTGATCGGCGGGAGCGCTGGTGGCGCAAGACCCACGAGGGTTTCAACTTCGCGGGGTCGGAGTTCGCCGGGGATCCGCAGGCCCGGGGCGTGGCGGTCGCGGCCAAACGCCAGCTACTGGCCCATCAGATCAGCCGCCTCGAACGGTGGATCGACGAGGACGACGCCTGGGGCGAGGCGTGGACCGACGCCTCGCTCGCCAGCGAGTCGTTGCTTCGGCTCACGTCGCCAGAGCTGGCCGAGCTGAGCGCGGAGCTGACGGCGGTGGCGCGGAAGTGGGCTGAGCGCGGGCGAGCCGGCGCCGAGGACCGACCCGACGCGCCCGCCCGGAAACACGTTCTGATGTTCATGCACGCCTTCCCGTTCCAGCCGTGACGCGGGAGGCGGTCGCGGTCCGACAACCGCCTCCCTACCGGGATGGGAACGTTCGGCGCTGGCTCGCGGGTTTCGGCGTGTCGCTGGTAGGCGATCAGGTCTATTTCGTGGCGTTGGCTTGGACCGCTGCCGAGGTCGCCGGCGCCGGTGGAGCCGGATTGGTCCTGGCCACCGCGTCGGTGTCCCGGCTGGTGCTACTCCTACTGGGCGGGGCGGTGGTGGACCGATGGGGTGCGCGGCGGCTGATGCTCGGCAGCGACGCGCTGCGCTGCGCGGTGATGGCCGCTGCGGCGGTGGCCACAGCCACCACCGAACCAGCCCTCGCGGTGCTGATCGTGGTGGCGCTGGTGTTCGGGGCGGTGGACGCGGTGTTCCTGCCCGCCGTCGGGGCGCTGCCGCCGTACCTGGTGCCGGCGGAGCACCTCGCCCGGCTGCAAGGCATGCGGATGGCGTTGGCGCGGGGCGCGATCGTTGCTGGTGCGCCGCTCGGCGGGGCGGTCGTGGCCACGGCCGGGATCGCGGCGGCGTTCGCGCTCAACGCGCTCACCTTCGCCGTTTCGGTGCTCGCCCTCGCCACAGTCCGGCTTCGCCCCGGCCTAGTCGCCAAGCCCGCCGAGGAAACCGGCCGAGCACGGGGGATGGGGAGAGAGGTCCGGGCCGGGCTGGCTGTGGCCGCGCGGTCGCCGCTGCTGCGTACGATTCTGCTCGTCTCGGCAGTCGCCGAGTTGGGCTTCACCGGCCCGTTCAATGTGGGCATCGCGCTGCTGGCCCAGGAACGCGGTTGGGGCGCTGCGGGGGTCGGTCTGCTCGTCGGCGGCTTCGGTATCGGTGCCGCAACGGCCGCGGTGGTGGTTTCGGTGCTCGGCCACCTTCCCCGAGCTGGCCTGCTCGTTGGCCCGCTCGCCGTGCTGACCGGGGTTGCGCTCGCCGCTGTCGGTTCTGCCCCAACCCGGCTGTGGGCGGTCGCCGCGTCGTTACTGCTCGGCGTAGGCGTCGGTCTGGCCGGCACGCTCGGGACGGCCCTGCTGCAGGCGCACACACCGCCGCAGTATCTGGGCCGGGTGATGAGTCTGAGTAGCCTGGCCGGCTTTGGCGGCATTCCGGTCAGCTACGCGATCACCGGTTTGGTCACCGGGCTATGGGGGCCGGCGGCGGCGTTCTTGAGCGGGGCTGCGCTCGCGGGAACTGCCGGGCTCGTTGCTCTCTCGAGCCCGGCACTGCGCCGCGCCGTGCTCTCCGCCGCGCACCGCCACGTTTAGCCGAAAGTAAACAGGCCGGCTGGAGGATCCCTGTCAAGGTCTCGCCGGATCTCGGAAAAACTGCAGGTCAAAGGCGTGATGCGGGGGCTGTCGATGGTTGTGACGAGCAATCGAGAGCTCAACCATCGGCTACTGGTGCGGCCCGTCGATCGCCGATTAGCGTGAAGGTCGAGCCGGGTCATATCTGGGATGCCCGATGAGTCGGAAGGTGCGCGAAATGGCCACCAACGAGTTCCGCGAGGGACCTCGTGTCAGTACTGATAGTGGCGGTGGACAGACGGTTCTGATGGCTCCCCTGTCCGACCGGCTCGCCTTGTTCCTGGGCCTGCCCGGGTTGGTGCTCCTGGTCGGGCTCTCCCTTCCGCCGCTGGCTCGGTGGATGTTGAGCTGGGAGACGGCACTGCCGCTCAAACCGATCTTTTGGCTCGTTGGCGGGATCGACAGGCCGTGGGAGGTTGCCGTGAACCTCGCCATCTGGCTGGTGCTCGCGGTGGTGACGGCGTTCGTCGTGGTGAGTGAGTCGCTGCGGGTAACGATCGACGATGCCGAGCTGCGGGTGACGAAGGACGACGACACCCGTACCTTCGCCCGCGACCAGGTGTCGGCGGTGTTCCTGGACGGCAAGAAGCTCGTGGTGCTCGACAAGCGGTCGTGCCAGCTGGTCCGGGACCGACACCAGGCGCCGAAGGCGACAATCGCCGCGGGGTTCCGCCAGCACGGCTACCCCTGGCACGACCACGATCCGTACGCTGACCTCTTCCGCTCCTGGGCAGCCGCCACCCCGGAACTGCCGGCCGCGGCCAACGACGTGCTCGCGGCCCGGCAGTCGGCGCTGAAGAACAAGGCGCACCGCGAGATCCACGCCCTGAGCGCGGCGCTGGAAAAGATGGGGTACGTCATTCGGGACGAGGGTGTGCATCAGTTCTGGCGCCCGCTCGTCCGGTCGTGACCGTTCCCCGTCCGGCCACTTCGGTCCGGGACCGCCTCGCCGACCTCGCGCTGATGGCGGTCTCGGCGCTGGGCGCGCTGGCCATCGCCGGTGAGGCCGAGCAACGTGGCCAGCTCACCGGGGATGCGCTGAACGCGGCATTTGGCCTGGCGGTGCTCGGCACCGTCACACTGTGGTTCCGGCGGCGGTATCCGGTCGCCGTCACGGTGGTGCTCGCCCTGCTGCTCACCGTCACCGATCTGGTGATCGTCGCGGTGTTGATCGCCGTCTACACGGTAAGCGCGCTCCGCAGCTGGTCCACCACGGCGGCGACGTTCGGGGCGAGCCTGTTGATCTACGTCCCCTACTCGGTACTGTTTCCGGCTCCCGAACTGAGCGCCTTCAACACCAATATGATCTACGTGGCGTTGATGTCGCTCGTGCTGGCAGCGGGCAGCACCACGCGGGCCCGGTACGAGGCGATCGCTGGGTTGTACGAGCGGGCCGAGCGGGCCGAGATCGAGGCGCAGGAGCGGGCCGAGCAGTTGCGCGTGCAGGAACGGCAGCGGATTGCTGGAGAGATGCACGACGTACTGGCGCACCGTATCTCGCTGGTGAGCCTGCAGGCCGGCGCGCTGGAGGTCCGTTCCGATCTGCCGTCCGGCGTCGCTGAGTCCGTGACGGGCATTCGGCTGCAGTCGCATCGGGCGCTCGAGGATCTCCGGGAGATCCTCGGCGTGCTGCGTGCCGGCACCGACACCGACGGGCTGCGCCCGCAGCCCGGAATAGCCGATCTTGCCCGGCTCGTCGCCGAGGCGCGGGCCGCCGGCACTGAGATCTGCGTTGACTTTCGAGCTACCGGCGATCCATCCGAACACGTCGGCCGGACGATCTATCGGTTGGTTCAGGAGGGCTTGACGAATGCGCGTAAGCACGCGCAGGGCAGGCCCGTCGAGATTCTGCTGGAGCGCGCCGGCGCCCGGGAGGTCCGGGTCCGGCTGCGCAACGCCCCGGCCAGCCCGGGTGGCACACCGGTTCCCGGCAGCCACTCCGGTCTCGTCGGGCTGGCGGAGCGGGTCGCGCTGGCCGGTGGCCGACTGTCGTACGGCATGCGGCGTGTTCCGGAAGGGGGCGTCGTGTTCCAGGTGGAGGCGTGGCTACCGTGGTCGGCGTGATCAAGGTGCTGGTCGTGGACGACGACGCGCTGGTTCGGGTCGGACTGTCGGCCGTGCTCAGCGCGGCCGAGGACATCGAGGTGGTGGCGGAGGCGGCGGACGGTGCCGACGCGGTCGCTGCCGCCCGGCGGCTACGCCCGGACGTGGTGCTGATGGACATTCGGATGCCGGGTCTGGACGGCCTGTCCGCCACCGCGGCGGTGCGATCGCTCGACGACCCGCCAGCGGTGATCGTGCTGACCACTTTCAACACCGACGACCATATCCTGCGGGCGCTGCGGGCGGGAGCCAATGGGTTCCTGCTCAAGGACATGCCACCGCGGCAGATCCAGGATTCGGTGCGGGCCGTGACGGCGGGGGAGCCGATGCTCTCCCCGGCCGTCGTCGAGCGACTGATCGACTACGTTGTCCAGGTGGCGGACGACGACGAGCGCCGGGACCAGGTGAAGGTCGCCCGGGCCGCGTTGGCGCACCTGACCGACCGGGAACGGGAGGTCGCCAAGGGGGTGGCCGCGGGCCAGTCGAACGCTGAGATCAGTGGCGACCTGTTCATGAGCGTGGCGACGGTCAAGGTGTACGTCTCCCGGATCATGGCGAAGCTGGACTGTGCGAACCGCGTGCAGGTGGCGATCCTTGTTCACCAGGCTCGGGAGTGAGCGGCGAGACGGACGAGAGGGGCTGGAGTGAGCAGGACAGTGCCGGTCGGGTTTGGGGGCCGTTGGTTCTGGGCCTACGACGTCAGCCTGGGGATCTTGCTCCTGGAGGCCGCTCTGGTGCACGCGGAGACGGCGCCCGGGCAGCGCCCACCACGGGCTGACGTGGTGGTGGAAGACCTCCGCACCCAGGTGCGGGTCGGCTCCAGCCGTTTCTTCGCCTTGCCTGATGAGTGGGACACCGAGCAGCGCGACTACGCCCGTTCGATTGTCGCGGCGGCAGGACGCCGGCTTCGTGGGTATGGGATCGTCACATCTGCGGAGGCCGCTCAGCGCTACCTGATCGACGATGAGCCCTACTTCCTGCGGGGGCATGAGCAGATAGCCGGCGATGTGGTCGCTGATCTCGCCGAGGCGGTCGAGAGTTTGATCCGGGATCAGCTACCGGCGGTGCCTTCGGCCGATCGGCACTGGTTCTACGGCGTAGCGGGTGGTCCACGTGTGCTGTGAGGGCAGCCCATCGAGTGTTGGTAGACCGGCAGGCAAGTAGGTCGTCAGGTTCCCGCGTCGGGTGGGATGAACCCCAGCGACATCGCCTTGGTCACTGCCGCCGTGCGGTCGGAGACGCCGAGTTTCGCGAACGCACGCAGCAGATGCGTCTTGACGGTGGCCTCGGTGATGGTCAGGGTTCGACCGATGTCCGGATTGGACATACCGGCCGCCACGAGGCGCAGAACGTTGGCTTCGCGCGGGGACAGCGCGTCCTGCTTCGGGTGCCGCATCCGGTTCAGCAGCCGGGTTGCGACCTTCGGTGACAGTACCGTCTCGCCCCGAGCGGCCGCCCGGATGGCACCGAGCAGGTCGGCGCGCGAGGAGTCCTTGAGGAGATACCCGGTGGCGCCCGCCTCGACGGCTCGCAGCACGTCCGCGTCGGACTCGTACGTCGTGAGCACCAGGACCCGCGTTTCTGGTGCCACCGTGCGTAGTTGGCTGGTGGCGCCCACGCCGTCGAGGCCGGGCAGGCGGAGGTCCATCAACACCACATCCGGGCGCAGGGCCCGCGCCGACGTGAGCGCCTCGGCCCCGGAGGCGGCCTCGCCGACGACGGCGATGTCCGGCTCACCGTCGAGCATGCCGCGGACACCGGCCCGTACGACCGGATGGTCGTCCACCAGCAGCACCGAGATCACCGGACCGGTACCTCGACCCGGACCAGGGTGCCCGAACCGAGTTCGGAGCTCACCGTCACCGTGCCGGACATCTGCTCGACGCGACTGCGCATCGCTGCCAACCCATAGCCTCCCGATTGCGCCGTCGTGGCCCGACCGCACCCGTCGTCCTGCGTCTCCAGTACCAACGACCCGTCGTGGTGCTCCAGCCGTACGACCACCGCGTTGGCCCGGGCGTGCTTGCGGACGTTCGTGAGTGACTCCTGCGCCGTACGCAGCAGCACCACCTCGAGCGCCTTGGGCAGCGGCGGTCCGGTGACGTCGGCGGCGAACTCCGCGTGCAGGCCGGTCTCCGATCGGAAGCGGTCAACGAGCCGGCGCAGCGCCTGCGCCAGCGAGGAGTCGTCGAGCGCGGCCGGCGTGAGCGCTCCGACCAGCGCCCGGGCCTCGGTCAGATTGTCGCGGGCGGTGTCCATCGCCAGGGCCAGGTGCCGCCGCGCCTTCCCGGGTGATCGTTCGAGGTCGGCCTCGGCCGCCTGCATCAACATCAGCACGCTGGACAGCCCCTGCGCGATGGTGTCGTGGATGTCTGCGGCGAGGCGCTGCCGCTCGGCGTTCACGCCGTCCTCGTGGCTGAGCCGTGCCACCTCCGCGCGGCTGGCCTCGAGTGCGCGGATCAGCTCGGCGCGGTCGTCGTTCTGGTCCGAGACGTGGCTGAACCAGGTACCGCACACCACCGAGACGACCACCGTCATCATCGCCACCCACAGCGGCGCCTCGAGCAGGGCGACCAGATCACGCGAGACGGCGAGGACCACCGCCAGGTAGCTGACGTTGACTGTCATCACCGCGATGAACGCCCGCCGGCGCGGCAGGATGACGTACGCCTGCGGGCACAGCATGGCCAGCAGCAGTGACACACCGTTGGCCATCGCCACACCGGAGGCGAACAACCCGGTGGCGCCGGCGAAGTAGGCGTAGCCGCGCCAGGTGGCGCCACCCCCGCCGGAGAGCACGCGCCGCCACGCGCCGTACCAGACGAGTGCCACGGCGATCGTGGCCACCGCCCCGGCGCGGGCCGCGACCGGTCGGTTCGTGGACCCCAGGACGAGGGCAGCGGTGGCGACGGCGATGAAGACGTAGTAGATCTCCCACACCACGTCGCTGGTCCACCATCCACCACCCGCGCCAGAGCGGGGGGTCGGACCTGTTGTGGAGCGGGTGCCGGGGATCACCCGTCCCTGCGTCCCCGCCAGCGAAACGTCGTGCGGCACAGTAGGAGACCTCCGATGCACCACGCGCCCAGGACCACCGCCGTTCTGGCATGCTCCCACGACATCACGACCTCCTGGGTGAGGATGGTGTCCGGCAGCAGGGCCGAACGGAAGCCCTGGGCCATCCACTTCAGCGGGAACAGCGAGCCCACCGTGAGCAGCGGCTCGGGCAATGCGCTGATCGGCGTGTAGAAGATGCCAGAGATGAACGACAGCGCGATGTAGGGCAGGTTCATCACCGCGCCGGCGCTGCGCTCCGAGCTGGCCAGGCTGCTCGCCGCGATGCCGAGGAACGTGCATCCGGTGACACCGAGCACGAACACCCAGGCGAAGGTCAACCAGCGCGACGGGTCGGTCGGCATCGTGACGTCGAACATCAGCACACCGATTCCGAACAGGACGACAACCTCGGCGACCGTCACGACGAGCATCATGATGACCTTGCCGAGAAAGTAGGCCGCGGCGGGCGTCGGCGCACCGCGTAGCCGCTTCAGCGTGCCGTCCGCCCGGTCGGCGGCGACACTGATCCCGAGATTGACGAATGTGGTGGAGGCGACGCCGGCGGCGACCATGCTGGGCACGAGATACTGCGCCGAGGTGACGCTGCTGCCCTCGTACACCCCGCTGATCAGTGCGCCGAGCAGCGCGAGCAAGACGGCCGGCAGGGCGAACGTGAACACGACGGCGTCGCGCTCCCGGAAGAAGGCCTTGAGCTCGACAATGCCGCGGTGCAGGCCGAGGTAGGCGACCGACGGCCCACGGCGCGCGCCGGCGGTCGGTGCGGTGGTCATCGGTCGCTCCCGGTGAGGGCCAGGTAGACATCTTCGAGGCTTTGCCGGGTCACGGTGAGGCCCGGCACGGTCCCGCCGTGGCGGCTGGTGAGGTCGGCGACGAGCGGACCAGGATCCGATGTGTGCTCGGTGCGGCGCACACCGTCGTCGTCCCAGGAGACGGTGACCTCGGCACCGGCCCGTCCACCGAGCGTCGCCGGGTCCCCCTCGGCGACGATCTTGCCCGCGGCGACGACCGCGACCCGGTTGGCGAGCGCCTCGGCCTCGTCGAGATAGTGCGTGGTGAGCAGGACGGTGGTGCCGTGCTCGGCGGCCAGCGAGCGGATCAGGCTCCAGAACTGCCGGCGTGCCCGGGGGTCGAAGCCGGTAGTCGGCTCGTCCAGGAACAGCAACTTCGGGTTGCCGATGACGCCGACCGCGACGTCGAGCCGACGCCGCTGGCCGCCGGAGAGCGTGCGCACCCGCGCCCGCGTCTTCTCGCTCAGTCCGACGGAATCGATCACCTGATCGGGGTCCCCGGCGTCGGGGTAGTACCGGGCGAAGTGCCGAACCGTCTCACCGACGGTGAGCTCGGACAGGTCGGCGACGTCCTGCAAAACGATGCCGATGCCGTACCGCCAGCTCCGTGGAGCCTGCTGCGGGTCAACGCCCAGGACGGACACCTCGCCCTCATCCCGGCGGCGGTAGCCTTCGAGGATCTCCACCGTCGTCGTCTTGCCGGCGCCATTCGGGCCGAGTAGCGCGAAGATCTCACCGGGGACGATGTCGAGGTCGATTCCGTCGACCGCCGGGTTGTGCCCATAGCATTTGCGCAGGCCCCGCACTCGTGCGGCGAGCGATTCGGTCATGCTTCCAGGGTCTTGTCGCCGCAGTCCGTATGGGACGACCACCCGACTGAATTCCGTTGTCCACCGATCGATGGACAACGGGATTCAGCCGGCATCACAACGAGGCTAGCCGCGGCGCGCTCCAGGAACTCGGCCGTGCGGTCTCGGCGAGACCTCGGCGAGGATTCGTGCCAGCTCGGCGGGACGGGTAATCATTGGCCAGTGTCCAGAGTCGATGTCTATCAGGTCAACGTGCTTGGCTCGGGCTAGCTCGGGTATGTCTCCCGCATCAATCGACTCTTGTGCAGCGGCGGGCGTGAACTCCGGGCACACCACCATGATCGGGACGTTGAATCGCCGTTCGTCCGTTAGCCGCACAATGCCCTTGGCCACGCGCTCGGGAACCGGGATCGCCGCCGCTGCGAAGGCCTGCCGGGCCTGCTCATCCAGGTCGGCCGCGTCCGCCCCGTCGAACGGTTCCCAACCCGGGAACGGCATGACGCCGTTGTTGATCTCGAAGAAGTCAGCGTACGGCCGCCCGTCGTCGGAGGGGACCCCGCCGATCAGAACTACCTTGGCCACGCGCTCGGGCCGCGCGTCGGCCGCCATCCAAGCCAGGGTGCAGGCGGCGGAGTGCCCCACCACCACGGACTTGCCAGGATCACTGTCGACGACGGCCAGCACCGCGGCCAGCTGGTCGGCCAGCGTCGCCGCGCTGTTCCCGTCGCCCTGCCCCGGCAGGGTCACCGGTACCGCGCGGCGGCCTCTCTGGGCTAACTCGTGTCCGACGGTGTTCCACATCGACCCGTCGAGCCATAGGCCACCCAGGAGCACGATCTGCTCTGTAGTCATGGCAGCAACCTAACGGCGATTCCGGACGTTCTACTTCCGGTAATCTTTCGTGGTGCGAACCGGTCCGAGCCCTACCGCCCGAGCCCTACGCACACTCGAGATCCTGCAGGCACGTCCCGGCGTGACTGCCGATCACCTCGCCGCCCGGTTAGGGTGACGGAGCGGGCCGCGCGACGCTACGTCGGGATCCTTCGTGAGGCCGGCATCCTGATCGAGTCGGTCCGCGGGCCTTATGGCGGCTACCGACTGGGCCGCGGCACCCGGCTACCGCCGGTCGTCTTCACCCAGGAACAGGCACTCAACCTGGTCATGGCTGTGCTCGACGGACAGCCGACCGCGATCGACGCCGACGACCCCATCGGTTCGGCGCTCACCAAGGTCATCCGGGCTCTGCCCGAGAGCGTCGGACGGCAGGCGGCGGCGCTGTGGGCGTACGTCTCGGCCAGCCCGGATCGGCGATCAGCTCGCCCTGCCCCCGCCACCACAAGCGCCCTGGTCGCCGCCGTCGCCGACCGGCGCCGCGTCCTGGTCACCTACAGCGGCGAGAGCGGCGAGGAGCGGGACGCTGAGGTCGACCCGTGGGCCGTCGTCGTACGGTACGGACGTTGGTACCTGCTGGGCCACTCACACCGCGCGGGCGCGATTCGTACGTACCGTATCGATCGGATTCGGGTCGCTCGACAGTTGCCGCACAGCTATACGCCGCCCGACGCCCTGGATCCAGTCGCCATGCTTGAGGAGAAGCTCGGCACGGGCTGGGAGTACCCCACCCGTGTGGTGTTCCACGCGCCACGGGCGCAGGTGGCACCGTGGATCCGGCCGCCGATGGGCCGCCTCGAGCGCGACGGTGACCGCTGCGTCCTGGTCGGCAGCACCCGAAACCCCATGATGTACGCCCAGGAGTGGCTGGCCGCGGTCCCCTTTGACTTTTCAGTCGAGGAAGGCCCTGAACTACGCGCCGCCGTGGCCACACTCGCGGCCCGCTTCAGCACCGCACTTTCACCTTCGCGGCCCGACACCCAGCCCGGCGACTAGCGCTAGCAGGAACGGAACAGGTCAGTTCACAGGGTCATGAGGTCGCCGATTGCGGCGAGGCCGGCGGTGTGGCCTTCTGTGGGTAGATTGTCTCGTGGCGGGCCAGCATGGCGACGAACTCGCCGATCTTGCGCTCGCGGGTCTGCGTCCGTTTGACGGCAGCAAGGCGTTGGATGAGAGCGAACCGGTTGGTCCTGGTGAGTACGTCGAACATGGCTTGGGCGGCAGGGTTGGCAGCGATGGCGGCGAGTAGGTCGTCCGGCACCTCGGCCTCCGACGGCGGGGCGTAAGCGGCCGCCCACCGCCCGTCTGCCTTGGCGGTTTCCACCGCAGCCCGGCCGGAGGGCATCATGCGCCCCTGTGCCTCCAGCCGGGCCACGTGGCCGACATTGCGTTGCGACCAGGAACTGCGGGGCCGGCGCGGGGTAAACCGGATCCAGGATGTCTCCTGATCCCGCTTCCGGCCCTGCCCGTCGATCCAGCCGAAGCAGAGGGCCTCATCAACCGCCTGCTGCCACGTCAACGTGGTGGCGGTGCCGCCTTTCTTGGTCAGAGCGAGCCAGACACCCGGCGACGTAGCATGGTTGGTCGCCAACCACGTGCGCAGTGCCTCGGCATCCTCGACAATCAACTCGTCCAGTTCAGCGCTCGCCATGACGGCAGGCTAACCCGCCCCGCCGGGCTGCTAGCGCGTCGGCCACTCGCCGGACAGGCAGGGCAGGGTGATCCACCCGCACGCCTAACCGTGCGGTCGTCGCGGTTTGCCTGTCGGTGCCCGGCGCCGTGGCCGCTTCTCACCCATGCTTCCCCGGCTCCGGATGTTCTTCCCGCCAGCTGCCGTCTGACTTCGGGTGTCCGTAACCGCGGGTCAGTCCCAGCCGTCGCTCACTCGGAGAGTGACGTGCGAGAGTGGCGGACGGGCACAGAGTCGGTTCGACGCGTCCACCGTTGCGAGAGCAGGGCAGGGCACACTAATGGAGCATGGCACCCGCGACGAGTTACTTGGCCGCCTGGCTGAGTCGGTCGAATCCGTCGCACTCGGGCACCCCACGCGGGTAGCTGTCGACGGACCGCCCGCCGCCGGCAAGACCAACCTCGCCGACGAGCTGGCCGTCGTCCTGCGCGACCAGGGCCGCGCTGTCATTCGCGCCACGATCGACGACTTCGTCGTTCCTCGGGCGCAGCGCTATCGACGGGGCGAGTACTCGGCCGAGGGCTGCTACCTCGACGCCCACGACCACGACGCGCTGACCCGGGTCCTGCTCGATCCGCTTGGCCCGGGCGGAGATCGACGCTTCCAACCCGCGGTCTACGACCACATCGCGGATTCCGTGCTGTCCCCACCGGTCATGACCGCCCCCGTCAACGCCGTGCTGGTCTTCGACGGCGTCTTCCTCCTACGCCCAGAATTGATCGATCGGTGGGACCTGCGCATCTTCGTGTCGACAGCCCTTGACAAGACCGTGGATCGTGCCGTGATCCGAGAAGGCCGGGTGTCGTCCCGGGCCGATGTCGAACGACGCTGGCGGGAGCGTTACATCCCCTCGCAACAGCTCTACTTCGCGAGGATTCGTCCGACCGACCACGTCGATGTCGTTGTACACAACGACGAGCCTCGGCTGCCGGCCTGGGAGACTCAAGCACGCTGACCCGTACTCGAAGCGGCCATGAGCGTGAACCGCGTTGGTCCAACCGGCCAGCGATGGTGGGCCCCACCGGGTACGAGAGCAGGCGGTCCCAGCAGCGAGACGAGTGGGTCGGCCAGATGATCTCGACCGGCGCCGTCGTCCCTGGTGACCGGTGGGCAGCCGTCGGTGATGAGACAGCTGGATCGTCAATGCGGCACAGCAGCTTCCGCAATGGCTGACATGCTGGGGAACGTGTTGGAGACCTCGGCCCGCCTGCTCGAACTGCTGTCACTGCTCCAGCTCAAGCGGGACTGGACGAGCGCCGAACTCGCCGGTCGGCTGGAGGTGAGCACGAGGACGGTCCGCGCCGATGTCGCCAGACTGCGGTCGCTCGGCTATCCCGTGAACTCGCGCCCGGGCATCGCGGGTGGGTACCGGCTGGCCGCCGGCACGGCGATGCCCCCACTACTGCTCGACGACGACGAGGCGGTGGCGGTCGCGGTCGGGCTGGGTGCGGTCGCGACCCAGCGGCTCGGTGTCGAAGAGACATCGCTCACCGCGCTCGCGAAGCTGGAGCAGGTGCTGCCCGCACGCCTCCGTCGGCGCGTTGCGGCGGTACGGGAGGCGACGAGCGTTGTTCCGGGGGCGCGGCCGCCGCTGGACCTGTCGGTTCTCGGCGCGGTCGCTGCCGCGATCCGCGGCCATGAACGGCTTCGCTTCGGCTACACCAAGCCGGGCGGCAGCGAAGGGATTCGCCATGCCGAGCCGCAACGGCTGGTGAGCTGGGGGACGCTCTGGTACCTACTCGCCTGGGATCTCGACCGGGACGACTGGCGGGTCTTCCGGGTAGACCGCATGGTGGTGCACGCACCGACGGGCGTGCGGTTTCAGCCGCGGGCGATTCCGGCGGACGACATCGTCGAGTACGTCGTCGGACGGGTCAGCAAGGCGGCTTGGACGTACCGCGCCCGGGTACTCGTACATGCACCCGCCGCCAAGGTCGCCGCGAAGATCCGCATCCCGGTCGACATCGAGGTGGTTGACGAGTTCACCTGCCAGGTCGTGCTGGGCTCCGACCACCCCGACCGGCTCGCGTTGTGGCTGACACAGCTCGACCTCGACCTTGAGGTGATTGACGGAGACGAACTCGCGGTGGCGTTCGATCGCCTCGCGACGCGGTTCCACCGCGCGGCGGTTGGGCAGCCACCACCCGAAGGTTGACTCCCGCCTATCCGCTGGGGAGGTCGATGTACCCGCTGATGTCCAGTTCGTAGTGGCAGCGTTCGATGAGCCGGTTCAGCCGGTTGGTGACTTCCTCCGGGTCGAGGTCGAGGCTGTCACACAGACCGCTGTAGGCACATAGGAGCGGATCGATGATCCCTTCCGGTTCGGTCCGGGCGATGTGGTAGGCGTCGCGGAGGTGCCCGGAGAGGTCATCCCAGACGAGGATCGCCTCCTCGACCAGGTCGAGCATTGCAAGACTGGCAGGCCGAGCACACAGGATCTCGACCTCGGCGGCCAGCCGGTGACCAGCGGCCTCCACGTCGGCAATCTCCCATCTGCCGGTGGTTGCGTTCGAGGTGTCATGGAGGACGGCCCGGAAGTCCTGTTGGCCTCAGCCAACAGTCGGGTGGCGAAGAGGCGGTCGCGGACCGCGTGCCCGCGACGAGGTTGGCCAGCTGTCGGGGCGCCAGCCGTTGCACCGCCCGCAGGTACTTGGTCGGGCTGCACCGAGCGGGCGCTGGGTGGGGTGGCAGCACCGGAGAAGCGACGTCGTTGTCGAAGGCGGTAGACGCGACTGCGACCGCAGGTGCGCAGGGGTCTTCGCCGGCCGTGCCGCAGTCGCACTCACTTGTGAAGTTGCCGGCTACGATGCCGACCCATGCCTGCACGGCGGTACCGCGGTCTGGGCCACGGCCTGGATGCCACCACCGGTCAGTTCCAGGTATCCGACGCCAGCAGCGGAGAGTAGCCGGGCCGACGCCTCGCGCACGGCGGAGGGAACGGAGTCATGGAACGCCTGAACATCAGTTCGGACCGCCACGCGGCTGCACCCTACCCTCGGGCTGGATGCGGGTGGCGTTGAGCTCAGCGTGGCGCAGTATCGGACGTGGGCCCAGTGGCGGGGCCACCTGTGCCAGCGGTGAGGCGTCCAGAAGTGTGGTGGCTGTGCCCAGTTCATGCAAGACCTGGGCCGGATTGGTCCGTACTCCTGGGCCGATCCGGGCCGGTGTGGGTTGCTTGCGGTAGCGGTAAGCGTCGTTCTTCTTGGCCTGTTTCTTGGCGGACTTGAGCACCTCGTCCACGGGCTGTGGCGAGGACTCGCCCGCGAGCGTCGACTCGTGGCGGCCGAGAGGCCGTACGAGCGACTCGATTCCACGTCCACCCCCGAAGCTACCTGCAGCTTGTCGGTAGATACTGGGTGTGATCGATGGATGCTCTGAGTGTCAACGCGGTAACCCCGGGGTGGACGGGGCTCGGGTCGGGCATCTGGCGTTGTCCGACGTGATCTTCCGATCCTAAGAAATAGGGTGTTAGCCAACTAGTTGAACATCTTTCCCCTATAGTGCAAATTATGGCGATTCTGCGAATGGATCATGTTGGTGTCGTCGTTGACGACCTTGCGGCTGCAGTCAGGTTCTTCGCCGAAGTCGGAATGGAACTGGAGGATAGGAGCCCGGTTGAGGGGCGTTGGGTGGACCAGGTCGTCGGGCTCGACGACGTCCGGGTGGAGATTGCCATGATGCGGATTCCGGACGGCGATGGTCGGCTTGAATTGACGAAGTTCCACCGACCGGCAGCGATCAGCGCGGATCCGGAAACCGCACTGCCACAAACGTTGGGCATTCGGCGGATCATGTTTGCTGTGGACGACCTTGCAGATGCGATTCTCCGCCTACGGGCCCACGGCGCCGAACTTGTCGGGGAAGTAGCCGAATATGAAGACCAATATAGGCTTTGCTACCTGCGCGGCCCTGCCGGAGTCATTGTCGCACTGGCAGAGCCACTCAGCTGAGGCTGCCACCATTGGCGGTGGTCGCGGTACCAGGCGACCGTTGCGGATAGGCCTTCCCGGAACGGGATCTGAGGGGTGTAGCCGAGAGCGCGTAGCTTGTCGTCATTGAGGGAGTAGCGGCGGTCGTGGCCCGGACGGTCAGGCACCGGTCGGATCCGCTCCGGGCTCGCGTCGCAGGCCTCCAGCAGCAGCTCGGTCAGCTGGCGGTTCGTCAGTTCCTGCCCGCCGCCGATGTTGTAGACCGCACCCGGCCGTCCATGCTGAAGCACCAACTGGATGCCCCGGCAGTGGTCATCCACGTGTAGCCAGTCGCGCACGTGCAGCCCGTCGCCGTACAGCGGAACTGTCTTTCCGCGCAGGAGGTTGGTCACGAACCGGGGGATGAGCTTCTCCAGGTGCTGGTAGGGCCCGTAGTTGTTGCTGCACCGGGTCACGTTCACGTGCATTCCATAGGTACGAGTGAACGCGCGGGCCAGTAGATCGGCGCCCGCCTTGGCCGCAGCGTAGGGGGAATTGGGTAGGAGGGGGCTCTCCTCCGTCCATGAGCCAGAGTCGATCGAGCCGTAGACCTCGTCCGTCGAGACGTGGACGACCCGCGGCACCCCGGCGTTCTTCGCTGCCTGCAGGACGTTGGCGGCACCAAGCACATTGGTCTGCACGAAGGCATCCGCGCTGGCAATCGAGCGGTCGACATGGGTCTCGGCAGCGAAGTTGATAACGGCATCGTGACCGGGCATCAACTCCGCGAGCAGCTGCCCGTCACAGACGTCTCCTCGCACGAAGGTGAACCCTGGATGGTCCCGTACCGGAGCGAGGTTCTCCAGGCTTCCCGCGTACGTGAGTTTGTCGAGTACGGTGACCTGAACGGTGGTGTCTCCGTAGCCTCCAGACAGTAGATTCCGGACGTAGTTCGAGCCAATAAAGCCAGCGGAACCGATGGTGAGTAAGCGCATATTTCGCCCCTTTCGAAGCCGGAAGCGCCCGGAGGCAGAGCCGGATGGAACGCAGCTCTGCGGGTCCTGTCCGCGACCCAACGGTGGCGGTTGCCTCTGAACGAAACCGCCACCGCCGTCGAGCCGGTCTTCGCTGCCGCGTTGAGTGATCTGCCGGCCGGCCACTCGGGCATGGCAGGTCAGTGTGACGCAGGTTCCGGTTGCCGATGCCGGGCAACCATCCGCTCCAGGATGGGCACGAACTCGGCGGGACTCGGAGTGGCCAGCAGATCGTCGTACATCCGCGTGACACCCTGTCGGAACGAAGGCTCGGTCAGCACCCGCATGATCTGTTCCCGCATCTCGGTGACGGACGGCTTGCTAACATCCATGATCAGTCCAGCGCCGGTCTTCGCCAGTTGCCGGGACAGGGCGGGACCAAGGCTGTACCGGGACCGACCCATCCTACCCCCCACAGCGGTCGCCGAGATCTCGTTGCCGACGAAATCGAGTACGAGCTGCGGTACGCGGTTCGCCACCGCGGGCATGACAGTGCCCATGCCGCCATGGTGGATGAGCAGCGAACAGGTCGGGATTAGCTGGTTGAGCGGGACGTAGTCGAACACCTGAACGTTGTCCGGGATTGTGGAGACCGCACCGAGTTGAGTCTTGTTCAACGTGGCGATGACCTCGACGTCCAGGGTCGACAGCGCCTCCAACAGGACCGGAATGTGGTCCCAGCCCCCCTCCATGAACATGCGTTCGGAGAGGCCGAGCGATACGGCTATCCGTGGTCGTGTCGGCGCCTGGTACATCCAGTCCGGCATGAGCTCCTGCTGCGCGTGTGGAATCCACCGCATCGCCAAAGTCTGAGCGGACACCTCCGGCCCGACCGCCGGTGGCTGTTGGTTAACGGTCCACTGCCCGTACAGCAACTCGTTGTCGATTTCGACGCCGTAGCGCTCGGCCAACGGCCGCACGGTCTCGGCCAGTGGGTTCTCTACCGCCGGCGTACCGGGCCCGCCGATGACCTCGGCGAACCTGTCCATGCTGCGACAGAACACGTCGGGCGCGGTCCACCAGCGGGCATGGACCGCGCCGCTCACCCGGGCCGCGACCGCCGCACCGGGAATACACGGATCCCAGAGCACCAGGTCCGGCTTCCAGGCCCGGGCGAACTCCACCAAGCCGTCCATTGCGGGCATCGGCTCGGCAGGGCTTCCCTTGAACGGGATGAAGTCCCACATGGAAGGCAGGTAGAACTGCGTGAGGACATCCCAGTGCTCGCGGTCCGGATCGTCGGGCCCGAAGGCCATGGCCTCGGTGATGCGGGCCAGTTCGGCGCGCTCCTCCGGGTAGGGGCGGCCTGGTCCCATCGGCACCGGCATGCTGTTGGGGTCGCACCACGAGACCGGGGTCAGCCCCATCGACGCGGTCGACTCCGCGATGGGGGCGTGGGAGACGACGCAGACCTCATGCCCGGCGGCCTTGAGCGCCCACGCGAGTGGAACGAATGGATACAAGTGGGCGGCCGCCGGCCACATGACGAATACTACCCGCATCGAATGCTCCTTACGGCTCGCTGAGTACGTGGGGCTCGGGCAATGGAACGATGAATTTCCCGCGGAATCCCTCCTCGCGTAGCCGGGATCTCAGCTCGTCCAGGATATGCCAGGAGAACAGAATGGCGTAGTCCGGCTGCTCAGGACCGCAGAGCTCTTCCTGAGAGATCACTGGGATGTGGACCCCGGGGAAGATGCGGCCAATTTTGAGCGGACTGATCTCCGAGACGGCGGTGATGTCCCCCGGTCCCAGGGAGCAAAAGTTGAGCAGGGTAACCGCTCGGGCAGGACAGGACGAGCCAGCGATCCGGGATCCGTCGCTGGCAAGATTCCTAACCAGCGTGCGGAAGCGATCCCGGTGGTCGGCAACGCGGGCGGCGAACTGCCGGTAGGTCGCCTCGGAGGTGAGTTTCAGCGCATCTTCCTCGCGCCGAAGTTTGGTGACAGATTCGCGTATCTCGTGGGCGTCCCTGAATCCAGCGTAGACTCGGATGGAGCCGCCGTGAGCATCGACGAGATCGATATCAAAGACTTCGAGCCCATGCATTCCGAAGGCGTGTTGGAGGGCGGTCAGCGAATAGTAGCGTGAGTGCTCGTGGTAGGCGAAATCGTACTGCAGGGAGTGAAGTAGCTCCGGTAGGTAGTGCGACTCGGACACGAACATCCCGTCGCTCTCAAGAATCGTGGATAAGCCTTCCAAGAAGTCGTGGAGGTTCGTGACATGGGCAAACGTGTTGGTGGCCACCACGATGTTCGCCGGTCGGGAGCTGGAGACAATCTTCTTGGCGACCTCCGAACCGAAGTAGTCGGTGACAACCGGGGAACCCTTTGCTGACACTGAACCACACGGATCAACACCAAGGACCTCAAAGCCGCGTTCGGCCAGCGCGTCCAACAGGCTTCCGTCGTTGCTGCCGATCTCGATAACGCGACGACGCCCCGGATCGGAGTCCTGGTGTGCCGCTAGTTCGTCGGCCAACGTACCCAGGTGCTCACGGAAGCCTTTGGTGAGCCCAGCGAGGTGATGATATTCGCCCGAGAAGAGGACTCGCTCGTGCACCGGATCCATCACCTGGACCAGGCTGCACTGTGGGCAGAACCCGAGATCCAGTGGCCAGGTCTGTTCGTCTTGGGCCTCCTCCTGAGTTTCCGGGAATCTACAGGCGGGTTGTTCGCCGAGTGACAGGAATTCGATGATTGGGACATCTCGGCAAGTCTGACAAAACGTTATGTCATCACCCACAATATCTCCTTGTAGAGGCGGACTTATGTCTTGTCAGTTGTATCGTGACGCTACTGCCGCCGGCATCCTCACGATTGCGGTCTACCCGGAGATTTCGAGCGGTTCGGATAGCAAACCAGCGGCGGTGCCGGAGGAGGGGCTGGTGCCTTCTGGTGCTCGTTGCTCGCTGATCCCGTCTCTGCCGAGACTAGTGTGTGGCGGTTGGCGCGCGGAGAGTCCGCGGCCCGCGAAGGCTTGTCGTAGCCCGGGTTCTCCGGCGCGAACCGCGGTCCGACCGCGAGGAGCTCCTCGCGGTCGGACCGCGGTTCGCCGGGAAGGCGCCGCGGTAGCGCCCAGAGCCGGTGTGGGTCGCCGCGGCGACGGGCGGGTGGGTCAGCGCTGTCTGGATGGCTGCTGTACGGCGTACCGGACCAGGACGGTGTCGAAGTTGTCGAAGGTGCGTACGCCGAGGCGTCGGAGCGAGACCGGGTGTTCGAACAGCGGGGTGCCGCCGGCGAGGGCGGCTGGGCCGAGGAGTACGTGGATTTCGTCGATCAGGCCGTGCTGGAGGAGTCCGTTCCAGGTGGTCCGGCTGCCCCAGGTGACGATCTCCCTGCCGTCCTGTTCCTTGAGCTTGGCGATCTCGGTGGGGGCGTCGGCGCGGCTGATGATGCGGGTGTTGTCGGCCCAGGGGTGGTCGGCCGGCGGCGGGGAGGCGTGGTCGGAGACGACCACCTTGTCGACCACGTTGTAGATCTTGGAGAATTCGCGGTCGGCCTCGAAGGCGGAGTTGTCGTCGGCAACAC
>NZ_AZWO01000057.1 GCF_000514775.1 Salinispora pacifica CNR114 | reverse complement strand
CTTCCAAGGTCGACGGGCCGCCGCGGACACGTTGTTCGACCAGGCGATCGACGTGCCGCTGCCGGCACGCACCCACTCACCGAACCAGTCCGTGCGTGCCCAGGCGCTGTTCCGGCGCGGCGACCGCAGAGCCGCCTACCAGCTACTCCGTGCCCACGTCCAAGAACTGCTCGANGCNGACAACATGCACGCCTCCTGCGCTGTCCTGGTCGGCTTCGTCACGATGATGCCGGCAGTGGCACGCTTCGCCGACGGCGCCCGGATCCTGGCCTTCCTCGACACCACCGGCGCGCTCGACAACGCCGCCTGGGCGGCCATGGTCGCCGACGCCAGGGACAAACTCGCCACCTTCGCCCCCATCCCGAACGGATCCATGATCCTCGACCAGCGGCAGGCCCTCGCCATGATCGGCAACACTCTCGACGACCTTCTTGTCGAACAGGCCAGCCCGGTCAGATGCTAAGGGCTGTCTCGTGACGGTGAAGGCCGTTGCCCGGCACCGGGTTGGCGTCTGCTGCTGCCTGCACCGCGACGACGAATGTGCGCCAGACAGGGCTCGGCTTTCCTCAACGCTTGATCTTGGTTGTGGGTCAGCGGCGAGCAGGGTCCTCCTCGGGCCGGATCCAATCGAAGGTGCGCTCCACCGCCCGTCGCCAGTTTTCCCGTTCCCGTGTCCGGACTGCGGCATCCATCTCCGGCACCCATCGGGCAGCCGGATGCCAGTTGCTACGCAGGCCCTCCAGGTCTGGCCAGTACTCGACCGCAAGCCCGGCTGCGTATGCGGCCCCGAGGGAGACCGTCTCGGCCGCCATCGGGCGCACCACCGGCACTGCAAGTACGTCCGCGACGAACTGCATCAGCAAATTGTTCGCGGTCATCCCGCCGTCCACCCGCAAGGCGGTCAGCTCCAGCCCGGAGTCGGCGTTCATGGCGTCGACCACCTCACGGGTCTGCCACCCGGTCGCCTCCAGCACGGCCCGGGCCAGGTGCCCCTTGGTGATGTATGAGGTGAGTCCGACGATCGTGCCGCGCGCCTCGCTGCGCCAGTGTGGGGCGAAAAGCCCGGAGAAGGCGGGCACAATGTAGCAGCCGCCGTTGTCGTCGACCGTTCGGGCGAGGGTCTCGATTTCCGGTGCGGTGCTGATCAACTCCAGCCGGTCGCGGAACCACTGCACCAGGGATCCTGTGATCGCGATGGACCCCTCCAGGGCGTACAGGGCGGGCTCGTCGCCGATCCGGTAGCCGACGGTGGTGAGCAGGCCGTGCCGCGAAGGCACCGGCTCGGTACCGGTGTTCAGCAGCAGGAAGCTGCCGGTGCCATAGGTGCACTTGGCCTCGCCTGGGTCGAAGCAGGTCTGACCGAACAGGGCGGCCTGCTGGTCACCGAGGGCCGCCGCGATCCGGACGCCGGGCAGGACGGCTGTGGCGGTGCCGTACACCTCCGACGAGGAGCGGATCTGCGGCAGCATGGCCGCCGGCACGCCGAAGAAGCTCAGCAGTCTGGGATGCCAGTCGAGAGTGCGCAGATCCATCAACATGGTACGGCTGGCGTTGGTGACGTCGGTCAGGTGCAGGCCACCGTCCGGGCCGCCGGTGAGGTTCCAGATCAGCCAGCTTTCCATGGTCCCGAAGAGCACCTCGCCGCGTTCGGCGCGTTCGGCGAGGCCGGGGATGTGGTCGAGCAGCCAGCGCAGCTTCGGGCCGGAGAAGTACGTGGTCAGCGGCAGCCCGCACAGCTCCTGGATGTGCTCGGCGCCGCTGGCGCGGGAAAGGGCTTCCACCACCAGGTCGGTGCGGGTGTCCTGCCAGATGAGCGCGGGAGCCACCGGGACACCGGTGCGCCGGTCCCAGACGACCGTGGTTTCGCGCTGGTTGGCGATCCCGATCGCGGCGATCTGGTCGATGCTGAGGCCGGCCTGGTTGAGGGCGCGGGGAACGACCTTGCCGACGTTGCGCCAGATCTCCATAGCGTCGTGCTCTACCCAGCCCGGCCGGGGAAAGTGCTGCCGGTGTTCCCGCTGGGCAACTGAGACGAGATTGCCACGGCGGTCGAAGACGATGCATCGGGTGGACGTGGTTCCCTGATCGATGGCGACGACAAAGCGCTCGGTCATTACTCGTCCTTCGTGAAGCCGGGTGGTGGGTGACGGATCACCAGCGCGTGGCGCCGAGATCGCGGGACACCGCGCGGGCGGCGTCGCGGACGTACGTGACGAGGGCTGGGCGGGGGTTGCCGGACCCGTCGCAGGTGCGGTCCACCGGACCGGAGAGCCCGATCGCGCCCACGACCAGGCCGCCATAGCCACGGATCGGCGCGGCGATGCCGGCCTCGCCAGGGGTCATCTCACCGATTTCGGCCCCCCAGCCATTGTCCCGGATTTCGCTGAGGGCCCGGGTGAGTGCTCGTGCGGTGACCAGGGTGCGTCGGGTGTAGGGCTCGGGTTCGCGTTGCGTAACCGCGTTGGCGGCGCCCACGTCGTAGGCGAGCAGGACTTTGCCGAGCGCGGTGGCGTGCGGGGGAAGAAGGGACCCGACGTCCAGCGTCTGGAGGATGTCGTCGGGCCGGAACACGTGGTGGACCACAAGTACCTTGCCGTCCAGCAGAGTGCCGATACGGACCGCCTCGCCGCTGCGCGCGGCGAGTGGGTCCGCCCAGTTGATGGAACGGGAACGGAGCTCGTTGACGTCGA
This sequence comes from Salinispora pacifica CNR114, assembly GCF_000514775.1. Classification (GTDB taxonomy): domain Bacteria; phylum Actinomycetota; class Actinomycetes; order Mycobacteriales; family Micromonosporaceae; genus Micromonospora; species Micromonospora pacifica. Next base: position 19,631 of record NZ_AZWO01000057.1, on the reverse strand, counting down.
GGTAGCTCGTGCCGAGGTGCAGCAGCGTGGCACCGAGTTGGTACTTGCCGGAGGTCTTGTCCTGTTCCACGAATCCGACGTCTTGCAGCGTACGTATGATGCCGTGCGCCGTGCCCTTGGGCAGGTTGAGAGAACGGGCGATCTCCCCGATGCCGAGCCGGCCGGAACTGCTGGCCAGCAGGCGGAGGATCGCCGCGGCACGCGCGATGGACTGCACCTGACCCGGCATGGGGCGGATGCTAGAGCGTTCGGGGCCAACGCAACAGTGTTCGGCATTGTCGACCGGGGTTCGTTGACCTGCCTCCTCATGTTTCCTACGGTTCACCGCACGGCGACGTCCGACACCTCGCCGACATCGCACGGCCCTCCGTCCCCCGGTCGCGGAGGTCCGCCACCCCCACCTGGAGACACCATGACACAGCGTGTGAGAGCGCCCGGACTCCTTGGCGAGTTGGCCGCCGAGTTCGCCGGCACCGCGATCCTGATTCTCTTCGGCGTGGGCGTCGTCGCCCAGGTCACTGCCGGTGGCACCGGTGAGTTCGACAGCATCGCCTGGGCCTGGGGCCTTGGCGTCGCGCTGGGCATCTACGTCGCTGGCCGGATCAGTGGCGCCCACCTCAATCCGGCGGTGACGCTCGCCCTCGCGGTGTTCAAGGGCTTCTCGTGGCGCAAGGTGATGCCCTATGCCCTCGCACAGACCGCCGGGGCGTTCGTCGCGGCCCTGATCATTCGCTGGAACTACAGCGAGGTGCTGCAGCGGTTTGACCCGGGCTTGACCAGCAAGAGNCAGGGCGTCTTCTCGACNCTGCCGGGTGCTGGCATNACNGAGTGGGGCGCCCTGCGTGACCAGATCATNGGCACGGCGATCCTGCTGTTTNTGATCNTTGCCGTAACCGACGCCCGNAACTCTNTGCCCGGTGCCAACCTTGCCCCNCTGATCGTCGGCCTGATCGTGGTCGCGATTGGCATGGCGTTCGCCGTCAACGCCGGCTACGCGATCAACCCGGCCCGTGACTTCGGCCCCCGCCTCGCGTCCTTCCTCACCGGGTACGAGACGGCCTTCCTGGACCCGAGCGGATATCCGTATTTTTGGGTGCCCATCGTCGGACCGCTGGTCGGTGGTGTCATCGGCGCCGGCCTCTATCAATTGTTCGTCGGCCGATTCCTGCCGAGCGATGAGCCGCAGCCGGGCGCGAACAGCGCCGAGACTGCGACCGAAACGGCTGCGATGTCCGAGCGCGCCCGCGTCTGATCGACATATCCCGACGACCCGTAGAGGTGACATCCCGCATGGCTGACTTCGTTGGTGCGGTGGACCAGGGCACCACCAGTACCCGTTTCATGGTTTTTGATCACGGTGGTAACGACGTCGGTCGCCACCAGCTCGAGCATCAGCAGATCCTGCCGCGGCCCGGTTGGGTCGAACACAATCCGGTGGAGATCTGGGAGCGGACCCAGACCGTCATCCAGACCGTGCTCTACGAGCACCGCCTGACCGTCACCGACCTCGCCGCGCTCGGGATCACCAACCAGCGTGAGACCACCGTGGTATGGAACAGGCGCACCGGTCGGCCCTACCACAACGCCATCGTGTGGCAGGACACCCGCACCGACCGGATCGCCTCGGCACTGGAGCGCTCGGGGCGGGGCGACATCATCCGCCGTAAGGCCGGCCTGCCACCGGCCACATACTTCTCCGCCGGCAAGATCCAGTGGATCCTCGACAACGTCGATGGGGTCCGGGAAGCAGCCGAGCGTGGAGAGGCCGTCTTCGGCAACACCGACACCTGGCTGCTGTGGAACCTGACCGGCGGCACCGACGGCGGCGTGCACGTCACCGATCCGACCAACGCCAGCCGCACCATGCTGATGAACCTGGACACGCTGGACTGGGACGACGAACTACTGTCGTTCTTCGACATCCCGCGCGCCATGTTGCCCCGGATCCGACCATCGTCCGACCCGGACTCCTACGGTGCCACCACGGCGCGTGGTCCGTTCACCGGATCGGTCCCGCTCACCGCGGTCCTCGGCGACCAGCAGGCAGCCACCGTCGGTCAGGTCTGCTTCGCCCCGGGCGAGGCCAAGAACACCTACGGTACGGGCAACTTCATGCTCCTCAACACCGGCACGGAGATCGTCCGCTCCCAGGCCGGCCTACTCACCACCGTCTGCTACCAGTTCAGCGACCAGGCGCCGGTATACGCCCTGGAAGGCTCCATCGCGGTCACCGGATCAGCCGTGCAGTGGCTACGCGACCAGTTGAAAATCATCAACACCGCAGGGCAGAGCGAGATCCTGGCCCGCCAGGTGCCCGACAACGGCGGAGTGTACTTCGTACCCGCCTTCTCCGGCCTGTTCGCCCCGTACTGGCGCTCCGACGCCCGCGGCGCGATCGTCGGCCTCTCCCGGTTCAACACCGACGCCCACATCGCCCGGGCCACCCTCGAGTCGATCTGCTACCAGAGCCGAGACGTCGCCGAGGCCATGGCCAAAGACTCCGGCGTACCGCTGGAATGTCTCAAGGTCGACGGCGGCGTCACCGACAACGACCTGTGCATGCAACTGCAAGCCGACATCCTCGGCGTACCGGTAAGCCGGCCCGTGGTCGCCGAGACCACCGCGCTCGGCGCCGCGTACGCCGCCGGCCTCGCCGTCGGATTCTGGCGCAGCACCGACGAACTACGCGAGAACTGGAACGAAAGCCACCGCTGGCAGCCCACCTGGCCACCAGAACAACGCCAAGCCGAGTACGAACGCTGGAAGCAGGCCGTCCAACGCACCCTGAACTGGGTCGACGTCGACTGACCACCACCGCATCCGAGAAACCCGGGAGGCCGGCGTCCCCGCTGGCCTCCCAGACACAGGAGAGAGAACGCATGCACTCCGCGACACTGTCACTGGCCGCCCGCGAGCGGTCGCTGGCCGCGCTGAGCAGCGGCCCGGAACTGGACGTCCTGGTGGTCGGTGGCGGCGTCACCGGCGCCGGCTGCGCCCTGGACGCCGTCACCCGGGGCCTGTCGGTCGGCCTCGTCGAGGCCCGCGACTGGGCCAGCGGCACGTCGAGCCGCTCCAGTAAACTCATCCACGGTGGTCTGCGCTACCTGGAGATGCTCGACTTCGGGCTGGTCCGCGAGGCGCTGCGCGAGCGGGGCCTACTACTGCAGCGACTCGCCCCGCACCTGGTCCGGCCGGTGCCGTTTCTCTACCCGCTGCGGCACCGCGGCTGGGAACGGCTGTACGCGGGCGCCGGTGTCCTGCTCTACGACACGATGAGCCTTTCCGGCAGCAACTCCCGCGGGGTACCGGCCCACCGGCACCTGACCCGACGTGGCGCGGTCCGCGCTTGCCCGTCCCTGCGTCCGGAGTCGCTGGTGGGCGCGTTGCAGTACTACGACGCTCAGGTCGATGACGCCCGGCTGGTGACGTGTCTCGTCCGTACCGCCGCAGCCCACGGCGCGTACCCCGTTTCCCGAGCCCGGGTCGTGGGCCTCCTGCGCGACGGCCACCGCATCACCGGGGCGCGGGTCCACGACCTGGAGACCGACCAGGTCCTCGAGGTCCGCGCCCGGCAGGTCATCAACGCCACCGGCGTCTGGACCGACGAAATCCAGTCTCTCGTTGGGGAGCGTGGGCCGGTGCAGGTTCGCGCGTCGAAAGGTATCCACCTCGTCGTGCCCCGCGACCGGATCCGCTCCACCACCGGCCTGATCCTGCGAACCGAATCCAGCGTGCTGTTCGTGATCCCGTGGGGTCGGCACTGGCTGATCGGCACCACCGACACCGACTGGGATCTGGACAAGGCGCACCCGGCAGCGACCAGCCGCGACATCGACTACCTGCTGGAACGGGTCAACGAGGTACTGGCCAGTCCGCTGACCCGCGACGACGTCGAGGGCGTATACGCAGGCCTGCGGCCGCTGCTGTCCGGGCATTCGGATGCGACCGCCAAGCTGTCCCGTGAGCACACCGTGGCGAACCCGGCGCCGGGTCTGGTGATGGTCGCCGGCGGGAAGTACACAACGTACCGGGTGATGGCCCGCGACGCTGTCGACGAGGCCGTGCGGGGACTCGGCGGTGGGGTGCCACAGTCCTGCACCGACCGGGTTCCCCTGCTCGGCGCCGAGGGCTATGTCGCCCGATGGAACCAGCGCCGTCGCATCGCGCGACAGTACAACCTGACCGTGGAGCGGGTTGAGCATCTGTTGCGCCGCTACGGCGCCGCCGTCGACGAAGTGTTGGACCTGCTGGGAGAGGATCCGACCCTCGTTGAGCCGCTCGACGGCGCCGACGACTATCTGCGTGTGGAGGTCGTCCACGCGGCGTCAGCCGAGGGTGCCCTGCACCTGGAGGACGTGCTTACCCGGCGTACACACATATCGATCGAGACGTTCGACCGGGGCCTGGCAGCCGCCCGACCGGCGGCGCAGTTGATGGCGTCGGTGCTCGGCTGGGACGCCGAGCGTGTGGACCGCGAGGTGGCGCACTACGTCGCACAGGTGGACGCCGAACGGATGGCGCACGACCAGATCGACGACCAGGCCGCCGACGCGGCCCGGCTGGTCGTGCCGGATGTGGTGCCGCAGGTAGCACTCGCGGCCTGACCTGGCGCGCGCGCCGCATGCGTTCCGCCACGTCCCGCCCGACAGCCGGAGTCAGCTACGGCCGACCCGGCTCGGATCTGCGTGAAGCCCGAGCATGATCAATTACCGGCCCCTACCTACGGAAGAGAGCTGGTTTCCGGGTTAGTACTGCAACGGCAGTAGGCGAATCGAGTTCGGCTCGCGTTCGTTGGTCTGGCTGCGGCGGACGTTGATGTCGACCGGTGGCATGGGGAGTTGGGCCGGTTGCATGCCCGTATCGGGCCCCGGCTTCGCCGTTCGGAGCCACGGCGGCGGGCGCGGCAGTACCTGTGCGGGCTGGTGTCGGGTCTGGGCCGTAAGAACGGCTGGACCCTGGCTGAGCAGGCCGGGGATGTGTCGCCGGACGGGATGCAGCGGCTGTTGCGGTGGGCGGACTGGGACGTCGACGCGTCCGTGATGATGTGCGGGACTACGTGGTCGAGCACCTCGGCGACCCGGCTGGTGTGTTGATCGTTGACGACACCGGGTTCCTGAAGAAGGGCACCCGGTCGGCCGGGGTGCAACGGCAGTATTCCGGCACCGCTGGCCGGACGGAGAACTGCCAGGTCGGGACGTTCCTGGCTTACCGTTCGTCGAAGGGTCACGCGTTGATCGACCGGCAGCTCTACCTCCCGGCGTCGTGGACCGATGACCGGGACCGGTGCCGAGCCGCCGGGATCCCGGACTACGTCGAGTTCGCCACCAAGGTGCAGATGGCCCGCCAGATGCTGGCCCGAGCCCTCGACGCCGGGGTGCCGGTGGGGTGGGTGACCATGGACGAGGCCTACGGCCAGTCGAAGTCACTGCGGCTGTGGCTGGAACACCAGGATATGGGTTATGTAGTCGCGATCCGCCGCAACGACGACATGATCACCACCACGATGGGCATCGCCCGCGCGGACGAGCTGATCGCCGCGCTGCCGGCTCGGGCATGGTGCCGGCTGTCCGCCGGCGCCGGCGCCCACGGCCCCCGTGAGTACTGGTGGGCGCGGGTACCGGTGCGTATCGGCTGGCAGCCCGGTCGCGGGCACCCGCACCGAGAAACTCGGACCCAACCGGCACCGCGCCCGAGCCCGATTCCGCGACTACGACGGCAAAACCCGCGACGTCGAAGCCACCGGTGCCACCGGCCCCGCCGCCATCCGAGCGTTGCAGGCCAAGCTGCGTGACCGCATCGCACCCAACGACGACGAAATCACCCGGGAGACTCGCATCAGCAGACTTGTCGAACTTTGGATCGAAGAAATCACCAGTGAGGAACGGATTGCACCACAGACCGTCCAGCGATACGAAACCAGCACACGAACAGCCATCCTGCCCGCCCTCGGCGACCTCCGCATCCGTGAAGCCAGCGTCGGGCGTCTCGATCGGTTCCTGCGCGACATCGCAAGAGACCGTCCCTCGGGTCTGCTGCACCAGTAGGTGACATCTGAGTTGTCTTGCCCTGTGGGCGGGCTGGAAGGATGTCGCTGTGCCCAAGCCCTACCCCCGAGAGTTCCGTGATGACGTCGTGCGGGTGGCCCGTGACCGCGAGCCAGGCGTGACGGTCGAGCAGATCGCGAAGGACTTCGGGGTCCACCCGATGACGTTGTTCAAGTGGCTGCGTCAGGCCGACATCGACGCCGGCGCGAAGCCCGGCACGCCCAGTGGCGAGTCAGCCGAGCTGTGCGAGGCCCGCAAACGGATCCGCTTGCTGGAGCAGGAGAACGAGGTCCTGCGTCGGGCCGCTGCTTACTTGTCGCAGGCGCATCTGCCGGGAAAAGGCTCTACCCGCTCGTGAGCGAGCTGGCCGCCGACGGGATCCCCGTCGCGGTGACGTGCCGGGTATTGAACATCGCTCGTCAGCCCTACTACCGGTGGCTCGGCCGGCCCGTCGGTGACGCCGAACTCGTCGCCGCTCATCGCGCGAACGCCCTGGTCGATGCCCACCGCGATGACCCGGAGTTCGGGTACCGGTTCCTGGTCGATGAGGCCCGCGCCGCCGGCCAGACGATGGCGGAGCGCACCGGGTGGAAGATCTGCTCGGACAATGGCTGGTGGAGCGCCTTCGGTAAGCGCAAGAAGCGCGGCAAGGGCGGCAAGGTCGGTCCACCGGTTCACGACGACCTCGTGCAACGGGACTTCACCGCCGACGGCCCGAACCGGTTGTGGCTGGCCGACATCACCGAACACCGCACCGGTGAGGGCAAGCTCTACCTGTGCGCGATCAAGGACGTGTGGTCGAGGCGGATCGTCGGCTACTCCATCGACTCACGGATGAAGTCCCGGCTGGCCGTCAACGCCCTGTACAACGCTGTAGCCCGACGCGGCCGGCTGCGTGCTGCACACCGACCGGTTGAACCCAGGCAGTTTCGCAGCCGAAAATTCGTCCACGCCCTGCACCAGCATCACATGACCGGATCGATGGGCAGAGTCGGCGCCGCCGGCGACAACGCCGCCATGGAATCGTTCTTCGGCCTGCTGCAGAACAACGTCCTCGACCGGCGGACCTGGACCACCCGCCAGCAGCTCAGGACCGCGATCGTGACCTGGATCGAACGGACCTACCACCGCCGCCGACGACAACGGCCCCTGTCCCGGTTGACCCCTATCGAGTACGAGACCATCATGACCCCACCGGCCAGGCAGGCCGCGTGACTGAAACTGTCACCTATCGGTGCAGCAGACCCGGGCCAGTACCGGATGGTGATGTACGAGCTCCCGCCGTCATGGATGAAGAGGCCGTAGCGCTCATCGCTCGGATCTGAGTCGTGATAGATCAGGTTGTCCGGACACTCGCACGGGTCGGAGTGCCGGTCACACTCGGTCTGAACCTGGCCGCGCATCATTTCGCAGCAAAAGGTCACGCCGATTTCTCTCGCACGGCACGCGCTCGGGAGCGTCGCAATCCACAATACTATCCAAACCATCGAAGCTACTGCGGAAGCCCGATTCGCAGCACTTGATGGCTGTCGAGTAACATCCAGAGTGGTGGCTCCATCCCACCTTCGGTGTTCCTGCACCTAGCCCGTTGAGTCGCGCGCGCTCTGCGGGATCCTGCAGGGCCTCACCGACAGAAGGGGCAAGATATGGAGCCTGAAGATCCGCAGTCGGCCAGGCTGTTCGAGCTGGTCATAGCTGCTGAGTTGGTGACTGCCTTGCAGTTGCTGACCAGCAGTGAAGAGCCCTTCCTCTGGGTCGGGCTCTTCCTGCTGATCGCTTGCCTGTCGAGTGGCAGCTCGGCAGACAAGAGGTAACACCCGGGAGGGCGTCGCGCTTGGCGGCGTCCTCCCCGACTTTCCAACTTCCAACCTAAGTATAATGATACCCCTTCTTGGTCAGAGGCAATATCAGGGTGCATTGGGTGACCATCGCAGCCATGCCAACCACCGGTGCACCCGCCAAGCTCTCGGTTGATCGACAACGGCTACGCCCGCCCTGACCACCGGCAACAGCCCGAACGATGTTGCCATCCCGTCTGCCGTCGCCCGCCCTCCTGGGGAGCGGGCCACCGCCCGGCCCGCCACGTCAAAACGGCCTTGACGCACGGTCGGACGCTGGCGGGTCGGGTGGTGGTCTGCTCGGCTCGCCCGGGTCATCGGCTGGCGGGATGGCCCTGCGCAACCACCCACGGACCGCAACCGCCCACGAAGGCCCAGCCATCCCGGAGCCGGGAGCGCCCCAGCCGGAGGCGCGGTAACCGCCACCAGGCCGCCGCCGTGACCCGCCGCGCGGACCCGGCGGGCCCTACCCCTACGCCGCGTCGCTCCGGCCCGGCGCGGCCGGCTGCCGGCGACGAACCCCCACCACTTCCACACCCGGCCCGTCTACGGCGGCCCCGGGCTCCCCACTCTCCGTGCCAGCCGCCGGGCATCAGGCGGGACTGCCGCAAAGCGACAGCGACAGCGGCAGCGGCTGGCACGCGCCCAGGCGGCAGCGCGTGCGGCCCGTCAAGGGCCGCCAGACGTACAGAAAGTTCTCACCACCTCGACGGCACAGGCTGTCCGACTCCGGTTGACGCGTTACGGGTTGGCTTCACCTGATGCGTGACACTCCGCCGAGTGCTGGTGGAGATGAGTGGCCGAACAGCGGTATCGAGCGCGGGCTGTGTTGGAAGTTCGGGCCGGGCTTGCGGTGGCGAGGGGGCAAGCCATAGGTCGTCATCCCTTGAGGAGGGCTCGTTATGCTGCACCCAGTCTTCCCGGCTTCACGAGGGTGCCTGACTCCGATCTTCCCGATTGAAGTGAACGAATACTACATAGTTGATCTTCGGAGGTGCAGGTCAGGAAATTCTGCTCCCCGCATACACGGGGGTGATCCTCCGCAAACGCGACGGTCGCTATCTCGGAGGCTCTGCTCCCCGCATACACGGGGGTGATCCGGGCGACCCGGACTCATGGCCCGGGTGGGCCGCCTGCTTTCCGCATACGCGGGGGTGATCCGCCACGACTGAACGCTGATGCGCCGCGCACCCGCTGCTCCCCGCATACGCGGGGGTGATCCCCGGAGCTCGGGAGTGATGCCGGCGGCATCACTTTACTCCCCGCACACACGGGGGGGTGAGCCTGACATTACGATCCGCCGCACCGATGGTGGGTCCTGGAACAAGCCTTGCCCTCCACATGGCGAGGCGTACTGCGAGCACTGCCGCGACAACCACGACATCGGCCTCACCGTCGACAAGCAGCTACAGCGGGTACGCGGGAAACTGCTGCACCGCGCTACCAAGACTGAGGAGTCCGACGCTCCCCTACCGCTGCCGGCGATCTGCGCTACCGCGCTACGACACCGCCACCAGCAACAGAAGGCCGCCCAGAAAAAAGCCGGCGAGGCATGGCATGACACGGGCATGATCTTCACGACCCGCTTCGGACTGCCCGTCGAGCCACGAAACTTCAACCGCTCCTACGACAGCCGCATCGCTCGCGCCGACCTTCCGAAGATCACCGTCCACGACGCACGGCGAACCTGCGGCTCGCTCCTGGTCGACTTGGACGTGCACCCCCGGGTCGCGATGGCGATCCTCAGGCACGCCGACTTCTCCATCACGATGGAGATCTACAGCCAGGTCTCATCCAAGGCCACCCGGGAAGCCCTGCGGAAGCTCGGTCAGAGCCTCGACCAATGACCCGTTGCTGTACTTCGCTGCTGTACAAGATCGAAAGAGGCCATCCGGAAGATCCCGGATGGCCTCTGAGCTGCGTCGGGACGGCCGGATTCGAACCGACGACCCCTTGTTACCAACCGTAGTCACACCGGGCATGTCATCGCTTGTCACGAGTAAGCTCTGAGCTGCATCAACACGGTCAGGCACCTGTTCCTCCTGGTCACTGTTCGTCAGCTCCTGGCAGGGGTATTCGGGGGGTAAACGGGGGCCGGCAGACCCACCATCAGGGTTCCACCACGCCCATCCCCGCCACCGAGATGTCCGTCACCACGAGCAGAGCCCACAAGCCGTGGCGTGGTCAACGAGCATGGACGACCGGGGAGAGGCCGAACAAAATCTCCCTCTGGCTCATGGCAGAGTCCTGTGCCGCCGGCCCGATTGGCTGAGGGCGTCTGGTCCGGCAGATACCTGTCGCTGTTAGAACGGCAACGGATCGCCACCCTGCGCAGGCAGGGCCTGACGATCAGGGCGATCGCTGAGCAGTTGCGCCGGGCACCGTCGACAGTGAGTCGGGAGTTGCGCCGCAACACCCGTCCGCATGACCAGGGCGTCTATGACGGCGACCTGGCGCACGCGCGGGCCCGACAGCGGGCTCAGCGCCCGCGGGGAGGCCGGCTACTCGCCGACACCGGTCTGCGGGCCGTTGTTCAGACCAAGCTAGAAGAGGATTGGAGCCCGCAACAGATCGCCGCGTGGCGGCTGCGGTTAGGCTCTCGCACAGATCTCAGCGAGTTGACCAAGCGTCTTGCGACATCTCTTTCATCGCCTGACACTTGCCCCATCTGTCACGAATAATGCCCGCTCGAACGCATTGGTCGAACCGGCAGCTTGGCCAGGGAAGCTTCACCGACGACCGAGGCAGCCGCATCTGAAGTCGGCAGCCAGCGGCGCCGCAGCCGATGCAGTCGGTACTCTCCGATGGCTAAGCCATCCCGATTCTTCGACGCACGGTGGAGGCGAGCATGGGATACCAGGACCCAGGTGCAGCAGAGGTCATCAAGCGCACCACGATCCGGATGCCCTACCTATCCGACGCTCAGTTGGCCAAAGCTAACCGCCTTGGCGGCAGCATCGTCGTCGATCCGAGCAGCCCGATCGCGTTGCGGCGCGCCGCAGCGCAGATGGCGGTGCAGTTTCGCCGCGAAACTGCCCACGACTTCGCCCCCTACGACGCCAGGGAGCCAAACGGCGTCGTCCTCCTAATTCCAGCCCGTCGGTTTCTCATCGCCTATGGCAGTCTCATCGCAGGTGCGATCGGTATCGACCCAACCGTATTCTACCAAGGGCTGCCTCAGCCCGTCCCCCGCGCCACCTGGGTCTACCTACACCCCTACGAACGCGGCCGAGCCGCCGTCATCGACGTATGGCCAGCATTGGCTCAACGCTGGCCTGGCCTCAGCCTCGCCGGCCCCTTCACTCCCGCCGGACGAGTCCTCGTCGACCGCCTCATCGAACAGGGTCAACACCCAACTCACCTCGGCGAGACGCCGATCCACGACATCATGACTTAACCCCCAAATCTTCGCAGTTTTCGCGAACCTTTACCAGGTACGCATCAATCCCGGTCTCGGTGGACTACCTCTGGGTGCGACTCGCCGTTCAGCCGTATCTGCCTCCGCACTCGGGCGTGCACGTACACCTTTCGGGCTTGTCGGCGACCACCACAGGTTGCCGAGACTCCGTGCATTCGTCAGTCAACGAGGTAGTGGGCTTCGATGTACGCGACGGTGGAGTCATACGGCTCCCCCACCGGCTTCAACAAGTACCGGCGAAAAACCGCGGCGGTGGCGCGACGGACGCCTCGGTTGCGGGCGTCCGCGTTGTCCCATGCTTGGGCGAGGGTCCGGGTGACCACCTGGTCGATCTCCTCGGCCAGGTTCCGCTCGGTGACAGTGAGGCCGGGCGGTGTGTGGTCGTGGATGATCCGCGACAGGATGCCCACGTGATTGTCGTCCAGCGCGACGACGGCTTCGTCGGGGTGCTTCTCGGCATTCACGATGGCACGGGCGATCTTGAGCGCTTCGGACAGGAACTCCAGGGCGTCCTGGGCGTTTTGAATGATCCGATCGCGCAGCAGCCTGATCCGTTCCGCGAGGGCGGTGTACTTCGCGGACCCGGGTCGACGCCCTTTGCGAGGGCGGCCTTGATGTGGTCCAGGATCTCTGCCGCGGATGGTGGCCTCTTGTCCTCGCCGTCGTCCTTGTTGGCTCGGGGCGGACGAGGGCCATCAGCTCTTTGAGGATGGCGATGCCCTGGGAGTCCAGCACGAGCGCTTCTTCCTGGGAGACGACCACGGAGAAGGAGTGGACGTGGGTGTTGATGATCTCCAGGACCATCGGTTCCAGCTCGGCCAGCCGTTCCTTTCTCTCCTCATCGGAGGACTTCTTGAACAGGGCCGCAGGACCCGAAGCTTGCCGTGATCGCCGTCGACGGCCGGCAGGCGAGAATCGTCGGCGCTTCACCGGCGTTCTTCCGAGATCTGCAGCAATCGGGCTGCGGCGTGGGTGAGAGGAATGGCTTCTTGCTCGATCCGGCGGAACGGGGTAGGGCCCGCGGTTGCGATGGTGTTGTAGGCGGTGGTTTCAGCGTCGGTTAGGTGCGGCAAAGGCTCGGGTGAGGGCTTGATGGGGCGGCCTGCCATGTCGTGGTTAACGCCATGTTGGGAGTAGCGGTGGAGGTCGATCGCTTCCATGAGGATGGACGTGACCCGTTTTGCTGGTGCACCGTCTGGTGCCGGCTGTGCGAGGGTGGCGCGGAACTGGTCGAGGATCGCGTACCCGTCCGCGTCGATGTCGCCCCAGTAGATGACGTGCTCGGCGGCGCGGATCCAGGGCACGTTCGCTAGAAGTGCTGCTGCGGCCTTGCCGCCGCCCTCGACGACGATCGTGTCGCTGACGGGCGGGAACCAGAGGCGGGAGTCGCGGTTTTCTACGACGAGGACGACACGCGGCTGGTAGGCGATCTCGTGTACGTCGCCGGTAGTCCAGGCGTCGTGCCGGCGCCGGCCCGATGCTGCGTGGTGAGGGTCGACGTAGGTGAGGTGCATGACGGTGAGCCGGGGCCGGACTTCGTCGCGGACGTCGCGGCCGGCGACGTCGCGCAGCAGGGCGCCGTGGGTGTCGAGCCATTTGGTGTGCATACCGGGCACCGGTAGTTGCCGCAGGGTCCAGGTGCTGGCGTCGGGGTGTTGGTGTAGCCAGGTCACCGCGTTGATCAGCACCTCGACGTCGGCGTCTTGGAGACGGTAGACGGCTCGGAGGGTGGCTGGGGTGACGGTCGCGCCGGCTGATCGCAGCGCCCGAGCGAGCGAGCGGGCGCGGCCGAGGTCGACGCTCGGCGATTCAGCACCGGTGTGGGTGTCGGTGGTGAGCCTGTCGGCGCCGTCCAGGTCGGCGACGAGCGTGGCGGGGAAGTCGCCGGCGACTCCTCGGATCGTCACCGGTTTGCGAACGAGCCCCACGCCAGTGGGCAGTTGGTCGGAGAAGTCACGCCACTGCATGTGCCACTGGTGCCACGCTGCGTGCCCGAGCTGCTCGACGGCCTTGCCGGTCGTCACGCCGGGGCGCAGCGGAACGGAGAAGACGACGTGGTCGCCGCCGAGCTCCGCGCTTACGGCTTCGGGCCACTTCTGATCAATCTTGCGGCGCATGGCCGCGACGGCGTCCTGTGGGGTGACGAGGGCGCTCATGCGTCCGGAACACCGACCAGTGGCTTCGCCCAAGATCGGCCCTGGGGGTTCTTGAGGATCAGGTACTCCACGTCGACGTGTGGTTCGATCGCGCTGTGCTTGTCGTTGGGGGCGCCGATGATGAGTTGGAAGCCCAGGCCGCGCCAGGCGCCGATGGCCCGGCCGGTGAAGTGCGCGTCCGCCTTGATCAGTGCCTCGTCGAGGAAGACAGGGGCGTAGCGGGGGCGGGCGGCGCCCGCGTCGCCAAGCTGGTACCGCAAGGCGGCCCCGACGATGAACGCGACCAGCTCTTGCGACTCGCCGCCGGACTTCTCGCCAATGTGGTCGTACACAGCGACATGCCTACCCTCGAGGTCGCGCTTCTCGGCACTGATCCGAACGTGATTACGTACGTCGACGAGGTCGGCGAAATCGGGCGCGGTGCGCCGGATGCGGTCGATCACCTTGGCCATCCGGTGATAGGCGCGTTCCCGGTCGTCGTCGGTTGCCGCCTGATCGATGAAGGCGCGTACGTCGCGCAGCTCTTTGCGGAACCGGGCGCGAACCCCGGAGTGGCTCTCCTGCGGGTCGATACGCAGCCGGTGTTCGTCGTCGGAGAACGGCAGTTCGGCGAGGATGCGGTTGACTGGGTCGATCCGGTCGCGGATCTCGCGGACTGCGGCGGCCAGTTCGCTGTCCAGGCCGGTCAGGTCGTTACCGGACAGCTTGAGCAGACTGTCGCGCCACTCGGTCTCCAGTTCATGCAGGCCACTGGTCTCCAGGTCGGTGAGCAGACGGTCGAAGTCGCGATAGGAGCCGTCCGGGTCGATGCCGAGGTTCGGGTTCGGCCAGCGTTCGAGGAACGTCGAGAACGTGTCGAGCAGCGCCTTCCGTGATCGCCCGATCGTCTCCGTTGCCGACTGTCGGTCGGCGCGGATCCGTTCGGTGACCCGTTTCATCGCAGCGTCGAACTCCGCGAGCGCCCCGTCCGGGGTGGTGGCGGTTGCCTCGCTGCCGAACAGCGTCTCCAGGTACTCCCGGTGTTCCTCTAGGACATCGACGCCTGATTCCGTGGCCGTGTCGAGCGCGAGTTGGGCGCGGTCCACCTCGTCGACGGTCGACCTCCACGACTCCCCGAGCTTCTTCAGATTGTCCTTCTGCCGGCCGACGCGTTCAGTCAGTTCCCTGACCCGCTCCTTGAGGTCGTCCACCTGGCGCTGAAGCTCATCGATCCGTGGGTTGCCTGTCCGGATTTCGTCGGCGACGCGGTTCCAGCGATCCTGTTCCGCACGGACCGCATCGAGGTCCACCTGGTCCCAGGACAACTCGGTCAGAGCCTGGTAGGTCGTGCGTCTGGCTTCGAACGAGTTGAGGTTCTCCTCCTGCCTGGATGCCCGGTCGAGAGCATCGTCGAGGCGTTTCTGGGCGAGGCCGATGCAGCGCTCAAGGTCAGCAAGCAGCCTGCTATTCGTGAAACCCAGCACGTTGGCCCGGCCGTGACCGCCGTGCGCGCCCCGCCCGCCTTCCGAGGTTTGGCCGGTGATCGTGAGGGCCTTGGGGTACTGCGGGAGCAGCCTGGGCGTTTCAACGCAGACGAAGTCAAACCGGCGGGCGAGCTCGCTCTTGAGCCAGGCGGTGAACGGCGATGGTCGGTAGTCGAGCCTGCCGGGCAGTGTCTTTGCGTCCAGCCCGACCTCATCACGCAGGCCGGTACGCACGCCCTCGAACTGAACCCGTCGGGTGGTCGGCACCGAGTTGATCGCCTCGCGAAACGAGTTCAATCTGCCGATGTCGATCAGCATCCGAGTGGCGAATCCGCCGAGCGCCAGGTTGAACGCCTCGCGCCACGGCTCGAACTCCGTTCGTACCTCGATCAGCTCGCCGACGAACGGCAGGTCATCTGGTTTGAGCCCGGCGGCCTCGGCCAACAGCGCGCGAGCCGCATGCAGCTCAGTCGGGATGTTGCCCCGGCGGGCTTTGACCGCTTGGTGCTCGGAGCGCAGCGTGGTCAGCGCTCCTTCGGCGTCCTTCTTCTCCGCCATCGCCTCGGCGAACTGGTTCTGCGCGGTCCTCCTGGCGTCTACGTCGGCGAGAAACCGATACGCCGTGTCGACCAGTGCGGCGAAGTCGTCACCAGTCGTCACGGTGACGCCGATTGCGGCAAGAGCCCGGTCCAGTCGCTCCCGTGAGCGTTTGACGTCGCCCAGCCGCTGCTCCACGGCGCGGATCTCCCGCAGCGCCGTTTCGAGGCGGTCGCCACCGGAGGCGCGAAGAGTTTCCACCAGCCCATCGCGCTGCACTTCGGCTGCGGTGACCAGGGCGCTGGTCTCTGACAGTTCCTCCTGGGCCCGGCGGTGCCGCTGGGCCAGGTCCTGCTCAGCCGAGCGCAACAGCTCCAGCCGACGCTGATGACGCCACAATGCGGCAGGGGTCGACGCCTCGGTGTACGATCCGACCTCGTCGATCAGGCGCAGCCGGTTCACCGATTGCTCGATGGTGTCCCGGTGGTCGCGGATCGGAGTCAACGCCTTCACCTGCTGCCGCGCTGTGATCATCCGCGCCCGGGTGCCGGAAAGTTCGTCGAACTGCTGTACCACCGCGTCCGCGGTGGCCAGCGTGGACGGCTCCTCAAGGACCATCGTCTTGTACAGGGCATCAACCGTGGTGATCTGCTGGCCGGCCTGAATCCGTCCCAGCAACGCGACCGCCTTGTGCCCGTCGCCGGCGGCGCCGATACCGAGGGTGGTGTGCAGACGCGCGGTGAAATCCCGGTCAGTGTCACACCAGCTCAAGCCGGTGGCCACGACCTCGGCGCGGGCGAGCTGCTTACTCGCCGGGTCCTCCAGCATGCGCAGTTGATAACTGCGGTCACACGTGGCGCGTACCGCCACGACGTCGTCCAAGCTCCGAGCGGAAGACGGCACATACCAGGCCCGCAGCGCGGTGAACTTGGCACCGGTGTGGTCGACCCACGTCATCGCGATGGCGGACCACGTGTCGCGGCCGTCGCCACGCAGCACCCGCACCTTCGTCTCGCCGTCAGTCCGGGACTCGTCAAGCTTGCCACGAGCGTAGGAGAGGATATTGCGCTGGTCCTTGCCCCGCGGCCGGCCGACCACTCCACCGTTGGAGGCCCCGTTGAACGGAGTCGTATGCGGCATGAGCAACGCGATGTACGAGTCCATCAGGGTCGACTTACCCGACCCGGAACCTCCGCTGAGCAAAGTCGCGCCAGGCGCCAGTCGCAGGCGGTGATACCCGTCGTAACCACCCCAGTTGACCAATTGCAGGTCCCGCGCCACCCACTGCTGGCCCCGCGAGGCTGCCGGGATCAACCCGAACAGCGTGTCGATCATGCTCACGCCGTGGCCTCGTTCCGTCCCCGTAGCCACTGCCCCAGTTCGGCGAGCTTCTCCGTGCTCAGCACCACCTCCACCAGCGGGGTGATCCGATACCGGCCCGCGGACTCCTCCGCGAGCAACCCTTCGGTGACCAGCCGCTGCACGGCGTTGCGCACCTCCTGTTGGCGCCGGGCCACGTTGTGGTCGTGCGGATCGAAGTAGGTCAGCACCGTCTGCTCGAGCTCCTCGATGTCCACCCGCGCTGACATCTCCCCCGTACCGCGTTCCCGTTGGAACACGGCCCGCAGGTGGATCAGGACCAGGGTCTCGGCCCGGGTATAGGGGTCATCCTTGAGCAGGATCGGCACGTCCAGCTCAACGGAACGCACCTGCTGCTTGTACGCCACGCCTCGGTCGTGGTCGACCACGAGGCGAACGAACAGGTCATGCAAGCGCGATTCGATGATCTGTTGGTTCTCCAGCAACGTGCGCCACTGCGCAGGATTCTTCTCAGCCAGCAGGAACTTGCGCCGCAACAACTGGACCAGCACCCGGCGTACCTCCGCGTCCAATGTTCCCGCGTCGCCAGCGAACAGCTCGGCCGGATCTTCCTCCATCGAAACCGGATCGATGAAGCCGGCCGCCGTACTCGCCGACCAGCCGTCGTCGACGCCGTCCGGCTCACTCATCACCGCCGCTCCCCTCTATGCCCGCCGGGTTAGCCGCCACCACACCGCCGAGAGCGAACCGCCGCCGGGTCTGGTCGGGCCGGACCGTGTCAACCACCGCCATCTCGGACGTATCGGTCATCCCGGCGTCATGGGCGATCTCCAACAGGCCGAGCAAATCGACCGGCCGCTGCAGATCCTCGGCCGCCGCCCGGAACGCCGCCGCCACATCCACGCTCGCCGCACCGGCCGCGAACGCCGCCAAATGCGCGCGCAACTCGGCGTACCGAGGGCCACCCCATGCTCGAGTGTCCGCCGCCGGCAAGTCCTCGACCTCCTCCTCAGCCCAGTCACGCAACGGCGCGGGGGGCTCCGGTGGCCTCGGATCACTCATCCGCTGACGCAGGTGCCCCACCTCGGCAACCGGCAGGCGACGCAACGGCTCGACGACCTCCCCACGACGTGAACCCGGAACCCACTTGTGCAGACCCGACATCACATCCCTCAATAGCTCGTCTACCTGGCGGTCTCGCATCGGGTCGTGATTACGGACCTGCGTGGTGATCACATGCGACGCCTGCCGCTGAGCGGCCAGCACCTCCCTGGCACCCTGCCCGATGCGCCGTGAAATCTCGGCAAGCTCCCGCCGCTGCTGCTCCGGCAACAGCTCAGTGAACCGGTGCCTCAGCACCCTGCGCAACTGACCCCACAGGTCATCGATCTGCGCCGGATCCCCGATCAGGCGCAACGCCCCCGCGAACGCGCGGCCTTCCGGCGTCGCATCCAAGATCCGCTGGCCGCGCGCGAGGTACTCACGCAGCACCTCCCCAGTCGGCCGCACGTCGTGCCGCAATTCAGCGACGACGTCACGCTGGATAGCTTTGATCGACTCCGCCACGCGGGCGAAGTCCGCAGGTAACTCCCGCGCCAAATGCAGCACGTTCTCGGCCGCCTCAAGCAGCTGCTCGTCCTCGACCGTCTCGACGGCGCCACCCTGCTCGAGCCGAGCCAGCTCCTTCCGCCGCTGCTGGATCTCCTCGTGCAGGCGAGCAAGCCGGGTCATCAGATCCGGATCAGCTTCCTGGGCAAGCCGCTCGATCGCCTCCAACAGCGTCCTGACCCGCGACTCCGACACCCTGGTCCGCGCCCCGCCGACACGCCCAGCGATCTCCAGCGCGCCGACACCGTACGCCGACAGCCGGTACACCTCGACATTGCCGTCGGACACCTGCCGCACCAACCACCCTGCCTGCACCCACTGCCTGCACAAGTCACGCGAATTTCCAGTAGGAAGCGGCTGATTGTCCTCGTCTCCGTAGCCCGCAGCCCGCAACTGGTCAAGGGCGTCGTTGATCTCCGCATGCGCGTCCGCCACCGCAACCGTCCGCCGCTCCGGCGTGAAAACCATCGCCAACACCGTCACCACGAACGGCGCATGCCTCTGATGGAGCAAGGCAAGGGTCGGATTCTGGAACGCCCGCAGCGCACCTTGGTAAGCGCCCTCTACACCTCGCGTAACCATCGACACGAAGCGTACGGGGCGGGTAAGACGCAGTCAGCCTCGTGGTGCGATCGATCCCCGAAGCTTGATCGCCGCCGAAGACAGTCGGTGGTCTCGGGCCTCTCGTGTCGGCTGCTACCGCTCCGGCGCGGGACGGTACGCCAATGGCGTTACCCCGGCAGGACCGGCGACGACTTCGTTTCTGGGCGGACTCAACGTGACAGGCGACTTCTATCCCGGTCGCGTCGGTGGAGCGGATCTCCGATGACCTTCGATGGGCCGTACGACGATCCTCCCTGCTACGAAAAGTAAATGCGCAACGATGACACGAGTCGACAACCTACGCTCCTCGAACCCTGTGGTCCTAACATCGTCATCGATCGTCAGTAGTTAGTACTCCAGCCGGGGATTGTGATCACGGCTCGGTGAGGGCTTGCCGGGCGTAGTGGCTGGTCGTGGCTCGTGCTTGGTGACGGCGTCGGCGTACGGACCAGAGCAGTGGGTCGCAGCGGCGGCGGGCGGGTTCGATGATCAGGACGTTGAACAGGTGACGTAGTTCGTTGACGGTCAGCGCGATCAGCCCGGCCGGATCGGGACGGCTGCGGTGCGCGGTCGCGGCGGCGAGGAAGGCGTGGGCGAGGATCGCCAGGGTGGTCCAGCGGTGCCAGGACGTCCAGCGGCGGTTC
>NZ_AZWO01000056.1 GCF_000514775.1 Salinispora pacifica CNR114 | reverse complement strand
AGAACCGCCGCTGGACGTCCTGGCACCGCTGGACCACCCTGGCGATCCTCGCCCACGCCTTCCTCGCCGCCGCGACCGCGCACCGCAGCCGTCCCGATCCGGCCGGGCTGATCGCGCTGACCGTCAACGAACTACGTCACCTGTTCAACGTCCTGATCATCGAACCCGCCCGCCGCCGCTGCGACCCACTGCTCTGGTCCGTACGCCGACGCCGTCACCAAGCACGAGCCACGACCAGCCACTACGCCCGGCAAGCCCTCACCGAGCCGTGATCACAATCCCCGGCTGGAGTACTAGTGATGAAACAGATGTGAAATTGCCTTGCGGCATCGTGACTGAAGCGGAGGCATTGAGCCGTCAACCGTCGAAGCGCTGGTTGGAGGAGAGTGCATGCTACGAGCGTCCATTAGCCCGCCCTGGGGGGCCAGTGTGGTACTCGAGCGCGACCAGCACACCGCCAAGGCTTGGTCCTTGGCGCGGATGTTCACATGACCTCCGCTCGGACCCGCCGGTCGCTAATCTCTCGACGGGCAGCGGAGCTCCGGGGCAACACGCTGACCGAGCTGTTCGTGCTCGCCCGCGCCCGCCGCGCCGTCGACCTGGCGGTGGGAACTCCCGAATGCCCGGAAACGCCGCAGGCGCTTATCGCCGAGGCGACCAGCGCTCTGCGGGCCGGGCACAACCAGTACGAGCTGCCCGCCGGTGAGGCGTCGCTGCGGCGGTGGATCGCTGAGCTGCTCGGGTTGTGCACCGACCCCGAGACCGAGGTCACGGTGACCGCCGGGGCTACCGAGGGATTGCACGTCGCGTTGCTGGCCACGATCGACCCTGGCGACGAAGTCGTGCTACTGACACCGGGGTACGAGCAGCTCGTCGCGGCCGTACGCCTCGCCGGTGGCATCCCGCGGTTCGTCTCGTTGCACCCGCCGGACTGGCGATACGACCCCGACGACCTGGCGGCCGCCTTCAGCGAGCGGACGCGAGCGGTGCTATTGAACACGCCGAGCAATCCGACCGGTCAGATGCTGGGCCGTCCGGAGTTGGACGAGATCGCCATGCTCTGCGAGCGCTGGGACGCCACGGTGATCTCCGACGAGGTCTACCGCGACCTAGTGTTCGACGGTCGCCGCCACGTGTCGGTGGCGGAGGTGCCCGGGTTGGCAGAGCGCAGCATCGTCGTGGGGTCACTCTCGAAGAGCTACGCGGTCAGCGGCTGGCGGCTTGGCTTCGTTCGCGCCGACGGCGAACGCACGCGGGCGGTGAGGCGGGTGCACGAGCTGGCCACGAACGGCACGGCCGCGCCGCTACAGGTGGCCGCCGGGCGGGCGCGTCTGTCGACCGACTTGAGCGCCGTGGCGCTGGAGGTGCGCCAGCGACGGGACCTGGCGCAGCAGATCTTTGCGGACCTGGGCATGTCCTTCGCGCCGGCGGCCGGCGGCTGCTTCCTGCTGGCCGACATCAGTGCCTTGACCGGCGGCCGTCAGGACTGCTTCGGGTACGTGCGTGAGCTGCTGGACCGGGCCGGCGTCCTGCTTGTTCCCGGCGCTCCCTTCTTCAACGTGTCCGACGGCAGCGATCCCAGTGCGCGTGGCGAGCAGTACGTCCGGATCGCCTTCAACCGGCGCACCGAAACATTGCTGGAAGCCGAGCGGCGGATGCGCGGCGCGTGATCACCCACGACGAGGCAACGACATGACGCTGCTCGACACTGCCGGGCTTGGCCCGCTACCGTCCTTCCTCCAGCAACAAGGCGCGGGTGCCGTGCTGCCGATCGTGTCCCCGGCAGGTAACACGATGTGGCTGGTCCGCGACTACACGCTGGCGCGGAAGGTCCTCACCGACCCGCGGTTCAGCCGAGCCGCGGCGGTGACGCCACAGGCGCCGAAGTTCAACGACGCCCAGCCGGCAGCGGACTCAATGATGAGCATGGACGGCGCTGAGCACGCGCGACTGCGTCGGCTCGTGTCCGGAGCCTTCACCACCGGTCGGGTCGCGGCGATAGCTCCCTGGGTCGAGCGGTGGGTGGACGAGCGCCTGGACCGGCTCGAGCGGCGTGGAACGGGCGCCGACCTGATCGGGGATCTCGCCGCACCGCTGTCCGTGTCGGTCCTCTGCACACTGTTGGGCATCCCGGCGGCCGACAGCGAACGATTTCGGGGGTGGGTGGAGGTGCTGTTCGACATCACCGCCAGCAGTCCACACGAGAAGGGGCGGCGCCGGTTGGAGCTTCTCGACTACATGGGGCAGACGATCGAGCAGAAGCGCCGACAGCCGGACGATGCGCTGCTCACGGTCCTCATCAAGGCGCAGGAACGGGGCGAGATGTCCATGGCCGAGTTGCTGACCCTGGGGCTGACACTTCTCATGGCCGGATATGAGACCACCGTCGGCCAGATCGGCCTCGCTGCACTGGTGATCCTCTCCGACGAAGTGGTGTACGACGCGCTGAAGCGCCAGCCGGAGCGGCTGCCCGGCACGGTCGAGGAACTGCTGCGCCTGACCCCTGCCACACCGCTGAGCTTCTCCCGGGTCGCCACCAGGCAGGTGCAGCTGGGCGAGGTGACCGTGCGGGCTGGCGAGGGAGTCGTCGTGTCCCTGCTACACGGCAACCGGGACCCCGCCACCTTTCCGGATCCGCAGCGGCTGCTGCCGCAGGGCCGGGATGCCGGACACCTCACGTTCGGCCACGGCGTGCACCGTTGCCTCGGCGCGCCACTGGCCCGGCTGCAGATCCAGACGGTGCTGAACCGGCTGATCGGGCATTTCCCACGCCTGCGACTGGTCGACGCACTGGAGCCGGTCGCGTGGAAACACGGCCTGGCCACTCGTGGACTGTCCCGGCTCTCGGTGGAGTGGCGATGAGCAGTCGTGCCGATGGGGAGCCGATCGCGGTAGTGGGCTACGCGTGTCGATTCCCGGCCGCGCCGGATCACACGGCGTACTGGAAGCTGCTGTGGGACGGGCGGGACGCGGTGACCGACCCGCCGGACGACCGGGTGACCGGTCTGGCCAGAGGGTCCTTCCTGCCCGACGTGGACCTGTTCGACGCCGGCTTTTTCGGTGTCTCCCCGCGTGAGGCGGCGGCCGTCGACCCGCAGCAGCGGCTGATGCTGGAGCTCGGCTGGGAGGCGCTGGAACAGGCCGGAATCGTGCCGGCGGTGCTTCGCGGCGGCCACGCCGGTGTGTTCGTCGCCGCGATGACCGACGATTACGCCGACCTCGTGCGCGCTGCGGGTGGGTCCGCCACCTCCCATCACTCGTTCACCGGCCTGGCGCGCAGCCTCATCGCCAACCGGTTGTCGTACACCATGGGTCTGGGTGGCCCCAGCATCACTGTCGATGCCGGTCAGGCGTCTTCGCTGGTCGCCGTACACCTAGCATGCCGCAGCCTGCGGGACGGCGAATCCGACGTCGTCCTGGCCGGCGGCGTCGAGCTGCACCTGAGCCCGCACAGCGGCGCGGTCGTCGAACGGTTCGGCGGCCTGTCACCCGACGGTCGCTGCTACACCTTCGACAGCCGCGCCAACGGGTACGTGCCCGGCGAGGGCGGTGCGGTCGTGGTGCTCAAGACGCTCTCTCGCGCGCTCGCGGACGCGGACGCGATCCACGCCGTGCTGCTCGGGAGCGCGGTCAACAACGACGGTGGCGGGGCCGGCCTGACGGTGCCGCATGAGCCGGCGCAGCGGGCGGTGCTGCGCCGCGCGTACCGGGCCGCCGGCGTTGACCCGGCCGTCGTGCAGTACGTCGAGCTGCACGGCACGGGCACCCCTGCGGGCGACCCCGTCGAGGCTGCCGCACTCGGCGCGGTCCTCGGTGCCGCACCCGGCCGGCGAGCACCGCTGCTCGTGGGATCAGCGAAGACCAACATCGGCCACCTGGGCGCGGCGGCGGGCATGGCGGGGCTCGTCAAGGTGATCCTGTCGATCCAGCAAGGCCGGCTGCCAGCCAGCCTCAACTACGCCACGCCGAACCCGCGTATACCGCTCGCCGCCCTCAACCTCGCCGTGCAGCACGTGCCGGGTGGCTGGCCGGCCGGCGACCGGCCGGTCGCCGGGGTGTCGTCCTTCAGCATCGGCGGCTCCAACTGCCACGTCGTCGTCGCAGCTCCGCCGCCAACGGACCGTACGGCGCGGCCACGCAGGAAATCTCCCGCACCGTCGCCCACCGACCCAGCCGGCACGAGCCCGGGAGCCTTCCGTGCCAGCGTGCTGCCGTTCGCGGTCTCCGGCCAGAGCCCGGCGGCCGTCCGTGCCCAGGCCGCCCGACTGCTCGACCGGCTCGATGGATCGGAGGTCTCCGAGGCGGACCTCGGTCTCTCCCTAGCCGTGTCGCGGACGGCGTTCCGGCATCGTGCGGTCATCCTCGCCGGGGGCCGCGCCGAGCTGGCCGCGGAGCTGGCGGCGCTCGCCGCCGACCGGCCGGGCGTGTCCTGCATCAGTGGCGCATCATCGGCCCGTGACCGCGTCGTGCTCGTCTTCCCGGGACGCGGGGCCGAGTGGGCCGGCATGGCGGCTGATCTGCTGGACGCCTCCGACACCTTCGGCGCGCAGGTACGGGCGTGTCAACGGGCGCTGTCGCCGTACGTCGGCTTCTCCGTCTTGGACGTCCTACGCAAGGAGCCCTTTGCGCCCTCGCTCGTCCGCGCCGACGTCGCCGAGCCGGTGCTGTTCGCGGTCATGGTGGGTCTCGCCGAGGTGTGGCGTTCGTTCGGCGTGCGACCGGCCGCCGTGGTGGGTCACGCTCTGGGGGAGGTCGCCGCCGCCTACGTATGCGGTGTGCTGTCGCTGGAGGACGCGGCTCGGGTCGTTGCGATGCGCGTTCGCGCCACCCAGTCGCGCCCGGCCCCGGTTGACGAGCTGCTGGTGCCGCTCGCGGTCAGACGCGCAGCGGTGCCGTTGCACTCCACCGCGGAGGGTGCCGAGATCGACACCGGCTCGATGACCGTCGAGCACTGGCTCCGCGGGCGGCCCAAACCCGCCCGACTCCCGGCCACGATCCGCGGTCTTGCCGACCATGACGCGTTCGTCGAGATCAGCCCTGATCCCGTACTGACCACCGTGATCCGGCGGACGCTTGCGGAGGCCGGCTCCACCGCGCTGGTCGTCGGATCGCTGCGCCGCGGCGAGCCCGCACCGCGGCGGTTCCTCACCGCGGTCGCGGAGTTTCACACCGGCGGAGGAGCGGTCGACTGGCGGCCGGCGTTCCCTCGCGACAGCCGCGTCACCGACCTGCCCACCTATCCGTTCCAGCGCACGCGCCACTGGTTGCAGCCCGCCGTCGTCGCCACGCCCGAACCGGAGCCGGACGGCGTTGGTGGTGCGGGGTCGGCCGTCCCGCGTGATTCCGGGGCGGACGATCCGCTGGAGCTGGTCCGTGCACAAGCGGCGCTGTTGCTCGGCATGAGCGACGCGCGGGACGTCGACCCTGCCCTGTCCTTCCGGGACCTCGGCCTCGACTCGCTGACCGGTGTGGAGCTCCGCGATCGGCTCGCCGCCGCCACCGGACTGCGCCTGCCCACCACACTCGTGTACGAGCACCCCTCGCCTCGGCGGCTGGCCGACCACCTCCGGTCTCACCTCGCCGGTGGCTTCCCAGAAACGGCGCCGTCGTCGGCAACCACGGCGACCAGGGTGAGCGACGACCCGATCGCGATCGTCGGCATGGCGTGTCGGTATCCGGGCGACGTCCGTTCGCCGGAGGACCTGTGGCGTCTGGTCGAGAGTGGTACTGATGCGATCGGTGCGTTCCCGGTGAATCGGGGTTGGGATCTGGAGGGTCTGTTCGATCCGGATCCGGATCGGCCGGGGAGGTCGTATGTCCGCGAGGGTGGTTTTCTGTATGACGCGGATCGTTTCGATGCGGAGTTCTTTGGGATCAGTCCGCGTGAGGCGGCGGCGATGGATCCGCAGCAGCGACTGCTGCTGGAAACCGCCTGGGAGGCGATGGAGAGGGCCGCGCTCGGCTCTGCCTACGCAGATCGGACGGGCGTTTACGTAGGGGCCATGCCGCAGGAGTACGGCCCGGCGCTGCATCAGGCCGGCGACCGCGCCGGCGGCTATCTGCTCACCGGCACCACGCCCAGTGTGCTGTCCGGTCGGCTGGCGTACACGCTGGGTCTCGGCGGTCCGGCAATCACGGTGGACACCGCCTGCTCCTCGTCTCTGGTGGCTTTGCATCTCGCGGCGCAGGCGCTACGCAACAACGACTGCTCGGTCGCCCTAGCCGCCGGCGTGACGGTGATGTCGAATCCCGGCATGTTCGTGGAGTTTTCGCGGCAGCGTGGGTTGGCGGTGGATGGGCGATGCAAGGCGTTTTCGGATGGTGCTGATGGGACGGCGTGGTCTGAGGGTGTCGGGGTTGTGGTGTTGCAGCGGTTGTCTGATGCGCGTCGTGCTGGGCGGCGGGTGTTGGCGTTGGTTCGGGGTTCGGCGGTGGGTCAGGACGGGGCGAGTAGTGGGTTGACTGCGCCGAGTGGGGTGGCGCAGGAGCGGGTGATCGTGGATGCGTTGGCGTCGGCGGGTTTGGGTGGGGGTGATGTGGATGTGGTGGAGGCGCATGGGACGGGGACTCGGTTGGGGGATCCGATCGAGGCTCAGGCGCTGATTGGCACGTATGGGCGGGGGCGTGGTGGTGGGGAGCCGTTGTGGCTGGGTTCGTTGAAGTCGAACATCGGTCATGCGCAGGCGGCGGCGGGTGTCGGTGGTGTGATCAAGATGGTGCTGGCGTTGGATCGGGGGGTGTTGCCGGGGACGTTGCATGTGGGGCGGCCGTCGTCGTTGGTGGATTGGTCGGGTGGGGTCCGGTTGTTGACGGAGTCGCGGGCGTGGCTGGATACGGGTCGTCCGCGGCGTGTGGGTGTGTCGTCGTTTGGGATCAGTGGTACCAACGCCCACGTCATCCTCGAACAGGCACCACCCGAACCCGTGCCGTCCCCGTCGCCCGAGCCGGTCCCGGACGGTCCGTGGCTGCTGACCGCCCGCACCACGCAGGCACTACGCCTCCGTGCCGCTCAGCTGCACAACGCCGCCGCGTCGCCCGAGTACGCATCGGTCGACATGGGCCGCGCCCTCGCCCGTACGCCCAAGCTTTTCCCCCACACCGCCGCGATCGTGGCGCAGAACAGGGAAGCCCGACTGCGGGCGCTCGCCGCCCTGGCCGCCGGCGAACCGTCCCCCGACGTCGTCGCCTGCCCGCCCGGCGCGGCCGGCGCCGGAGGCCTCGCCTTCCTCTTCAGCGGCCAGGGCAGCCAGCGTCCCGGTATGGGGCGCGAGCTGCACCGCACGTGCACGCCGTTCACGGCGGCATTCGACGCGGTCTGCGCGCACCTCGACCCGCTGCTACCGGCACCGCTGAAGGACGTCGTCTTCGCCGAGGACGGCTCCCGAACGCTGCTGGACCGTACGGTGTTCACCCAGGCGGCGCTGTTCGCGCTGGAGGTGTCCATGTTTCGGCTGCTCGAGGAACGCGGAATCGTCCCCGACTACCTACTTTGCCGACATTCACACGTACTATGTGCTCGCCGGCGACACCCCGGTCCTCGTGCACAACGAGGGTGGCGTGCCGGTGCCGCCGTTCGTAGATGGACAAGACTTCGAGTGGAGCATTCAAACGCCGAAGGGGAATGTGGGAATGCTCGCAGAAACAAGTGTGAGCGGGGGGCGCGTTACCCTCTCCAACATGGTGGTTTACGGTGATAGCCCGGAGCTGACCCGCGGATCTTTGGGCACGTCGACTATGTTGAAAGCCTTGCGTGGACAAATTGCGCCGGCTGCGGCTGCGCAGGGATTTAATGAGCTGACGATCTCAGGAATTCGGCTTACAGGGCCCGTTGGGTACCGTCCCGACTTCACCCTGGACCTGAAAAAGTACGCTGGTGGTGGGGGGTGCTGATGCAACCGCAGGGACGATATGAGGCTGTACTTCAGGGTGCACGAGATCTGATTGACGGCGGCGAAAGGATGGAGTCTGCGCTTAGGTATATGAGGAGCGCGGGGTTGTCGCAGATTGAGTGTGTAAAGGCAGTAAAATCGCTGATGGGTGGAAATCTTGGCCAAGCCAAGGAAATCGTTCACTTCAGCGAAACCTGGTCAGACACGAGGGCGTGGCAGGAGCAGCTTCATAAGGATTTGAGTGAGGGGTTGAGTGCAGAGTAGCGGCGGCCAAAACGGCAAACCGCTGAGCCGACCGGCAATGCGGAGAGTGGCCGGTGTGTGTACGGGCGCGCGGCTGTCTGCCCGGGTTGCCGTCACCGTTGCCGTCAGCAGCGGTCATAGATCGAATACCAGCTATTGCATGCAAGGATTATCGCTCGCGGCAGTGCTGGCCCGTTGAGGGGTGTCATGTTGGCGGTTCGGTTCTGATGGGCGTGCGCGCGGGGCCGTAGGCCTGAAGCGCGTGCGCGCGGCCCCGGCTTCGGCCGGGGCCGCTCTTGATTAAGTGAAGCAGTTTTGGACCAGATCTACTTCGCGAGTCGCCTTCTATTGGTTGTTTCTGGACAGGCTTCGGTCGTCTTGGCTGCTCTGGGTGGCGGGTGGGGCACCGTCAGGTGCCTGCCCGGTGTCGGCGTCTGCGGGGCCACGCAGTGCTCCGGGATCAAGGGGCGCCTGTAGGGCGTCGCAGGCGGGCGCGTAGCGCCCTTAGGGCCAGAGGGGCGCCCCTCGTATGCTCGCGCCGTCCATACGTCGTCGTTTGCAGCTCGACCGGCTGTCTAAGAAGAGGGTGTCGAGGACGCCCAACTGGGACGCTCCTGGCACCTTCGGCCTGCCGTGGCGTGCGCTGGTGTCTGTCCGTGTTGCCGTCACTGTTGCCGTCAACCAGGTCCTGTGCCGAGGGCCGACACGGTTGCGGTCGATGAAAGCCCAGGTCAACGACATGCCATCGTAGTCACTCTCCGTGCTGGCCGTGAGAATGTCACACGTACTATGTGATCGCCGGGAATGCTCCTGTGCTGGTACACAATAGCGGTGGAGATCGTTTTTACTACTTGAGCCGGACGGGATATAGCAATTACGTGCTGGTCGATAGCAGTGGTCGGGTATACTCCTCAGGGATGTTCGGGCCGAATGATATAGCGGGAGGTGTGCAATATCGCCACGCAGGAAACAATAACCGTTCAACCCGGCAAATGGCGATACGATGAGGGTCATGCCGGGAACCTGAACATATGGCGAATCGCGTCTTATGGAGCAGCGCCTCGCTGAGCAGTACGGCACTGTTATTGGCCGTGGTGGTCCCGATTATCGCGGCAACCGCCAGAATCCGCTCGACGGGGCAAAGCTTTCGGAATATGAGGCATTCGAGCGTCGCCTTGCAGGAGGGTGCTAATGGCCACTGAAATTCTGTCGCCTAAAAGCCGGGCTGAGGTTCGACGCAAGCTGCGAGAAATCATCGGGTCCTTTCGGGAGGAGATCGGAACGCCTCCGACCCTTGGCGAGTTTCTTGAGATCGTCGGCCTAGCAGTGCCGTTGGCATCTGACGATATTGAAGCCTCGCCGGGCACGTTTCATTTTGATGCGAAGGTCGATGGGAAGCGGTATCGGTCGGGCCGCGACTCGCAAGTAGCGGAACTTAATGACAAAGCATTTGTCGATGTCTCGTCGCTTGTTGCCTTCTTTGGTGGGCAAGTAAGGGCAGTTCACGGGCATGCTGCGTCACCAAACGAATTGGCGTCGGCCATCCTGGAAGTACTTCAAGGCGAGGACATTTCGTTTGATGACGTTCGTGGCGCTAGCGTCAGTAGCCTGGTTGCGACTGCGTCGAAACCTGTTGCTAAGCCGAAGCTCGGGGATATCGTCGCTATCCCTGTCGGGAACTCCGGTTATCGGATGGCTGTGGTCATCGCGCAAAATCGGTTCGGCATAGCAATTGGGCTATTGGGAGATGCAACTGTCATTCCTCGTGTAGGCAAGATTTCGCCTGAGGTCGCCCAGCGATTCATTTATACGGACGACCAGCTTATCGCCAAAGGCATGTGGATAATCGTTGGCCATAATGACAATTTGCTGAACCTATTTCCGTCAGACCCAGAGATCTATCACGGCCCCGAACCGATCTTTCCAAGTGTTCAACTCGGTGAATTCGGTGCGGCTGAAACGGCTTCGGGCGCAATGCGTCAGATTACCAAGAGCGAGGCTGAAGAGGTCGGCCTGCTGAATAGTTCCTATAGACAGCTCTTCGTGAGCACCTATCTGCATCAGCTAATGGTCGACGAATCATCTAGCGCTAACGAAGCATTGCTGCTGTCGCCATGGCAGCCCTAGTCGAAGTGGACTTTGAAGTTCGAGCCGCAGTGGCACATTACATGCCGTATTGGTGCCACTGCGTTGTACGCTGGTGGTCGTGGTTGTTCGCCTCGGTTGCTGTCAGTGCTGTTGTCAAGCGTTAAGCACATATGCTAATTGATGGATGCAGATCGTCCGATCACGACTGTCGGTAGGGTTGGCCAGTGCCGGAAGTAGGAACACAAGTGTGCTCCATGCCCGCCGGTCTCGAATTACAGCCGATCGATTTCTATCACCGTGACGGTTCAGTGGCTACTCCGCTACTCTGGCCGCGGCCTTGCAAGGGGCGGTGTCGTGTCGCAGCACTCGGCAAAGCTCGCTGTTGTCAGGCTGCTACCGTCGACATTCAATTGCTACGTCATCGCCGACGCATCGCGATGGTGGGGTTGTGGTATCGATCCCCCCCTCGGACACGTACAGATACCCCACAGCAATCAGCGTCGGGCTTGGCCTCGACGCTGATTTTGTTTTGGCCGGGGTTGTAGGTGAGGGTGAGCCGTAGCTCGCAGTAGACTGTGCGTTTGTCCTCGCGGGCGTGGGAGTGTGGATCTAACTTGACAGACCCCTCAGGACGTGCTGGAGGTAGCGTGCTGTCTTGGTGTCGGCAGTGACCAGATCTGCTGGTGTGCCGGTGGCGACCACTCGGCCACCGGCAGGGCCGGCTCCCGGGCCCAGGTCGATGATCCAATCGGCGCGTGCAGCGAGGTGGAGGTCGTGCTCCGCCACAACCACGGTGTTACCGGCGTCGATGAGGACGTCGAGGGCTTCGACGAGGCGCTGGACGTCGGCGGGGTGCAGGCCCGTCACTGGCTCGTCCAGGACGACCAGGCCGCGTTTGCGGCCCCGGTTGCCTCGTTGGATCGTGGTAGCTAGTTTGAGGCGCTGTGCTTCGCCGCCGGAGAGGTCGGTCGCGCTCTGGCCGAGGGTGACGTAGCCGAGGCCCACCTGGCGCAGGGCGTGGAGTGTGGCGACCAGGGAGTCGGGGTCGGTGAAGAACTCCGCGGCTTCGTCGACGGTCAGGTCGAGTACCGCGTCGATGGAGAGGCCTTGGTACTCGACGTCCAGGACCTGCTGGGTGAAGCGGCGGCCCGCGCAGGTGGTGCAGGTGACCCAGACGTCTGGCAGGAAGTGCATGTCGACGAGTTTGCGGCCGTGGCCGGAGCAGTCCACGCAGCGGCCACCGGCGGTGTTGAAGGAGAATGTGGAAGCATTCAGCTCGGCTTTGCGGGCGTGGTCTGTGGAGGCGAACAGGGTGCGGATCGCGTCGAAGGCCTTGCTGTAGGTGGCGGGGTTCGACCTCGGGGTGCGGCCGATGGGGTCCTGGTCGACGACGGCCACCCAGGCGACGGGTGCTGTGTCGTCGGCTTCGACGGCGGAGGCGAACGCGTGCAGCAGGCTGCTCTTGCCGCTGCCGCTCGGGCCTGTCAGGCAGGTGAGTCTGCCCTGGGGCACCCGTACTTCCGCGACGTCGACGTTTTGGTTGCTGATGTCGCGGACGGTGAGCCAACGTGCTGGATCGCCGTCTCGGGTCGTGCGTTCGACGCGTTGTTTGCGGCCGGCGAGGTAGGCCGCGGTTGGTGAGGTTTCGTGGTGGGACGCTTCGGCCGGTGGTGCGGAGATGAGGAGGTAACCACCGTCGCGGCCGGCTCCCGGTCCGATGTCGACGACCCAGTCGCAGGCCTTGACGATCTCCGGGTCGTGCTCGACGAGCAGCACGCTATTGCCGTTGTCCCGCAGCGCCTTCAGCATGTCGAGGACATCTGCCTTGTCTGCGGGGTGCAGGCCGGAGGTGGGTTCGTCCAGGACGAACGTGATGCCTTCAAGTGGAGTGCTGAGCTGGGCTGCGAGGCGTGCGCGTTGCAGCTCGCCGCCGGAGAGGGTCGAGGCCTCGCGGCTCAGTTGCAGGTGGGACAGGCCGGTGCGGTGCAGGGCGGTCAGGCGGGCGCCCAGTTCGCGCAGCAGCGGGAGGCCGACCGCGCGATCCTGGTCGCCGAGTTCGGCTTCGGCCTGGTGCACCCAGTCGATGAGGTCTGTGCCGGTGAGTGTGATCAGTTCCGGATAGGTGCGACCGCCGACGGTGACGGTGCGGGCCGCCTCGCCGAACCCACTGCCAGCGCATTCCTGGCAGGGCGTCATGCGCATGTACCGCTGGTAGCGCTGCTTGCTCGTTTCGCTGCCCGCGTTGGCGAACACGCGCTCCACCTCGGCGAGGGCGCCGCGCATTGGCTGGCTGCTGCTGTAGGTCCACTCGGTGCCGGTGGCCCGGCTCGGAATGGTGACGCTGGCGTCGATGACCTGCTCACCGGTGCCGTGCAGGACCGCGTGCTGAAAAATCGCTGGCAGGTCGCGCCAAGGCACGGACAGATCGACGCGGTGCAACTCGGCGAGGGCGGGAATGAACGAGTGCTCGCCGGAGCGCCACTTCGCGAACCAATGCGAACCCCCCGAGAACAGGGGAAGTTCAGGATTGTCGATGATCAGCTCCGCGTCGGCGCGCACGGTACCGCCCGCTCCGTGGCACACCGGGCAGGCTCCCTCGGGGCTGAACCTGTCGAAGCTGGTCGTCGCGAGCTCGGCGCCGGTGCGGAGCGTGGGCAGGCGTGAGTAGACCAGGCCCAGGTACGCGTCCATGCCGGTGACGGTGGCCATGGTGGAACGAGGATTGTTGTTGAGTCGGCGCTGGTCCACCGCGAGCGTCGCACCGAGGCCGGTGATGCGGTCGACCTCGGGCCGGTCGCGCTGGCCGAGGTAGCGCCGCACGAACGGCGAGATGCCCTCGAGGTAGCGCAGTTGTGCCTCGGCGTGCACTGTGTCGACCACCAGCGAGGTCTTCCCGCTGCCGCTGACACCGGTGAACGCCACCCAGCTTTCCGCGCGGGATTCGCACGCTAATGTCGCGCAGGTTGTGGGTCCGGGCACCGGTGACTTCGATCCAGCCGTGGTCGTCGTGACGCTGCACGTCGTTCGCTCCGGTCACTTCGCTACCAAGAAGGGGTTGAGCAGGAACGCGACATCGCGCCGCACCCACTCCGAGAGCTCGCCGTCACCGAGGATCGCCCACATGATCAGCGCGCCGTTGTACGTCGTCTGCACCGCCCTGGCAAGGCCGTCCACATCGCACTCGACGAGCTCACCCTGCTCAACGGCCCGCTCCAGCAGCGACGCGATGCCCGTGCGCATCGACTGGGCGAACCTCACGGCGTGGTAGTGCAGTGCGTCGTCGCTGAGGTCGAGATGCAGGAACGCCACGTGGTTGGCCATCTCCGCGGGGCTGTCCACGTCGCTGCTGAGCGCCGCGATGAATGCGTAGAGGGCTTCGAGCGGCGACTCGTACTTGGCGACGATCTCGGTGAAGAATTCGTCGACCTTGGACGCCTCGTACTCGTTGATCGCGACCAGCAGGTCGTGCTTGGACCCGAACCGCTTGACCAGCGTGGCCGCCGAGATTCCGAGGTCGGATGCCACGTCGTTGAGCGTGACGCGGAGCGGGCCGATGCGGGCCAGCGTGCGGGACGCGCTGACGAAGATCTGCTCGTTGGTGACGGACATCGGTCGCGGGCTCATGGCACGGATAGTACCCGATAAGTGAATTGGCGTTTACTAACGCCGCGTCGCGTGATCACCTGACCTCCCGCCGCAGCACTGAGATGACAGAAGCCTCCCCATGGCCGCGCCTCTCCGCTGCCAGAGCCGGCTTGACGGCAGTCGGCCGTTCGAGGAGCCGACGCAACAGCAGTTGCATGCCGGTAGTCGCCCGGATGCGGTTCATCGCGCGGACGCCAGGAGCGAGTACCATCGTGTGAAGAAGTTGTCGTGCGCGACGACCTCCCGCATCGCGAGCGCCTCGCGCCAGATGCCGGCGAGGGTGCGTTCCACCTCGATGCGCGGCGTAGCGTTTCAGGCAGCGCATGACCTCGCGTTTTCCCTTTCCTTCGGCGGTGCGTCGCTTAAGGTAGAGGCGAGTGCGCTCGTCTTGTCGCGTACGGGTGACCACGATGCGGTGCAGCGCGGCATTGGCCTGCCTGTCTCCGCCGCGGTTGAACCGGCGGCGCTGGCTCTTGCCTGAGGACTGCTCCACAGGACTGAGTAGGGTCGGGACTGGCGCGGTAGCCGACGCTCCGTTTCCAGCCCCCGCCGCTTCAAACCGTACGTACGGTTCTCTCGTATACGGCTTTCCGACATCGTTCACCGACTGGCATACGCCCTCGCCCTGCGTACGGTTCCGGTAAGGCGGTAGACCCCGAGCCGGGTGACCCACCCGTAGGTGAAACGGGTGGTCCAGTTCCGGCCTCGCAGGCCGTGTTTCCGGCTGGCGAGGATGGCCAGCCGTTCGTGGACGTAGCCGTCGACCGCGTTGAACTTCCGCCCGGAGTTCCCGTTGCGGAAGTACGCACCCCAGCCTGGCAGTACGGGATTGAGGTCGACGACCACGGCGGATACCGGTCTCGTAGCCTTCGAGACAGCGGTGGCTGCACGGACGGACGAGGCTGCTTGAGCAGCTCATGGCCGTCGTTCGATCCGAGTTCCGCACCGAGATCTACGTCCCCGCTCCGGACGACCCCGTCTTCATCGCCGACGAGTGCGCGGTCACGGACTGCGACCGGACGGCAGCGCCGGCCAGGCGCGGACTCTGCAACGCCCACGACATCCGGTTCCGTAAGCGCGGCCGCCCACCGATGACGGACTTCCTCGCCGAACCCGGCCCCCCGGTCCGAGGCCGCAGATCGCTAGCCACGATGGCGTCCCGGGCTGGCAAGTTGCGACGTAGAACACCTTTCTCAACGGCACGGGAGCCCTCTCCGTTGCGCCAACCCTGAGGTCACCCTTCCGGGGCCCGCCTGAAAACGCTCACTGATGAGTGGTACGGCGCGGTTTTCGAAATGGAGAACCTGGTTCTCGTCGATGTGCGGGCGGAAATTGTTGGCCTTCACTCGCAGACTGGTAAGCCGGGCATTGAAGTCCTCTCTGACGATCGGCGCGCGAATCCAGTC
The DNA here is from genome assembly GCF_000514775.1 of Salinispora pacifica CNR114. Taxonomy (GTDB): domain Bacteria; phylum Actinomycetota; class Actinomycetes; order Mycobacteriales; family Micromonosporaceae; genus Micromonospora; species Micromonospora pacifica. Next base: position 7,922 of record NZ_AZWO01000056.1, on the reverse strand, counting down.
CTCGCGCGAATCGGTGCAGATTCGGCGCTGGTGAAGCAGGGTCGACCACAAGTAGTCGAAACACCCTCAGATCGCGATACAGCGCCCGCTTCTCCTTCTCTTTCGGCCAGCGGATCACTTTGACCTCGTTGGCATCCATGTTCAGAAGCCTCCCAGGCTGGATGTTCGTCTTGTATCTCTCTCCGGTTCGTTCGATACGCACAGGAGTAGTGATCGTTTGGCGTTACAAGGCTGTGTTCAGTTTTCGGCACTCGCCGCAAGGGGTGCCGGAGCCGATCCGATGTAGCTGCGCCGCGGTACGAGGAACGTGGCAAGGCCTGCCAGCACGTACATGACCACCGCGGCGACGAAGGCGACGCGGTAGTGGTCGAGCAGCCGCACGGGTGTGTCGTCGGCGGTCACCGGAACGATCGCCGCTGCCATGGTGACCGCCACCGTGAGACCCAGCACCGGGCCCACCTGTTCGGAGGTATTGATCAGGCCGGCCGCGAGCCCCTGCTTTCGTTCCGGCAGCCCGCGCGTCGCCACGATGATCACGGGAGCCTCGATGAACGCCGCGCCGACGCCGATCAGCAGCAGGGGTGGGAAGATCCACGCCAGGTAGGAGCCGTCGCCGGGCGCGAACACGAACCACAGCGAACCGGCCGCGCCACCTGCTGTGCCCATCAGAAGCAGTGCTCGCGCACCCACCTTCTCCATTAACCACGCCACCCTGGTCGCGATCACCGCCATCACCAGCGTGATCGGCAGGTAGGCCAGGCCGGCGTCCGTGGCTGAGTAGCCGAGCACACGCATCATGTAGAAGGTCACGTAGAACATGACGCCGAGGTTGGCGGCGGTGGACAGCAAGTTGATCACATTGCCCGCCCGAACCCCAGGTTCGGCGAACACCGCCAACGGCACGAGCGGGTCACTGTGCCCGCGCTCCACGGCCACGAAGGCTGCCAGCAACACCACCGTCGCGGCCGCGCTCATCGTCATCACCAGGGCGCTTGACCCGTGCTCGACCCTCGTCAGCGTGAACACGAGCATCCCGAGCCAGCCGGTGAGCGTGAGCGCACCGAGCACGTCCGGCGACACCCGCTGCTCCGGCCGGGTGCGCGGCAAAAGCGATGCCACGGCGAGTCCGGCCACGAGCCCGATCGGCAGGTTGAGCAAGAAGATCCAGCGCCACCCGAATGCATCGGTCACGAATCCGCCCACGACCTGGCCGAGCGCCGCCCCCGCGAGACCGGTGAAGCTCCACCACGCGACAGCCCGGTTGCGCCCGGAGCCGGTGGTGCTGACGAGGTTGAGCAGGGCCAGGGCGGTGGGGGAGACCATCGCCGCGCCCACGCCCTGAACAGCCCTGGCCGCGAACAACTCGGTACCGCTCGTCGCAAAGCCGCACCACACCGACGCGGCCACGAACACTCCGAGGCCGACCAACAGCAACCGCCGCGGTCCGAACAGGTCGCCGAGTCGCCCGGACAGGGCGAGCAGACTGCCGAATGTCAGCATGTAGGCGCTGGCCACCCACTGCGTGTCCGCAGCGTCCATCTTCAGGTCCACCTGGATGACGGGCACTGCGACGCCGAGCACCGTCATATCGAGGATTAGCAGCATCTGGACCAGGCACAGCGTTGCGATGGCAGCGAAAGGTGGCTGGCTTGTCGCCTCTGGCTTCTGGTTCAGTTCGGTCACGTTCGGTCTACCTCCATGGGGGTGTCGCAGTCCCTGCTGAGGGTAAATGAACGTGCATTTACTTATCAACTCGGGGCCCCGGAACTGGTCACGACTGCGGGTGCCGAAAATCTCATCCGTGCTGGTCAGGCGGCGTTCTCGTATTCGTGGAGGAGGCCGCCGAGTCTGTCGTGTCGGTGGGCGTGCAGGTGCGTCAGCGTTGTGGGGTCGGTGATCGGCTCGGGCAGCGGACGCAGCGGACGCAGCGGTCGGGCGTTGGCGATGCCGCGGTGCGGGCGGTGCTGGTTGTGGTGGTGTTCGTACTTGCGTAGGGCGTGTAGCAGGTGGGCGTGGTTCCAGATCAGTGCCCGGTCGAGGAGTTCGTGGCGGCAGGCTTGGATCCAGCGTTCCATGACCGAGTTCATGCGGGTTATCCGGACACCGCTGCGCACGACTGTGATCTCGGAGTCGGCGAGGACCGTGTCGAGCGGGGCAGGATGCGGCGATATTCCCACGTGGTGTTCTCGCGGGCCAGGCGCAGCACCAGCCGGCGGATCGACCACACGGTTCGTGGCCGTCCGACCTGCCGGGGTCGGGAGATTCTGGCGTGCTGGCGGGTGATCAGATCCCGGTGCCACCGCAGCACGGTCTCCGAGCGGACCAGCAGCCGCAGGTTGCCCGGCATGTCGCGCGGCAGCCGGCGTAGCAGAGCGGCCAGCCAGGTCCGGTCAGCCCGGGTGAACCGCACCCGCTCGCCGTGCAGCTGCCGTTGCAGGACCACTACCTGGTGGCGTAGCGCCAGGATCTCGGCATCCTTGTCCCGGTCGCTCATCGGCAGCAGCCGTAGCAGCGCGAGAGCGTTGGTCGCACCCAGGTAGGCCAGTTGAAAGAGCACAACTGGTCATCTTCGCGCAGTACGCAGACGTCGATCACCGACGCGTCCAAGAGAGCGCTCGTCAGCGCATCCGTGACCTCAGCCTCGTGATCAAGGCGACCCCTGAGCAGGACGGACGAGGTTCTCGGCACCCGCAGTGTTTCAGAAGTCGTGGTGGCCGGTGAAGGTCATGGCGTGGCGGTGATCGACAACTGAAGGGTCTCCGCTATCTGGTGCTGCGACCAAGCAAGAACGTCATAATGGAGGTTAAAAATCAAGCTAGGTGATCCCCGTGATCAGGGTACGGCGCTCCGGGCGTTCCGGCGCGACGTGATCGACCCGGATCGCGGGGATCGCAACGGTGCACCGGCTCAGCGGATCGCCCCGCCGTTGGCCCGGCAGGTGTCCCGGACGTGCCAGAAGTCGCTGAGGTAGTCGTCGTGAATGCCCCGGCCCATGACGCGCAGCATCGCCTCGTCGGCCTGGCGCAGCGCCGAGACGTTGTAGTTGTGGCTGCCGGTGAAGACCCGGGGCACGATGTCGTCGTCGTACGCGCCGTCGATCAGCATGTACTTGTTGTGCGTGCGGATGTCCCGGCCCGGCCCGACGTTGTAGTTACACTTGGTGAGCTGGACGTTGCTGCCCAGCGCGTTCAGCACCCCCGAGTTCGCCTCGCTGTAGACGACGTCGACCCAGCAGCCGGCGTTGCGCAGCGCGGTGAGCTTCTTCGCCACCTCGGGCCGGTTGAATGAGTACATGTTGACCCGCACGTCGGTCTGCCGGCGGGTGCCGTTGTCGTCGTACGAGCAGGAGGCGACCGAGTCGAGCACCCTGACGATAGTATCGGTGGCCGGGTCGCTGACCGGCTGCCCGGAGCGCTCCCGCCGGGGGAAGAAGTACGCCCGGTACGTCGTACCTGTCGGGGTGCCCCAGTAGTAGGCGTTGTTCCCGGCCGAACTGTAGCGGTACGACCGCAGGTCCGCGAAGTACTGCCGGTACGCCTGGTAGGTGGTGGCGTCGCTGAACGTCAGGCCGTTGTTGTACGCCTCGTTCGCGTCCCACCAGCCCAGGTTCGCCGAGCCCTGGAAGACCACGTTGGACACTGTCGAGCCGTTGTTGAGCACGATGCTGGACGCGATCAGGAACTTGTTGTGGTTGTAGGCCGTCACCGACGAGTTGGTGTAGTCGATCCGGCGGGTGCCGATGCAGCCCCGGTCGGCAGTGGGGAACTTGTCGGCGCAGTGCACGATGTACGACTCGGCGGTGTCGTTGCTGCCGAGCACCGGCAGCAGCCGCTGGTACGGCCGCTGGCTGACCTGCTCGTGGTCCAGAATGATCTTGACGCGTACCCCCCGTTGGTGCGCATCAAGCAGTCGTCCGGGCAGGTCGGGGGTGGTCTCCGAGTCGGTGACGTCGGTGACGCTGAACCCGAACCAGGACATCTGGATCTCTCCGCCGGCCGGCACCCGGTCGATGATCCGGGCGAGCTGGATGAAGATTGCGTTCTGCTGGGCGGCCGTCCCGGTCGGCCGGTTGAAGACCGCGTCGTTCATCGTCGGATCCGGCTCGGCGGCGCTGGCCGGCCCTGCACCCAGCGCCGGCACCCCGAGCGTGCCGGCGGTGAGCATGAAGACGAGTGCCAACCGTGGGACCAAACGTGAAGAAGTTCTACGGATCTGCATGGCAAGATCATTCCATCGAACTGTGACCGACGGAACCTCCGTCTCCGGTACGGATCGGCCACCCGGCGCGGTGACCCCGAGGTGAGCGGTCGGGACGTGGATGTGCTGGTGATCGGCGCCTTTCAGGCGGGACGAAGGACCCCAGGAGACCGCGCCCACCGCCGCGACAGACGGCCCACCACCATGCCCGACACCACACGATATCGATCAATAGCAATCAGGGCTGCCGGGCCAAAGGAGCCGGCGTCAGACGCGACTCATCGAGGTTAGTAGCGTATCCATAGTCGACAAGTGACATCGACGAATGATGTTTGGACGTCCGTTGACGTTTGATGTCCGCTACTTCATAGCGGACAGCTCGAACCTGTTCGGAACCACCATTCCGTGGTAGGGCGTACGGCGCGACGCGCCCAAGGCGACCACACCGCCGGATGGCGGCGTGACGTGCGGGCGGGGAGTACCGTCGATGGCGGCAGGGCGCCGGTTGTAGCGGTCGGCGCCCGCCACCCCAGACCGCTACCTGGGAGAACTGATGCCGGCCCGTGTTCCTACCTTTGTTGATCCCCGATTCCCCGCCGAGCTGGCCCGTATCCGTGGCGCGTCGGGGATGTCGATACGCGACGTGGCGCGTCGAGTTTTCTGCGGCAAAAGCTACGTGCACGACCTCGAAACAGGTCGGACCAGACCCACGGTCGAGATCGCTCGCCAGCTCGATGACACGTTACGAGCTGGCGGGAGGCTCGCTGCCATGGTCGTGGAGGCCCCGCCGGTAACCACACCGGATGATGAGCAGCGGATCGCCTACGCGATTGCCGAGCCGACCCTGCTGGACGGCACCACGGTGCGGCTACTCGCCGAGGTGTTGGCCAATCAGCGCCGCCTGGACGACACGCTTTCGGCGTCGCTTCTGCTGCCGGCGGTGATACCGCAATGGCAAACTGTGCGCCGCTTCACCGCCCAGGCTGCGGGCCCGCATGCCGCCGGCTTGCATGAGGTGACGGCGGAGTGGACCCAGTTCGTCGGCTGGTTACACGCCGAGGCCCGTCACGACAGCGAGGCGATACGGGTGCTGATCGAGGCCGCCGACGAGGCGGACGCGGTCGACAGTGGTCCACTGGCCGCTCAGGTGGAGAACTTCCGCGGCTACCTGGAGCGTCAGCGCGGTAGTCCCCGGGGAGTCGTGCGGCACTTCCTCGCCGCCTACCACACCCCGGGAGCGGCGGCGTTGCAACGGGTAGGTGACGCGGTGCAGGCCGCCCATGGGTACGCGCTCTTGGACGACCGGGCTACCGCCGCGCGGCTGCTGGGCGAGGCGAGTGACTTGACCACAGTGGCGGAGTCACAGCCGCCGCCCGGGCTCGCGTACTGGCTGACGCCGACATTTTTCCGGATGAGTCTCGGCCTGGCCTACCTGGCACTCGGCGACAGCACCATGGGTGTGGACAACGTCCGTGCCGGGCTAGCCGGCCTGCCCGCAGACCAGCGCGACGCGGAGTGGACGCAGGAATACCGCGACGCGCTACTCGCCGCCAGCTGACCGTCCGGAGTCAAGCGCGGATACGTCGCGGACAGCACCCATCCTGACAAGTAGCTCGGTGTCACCGCAGGATCATCCTGGATGGTGACACGCCGCCTCGACCCGATCGAGGGGAGCACGCGTATGACCCGGCTATTCCGCTGACTCCGCCGCCGGCCCGCACGGCTGGACGCGGTCGGCCCCGCCACGCTGTATTCGGCGCGGGCCGGCGCCTACCGCCCGCTGCGGGATCAATCGACAGTGATCCTCGACAACCGGCCGTTGCTGACCCCGCTGGCCCGGCAACGGGCGAATCGCCGGTGATGGCCACCCACGTCCGGCCGCGCTCCGGCAGCCTGTCGACGGTCCAGCTACGCAACCGGATGTAGATCCGCCTGGCCGTGCCCGCCCACCGAAACCGCATACGACTATCTAGCCACGGCCGGGTAGGGCAACTGGGCACCCCCGCAGCGCGCCGTCCGGCAGTGCGAGCTGTTGAGATCGTCGCCGAGGGTGGACCGCCGGCGCTGGTCGGTAGAGCTGTGGGTTTGCGCTGTTCAATCGACCCCCGGCCAGGCAGGCCAGCTCCGCGTCGGAGAGCCGTTCGGCCGGCCAGGGCGCTTGCGGCCAGCCGGGATGACGTGGTCGTCGATCCGCACGTACAGTGCGGTCAAGAGGGTGTCGAGGTCTGTCTATACAAACAACTATCGACGGCATCTCCCCATGCGTTGGTCGACCTGCCACGCCGCCCAACCCCCAGAGTTGGGAATCACTCGTCTGGAGCTGGTCAACGGCCTCCGGCGCGGTTGAGGTACCGCCGACGTAGCGCGTACCAGGCAGCGCCGATGGCGAGCACGCCGATTCCCGCCCCAACGGTGGCTGGGGGCAGGCTGGCCGCCAGCGTGACGCAGCCGGCCAGCCCCAGCACGGCGAGCAGCCGTACCGGTAGCCGACGGCCCGGGTCACGGCCAAGGGTGAGCGCCGCGGCATTGGTGATTGCGTAGTAGACCAGCACGGTGCAGCTGGAGAAGCCGATTGCCCCGCGGACGTCACCGACGGAGACCACGGCCGCAACCACCACGGCCACCGCCAGCTCAGCTCGGTATGGCACTTGGTGCACCCGGTGCACGGCGGCCAAGCCGACCGGCACGTCCCGTCGGCGGCCCATCGCCAGCAGGGTCCGACCCACGGCGGCGAGCAGCGAGAGCAGCACCCCGATCACCGCCACGGCTGCGCCGGCCCGGACCACCCAGGACAGTCCGGGCAGCCCGACGGCGGTCACCACGTCGGCCAGGGGCGCGGCGGAGGTGGCCAGCCGGTCCGGGCCGAGCACTCCCAACGTGATCACCGCTAGCATCAAGTAGATCGCCAGCACCGTACCCAGCGCCAGCGGCACCGCTCGGGGGATCGTTCGCCTCGGGTCGCGTACTTCTTCGCCGAGAGTGGCTATCCGGGCATACCCGGCGAAAGCAAAGAAGAGTAGTCCTGCGGCGGTCAGCACACCGGGCGCACCGGCACCGCCGGCGCCGCTGAGCACCTGGCCGCCGACCGAACCGACGCCGCCGATCCGCTCCGCTGCGAAGCCGGTCAGGCCGACCACCGCGACCAGGGACAGGACCCCCAGCACCACTCCGACCAGCACCTTTGTGGCCCGCGCCGTCTTCGCCACACCGCGCAGGTTCACGGCGGTGACGGCCGCGATGGCGCTGACGGCAACGAGCCGGGCCCGATCCGGCCAGAGGTATGCCCCAACCGTCAGTGCCATCGCCGCGCAGCTTGCGGTCTTGCCGACCACGAAGCCCCAGCCGGCCACGAACCCGGCGAACGGGCCGAGCCGCTCCCGCCCGTAGACGTACGTGCCGCCGGACTCGGGGTAGCGGGCCGCCAGCCGGGCCGAACTGGTCGCATTACAAAACGCTACGAACCCAGCCAGCGTAAGTGCCACCAGCAGTCCGGTCCCGCCGGCCGCCGCCGCAGCTGGAGCGAACACCACGAAGACGCCCGCGCCGAGCATCGCCCCCGTCCCGATGACCACCGCATCAGTTACCCCCAGCCGCCGCGCCAACCGCTCCACGGATCAGACCCTAGGGGGCCGAGGTGAACAGCGTGAATTTTACCCAAGGTGCCTTGTGTATATTTGGTTCGTGGCGAGTCGGCGAACAGCCCTGCGGCAGGTCCTCCACCGGGC
>NZ_AZWO01000055.1 GCF_000514775.1 Salinispora pacifica CNR114 | reverse complement strand
GAGCCGGTCGCGTAGCTGCTGTGCGGCGTCGGTCAGCAGGCGCTGAATCCTGCTTGTGGCGGTGTAGCGGGCGGCGGCGGCGATCCAGTTCGCGACATGCTCGGGCTGCTCGATCGCGGCCTCGGTCAGCCGGTCGGTTGCGAGGCGGTAGCCGGCGGCGCCGGCGGCGCGCCGCAGGAGGGTGTCGTCCATGAGGCGATCACCGCCCCGTGCGCCGTAAGGCAGGTGCGGTGGATTCTGGATTTGGGATCATGTCGGGTCCTTCTGCGCACGTCGGTGGGGCGCGGTTCGGACACGGAAGGCCCGGCCAGGGGCGGCTCCTGCTGACGCGGACCGGCACACGGCCGGCGGCAGCAGGTGCCCCGGCCGGGGCGATCGCGTCAGGTGGAACGAGCCGGTTTAGGCCGTCGGGACATGACGGCAGGTGGTGCAGGCGGAGGCCGGCGGCGACCTCGAGCGGGGACAGCGTGTGATGACTTGCTGATCACCGCGGGTCTGACCGCCGGCGGGTGGTCGCCGGGGCGGGATGCTGTGCCGTCCAGAGCCGGGCGATGGCCCGCAGGTGTTCGATCTGCGCGGCGCGTCGTCCCAGCAGCGCGTCGAGGCGAGGTTCTCGCGCCTGGCGGACACCGGTCGTCTCGATGAGAGGGATCTGATCGTCGGGTCCGGCGGCGAGAACCTTCTCGACGTCCCGCAGACTCCGGTTGAGGTGCGGGACGAGGTCGGCGATGGTCCTCTCGGTGCTGGTGAGCGCGGAGAGCACGTCGCGCAGCTCCGAGGCGACGGTCGGCTGGCTGGTGTCGGCGAGGGCGGCGTCGGTCAGCGCCTGAGCGCTGATCCGTTCGCCGCAGTACTTGAGGACGAGACTGGTGTCGATCATGGTCTGGCTCCTGTTCTGGTGGATGTGCGGGGGTGCAAGGGAGCTTCAGGCGGACAGCCGAAACCGCGACGCCGTGGTTGAGGGTCATGACCCGGCGTTGTCGTAGGCGACGGCCTCCCGTAGGTACTCGTGGTCGATGAGGACCAGGGTCCGGGCTTCGGTGCGGAGCTCGTCGAGGTCGTCACTGGAGAGCAGATGTCGGACGAGGCTTTCCAGGATTTCCTCGTGGCCGGGGTCGGAATGGGGTTGTCACGCGATGCTCCTTCCTGATGAGGAGCCGGCGGATGGGCCCGCTCGGGTGGAGCGGGAGGTTCGAGTAGTTGGATCTGGGTAGTTGTAGGTTCGCGTTGAAGATGGCGGAGCCTGCTTGGATGAGCTGGGGTCGAGTCGGCGTTTCTCACCGTTGTGTCGGGGGTGTTTTCTCATCGGTCTGGCGGAATCCTCGTGATCTTGGTCTGGCCGTGTTCCGGCGCGGAGGTTGTGGAGCGCAGGGTTGACTGTCCGCACGGCGGTTAGCGGCGGCGTATCCGTTACGGTCGGGCGCGCTACTGCTGAGTGCAGCGCCTGCATGGTCCGCATTTGTCGGTGTATAGATCGGATTACATGGGTAGGCACACCGTTACGTACAAAGATCCACATGACGACGGAGCCCAGGATGACCGACCCGAGTTCCCCTCGTCACTCAGGCGGAGTTACTCCGTCCGGCTACGCTCGGTTATCCATCGCAGACGCATGCGCGCCCGGAACGAGGCAGATCCGGATGCCGAAGAGCTCACAAAGTCGTCCTTGTAGGACGATCCTGAGGAGCGCCGCCGAGGGGGGTACGTGCTCGATCCAGGGGAGGTGCGAGGCTGAGCGTGTGACTTATCCGCTTGCGCGCCGCGTCTACGACACCTGCCATCTGACCGGACGGTTTCGCCTGCGATCCGGGCAGGTCAGCGAGGAGTACTTCGACAAGTACCTGTTCGAGGGACAGCCGGATCTGTTGCGCGAGGTTGCCGAAGCGATGGTGGCCTTGCTGCCGGAGTGCGACGTGCTGGCCGGGATGGAGATGGGCGGTATCCCCCTTGCCACGGTGATGTCACAGCTGACGGGGCTACCCACAGTCTTCGTTCGTAAGCGAGCCAAGGAGTACGGCACCAACAAGGCGGCTGAGGGCGGCCCCGTGAACGGTCGGCGGGTCGTAGTGATCGAGGATGTCGTGACGACCGGAGGTGCCCTACTGATGTCGTGCGGGCAGCTACGGTTCATCGGCGCCCAGGTGGAGACGGTGGTCTGCGCCATCGATCGCGAGCAGGGCGGTCGTGAGAATCTGGCGGCCGAGGCGCTACAACTCCGCGCCGCTCTCACTCGCCGCGACCTGGAAGCTTCACCGATGGCGTGACAGCTCTGGTGCCGCTCGATCACCTGCGTATCAAACAGAAGCGGATGCCGCGTGGAGATGTCGACTGGACGCCCGTCACGCACGTCATCGACCAGGCATGTCGGTCAGTCACGACCGTCAAGGCAGCCGACCATCGGAAAGTCGCTTGCCCCGGTGCAGCCTTGTAGGTCAAGCCGTACCTGTCTCTACACGGGAGCCGGTACGCCGACGGCGTTTGGGGCGGGCGTTGGCGTCGGCGTAGCGGTGCAGAAGTTCGTGGATGTCTGGCCGGGCGAGGTCGTCGAGTAGGCGTTGCCCGCGGCGGGTGGGAGCCATCGGCGCGTAGCGGTGCGGTGCTCGTTGCAGGATGGGCGCGCCGATGTCGACTTCGAAACTCCCGGACCGGCAGCCCGCTGATCAACAGATCCACGGATACGCGACCCAGGGTCGTCTCGGCGAACGCACCGTCCGCTCGCCGGTACCGAACCTCGACATGCTCGCCCGACCAGGCGACAACACCTTCTGGCACGCCCTAGTAGTGCTTTGTTAGGTTGGCGTGTCGCTGGCCGTCGGCGGCAGTTTGGGGTAGTTCGATGTTGGGGTGACTCCTGACGAGCTTTCCGTTGTGCGGCAACGGCTTGAGGCGTACGCCGCGGATGTGTTCACCCCGCTGGTGCGCTCGGATCAGCGGGCGAAGGGTGAGACGTATCTGCGGGGTCTGCTGCTGGATGGGCGGCGTAAGTCGATGCAGCCGATGGCGGATCGGCTCGGGGTGGACCATCAGGGGTTGCAGCAGTTCGTGACGACCTCGACGTGGGACACCACGGTGGTGCGGATGCGCCTGGCCCGCCGGGCCCTTGATGTGGTCGAGCCGGTGGCGTGGGTGGTCGACGACACTGGCTTCCCGAAGGACGGCAAGGGATCGCCGGGCGTGGCCAGGCAGTACTCCGGCACGTTGGGCAAGGTCGCGAACTGCCAGATCGGGGTGAGCGTGCACGCGGTCACCGACACCGCCTCGTGCCCTCTGGGCTGGCGGCTGTTCCTGCCGGCCTCGTGGGACCACCATGCCGTTGACGAGGCTAAGTGTGCTGAGGTGGCCGCTCGTCGGGCCCGCTGCGGCATCCCCGAGGACAAGCGTCACCGGCCGAAGTGGGCGCTGGTCGTGGAGATGCTCGACGAACTGGCCGACCACGGGCTGCGCCCGCCGCTGCTGGCCGCGGACGCTGGCTACGGGGACAACAGCCAGTTCCGCAGCGCCTTGGACGAACGCGGGATCGGCTACATCATGCAGGTCAAAGGCGACGTCCTCGCCCACAAGCCAGACGTGCGGCCAGTCGAGCGGGTGTGGTCCGGGCGGGGCCGACCACCCACCCGCACCGAACCGCGCTACCCCAAGACCGCGGTCAGCCTGACCGAACACATCCGCGCCGCCGGCCGCCGGGCTGCGGAGACGATCACCTGGCGGGACGGCTCGAAAGGCACGATGAACTCCCAGTTCATCGTGCTGCGGGTCCGGCCGGCCGGGCACCGCGTAGCCCGTGACCCGGACGGTCTCCTGCCCGAGCGGTGGCTGATCGCTCAGTGGCCGCACGACGAGGCCGAGCCGGTCAAGTACTGGCTGTCCAGCCTGCCCGCCACCACCAGCCACACCGACCTGGTCCGCCACGGCAAGATCCGCTGGCGCATCGAACACGACTACCGCGAACTGAAAACCGGCCTCGGCCTGGACCACTTCGAAGGCCGCTCCTGGACCGGCTGGCACCGCCACGTCACCCTGGTCACCGCCGCGCACCTGTTCATCACCGAACTACGCCTGGACCCAAAAGCGGATGCGGCCTGACCCTCTACACGATCATCCGCGAGCTGCAACGACTCCTCGCGACCTGGACCGGCGCCTGCATCACCTGCCACCAACCCGTGAAACCGCTACACCACAACAAACGCTACCGAACCTAACAAAGCACTACTAGATGGTGCTAACTTGACATCCAGGAGTCTCGACGCCACGCCCATAGATTCTCGTGATCATGGCGGATCCGCCAAAGCGCCCGCCAAGATCGTGAGAATCCGTCATCGGCGATGAGAACCTACAGTAGTTGCCTAGCCGAGCGGGGCGCCTTGCGCGGCCATGAAGGGCACCGGGTCGATTGCGCCGGCCTCGCTGGCGTCACCAGGTACGTGCACCTCGAAGTGCAGGTGCGGGCCGCTGGAGCGGCCGGTGGAGCCGACGACGCCGATGGGTTGCCCGACGGCGACCTGCTGGCCGACCGTCACCATCGGGGGTTGGTCCATGTGGCAGTAGCGCGTCATGAGCCCGCCGGTGTGGTCGATGTCGACGTACCAGCCGCACCCGCGGGTGCGCACGGGGTCGCCGTCGCGGTCGCAGCCCCACGGCAGGCCCGTGCTGGAGTGGACGGCGTTGCATCTGACGGTGCGGACGATGCCGGCGGATGCCGCGCGGATGATCGTGCCGCGCGGGGAGCTGAAGTCGACGCCGTCGTGGCCTGGCCGGTCACTGCTACGGAATCCGGATCCGACCGGGGCGAGCACCGGTTGGGTCCACGGGCCGACCGCCCCGCAGCCGGCCAGCCCGCCCGTCGGTAGGCCAGCGGCCTCAGCGATCGCGGTGACCAGGTCCGTCGCCGGGCCTTCCCACTTGGCGTAGGCATCGGGGTAAGCGCTGATCTGTACGGCCTGCGCGGCTTCGGTCAACGGCATGGTCTGCCAGCCGCTGATCGTGAGCAGCTTGACGTAGAACTTGCCTGCCGCGTAGACCGAATCCTGGAGCTGCGCCGGGGTGCCCCAGCCTTGGCTGGGGCGTTGCTGGAACAGCCCGACGGAGTCCCGGTCGCCGCCAGGCAGGTTCCGCAGCGTACTCTCCTGCATCGCGGTGGCGACCGCGATGACCCAGCCACGGGCGGGTACCCCGAGTTGGGCGCCGGTGGTGACGATCGCCGCCGCGTTGGCGACCTGCTCGCCGTCCCATTGGCCGACGGCGGGCCAGACGCCGGGCATTCTCGGCGAGCTGGCGGCGGTAGGAGCCGCTGACAGGACGTATGCCGGTAGGCAGGCCCCAGCAGCGGTACCGCCGCCGAGCAGTCCACCCAGCCCACCCGCGCACAGCACGAAAACGGCGACGACGGCAACGACGATCGATACCAAAAAGCGGATCTTCATGGATGCCTCCAGGGCTCACCGACGCAGCGGTGCCCGATGTGTGGACGCGGGTGGGCGTGAGTGATACCGGTCCGCCCGCACGGGGCGGAGGCCGGATGGACGGGGCGGACCTGCGGTTAGGCCTCGTCAGGCCCTCCCCGGGTGACCCTGATGTCGTAGTGCTCCTCGGTCACCGTCAAGCGAAGCCCAGCGGTAGCCCCCAGGCGCGGGGAGCGCGTGGGTCGGGGATGGGCCGGGCCCGGTGCAGTTGGGCTATTGCCTGCGAGCCGGGCCCGACCATGGTGGTGTCAGACCTTGTAGGGTGGCGGCCAGTCGCGGGGGCGGGCGTCGCTGGGGACATCGCCCATGTCCTCGTCGTAGCCGTGCACGGCGCCGCGGTTGGCCTTGGCCCAGTACATGGCGATGTCGGCTAGGTGCAGCAGGGTTGCGGGATCGCGACCGGCCTGGCTGGTGGTCGTGTAGCCGATGCTCGCGACGATGTCGACTTGCCTGGCCTCGAGGACAAACGGGTCCTTGATGTGTCGCCACGCCCGGCCAGCCACCGAGCGGGTTCTGTCGGGACCGCCCTGCACGATAAGGACGAACTCGTCGCCGGAGAGCCGAGCGGCGAAGATATCGGACCGCCCCAGGCGGCGGAGACGTTCAGCGACCTGGGACAGCACGATATTGCCGACCCGATGCCCAAACCGATCGTTGATCAGCTTGAATCCGACGAGGTCGAGGACGATGACGCCGACCTCGCTGTGGGTTTTCACCGTGCGCGTCAGCCGCTCGATCGCGGCGCGGCGGTTGGGCAGGCCGGTGAGGTCGTCCTCGGTCGCCTGCCGATGATATTTGTCGCGCTCGGCCTGCAGGGTTTCGACTAGCTGCGCGGTCACGACGGCGGCGCGCTCCAGCTTCCGCAGCCGGATCCGGGCGCGGGTCAGCAGGCTCCACAGGCGCAATGCCCACAGGCCGGCCAGGGCCAGTCCGGCGAGGAGCCCGCCAGCAGAGGTTAGAAGGGAGTTCGCTGTCTGAGACACTGGTTGTTGCTCCTTGTTGGTGAAGGAGCACCGGGGGCTGGCGTGGAGCGTGGCCAACGTCTAACGCCCGCCCCCGGGCTACCTGGGATGGGCGTGACTAGTCGGCCTGGTAGGTGGCGACTTTGGTGTCAACTCGCGTGACGGAGCCGGCCATGGTGAGCTTGTCCAGGGCATTCGCCACCGCCCCCGCGCTGGCCTTGTTGACCTGCTCGCCGTCGCGGGACTGGTTGATCAGCTTGCAGATCTCCCCGACCTTGTAGGCGGTGCCCGGGTTGCCTTGCAGCAGCGCCAGTACCTCTTCGCGGAGTTCGCCCTTGCGGCGTCGGGGCTGGGACGACTTCCGACGGCCGTCGCGCTCCTGCGGGCCGGTTCTAGCTCCCTCGGTCAGTGCCGGTGTCTGGTGCAGGGCGTCCGTCGTCGAGTTGGTCTCCAGTTCGGGTATCGGTTCCGACCCGCCCACCGCGTCTGGGCCTGGCGCTTGTGGCGGCGTCGGGCTTGCCGTGCCGGTCTCCGCGGAGTCGCCGCTCTGTTGGTCGGTTGGCGGGCTACCAGGTGCCTGGTCCTCGGTAGGTGCTCCACTGCCGGGCTCCGGGTGCAGGTCGGCTCGCTGCTGCGACTCACCAGCCTGGTCGTCATCGCTCGGTGACGGCGCCTGCATGCTGGTGCTACCGGTGGTGACCGACGCGACGGCGGCCTTGCCGGTTTCGGTCGCCTGCCACAACGTCGTGCGCTGCTCGGTGCGAAGCCGCTCGGCGTAGCCCGCGCTTTCCAGCTCTCGCAGTTTGGGGGTAGTCGTTGGGTAAGCGATGCCGACGACCTCGCTGATCCTTGCGGCCGTAGCCGGGCCAAGCTCGGCGAGCGCGGCCAGCACCCGCTCTAGAGTGGTCGGACTATTGGTGCTGTCGGTCATGACGAGTTTCCTTTCTCCCTGCTCCCGATGAGTGAGCGACAGGGCGTGCACTCCATGCACGCTTCGAAACGGGGCACGATCAAGTCGTGCGGATACGGGGCGGTGACAGCCCAGGGCAAGCGGCTACGCACCCCTGGTACGCGACCGCGTACACGCCGCGCAGGGCTAGTGGGCGCTGTTGTAGGCGTCGCGGACGGCCGGTGGGATCGCCCCTCGGGTTCTGGGCTCGGGCAGGTTGTGCTCCTGCCAGTGCGTGGCCCACCACCGCCGGACGTGGGCAGTGAGGGCGCGGCGATCTGCGCTGCTGCCGTGCCCGGTCTGCTTCCTCGCCGTCGCCTTCGGCAGGCGGCGGGCAGCAGCGATAAAGGGTTGGAAGGCGGCGGCCATCCGGTCGAAATTAGAGCGAGAGAGGTCAATCTCGTACTGCACACCGTTGAAGGCGAACCGGTAGGTCCCCACTTCCTCGGTGGATCCGTCGAGGTCGTCGTAGATAACGCTGGTCATTCTGATGGCCATCGGGGTCGTGTCCTTTCGATCTGGGATACAAAGGCGCCCCCGGCCGGTGCGGCAGCGGGGGCGATGCGACGTGGGGGTTCTCAGCAAGGTTCGGGCGGACCCAAGTGGGACTCTGGCCGTCGGAGATGGGCCGGTTAGTCAACGCCGAAACCGAGTTTGTCGCCGATGACGGGCCCCTGCTGCACGGAGGCGACCGCAGTGGGCAGGTGCCGGCTCTGCCACCCGTACAGGGCGGTGGGCAGGTCAGCGCCATACCGGCGGTGCTGGGTGAGGGCGACGGCCAGTCCGGCGGCCTGTTCGATGCCGGCGTTGGCGCCCCGAGCGGTGTGTGGGCGGACCGGGGCGAGGGCGTCACCGAGCAAGACAGCATGCCCACGCCCGATGGGCCATACCATGCGGGTAGGCGAAGCGATGTCGAGCACCGGCACAGCCATACGGGTGGTGGTGGCCCGCACGACTGCCGCATGCTCGGGCGGAAGCAGATAGTCGGCGTGCTCGTTGACGTGCTCATGGGCAGCCGGGGTGATGTGCTGCGGCAGGGCGAAGACCCGGCGGGTGGGCTTCGCGCCGAAATGCTGCTCGTATTCCGTGGCGGTGCAGCCGAGGTAGAACGTCCAGTCACAGCCGCCGGGCACCGGCGCGACATTGAACTGAGCCCCAGGGCACGGCTCCAGCCGGACGAAGTCCCGCAGGTCGTGGGGGGCGCTGGTCGCGATCCCGCGGTGGGCGACGTAGCCGGCGTAGCGCAGCGTGCGGGCCGGGTCGAGGAGGCGACGGCCGATCGAGGTTCGGCCGTCGGCGAACACGACCAGGTCGGCCGGTTCGGGGGTGCGCTCGTCGGCGAACCGCAGGAGCGGCCGACCCGCATGCTCACTTAGGCCGGTGACCCGCATTCCTTGCGTAGGACGCCCGCCGGAACTCGGGCGGCCAACGCGCGGTGCAGCAGGGTCCAGGTGGTGTTCCGGCCGGGGTAGGTGCGCTGGAGGGTCTGTTGCGGCTTCCGGTCGCGGATCGCGACCTGCAGGATCGTCTCGGAGTCGTAGGCGATGAACTCCCGCTGGGCGATGCCGAGCCGGTCGAGTACGTCAAGGGCGGTGTGTTCCAGGCCGATAAGCCCGCCGCCGCGCGGGGCGGATGTCGGGGCGGCCTCGTAGACGGTGACGTCGAAGCCGGCCCGTCCCAACAACAGGGCGGTAACGGTGCCGGTCAGGCTGCCGCCAATCACGGCGATGTGCAGCCGGCGACGTCCCGCACCAGTGGCGCGGACGGCCGGAGCAGGGTTCGAGTCCATAGCGGTTCCCTTCAGCGAAGACGGGAACCCGGGCACGGCCATACCGGCCGTGCCCGGGTGCGCGGTGTGCGCGGGGTCGGCCGGGCAACGGCCAGGTCGTGCGAGTGCGATGGGGCGAGAGTGCCGCGGTCAGCCGGCGAGCGAAGGTAGGTCAGCAGCCGAGGCTGACAAGTCCGACGAGAATGGCGTGGAAGGTAGCGCTTAGCTCGTCCACGTCAAAGCGCTCATCGGCGATCAGAACTGACCTCTGGAAGAGGTATAGGGCGGCCCCTCCGCGGGCCGGGCGTGGTGGGATGCCCCAGCCTGGGGCGCCTGGCGGGAGCGCCGTTCGCGGCGTCGACCGATACTCGCCCGCAGATCTACGTCGATGGTGAACATGTCATAGCCGGCGGCGTGGCCAGCGCGGAGCAGGTCGAGCAGTCTGGCCTCGTCGAGCAGAGCGATCTGCGCCTGTATCCGGTGGCGGTGACGTGGTGGGCTGCCGAGCCATTCGGTCCAGGTAATGCCGTGTCCGTCAAGGCCACCGCGATGCATGCCGCGTGACGGTTCCGCGTTGACGCCGTGCTCGGACAGGCCTGGCGGGAAGTTCCCGTCCATGTAGAGGCCATCGTCGAGGTCTGCGCCGCAGGCGCGCATGAGGTGCAGCGCGGGCGGAGTGCGAGGCACGACGTTGCCGTCGATGTCGATCCGGTGAGGCGTGTTGATCGTGGCTTCGGCCAGATGCAGCACCGTGGCCAGGTCGAACCAGAGCCGTCGAAGCATACGTATCCATCCCTTCGAATGCTGTGGGAATGTGGTCGGGTGGAGCCGGTCGGGCAGCAACACGGGTCCCCTTGGATACGAGGGAGGTGTGGCTGGCCCGACCGGTCCGTGGTTACACGTGGGGCAGGGTGACGGCGAATAGCCGCTGGTTGCTGTCGAGCGAGTCCAGGTAGCGGACCGCCCGTTCCAGGTAGGTGATGCGGTCGGCGAAAAACGCGCTGGCCGGTTGCAACCGGTCGCCTGCCTCGGTGCAGAAGGCGTCGGTGCACACCGCCCACAGGGCGTGGTAGCTGGCGTACGCGCTGGCGCCGGCCTGGAACATTTCCAGGTCGCCCGGGTCGAGGTGACCAGGACCGTGTGTGGCGGCGTTGTACATGCGCATGGCCTGCACTCGTGGCTGCCGGTTGAACTCGGCGGTCGCCGTGTGCATTGGATACGCCGACGGGTCGGACAGGTGCTGTTGCAGGAAACTCGGCCATGGAGTGGCCGGTCTCGTGCCCGCGACAACGTGCGCCCATTGCGCGTGGCGCACACTGGCCCCGACGTAAGCGCCGTGGCGCATACCGGACAGGTCAAGCAGGCGGATAGGTCCACCGGCGCAGTACCGAGGTCCGGTCTTGGTCTTGCGCAAGTCGATCAAGCTACGGCGTTGCCACGGGTAGAGGGCCGGGGAGGCCCAGTAACGGGGACAGCTGGTGCCCGAGACGCCGAGGTGGCGTTCGAGTTGCCGGGTGCTGTCGAGCATGCGGGCCAACTCCGGGCCTACACAGACGATCATGGTGCGAACGGGCGCAGCGGGGATCACCGGGGCAGCGGTGGGGGCCGCGGGGGCCGTCTTCTTGGCCATGCTTCCTCCTGGGGGTCAGGCATGCCCTACGGGCACGCGGAGATTGCCGGTCCACTGGGTGCGTGGGCGCCGACTGGGAAGGTGGGTTGGTTTGTACGAGGTGATAGATGCGACCGTCGGGTTTCGTCGCGAGGCTGCTGCGCCGACCGGCCTTTCGGCGGGTGGGCATCAGATGCCGGGATGCGGCGAAGGGTCCGAGGGTGGGACCTACCGGGTGGGGATATATGAGGTTGCTGTAGTGCCGTGAACCGTAGCGGCCTGATCTGTCAGCACTGAGAACACCGCAGTTCCCGTGCAGGGGGTCGCTGACCTGCACTGTCAGAGGCTGGGCGTCGTTCGAAGACGACTACTCACCGGGCCCTGACAGATCACCGCGATCTGAAGAGGGTGACCCGCAGACGTTCGTGCTGATCTAAACCTTGCGCCCGGTTGGAAATCTGTCGGCCGAGTTCACCATGGGTAGGTGTCGGCCGATCCGCGGAGTGTGAATCTCGGTCGTGACCGTCGGGCGAGTAGCAGGGTTAGGCCGGTCATGGGTGATCGATAGCCATACTCCGGTGCCGTCATGTCGTGCCGATGAGACTGCATCGCAGCGAGGCGATGACCCAGATACGCTGCGCGCCATGCCGTACATGCCCGATCTTGACGTCCTGTTGACCGCTGGGTACCGAGCCGAGTGCGATGGGATCGCTTACCGTATCGAGCCCTATGAGCTCGGGCCAGTGGTGCTGCCAACCGGGAAGGTCGTGGGGTGCGACCCGCTCGTTGCGCACACCACGCCGTTCACTGACGCGGTGGAGCCGGGCCAGTACGAACTGCGGGCGTGGGTGGCGGTGTTGCTGAGGGACGGCTCGGAGTCGCAGCGGCGGATTGCTGCACTGCAGTTGGTGGTTGCTGACGAGCCGGCTGCGTCGTGGACCATGGCACTGCTCCCCGACCAGGACGTGGCCTCACTCGGCGACGAGGGCATCTTCGGCTACGCGGTTGACGCGGGTACCGGGACGCTTGCCGACCAGGTCGCGGTCGAGGTGCTGAGTGGGTGGGACTACGAGCAGTTGGACGCGGTGTTCATTCCGGCGCAAATTCCGGATGACCCAATCGAAGCCGTTATTACCGCAGTCGTTGAGCAGCAGACCGCGGCGAATGTGTACGTCGTCGGTTCAGGGTGGGGCGACGGCGTGTACGCGACCTACGTAGGCCGCACCGAAGACGGGCGGATCACCAGCTTCGTCACCGATTTCCGCGTTGTGCCGCTCCGATAGTGAGCAGCAACAAGCAAGACTTGCTTCTGTCCCGACCGTGCGGGCGGCTGGCCATCAAGCATCACGCCGCATCTCGCTGCCCGGCCCTCTGGCCGGTACACGTGCGATCCGCTGAGACGCGCTCAGACTCGATCGAGCTTGATCATGAGATGACGAGGTGTCTGTCTGCCGGCCAGCGCCCACGCCCAGCCGGGAAGGCTGAGAGCCTCGGCGAAAAAGCGGTCGAGAGGCATGCCGAAGGACCATAGGACACTGGACCCGAGTGCTTCGGTTTCGGCGCTGGGTGTCCAGTGGAGCGTGCAGCGCAGCTGCCAGATCACGTCCTGGTCGTCGGCCTCGATGAGCTGCCGAGTGAGATCAGCACAGAACTCACGCACGCCGTCGAAGTCAACCGTTCCGGTCTGGGCGAGGACCCCGTCGCCGTCCTGGTCAGGCGAGACGGCGTCATCGGCCGCGACGGTGGCGAATCGACGGAAGACCTCGACTATCCTTCGCACGTCGGCGGCGGAGACCTCGTCGGGGCGCACTCCGGCAAGGTCAAGCATCGACGTCAGCAGCGGCTCCATCTCACTGATCAACACGATCTCATCATCGCGCGTCGTTGCCTCATCGCCGCCTCAAGTAGCCCACCCGAAGATCACAGGCACGCTGCTGCCGCCGAGTAGGCGTGCTGGGCTGCCGAGCGGCCGTCACTGTCCGTGCTGCTGCTCGGGCACTTCGTCTGCGGTGACGTTCGGGCTGGCGTTGAGGCCGGTGGCGATCTGAGCCGGCAGCGGGTAGGCATGTTCGACAGGTAGTTGAGCTGCTGCCGCCTGGTCGTCGCCGCTACGCAGAAGATCCCGGACCAGGTGCACCCTGGGGGTGATGTCGGTGATGGCAACGACCCAGTCGTCGACGTACCGGTGGACAGCCTCGCCGGACAATCCGACCTGCAGCGACCGGTACGGCAGCGCCTTCAACTCCAGCGATCGTTCCGGATCCCACTGCACTCGGACTGGACTGGTCTTCAGTTGCCGCGAGCAGGTCGCCTTGTCGCGGTGCACGTCTCGGTCATAGTGACTCAGGCAAGCCCGCGCCAGCGCCCACTCGAATCCGTCCCGCGTGATGTCGATGGACAGAACGCGCTCTTGCCCTGGCTTCGTAGCCCAGCCGCAGCGGTACATCATCCACAGGAACGACGGCTTGATCCACGTCATCCGTTCCCGCTTGAAGGGAGCCATGAAGCGGCCGGTTGCCACAGCTGGCAGCGCGATCTGCGGGGGATACGCCTGGTACACGGTGATGGTGTCGGTCGAGTAGCGGGCGCGGACCTGACGGGCGGGAACAGACACGGACGTCATCCTCACCGGTCGGGACCGACCGCTCCACCAAAATTCAGTGCCCGCACCAGATTTCACTGCGCCCGAAAGTCGCAAGCCCGCGCATCTGCGCTCGTTGAAGCCAGCTCGGCGCGAACGCTCGGTCGCGCCGGTGTGAGTGCGCCGGTGCGATGACAAAGGGCGCGGATCCCTGACCTGACGAGGTAGAGTCTCGCGTCGTGATGGCAGGGCTCGATCAACAGGGTGCGGATGGTCGCCGTCTCGGTCAGGAAGCGATACGACGACTACGGCCCGCTTCCGTGCGCATCGTGCATCTGAACGGCCCAACATTTCACGCCCTTGCCCGGGGTGACCTGGCGGCGGCGAACATGTCCAGCCCTGTTCCCCTGTCGGCCTACTTCGCCGGCCCGGACTGGCGAGGCGTGTGGCAGATGCGCAGCAGACAGGTCGCGGACGACCCGGCCAGCGCGGCATGGGTCACCGGCGTAGTTTGGGACGAACAGCGGCATCTGGCCGTGGGGCGGGCCGGCTATCACGGGCCGCCGGACCCGGCGGGGATGGTGGAGATCGGTTACGCCGTTGACCCGGCGCTCCGGCGACGTGGCTACGCCCGCGCGGCGTTGGAAGCCCTGCTGCACCGCGCCGCCGAGGAACCGCAGGTCCGTACGGTTCGGGTCACCATCAGCCCCGACAACCTGGCCTCCTACAAGCTGGCGTCACAGTACGGCTTCATCGAGGTCGGACAGCAGTGGGACACCGAAGACGGCCTGGAAATCATTTATGAGCTTGCCTCAAGTTGAGAGGTAGGTTTTGGTCGCCTCCCGGACAGATAGCTGCCGGGTCGCGATGAACGAACCGGTTGGGGTTCGTGGCCGTGTACGGGCCGTGGTTGCTGGGGAGTTCGTGCAGGTGGCGTAGCCGGTCGGGGTCGCTGGTCAGGGTCCAGACGGGCCCTGCTGGGTTGGTGTCGTGTACGGCGGTAGCTATCGGCATCGCGGCGGACGTATCGGCGAGTGCGTCGAGGAGATTGCGCTCGCGGCCTCGGCTGGGGACCTGGAACAGGACCGGGTATCGGGGTCCGAACTCGGTCACCCGTTCGTAGGCGCGTAGCTTGGCCAGCACCCTGCCGAGGGGTTCGGTGCCGTTGTCGTGCTCGAGGAAGAATCCGACGGTGGCGTCGCCGACGGTCCAGATGCCGTGGCCGTCAGGTTGGACCCCGGCGCCGCCGTAGGCGTCGGTGGCGTGCTGTTCGGACCACCAGCGTTCCAGTCGCGCTTGCGGGTTGGTGCGGGCGTGGGCGAGCAGGTCGGTGAAGAAGTCGTTGACGCCGAGCAGGTGGCGCAGTTTGCGGCTGCCGACGATGCGGTCGGCGCGGTCGCGGTTGCTGCGTGGCGGTTTCGCGGTGGGGTTGTCGGGGTCGTGGTAGGCGTCGCGGTTGAGTCGCAGGCCGAGCGGTCCAAGCGCGTACAGGTACTGGGTGGAGTTGGCCGCGGCTTGGTCGACGAACCGGTCTACGGCTTCGATGCGGTGTAGCAGGGTGAGCCGCAGGCGGGCGCTGCGGCCGGAGGGGAACAGTGCCTTGGTGACCTGGTGGGTGGATAGCAGGTAGTGCTCGGCGAGCCAGGACAGCAGGAGTCGGTCGCGTGAGGTGAGACGGCGGGTGTGGAGGTACGGGTCGGATGAGGGCGAGCGAGGTGGAAGACGGCTGGACACGGCTACTCCTTGGGGAAGAGAGTCCTCCATACGGAGGGTGTCTGAGTGGGGTTCGACCACAGTGGTTGGTTGGGCAGGCCGCAGCGCGGTAGAGACAGGCCGTCACGGGTGATCTGTCAGTGGATGTCGGTGATGGGGGTGGAAGGGGTGGTGGATCCCCTTGGGGATCCCGTTACGGAAGCCGATGGTTGTCGCTCTGACATGTCGGTCACGACGGGGCCTTGCCGCCTCTGCGGCGTCGGTCGTCCGGCTTCCGGCTGTGCTGCTTGACTAGGGCGTCGATGGCGGAGGGGTCCTGGGCGGGAACTGTCTTGGCGACCTGCTGTCGGATCGCGGTGGCCTCGCCGACCACCGGCAGCGGTGGGCGGGTCCGCATGGTGAACGCCGGCATCTGCCGGCCGTTGACGACGAGGCGGCCGATCGCGGTGTACGCGTCGAGGTGGGCCAGGTCGTGCTCGTCGAGTTCCGGCAGGGTGTGCCGGGCCAGCACACGGGCGTCCTCCGGCGCCACACTGAAGTAGATCTTGTTGCGGGCGTTCGCGCTGACCGCGGCCAGGAGTTCGCGGGGGAATTGGGCGAGGTCCTGGTGTGCGAGGGTCATCGCGAGGCGGTATTTGCGGGCCTCGGCCAGCATCGTGTCCAGACTCGCGGCCAAGGTCAAGAAGTTCTGGCACTCGTCGAGATAGATCGAGCAGTCCTTTCGGCGGTCGGCGGGGATGCTTGCGCGGGCGGTTGCCGCCTGCCATACCCGGGCCAGGATTAGTGAGCCGAGTAGCCGGCTGGTGTCCTCGCCCAGTTCCCCCTTCGGGATCCGCACCAACAACACTCCGCCGTTGAGGATCTTGCTCATGTCGAAGCTTGACTTGGGGTAGCGCATCGTCTTGCGGACGAAATCCCTGAGTAGGAAGGCGCGCAGTCTGGCCAGCACGGGGCCGATGATCTGTGAGCGCAGCGCCGGAGTCAGTTCGTCGTACCACTGCCAGAAGCCGTGCAGCCCGTCCGGGTCGTCTAGGTCGACGGTCATCGCCGACCGGAATTGGGCGCTGTTGAGTAGCGGCGGGATGTGTTGGAGGGTGACGTTGGCGTGCCGTAGCAGGGTCAGGCAGGACACCCGCATCACGTCGTCCATCCGTGGCCCCCACGCTTTGGAGAAGATCGACCCGAAGATGGCGACCAGGTTGTCCACGACCAGGTCTGGGTCGGTGCCTTCGAGGGGGTTCATCGCTGGCGGGTTGGGTTGGGCGGGGTCGAATAGCACCACCCGGTCGGCGATGGTCGCGGGGATCCGGTCGAGGACGTCGAGGACGAGGTCGCCGTGCGGGTCGAGCACGATGGTGCCGCGGCCGGCCTTGATGTCGTCGATGATCAGGTTGGCGAGCAGGGTGGTCTTGCCGGAGCCGGTCTGGCCGACCATGTGGGTGTGGTAGCGGGTGTCCGGCACGGACAAGGCGACGGCGTGGCTGCCGACCTCGGCGTCGCCGAGGACCTTGCGGCCCCGGCCGCCTTTCGGTACGGCGACCGGGACTGGCATGGACTTGGCGCGGGCGCGGTCTAGGCCGGGCACGGCGAGGTCGCGGGGCAGTCCCGCCATCACGGCGAGTTCCGGGGCTGAGGTGAGGAACCCGGCGCCGAGGCGGCGGGTGGCCAGGACCATGGCGGGCCGAGGCATGCGGGTTCGGTGGGCGAGCCGGTTACGGCTGGCGTAGACGGCGAACGAGGAGGCGACCGCGTCGGCGACGCCGCGTAGTCGGTGGTAGGGCAGGGTGCCGTCGCGGTGGGCGCGGGAGGCGACCGCGTACCGGATGCCGGTCTCCCATAATTGGTGGGAGGTCTTGTCGAGGATTGCCCGCACGTCCCGCTCGACCGTCGGGTCCCGGCGGCTGGCCGGTGCTGCGCCGGCAGGGCTGCGGGAGCGTCCGGGCAGGAAGATGCCGATCAGCTCGGTCAGCGGCCCGGCCAGGTTGACCGATGGGACGGCGGTCTTGCCCTGGCGCAGCCGGCCGGCGGCGCGTCGGGCCCGCCCCGCGCGGCGGGGCACGGCTGGTCGGGCGAGGATCTGCACACAGGCGTACTCGCCGTCGTGTAGCTGGGCGCCGGCGGCCATCAGGGCGCGTAGCGGGTCGGCGTCGTGGTCGGCGTTCAGCGGTAGCCATTCGGCGGCCACGGGCAGCAGGTGACCACCCACGGCGGCGGCCGTCTCTACCGGGATGGGGTCAGGGGCGGGTTCGCTGGTGGTGGTGGCCGCGCTGGGCCACGCCGCGCGTACGGCGGCCTCGACCGCCCCCTTCGGGATGGTGCCGGGCCCCCATAGGGAGATGATCAGCTGCCGGCCGGTCCAGGCGTACTGCAGGGCAACGTGCGGGGTGCCGTAGAGCAGTCGTCGGCGGCGGGATGGGGTGAGGATGCCGGCCAGATTCGCCCACAGGGCGGCGGCACCGTGCTCGTCGACCTCGGCCGGTGGGGCGATGGTGACCAGCCGGGCGCCCGTGGCGTGGTGCCGGTGTCGCCAGCCCGCGACGAGGTTGCGGCCGGCGATCCAGACGAGGAACAGGCCGGCGGCGACGCCCAGCAGCCAGGGCCGGTCGATGGCCCAGTGCGATGCCTGCAGGATCCACTGGGTTGCCGGTGACGGGGGAATCGGCGAGCCGGGATCGGTGCCGATGGGGGTGGGCGACGGGGTGAACAGGAGGGTGACCATGACGTGTCCTTCGCGGTTACGCGCGCGGCAAGGCGGCGGTGCCACACCCACGCTCGGGTGCGGCACCGCCGCCTGCGTGTCGACAGGGTTGAACTAGACGCTGTCGGCGTCGTCGTTGATGAGGTCGAGCGGGTTGGTGGTCGCCAGAGCGTGCTCCGCGTCGCTGGAGATGGCCTCGAATGCGGTGCGGTTGGTGCCGCTGATGAGAAGCCCGTGGCCTCTGCGCGCCGCGAGCAGCAGTCGTCGTTCACCGGCGGTCAGGCCGAAGGCGTCCCCGACGGCGTCGATCGCCTGGGGCGCCTGGCGAAGCAGGATCTGGGTGGCGGCGTTGGCGACGACGGCTTGGCCGAGGTCGGCGCCGAGCACGTCGGCGGCGTCCTGGGTGACCACGGTGAGCCCGGTGTGCCGCTTGCGGCCTGCCTTGGATAGCCGGTAGAGGAACTTCGCGCCCTCGCCGTCGCGCATGAGCAGCCACGCCTCGTCAACCACGACCATGCGTCGCGGGGGCCGCCCACCGGGCGGCGGTGCGTCGACCTGCCGCCAAATCGAGTCGAGGGCCAGCAAGGTTCCGACAGCGCGCAGCTCGTCCGGGAGCTGCCGCAGCGACCACACGACGAGGTGACCATCTGGCCGAGACGTGCTGGGCCCGTCGAACAGGTCCTTGAACGACCCGTCGACCCACGGGGAGAGTCGGGCGGCGAGCTGGGCCGCAGCCGGGTCCGTGTCTACGGCCAGGCTCGCGGACAGGTCCCGCAGCAGCGGCGCGGGTCGGCGGTGAGTGCGGGGGTCAGCGGTAATCCCCGCCTGCCGGTAGACGGTGAGGATGGCGCGGTCCAGCGCGGCCCGCTCGGTCGGTGGTGGCAGGTGTCCGATCAGCACGGCGATGAGAGTGTGGAGGAACAATCCGCGGCGGGTGAGCACGTCGGGCCGGCTGTCACCGACCGGAAGCTCAAGCGGATTGATCCGCACGCCGGTGGCGCCGAGCCGTACGACTGTCCCGCCGACCGCATCGGCCAGCCGCAGGTACTCGTCTTCTGGATCGATGATCGACACCTGGACGCCGGTGTACAGGTGTCGCAGCGTCTCCAGTTTCACCAGATAGCTTTTGCCGGCGCCGCTGCGCGCGAGGACGACGCTGTTGTAGTTGTCCTGGGCGAAGCGGTCCCACCACACCACGCCGTTGCCGGCCGGGTTCGTGCCGTAGAGCACGCCCCCGGTTGCCGCCGGCTCGCCCGGCAGCGGCGCCGGCAGGTCGGGGCTGGCTAGGGGAAACGCGGCGGCCAGGGCGGCGGTGTCCATGGTTCGCGGCATCCGCAGCCCGTCGGAGGCCAGCGGCAGGCTGGTGGTCCAGCCGGCGAGCTGACGCCAGGTCACGGGCTGGACCTCCAGCAGGGTTGAGGCGGCGGCGGCTTTGACGCGGGCGCATGCCTGGAGCAGTTCCTCCTCGGTGCGGGCGTGCACCGTGACGTACAGGCCGACGCGGAACAGCTTGGCGGCGCCGCGGGCAAGCCGGTCGGCGAGGTCGGTGGCGTCGGTCGCGGCGGCCTCGGTGTAGGGGTCGATCAGCTTGCCCCGCTCGGCGTCGGAGCGCCGCGATGATTCCAGGCGGGCCCGCTGTCTGCGTAGTCGGGCAGCGGCGGTCGGGGCGGGTAGTGGGTCGATGTGCAGGGTGACATCGACCCGGCCGGGGTAGGACAGCAGGGGCTCCAGCCAGGCCGGCCCGACTTCGGCCGGGTAGCCGGTGACCACGAGAGTGGCGGTATAGCCATCGCCGACGCGCAGCCAACGCGGGGTCACCTCGACCGAGGCCGGGGCGACGGCGCTGGCCAGTCCGGCCGACACATCGCCGGAGGACGGACCGTTTGGGCGAATGCGGAAGCGTGGAGTACCCATCGCAGTGTTCTCCTCTCAGGGCTTCTTGGTGTCGTTCGTGGTGGCGGTGATGACCGTGTCCGGGGTGGCCAGGCCGCCGGGACGCGGCGGCCGGTAGGGGTCGGCGGCGGCGACGATCGCCGCGGTGGCTGCCGCCCCGTCGAGCGTCCGGGCGGTCACGCCGAGGCTGGAAAGCGCCCGAACGCTGTCGTCGGCCCGCCGCCGCGCCGCATGGCTGCCGTGTTCACCCGGTGCGGCGCGGGTGACCACAAGGACCTGGCGGCGCAGCGGGTCCCGGTGCTCGGCCAGGTCGGCTAGGAACGCGGCGTGGTCCGCGCACGCCGCCTCCAACGCGGGGTGCGGCTGGATTCGGGCAGCATCGGACATCGCCCGGGCGTGGGAGGCGAGGTCGACCGGCTGGGCGGACACGACCACCTGCGTCGGCGCCGACAAGCTGTTGAGCCAGCGCCCGAACCCCTCGATCAGGGCAGTCTGCTCGGCGGCGGTGCGTAACGTCAGGTTGATGTTCGTGGCCGCGACGATCGCCGCCCGGTCACCGCCGACGGTGATCTCACCGTCGTCGCCGATCGCATCGGCGGGCAGCCGCAGCGGCGCCGGCAGCGGCAGCCGTCCCTTCGGCTGCTGAACCCACTCGGGCACCCCTGCCGCGGATTCCCCCGAGGACGACAGCGCCTTGGGGCTGCGCGAATGGCGGATCGCGTGCAGCAGCCACACATCCATCGGCAGCCCATCTCGGCGCCCGACCACCAGCCCGAACACGACACCGCCGACGACCACGCCGGCGAAAACGATGACCTGCGGTGGCACCACACGGTGCAGACCGTTCCAGGCGCCATAGAAGATCATCGCAGCAACCGCGAGGATAGCCAGCTGCCGCCAGGTCAGCCCGTAGGCGACCTTGTCTGGGGCGTCAACATCAGCGGGAACCCGTGTCCTATAAGGCTCGTCCGTCCAGGTACTCTTCGGACTCATTGACGATCACCCACCCTTTCCATCCTCTGAATGGTCGGTGCCTTACGGTGTTGATCACGATGCGTAAACGCACCGGGTTGTGGTTCATGTGCGAGGTCGACGGGAGGCGGCGGGTCACGGTGCGTCAGGAGTGGACGGATCGTGGTGTGCCGGCGTCGTCGGATCGGCTTGCTGTTGAGGGGCTGGTTGCCGCGCGGGCGTTGGTCGACGCCATCGACGTGGCGCGGACAGGCAGTACTCATGAGGTGGCTCCTGAGCGGGACTGGGATGGCTCGGACGAGCCGGAGACGAGGGTGGTTGAGCGGGCCGGACCTGCGTCAAG
This sequence comes from Salinispora pacifica CNR114, assembly GCF_000514775.1. Taxonomy (GTDB): domain Bacteria; phylum Actinomycetota; class Actinomycetes; order Mycobacteriales; family Micromonosporaceae; genus Micromonospora; species Micromonospora pacifica. The sequence continues at coordinate 2,802 of NZ_AZWO01000055.1, read as the reverse complement.
CGGTGATGGCGGTGGCGAACATGCTCGAGGCGCTGCTGAACGCGGGTGCGGCTGGTGAAGCCGTCGCCGAAGGTCATGTCGTCGCATCTGAGCCGGCAGGCGATCGTGTATGTGCGTCAGTCGACCCTCGCCCAGGTGCGGGAGAACACCGAGTCGACGACTCGGCAGTACGGGTTGACGGCGATCGCCGCGGAGCTCGGCTGGCTGGCCGAGCAGATCGTCGTGATCGACGCCGATCTGGGGATGTCCGGGCGGTTCGGCTCCGAACGCGATGGCTTCCGCGACATCGTGGCGCGGATTTGCATGGGCGAGGTCGGCGCGGTGTTCGGGTTGGAGGTGTCCCGGTTCGGCCGTTCGAACGCCGACCTGACCCGGTTGATGGAGCTGGCCCGTCTCACCGACACCCTGCTGATCGACGCCGACGGCGTCTACGACCTGGGTAACGTCAACGACCGGTTGCTGCTCGGCCTCAAGGGTCAGATGAGTGAGATTGAACTGCACTTTCTGATGGGCCGGCTGCACGGCGCGAAGCTGGCGGCAGCGCAGCGCGGTGAGCTGCGGCACCCGCTGCCGGTCGGCCTCGTGTACGACGCTGACGGAGACGTCGTCAAGGACCCCGACGAGCAGATCCAGGGCGCGGTCACGGACCTGTTCGCTGAGTTCCACCGCGGCGGTTCCGCGCTCGCGGTGATGCGCGCCTTCGACGCCGCGGGCCGGCTGTTCCCGCAACGCACTTGGGGCGGAGCATGGGCAGGCAACCTCAAGTGGGGCAAGCTGACCCACGCCCGGGTGCTGCAGGCGTTGAAGAACCCGGCCTACGCCGGCGCCTACACTTTCGGCCGTTCCACCGAGAGACGCCGGGTGCAACCCGACGGGACGGTGCGCAGCTCGCGCCGTAAACGCGCCCGCGAGGACTGGACGGTCACCATCCAAGACCACCATGAGGGCTACATCAGCTGGCAGGAATACCTTGACATCGAGGTGAAACTCGCCGCGAACAACACCCAACGCGGTGCCCGCCCGGCCCGGGAAGGGACCGCGCTGTGTCAGGGCATCATCAGTTGCGGTGTCTGCGGCGGCCGGGTCGGCACCCGCTACGACCGCGGCGACGCCCGCGCGACCTACACCTGCCAGGTCAAAGACTCGATCCGCACCCCGCAGTGCCGGACCGTGGTCGCGACCACCGTCGACGCGGCCGTCAGCGCCCTGTTCCTCGACACCATCACCGAACAACACATCACGATCGCGCTGGCCGCCAGCGACGAAGTCACCGACCGCCGCGTGCGCACCCACCGGGCCGCCGAACTGGCCGTGCAACGCGCCCGCTACGAAGCCGACCGCGCCGAACGAGCGTTCACCAACGTCGAGCCAGAAAATCGCCTGGTAGCCCGAAGCCTGGAGAGCCGATGGGAAGCCAAGCTGGCCCAACTCGCTGACGCCGAAGCGGCGCTGGCCACCGCACACGCCACCAGCGCCCCAGCGCCCCAGCGCAACGCGCTGCAAGCCTTGGCTGCTGACCTGCCACGGTTGTGGGACAGCCCCACCACCAGCCACCGCGACCGCAAACGGCTGCTGCGCAGCCTGATCGCCGACATCACCCTGCTGCCCGCCACCGACGACGACAGCGTCCGCATCGGTGTCCGCTGGCACACCGGCGCCACCGACGAACTCACCGCGCTGCGGCACGGGCCCGGCCGCACTCCCGCCGGCGCTCTCGAGCTGGTCCGCCGCTACGGCGCCACGCACACCAGCGAACAACTCGCCGAACGGCTCAACGCCGCCGGCCTGCTCACCGGCAAAGGCAAACCCTTCACCGCCGCAGGCGTCGCCCGTGTCCGCGACGCCTACAAGATCTGGGCACCCCGAACCGTGGCCATCCAAGATGGCGAGATCAGCGTCAAACACGCCGCCGCCCAACTCGGCATCCCCGCCGACGCCATCTACAACTGGCTCATCAAAGGTCAAGTACCAGCCCGCCGGGCACCCGGCGGACGCTGGTGCATCCCCTGGGACCCCGCAACACAGCAGATCTACCGGCAGAAAGTCGCTCGATCGTTCCGGCTCACGCCCAAGAACCCATCCCGAAGCTGACCTGAGCAGCCCGAGCGTTGCAACGTCGGACAGAAACCGACAGAACGCCATGAAAGGACCACCACCATGGGCGATGATCAGCTCGGTCACAACGAACTGCTGACCACGCGATTGGCCCTGCGGCGACCCACCCGGGCGGCCATCGACACGATCTACCGCATCCACCACGACCCGGCGGCATGCGCCCACAACCCGGCCGACATGCTCGCCACCCGCGCCGACGCCGAAGACCGCTACCACCGGTGGGACCAGCACGGCTTCGGCTACTGGGTCATCCACCCTCGTGAGGCCGACGCCCAGCACGGCATCTTCGGCTTCTGCGGACTCAAGCTCATGCACCTGCAGGACCAGCAGGTACTCAACCTCTTCTACCGCCTGGACCCGGCCGCCTGGGGAAACGGCATCGCTACCGAAGCCGCGACCGCAGTCGTCACCTGGGCAACCACCAACCTGCCAGACCGTCGGATCATCGCTCGCGTCCGCCCGGACAACATCGCTTCCGCCACAGTCGCCGGCCGAACAGGACTGCGCCGCGCCGAACATCTCGACACCGCCGGAGAGGACGGCCTCGACTGGATCTTCACCAAAAACTGGACACCGACCCGGACGCAGTCGCCCGGCTCGCCCATCAGGGCGCGAGACTGACCGCAGCAGCGATCCAAACCCATCCCACAAGCACACCCAGAGAAGGCAGTATGAAGCGCCCGTCGG
>NZ_AZWO01000054.1 GCF_000514775.1 Salinispora pacifica CNR114 | reverse complement strand
CCTGTTCTTCCAACTCGTCGCATCTCGCTACGAGGCCGGCTCCATCCTCGTCACCTCGAACCTGCCGTTCGGGCGGTGGGGCGAGGTCTTCGGCGACGAAGTCGTCGCCGCCGCGATGATCGACCGCCTCGTGCACCACGCCGAGGTCCTCACCCTCGCAGGCGAGTCCTACCGCACCAGAGCCCGCCGAGAACTCCTCGCGAAGGACCGCAACAAGTAGCACGTAACGACCTCCAGGGGGTCAATCCCAAAACGTCGATAGGGGGTCAGTTCCAATCCGCCGTTGACACCGCGGCGGGTAGGCCGATACCCCAGACCCGATCCACCGGGCTGGCTTCCACCAGGACCCGGTTTCTTGTGCACGACAGGTACTGCCCGAGGTCACGGTGCTGGCTGAATTTGGCCACGTTGCCCGCGACGACCAGGTCGAAGCAGTGGGTATCCCAGGTGGCCTGGTCGAAGTCACGGACCCGCCGGCCCAGGGCCTTGACTGCGCCCGGATGCGACGTGGTAAGCATCTGCGTGGCGACCTTGTCGTCGCCGAACAGGCGAGCCTTGCCGATCATCATGTAGTGCTCGGCCGTGGCGTATCGGACTCCGTCAACGATGAAGGGAGCGGGCCACCACTGGCTGAGGCACCCCGCTCCGATGCTGTCGTCTGGCTGGGGTTGGTGTCCCCAGAAAAACAGGTACTTGAGCCGCCTGCCCGCATTGGCGAGTGCCCGCAGCTCGGGCAGGCTAAGCGGCAGCGAGGCGGTCTCCGGCATATCCAGCAGGATGCCAGGAGCGGACGGTGGCGCACCAATGGGTTTGGCAGCCCTGCTGCCCCGAGTCCTGGGTCTCGAACCATCCACTCAGTCTCTGGACGGGGTGCCAGGTGCGCGGCGCGGCCGGCTGTGATGCCCCAGAGCAGGGTGAGAGCAACGGCGATGAGTGGGCGGTGGTGATCGCCTCAGTGATCATGTTGGCGGCGCCGCGGGCGGAACCGGCGTTAGCTGCGCGGAGCCGGGTAGCGGTGATCACCGGCGCGGACAGGGGCGTGGACAGCGTGGCGATCAGCGGGTTGTAGCCGCGCAGCCAGACGTTGTAGCCGCCGACCTTCGCGTGGCCGAATCCGATGCCCTGCCAGTGCCAGGTCGGTTCGAGACAGACCAGGCCGAATCCGAGTCCCCGCTGGGCAAGCCGGGCATGGGCAATCGTCAGGCTGACCGGGCAGCCGGCCTGACGAAGATCCAGGACGCATATAGTGCGATCTTCATCCACGGTCCGGGGAGGTAGTAACAGTGTGGATCCTGCGGGTCCTGCTCACGACAACGATGGCGGTCGCCCTGGGGGCGGTCGCCGTGTCGCCCGCTGAGGCGGCGACCGCGCCCAACCTGTCCGAGTTCCGCCTGCGACCGGCGAGCAACCAGGCGGAGCTGATGGAGCGGGTACGCCTGCTCGACGCGCAGTTGCCGAAGCTCGGTGTGCAGAACATCCTCGCGCAGGCCAACCGGGACGGGACGGTGATGACCGGCAGTGGCGCCATCTGCAACCCCGACGCGGTGGACGTCGACGAGCGTGATCTCCAGGTGGTCTACAGCTTCTGCTTCGACTCGTCGGACAGCAGCGTCCGCGGCGGCGACGTCGAGTGGATGCCCCAGGGCATGACGACCGTCGCGGACGCCCAGGACGACCAGGCGTGGGGGGTGGCGGAGCCGCTCATCGTCAGTTGGTACAACAAGGACTCCGAGTACGTGAAGGGCTCCCGGATCACCTTCATCGACCGGCGGACGGGCGCCTACCAGCACGTCCTGCTGGCGTACCCGTTCATCAACGACTCGCAGAACGCCACGTACATGAGCCTGCGCAACACGCAGAACGCCTCCGGGTCGTCACTGCACGCCGGCGGGATCGCCTGGTACGGCAACTACCTCTACGTCGCCGACACCCGGCGCGGCTTCCGGGTCTTCGACATGCGCTACATCTTCGACCTGAAGGCCGCGGGCGACAAGGGCAACACCACCGACAAGACCAGGATCGGCCGGCAGAACGGGGTCTTCTACGGCCACGGCTACCGGTACGTGATGCCGCAGGTGGCCGCCTGGACCAGCAACGGGGGGCAGGTGGAGAACCCGAGTGTCTGTCGGGTCAGCGGCTCACCGAAGTTTTCCTTCGTCGGCCTGGACCGCACCGGCATCGATCACCTGACCACTGGCGAGTACTGCAACGGCGCGGACACCGACGACCTGACCGGCCGGGTGGCGCGGTGGCCGCTGGACGGGGACACCGGCCGCCCGCTGCTCTCCAACGACGGTCTGTGGCAGGCGAGCAGTGCGTTCCGGCTGCCGCAGCCGAACATCCAGGGCGCGTTGTCGCGCGGCGACACCTGGTACCTGACCCGCAGCCACGGCGTGGACGTCCCGGACGAGATCGACAACGGCGACCTGTTGCGGACGAGTGCGCCGGGCGGGGCGGCTGAGGGCGTACTGGGTCCGGCTCGGCGGATCACCGCCGGCGTGGGCCCGGAGGACCTGTCGTACTGGCCGGGATTCCTGGGCTTCGGCGACGTGCTGTTCACGGTGACCGAACACCCCGGCCAGCGGATGGTCTATGCCACCCCGATCTCGGCCTTCTAGCGCGGAGGATCAGGCGCCGGCCGCGCCTCTGCCGGTCCGGGCCCAGCCCGGACCGGACCGGTGCTGGAGCGCAGCGAGATGGGTGGGCTGCACAGGCGGTGGCGCGGCACGGCCCCGGGCGCGGCGATGATCTCCAACAGTAGTGTCACCGCCTCGGCGCCGATGTCATCATCGGAACGTCCGGGGCGGTCAACGGCGGGCGGAAATCCTCGGCCCAGTGCTGGGCGGCGACCGGTCACGGAGCGGTCGCCCGGCACGGGGAGCCCGGCGCCGGCCAGCGCACGCTACATCCCGGGCAGCGCGGCCTCGTTGGGAGGTCACCGCCGTGACGTCCGGGTGGGTCGCGAACAACTGCTCCACGCACGCCTCGCCGGAGGCCGTGTCGTCGCCGCTGCAGACCTCGACGCCGGTCAGGCCCCGCTCCGCCACCGCCTCCCGGGAGCCTGCCAGCGCCCGATGGCTGGGGCCGTGGCCCGCGGCCACCACCTCGGCGGAACGTTGACCAGGACCACGTGCCGGTGGCCCAGATCGGCCAGGTGGTGTACGGACCGGGCGGTCAGCCCGGCGTAGTCGATGTCGATCCCGCTCATTCGGTGCGGCTCGGCGGTCGAACCAATCGTGACGAACGGCAGACCGACCTTGGCGAGCCGGTCACCCGGTCGTCCGCCACCGGCGCGTCATGGCGTAATCACACCTGCGAGGTGCCCTTTCGAGCCGAACGATAGAAGCGTCAGAACTCCTATCCTTCCAGTTCAGAGGGCACCTTCTAGCTTTGGGCTGCCGCCGGCGTAGAGCCGCGGTCCGCACGGTGAAGGTTCCCGCATTGCGCCCTCCCGGGACAGGCGATGTGAGCCAGCACCGATATCGAGCCACACGAGATCGAAACGGACACCCGGGGGATGCCACTATGTCCTGCCGATTACTGCCATGGGAATGGAGGCGAATCCTGACTGCACCTAGGATCGCGATATGTCTAGCATTCCTCGGGCGTTGAAGATCGTAATTGCCGGTGCGACGTTGGCAGCCGCCGCCTTTGTGGTGCCCACATCTGCTGCCGCGCTATCCACTCAGACAGCTGGGGGGAGCCCCTCCGGCGGGCTGGATCGGGGTGAGTTGCGCACCGCGCTCGCCGCGGTACCCGAGGCTGGCGTTCCGGGTGCGTTGGCAGCCGTGCGCGATGGCCGGCACGACTGGCGCGGCAGTGCCGGTCAGGCGTACCTGACCAGCCCCCGACCGATGCAGCCACAGCTGCGGCACCGCATCGGCAGCATCACCAAGACGTTCGTCGCGACCACCGTGCTGCAGCTTGTTGACGAGGGCCGGCTGGGCCTCGACGACCCGATCGGGGAGCTGCTGCCGGAGATTGTGCCGGGTGAGCGCGGTGCCGAAGTCACCGTCAGGATGCTGCTGAACCACACCAGCGGCATCGGGAACTACACCAACGCGATGCTCGACTCGTGGGCGGCGATCGACCAGATGCAGGTCACGACGTACGCTCCGGTGGACCTGGTTGCGATGGGCCTGGCTATGCCGCCGACCAACGCGCCCGGGGCTGGGTTCAGCTATTCGAACACGAACTACATCCTGGCCGGCTTACTGATTGAGTCGATCACTGGTAACCCGGCGGCGGCCGAGGTGCAGCGGCGCATTCTGCGGCCGCTGAAGCTCACCGGGACGTCGTTCCCGGGCACTGATCCGACTATTCACGGCCCACACAGCGGTGCCTACTTCGCCCCGTTCGGGGTTCGTGACCTCAGCGAGTTCAACATGAGCTGGGGGTGGACGGCGGGCGAGATGATTGGGACCACGGCGGACCTGAACACGTTCTTCCGGGCCCTGCTCGGCGGTGATCTGCTCAGCCCGGCCACCCTCGATGAGATGCTCGCCGGGGTGCCGATGTTCCCGGATGTGCCCGAAGCCGGTAGCTATGGTCTGGGTATTTACTCGCTTCCTACCCCGTGCGGTGAGTTCTTCGGCCATGACGGTTTGGTGATCGGTCACCAGATGTTCTCGTTGCACAGCCGGGATGGCGGGCGTCAGGTATCCTCCGGGATCAACCTCAGCCACCATCAGATCGGCCTGCCCGAGGCGCATCCGATCGACCTGGCCTGGCAGTCGTTTCTGCTGATGGCGATGTGCCCGACCAGCGAGACGAGCGGCCGCTCGGCAGCGGACGTGCTGCAGCTGCCCAGCGTGACCCGGATGCCGGGCAATGACGCGGCAGTTGCGGGGCTCTGACAAGTACGCAGGGGCGAGGCCGACTGTCCGATGGCAGCCGGCCCTGCTGCTGAGAAAGTGAGGAGGACATCCCTGATTCGGGCGGCAAGACAGTCGGAGCTCGACGATCTGGCTCGGCTTGAGGTCCAGGCTGGCCAGCTCTTCCATACGGTTGGCATGTCAGAGATAGCTGATCATGCCGTGGATCGACAGGCCCTGAGGCGACGCCAGCGGCAGGGGCTGATCTGGGTTGTCGAGGAAGGCGACCGGACGGTCGGTTACGTCACTGCGGCGGTGCTGGATGGCAACGCCCACATCGAGCAGGTGTCGGTGGCGCCCACGCACGCTCGGCGCGGGCTTGGTCGGCGGCTCATCGCACACGTCGAGGGATGGGGGAGGCGTCACGGTCGTCCGGCGACGACCCTGACCACCTTCCGCGATGTGCCCTGGAACGGCCCCTACTACCGGAGGCTTGGGTATCGGGAGCTGCCCAACGCGGAGCGTGGCCGCGAGTTGACCGCCACCATGCGACACGAAGCCGCGCTGCCGGGCATGGACTCCTCGCTCCGGTGCGCGATGATCAAAGCTAACGGGGAAGCACCTTGACCTGGCGGACCTGCCGCTGACCGAGCAAGCAGGGACGGTGTACCACACGCCGGTTGGTGGGTGGCGGACGGCGAGGCCGCCGCGGTGACGGTGGTATGACCGGGCTGGGCAGCGGCGGGTGCGCCGCTGCCCAGCCCCAGCACTGGAGGACAGCTGTCTGCCCGGGCCGTCCGCGTCAGAGGTCGGCCGCGACCGGATAGTGATCCGCGTAGTCGGTGTAGCAGTAGCGGACGAACCAGCTCGTCACGCACCACTTCGGTGCCTCGACGGCTAGGGTCTCGTTGTCGCCGGCACCGTTCCGCACGTGGCCGTTGCGTTGCAGGATGTAGTCGAGTTGCTGGCGGCTGCCCTGGTCGTCGTTGTAGGCGGCCATGTCATTGCGCTGGGTGTCCCACGAGTACGGATGGCCGGTGAACGTGGCATCGCTGACATCGAGCCGGGCCAGCATGCTGTTGTATTCGGTGGTGTAGCGATCAACGTTGAGGTCGCCGGCGACGACGACCTGTTCGTCCGCTGGGATTTGGCGAGCGTCCAGGAAGGCGCCGAGTTCGTCGAACTGGGCTGCCCGTACCCGGGCCCCGGTGTCGTCGGCGCAGCCGGTGTCGGCCGCCTGCGCATGAGTGCCCACCACATGTACGGGTTCGCCGTTGACGTTGAGCCGCGCGTAGACGAAGCCCTTGTTGGAGAACCAGTCTGCCCCGCAGCCGTCCACGTAGACGTACTGGATCTTTTCCAGGATGGGCCACCGGCTCAGGATGGTGACTCCGCCATCCTCTGGGGTCGCGCTGGAGTATGAGCCCAGAGTGGCGTCCCAGCCGGACCTCGACCGGCCGAGAACCGGGGTTTGGTGGGGATACTCCGCAGCGAGCTGGTCTTTGAGCCGGTCGGATGCCTCGTTGTCGAACAGTTCCTGCAGGATGACGACATCCCGACCGGTGATGTGGTCGGCCTCGGCGATCAGGTCGGCGCGGGTGACCTGCCCCCAGTTCGGGAAGAGTAGCTGGGGCAGGAACATGACGTTGTGGGTCAGGACCTTCAGCGGCGCCGGGGCGGCGGCGGCAGGGGCGGTGGGCGTGAGCAACCCGGTCGCGGTGAGCACAACGGCGAGCAGCAGACTCAGCGGTCTCTTCATGGTCATCGATGATGGCCGCTCCGGCCGGCCCTTCAATTTCTCGAAGGTGTTCAATGGGTGAACATGTTTGCCGTCGTGCGGCTACTGGCCCGGGTTGGGTCAGCGGTATCCGGTCGGGTCGGCGGGCTTGCCGACGTCCTGCACCTCGACCAGGTATCGCCAGGCGTCGGGCTGACTCCCATCAAGGTCGGTGAAGCCGTAGACCTGCGCCAACTCCCCGCTGGACAGCGACCTGCCGTGCCAGCGGGACACCTCCGGGTCTTGTGCCAGGGCCGCCACGGCGCGGCCAACATAGGCCGGGCTTTCGGAGATGGCGAAGTGGGGCTCGACCGTGAGTGCGTCGCGCCAGTTCTGCTCGGTCACACCGAAGCTGTCCAGCATGTCCTCGGACCGCAACCATCCGGGCGTGAGCAGCACCGACGTCGTGTCATGCGATCGGAGTTCGTGCGCCAGGGCGAACGCCATCCGGCTCACGGCGCCCTTGGCGAGATCGTAGAAGAACGAGTTGCGGTAGGTGGCCGCGTTGTACTCGTCTGTCCCGTCGGTCATCTCGACAACCAGCCCGCCCGGGTTCCTGATGAGCAGGGGTAGCGCGAAGTGACTGGTGATGGCGTGGGTTTCCACGGCGAGACGCAGCGTGTGTAGCCCGGCGTCCAGGTCTGACTCCCAGACCGTTTTGTTCCACTCCACCTGGGAGGTGCCCCAGATGTCATTGACGACTACGTGGAGGGCGCCCTGCTCGGTTTCGATCCGGGCGATCAGCTCGCGTACCTCGTCAGGGACAAGGTGGTCGACCTGTACCGCGATGCCGACCCCACCGGCGGCGCTGACCAATTCGGCGGTTTCCTCAATGGTCTCCGGTCGGTTCATCCCCGACCGCTGGGCGCGGGTTGACCTGCCGGTCACGTAGACCGTGGCCCCGGCCGCTCCGAGCTGGATGGCGGTTCCTCGCCCGGCGCCTCGGGTCCCTCCGGCGACGAGCGCCACTCTACCGGTCAGCAGCTTGGTCATGCGTCGCACCCTAGCGGCGAACCGAGGCTCCCTGCTCGGTCTTTTTCCGGCCCAGGTAGTAGGTCCGCTGCTCCCTGTCGAGGTGCTCGATGGCTGCGCGCAGTAGTGTCCGGGGCAGGGTGGCCGCGTGTCGGTCGAGGAAGTCGAGCAGCCGCGCCCGGTCCTGGTCCCCGGCGCTGCGCAGCAGCCAGCCGGTGGCCTTGTGGATCAGATCATGTGGATCAGCAACGAACATCTCGGCGATCCGGAACGTGTCGTCGAGGTCACCGGCGCGTACGAACGCCATGGTGCTGACGATCGCGGTTCGTCGCTGCCACGGGTCGTCCGAGCGGGCCAACTCGTACAGCACGTCGCGGGGCTTGTCGACCAGATACGCCCCCACCACGTTCGCGGCACCGAGGTCGACCAGGTCCCAGTTGTCGATCCGGTCGTGCCGGCGCAGGTAGAGGTCGTACAGCTCCGCCCGGCGCGCGTCGGTGGTCCTCTTCCGCGCGGCCTGCTTGGACATGATGCTTACCGCGCCGGCGCGTACCTCGTGGATCGGGCTGTCGAGTAGGGTTTCGATCTCGCCGGGCGCCAGGTCGATGAATTCTTTGGCCAGTGCGAATACCTGCCCCATCCGGACGCCCAGGAACGTGTCGCCCTCGGCGTGCCTGAAGTAGCGCTGGATCTTGCGGAGCTCCTCATCCGACTGGTACGTCTGCAATTTTTCGACGAACTGCTCGGCGCTGACATCCGGCATGGTGGCCCTCCGATCGATAGGCGATCGTATCGACCCCTGCGCCACCCGGTGCCGCTCGACCACGCGTGTCCCGGGGAGCCGGACTGCCGCGTACCTGCAGAACGGGTGCGCTTGTTGGGCGGCCGTTCAGCTCGCGTCACCTCGCCGGAGCGCCCTTTACCTGCGAAGACTGCCGGGATCGGGCTTGACGGGGCAGCAGAGGAAGGATATAACCAACTCGTTATGAAACAAGTTGGCTATGCACTCGATGAGCCCGAGCGTCTCGACGCCACCTTCGCGGCCTTGGCAGACCCGATCCGGCGAGCGATCCTCGCCCGGCTCGCGCAGGGCGACGCGACGGTGAAGGAGATCGCCGCCCCGTTCCCGGTGAGTCAACCAGCGATCTCTCGGCACCTGAAGGTCTTGGAGGGCGCGGGGCTGATCTCCCGCGGACGGGTCGCCCAGCGTCGACCGTGTCACCTTGAGGGGCGCCAGCTCAGGTTGGTCGTGGACTGGCTGGAGACCTACCGCGGCTACTGGGCGGAGGCGTACGGGCGCCTGGACGAACTGCTCGACGAACTTCAAGCCGGTGACGATGTCCGCCAGTCGAGCGGCGGCCGGGAGGGGCAGGGGACATGACGGCGAAGACCCTGCGAGTGACCACACCGACGCCGACTGACATTGTCCTGACCCGGGTGTTCAACGCACCACGGCACCTCGTGTTCGACACGTTGACCAAGCCTGAGTTGCTCAGGCGGTGGTTCGGCGCTCGCGGTTGGCGCCTGGTCGAATGCGAGGTGGAGCTACGGGTCGGTGGTAGCTGGCGCTTCGTCTCGGTGGGGCCGGATGGCCTGAGGATGGGCCAGGGCGGGGTGTACCGCGAGATCCAGGCGCCGGACCGGCTCGTCTACACCGAGTCCTACGACGACCAGTGGGTGCCGGGCGAGTCCCTCGTCACCACCGTCCTCACGGAGCGCGCCGGGTTGACCACGCTCCAGACCACCCTGCGCTACTCGTCGCCGGAGGTGCGTGACCTGGTGCTGGCTACTCCGATGGAGCGGGGTGTGGGGGAGAGCTACGACCGGCTCGACGAGGTGCTCGCGTCACGGTGATGTGGGCCCCGGGGTCACCAGGAATATGTCGGCGGCCGGCGAAACGCGTCCGGCCAAGCAAGGGATAGCGTAAGCGAGAGCGGGAGTAATGAACTGGACTCTGGAAGTGGTGCTGGTGCCGGTGGCGGACGTGGACCGCGCCAAGGATTTCTTCACCGAGAAGCTGGGTTTCCACCTGGATTTTGATTCTCGTGGCGACGGCGAGTTCGGTCCGGTGCAGCTGACCCCACCGGGTTCCGGGTGCTCGATCATCATCGGGAAGGGCATCAGTTCCATGGAGCCGGGCTCGCTGAAGGGGGTGCAGTTCGTGGTCGCGGACGTGCGGAAGGCCCATCAGCAGTTGGTGGAGCGGGGGGTCGGGGTCAGCGAGGTTCAAGTGGCCGGGTCGGAGGGCTTTCGCCCGGCTCAGGACGGCGACAGCCTGGACAATGTCGGTTTCGTCGTTTTCGACGACCCGGACGGCAACCAATGGACAGTGCAACAGATCTCATCCCGCGGATAGTGCGGTGGGGCATGGGCGGTTCAGGTTGGGGCTCGGGCCTGGCATCGTAGAGCCATGTGTCGGAACATTCGCGTGCTCCACAACTTTGAACCGCCCGCCACCGACGACGAGATCGAGGCCGCTGCGATCCAGTACGTGCGCAAGGTAAGTGGGGCGACCAGACCGTCTGCGGCCAACGAGGAGGCGTTCAACGAAGCCGTTCGGGCGGTCGTCGCGGCCACCCAGACCCTCCTGGGTGACCTGGTGACCAAGGCGCCGCCCCGGGACCGCGCAGTGGAGGCCGCGAAGGCCAGGGCGCGTGCGGCCGAGCGGTACGGGGACCGCGCAGCAGCGGGGCCGGCCTGACCAAGCCGTGGTCAGGCCGGGTTGTCACCTGCCTGTTCAGCGAAGAGCCGCGAGGACCGGTAGGAGTTGCGCCTCCTCGTAGTCGAGATGTGCCTCGACCGCGGCGGTGAGCCGGTCGACCTCGGTACGCACGCTCGCCCGGTCCACGTCGGCTGCCCCGACCACCTGCTGCAGTTGCTGGAGCAGCGCGTCCATCGCCGCGTGTTCCTCCCGCAGCCGCCGTACCGCGTCGGCGAGCTCGGGATGGTGCCGGGCAACTACCGGGAGTAGCTGGTCGTCCTCGCTGCGATGATGATGACCGAGGCCGCCGCAGAGGGCGAGGCAGTTGATGCGCAACTGCGCACCGAGGCGCGCCCCCGGCCGTGCCAGCTCGCTGCGGAGGATCGCCAACTCGCGGCGGAAGGCGTCGTGAATCAGCTTCAGGCTGCTGCTCCAGGTGGCCCCGACCGGCCGGCCGTGGAGCGGGTTCAGCGCCACAACCGGTGGCGGTTCCGGGGCGCGGGAACGCTCCCGCCGCAGTACGGGGTCCAGCTCCGCCGCCCGGTCGAGCGCGGCGTCTCGTTCGCTCTCCCCGAGCCGCACCGCGTGTGCCTCGATCGTGAAGGCGTCGTTCTCCAGGGTCACCTGCGGCTCGGCGAGCAGGTCGTCATACCAGCCCGGCTTGTTGCGACTGCCGTCGGGCAGCGCGACGACCAGGATGCGTCGGTCTTCGTCGAGGAAGAACTCCACCCAGGTGGTACGCGGTGCCCCGGTTTCTCGGTTTACGGTGGTGAGCAGGATGCTCCGCCGGTCTTCGGGAATCTTCGAGGCATGTCCCTGTTGGGTGTGGAAATTCTTGATCTGGGTAGCGTGGTTGGACGGCAAAGGGTGTACTCCAATCCTTCGGTGGGGTGTCGTTCTTTGTCAGCGGCTACCAGCCCAGCCCGGGACGATGGCGGTCGGCCAGCGAATTGGTGCGGGCACGACAAATCACCGACTCGGGGCCGGGTGTGCCTGCGGAGGTGGCGCGGCGAGACGCGGGGGAGAAGAAAAGCGTGGGCGACAGCAAGCAGAAGTACGGTTACTGTGCTGGTAAATAGCTGACCGCGGAGGGGTGGGGCTCGGCCCCACCAGGCGATCATGCCCAGGCCGGGAACCCTATTCGCTTCTGGCGTGTAGCCGACCCGGCAGTCATAGCGCGACGATAGCATAGGTAGATATTTCTGTCTCACCCCAAAGCTGCCAGCTCTTCGGCTCTGTTGGCTCTACCGGCTCGGTCGGCTCCGTGGGCCACGTGGCCGCTGCGTCCGTTCGCCGACGACGGAGCGGGCAGCAGGCGGTGGCCCGGACGTCAGGATCTGCTGATCGAGGTGAGGTGCCCAGGCACCCGAATCAGGGGACCCATGCAACATTTCCAGGGGGATGCGGGGTAGTCATAGTGTGAAGGCGACTGCACTCCCACCGGACGGGTCCGGGTTCGACGCGTTCGTGCGACAGAGCGCCGCCGGGCTGCTGCGCTTGGGCAACATTCTGACGCTGGACCGAGCCGCCGCGGAAGATCTCGCCCAGGAGACCCTGATCCGCGTCGGGCTGGCCTGGTCACGGGTACGCGCGGACGGAAATCCGGTTGGCTATGCCCAGCGCACCATGACCAACCTCTTCCTCAACGAACGCCGACGTCGCCGGCCGACGCCGACCGACACCATTCCGGAAGCCGGGTACGAGGACACCGCACTGGCCGCGGTGGAGTCGACCGCCGGGGTTCGGCGGATCCTCGCGAGCCTGCCACCGAAACAGCGGGCGGCGATCGCCCTACGCTACGTCGCTGATCTACCGGACGACGAGATCGGTCGCCTCCTGAACTGCACCCCGGCGACGGTGCGGTCGCAACTCTCCCGAGGTTTGTCCCGCCTCCGTACGACGCTGTCAGCAGAAGGGTGAATTCGGTGTCCGAGAATCTCGCCGACAAGCTAACCGAATTGGATAGAGAAGACTTCGCGCTCCCGGTCACGGACGCTTTCGTCACCCGGGTGCATCGCGGCGTACGACGACGTCGAATGCTGCGCGCGGGTGCGGCCGGCGGCGTGGTAGCCGCCACGGCCATCGCTGTCACTGTCGCGGTTTCCCTGACCGGGATCACCCAATCGGCTCCGCTTCCGAACTCGTCCACCGGTCCGTCGGTGGCCGCCCCGCCAACCTTCGTTGCGTACCCGCTTTACCAGCCACTGGACGGCTACCGGATCACCTCCGTTCCGGAAGGGCTGCGGGCCAATGTTGCGCAGTTTGGACCTGTTAGCTATGCCGTGTCGAAGAACCAACTGCACAACGACCGCGGCGTGCCCACCTCGCCAGGTGGCGGAGCGGTCGCCGGCTCCGACCATCCGACCGCCACGACAACTTACCGTAACTATGTGCGACCCAACGGGTCGAATTGGCTCTGGATTTCGGTGTTGCGCCCGGAACGGACGACGGCGGAGGTTGATCGGGCGCAGGTCACCGAGTGGCTGGTCGGCTGGGCCATCAAAGGCACGGAGGTGATTGACAGCTTCCCGGTTCCGGCCGGTCAGGCCCAGCTCACCAGAACTATCGGCTCCGAGGTCACCGTCCACGCGGTGGTGATCACGACGTCCAGCGGTACGGTGATCGACGTTAGCGGGAATGGAGCGGTGCCCGTTGCGGACCTGAGGGCGGTGGCCGCCGGCATCCTGCCACCGTGACGAGTCGGCGCTCGCCAGGAGTGCGGCTGACTACCGAGTGGAGGGCTGATGGTCAACGAGGTGGCGGTACGGATCGCGCGCCCGTGCACGGATCTGGCGGCTGCGGAACGGTTCTACGTCGAGGGTCTCGGCCTGGCCCTGCTGCACCGGATCGCGGCGAACCGACCCGGTGAGCACGACCTGCTGATCCTCGGGCGACGGGAGGCAAACTGGCACCTGGAGTTGGTCGGCGGCGCCGATCTTTCGGTGCGGCCGGCGCCCACCGCCCAGGACCTACTGGTGCTCTACCTGGGCCGGCCGATCGACGACGCGACCATCGACGGCCTGAAGCAGGCCGGCGGTCGGGTGGTCGCCCAGGGGCCCTACTGGGATCGTTGGGGCGTCACTGTCGAGGACCCGGATGGCTACCGGGTGGTCCTGTCCAGCCGATCCTGGTCGAACGCGGGCTGACCCAGCGCGCCCAGCGGGACCAGTTCGCCCGTCGCGCCCAGGTCGCCCGGTGCGCCTGGGGCACGTCGGCAGTTGACCTCAACCTCACTTCAACTTCTACCGTTCCCGAATGGATCAAATCGACGAGGCCCTTCAACGGATCCGGTACTTCGGACCGGAACGGGATGGGTGGCTCTCCAACCACGCGCCCATGGCTGTTGAGGCGCTCGCCCGGCGCGGCCACGCCGCAGTCATCCACCGATGGCTGGACGGGTACGCGGACCGGCTGGAGGAGCGACCACGGGGAATCGAGCCGATCACCGCCGACGAGTGGCGGGATCCGCTCGGCGACGCCGTACGCACCGGTGATTGGCTCAACTACTTCGACCGGGAACTGGCCGATGAGCCGTGGCGGCAGGTGCTCGCGCGATGGTGGCCCCGCCTGCTGCCCGGCATCGCGGCCGGTGCCACCCACGGCGTGATCCGGGTCGGCCACGCCGTTCGCGCCCTGCTCGACGAGGAGACCGTCCCGCGGGTCGGTGAACTCGGGCAGGGGCTGGCCTACTGGGCGGCCCGGTGGCAGCCCCTCGCGCCGCCCGGAGCCGGGCCGTATCCCGCCATCGATCCCCGCGCTGCGCTCGACGCGGTGCCCCGCGTACCCGACCAGCGGTTCGGTATCCGGGCCCGGCTCGCTCAACTGGCTGACCTGCCCCGCTGGTCGGCGGTGGCCGGCGCGGTGCCCGGCCGCGGAGCAGGTAGCGGGAAGGTCGCCGACGGGCCGGAGGCCGTGCCAGCCCGACTGGCGGGAATCGTGCACGCGGCGATTACCCGGCACGGCACCCACGGCTACGCCAAGCCGGTCATGTTGGTGCACGCCGCCACCGCCCCGAACGCGGTCCTGCGCACCCTGCCCGCCCTGCCCCGGGAGATCTGGCCGGCCAGCCTCGCCGCCGGCTGGGCCGCCACCGCGGCCATCACCGCTTCGTACGCCCCGGCGATCGGAGAACCCCGGCCGCTGCTCGTGGCCGAACAGGAGGCAGCCGAGGTCATGCGGCTCGCGGTGGAGTCCGCGGATCCGCACGCCATCAAGTTCGCCGATACCGTGCTCGACGCGTACGCCGGCACCGGTGACGCTGCCCTGCTCGCCGCATCGGTACGCGCGACAGAACAGATCGGGCCGGGGTGAACCGGAGCGCCCCGGTTCCTGGGCTGTTCGGGGCAACGTCGTCGTCCTGGGCGAGGAGGTTCTCGACCTGTGCTGGCCGGTCGGACTCGTCGGGGCGGCCGGTCCACCCGCACTCCGCCCGTCGTAAAACTTGATTCATTCCAGAAGACTGGCTATCGTCGTCGCGTGACGCCCGACTTCGAGACGCAGCTGCGGGCGGTCTCGTTGCGCGTGACCCGACCTCGGATGGCGGTGCTCGCCGCGCTGCGGGACCACCCGCATGTCGACACCGATGAGGTTATCGCCCTGGTTCGGGTGGATAACCCCACCGTGTCGCATCAGACGGTGTATGACGTGCTCCGCGCGCTCACCACCGCCGGCCTGGTGCGACGCATTCAACCGACCGGCGCCCCCGCTCGGTATGAGTCCCGGGTGGGGGACAACCATCACCATGTCGTGTGCCGGTCCTGCGGAGCGATCGCCGATGTCGACTGCGCGGTTGGTCGCGCTCCCTGCCTCACCGCCTCCGACGACCACGGTTTCGTGGTGGATGAGGCGGAGGTTGTCTACCGGGGCACCTGCCCCAACTGCAAGAAATCGGACGCGCCTTCCGCGCTCCACCACGTGAAGGGAAGTAGATGAGCGACACTCAGGACAACGCCCCCGTCAGCGCGCAGGGCGTGGATCAGAAGGCGGCGGCCGGCTGTCCGGTCGCGCACGACTCCGTCACCGCGCACGGCAGCGAGAGCGAGAGCCCGGCGATCGACTCTCCCACCGCGGTCGCTGGTGGCCGTCCGCGTACCAACCGGGACTGGTGGCCCAACCAGCTTGACCTGTCGGTACTTTCCACCAACTCGGCGAAGGTCAACCCGTTGGGCGAGGACTTCTCCTACGCCAAGGAGTTCGCCAAGCTCGACGTCGAAGCCCTCAAGCGGGACATCACCGAGGTGCTCACCACCTCGCAGGACTGGTGGCCGGCCGACTTCGGCCACTACGGCGGTCTGATGATCCGGCTGAGCTGGCACGCCGCCGGCACCTACCGCATCCACGACGGCCGCGGTGGCGCTGGTGACGGCGGCCAGCGGTTCGCGCCGCTGAACAGCTGGCCGGACAACGTCAACCTGGACAAGGCCCGGCGGCTGCTGTGGCCGGTCAAGCAGAAGTACGGTCAGAAGATCTCCTGGGCCGACCTGCTCGTGCTCGCCGGCAACGTCGCCCTGGAGTCGATGGGCTTCAAGACGTTCGGGTTCGGTTTCGGCCGGGAGGATGTCTGGGAGCCGGAGGAGATCTTCTGGGGCTCGGAGGACACCTGGGTCGGCGACGAGCGCTACGTCTCCGAGAAGGAGTTCGTGGCCGGCGTCGGGTCGACCGAGATGGGTCTGATCTACGTCAACCCGGAGGGGCCCCGCGGCAACGCGGACCCGGCCGCGGCGGCGTACTTCATCCGGGAGACCTTCCGCCGGATGGCGATGAACGACGAGGAGACCGTGGCCCTCATCGCCGGCGGCCACACCTTCGGCAAGACGCACGGTGCCGGGGTCGCCGACGACCACGTGGGCCCTGAGCCCGAGGGCGCCCCCCTGGAGGCGCAGGGCCTGGGCTGGCTGAGCAGCCACGCCAGCGGCGCGGGCGCCGACACGATCTCCAGCGGCCTCGAGGTGACCTGGACCGACCGGCCGACGCAGTGGAGTAACCGCTTCTTCGAGATCCTGTTTGGCTACGAGTGGGAACTCACCACCAGCCCCGGTGGTGCGAAGCAGTGGGTCGCCAAGGACGCCGAGGCGATCATTCCCGACGCGTACGACTCGACCAAGAAGCACAAGCCGACGATGCTCACGACCGACCTGTCGCTGCGCGTTGACCCGGCGTACGAGCGGATCTCGCGTCGCTTCCTGGAGAACCCGGACGAGTTCGCGCTGGCCTTCGCCAAGGCCTGGTACAAGCTGCTACACCGCGACATGGGCCCGGTCAGCCGGTTCCTCGGGCCGTGGGTGGCGCAGCCGCAGCTGTGGCAGGACCCGGTACCCGCCGTTGACCACGAGCTCGTCGGCGCAGCCGACATCGCCGCCCTCAAGGCGAAGGTGCTTGGGTCTGGCCTGACGACCGCCCAGCTGGTCTCCACCGCGTGGGCCTCCGCGGCCAGCTTCCGCTACACCGACAAGCGCGGTGGCGCCAACGGTGCCCGGATCCGCCTCGAGCCGCAGCGCAGCTGGGAGGTCAACCAGCCCGAGCAACTCGCCAGCGTCCTGGCGGCGCTGGAGGAGATCCAGCGGGAGTTCAACGCCGCTGGTGGCGCCAAGATCTCGCTCGCGGACCTGATCGTGCTGGCCGGCTCGGCCGCGGTCGAGAAGGCGGCGCGGGACGCCGGCGTCGAGGTGACTGTGCCGTTCCGGCCGGGTCGCACCGACGCCACCCAGGAGCAGACCGACGTTGAGTCCTTCCGGGTGCTCGAACCGCGGGCCGACGCGTTCCGGAACTACCTGCGTCCCGGTGAGAAGACCCAGCCGGAGGTGCTGCTCGTTGACCGCGCCTACCTGCTCAACCTGACCGCACCCGAGATGACCGTCCTCATCGGCGGCCTGCGGGCGCTCGAGGCCAATGCTGGCGGCAGCCGGCACGGCGTGCTCACCGACCGTCCCGGTGTGCTCACCAACGACTTCTTCACCAACCTGCTCGCCTCGGGCGCGCAGTGGAAGGCGTCGGAGTCCACTGAGCACGGGTACGAGATTCGGGATCTGGCCACCGGCAACGTGAAGTGGACCGCCAGCGCGGTTGACCTCATCTTCGGCTCCAACTCGCAGCTGCGGGCCCTCGCCGAGGTGTACGCCAGCGAGGACGCGCGGGAGAAGTTCGTGCAGGACTTCGTCGCGGCCTGGACCAAGGTCATGGAGCTCGACCGGTTCGACCTAGCCTGATCGGACCCCACGACGAGCCGGTCGACCCGAGGAGGGTCGACCGGCTCGTCGCTGTCCGACCCAGCGTCGGCGGCGGTGTCTGACCAGGGCGACCGGCGGCTGTGGCAGGTGTCAACCGTCCCGCCCGGCTGGCATGATCTGCGGGCGGTCGAACACCGTGTTGTCGATGATCATGTCAACCAGCCGCAGGGGGCTCACCTCGGTCAGGTAGAGCCGCATGGCCACCAGGTAGCGCTCGCGGTGTATCGCTTCAGCTTCCGCGCCGGCCCAGGTCTGGTCCCGGTAGGTGCCGCGATGCACGGAAGTCTGCTCGTCGACGTCCAGCCAGATCCGATAGTTCCAGTAGTCGTTGATCTCTGGGCGAAACGCGAACACGCCGTCGACGATCAGTACCGCATCCGCCGCCGCTTGGTTGACCACCTCACGGTGGTCACGTTGAGTTAGTGGGTCGATGCTGCACAACACGCATGCACCAGATCCCTCGGGGGCGACCGGCCGCAGCAACAGCCGCGCGACGGCTTCGTAGTCGTACGCGTTGCGGTAGTAGCCCTCGCCCGATTCCCGGTCATAACGGTGTCGATCCCGCCACGGCCTTTTGAAGTCGTCCAGAGTGGCCCGTAATACGGGTCGGCCCCGGGCGCTGATCTGCTGCGCCAGTTCATGGCCAAAGCTGGTCTTACCTGCACCACGCCATGACCCTCCATGATCGGAATCTAACCCAGAGGCCACCAAGGACGACAGGCCTTAGCAGCCGATCTGTATCGCTGCCATATTTTTATTGTCATCGAAGCCACAGTCATCACTCTCTGGTGGCGATGATGGCCGTCTGCGTAGGCTCACCAGTGCGAGTGGAACGAGTTCTCGCTCGATTCTGACTTGGGGCGATCCCGCGCAACGGAGTGTGGAGGTGGCTGATCCGATGGACGAAACCACGTACGATGTCGTGATTGTCGGAGCCGGACCAACCGGGCTGCTGCTCGCCGGTGATCTCGCGGCGGCCGGGGTTCGGGTCGCTGTTCTGGAGAAGCGCCGCGACGAGTCGAACCTGACCCGAGCTTTCGGGGTGCACGCCCGGACGCTCGAACAGTTCGACGCCCGTGGGCTCGCCGACCAACTGGTCGACACCGGCAAGGCGCTGGGCCGGCTCCGGTTGTTCGGCACGGTGTCGGTGTCCCTCGCGTCGCTGCCGACCCGCTTCCCGTTCCTGCTCGTCACCCCCCAGTACCAGGTGGAGCGCCTGTTGCTGGAGCGCGCCGTAGCAGGTGGGGTCGATCTGATCCGCGGCGCCCGGGTAATCAAGATCGAGTCAGGCCAGGATGAGGTGCAGCTGACCGTTGACCGCGATGGGGACGTCCACACGTTGACAGGCCGGTACGTCGTCGGCGCCGACGGACGCCACTCCACGGTGCGGGAGCAGCTCGGCCTGGACTTCCCGGGCCACTCCGTACTCCGTTCACTGATCTTGGCTGACGTCCAGCTCACCGAGTCGCCGCCGGAGGTGCTCACGGTCCAGGGTAACCAGCATGGCTTTTGCCTGATCGTCCCGTTCGGCGACGGTTGGTACCGGGTCATGGCGCGGGACCCGAACTGGGAGCCGCCCGACAGCACGCCGGTCACCCTTGCGGAGATCGCCACACTGGTACGCCGGATCGCCGGAACTGACTACGGCATGCACAGTCCACGCTGGATGTCCCGGTTCCACAGCGACGAGCGGCAGGCCACCGCCTACCGGCAGGGGCGGGTGCTGCTCGCCGGTGACGCCGCCCACGTTCACTCGCCAGCCGGTGGCATGGGCATGAACACCGGTCTGCAGGACGCGGCCAACCTGGGGTGGAAGCTCGCTGCCGTGGTGCAGGGTCGGGCTGGTGACAGCCTGCTCGACACGTACGAGGCGGAGCGCCGGCCGGTCGGTCGAATGGTGCTGCGTACGAGTGGAGGACTGATCCGGGCGGTGATCCTCCGTTCCTCGCTCGCGCGGGCGGCCCGAAACGGACTCTTCCGCGCCGGCATTGCCGTACGCCCCCTGGGCGACCAGCTGCGAATGCGGCTCAGCGGGATCGGCGTACGCTATCCGGCCGCCCGCGGTGCGCATCCGCTGGTCGGGCAGCGCGCCCCCGACCTCACGGCTCAGGACGGGAGTCGGCTGTACACGGCGCTGCGGGGTGGCGGCTTCGTCCTGGTGGATCCGGATCCGAGCGGCCCCGGCTACGACCACCTGGTGACGTTCCGGCCGGCGGAGCCGACCACACCGATGTTGGTGCGACCCGATGGGTATGTCGCCTGGGCCGGTTCCACCGGGCCCGACCTGGATCAGGCCCTGTCCGCCTGGGGCGCCGCTCGGCCCGCGTCGTGACCTGGTGTAGGTAGTCCCACTCTGCTGCTGCCAGCGGGGGTTTGCGCGGAGGTCGTGGGCTCAGCGGGTCGCTCCGGGAGTTGTGGTCCCGTCGGGGCCGCCGAACGCGGGTCGGCGGTCGCCGCCGGGGCCTCCCGACCTCACGCTGCTGATCTACTCCGGCCCCTTCGCCGAGTCGGGTGGGAAGGGGTCGCCGCGGGATTCAGCCGACACAGCTGAGCGTGTTGCCGCCCGAGGGAGCCAGCTCGACTCAGTCTCCCCAGACCAGGTAGGCCGGGGCCGGCCGACCGGGCAGTAGCCGCAGCGGCGCGTGGTCCAGCCCGAGCACTTCCCGTACGGCGACGTTTTCGCCGGGCCACTTCGGGTTGTCCACCTCGTCGAAGGCGACAATGCTACCCCTGGTCAGGCGCGGCAGAATGGCCTCCAGGGCCGCCCTCGTCGGTTCGTACAGATCCAGGTCGAGGTAGGCCAGGGCGACGACGGTCTGCGGGTTCTCCTCCAGGTAACGCGGCACGGTCTCTCGTACGTCGCCCTGGACCAGCACGCTGCGCTGGGTGACGTGACCGAAGAATTCACTGTGTTCGTGTGCGTCCAAGATTTCCCGTAGGTACGTCGGGTAGCCCTGCGGGGTGGCGAAGCGACCCTCGTACGCGGTCGGGCCCACCCGGTCGACGTCGTTGAGGTCGGGAAAGCCGGTGAAGGTGTCGAAGCCAACGATGCGTCGCAGCGGGTTGTACGGCTCGTAGACGCCGCGAAGGGCGGCGAAGGTGGCGAGGTGCCGGCCGTACCGGACCCCGAACTCCATGATCACCCCGGGGACGTCGAGGACCTTCCGGTACAGCGCGTCCATGGAGAGTAGGTCGGTCAGCTGATGCCGGCGGAGGAAGAGCGGCAGATTGTTGATCATCTCCTCGGGTGGAATCGGCGAGGTGGCCAAGAGTTTGGTCAGCCGTAGCGCCGTCTCCGTCTCGGTAGGTGAGTCGTGTGCGAATGACCGCAGATCCTGGCTATCGCTTCTGTCCATTATCGACCTCCCACTGCGAGGGGGTGACATGATGGGCGAAAGAGTAGGGGAGGGCGGTCGGGGGCACAACGGCACTGGTGTCGGCGTCGATCTGGAAGGGGATGGGTTGGTGCTGGCCCAGCGGTACTTCCCGAGGTGAGCCTGCATGCCGATGGTGAATTTGCGGGTGCGCGGACTCCGGGCTGTTCAACTGCAGCACCTCGGTCAGTTGGCTGCGGCCTTCTCGTACCAGAGGGAATTTATGCGCTGGCCACCGTGCTGGGCACACTGGCCAGTGGGGGCGAGTCCGGCCACCGCGGCGGTTCAGAGAGGCAGGTGAACGTCTCAATGATTCGGCCGACCGGGCCGATCGCCAGCACCGGTGGATCGGTGGGCCGTCGCGGTCCGATCAGGATTCGGCCCACCGTCGCGCCGCGCTGGGTCAGCTCCACCTCGGCCGTGCCGACCAGGTAGCTCGCCGGATCCTCGTCGACCAGGGCGCTGATCAGCGTGCGGTGTGCCCGCGCCAGCACGATCTGGGCGTGGTAGGAGCTGGGTCGAGCGACGACCGGAACGGCCGAACCGCCGGCGGCCACCGTCCACGCGGTCGGTACGTCGGTGCTCCGCCCCTTCCCGCGCAGGCCCACCAGCACCAGATCGCCGGGTTCGCTGTCGGGCACGAGCAGGGTGAGTCGGGGGCGGGTGACCACTGCGGCCGTACGGTGGAGTCGGTCCGCCAGGATGTGGCAGCAGTGACCATCGAGCAGACGGGCCACCTGCCGGAAGTACCCCGGCGTGGTACCGACCAGCCGCGAGAACTGGGTGGTGAAGGTTGCGGTGCTGGTGTAGCCGACGCGCCGGCTGATCGCGGTGACGGTCCGATCCGTGTGCAGCAGCAACCGCCGTGCCTCCGCCATACGTAGGGCGGCGAGGAAACGGGCCGGAGTCATCGTGGTCACGTCTCGGAACAGGCGATGGAAGTAGAAGGGACTGAACGGCGCTACCCGAGCCAGGTCGGCCAGTTGCAGCGGCTCCGCCAGGTGCTGGCGCATGTAGTCGATCGCCTGTGCCGCGGCGGCCTTTCGGGCCTGGTCCGCCAGGTGGGGCGAGACGCCTGAGGTTGAAATCATGTGCGCCCCCGGTACGGTTGTTCGGGCACCCACCGAAATTCTGCTGAGACCTCCTTGAACTTTTCTTGAAGCCGCCGCCACCACGCATCTCCCCGTGCGGTGTAGATGGCGTCGCTCCGCTTGAAAAATGCTCGTCAGGATAGCGGACGAGAGTTCCGAAAGATTTACGACTCTCCCGGACTTAATCGCCGAGGTGGCAGCGGCAGGTGCACCGTGCCGAGGGCGGTGCCACCGCGTAGCCGCCCTCCTGAAACAGCTGCCGGGCCAATGCGTGCACCGTGCCGAGCATGTGGTAGCTCCGGCCGGCGGGACCGTGTCGAACCTCCAGCACCGATTTGTCGACCAAGCGATCCAGGAGTACCTGCACGGCGTGGAGATCACCGATCAGCGCCGCACCGGCACCCGTGCCCGCGCCGGCACCCGCACCGGCCGCCAGGTCGAAGTCGGCGGGCATCGCCCCGAGCCCGGTGAAGCAGCGCAGCTCCGCCGCGTCGAGCAACTCGATGCTGCGCCACACAGCGGCGTGTAGCGACCGATGATGACTCGGCACCCCTCGTCGCGGCGGCCCGAGCCAATGCAGCGGATCGGCGACGACCTCAACCAGGGCGTCCAGCTGTTGCGTCCGTAGACACGCTGCGGCCAACTCGATGGCGAGCGGAAGGCCGTCCAGGGCCCGGCACACCGCGGTGACCCCCGGCACGGTGGCCTCGTCGAGTCGGAAGTTCGGCTGCACCTGGATGGCCCGTCGGGCGAACAACTGTTGCGCGGGTGGAGGTGCCGACGACCCCGGCTCCGGATCGGTGCGCAACGGCCGGACCGAATACACCGCCTCGTACCGCATCCCGAGCAACTCGCGCGAGGTCAACAGGACGGTGACGCCGGGACAGCCCCGGAGCAGCTCGTCCGCCAGGTCGGCCGTCGCATCGGTAACCAACTCGGCGTTGTCGATCACGAGCAGTAGCCGTCGGTCGGTCAGCTGACGTACCAGGGGCACGGGTGGTCCCGTCGATGCCCGCGGCGAAGAGGCGACCACGGCGGTCACCGCCCGCTCGAGAGCGGGACCGGTGCGTACGTTCGTCACGTCGACCACCGCCACCCCATCGGCGTGCCGCGCCCGCTGCTGCTCGGCGACGGCCAGGCCGAGCGCGGACTTGCCCACCCCGGCCGGACCGGTGAGGCTCACCAGGCGATATCCGTCGAGCAGGTCGTTGACTGCCGCAAGATCGGCTGATCGTCCGGTCAGCTCGTCGATCAGGGGCGCCGCCCAGCGCCACGGTGGGGCGTGCGCCGGGCTCGGGCGTTGGGTGGCCGACGCGGTCAGCCTGGCGTCCAACACCTCGCGGTATGCCGCGGACAGTTCGGGCCCCGGGTCCACCCCGAGGTCAAGCCGAAGCCGCCGGCGGACCTCGGCGTACCGCTCGATGGCCCGAGCCCGCTGGCCGATTCGGGCCAGCGTCTGCAACAGTCGGGCCTGCACCCGCTCGTTGAGTGGCTCGGTCAAAGCCAGTTGTTCGGCGACGGGCAGGACCGCCTCCGGTCGGTCCAGCTCCAGCCCGAGGCCGACATAGTTGAGCGCCGCGGCCAGGAACTCCTGCCGCAGCGGACGGATATCGTCCTGCTCGATCAGGAGCGCGGCCAGCTCGCTGACCTGGGGATCTCGCCACCGGCCAAGGCTCTCGCCGAAGCGGGCGAAAGCGCCGGTGAGCTGGCCGTGCTCGTGGAGGGACACCGCCTCCCGGACTTCGGCACGAAAGGCGTGTAGGTCGAGTTGCCCGACGCCGACAGCCAGCCGGTACCCGCCGGGTACCGAGGCGATGACGTTGGTTCGCCGATGGCGTGGTGTCTCTGGTTCCAGCACCTGGCGTAGCCGGGCGACGTAGGTGTGTACGAGGTTGGCGGCCCGGGTCGGTGACTGTCCCGCCCAGAGCGTGGCGATCACCTCATCGAGTGGTACGTGTCGCCCGGCCCGGAGCGCCAGCAGGGCGAGAATTGCTCGTTGTTTCGGGGGTCCCAGGTCGATCTCAATACCGCAGCTCGTCGCCTGGACGGGACCGAGGATCTGAATATGGGGGTCGGTCTCGATCCGCTTCATGGTTCCCCCCCAAGCTGTTGTGTCGCTGCGCTCGGTTCGTATTTAGTTTATGTTAGGTTTCGCGGTGCCCTGAGCGGCTGTT
Source organism: Salinispora pacifica CNR114 (assembly GCF_000514775.1). GTDB lineage: Bacteria > Actinomycetota > Actinomycetes > Mycobacteriales > Micromonosporaceae > Micromonospora > Micromonospora pacifica. Next base: position 2,344 of record NZ_AZWO01000054.1, on the reverse strand, counting down.
CGGTTTGCTGAAACGGTAGGGTCTTCGGCCGCGCCTGTCCGTCTTCGGTTTTGGCTTCTCTGGAACGAATGATCGATTTCGGCTTTGCGCCGGCCGCATGGCGGCGAATTTCGACGTTGTTCACGATGGGGAGTCCACGAGGAGGACGATCTTTCCCCGCCCATGCCCGGTCTCGATCGAACGGTGTGCCGCAGCGGCCTGCGCGAGCGGGAGTGCCTGTCGGATGTGCAGCTTGAGCTTGCCCTGTGCATGGAGCTCGGCCAACTCGGCGAGTTGGGCGTTGGACCGTTTCGGTGTCACGGTCGGAACGCCGAGTTCTGCGGCGAGTTCGTCGGAGACCATGGTGCGGACCCGGTTCTTGTCCGTGACCAGTGCTACCGACGCGCGCAGCGCGTGGTCGCCGGCGATGTCCAGGGCGGCGTCCACCCCGTCGGGCGCCAGGGCGCGTACCCGCTCGATCAGTCCCTCGCCGTAGGTCACCGGGACCGCACCCACCGACCGCAGGTAAGCATGGTTGGCCTCGCTCGCCGTACCGATAACGGTGCGTGCTCCCCAGGCCCGGGCCAGTTGGACCGCGAAGGTGCCCAGGGCGCCCGCCGCCGCGTGGATCAGGACCGTGTCGCCGGGACCGATCTTCAACTCGCGCAGGCACAGGTGTGCGCCGACTCCGTTGGCGGAGAAGCCGCCAGCGATATCCCAGGGCATGCGCTCCGGCTTGGCCGCTACCTGCTCGGGGGAGACCACCACGTACTCGGCGTAGGCGCCCAGTGTGCAGTAGCCGAGGACGGTGTCCCCCACCGAGTGTCCGGTGACGCCTTCGCCCACCTGGTCGACGACGCCCGCGTACTCGTTGCCGGGGACGACCGGGAAGGAGTTGTCCACCGTCGGTGGTGCCCAACCCTTCCTGATGGCGGTGTCGAAGTGGTTGACCCCGGCCGACCGTACGCGGACGCGCAACTGGCCGGGGCCTGCCTGCGGGCTGGCGACCTCCGTCAGCGTCAGAACCTCCGGCCCGCCGAAGGAGGTCAGGGCGGCAGCTTTCACAAGAATCACTTCTCTCGTCTCGGGGTCCTAGATCTGGGCGCTTCGACTCGGGCGATGCCAGGCGTTCGGACCCAGGTGTCCCGCCGACCCGGCGGCTGGGGGAAGTATCAAACCTCAAGTCCGCTGCAGGTCAAGGTCGATCCAGCCATTCAGGTAGCAATGACGGGACGCCCTGTGTCGTGCGGCTGACCGATCTCGCCCAGCGGTTCGGCTAGCGCGTGTCTGCGCGACCGGGTGAGTGAGCAGAGCCTAGTTCCGGGTGACCGCCGGGCCACTGGATGCGGTCGATGGGGTTGGCGTCCAGACGGCCGAGTCCGACGGCGTACCCAAGCGCGTTGTAGTGGACCGCCCGCTTCCGGCGGATGGTGCTGGCGGCAGCCGGCTTGCCGTCGAGCCTGATACGGAGACCGTCGAGGACCCGGCGCACCGTGGCGGCGTTATCCAGTTCGACCCCGTTAGCGCCTCCACGATGTCGCCGTCAGCTTCGGCATACCGGTACGCGACCGGCTTGAGCGCGTTGAGTTCGGTGCCGTTGGGGTTGACCACGTGGAGACGGACCAGGCCGTCTCGGATCAGCGGAGCACACGCCCGAAGCGCCATCCAGGTGACCGAGTTTTTGCCGGAGCCAGTGGCGCCGGAGACGAGCCAGTGCTGCCCGATTAACGGCGCGTGCCAGTCGGTGCCGTACCCGGTCTCCGGTCTCCCCCCCAGGTACACCAGGGCCAGACTGGTCGCGTCCGCATCACCGGGAAGGTCCGGTGGGATGATCACCCGATCGAACGGCTTCAAGCGTGGCACGACCAGGGCGATGTGGGCCATAGATATCGTCGGAGATACTGAGGCATGGCACGGGATGGATGGGTCGCGCAAAGAGCTCGGGAGTTTGACCAGCTTCGCGGCCAGAAGATCGCAGCTTGGACGGGCGTTGAGATGGCGCTGCGGGAGGAAGCTGCCGCCGGTGGCCCGCAGTTCGAGGATCCCGCCGTGCCATGTTTGCAACTACTTATCCTAGTACTCCAGCCGGGGATTGTGATCACGGCTCGGTGAGGGCTTGCCGGGCGTAGTGGCTGGTCGTGGCTCGTGCTTGGTGACGGCGTCGGCGTACGGACCAGAGCAGTGGGTCGCAGCGGCGGCGGGCGGGTTCGATGATCAGGACGTTGAACAGGTGACGTAGTTCGTTGACGGTCAGCGCGATCAGCCCGGCCGGATCGGGACGGCTGCGGTGCGCGGTCGCGGCGGCGAGGAAGGCGTGGGCGAGGATCGCCAGGGTGGTCCAGCGGTGCCAGGACGTCCAGCGGCG
>NZ_AZWO01000053.1 GCF_000514775.1 Salinispora pacifica CNR114 | reverse complement strand
ACTGGCTGCGCGGGCACTGGGCCATCGAAACTCTGCACCACATCCGCGACACCACCTACGCCGAGGACGCCAGCNGCCTACGCACCGGCAACGCACCCCGCGCCATGGCCACTCTGCGCAACACGGCGATCAACCTGCTCCGGCTAACCGGCATCACCACCATCGCTGCAGCCCTACGCCACAACAGCCGAAACCCATACCGGCCACTCCAACTACTCGGACTCGACTGAAACGGCCATATCGTCACTTGCCGGAACCCTGCAGGTACGCCTGCTCACCGTGCTGGACCAACACAGCGCAACCGTCCTGGGTCAGGTCGAAGAGGCCGACTACCGCGGTCCCGTGAGCGACCAGGAATTCACCGACGCAGAGCATGCACTCGGGGCAGCGTTGCCAGCCCGATGGCGGGCATATCTGCAAGGCCCGTCCTGGTTTCGCCGAGGGTGGACGAGAACAGAGTCCTATGTGCGACTCAACACACCACACGAAATGCTTGAGCAACACCACGCATGGAAGCAGAGCAACAAATCCCACCCCGGACTCGCAATCATCGGCGGCGACGGATCCCGCGAATATCTCATGCTCGACCTGCGCAGCGATCCCGCACCGGTCCTGCTGGCGGACATCAGCAGCACCGGCTGGGACGACGCCATCCGGCAAGCTGATGAGGTCGGCGAGTTCATCGGCCGTATCGAGGATGGCACCTTCGCGTTTGACTTCGGAGATTAGCGCTGAGGCCTACACCCGACGCCCCATCAGCAGCGTGGCCGACATCCGAACACCCCCTGCAGATGACATCGATATGATCTGATCGTGCTGCCCGACCTCGATAAGCGCCCCCTGATCTTTCTGGACGTCGACGGAACGCTCATCCCGTTCAAGGCCCGCCCTGGCAGTCGTACGGCTTGCCCAAGCGATAGCGGCAACCCGCTGCTCGATCGGCTTGACTCGAATGACGGGCGCCGACTGCTTGAGCTGGACTGCCAGTTGGTCTGGGCCACCACCTGGATGGCCGAGGCGAACGAGGTTGTCTCGCCCCGGCTCGGGCTTCCGGATCTGCCCGTCGTCGAGTGGCCTGACAGCGATGACACACGAACCGACGGTTTACACTGGAAGACCGCGCTCCTCGCCCAATGGGCTGATGGACGCCCCTTCGTCTGGCTCGACGACGAGACAACCGAACGGGACCGCCGATGGGTCGCCGACTGCTACCCCGGACCGGCACTGCTGCCACGCATCGAACCGACCGTCGGCCTGACCGAGACGGACTTCTCCGCAATCCACCAGTGGCTCAGTGGGTCCAACCTTCCCGGCGGCTAACCCCGCATCTCACCAGTCGTAGGCATACTCGTCGATGTCCAGTTCGGCACCCGTGAGCCGCAGGAACTCCAGCGTCGGCCGGTCAAGGTGCCAGCCCAGCAACTGATGCTGTCCCGGTAGCTTCTCCAGTCCGTCAATCGGCCCGGGGAGGTCCTCCGGTTCGCCTGCAGGGTGCCCGAAAGCCCGTACGACTTGAAGGACTGCCGACCCCGGACCACCATCCGCCCGGTCAAGTTCCGCCACGAGCGCACCGATCAGTGGGGCGTACCCGAACAATCGATCGACGATGCATGCGATCTGCTCGTCAACAGTCATGCTCGGCGTTCGACAGACCACCTTCCAGCAGTGTGCAGCCGGGAACACTGGATCAGCCGGGTGACGGCTGCCTCGGGTGGTGACTTCATCCGGCTCGATTCCCAGGCGTGCCGTAATCTCCACCGCGGGCATGGTCGTTGACCTCAGCCCGAAGTAGACGTACTGGGAGATCAGCATTCAGCGATGCGATCGGTATCCTCGGCTGCTGTCATCGGTCCACCTTCCCGTGGCTGCCGGAGCGGATAATCTCTGGGAGGCGCAACAGTTCGTCGTCGGAAGCCAGCCCCTCCGCTGCCCGGCCGGAACTCGTGAACCACCTCAATCAGCCCCACAATGTGCCGGTTGAACTCATCGAGTTCCTCGGCGGGCACCCAGAGCTCGAGGATGTCGCGGCCGCCGGCCTGCCGGACCGGATAGCGGGACGCGAACACCCGGTCCACCTCGAACCGGGTCACATAGCCGACCCCGGAAGCACCCACGTTCCACTCCCGGGCAATTTTGGTCGCGTACCGCTCGTTGAGGACCGGGTAGAAGATCGGCTGCTCGGGCAGCCGCGGCGGCCACGCCTTCCATCCGGAGGCGCACACGAGTTCCAACTCCTCGGGGCCGGTCGGCCGCCACAGAATCATCGTCTCGGTCATCATGGCACTCCTTTCTGGCGGGCGAACAGTACCGGCTGGCCCAGGGCACGGGCCAACCGGTTTCCACCTTCGTCGCCTCGCCCGGGCTGGCTGCGGCGAGTCGCCGCAGCTGACCATTGCGGCTGCCGGCATCGAGCGGCCCACAGCTGATGCGCCACCTCAGCCGGTGGTAGACAACACATTCTAGGTCGTCGCGGTTGAATGCGGCCGTGTTGGTAGGTGGCCGTCGTATGGGCCGACCTCGGCTACGGCTCGGCCGTCTCGCAGCACGATCTGGAGTCCGTGTTCGGGCTCTCAGTCACAGTTGCATTCCACACTGACGTAGACATTCTGATCGCGGAAGATGTTTCGTTCGACATGATTCGACGGGGTGCATGTGTCCGTAAACCCTCGCCGGGTGGCCCAAACACGTGGCGGCGAGTGCCTTTACTGGCAATCCTCGTGATCGAGTAGCGCTAGATAGAGGTCCTGCAGTTCCTTCCAGTCCCCGTCGCCGTACGGGCGACACCCACCATCGCATTCAGGGCGCTGAAAAGCTCGCCGCGTTCAACCGCCGCGCGCACATCGGCGGGCGTTGCCGGCGGCGGGTGAGTGGTCGAGCGCACCAATTCGTGGCTGAACGACCTCGGCAAGATCCGCCGCTGCATCGACCGCAACACCAAGGTCATCCTTTTACCCGTACCTGGCCACAGCGATCGTGACCGTCCGTCAGCTCATCCACCGAGCGCGGACCCGCTATCGCTGGGACACGCAACCCACCACCCGGCTCCGTTAACCCCTACTGCCGTCGCGAGACTATTCACTGGGAAGCCCATCGCCACAGGGGGGCACCGGCAAGAGCGGCCACGTATATCTCCCCCCGGACACCGATGGCGAGTTGGTGGGGGTTGGCGCGCTGGTCAGCTAGCGCCCACCGGTGGGTGACCTGCCCGGCGGTCGACAGCCGGCAAACGTAGCCGCGCTGCTCACCGTTGTTCTCATCCAGGAGATCTCCGCCGTCGAGGACGTAGACCGCGTCGTCTGGACCGATCGCGACGTCGTAAGGACGGCCCAGGGCGCTGCTGTGCCACACGTGCCGCACCGACCCGTCGGCATTGAAGACCTGCACTCGCGCGTTGCGCCGGTCAGCGACGTACACAGCTCCATTGCTGTCCAGGGCCACCCCATGCGGAATGTTGAATTGTGCCGGCTGGTCACCGAGTTCGCCCCACTGGCGGGTCAGCACGCGGTGCGTGTCGAACCGGGCCACCCGGGAGTTACGGTAACCATCGGTGACGACGATGGACCCGTCGGCCGACACGGCCACGTCGGTGGGGCGGGCGAAGATGTACTCGTCGAGGGTGCACGGCAGGTTGCTGAGGACGTTCCGTACTCGCAGGCAGGTTTCCAGCCCGGTGGGATAGTCGTGGCCCAGTTCACCGACCTGCCGCCCCGCCGCGTCGAACGTGGTGATCTTGTTGGTACTGACGTCGGTGACCCAAAACCGTCCCGCACTGTCGGCGGTGATCGAGTGAGGGGAACGAAACCGTCCCGCTCCCCAGGTCCGGCGCACCGTGCCGTCGCGCGGGTTCAGCACGACGACCGTGTCCGTGTCGATGACCGCGTCGTGGGCGAACGCGGTCCCCGCCCGGTGCAGCAGAGCTATCTCCCCGGTAGGCCCCACCGTGATTCCGGTACCGATACGCGCCGTGGTGGGTAACCGTCCCCACGGCCGTAACAGCCGGTCCTCGGGGATGGCGCCCACCGCGGGATCGCTGACCGTGGCCGCTGAGGGCGGATCGCCCCAGAGCGTAGCGCCGGCGGCGGTGAGCAGACCAAGACAACTACCGGTCAGCACGGCGCGGCGCGACAGTTGGGGGCGGGTCGAGCGTTTCGACGGCGGTTGCGATGACATGGTTTCACCCTGCCCATGCGCCCCACCAAGATCAATCAGGTGTTCCCCGGACCGAATCGCTCAGGTGTTACCCGTACGAACCCTGAGCACCTCATCAGGGCACGGGCCGTCCAGGCCCAGGTCCTTGCGCACCGCACCGCGCGGCCATGACTGTCGGCCCCCGCCTGCGCCCGGAAACGATCATCGTCACCAGCCGTGGCCTACCAAGGCGCCAGCTACCCGCCGTCATGTCGCTCACCAGACACAAACATCGCACCGCCTACCGCCGGTGGCTCTAAGGTCTCCCGACGTCCAGGGCGGGGAAGCGCTGGCGGACGTGGGTGGGGGTGAGGGGGACCTCCTCGGCAAGCATGTCGAGGAAGGCGTGGGTGATGGGGTCGGGCTGGCTGCGGGTGTACGCGGTCAGGGGGCGCAGCAGCGCGGGGTCCGGGCGGATCAGCGCCGCGTCGAAATGGGGAGGAACGGTGTTCCCAGGGACGAGCGCCAGACCCAGCCCGACCGCGGCGAAGTTGACCGCAAACGGCGCCTGCTGGGTACGCACGGTGATCCGGGGCTGGAAGCCCGCCTCGGCGCAGGCCCGGTCGAGAAGCTCAGCCAGGCCGCTGTCGGGGGTGAAGTGCACCCACTCCCGCTCGGCGAGGTCGGCGACGCGGACCCTGCCGCCGGGGGCCTCGGCCAGGGGATCGTCGGGGTGGGTGACCAGGAAGAACTCCTCCGCGCCCAGGTGCCGGATGGGGCCCTCCCAACTGGGCGGGGGCGGGCCGATGGCGATGTCGGCCTCGCCGTCCGCCATGGCGGCCGCGAGTTCGGTGGTGTGCCGGTGCTCGAACAGGGTGACGCGCACATCTGGGTGCCGGGCACGCCAGAGCGCCAGTGCCGTGGGCAGAATGCCGTAGCTCACCGAGTAGAGCGTCGCCAGCTGAAGCTCCCCCGAGGCGACCCCGGTGGCGCGCCGGGCCGCGGTGACGGCCCGGCGGGCGTCGGCCAGGGCCGCTCGGGCAGACGGCAGCATCGCACGACCGGCGGCGGTCAACCGCAGGCCGCGGGGAAGGCGTTCCAGGAGGCGGCCGCCCATCTCCTTCTCGAGGGCGTGGAACTGGTGCGACAGTCCGGGCTGGGTGATGTTGAGCAGGGCGGCAGCCTGGGTGAAGGACCCCTCGTCGACGATCGTCACGAAGTATTCGAGCTGACGAAGCGTAGCCATGCACTCAGCTTATCGAGTCAAAAATTTCCTGTCATTGGACGCATGATGTGTGGTGGGTGCAATCTGGTTCCGCCGCGGGGAACTCCGGTCCTCCCGGTTCTCACAACACCCGACGCGAAAGGCAGGGAATTTCGCATGGACACGGGCATTCGCCAGCCGGCGCTCATGGTAGGGAACATCTCGCTGTCGTTCCACCGCGCCGCGGCCGCGGTCACCCGCCGCGTTCTGGAGGATTCCGGGCACGAAGTACGCACCATCGAGGCACCGCACCAGCGGCTCTTCGAGTTACAGGCCACGGGAGAGGTCGATGTGCTCGTCTCGGCCTGGCTGCCCTCCAGCCACGGGGAATACCTGTCCGCATACCGCGACCAGGTGCAGGTCCTGCCCGCGCACTACGAGCCGTACTGCGTCTGGGCGGTACCCCCGTACGTCCCGGCCGACGCGGTCGGCGAGGTCGCCGACCTGGCCCGCCCCGACGTGGCCGACCGAATGACCGGGACCATCGACGGCATCAATCCCGGTGCCGGCATCAGCCGCTTCTCCGCCCAGATGGTCCGTGAATACGGTCTCGATCGGCACGGCTACGCGTTCCAACCGGGGACCGAATCTTCCTTCATCAGCCGGGTGGAGCGCGGTATCGCCGAGCGCGAATGGTTCGTGATTCCGCTCTGGCGGCCACAGTATCTGAATCTGCTCCACGGCCTGCGGCCGCTGTCCGAGCCCAAGGGCCTGCTGGGCGGAGTGGACGCGGCGAGCCCGGTCATCACCAACCGCGCCATGGACGTCATCGCCCCCGAGGCGTTGGAACGGCTACGCGGCCTCCACCTCGGCAACGAGGGAGTGGAAGCGATCGACAAGCTCATCAACGTCGACGGGCTGGCACCGCTGGACGCCGCCGACCGCTACCTGGGCCGCGAGGCCGCCGGCACCGGCTGACCCCGTCCCTTGTTCCATCCCGCACCACACCCATCCCCAAGGAGAGAACCAGCATGACCGCCCCCATTTCCAACCTGGGCCTGGACCACATCGCCCTGCGCACCTACGACATCGACGCCAGCGTCCGCTTCTACACCGAGGCACTGGGCTTCCGGGTCGCCCACGAGTGGAGCGCGCCCGAGGCCGGCGTCAACCGCTGCGTCTTCCTCGACGCCGGCGACGACCGGGTGATCGAGCTCTTCGACGCCGCCTCCACCCCGCCCGGCGGTTCGGCGCGGCAGTTCGACGCCGAGCCCCGTCCGAGCGACGAGGAGCGGGCGCGAGCCGCCACCCTGGTGCACTTCGCGATCCGTACCGAGGAGCCGGCCGTGCTCTTCGAGCGGGCCGTCGCCGGCGGCGCCCGTCCGCTGATGGCGCCCGCGCGGATCGAGACCAAGGGGGCCACCGCCATGACCCTCGAGGTCAGCTTCGTGTACGGCCCCAACGGCGAGGTCATCGAGTTCATCAAGCGGCCGCGGCCGCAGCAGTCCTGAGCGCCGGGCGGCGTTGACTCGGCCAGACCTGGCAGCGACGTGAGGAAATCCCGGTCCGGGCCGCCTCGGACCGGGATTCGTCGGGAGTGCCGATCGGGGCCGGCCAGGCGCCCTGGCTGGCGCTGCTGGTCAACGGGCGAACCCTGCTACCGGAGCCAATCCACCATTCTGCTGGGCCGACGATCGACCGCAGCTGCCTCGTCGGGGCGAAGGTCAGACCGGTGCGGGCGTGGGCAGCACCGGGCGCAGCCACGAGGCGGGGTGGCCGCGGGGGCGCCACTCCCGGGGATAGCCGACGGAGACCTCCTCGAAACGCACCCCGTCGTGCCAGGTGACTCGGGGGATGTGTAGGTGGCCGTAGATCACGGTGCGCGTGTGGAAGCGGCGGTGCCATCCGGCGGTGAGCTCGGTGCCGCACCACTGGGCGAACTCGGGGTACCGCAGGATGTCGGTGGGCGTGCGGACCAGCGGGTAGTGGTTGACCAGGACCTTCGGCACGGTCGGATCGCAGTCGGTGAGGCGGTCCTCGGTCCTGGTCACCCGGGCTCGGCACCAGGCGTCCCGGCTCGGATGCGGGTCGGGGTGGAGGAAGACCTCGTCGGCACAGACGATGCCGGCGGCGTGGGCCCGGGCCAGGGCCTGCTCCTTGCTGGTGACGCCCGGCTCGCGGAACGAGTAGTCATAGCCGACGAACAGCGGCGCCACCAGTAGCGGCCCGCCGACGCCGGTCCAGACCGGGAAGCTGTCCTCGGGAGTAGTCACGCCGAGGTCCCGGCACCGCCGCACCAGGGCCTGGTAGCGGGCGTCGCCCCGCAGCTGGACCGGGTCTCGGGGGTGGGTCCACAACTCGTGGTTGCCAGGCGCCCAGATGACCTTGGCGAACCGTTCGCTGAGCAGGGTCAACGCCCACGTGACGTCGGCGAAGAGTTCGGCGACGTCGCCGGCGACGATCAGCCAGTCGCCTGCCGCGTGGGGCCGCAGGCTCTCGACGATCCTCCGGTTCTCCGGGTACGCCACGTGCAGATCGCTGACGGCGTAAATACCGGCGTTCATCGGTGCGGTCCCCTCATCTGGCCCGGTACGGCGACGACGGTCAGGGGTAGCCCCGTACCGCACCGACTCCCGGAACATCGCACCGTCGCCGACGGCATCCGGCGCCGGACGGCGTCCGACGTCGACGAAGCGCGTGGCCCACACGCTAGGGTCCGCCGCCGGCCACGCCAACCCTTAACGGACCCCTACCCCGGTCTCACCGGCACGCCGCCGCCGGACCGCCGTGACGGCCGGCCCACCGGGACCACTCAGGAGCCCAGGTCTCACCCCGACGTGGGACACTCCTATCCATGGGCGAGTTGACCAGCGACGCGGTAGCCGAGCCGGGGTCACCACTCCGCCCGGTTGATCCGGAACGCGTCGGCCCCCACCGGCTGCGCCGCCTGCTCGGCGTGGACGCCATCACCATCGCGCACATCCGGCCGGCCCTGTCGCGAGCCCTGCGGGCGACCGGCCGGGGCGTGGTGCTCGCGGCCACCGCCGTGCTCAGTCTGGTCCTCTTCGTCGCCACCACCCTCGCCACGGCGTTCATCCTGCTCGGCGTCGGGATGCTACTGCTGCCACTGCTCACTCCGCTGGTCCGCCGGCTGACCGGGCTGTGCCGGGAACTCGCCGCCCGCTCCGGGGTCACCATCGCCACGCCGTACCTTCCCGGAAGGCCGTCGGAGCCGGGGGTAGTCGGCTGGGTGCAGCGCTGCCGATTCATCCTCACCGACCCGGCAAGCTGGCGTGACCTACTATTCTTGCTGCTCAACGCCGCGGTCGGCTTCGTGCTCGGGCTGCTGCCGGCCACTCTGCTGGTGTACGCAGTGGAGGGGTTGTTGCTCTCCTCCGGGTTCTGGATGCTGATACGGGAGTCCGGGGTGGACTTCTGGTACGGCTTCACCCCGATGGACACCTGGCCACGGGTGGGGGTCGGGGCCCTGGTCAGCCTGACGGTGTTCGTCGTCTGGCTGGCCGCGGCCCCAAGGCTGGTCGCCGGGCACGCACACTTCGCCAGAGCACTGCTCGGGCCGAGCGGGCGAGCGTTGACCGCCTCCCGCATGCGGCACCTCTCGGAGACCCGGTCGGACGTCATCAACATCCAGGCCACCGAGCTACGCCGGATCGAGCGCGACCTACATGATGGCGCGCAGGCACGGCTGGTGGCGATCGGCATGAAGCTCGGCGCGGCCACCCGCCAGCTGCGTACCAATCCGGATGCCGCGGAGATGCTGCTGGTCGATGCACGCAACGCTACCGCCAGCGCGCTGGAGGAGTTGCGCTGCCTGATCCGCGGCATCCACCCGCCGGTACTCGCCGAGCGCGGCCTGGCGGACGCCGTCCAGGCGATCGCGTTGGAGAGCCCGATCGACGTCGCCGTCACCGCCGACGTGCCCGGTCGATTGGCCGCGCCGGCGGAGTCCGCCGTCTATTTCGCCATCTCCGAACTGTTGACCAACATCGTCAAGCACGCCAACGCCGACCGGGCGAGTATCGACCTGCGCCATCAGGACGGTGCCGTGCGCGCGGTGGTGGTCGACAACGGCCAGGGTGGCGCGGATGCCGGCACCGGCACCGGTATCCGGGGCATCGAACGGCGTTGTGCTACGTTCGACGGGACATTCGTCCTCAGCAGTCCCGAAGGTGGGCCAACCATCGCAACCCTGGAGCTGCCGTGCGCGTTGTACTCGCCGAGGACCTCTTCCTGCTGAGACAGGGCATGGTCCAGCTCCTCGAATCATACGACTTCGAAATCGTCGCGGCGGTTGACAATGGTCCGGCCCTGCTCGATGCGCTGGTGACCCTGCGCCCGGAGGTGGCGGTGGTGGACGTGCGGCTACCGCCGACCTTCACCGACGAGGGTCTCCAGGCTGCTCTGGAGGCGCGGCGCCGCTGCCCCGGGCTACCCATCCTGGTGCTCTCCCAGCACGTCGAGCAGTTGTACGCCAAGGAGCTACTCGCTGACGCCAGCGGCGGCATCGGCTACCTGCTGAAGGACCGGGTGCTCAACAGCGACCAGTTCGTGGACGCCATTCGACGGGTCGCCGACGGTGGCACCGCGATGGACCCGCAGGTGATCTCGCAGCTGCTGGCCGTCCGGTCCCGCCGGGAACCGCTGTCGATGCTGACCCCGCGTGAACGGGAGGTGTTGGAGCTGATGGCCGAGGGATGTTCGAACACGGCCATCGCCCAGCGCCTCATCGTCAGTCAGGGCGCGGTCGCCAAATACACGACCAGCATCTTCGCGAAGCTCGATCTGGCACCGGCGGAGGACAGCAACCGCCGAGTGCTGGCCGTGCTGGCCTACCTCAACAGCACCCGCGTCGACGTCGCCTGACAGCACCCCGGCCCGGGGGCGGGCCTGCCGACGACGGCACGTAGTGGTGCCCCGGTCGGGCCACCGGGGCACCACTGGTCGTTGCGCTGCTCGCTACTCCACGGCGACGGCAGCTTCCGCCGGCCGGGCGAGCATCGCCCGGCGTCCGGGCAGCAGGGTGGCGGCGAAGGCGAGCACCGCCGCGCCCGCCACCACGGCCAGGTAGATCCAGAACGGCCCGGATGGTACCGGTCGCCCCAGCACCACGATGCTGAACGGCAGCAGCGTGGCGATGGAGGCGATGGTGCCGAGCACCACCCCGATGACGGTGACCGTGCCCGCCTCCACACTGAGCATCAGCAGGGACTGCCGCCGGGTGGCGCCGATGAGGCGCTGCATACCCAACTCCTGGCGGCGACCAGCGGTCGCCACGATCAGGGTGTTCGCCACCGAGATCAAGGTGTAGCCGGCGACCAACGCGACGAGCAGATAGTTGACCCACGCCAGGGTCTTGGTGCGTTCGGCAAAGGTGGTGATCGCCTCGCGTCCCTCGATCATGGTGCCGGGATGGTCGACGACCTCCTCCCGCAGATTGGCCACCAACGTGTCCCGGTCGGTGCCGGGCTCGGCGGTGACGAGGATCTGTCGGGACAGTCCGGTGGTGCTGTGCGCGGCGAGCAGGTCGGCGGGGAGCAGGATCGTCTCGAACCCCTCCTTGGCCGGGTAGAGCGCCACCACCCGCAGGTCCACCGCCGACCGGTCGCCGAGCCGTAGGGTGATCTGGTCGCCCACGCCGAGGTTGAGGTTCCTCCCGGCGACCTCGGGCAGCGCCACCGCGTCGCCGGTGAGGTCACCCAGGTTTCCGGCGACGGTCCGGATGCCGGTGATGGCGGCGGCGCTGGCGCCACTCACGCCCTGCAGGGGCCACGGCGACTCGACGTGCGACCCGTCGTACGGCTTGTTGATCCAGCCGGCGCTGGTGACGTACGCCGACGCCGCCTCGACGCCCGGCGCGGAGCGGATCGCCTCGACGGTGTCGGCGGGGAACCCACCGGTGGTGGAGCTGAGCACCACGTCGGCACGGAGGTTCTCGGAGTAGTAACGCTCGGCGGCCTCGTTCTGGGTGGTTTGGAGGTAGAAGTTGGCCACCGCCAACGCCACCGCCAGCATGATCGGGGTGACCGCAGCGGCCACCCGGACCGCCCGCGTCCGCACGTTGATCGTGCCGAGGTAGCCGGCGAGCCCGAAGAACGCCCGCACCGGCAGGCTCAGTACGGCCGCGAGGAGCCGGGTGAGCCCCGGGCTGATCAAGGCGATCGAGATCGCCCAGCACATCACCGCCGGCCCGGCGGTGGCCGAGGCCACCGGCCCCTCCATCACGATCGCCGTCACCAGGATCAACGCGAATCCGCCGGCGAAGAAGAGAAGGGAGAACAGCACCCGGGGCCAACTGACCCACCTGCGTTGCAGGGCCGCCTCGGCGATGCCAGCAGTCGGCCGGATCTTGGAGGGGCGTCGACCGGCGACGTAGGCGGCCACCAGGGCGGCGAAGATCCCGATGGCGGGCGCGGCAAGGTAGGGAAGGAAGCCCTGGTGGAACTCGACCACCGGCGAGATGACCCCGGCCGCCGAGACCAGGCGGTAAAGCAACGGACCCAGGAACACCCCCGGGAGGCAGCCGAGGATCGCCGCACCGACCGCGACCACGAGCGCCTCGCGACGCACCATCGTGCGGATCTGCCGCGGTGTCGCGCCGATGGAGCGCAGCAGGGCGAGTTCCTTCTGCCGCTGCTGCACCGACAGGCCCAGAGTGCTGGCGATCACGAAGATCGCCACGAAGACCGTCATCCCGCCGAAGACGCCGGCGAGCGGGATGAGCTGCGCCTGCCCGCCGACCGCCTCGGGGAACTCGGCCAACCCGCGGTCATCGCCGGTGAGGACCACCAGCTTGCGGTCGGCGAGGGTCTGTTCGATCCGGCCGCGCAGATCCGCCACGTCCGTGCCGGGCTTCGCCAGCACACCGATCGCGTCGGCGCTGCCGGCGTGTGGGTTGAGCCGCCGCTCGTCGTCGCTGGAGAAGAAGAGCGCGGACTGGCTCGTCTCGCCCGGCGGGGCGGCAATGCCGGTCACTCGGAAGGAGGAGGTGGCGCCGCCGACCACGATGTCAACCCGGTCACCGACTCCGACCTGCGCCAGCCGCGCCACCCCCCGGTCCAGGACAACCTGACCAGCCTGGGTGGGTGGCCTCCCGTCCAGCTGGTACGGCCCGAGCTCGGCCGACTCCCAGCTGTGGCCCAGCGACCCGGACCCGACGATCACCGGCGCCCCGTCGCGGACGACGGTGGCGGTGAAGGACGACTCAGCGATGGCCCGTTCGACCCCGGGCACCCCCTGGATCTTGCTGACCAGCGCCGGATCGATCCAGTACCGCTCGGCCAGCGGGACCGACTTGATGTTCTTGGTGTCCTGTGGGTCCTCCTTGGGCACGCCATAGGTCTGCTTACCGCTCACCACGACGTCGGCCGCCGCGAGCCGCTGCGGCGGGACCGCCAACCGGACACCGGTCTCCATCAACCCACCACTGGCGACGATCAGCGCCACGCCGAAGAAGACCGCGAGGAAGGTCGCCATGAACGCGAGCCTGCGGTAGCGCAGGGTGCGCCATGCGAGGTACATCATCAGAAGCCACCCCGGCCGGTGGACTGCGGCGCGCGACCCTGCTGCCATGCGGTCAGGTGCGTCATCCGCTCCGCCACCACGTCCGCGGTCGGGGCCTCCAGCTCACCGACGAACTGCCCGTCAGCGAGAAACAACACGCGATCCGCAGCAGCGGCGGCGACCGGATCGTGAGTCACCATGATGATCGTCTGGCCGCTCGCCGCCGTCTCCCGAAGCAACTGCAACACCTCACTGCTGGTCTGGGTGTCCAGCGCGCCGGTCGGCTCGTCGGCGAAGATCACTGCCGGCCGCATGATGAGCGCACGCGCGATCGCGACCCGCTGCTGCTGACCACCGGAGAGCTCACTCGGAAGATGCCTGCGCCGCTCCGCCAGCCCCACCCGACCCAACACCTCCACCACAGCGGAACGATCCGGCCGCCGGCCGGCCAACCGGAACGGCAAACCCACGTTCTGCTCGACATTCAGCGCCGGCATCAGGTTGAACGCCTGGAAGATGAAACCGACCCGCTCCCGACGCAGCCGGGTGAGCTGGTTCTCGTTCATCCCGTTGAGTTCCTTGCCGTCCAGCACCACCGACCCGGACGAGGGCACGTCAAGCCCCGCCGCACAGTGCAGGAAGGTGCTCTTGCCAGAACCCGAGGGCCCCATCACCGCCGTGAAGCTACCCCGCGAAAAGCTCATCGTGACGCCCCGCAGTGCCTCCACCCGATTCCCGCCGCGCCCGTACGCCTTACGCACGTCGTCCAGCCACACCGCGTCCACGCCGTCAACCGAGGTCCGCCGGTCCTTGTTCCTGTTCACCTCATGCTCCCCCGCAGAAGAAGTCGCCGAACGGCGGTGGGTACCTGTTCACGGTATGAATCGAGCAGGCGCCATTCTATGGAGCTAATGACCCGAACAGGTGGGCCTAGGCCCACCTACAGACCGACCACACCGGGTCAGCTCGCCTGGACCGGCGCCGACTCCCACTGCGGCCAAGACTGCTCCGCGCCACTCGACGTCACGGCCAGCAACCCGGCCCCAGCGGAGTCCATGGGCAGCCCCAACGACAGTTCGGTGCGGCGCCGGACGTTCAGCTTCCGATAGACCCGGGTGAGGTGCTGCTCGACGGTGCTCACCGTGATGTACAGCTTCTTGCCGATCTCCCGGTTGGTGTGGCCAAGCGCGGCCAGGGTCGCGACCCGCTGCTCGGCGTCGCTGAGTCGGGACATCTCCTCGTGCTCCGGCGTGGCGTCCGCCTCGTCGCCCCCGGCCGCGTCGCCGCTGGGCAGCAGCCGGCGGCACAGCGCCTGCGCCTGGATGTCCTTGGCGAGTTGGGTGGCGCTGCGCGCCACCACCCGTGAGGTGTTGAACTCCCCCCGGCCGTAGTGCGCTCTGCTGAGGGCGGCGAGGGCCAGGGCGAGCTGGAACCGATCACCGGACTCCTGGAGCAGGTTGGCCGCCTGGCGCAGGGTGTTGACCCGCTGCTTCACGTCCAGCGCCGAGCCGAGTAGCCGCAGCGAGATACCCCTGGTGCGAATGCTCTGGGCGCCGGGACGGGAGAGTTGCTCGGTCACCATCTTCCGCGCCAGATCGGGCCGGCCGGAGCGCAGGTAGACCTGGGCCAGGTCGCCCCGCCAGGGCAGCAGGGTCGGCAGGTCCATCCCCCACTGGGTGGCCAGATGCCCGCAGGTCTCAAAGTCGGCGAGCGCGGCGTACACCCGTCTCCCGGCCAGGTGTAGATGGCCCCGGGCGCGCAGATACAGCGGCCAGAACCAGGTGTCCCGCATCGCGTCCGGGATGACGTACCTGAGCAGGGCCTTGGCCTCATCGAGCTTGTCCAGGCCGATTTTGGCGAGCAGCATGTTGGACAGCGGTGAACCGATCGCGACGCCCCAGTTGTGCGGCGACATCGCGTCCAGGGCCTCGCGGGCGAACCGCTCGCCGAGCGGCAGGTCACCCTGCCGGAGTGCGATGTGCGACCGGACGTCGGACAGGATGGCGTGCCAGGTGGTGCCCCGGGAGCCGGCCTCCGCGCCGAGTGCGTCGCACCAGTGCACCGCCTGGTCCATCCGGTCGGCGTAGACCAGCGTCTGCAACGCACACAGCGCCGACTCCGGGCCGACATCAACCAGCATGTGGCTGCCGAGCACCTGCTCGGCTCGGGCGATCGCCTCGTCGGTCACCCCTTCGGTGAGCACGGTGGTCAGGGACGGCGTGGCCCACCCAAGCGAGCCGTCCGTGCGGGACAGGGCGCGGACCGGCGTGGTCGCCGCCGTGGCGCCGGGGGCGGCGTCGAGCCCCGCGAAGGCGACCGGGAAGTACAGCCGCAACCATTCGGCGCCCCCGTCCAACTCGGCGGCGGTCGTGGCGTCCAGTTGGTGTCGGGCGTCCCGCAGGTGCCGTAGGGTCTCCTGGGCTTCCTCCAGGTGGCCGTGCCAGAGCTGGTAGCGCAGCAGCGCGGCTGCGTGCCGCTCGGAGAGGTGCCCAGCCCGCAGGGCGTCGCGTTGGGACTGGAGGTGCTGGCTGACCGCCGCCGGGCTGACCCGCCACTGGCAGTCGGCCAGCATTGCGGTCAGTGCTGCCCGACGGGGTGCGTCGTGGCACATCTCGTGGGCCAGTTTGAGCGACTCGACCGCGTCGTCGACCCGGTCGTCGGCGAGCGCGTGCGTCGCCGAGTCCTGTAGGAGAGCAATCGCCCACGGCTCGGTCAGACCCCCGGCCGCGAGCAGGTGACCCCCGATCGCCGGAACCGGGGCGCCCTCGGCGTGCAATAGCTCCGCCGCGCGGGCGTGCATCTCGGACAGCGCCTCCGGGTCCAGGTCGTGCAGCACCGCCGCGCACGCCGCGGGGTGTCGGAACCGGCCCGCGTCCAGCAGGCCGGACAGGGTAAGCGCCTTGAGCACCCACTGGACCCGGGCCGGCTTACTGTCGAGCAGCCGGGCCAACAGTGCCGGGGTGGCGAACTCGTCGAGCAGGGCCAGCCCGTGAGCCGTCGCCAGGATCGCTGGGTCCCACCGCCGCAGGCACGCCAGGACCGCCTGACGGAACTGGTCGCCGACGACCGCTTCGGTGGCGTCGGTCGGCCCGGCGGCACGCCGGTCCTCGCCGAGCGCGTGTAGCAGCAGTGGGTTGCCGCCGCTGATCCGGTGGTACGCCGGGGCCTGCGCCAGAGCCGTCTCGTCGTCGGTCCAGCCCCGGAGCACCTCGGCGACTCCGGCCTCGGACAGCGGTGACAGCTGGATGGTGTAGAAGCATGCCTGCCGGGTTAGCTCGGCGCGGAACTCGGGGTTGACCGGCTGCGGTTGCGGCGACTCGGTGAGGACCACCAGGATCTGTGCGGCGGTGAGCCGG
Organism: Salinispora pacifica CNR114; assembly: GCF_000514775.1. Classification (GTDB taxonomy): domain Bacteria; phylum Actinomycetota; class Actinomycetes; order Mycobacteriales; family Micromonosporaceae; genus Micromonospora; species Micromonospora pacifica. The sequence goes on along the minus strand of NZ_AZWO01000053.1, from coordinate 10,336 downwards.
CGCTGCAGGTAGAGCAGGGTCTGCAGGGTGGTCTTGTCGGCGAACTCGACATCGTCGACGAGTAGGACAAGCGGCCGGTCCCGGGCGATGTCGAGCAGCTTGCCGCACATCACCTGCACGGCCCTGATATCGGCATCGCCCTTGGTCGTGGCGGCCTCGGGGCCGATGAACGCGCCGACGCATCGCATCACCTCGGTCGGCAGCGGCACGCTGTTGAACAGCTGCCCCATCACGGCGGCCGGCAGCATCTGCTCTGCCCGCGAGCAGGTGGCGCTCAGCACCAGCCCGCCTGCAGTGTCGACATGATCGGCTACGGCCCGCAGCAGCTCGGTCTTGCCCGTGGCACCGGGACCGCTGATCAACACGACCCGTCCTCTGCCCGTGGCGCTTCCGGCGTAAAGGTCCCGCAGGATGTCGAGCTCGCGGCCTCTCTCTACGAGTTCCACCCGTCTCCCTTTGTCAGCGATGACGCATCGAACGGAGCGCAGCCGCCTACCGGGACAGGCCCCCGACGAAGAGGTTCGGCTCGATGCCATGCGGTCCGCCGAGCCCCACCCGGCTACTGGGCAGCTCAGCCCGAAAACCATGATTTGCAATGATGATCGTCAATTGGATTGACGCTTTCACCGCGCCTCGACGGCGAGGACAGCATACCTAGACACGCGTACAAGTTGGAAGTGGGATGGTGACACTTCGTCACCGAATATCACGCCAGGACGAAAGTTAGGTTTGGTTGACCTTCGCTCGGCTTGTTGAGCACCACCGGCGAGGCAGCGTAGGGGTGGTGAACGAGCGCACTCGTCCTCAGTAGACCACAAGCTCCGACGCCAGTCGTCGCCCGCGAACAGGCGCCACTCGTTGCCGGCCTCCCACACCGCGTTCGGTGCCGGCCGGGATGATCGCGAGGCAGAGTGGACGTCGGGCGGGTAGCTGAGGTGGGGCGGGTAGTGGGGACCAGGCAGCACCTGGTCGACGGACCCGCTCCCGGGGGGCACGCCGTGGTATCGGCGATCGGTCACCGTTGCCGCAGCCCTTGCAGGCCCGCGGCGTCCGCCGGGCACCCGGTGCTCGAACCGCTTCATCCCGGGCCTTGACACGTCACGTCGGCCGACTGAGGCGACCGTGCTGGAGCACGTCACCAGCGCGGCTGACCACCGGCGCGTCGCACCCACTGGTGGATGCAGGACGGCGAGAGATGGCCGCCCTCCGCAACCTCGCGCTCGCCCTGATCCGGTCGGCCGGACACCCCAGCCGGCGAGGCACGTCACGCCGCAGGTGATCGGGCACGTCACCAAGAGCATCCCAACTGGAGGGTGTTCGTCTTGGCCGGTCAGGCGTGGGAAGACAGCAATATTACAAATCAATTCCAGTGTTGATCAGCCGTGCCGGCCTGGCGACAAAGGCATCACGAATGCTACTCCCTGAGCCAGGAAGTGGCCCAGGTTGGCCAGCCGCCGAAATTCGGCTGCCGACCGAGGGTAGGAGTCCCCTCCGCGTGGACGAACACAAAGACGAACAGCAACGACAGTTCAATGGTCAGCCGGGAAACTATGGCCGCCGCAGCGACGACCCGTCACGGGTCATGGTCTACCGCGGGACCAGGCCCCAAGATCGCCGATTGAGGGGCACGGTAACCGGGGCACACCGGTTGCCGGCGTCCCCCTGTCACCGTCGTCCCGGTTACCCGATCGGCTCGCTGGGCAACAGCCGCTCCAGCTCGGCCCCGATCAGCCGGATCACGTCGCCGGCATGGTCATTGAGATAGAAGTGCCCCCCGGGGTACACCTGGACGTCGCAGTCACCGGTGGTGTGCCGACACCAGTCGTGCGCCTCGTCCAGGGTGGTCATCGGGTCGACGTCACCGGTGAGCACGGTGATCGGGGCGTCCAGCCGTTGGTCCGGGTCGGCCCGGTAGGTCTCCACCGCCTTGTAGTCGCCCCGCACCGCGGGCAGGATCATCGGCAGCAGCTCCGGATCGCCCAGCACCCGCGGGTCCGAGCCGCTCAGCCTGGCCAGTTCCCGCAGTACCCCGGCGTCGTCCCGGGTGTGTACGTACCGCTCATCACGAACCCGGGACGGGGCCCGACGACCGGAGACGAACAGTCGCAGCGGTGGTCGGCCCGTCCGCAGTTGCAGCCGCAGGCCCACCTCGTAGGCGAGCACCGCGCCCATGCTGTGGCCGAAGAGCGCCACCGGCCGGTCCAGCCACGGCCCCAGCGCATTGAACACCCCGTCCGCCAGGTCGGTGACCGAATCCAGCACCGGCTCATGTCGGCGGTCCTGCCGGCCCGGGTACTGGATCGCCAGCACGTCAACGGCGGGCGAAAGTGCCTTGGAGACCGGAAACAGGTAACTGGCCGAACCGCCGGCATGCGGCAGTGCCACCAGCCGGATCGCGCTGGACGGCGCCGGATGGAACCGCCGCACCCAGAGGTCGTTCTCGAGGGTTGCCGTCATCACTGGTCCCTTACGGATCGGCGCTGCGGGTACCTCCGCAGCGGGACATCTGGAGCCGGACGTTCCCGGGCTGGCCTGGCCCCGGTGGCGCCTCGGCCAGCACTCGGGGAACCGCCGCCTCGACGAGGGCGTGCAGCAGCTTCGCCCCGCGCCGGACCACCCCGCCCGCTCCTCCTTGTCACCGAGCAGGTGCCCGGGGAGGGTGACCAGGACGACCAGCGGTACGCCGAGCGCATCGCGCGTCCGCACGAACCGCGCCGCAACCTGATCGTCATCATTGCTCCCTGCCGGGCGGACCGGTCGGCACGCCACGCGGCACCTTCGTGCGGCACCGGTGTCCTCTGACGAAGCGAGCGTAGGAACGCCCGGAATGCCGGGACAACCCCTATGCGGAGCGCCGGCCCCCCTAGCCCCACCACTGCTGCGAGCTGCGCAACCCGGCGCACCAGGCTGATACTTCCATGGTAAGCGGAACGTCACCGCCCGACCGGGCCGGTACGGTCCGGCCACCGGGTGGGCCGGCCGGGGGGTGGCGACGGGGCGGCCGGCTCCGGACCGATCTGGACCGCCGGACCCGGCTCAGCGTCGGCGGTCGCCTCCGCCGGCACGGCGTTGGTCGCTGTCGATTCGGCGTTGACCGGGGTGGCATCGGCGGCGGCCACGGTTCCCTCGACGTGGGTCGCGCCGTTGGCCGTCGAGGGGGTCGGGTCGCCGGACCCGCCGGACGGGCCCTGCCCGGGCACCGACACGCCCACGTTGCGCAGCAGCACGGCCGCCAGGAACGCCGTCACCAGCAGGATGCCGGCCGAAACGATCGCGGCGGCCCGCAACTCGTCGGTGAAGGCCGCCCGCGCCAGCGTCACCAGGGTGTCCGCTGCGGTCGTGGAGAGCGTCCGGCTCTCCACGACCGCGCCGCCCAGCGTCTCCCGGGCCGCAGCCCAGGCCTCCGACGGCACCCCGTCCGGTGCTTCGCCGGAGAGCTCCCGCCGGTAGACGTACGCGCCGATGCTGCCGAGGATCGCGACGCCGAGGGCCGCACCGAACTGGCTGCCGGTCTCGGAGAGTCCGGCAGCGGCGCCGGCCCGCTCCGGGGGCGCGGTAGAAACGATCAGCTCGGCGCTCAGCGTCAGCACCATGGCGACGCCACCCGCCAGCAACGCCTGGCCGAGCACCGCGGGGGCCAGGCCCGACTCGTCGCCGACCTGGGCGAGCACCACGCAACCGGCGGTCGCCACCAGCAGGCCACCGGCGGCGACGTAGGCGCGTTTGAAGCGCTGGGCGAGCATCGGGGCCAGCACGGCCGCGCCGATGCCCGCCGCACCGGCGGCCGGCAGTGACCACAGGCCGGCGGTGAACGGGCGCAGCCCGAGCACCAACTGGAGGTACTGGCTGATGAAGAACATGAACCCGACCAGCGCGAAGTTGGCGAGCACATTCATCACCACCGCCGCGCTGAACGCCGGGGCACGGAACAGCCGGACATCGATCACCGGGTCGTCGAGGCGCCGCTGACGCAGCACGAAGACGGCCAGGAAGGTCAGTCCGGCGACCAGGCCGGCCACCGGCGGCCAGTCCATGCCGTCCTCGGCGAACTGCTTGACGCCCCAGATCATGGGCAGCACCGCGACGAACGCCAGTACCGTGCTCAGCAGGTCGGGCCGCCCGGCGGCCGCGTTGCGGAACTCGGGCAGCAGCAACGGCGCCAGGATCAGCAGGAGCAGCATGATCGGCACATTGATCTCGAAGACGGCGCCCCAGGAGAAGTACTGGAGCAGCGCGCCGCCGGCCACCAGGCCGATGACCCCACCGGCGGAGAAGCCGGCCGCCCAGATCCCGATCGCGGCCCGTCGCTCGTTCTCGTCGTGGAACATGTTGCGGATCAACGACATGGTCGACGGCATGAGCGTCGCACCGGCGGCGCCCATCACCGCCCGGGTGCCGATCAGCATGCCGGGGCTGGTGGAGAGGGCCGTCGCCACGGACGCCGCGCCGAACACCGCCGCGCCGATCATGAGCAGTCGCCGACGCCCGATCCGGTCCCCCAGTGTCCCCATCGGAATCAGCAGGCCAGCCAGTACGAAGGCGTAGACGTCCGTGATCCAGAGGAGTTGGCTACTGGTCGGCTCAAGGTCCGCCGTGATGAACGGCAGAGCGTACGACAGCACGGTCATGTCCATACTGATGATCAGTGTCACCATGACGAGTACCGCGAGACCGATCCACTCGCGGCGACCGGCCTTTGCCTGCGCTGTAGCCATGGCCAAAAGCTACACGGGGTTTTATACGCGCGTATACATCCGGTGGGGTGAATAAGGGGGTGGTTCCGAGTAGGGTGGCGCCTGTGGGTCATCGGGAACGTCTGCTGGTAGGGGCCAGGAACTGCCTCTACGAACGCGGCTACACGCGCACCACCGCCCGCGACATCGTCGCCGCTTCGGACACCAACCTGGCGTCGATCGGCTACCACTTCGGCTCCAAGGAGGCGCTGCTGACCGCAGCGCTGGTGCAGGCCTTCGAGGAGTGGGGCGTCGAGATTGACCGGGTGCTGCGCGACGGCACCCAGCCCGACCTGATGGACCGACTAGAATCGATGTGGACCGGCCTGGTCGAGTCGTTCGCCACGCAACGGCCGCTCTGGGTCGCCGGGATCGAGGCGTTCGCGCTGGCCGAGCACCGTCCGGAGCTGCGGGCGCAACTGGCGGAGAGCTACGCCCGCGCCCGCCCGGCCCTGGCCACCTTCGTCATCCGCGACGGCGGCGAGGACGTCACTGACGAGACCCGCAAGGCCGTCGGCTCGTTCCTGCTGGCGCTGATGACCGGGCTGACAGTGCAGCGGCTGCTCGACCCCAAGGCCGCCCCGTCCGGCGAGGAGCTGGCCGAGGCACTTCGGCTGATCATCAGCGCGGTCAACCACACCGCCAGCGCCTGACCCCGCCCACCGGGCAGGGGTTCCGCCCTTCCTCGACCAATGACCTTCCCAGCGCAGGGGCAGGGGGCTCGATAGGGGTCACCCCCACCGCCGGGCCGGCTCGTGCCACCGCGTCACTCCACCCGGACCAGACCGGCGCGGAGCATGTCCTCCAGCCAGACGTCGAAATCCCGTCGGGTGGCCGCCGGATCGGCCGACCACTGCCAGGCCAGGACACCGGCCGCCCGCTCCAGCGAGCCGCCCTGCTGCTGCAACGCGATCCACATCGCGGCGGCGGTCGCGCCGAACCGGTATCGCAACCCGCTCCGTTCGGAGACAAGCTCAAGCTGTCCGTTCCGGGTGACTTTGGCCACGATCCCCTCTTCGAGTCGCACCCGCATCCTCCCTGCCTCTCCCGCGTCCACCCTGGTGGTGGCCACCGGCTAACGTCACCAAGCCTGCTCACTACCGTATGATGTTGAACGGTCACGCGATACGGTCATGGACCCACGCCGAAGGTGGACCAAAGCCCACCCATCCGCGCAAGGGAGACCTGAGTCTGCCGACCACCGTGGGCGCCAACGGGCCTCGGATCCCGGGATCGGACGATCAGTCCGACCCCTGCAGTTCGTCGTCGAGAATCTCGAACAGCTCGTCCGCGGTGGCCGACGTCAGGTCCTCGGCGGCCGGCTCCGCACCGGCCGCGCCGTACGTGGCGTTCCACCGAGACATCAGTGCCTGAAGCCGGAGGGTAATTCGGCCCCGCTCCCCCTCGTCCGGCACGGTGTCGTCCATCAACGCCTCGAGCCGGGCCAACTCGGCCTCCAACGACGGAGTGCCCCGCAGGACACCGGTCAACTCGGACCGGACGAAACGGGCCACCGCCGCCGGACTGGGATAGTCGTAAATGAGCGTCGCCGGCAGGCGCAGCCCGGTGGCCGCCCCGAGGCTGTTGCGGAATTCCAGGGCCGCGAGCGAGTCGAAGCCGAGTTCCAGAAAGCCCCTGTCCGCGTCGATCACATGCGAACGGTCATGCCCCAACACCTCGGCGACACGGGCGCAGACCAGCTCGGTGACCATCCGGTCCGCGTCGTCCGGCGTCAGACCCGCCAGCCGGTCGGCCAGTGACCGCTTCCCGGCCGCCGGACCGGCCGCACCGGCCGCCGTCCGCCGGGTCGGGACGGGGACCAGGCCGCGCAGCAGCGGCGGCACGCCCTCCACCCGTGCCCGGACCGCGGCCAGGTCGAGCCGGACCGGCAGGACCAGCGCCGGTCCCGCCTGGACGGTCGCGTCGAACAGCGCCAACGCGTCCCCGGTGGACAGCGCGGACACCCCGGATCGGGCCATCCGGCGCAGGTCCACCTCGCCGAGGTGGCCCGTCATCCCGCTACCCGGCTCGGCCCACAAGCCCCAGGCCAAGGAGCTGCCGGCGAGCCCGTGCGCCCGCCGGTGCTGGGCCAGGGCGTCCAGGTAGGCGTTCGCAGCGGTGTAGCTGGCCTGGCCGGCACCGCCGAGAGTGGCCGCCGCCGACGAGAACAGTACGAACCAGCGCAGCGACCGATCCAGCGTGAGTTCGTGCAGGTGACGAGCGGCCTCCGCCTTGGGGGCCAGCACCGCCGCCGTCCGCTCGGACGTCAACGTGTCCACCAGCCCGTCGTCAAGCACACCGGCCGCGTGGATCACCCCGACCAGCGGGTGCGCGGCGGGCACCCTGTCGAGCAGGGCTGCCGCCGCCGCCCGGTCGGCCACGTCACAGGCCACCACAGTGACCTCCGCACCGGCCGCCGCCAGACGGGCGACCAGTTCCTCCACTCCCGGGGCCGCCGGGCCCCGCCGACTGGCCAGCAGCAGTCGCCGTACGCCGTGCCGGGTGACCAGGTGCTCGGCGACCAGCCGGCCCAACCCCCCGGTACCACCGGTGACCAGCACCGTGCCCTCGGAGTCCGGATCGACGGGCAGTTCGCCGTCGGGCACCGGCAGCGGCGCGAGCCGGGGCGCGAACAGCTCCGCCCGGCGCACCACCAACTGCGGCTCAGTGTCAACGGCCAGCGCCGCTCGCAGCCCGGTGGAATCCGCGCCGTCCAGGTCGACCAGGGCCAACCGGCCCGGGTTCTCCTCCTGCGCGGCCCGGACCAGACCCCAGATGGTGGCGTCCACCGGTCGGGGCACGTCCTCGCCGTCCGCGGTGGCGATCGCCCGAGCGGTAACCACCGCCAACCGGCTGCTGGCGAACCGCTCGTCGGCGAGCCAGCCCTGTACGAGGGCGAGCGCACCAGTCGCCGCCGCCACGGTCGAGTCCGACGTGGCACGCCAGGCAACAACGACGGTCCGCGGCGCGGTACCGGTCCGCTCGATATCCGCCGCGAGCGCCGCGAAATCCGGGTGACGGGGCGCCCCGAGGCCGAGGGCGTCGTCGCCGAGGACCACCGTCGCGTCGTTCGTGGAGGTCTCCGGGGCCGGCACCGGGGTCCAGGCCACCTGGTACAACGACGAGCGGCGGCCGGCCCGCGCCCCGCCAAGCTGGTCGGCGGCCAGCGGCCGGACCACCAGCGAGGCCACCGAGGCCACCGGTACTCCAGCGGTGTCGGCCAGCTCGAAGGAGGCCTCCTCCGGCCCGATCCGTCGCAACCGCACCCGTAGCGCCGCCGCCCCGGTGGCGTGTAGGGCGACACCCCGCCAGGCGAACGGCAGCCGGAGCAGGTCGTCGCTCGGGTCCGTCCCAGTCAGGTCGAGGGTGTGCAGCACCGCGTCGAACAGCGCCGGGTGCAGGCTGAACCGCTCGGCCGAGGACCAGACGTCCTCCGGAAGCGCCACCTCGGCGTACACCTCGTCATCCCGACGCCAGGCGGCCCGCAGCCCTTGGAACAGCGGGCCGTAGTGGTAGCCGGAGTCGGCAAGCCGGTCGTAGCGCCCGTCAAGATCGATTGGGACGGCGCCAGCCGGTGGCCAGGCGCCGCCGGTCGGCGCGGCGGGGACGGTGGCGGCCACCGGGGCGAGCACACCAGTGGCGTGCCGGGTCCACCCCTGCACGCGGTCGTCTGGCTGGGAGTACACAGTTACCGGGCAGCGCCCCGCCTCGTCGGGTACCCCGACCACCACCTGGAGGTCCACACCGCCCTGCTCAGGGACGATCAGCGGGGCCTCCAGCGTCAGCTCCTCCACCAGGTTGCAGCCGACCTGGTCCCCGGCGCGGACGGCCAGCTCGATGAACGCCGTACCGGGCAGCAGTACCGTCCCGGCGAGGGCATGTTCGGCCAGCCACGGGTGGGTCCGCAACGACAGCCGACCGGTCAGCACCGTGCCGTCGGCACCGGCCAGCCCGATAACCGCGCCGAGCAACGGGTGGGCGGCGGCACGCTGGCCGAGGCCGGGCACGTCGCCCCCGCTGCCCGCCGGGACGTCGAGCCAGAGCCGGCGACGCTGGAAGGGGTACGTCGGCAGGTCGGTGACCCGGGCCCCGGTGGGCGCAAACCAGGCCCGCCAGTCGACCGGGACGCCCCGGGTGTGCAGCGTGGCGACGGCTGTCAGCAGGGTCGCCGCCTCCTGCCGACCACCGCGCAACACCGGCACCAGGCTGGCGTCCGCCATGTCGGTGACGCAGTCCCGACCCATCGTGGTCAGCACGGCGTCCGGCCCGACCTCCAGGAACGTGGTGACACCGGCGGCCTGCAGGGTGGCGATGCCGTCGCTGAACCGGACCGCCTCCCGCACGTGCCGCACCCAGTACTCGGGGGTGCAGATCTCGTCGGGATCGGCGAGCCGACCGGTCAGGTTGGATACCACCGGCACCCTCGGCGGGGCAAAGGCCAGACCGGCCACGATCTGGTGGAACTCGGCCAGCATCGGCTCCATGTGCGGCGAGTGGAACGCGTGGCTGACCCGCAGCCGTTTGGTCCGGTGGCCCCGCGCCCGCCAGCCGTCGGCAACCGCGCCGACGGCGTCGTCATCGCCGGAGATCACCACCGAGAGCGGGCCGTTGACCGCCGCGATGCCCAACTCCGCCTCCCGGCCGACCAGTTCCCGGCGTACCTCTGCCTCGGACGCCTCGACCGCCACCATCGCGCCGTCCTCGCGCATGCCCTGCATAAGCCGGCCCCGGGCGGTGACCAGGGTGGCAGCGTCGGGCAACGACAGCACCCCGGCGACGTGAGCGGCGGTGATCTCACCGATGGAGTGCCCGGCGACCAGATCGGGCCGGATGCCCCACGAGCCGAGCAGACGGAACAGCGCCACCTCGATGGCGAAGAGCGCGCTCTGGCTGTAGCCGGTCTGGTCGAGCAGCGCGGCGTCGGCGACGTCCGGTTCGGTGTAGAGCACCTCCCGCAGCGGCCGGTCGAGCTGCGCGTCCAGGTGTCCACAGACCTCAGCGAAAGTCTCCGCGAAGGCCGGGTACGCCGCGGCCAGCTCACGGCCCATGCCGAGGCGCTGGGCGCCCTGTCCGGTGAAGAGCATGGCCAGCTTGCCGGCGGACGGGGAGCCCTGCACCAGTTCGGCGGAGTCGGCTCCCTCGGCGACGGCGCGCAGGGCGCGGATCGCGTCGTCCCCGGCCGCGGCGACCACGACGGCCCGGTGTTCCCAGGCTGTGCGGGTGGTGGCCAGCGAGTAGGCCACGTCGAGGGCGCCGCCGGTGCCGGCGACCAGGTCGGCCTGGGCACGCAACGCCTCCGCCGAGCGGGCGGACAGCAGCCAGGGCAGCACGGGCGGCGTGACGACCGGGGCGACGTCGGCCGTGGGCGCGTCGACGGGAGGCATGTCGGTCGCTGTTGCGTCGGTGGGGGATGGGTCGGTGGGTGGTGCCTGTTCGAGGATGACGTGGGCGTTGGTGCCGCTGATGCCGAATGATGAGACACCGGCACGGCGGGGCCGGTCCAGCGCCGGCCACCCCTGCGCCTCGGTCAACAGCCGTACCTCCCCGGCCGACCAATCAATCTGCGGAGACGGCTCCGCAACATGCAGCGTGCGCGGCAACAC